>NZ_VJOY01000001.1 GCF_007109405.1 Pseudomonas mangiferae
AGGCCCTGTCGGTGGGCCAGGAGCTGGGCTGGGACGCGGCCAAGGTCAACGTCAACGGCGGCGCCATCGCCCTGGGCCACCCCATCGGGGCGTCCGGCTGCCGGGTGCTGGTGAGCCTGCTCCACGAAATGATCCGCCGCGACGCGAAGAAGGGCCTGGCGACCCTGTGCATCGGCGGCGGCCAGGGCGTGGCCCTGGCCCTGCGTCGCGACTGACGCAGGCTCCGGGCGTCCAGACGCCCAAGCGGGCGGCCGGAGGCCGTTCGGGCACCGCCTGCGGGCCGTGCCTCCGCCCAGGAGGGCAAACACCGCAACACCCGGACGGCAGACCTGCGAAGGCCTGCCGTTTCGGCGTGTGGAGGGTGGCGCCCGCCGGCGAGCGGGCGTAGCGACAACAATAACAATCACGAGGTAGCCCCATGGCCACACCGATCGAAGAAAGCCGCTTCGCGCGGTTCGCAATGCGTTGTTCGAACTGGGCGGAGCGCTGGTTCCCCGATTCCTGGGTATTCGCCGCGGTAGCGGTGCTGGTGGTGGCGCTGGGGGCGATGAGCGTCGGCGCCTCGCCCCGGGAAACCGCCAAGGCCTTCGGCGACGGCTTCTGGAGCCTGATTCCCTTCACCCTGCAGATGGCCTTCGTGGTGATCGGCGGTTATGTGGTGGCCAGCTCCGGGCCGGCGTCGCGGCTCATCGACCTGCTGGCGCGGGTACCAAAGAACGGCCGCTCGGCGGTGTGCTGGGTGGCCCTGGTGTCCATGCTCGCCTCGCTGCTGAACTGGGGCCTGAGCCTGGTGTTCGGCGGCTTGCTGGTGCGGGCCCTGGCCCGGCGCGAGTCGCTGAAGATGGACTACCGCGCCGCCGGCGCCGCGGCCTACCTGGGCCTGGGGGCGGTGTGGGCGCTGGGGCTGTCGTCCTCGGCGGCCCAGCTGCAGGCCAACCCGGCCAGCCTGCCGCCGTCGATCCTCTCCATCACCGGGGTCATTCCGTTCACCGAGACCATCTTCCTCTGGCAGTCCGGGATGATGCTGCTGGCGCTGGTGGTAGTGTCCCTGGTGATCGCCTACGTCACCGCGCCCGGTGCCGCCGCCGCCCGGGATGCCCAGGCCTGCGGGGTGGACGTGAGCGTCCAGGCCGTACCGGTGAGCCGGCCGACCCGACCCGGCGAATGGCTGGAGCACAGCCCGCTGCTGATCGTCCTGCTGGCGCTGCTGGCCGCCGGTTGGCTGCTGGAGGAGTTCGCCAGCAAGCCCGCCATCGAGGCGATCTCCGGCCTGAACACCTACAACCTGCTGTTCCTCATGGCCGGGGCGCTGCTGCACTGGCGTCCGCGCAGCTTCCTCGATGCAGTGGCGCGGGCGGTGCCGGCCACCACCGGGGTGATGATCCAGTTCCCGCTGTACGGCTCCATCGCGGCGATCCTGACCAAGGTGGCCGGTGGCGACGGGCAGACCCTGGCGCACCACATTTCCACCTTCTTCGCCCAGATCGCCTCCCACGACACCTACGCGCTGCTGATGGGGGTGTATTCCGCCGTGCTGGGCTTCTTCATCCCGTCTGGGGGCGGCAAGTGGATAATCGAGGCGCCCTATGTGATGCAGGTGGCCAACGATCTGCAGTACCACCTGGGCTGGGCGGTGCAGATCTACAACGCCGCCGAGGCGCTGCCGAACCTGATCAACCCGTTCTATATGCTGCCCTTGCTGGGGGTGCTGGGGCTCAAGGCGCGGGATTTGATCGGCTTCTCCTTCGTGCAACTGCTGGTGCACGTCCCGCTGGTACTGGTGCTGCTCTGGGCCCTGGGCAACACCCTGGCGTACTTCCCGCCGATCCAGCCGTGACGCCTGCGTGGCCGGGCGACCGCCAAGGGTCGCCCGGTCCCGCGGTCGTTCAGCCGGCGCGGGCCTGGAGCGCCCGGGCCACCCGCGAGCCGTTGGCCCGGCCGAGCACGTCGCAGATGCGCTGGCCGGCGGCGACCAGCGCCTCCAGGTCGATGCCGGTGTCGATGCCCAGGCCCTGCAGCAGGTACACCACGTCCTCCGTGGCGACGTTGCCGGTGGCGCCCTTGGCGTAGGGGCACCCCCCCAGGCCCGCCACGGAAGCGTCGAATACCGCGATGCCTTCCAGCAGGCTGGCGTAGACGTTGGCCAGGGCCTGGCCGTAGGTGTCGTGGAAGTGGCCGGCGAGGCGCTCGCGGGGCACCTCGCGTCCCACCACCTCGAACAGCCGGCGGGTCGCCCCGGCGGTGCCGGTGCCGATGGTGTCGCCCAGGGATACCTCGTAGCAGCCCATGGCGGCCAGCTCCCGGGCCACCCGGGCGACCTGCTCCGGCGCCACCTCGCCCTCGTAGGGGCAACCCAGCACGCAGGACACGTAGCCCCGCACCCGGACTTGGTGGCTGCGGGCGTATTCCACCACCGGGGCGAAGCGTGCCAGGCTCTCGGCGATGGAACAGTTGATGTTGCGCTGGGAGAAGGCCTCGGAGGCGGCGGCGAACACCGCCACTTCCTCGACCCCGGATTCCAAGGCCGCCTCCAGCCCCTTGAGGTTGGGCGCGAGGGCCGCATAGGTCACGCCGGGCTGGCGCCGGATGCCGGCGAACACCTCGGCGCTGCCGGCCATCTGCGGCACCCATTTCGGCGAGACGAAGCTGCCCACCTCCACGTAGCTCAGCCCGGCGGCGGACAAGTCGTCCACCAGGCGCACCTTGTCGGCTACGCCGATGGGCTGCTTCTCGTTCTGCAGACCGTCGCGCGGTCCGACTTCCACCAGGCGCACCTTGCTGGGCAGGGTCATGGAGCTTCCTCTCGGGCTGTGATCGGTTCGGTAGGGCAGGCAGGCGAAGGAGGAGGGCAAGGGCCCTCAAATGGGACCCTGGCCGAGGCCGGCGCGTCGCCGCGCCGGCGCAGGCATCAGGCGCTGGCTTCTTCCAGCTCCACCAGCACGGTGCCTTCGCTCACCAGTTCGCCTTCGCGACAATACAGCGATTTCACCACGCCGGCGTGGGGCGCGCGGATGCTGTGTTCCATCTTCATGGCCTCCAGCACCACCAGGGCGGCGCCGGCCTCCACCGTCTGGCCGGCTTCCACCAGTACGCGGACGATGCTGCCGTTCATAGGGGCATGCAGGCCGCCCTGCTGGGTATGACTGGCGTCCGCCGCGGCGATGGGGTCGAAGCGGGTCACGGCGAGGGTCTCCCCCTGCCAGTCCAGGTACAGCGTGTCGCCCTGGCGGATCGCCTGTTCGGCGCGGCGCAGGCCGCTGTTATCGGAGGCTTCGATGGCGACTCGCCGGCGCTGCTCGCGGCAGACCAGGGTCAGGGCCCGGTTCGCCGCGCCCCCGGCGCGCCAGCCGTCCCCGGCGCTCCAGGGGGAATGGGGATCGTCCTCGCGGCGGCGGGGCGGCTCGCTGGCCAGGAAGGCGCGGGCCGCGGCCTGCCAGAAGGCGTCCGGCAGGTCCGCCGGCGGCGGCAGCAGGTCCGACTGGTGACGGGCGATGAAGCCGGTGTCCAGTTCCGCGTCGGCGAAGGCGGGATGGGCCAGCACCCGGCGCAGAAATGCCAGGTTGGTGCGCACGCCGCCGACCCGGGTTTCCCCCAGCATCGCCAGCAGGCGCTGGCGGGCTTCCTCGCGGTTCTCGCCCCAGGCGATCAGCTTGCCCAGCATCGGGTCGTAGAACGGCGAAACGCTGTCGCCCTCGGCGACCCCGCTGTCCACCCGGCGGCCCGGCCCGGGGGCGGGCTCGCGGTAGACCTGCAGGGTGCCGGTGGCGGGGAGAAAGTCGTTGTCCGGGTCCTCGGCGTACAGCCGGACCTCGATGGCATGGCCGTCCAGGGGAACCTGTTCCTGACGCAGGGGCAGCGGCTCGCCGCGGGCCACGCGGATCTGCCAGGCCACCAGGTCGAGGCCGGTGATGGCCTCGGTCACCGGGTGCTCCACCTGCAGGCGGGTGTTCATCTCCATGAAGAAGAACTCGCCACGTGCGTCCAGGAGGAATTCCACGGTGCCGGCGCCCACGTAGCCGATGGCCTGGGCTGCCTTCACCGCCGCCTCGCCCATGGCCTGGCGCAGGGCAGGGGTGAGCCCCGGCGCCGGGGCTTCCTCCACCACCTTCTGGTGGCGGCGCTGGATGGAGCAGTCCCGTTCGTTCAGGTACAGGCAGTTGCCGTGGCGATCGGCGAACACCTGGATTTCCACGTGACGCGGCTTGAGGACGTATTTCTCCACCAGCATGCGCGCGTCGCCGAAGGCCGACTGCGCCTCCCGGCGCGCCGACTCCAGGGCTTCGCCCAACTGGGCCTCGCTTTCCACCACCTTCATGCCCTTGCCGCCACCGCCAGCGGCGGCCTTGAGCAGCACCGGGTAGCCGATGCCGTCAGAGGCGGCGCGGAAGGTTTCCAGGTCCTGGGCCTCGCCGTGGTAGCCGGGCACCAGGGGCACCCCGGCGGTCTCCATCAGGGCCTTGGCGGCGGACTTGCTGCCCATGGCGTCGATGGCGGAGGCGGGTGGGCCGAGGAAGACCAGCCCGGCGTCCTCCACCGCCCGGGCGAAGCCGGCGTTCTCGGAGAGGAAGCCGTAGCCCGGGTGGATCGCCTGGGCACCGGAGGCGCGGGCCGCGGCGATCAGCTTGTCCACCTGCAGGTAGCTGTCGGCCGGCTTGGCGCCCCCTAGGTCCACCGCCAAGTCGGCCTCGCGCACATGACGGGCGTCACGGTCGATGGCGCTGTGCACGGCCACGGTGGTGAGCCCCAGGGCCTTGGCGGTGCGCATCACCCGGCAGGCGATCTCGCCGCGGTTGGCCACCAGCAGGGTATCCAGGCGTATGGGGTGGTTCGGGGTCGAAGCGCTCATCGGGTGCCCTCCTGCCAGGCCGGCTTGCGTTTGTCGAGGAAGGCGCGCAGGCCCTCCTGGCCCTCCGGGCTGACCCGGATGCGGGCGATGGCGGTCTCGGTGTAGCGGCGCAGGGCCGGCGTCAGGTCGCCGCTGCCGACTTCCCGCAGCAGGTCCTTGCAAGCCTGCATGGCCTGGGGGCTGTTCAGCCAGAGGGTTTCCACCCACTGGTCCACCGCAGCGTCCAGGGCGTCCGCCGGGTAGCACTCGGCGAGCAGCCCGAGGCGTCGGGCGCACTGGCCGTCGAAGCGCTCGGCGGTCAGGGCGTAGCGGCGCGCGGCCCGTTCGCCGATGGCCTGCACCACGAACGGGCTGATCACCGCCGGCACCAGGCCGATGCGCACCTCGGAGAGGCTGAACTGGGCATTCTCGGCACCGATGGCCATGTCGCAGCAGGCGATCAGGCCGAGGGCCCCGCCGAAGGCCGCGCCCTGGACCACCGCCAGGGTGGGGATCTTCAACTGATACAGGTTGTGCATCAGCTCGCCCAGCTCCCGGGCGTCGTCCAGGTTGGTGGTGTAGTCCAGCTCGGCGCACTGCTGCATCCAGGCCAGGTCGGCACCGGCGGAGAAGTGCCGGCCGCGCCCGCGCAGGATGAGGAAGCGCAGGTTGCGGTCGGACTGCACGGCATCCAGGGCGAGGATCAGCTCGCGGATCATGCCGGCGTCGAAGGCGTTGTTCTTGTCCGGGCGGTTCAGCCAGAGGGTGGCGATGCCGCGCGGGTCGATGTCCAGCTCGATGGAATTGAAGGCAGTCATGGTCGTCTTCGGGGCGCGCGGTGCACGCCGGTGGCAGAGTGGAAAGGCCGCGGGCTCACATGCGGAACACGCCGAACGTGGTCGGCTCGATGGGCGCGTTGAGGGATGCGGACAACGCCAGGGCGAGCACCTCGCGGGTCTGCGCCGGGTCGATCACACCGTCGTCCCAGAGCCGGGCGCTGGAGTAGTAAGGGTGTCCCTGGCGCTCGTACTGGTCGAGGATCGGCCGCTTGATCTGCGCCTCTTCGTCGGCGCCCAACTGTTGCCCGGCGCGTTCGGCCTGTTCGCGCTTGACCTGGGCCAGCACCCCGGCCGCCTGTTCGCCACCCATCACCGCGATCCGTGCGTTGGGCCACATCCACAGGAAGCGCGGATCGTAGGCGCGTCCGCACATGCCGTAATTGCCGGCGCCGAAGCTGCCGCCGATGATCACGGTGAACTTCGGCACCCGCGCGCAGGCCACCGCGGTGACCAGCTTGGCGCCATGCTTGGCGATGCCGCCGGCCTCGTACTTCTGGCCCACCATGAAGCCGGTGATGTTCTGCAGGAACAGCAGCGGGATGCCGCGCTGGCAGGCCAGCTCGATGAAATGGGCGCCTTTCTGCGCCGCTTCGGCGAAGAGAATCCCGTTGTTGGCCAGGATCGCCACCGGGTAGCCGTGCAGGTGGGCGAAGCCGCACACCAGGGTGGTCCCGAACAGTGCCTTGAATTCGTCGAAGGCGCTGTCGTCTACCAGGCGCGCGATCACCTCGCGCACGTCGAACGGCTGCTTGGCGTCCGCCGGGATCACCCCGTACAGCTCCTCGGCGGCATAGCGCGGCGGCAGCGGCGAGCGGGTCTCCAGGCGACCCTGCTTGCGCCAGTTGAGGTTGGCGATGCAGCGGCGGGCGATGGCCAGGGCGTGGGTGTCGTCCTCGGCGTAGTGGTCGGCGACCCCGGAGGTTTTGCAGTGCACGTCGGCGCCGCCCAGGTCCTCGGCGCTCACCACCTCGCCGGTGGCGGCCTTCACCAGGGGCGGGCCGGCGAGGAAGATGGTGGCCTGGTTGCGGACCATCACCGTTTCGTCGGACATGGCCGGCACGTAGGCGCCGCCGGCGGTGCAGGAACCCATCACCACTGCGATCTGCGGGATGCCCTGGGCGCTGAGGGTCGCCTGGTTGAAGAAGATCCGGCCGAAGTGTTCGCGGTCGGGGAACACCTCGTCCTGGCGCGGCAGGTTGGCGCCGCCGGAGTCCACCAGGTAGATGCACGGCAGGCGGTTCTCCCGGGCGATGGCCTGGGCGCGCAGGTGCTTCTTCACCGTCAGCGGGTAATAGCTGCCGCCCTTCACCGTGGCGTCGTTGGCCACGATCATGCACTCGATGCCTTCCACCCGGCCGATGCCGGCGATCACCCCGGCGGCCGGTACGTCCTCGCCGTACACCTCATGGGCGGCCAACTGGCCAATCTCCAGGAAGGGCGAGCCCGGGTCCAGCAACTGGTCAATGCGTTCCCGGGGCAGCAGCTTGCCGCGGGCGGTGTGGCGTTCCTGGGCCTTGGGCCCGCCGCCTTCGCGCACCCGGGCGAGCAGGTCGCGCAGCGCGGCGACCTGTTCCTGCATGTGCGCGGCGTTGGTGGCGTAGTCGGCGGCCCGCGGGTTGAGGGAGGTGGACAGGATGGTCATGGGGTTTCTCGGCTCAGCGGGGCGAGGTAGAGCAGGGTGTCGTAGTCGAAGCGCACGCGACCCTCCTGCTGGTGGCGATCGAACAGCTGGCGCAGGTGCGCCAGCATCGGGGCGTGGTCGGGGTGGCTGGCCTCCGGCACGTAGGAGGACGAGTCCAGGCGCGCTTGCAACGCGTCCCAGTCCAGCCACTGGGCGTTGTCGAATACCCGCAGCCGGCAACCCTGCTCGCCGAAGAAGCGCGATAGCTGGGCCGGCCGCAGGTTGCGGTGTTCCACCTGGGCGTAGTCAGTGCCGAAGCGCCGCAGCAGGGCCTCGTAGTCGACCATGAACGGGCTGCTTTCGGAGAGCCGGTCGTTCCACACCAGCGCCACCGGGGCGCTCGGCTTGAGGATGCGGGCGAATTCCCGACGGGCAGCGGCGCGGTTGAACCAGTGGAACGCCTGGCCGACGATGATCAGGTCGACGCTGGCCGACTCCAGGCCGCTGGCCTCGGCGGTACCCCCGAGGCTGACGAAGCCCGGGTGCCGCCCCAGGCTGGCTTCCGCCGCCCGGCGCATGGGCTCGTTGGGCTCCACGGCACGCACCTGCAGGCCGCGTTCGACGAAGGGCTGGCTGAGCAGCCCGGTGCCGGAGCCGATGTCGGCGATCACGGCGCCGGCCGGCAGGTCGGCGGCCAGGGCGTCCACCAGGGCCGCCGGGTAGCGGGGGCGGCCCTTGTCGTAGGCGTCCACCCGGTTGCTGAAACGTTCGGTGCTCTTCATCGCGCGGTTCTCCCGTGTCGGTGGCGGCGGAGCGTTCAGCGGGTCTCGTTGAACAGCTCGCGGCCGATCAGCATGCGGCGGATTTCGCTGGTGCCGGCGCCGATCTCGTAGAGCTTGGCGTCGCGCAGCAGGCGGCCGGTGGGAAATTCATTGATGTAGCCGTTGCCGCCGAGGATCTGGATGGCATCCAGGGCCATCTGGGTGGCGCGTTCGGCGGTATAGAGGATGACCCCGGCGGCGTCCTTGCGGGTGGTCTCGGTGCGGTCGCAGGCCTGGGCCACGGCGTACAGGTAGGCGCGGCTGGCGGCGAGCTGGGTGTACATGTCGGCCACCTTGCCCTGCACCAGCTGGAACTCGCCGATGCTCTGGCCGAACTGCTTGCGGTCGTGGATGTAGGGAACCACCACGTCCATGCAGGCCTGCATCAGGCCCACCGGGCCGCCGGAGAGCACCACGCGCTCGTAGTCCAGGCCGCTCATCAAGACCCGCACGCCACCGTTGAGGGTGCCCAGCACGTTTTCTTCGGGCACTTCCACGTTGTCGAAGAACAGCTCGCAAGTGTTGGAGCCGCGCATGCCCAGCTTGTCGAACTTGCTGCCGCGGCTGAACCCCGTCCAGTCCCGCTCGACGATGAACGCGGTGATGCCGTGGGCACCCTTTTCCGGTTCGGTCTTGGCGTAGATGACGTAGGTGTTGGCATCCGGACCGTTGGTGATCCAGGTCTTGCTGCCGTTGAGAACGTAGCGGTCGCCGCGCTTCTCGGCGCGCAGCTTCATGGAGACCACGTCGGAGCCGGCGTTCGGCTCGCTCATGGCCAGCGCGCCGATGTGCTCGCCGCTGATCAGTTTGGGCAGGTAGCGGGCCTTCTGCTCGGCGTTGCCGTTGCGCTTGATCTGGTTGACGCACAGGTTGGAGTGGGCGCCGTAGGACAGGGCCACCGAGCCGGAGCCGCGGCTGATCTCTTCCATGGCGATCACGTGGGCCAGGTAGCCCAGGCCGGAGCCGCCGTATTCCTCGTCCACGGTAATGCCTAGCAGGCCCATCTCGCCGAACTTGCGCCACATGTCCATGGGGAACTGGTTGTCGCGGTCGATCTCGGCAGCGCGGGGCGCCAGCTCGCGGGCGACGAAGCCGCGCACCTGCTCGCGCAGCATGTCGAGGGTCTCGCCCAGGGCGAAGTTGAGGGACGGGTAGCTCATGGGATCACCTGTTGGTCGTGGGGCGCGGCGCGCAGGCGCCGGCGGCGGTGTCAGTGGGGCGCCTCGGCCAGGGCGGCCAGGCAGCGTTCTTCGGCGGTATCGAGTTCCAGCTGCATCTGTTCGATGTCCAGCAACTGCTGGGCGAGTTGCAGGCGGCGCTCGGCGATCTTGCTCATGAACGCCTCCAGCTGCTTGCGGTTGCCGCCGCTGGGGTCGTACAACTCGATCAGTTCCTTGCATTCGGCGAGGGAGAAGCCGATGCGCTTGCCGCGCAGGATCAGCTTGAGGGTGACCAGGTCCTTGGGGCTGTAGATACGCTCCTGGCCCCGGCGCTCGGGGGCCAGCAGGCCCTGTTCCTCGTAGAAGCGGATGGCCCGGGTGGTCACGTCCAGTTCCCGGGCCAGTTCGGAGATGCTGTAGTTCACAGACATTGCGGACTCGTGTGTTTTACCTTTACGTTAACGTAAAGCTGCTGACGCGATGCTGTCAACTCGTCCCGGCAGGTGGCCGTGGTCGCCGGTTGCTGGCCCGGGGCCGTCAGACCAACGGCTGCTTGGCCTCGCCGCGACATTCCCGTAGAACCGTCAGGGCATGCCGCCCCGGCGATCGCGGCATCCGAAAATAACGACAAGAACGGAGATCACCATGAGTTCGCTCAGCCACACCCAAGGCCGGCAGGACCCGCCCCTGCTGGAAACCACCATTGGCGAGGCGTTCGACGACGCCGTGCGCCGCCACGCCGACCGCAACGCGCTGCGGGTTCGCCACCAGGACCTGCGCTACAGCTGGCGGCAACTGGGCGAGGCGGTGGACCGCTGCGCCCGGGGGCTACTGGCCGTGGGGGTGGAGCAGGGCCAGCGGGTCGGCATCTGGTCGCCCAACTGCGCCGAGTGGTGCATCGCCCAGTTCGCCACGGCGAAGATCGGCGCGGTGCTGGTGAACGTGAACCCCGCGTACCGCCTGAGCGAACTGGAATACGTCCTGGCCCAGTCCGGCTGCAGCTGGCTGATCTGCGCCGAATCCTTCAAGACGTCCGACTATCAGGCGATGCTGCTGGAGCTGTTGCCGGAACTGGCCGGGTGCGTCCCGGGCGAACTGGCCAGCCCGCGCCTGCCGGCATTGCGCGGCGTGGTCAGTCTGGCGGAGGCGCCGCCCGCGGGCTTCCTCGCCTGGTCGGCCCTGCAGGCCCGCGCCGACGAGGTCGCGCCGGACGTGCTGGCCGCGCGCTCGGCGCAGCTGGTGCCGGAGCAGCCCATCAACATCCAGTACACCTCCGGCACCACCGGTTTCCCCAAGGGTGCCACCCTCAGCCACCGCAATATCCTCAACAACGGCTACATGGTGGGGGAGAGCCTGGGCCTGGGCGCGGACGACCGCCTGGTGATCCCGGTGCCGCTGTACCACTGCTTCGGCATGGTGATGGGCAACCTGGGCTGCGTGACCCACGGCAGCACCATGATCTATCCGGCGTCCGCCTTCGAGCCGGAGGCGACCCTGGCGGCGGTGGCGGAGGAGCGCGCCACCGCGCTGTACGGCGTGCCCACCATGTTCATCGCGCTGCTGGACCACCCGCGTCGCGGCGACCACGACCTGTCCTGCCTGCGCACCGGGATCATGGCCGGCGCCACCTGCCCCATCGAGGTGATGCGCCGGGTGATCGCCGAGCTGCACATGGCCGAGGTGCAGATCGCCTACGGCATGACCGAGACCAGCCCGGTGTCCCTGCAGACCGGCGCCGACGATACCCTGGACCTGCGGGTGACCAGCGTCGGCCGCACCCAGCCGCACCTGGAGAGCCGCATCGTCGGCCGTGACGGCGCCGTCCTGCCTCGGGGCGAGGTGGGCGAGCTGTGCACCCGCGGCTACAGCGTGATGCTCGGCTACTGGAACGACCCCGAGGGCACCGCGGCGGCCCTCGACGGCGAAGGCTGGATGCACACCGGCGACCTGGCGCAGATGGACGCCGACGGCTACGTGCGGATCGTCGGGCGCAGCAAGGACATGATCATTCGCGGCGGCGAGAACATCTACCCGCGGGAGCTGGAGGAGTTTTTCTTCACCCACCCGGCCATCGCCGACGTGCAGGTGATCGGCATCCCCGACGAGAAATACGGTGAGGAAATCGTTGCCTGGATCAAGTTCCACCCGGGCCACGACGCCAGCGAGCCGGCACTGCGCGACTGGGCCCGGACGCGCATCGCCCACTTCAAGATGCCGCGCCACTTCAAGGTGGTAGACGAGTTCCCCATGACCGTGACCGGCAAGGTGCAGAAATTCCGCATGCGCGAGATCAGCGTGGCCGAGCTGCAGGCCCAGCGCGAGGCCGAGCCCGCCGTGTCCTAGGCCGGCCGGGGCGGCGAAGTGCGGCCTCGAAAGGCACCGGGCCGGATACGCGAGGGCGCGCATTCCGCAGCGGTGCCTGCCGGGGTTCCGCGCCAGCGGCGAGCGCTAGCTTCCCTGGCGCGGCGTCCGGCGCTCGAAGGCGCCCAGGTCGCAACCGGGCACGCCATTGCCGTCGCCGTCCTGGCGCCGGGCCGCGCTGCGCTGGTCGTGGCGGGTGCAGCTGCCGGTCCCGCGATCCAGGGCCGGGCTGCCGGCGAGCAGGGCGTGGGTGCGGGTCGGGCCGCCATTGTCCGCCAGCGGGCCGAGGAGCTGGGTGAAGGTGAGGGCGTCGTCGATCCGCCAGTCGGCACGGCAGGCGCCGCCGTCCTCGCCCAGCAGCAGCCCGCGGGCGCGGAAGCGGGCACCCTGGTTCAAGCAATTGCGCGGGTGCGCTTCGCCCTGGCCGGCCGGGTGGCGGTTGCCGGCGATCAGGCTGTTGCGCAGGGTCATGGAAGCGAAGTTGACCAGGCCATAGTTGCCGTTGTCGACGATGCTGACATTGGCCAGGAAGGCGAGGGTGGAGGCGTTGCCCGACGCACCCGGCTGGCCGTTGGCGAAGGCGCCCTGGCCGTCCCCGGGGCGGTTCTGGCTGAGGGTGCTGTTGCTCATCAGCAGCACCCCGCCCTCGGTGTTGAGGATCGCCGCGCCGCTGCCGCGTCCGCTCAGGGCATTGCCGATGAAGGCGCTGCGGGCGACGTCCACCGAGCCCAGGTTGTACAGCGCGCCGCCCTGGCCGCTGCTGAGGTTGCTTTCCAGGGTCGAGGTGCGGATGAACAGGTGGCCGCGGTTGTAGATCGCGCCGCCGCGGCCAGCGTCAGCCACGTTCGAAAGTGCCCGATTGTTGCGCAGGGTGGAGTTGGTGAGCAGGAGCGAGCCCAGGTTGGCGATGGCGCCGCCCGTGGCGACGGTGTCGGCCATGACCTGGTTGTCTTCCAGCATCACCTGGTCCAGGCGTGTCTCGCTGCGGTTGCGCAGGGCGCCGCCTTCCGTGCGGGCCTTGCCGTTGCGCAGGGTCAGCCGTTCCAGGTTCAGGCGCGCCCCGAGGTGCACGTCGAAGATCCGGTCGAGGTGGTCGCCGTCGATGACGGTCTGGCCGATGCCGGCGCCGACGATGGTCAGCTCGCTGGTGACGTCCAGGTCGCCGGCGGCGCTGGCGTCCTCCCCGGCGGGATCGCTGGCGTCGCGTTGCAGGGCGTGGCCCAGGTGGTAGGTGCCGGGCGCCAGTTCGATCCGGTGGGCGCCGGGCTGGGCCGAGGCGTAGGCGACGGCCTCCCGCAACGAGCAGCGAGTCGGGCAGGTGCCGGCAACGCCGTCGGCGGTGGCGATCAGGGTTTCGGCGCGGGCCTGGGGGGCGACGAGGGCAAGGGTGAGGGCGAACAGCAGGCGATGAGGGGCGTCCATGATGCGGTCTCCGGGGAGGGTGAAGAATCCTTGGCGGAGACGGCGCGGCTTCCGTTACGGTGCCTGGCGAGGGGCGTGCAGGGGCATGGCGCGAGGCGGCGCGAAGCATCCCTGCAGCGGTGCGCAACAGGAGGATAGGTGGAAAAAGGCACGATTTCCGTGAAGCTCGTCAACGAGGCCCTGCGCGCCGCGCACCATCGGGTGGATGTGGCGCCGCTGCTGGCCCGGGCGGGCATCGCGGCCGCCAGCCTCGGCGACGGCGAGGCGCGGGTTTCCGCGGAGGCCTACGGGGCGTTCTGGCTGCTGCTGGCGGAGGCCCTGGACGATGAATTCTTCGCCCTGGACCGGCGGCGCATGAAGGTGGGCAGCTTCGCCTGCCTGTGTCGCACCGCGCTGCACGAACCGACGCTGATGCGCGCTCTGCGGGCGGTGACCCGGCTGTTCGGGGTGATGCTGGACGACTACCGGCCTTCGCTGCGGCGGCGCGGGGCGATCGCCGAGATCCGCCTGGACGAACCGGCGCAGCCAGGCCCGGCGTTCGCCTGCTTCGCGCTGTGGATGATCGTCCACGGCCTCGCCTGCTGGCTGGTGGGCCGGCGCATCCCGATCCTCGCGGTGGAGCTGCGCGGCCCGATGCCGGCGTACTGCGACGACTACCGGGTGATGTTCAGCGAGACCCTGCGCTTTTCCCGGCCCCGCAACCGCCTGCTGTTCGATGCGGAGGTGCTGGACATGCCGGTCCGCCGCCATCCGGCGGAGCTGGGCGGCTTCCTCGCCGGCGCGCCGGCCAACATCCTGGTGCGCTACCGCGACCCGCGGAGCCTGGCCGAGCGTTGCAAGGCCTACCTGCGCAGGCGGCCGCCGGGAGGCTGGCCGACCCTGGACGGGCTCGCCGGGCAGTTCTGCATGTCCGCCTCGACGTTGCGCCGCAAACTGGCCGGGGAAGGGCAGTCCTACCGCACGTTGAAGGACCAGGTGCGCCGCGACCTGGCCATCGAGCGCCTGGAACGCCAGGCCAGTTGCGCCGAGCTGGCAGGCGAACTGGGCTTCGCCGACACCAGTGCGTTCTACAAGGCCTTCAAGAAATGGACAGGCTGCACGCCGGGTCGCTACCTGGCGCGGGAGACGGCCGGCCGCGGGCCATCGGGCGATGTAGCCCGCCGCTCGGCGGTGACGCCGGCGGTTCGTTGACGAAGCGCCTGCCGCACGCCTCACCGAGTGGTGGGCGGATCGCCGCCCGGCCGCCAGTGTTCGAATCGCTCAGGCACGATGCCGGCTTTCGACATTGTGTCCGGCGGCGGGCGAAGCGAGCATCCACGGCATTCCAATAACAAGACGAACGAGGCGTTTCCCATGCGCGACCCGGTTGAGCCTGCTGCTTTCATCCGTGATTACTTCACTGCCTTCGAGGGGTTCGACCTGGCCGACACGATGGCCAGGGACCTGAGCGGCGATGCCCAGGCCCTCAACGCCTGCATCGAATGCTGCGACCGCCACGCCCAGCCAGGGCGCGTCGCCCTGGTCTGGGAGAGCAGCGACGGCAGCCGCTCCCGCCACACCTTCGTCGAGCTGCGGGAACAGTCGGCGCGTTTCGCCAGCGTCCTCGCCAGCCTGGGGGTGGGGCCTGGCGACCGGGTGTCCGGGCTGCTGCCGCGGACCCCGGAACTGCTGATCGCGGTGCTCGCCACCTGGCGCCTGGGCGCGGTCTACCAGCCGCTGTTCACCGCCTTCGGGCCCAAGGCCATCGAGCACCGGGTGCGTACCGCCGGCAGCAAGGTGCTGGTCACCAACGCAGCCAACCGCGACAAACTGGACGGGCTGGAGGCCTCGCTCCAGGCGGTGACGGTGGCCGACGCCGATGGCAAGGGCGTGCGGCCGGGCGACCACGATTTCCGGGCGGAGCTGGCGCGCCACGAGCCGCGCTATGAGGCCCTGCCGCGGCGGGCCGACGACCCGTTCCTGCTGATGTTCACCTCCGGCACGACCGGCCTGGCGAAGCCCCTGGAGGTGCCGCTGAAGGCGATCACCGCGTTCATGGCCTACATGCGCGACGCCGTGGACCTGCGGCCCGAGGACACCTTCTGGAACCTAGCGGACCCGGGCTGGGCCTATGGCCTCTACTACGGGGTCACCGGCCCCCTGGCCCTGGGCCACGCCATCACCTTCTACGACGGGCCGTTCAGCGTGGAGAGCACCGCGCGCATCGTGCAGCGCTACGGGATCGACAACCTGGCCGGCTCGCCCACCGCGTTCCGCCTGCTGATGGCCGCGGGCAACACCGCGGTGGATGCCCTGGCCGGCCGCCTGCGGGTGGTGAGCAGCGCCGGCGAGCCGCTGACGCCCGAAGTGATCCGCTGGTTCGCCGACCGCCTGGGCGCGCCGATCCACGACCACTACGGGCAGACCGAGATGGGCATGGTGCTGTGCAACCACCACGCCCTGGCGCACCCGGTGCGGATCGGTGCCGCCGGCTTCCCCAGCCCCGGGCACCGGGTGGTGGTGCTGGACCCGGAACGCCAGGAGGAGCTGCCCGCCGGCCGCCCCGGCATCCTCGCCCTGGATCGCAGCCGCTCGCCGATGTTCTGGTTCCCCGGCTACCACGGGGTACCCACCCAGGCCTTCGTCGGCGACTACTACCTGAGTGGCGATACGGTGGAGCTCAACGACGACGGCAGCATCAGCTTCATCGGCCGCTCCGACGACGTGATCACCACCTCCGGCTACCGGGTGGGCCCGTTCGACGTGGAGAGCGCGCTCATCGAGCACCCGGCGGTGGTGGAGGCGGCGGTGGTGGGCAAGCCGGACCCGGAGCGCACCGAGCTGGTGAAGGCCTTCGTGGTGCTGGATGCGCGCCACGCGCCGAGCCGGGAGCTGGCCGAGGCCCTGCAGCGGCACGTACGCCAGCGCCTGTCCGCCCACGCCTACCCGCGGGAGGTGGAATTCGTCGAGGAACTACCCAAGACCCCCAGTGGCAAGATCCAGCGCTTCCTGCTGCGCAACCAGGAGAAGGCCAAGGCAGACGCCGCGGCGGGCGAGCCGCTGGCCTGAATTCGGGCGCGGCATCGGCGCCAGCGCCAGCTTCGGCGGGCTCGGGGCTGATGCCCGGCCCAGCCCTGCTGACCAGCCCGGAGATTCAGTCGGGAGCGGTCGGTCACAGACGGTTCGGCTACGAGCGGTCGGCTACTGGCAGTCCGCTATGGGCGGTCAACTACCGATGGTGAGCACGGGTGGTCAGTCACGGGCAGTTGGCTACGGGCGGTCAGCCACGGGCGGGCAGGGCGCGGCCCTCGCCCGAGGCGGCGCGGCCCTCCTGGGCCACGGCCTGCTGGCAGAGCTCGATGATCTGCTCGCGCATCCAGCGGTTGGCCGGGTCCTGGTCGGTGCTCTCGTGCCAGTACAGGTGGGTCTCCAGGGCCGGTACGTCGTTCACTGGCAGGGCCACGTGGTGCAGGTCGTGGCGGCGGGCGAAGCGCTCCGGCACGGTCATCGCCATGTCGGTGTTGTGCATCACCGTGGAGGCCATCAGATAGTGCTGGGAACGCAGGGCGATGCGCCGCTGGATGCCCATCTTGCCCAGGGCCAGATCGATGTAGCCGAGGCCGCTGCGGCGGCTGGAGATGTGGATGTGGGTGAGGGACAGGTACTCGTCCAGGGTCAGGCTGTCCTTGGCCAGGGGGTGGCCCTTGCGCAGGGCGCAGACGTAGCGGTCCTCCATCAGCTTGACGTGGCGCACCTGGGGGTCGGTGTTCAGGGGGGCGTCCACGGCGAAGTCCAGGCGGCCCGCGGCCAGTTCCTTGGTGGTTTCCCGGCGCTTGGCCAGGAAGCTCTCGATCTGCACGCTGGGGGCGAGCCGCCGCAGGCGCTGGAACAGCGGCGGCAGGATCACCGCCTCGGTGAGGTCGGTCATGCTGATGCGGTAGGTCTTGTTCGCCTGCTGGGGGGTGAAGGTGCGGCTTTCCTGCACCGATACCCGCAGCAGCTGCAGCGCGTTGCGCACCGGGCCGATGATGTTCTGCGCCATGGGGGTCGGCACCATGCCCTGGGCGGTGCGCACGAACAGCGGGTCGTTGAAGGTCTCCCGCAGACGCGCCAGGGCGTTGGATACTGCCGGCTGGGTGATGCCGACGATCTGTCCGGCCCGGGTCAGGTTGGACTCGGTATAGATCGCGTCGAAGACGATGAAGAGGTTGAGGTCCACCTTGTTCAGGTTCATTCGAGCGACTCCGGAAAGGGGCGATGGCCAGGGATCATATATCGGTGATGAATGTTAATACACGAAGAAAATAGGCTAGGTAAATCCCATACCCTGCTCTAGCATTCCCTCAACGCCTCATCCCTTCCTCACCCGAACAGCCCCGAAAGGTATCGTCCTCATGGATTTCGCCTACTCCCCCAAGGTCCAGGAACTCCGCGAGCGGGTCACCGCCTTCATGGACCAGCACGTCTATCCGGCCGAGCCGGTCTTCGAGCGCCAGGTGGCCGAAGGCGATCGCTGGCAACCCACCGCGATCATGGAAGAACTCAAGGCCAAGGCCCGCGCCGAGGGGTTGTGGAACCTGTTCCTGCCGGAGTCCGATCAGGGCGCCGGGCTGACCAACCTGGAATACGCACCCCTGGCGGAAATCATGGGCCGTTCCCTGCTGGGCCCGGAGCCGTTCAACTGCTCGGCGCCGGACACCGGCAATATGGAAGTGCTGGTGCGCTACGGCAGCGAGGCGCAGAAGCGTCAGTGGCTGGAGCCGTTGCTGCAGGGCGAGATCCGCTCGGCCTTCGCCATGACCGAGCCGGGGGTGGCCTCCAGCGATGCCACCAACATGGAGGCCCGGGCCGAGCGCGACGGGGACGAGTGGGTCATCAACGGCCGCAAGTGGTGGACCTCCGGGGCCTGCGACCCGCGTTGTAAGGTGATGATCTTCATGGGCCTGAGCAACCCCGAGGCGCCGCGCCACCAGCAGCATTCCATGATCCTGGTGCCCACCGATGCGCCCGGGGTGAAGATCCTCCGGCCGTTGCCGGTGTTCGGCTACGACGACGCGCCCCACGGCCACGCCGAGGTGCTGTTCGAGAACGTCCGGGTACCCTACGACAACGTGCTGCTGGGAGAGGGGCGCGGCTTCGAGATCGCCCAGGGCCGCCTCGGGCCCGGCCGCATCCACCACTGCATGCGTTCCCTGGGCATGGCCGAGCGCGCCCTGGAACTGATGTGCAAGCGCGCCGTCAGCCGCACCGCCTTCGGCAAGCCCCTGGCACGCCTGGGCGGCAACATCGACAAGATCGCCGACTCGCGCATGGAGATCGACATGGCGCGCCTGCTGACCCTCAAGGCCGCCTACATGATGGACGTCGCCGGCAACAAGGTGGCCAAGAGCGAGATTGCCCAGATCAAGGTGGTGGCGCCCAACGTGGCCCTGCGGGTGATCGACCGGGCGATCCAGATGCACGGTGGCGCGGGGGTCTCCAACGATTTCCCCCTGGCCTACATGTACGCGATGCAGCGCACCCTGCGCCTGGCGGACGGCCCGGACGAGGTGCACCGCGCCGCCATCGGCAAGTTCGAGCTGGGCAAGTACGTGCCGAAGGACCTGCTGCGCGGCGAGCGTCACTGAATCTCCGCCCCAGACGCCCGCGGTTCCGTGAGGACCGCGGGCGTTTTCGCGCCTGGTGTCAGGGCCGGCGTGTCGGGCCGGCCGGGGTGGAGCGGCGGGTGGCGGCCCAGGTCACCAGCGCCGCCAGGCTGATGGCCACGCCCAGCAGGCAGACGCCCGGCCAGCCGGCCTGGGCGTAGGCGAGGGTGGTGGCGAAGGCGCCCAGGCCGCTGCCGACCGCGTAGAACAACATGTAGAGCCCGATCAGGCGTCCCTGGGCCGCGGGATCGATGCGCACGATCAGGCTCTGGTTGGTGACGTGCAGTGCCTGGCCGCCCATGTCCAGCAGCACGATGCCCAGCACCAGCGCCCACAGCGACCACTCCATCAACGCCAGGGGCAGCCACGCCAGCGACAGCAGGACCAGCGCCACGGCGCTGGTGCGCTGGGCGTATCCGCGGTCCGCCCAGTGGCCGGCCCGGGTCGCCACCAGGGCGCCGATGGCCCCCACCAGGCCGAACGCGCCGATGGCGGTGTGAGACAGGGCGAAGGGCGGGGCGCTCAAGGGCAGCACCAGGGCGCTCCAGAACACGTTGAAGGCCGCGAACATCAGCAGCGCCAGCAAGCCGCGTACCTGCAGCACCCGTTCCCTGCGCAGCAGGGTCAGCATCGAGGCAATCAGCTGCGGGTAGCCCAGGCGCGCCGCGGTCGGTGCCAGGGGCGGCAGGCCCCGCCAGAGGGGCAGCGCCAGGGGCAGCATCAGGATCGCGGCGCAGCCATAGACGCCCCGCCAGCCGGCCAGGTCGCCCACCGCGCCGGCGAATACCCGCGCCAGCAGCAGGCCGACGAACACGCCACCCTGGGCCGCGCCCACCACGCGACCTTGCTCCCCCGGCGCTGCCGCACTGGCGGCATAGGCGATCAGCCCCTGAGTCATGGCAGTGCCCAGTAGCCCGACCGCCAGCATGCCGCCCAGCAGCACCGCGGCGCTGTCGGCCAGGGCCACCACCGCCAGAGCAACCACCAGGGCCAGGGACTGCGCCATCATCAGCCGGCGCCGCTCCAACTGGTCGCCGAGGGGCACGAGCAGCAGCAGGGCCAGCGCGCAGCCCAGCTGGGTGGCGCTCACCACGCCGCCGACCAGCCCGGTGTCCAGGTGGAAATCCCGGGCCAGGGCATCCAGCAGCGGCTGGGCGTAGTAGACGTTGGCCACGCTCAGGCCGCTGGCCACGGCGAACAGGCGTACCCGGCCCGGAGACAACGGCCGCGAGGCCTCACGGCACGAGGGGGCGGCAACGGAGATGATGGTCATGGCAATCCTTCAGTCTGGTTTCAAAATGAAACTCATTGAAGAGTAAGGAGCCTGGTTTTAAAGTGCAACCGATTTCCTTGGCTCAGGAACGCCCATGCCTACGCAGAATTCACTGGAATCCCCCTGTCCGGTCGCCCGCTCCGCGGAACTGATCGGCGATCGCTGGTCGCTGCTCATCGTGCGCGACGCCTTCGATGGGGTGCGCCGCTTCGGTGACTTCCAGCGGGGGCTGGGGGTGGCCCGCAATATCCTCTCGGATCGCCTGCGCCGGCTGGTGGAGGCCGGGGTCCTGGCGACCCGCCCGGCGTCGGACGGCAGCGCCTACCAGGAATACGCGCTGACGGATAAGGGCGAGCAGCTGTTCCCCGTGGTGGTGGCGTTGCGCCAATGGGGCGAGCGGCATTTGTTCGCAGAGGGCGAGCCCCATTCCCGACTGCTGGCGCGGCAGAGCGGCGAGCCGGTGGCGTTCATGGCCCCGCGCGCGGCGGACGGCCAGGTGCTGGCGCCGGACGACACGGTGGTCAAGAAGCTGTCGTGACGACGGGGAGGAGGGCAGGCCGCGGCGACGAGCGCCACCGCGGCCGGGTAGGAGGCGTCAGATCTCGGCCGGGTGGACGTGGCCGAACAGTTCCTGGGCGAAGCGCACCCGCTCCTCGGCGGTTTCCACCACGCCTTGCTCCTGCAGCTCCGCCAGCCGCGCTTCCACCGCGTGGGTGCGCAGGGTCAGGCCGCAGTCGTTGGCGATCTGGATGTTCAGGCCGGGGCGGGCGTTGAGTTCGAGGATCAGCGGGCCCTTGTCCTCGTCCAGCACCATGTCCACGCCGATGTAGCCCAGGCCGCACAGTTCGTAGCAGCCGGCGGCGAGCTTCATGAAGCCGTTCCAGTTGGGCAATTGCACGCCGTCCACCGCATTGGTGGTGTCCGGGTGCTTGGTGATCTTGGCGTTCAGCCAGGTGCCCTTGAGGGTCACGCCGGTGGCCAGGTCGACGCCGACGCCGATGGCGCCCTGGTGCAGGTTGGCCTTGCCGTTGGACTGGCGGGTGGGCAGGCGCAGCATGGCCATCACCGGGTAGCCCATCAGCACGATGATGCGGATGTCCGGCACCCCTTCGTAGCTGATGCTCTTGAAGATGGGGTCGGGGGTGACGCGGTATTCGATCAGCGCCCGGTCACGGTGTCCGCCCAGGGAGTACAGCCCGGTGAGGATGCTGGAGATCTGGTGCTCGATCTCCTCGTGGCTGATGATCTTGCCGGACACCGTTTTGAAGCGACCCTCGAAGCGGTCGGCGATCACCATGATGCCGTCGCCGCCGGCGCCCTGGGCCGGCTTGATGACGAAGTCGTTGCGCCCGCCGATGATCTCGTCGAGGCGCTCGATCTCCTTCTCCGTGGTGATGATCCCGTACATCTCCGGCACGTGAATGCCCGCCTCGATCGCTCGCTCCTTGGTGATGATCTTGTCGTCGACGATGGGGTACAGGTGCCGGCGGTTGTACTTCAACACGTAGTCCGCGTTGCGCCGGTTGATGCCCATGATCCCCTTGGCTTCCAGGGCTTTCCACGTCTTGATCAGACCGAACATGGCTCAATCCTTCAGGAAGGCTTTGAAACGGAACAGCTCGGTCAGGCGGTAGCCGCGGTAGCGACCCATCGCCAGCATGAAGCCCACCATGATCAGCAGCACCGCCGGGAAGGTGAACACGAAGTACACCAGCTGCGGCACCATCATCAGCAGGTGCGCCAGGGTCGCGGCGAACAGCGTGCCGATGGCCACCTTGAAGGCGTGGCCGGCGCCGCGTTCTTCCCAGGTGATGGACAGGCGTTCGATGGTCATGGTCAGGATCACCATGGGGAACAGCGCCACTGACAGGCCGCGTTCCAGGCCCAGCTTGTGGCTGAGCAGGCTGATCACGGCGATCAGCACCACCACGAAGGTCAGCACCACCGACAGCCGTGGCAGCATCTGCAACTTGAGGTGTTCCAGGTACGAGCGTAGCGACAGGCCCAGGGCCGTGATGATGGTGAACAGGGCGATGCCGAAGCCCAGCTGGGTCTCGCGGAAGGCCAGGGCGATCAGCACCGGGGTGAAGGTGCCGAGGGTCTGCAGGCCGATCAGGTTGCGCAGGATCAAAATCACCAGCACCCCGATGGGGATCATGATCATGATCTGGTAGGTCTGCTGGGTCTGCAGCGGCAGGCCGTAGAGGGAATATTCGAGGAAGTCGACGTCGGTGTTCTCGTCGGTGAGCTTGGCCAGGCGGATGGCGTTCATCTCGCTGTTGTTCAGGGTGAAGGTTACCTGGGCCTTCTTGCCGCCCTCGATGGTCAGCAGGTTCTCGTCGCCGATCCACCACACCAGGCGATCAGCCGGCAGGCCCTGCTCGCCGGTCTCGGGGTTGAAGTACAGCCACTTGTCGCCGTTGAAGCTGCGCATCCACAGCTCGGGAGTCTGGGGCTGGTCCGCCACCAGGCGGATGGTGTGGACGCGTTCCATCGGCACGTGGGCGATGGACAGCAGCAGCTCGATGATCCGCGCCTTGTTGGGGGTGGAGGCGTCGCCCGCCATCAGCAGCTTGACGTTGTCGTCGTTGGCGTTGTTGACCCGGCGGATGGTCTCGCTGATGAAGGTTTCGACATCGGCAGAGTGCTGGCGGATCGGCGCCATCAGCGCCTCGGCGGCGATCTTCTCGGGCCCGCTGACGGCGATGCTGTCGCGAAAGATCGAGCCTTTTTCCTTGGGCTTTTCGCCGCTGTAGCGCTTGGTCAGCACCAGCCGGTAGTACAGGGTCTGGTTGCCGTTGGCGCGGCGCGCGGACCAGGTCACCTTACGGTTGCCGTCGACCCGGTTGATGCTCACGCCGTAGTTGTTGGAGATGAAGCTCTCGTTGAGGCTGACGTAGTCCTGGTTGAGCGGCGGCACGAACATCTGCAGCTTCACCGGCCCCTTGGACGCCGCCTGGAATTCGACCTTGGCGTCGATGTTCCACAGGTCGTCCGTCTCGTCCTCGGTCACCGGGATGCCCTGGACGAAGATCTGGTACGCCGTGATCAGGACACCCAGGGTCACCAGGATGGCGATGAGCACTTTCAGATGCAGGGTAAGAGCGCGCATGGGGGGATTACTCGGCAGAATTCGCAACGGTGGCACAACCGGGCTTGCCGGCCGCGTATTTGAGACTCGGGTCGACCAGCGCATCGAAGCGCTTGAGTGCGTCCGAGCCGATCAGCAGCGGGTATTGGAAGGCGCTGCGGTCGGTCAAGTTCACTTCTATGCTGCGCAGGGCCTTGCCCATGCAGATCTGCAGCTCGACCACCGGGCGGGCGGTGTAGGTCTTTTCGTCTTCGGGATCGTAGTCGCCGGCGCGGCGCTTGATCTTGCTGATGCGCGCCAGCGGCAGTTCGATGGGGTGGTCGTGGGCGTCGTCCAGGGCCAGGTAGAAACGCACCCAGGGCTCGCCGTCGCGCTTGAAGCGCTCGATGTCCCGGGCACTCAGGGAGGCGGTCTTGGCACCGGTGTCCAGCTTGGCCGGCACCTGCAGGGACAGGTCGGCGAGGGCGGCGTATTCGTTCAGACCATAGACGGTCTTTTCGGTGGCTTGGCTCAGGACGGGAGTACAGAGCAGGCAATACAGCAGAGCGAAAGGCGCGAGTCTCATAAGTCCTTGGGATCTGTCGCGGTCGTCGGGTAGGTATGACCGGCGAAGTCGGCCCTGGTGCCCGGCCCGTGTCGACGGCAGGCATGGCGCCTCCGTCCGGCAAGTGCGGGCGGCATTCTAGCACGGTGCTTTTCCCTGGCGACAGGCGGCAAGGTGGCCATCGGCGGTCGGATGACTTAGGCCGATGAGCGTCGATCAGTCGGATGGATTGTCGACAATCTATTCGCGGGTGTTTGACGGGCGTGCGCCCAGGGAGTAATTTGCGCGGCAACTCGAAACGAGGTGTCGACAATGAGCCTGGAAGCCCTCGACGCATCCCCGGCGTTGCCCGGTGATCCGGAAACCCTGTCCGAACACGTGTTCCGGCGCATCCAGGCGGCCATCGTGCAGGGCGAGATCGCCCCGGGCAGCAAGATCTCCGAACCGGAGCTGGCCCGTGCCTACGGCATCAGCCGCGGCCCGTTGCGGGAGGCGATCCACCGGCTGGAAGGGCAGAAGCTGCTGGTGCGCATCCCCCACGTCGGCGCCCGGGTGGTCTCCCTGAGCCACAGCGAGCTGATCGAACTCTACGAAATCCGCGAATCCCTCGAAGGCATGGCCTGCCGGCTGGCCGCCCAGCGCATGAGCCAGGGCGAGATCGACGAGCTGCGCCGGGTGCTGGACACCCACGAGCGGGACGCCGCGTTCCAGGCGGGCGTCGGTTATTACCAGCAGGAGGGCGACTTCGACTTCCACTACCGGATCATTCAGGGTAGTGGCAACCGCACCCTGACCCAGATGCTCTGCGGCGAGTTGTACCAACTGGTGCGCATGTACCGCATCCAGTTCTCCGCCACCCCGAACCGGCCGCGCCAGGCCTTCCACGAGCACCATCGCATTCTCGACGCCATCGCCGACCGTGACGGCGAACTGGCCGAGCTGCTGATGCGCCGGCACATCGCCGCGTCCAAACGCAACATCGAGCGTCACTACAACGGCCCCAGCGCCACCGACAAGAACGTCACGCCACGAGGTGAGTCATGAGTCAATCCGCTACCCGTTCCAGCCCCGGCCAGCGCTTCCGCGACGCGGTCGCCAGCGAGCGTCCGCTGCAGATCGTCGGCACCATCAATGCCAACCACGCGCTGCTGGCCCAGCGCGCCGGCTTCAAGGCCATCTACATCTCCGGCGGCGGCGTGGCCGCCGGCTCCCTGGGGGTGCCCGACCTGGGCATCACCGGCCTGGACGACGTGCTCACCGACGTGCGCCGCATCACCGACGTCTGCGACCTGCCGCTGCTGGTGGACGTGGACACCGGCTTCGGCTCCTCGGCGTTCAACGTCGCCCGCACCGTGCGCTCCATGAACAAGTTCGGCGCCGCCGCCATCCATATCGAGGATCAGGTGGGCGCCAAGCGCTGCGGGCACCGGCCGAACAAGGAGATCGTCTCCCAGCAGGAAATGGTCGACCGCATCAAGGCTGCGGTTGACGCCCGCCTGGATGACAGCTTCGTGATCATGGCGCGCACTGACGCCCTGGCGGTGGAGGGGCTGGAGTCGGCCCTGGACCGCGCTGCCGCCTGCATCGAAGCGGGCGCCGACATGGTGTTCCCCGAGGCCATCACCGAGCTGCAGATGTACAAGCTATTCGCCGACAAGGTGAAGGTGCCGGTGCTGGCCAACCTCACCGAGTTCGGCGCCACGCCGCTGTTCACCGTGGACGAGTTGCGCGAAGTGGGCGTGGCCATGGCCCTCTACCCGCTGTCCGCGTTCCGCGCCATGAACAAGGCGGCGGAGAACGTCTTCACCGCCATTCGTCGCGACGGCAGCCAGAAGAACGTGGTGGACACCATGCAGACCCGCATGGAGCTCTACGATCGCATCGACTACCACCGTTTCGAGCAGAAGCTCGATGCGCTGTTCGCCCAGAACAAATGACCCGGCGCGGCCGCCTGGCCGCCGCCGCCTCTGCCCCTCCGGCCGCCCTCGCGGCCGGTCTGCATGAAGAAAGAAGGAGAATGCCATGGCTGAAGCAAAGGTATTGAGCGGCGCGGGCCTGCGCGGCCAGGTGGCCGGGCAGACCGCTCTGTCCACCGTGGGCCAGTCCGGCGCCGGGCTCACCTACCGCGGCTATGACGTCCGCGAGCTGGCCGCGGAGGCCCGCTTCGAGGAAGTCGCCTACCTGCTGCTGTACGGCGAGCTGCCCAACGCCGAGCAACTGGCCGGCTACCTGAAGAAACTCCAGGGCCTGCGGGACCTGCCCCGGGAGCTGCGCGAAGTGCTCGAGCGCATCCCGGCCAACGCCCACCCCATGGACGTGATGCGCACTGGCGCGTCGATGCTCGGCAATCTGGAGCCGGAGCAGGACTTCTCCCGCCAGAACGACGTGGCCGACCGCCTGCTGGCGGCCTCCCCGGCGATCATGTGCTACTGGTACCGCTTCACCCACCAGGGCGTGCGCATCGCGTGCACCAGCGACGAGGAATCCATCGGCGGGCACTTCCTGCACCTGCTGCATGGCAAGAAGCCCAGCGAACTGCACCGCAAGGTGATGGACGTGTCGCTGATCCTCTACGCGGAGCACGAGTTCAACGCGTCCACCTTCACCGCCCGGGTCTGCGCGTCCACCCTGAGCGACCTGTATTCCTGCGTGACCGGGGCCATCGGCTCCCTGCGCGGGCCGCTGCACGGCGGCGCCAACGAGGCGGCCATGGAGCTGATCGAGCGCTTCGCCCGCCCCGAGGATGCGGTGACCGAGCTGTTGGCGATGCTGGCGCGCAAGGACAAGATCATGGGCTTCGGCCATGCCATCTACCGGGATTCCGACCCGCGCAACGAGGTGATCAAGGCCTGGTCGAAGCGCCTGGCCGACGAAGTGGGCGACACCGTCCTCTACCCGGTCTCCGAAGCCATCGACAAGACCATGTGGGAGCAGAAGAAGCTGTTCCCCAACGCCGACTTCTACCATGCCTCGGCGTACCACTTCATGGGCATTCCCACCAAGCTGTTCACGCCGATCTTCGTCTGCTCGCGGACCAGCGGCTGGTGCGCCCACGTGTTCGAACAGCGCGCCAACAACCGCATCATCCGCCCGAGCGCCGAGTACACCGGTGTCGAGCAGCGTCCGTTCGTCAGCCTCGACAAACGCTGAGCGGAACCGGGGCCCGCTCCGGCGGGCCCCGTCGCTCGAGCCCATTAGAACGATTCCGTGATTGAGTCCTGTGCCATGAACACCGCAAACCGCAAGCCTTTGCCGGGCACCTCGCTGGATTACTTCGACACCCGCGCCGTGGTCGACGCGATCCAGCCCGGGGCCTACGACACATTGCCCTACACCTCGCGGGTGCTGGCCGAGAACCTGGTCCGCCGCTGCGATCCGCAGACCCTGGTGGAATCGCTCAAGCAGCTCATCGAGCGCCGCCGCGACCTGGACTTCCCCTGGTTCCCGGCCCGGGTGGTGTGCCATGACATCCTTGGCCAGACGGCCCTGGTGGACCTGGCCGGCCTTCGCGATGCCATCGCCGAGCAGGGTGGCGACCCCGCCATGATCAACCCGGTGGTGCCGACGCAACTGATCGTCGACCACTCCCTGGCGGTGGAATGCGGCGGCTTCGACCCGGACGCCTTCGCCAAGAACCGCGCCATCGAGGATCGCCGCAACGAGGACCGCTTCCACTTCATCAACTGGACCAAGAAAGCGTTCCAGAACGTCGACGTGATTCCCCCGGGCAACGGCATCCTCCACCAGATCAACCTGGAGCGGATGAGCCCGGTGATCCAGGCCCGCGAGGGCGTGGCCTTCCCGGACACCCTGGTGGGTACGGATTCCCACACCCCCATGGTTGACGCGCTGGGTGTGATCGCCGTCGGTGTCGGCGGCCTGGAGGCGGAAAGCGTGATGCTCGGCCGGGCCTCCTGGATGCGCCTGCCGGACATCATCGGCGTCGAGCTGACCGGCAAGCCGGCGCCGGGCATCACCGCCACCGACATCGTCCTCACCCTCACCGAATTCCTGCGCCAGTCCCGGGTGGTCGGCGCCTACCTGGAGTTCTACGGGGAGGGCACCGCCAACCTGACCCTGGGCGACCGCGCCACCATCGCCAACATGGCTCCAGAGTTCGGCGCCACCGCGGCGATGTTCTACATCGACCAGCAGACCATCGACTACCTCAAACTCACCGGGCGCGAGGACGAGCAGGTGGCGCTGGTGGAAACCTACGCGCGGCAGACCGGCCTGTGGGGCGAGACCCTGGCCGGTGCGGTGTACGAGCGGGTGCTGCACTTCGACCTGTCCAGCGTGGTGCGAACCCTGGCCGGCCCGTCCAACCCGCATCGCCGGCTGCCGGTGTCGGCCCTGGCCGAGCGGGGGATCGCCGGCCAGTGGGAGGAGGTGCCGGGGCAGATGCCCGATGGCGCGGTGATCATCGCCGCCATCACCAGCTGCACCAACACCAACAACCCGCGCAACATGGTGGCCGCCGGCCTGCTGGCGCGTAACGCCAATCGCGCCGGGCTGACCCGCAAGCCGTGGGTGAAGAGTTCCCTGGCGCCCGGCTCCAAGGCCGTGGCGCTGTACCTGGAGGAGGGTGGCCTGCTGCCCGAGCTGGAGGCCCTGGGCTTCGGCGTGGTGGCCTTTGCCTGCACCACCTGCAACGGCATGTCCGGCGCGCTGGACCCGGCGATCCAGCAGGAAATCATCGACCGCGACCTGTATGCCACCGCCGTGCTGTCCGGCAACCGCAACTTCGACGGGCGTATCCACCCCTACGCCAAGCAGGCCTTCCTCGCCTCGCCGCCCCTGGTGGTGGCCTACGCCATCGCTGGCACCATCCGCTTCGACATCGAGAAGGACGTGCTCGGCCATGACGCCAGCGGCAAGGAAATCCGCCTGAAGGACATCTGGCCGAGCGACGCGGAGATCGACGCGGTGGTGGAGGCCTCGGTGAAGCCGGAGCAGTTCCGCAAGGTGTACATCCCCATGTTCGCCGTCCAGGAAGGCAGCGCCGAGGACGTCAGCCCGCTGTACCCGTGGCGCGCCATGAGCACCTACATCCGGCGCCCGCCCTATTGGGAAGGCGCCCTGGCGGGCGAGCGCAGCCTCAAGGGCATGCGCCCGCTGGCGGTGCTGCCGGACAACATCACCACCGACCACCTGTCGCCGTCCAACGCCATCCTGGCGAACAGCGCCGCGGGCGAATACCTGGCGAAAATGGGCCTGCCAGAGGAGGACTTCAACTCCTACGCCACCCACCGCGGCGACCACCTGACCGCCCAGCGCGCCACCTTCGCCAACCCGCAGCTGGTCAACGAGATGGCGGTGGTGGATGGCCAGGTGAAGAAGGGCTCCTTGGCCCGGGTCGAGCCGGACGGCACGGTCATGCGCATGTGGGAGGCCATCGAGACCTATATGGCGCGCAAGCAGCCGCTGATCATCATCGCCGGTGCCGACTACGGCCAGGGCTCGTCCCGTGACTGGGCGGCCAAGGGCGTGCGCCTGGCGGGGGTCGAGGCCATCGTCGCCGAGGGCTTCGAGCGCATCCACCGCACCAACCTGATCGGCATGGGCGTCCTGCCCCTGGAGTTCAAGCCGGGCACCGACCGCAAGACCCTGGGCATCGACGGCAGCGAGACCTACGACGTGGTGGGCGAGCGCACGCCCCGGGCCGACCTGACTCTGGTGATCCAGCGCAAGGACGGCGAACGCCTGGAGGTGCCGGTCACCTGCCGGCTGGACACCGCCGAGGAAGTCTCGATCTACGAGGCCGGTGGCGTACTGCAGCGGTTTGCCCAGGACTTCCTGGAGTCTGCGGTGGCGGCGACCGCCGCGGCCATGTCGGCCACGGTGTAAGACATGATCGCTGTCCGCCTGGCGCGACGCCAGGCGGACAGCGATCTGAACTCAACCGGCCCTGCGCGCGGTCCGCGCGGGGCGTTTTCAGGAGCCTGAGTATGGCGTTCCCTCCCCAGATCCGCATTCCCGCCACCTACATGCGCGGCGGCACCAGCAAGGGCGTGTTCTTCCGCCTGCAGGACTTGCCGCCCGCGGCGCGCCAGCCCGGGCCGGCCCGCGACGCGCTGCTGCTGCGGGTGATCGGCAGCCCCGACCCCTACGGCAAGCAGATCGACGGCATGGGCGGGGCCACTTCCAGCACCAGCAAGACGGTGATCCTGTCCCGCAGCGAACGCCCCGGCCACGACGTGGATTACCTGTTCGGCCAGGTCTCCATCGACACCGCCTTCGTCGACTGGAGCGGCAACTGCGGCAACCTGTCGGCGGCGGTGGGCGCCTTCGCCATCGCCAGCGGGCTGGTGGATGCCGCCCGGGTCCCCCGGGACGGCACCTGCACCGTGCGCATCTGGCAAGCCAACATCGGCAAGACCATCGTCGCCCATGTGCCCATGGCCGGCGGCGAGGTGCAGGAAACCGGCGACTTCGAGCTGGACGGCGTCACCTTCCCGGCGGCCGAGGTGCAACTGGAGTTCCTTGACCCGGCGGACGAGGGCGAAGGCGAGGGCGGCGGCGCCATGTTCCCCACCGGCAACCTGGTGGATGACCTGGAGGTGCCGGGCGTCGGCACCTTCAAGGCCACCCTGATCAACGCGGGCATCCCCACGATCTTCGTCAACGCGGCGGACATCGGCTACACCGGCAGCGAGCTGCAGGACGCCCTCAACGGCGATGCTGAGGCCCTGCGGCGCTTCGAGACGATCCGCGCCCACGGCGCCGTGCGCATGGGCCTGGTCGCCTCCCCGGAAGAGGCCGCTCGGCGCCAGCACACGCCGAAGGTCGCCTTCGTCGCCCCGCCCACGGACTACCTCGCCTCCAGCGGCAAGGCCGTCGCCGCGGGTGACATCGATCTGCGGGTGCGCGCCCTGTCCATGGGCAAGCTGCACCACGCCATGATGGGCACCGCGGCCGTGGCCATCGGCACCGCCGCGGCCATCCCCGGCACCCTGGTGAACCTGGCCGCTGGGGGCGGCGAGCGCAGCGCGGTGCGTTTCGGCCACCCCTCCGGCACCCTGCGGGTCGGCGCCGAGGCGCGACAGGCCGGCGGCCAGTGGACAGTGACCAAGGCGATCATGAGCCGCAGCGCCCGGGTGCTGATGGAAGGCTGGGTGCGCGTGCCCGGCGACACTCTGCCCACCACCTGAACTGAAGGCGCTGCCCGACAGCGCCTCGCCTACAACAACGATTCGACCCGCCTGATCACGAGGACCCCCACCGACCTTCATTCCAGGAGTGAGCCATGAGCGCCAACGTCGATCTCAACCATCGTCCCAACTACGACCAGGTCCTGCAGGACATCGCCGACTATGTGCTGGAGTTCCCCATCGCGTCCGCCGAGGCCCTGGACACCGCCCGCAATTGCCTGATGGACACCCTGGGCTGCGGCCTGCTGGCGCTGCGCTTCCCGGAGTGCACCAAGCACCTCGGGCCGCTCGTGGAAGGTACGCAGGTGCCCCACGGGTCGCGGGTGCCGGGTACGTCGTTCCGCCTCGATCCGGTGAAGGCGGCCTGGGACATCGGTGCGATGGTGCGCTGGCTGGACTACAACGACACCTGGCTGGCGGCGGAATGGGGACACCCCTCCGACAATCTCGGCGGGATTCTGGCCGTGGCCGATCACCTTTCCCAGAAACGCGTGGCCGCCGGCGAGGCGCCCCTCACCATGCGGACGGTGCTGGAAGCGATGATCAAGGCCCACGAGATCCAGGGGGTGATGGCCCTGGAGAACGCCTTCAACCGGGTCGGCCTCGACCACGTGCTACTGGTGAAGGTGGCCTCCACCGCGGTGTGCGCCCGGCTCATGGGGGCGGATCGCGGGCAACTGCTCGCGGCGCTGTCCCAGGCGTTCGTCGACGGCCAGGCGCTGCGGACCTACCGCCATGCGCCCAACGCCGGCTCGCGCAAATCCTGGGCGGCGGGTGACGCCTCCAGCCGCGGCGTGCGCCTGGCGGACATCGCCCTGCGTGGCGAGATGGGCATTCCGGGCGTCCTCACCGCGCCCCAGTGGGGCTTCTACGACGTGCTGTTCAGCCATACCAACCAGGACCTGGCCTCCAAGCCGGCGGAGCGCCGCCGGTTCGGTTTTCCCCAGGGCTATGGCACCTACGTGATGGAGCACGTGCTGTTCAAGATCCGCTTCCCGGCGGAGTTCCACGCCCAGACCGCCTGCGAGGCAGCGGTGATCCTGCATCCGCTGGTGCGGGACAAGCTGGCACTGATCGAGCGGATCGTCATCACCACCCAGGAGTCGGCGATCCGCATCATCTCCAAGGTGGGCCCCCTGACCAACGCCGCCGACCGCGACCACTGCATCCAGTACATGGTGGCGGTACCGCTGCTCTACGGGGACCTGGTGGCGGAGCACTACGAAGACGATTTCCATGCCAGCCATCCGTTGATAGACCGGCTGCGGGAGAAAATGGAGATCGTCGAGGACCCGCGCTACAGCCGCGAATACCTGGAGCCGGACAAGCGCTCCATCGCCAACGCCGTGCAGGTCTTCTTCAATGACGGCACTTGCACCGACAAGGTGGCAGTGGAGTATCCCATCGGCCATCGCCGGCGCCGCACCGACGGCATCCCGCTGCTGGAGGAGAAGTTCAAGGCGAACCTGGCGACCCGCTTCCCGGCCCAGCGCTGCGCCGAGCTCTTCGCCCTGTGCACCGACCAGGCGAGGCTGGAGGCCACGCCGGTCCACCGGTTCATGGACCGGCTGGTGATTTGAAGCCGCTACTCAGCGGTGGCCGGCGCTGAGCAGCAGCCCGCCGGCGCCGACGAAGAACGCACCGGTGGCCCGGTTGAGCCGGGTCACCCCGCGGGGCGTGCGGATCAGCCGGCGGATCTGCCGGCCGAACAGGCCGTACACCAGCGAGGCGCAGAACTCGGTGACCAGGTAGGTCCCGCCGAGGTAGACGAACTGCTCGGCTGCCGGCAGCTCCGGCTTGATGAACTGCGGGAAGATCGCCGCGAACAGCAGGATCGCCTTGGGGTTGCTGATGCCCACGAGGAATTCCTGCAGCGACAGCCGCCACAGGCTCGGGGCCACCGTGGGCGCGCCGCCGGATACGTCCTGAGCCAGGTCGAGGCCGCTGAACGCGCGGCTGCGCCAGGTGCGGATGCCCAGGTAGAGCAGGTAGGCCGCGCCCACCCACTTGATCACCGTGAACGCGGTCTCCGAGGCCAGCAGCATCGCCCCCAGGCCCACGGCGGAAACGAAGAGGAAAATCGCATAGGCCACGGCGCGGCCGGTGGTGGCCAGCACCGCGCTGGCGACCCCGTGACGAATGCCGTGGTTCAGCGCACAGAAGTTGTTCGGCCCCGGTGTCAGGGCGATCAGCAGGGCTACCGGAAAGAACAGTACTGCGTCCATCAGGGTCATGGTCATTGCCCGCCGATCGAAGGGGAGGGGGTTACTTCAGGCGGCGTTCGACGCCTTTTTCCACGAGGATCTTCGCGGAAATCTCTTCCACCGAGAAATGCGTGGAGTTGATGTACGCGATGTTCTCGCGACGGAACAGGCCTTCCACCTCGCGCACTTCGAACTCGCACTGGGCGTAGCTGGCATAGCGGCTGTTGGGCTTGCGCTCGTGGCGAATGGCGGTCAGGCGGTCCGGGTCGATGGTCAGGCCGAACAACTTGTCCCGGTACGGCTTGAGGGACGCCGGCAGCATCAGGCGCTCCATGTCGTCTTCGGTGAGCGGGTAGTTCGCCGCACGAATGCCATATTGCATCGCCATATATAGGCAGGTGGGTGTCTTGCCGCAGCGGGACACACCGACCAGGATCAGGTCCGCCTTGTCGTAGTAGTGAGTTCTGGCCCCGTCATCGTTGTCCAAGGCGAAATTCACCGCCTCGATGCGCTCCATGTAATTGGAGTTGTGCCCGATGGAATGGGACTTGCCGACGGAGTAGGACGAGTGCGACGTGAGTTCCTGTTCCAATGGTGAGAGAAAGGTCGAAAAGATATCGATCATGAACCCGTTGGAAGTCGCCATGATGTCGCGAATTTCCTGGTTCACGATGGTGTCGAAGATGATCGGCCGCGCGCCGTCCGCCTCTGCGGCGGTATTGATTTGCTGTACCATGGCGCGCGCTTTGTCCACCGTATCGATATACGGCCGGGTAAGTTTGGTGAACGTGATGGTTTCGAACTGCGCCAGGAGACTTTGGCCGAGGGTTTCGGCGGTGATGCCGGTGCCGTCGGAAATGAAGAAAGCGGTTCGTTTCATAAACGCCAAAGCCTTAAGGTAGGAACGATTCTTGGCTATGATAGGCCCGCTTCGTCTGGGGCCATTGCAGCGCGGCATTGTGACTTATTTTTTGGGGCTAACGCCAGAATCCAGCGGAGCCGCTCCACCCGTGCAGTTGCGAGCGTTTCCCATATTAAGTGGAGAGATCACCTTGGTAGAGTACGTAGTTTCCCTCGATAAGCTCGGCGTCCACGATGTTGAGCGGGTAGGGGGCAAGAACGCCTCGCTGGGCGAGATGATCAGCAACCTCGCCGGTGCCGGTGTTTCCGTACCCGGTGGTTTCGCCACCACCGCGCAGGCGTATCGCGACTTCCTCGAGCAGAGCGGCCTCAACGACCGCATCCATGCCGTGCTCGACGCTCTCGACGTCGACGACGTCAATGCCCTGGCCAAGGCCGGCGCGCAGATCCGCCAGTGGATCATGGACGCCGAGTTCCCCGCCCAACTGGACGCCGACATTCGCACCGCTTTCACCGAGATGGCCGGCGACAACGCCAACATGGCGGTCGCGGTGCGCTCCTCGGCCACCGCGGAAGACCTGCCGGACGCGTCCTTCGCCGGCCAGCAGGAGACCTTCCTGAACATCCGCGGCGTGGACAACGTGATCCGCGCGGCCAAGGAAGTCTTCGCCTCCCTCTTCAACGACCGCGCCATCGCCTACCGCGTGCACCAGGGCTTCGACCACAAGCTGGTGGCCCTGTCCGCGGGTGTGCAGCGCATGGTGCGTTCGGAAACCGGCACCGCCGGCGTGATGTTCACCCTCGACACCGAGTCCGGCTTCCGCGACGTGGTGTTCATCACCGGCGCCTACGGCCTGGGCGAGACCGTGGTGCAGGGCGCCGTCAACCCGGACGAGTTCTACGTGCACAAGCCGACCCTGGAAGCCGGCCGCCCGGCCATCCTGCGTCGCAACCTGGGCAGCAAGGCCATCAAGATGATCTACGGCGAAGAGGCCAAGGCCGGCAAGTCGGTGAAGACCGTCGAGGTGGATCGCGCCGACCGCGCCCGCTTCGCCCTCAGCGACGAGGAAGTCACCAACCTGGCCCGCCAGGCCCTGATCATCGAGAAGCACTACGGCCGTCCCATGGACATCGAGTGGGCGAAGGATGGCGACGATGGCCAGCTCTACATCGTCCAGGCGCGCCCCGAGACCGTGAAGAGCCGAGCCAGCGCCACCGTGATGGAGCGCTACCTGCTCAAGGAAAAAGGCAAAGTATTGGTGGAAGGCCGCGCCATCGGCCAACGCATTGGCGCCGGCCCGGTGAAGGTGATCCACAGTGTGGCGGAGATGGACAAGGTCCAGCCCGGCGATGTGCTGGTCTCCGACATGACCGACCCGGACTGGGAACCGGTGATGAAGCGCGCCAGCGCCATCGTCACCAACCGCGGCGGCCGGACCTGCCACGCGGCGATCATCGCCCGCGAACTGGGCATCCCGGCGGTCGTGGGCTGCGGCAACGCCACCTCGATTCTGCAGGACGGCCAGGAAGTGACCGTTTCCTGCGCCGAGGGCGATACCGGTCTGATCTACGAAGGCCAGCTGGGCTTCGATGTGCGGAAGAACTCCGTGGATGCCATGCCCGACCTGCCGTTCAAGATCATGATGAACGTGGGCAACCCCGACCGGGCCTTCGACTTCGCCCAGTTGCCCAACGAAGGCGTCGGCCTGGCTCGCCTGGAGTTCATCATCAACCGCATGATCGGCGTGCACCCCAAGGCGCTGCTGAACTTCGCCGGCCTGCCGGCCGATGTGAAGGAAAGCGTCGAGAAGCGCATCGCCGGCTACGGCGACCCGGTGGACTTCTACGTCGAGAAGCTGGTGGAGGGCGTCAGCACCCTGGCCGCCGCATTCTGGCCGAAGAAGGTCATCGTGCGCCTGTCGGACTTCAAGTCCAACGAATACGCCAACCTGATCGGCGGCAGCCTCTACGAGCCGGAAGAAGAGAACCCGATGCTCGGCTTCCGTGGCGCCTCCCGCTACATCAGCGAATCGTTCCGCGACTGCTTCGAACTGGAATGCCGGGCCATGCGCAAGGTGCGCGACGTCATGGGCCTGACCAACGTCGAGCTGATGGTGCCGTTCGTGCGGACCCTGGGCGAAGCGAGCCAGGTGGTCGACCTGCTGGCCCACTACGGCCTCAAGCGCGGCGAGAACGGCCTCAAGGTCATCATGATGTGCGAGCTGCCGTCCAACGCCCTGCTGGCGGAGGAGTTCCTCGAGTTCTTCGACGGCTTCTCCATCGGCTCCAATGACATGACCCAGCTCACCCTCGGCCTGGACCGCGATTCGGGCATCATCGCCCACCTGTTCGACGAGCGTAACCCGGCGGTCAAGAAGCTCCTGGCGAACGCCATCCGCGCCTGCAACGACACCGGCAAGTACATCGGCATCTGCGGGCAAGGCCCCTCGGACCATCCGGACCTGGCCAAGTGGCTGATGGAGCAGGGCATCGCCAGCGTCTCGCTGAACCCCGACTCGGTGCTGGACACCTGGTTCTTCCTGGCGGAAAACCCGCAGGCCTGACCGTTCAACCTTAGCGACAGGGCGGGGCTTCGACCCCGCCCTTTTTTGTGCACGAGATTCATGCAAAGCAGCAGCGAGCTATTCCCCGTGGCGCTGGTGAGCGCCGAACTGCGCCGAGACCTCACCGAAGACGTCTATTTACTCAAACCCAACAACAGCCCCGACCTGACCGTGGAGCTGGCCGTTACCCGGCTGGGGTTGCTGGGCCGCGAATCCCGGCGAGGCGTGCCGGTGATCCTGGTCCATGGCAGCTTTTCCAACCGGCGGTTCTGGTATTCGCCCAAGGGCATCGGGCTCGGTCCCTATCTGGTACGGGCCGGTTTCGACGTGTGGATTGCGGAAATGCGCGGGCACGGGCTGTCTCCGCGCAACCAGGCCTACACCCGCAACCGGGTCGCCGACTACGCCCGCTACGACCTGCCGGCCCTCGGCGCCTTCGTGGCCGAGCAGAGTGGCCAGGCCCCCCACTGGATCGGTCATTCCCTGGGCGGCATCACCCTGGCCGCTGCCCTGGGCGGTGGCCATCTGCAGACAGAGCATGTGGCGTCCCTGGCGATGCTGGGGAGCCAGGTGAGCCGTGGCCACTGGCTGCTGAAGTGCCCGCCGGTGGAGGGACTGGCCCGCCTGGTCCTGCGCCGCTCCGGCGAAGTGTCCGGTCCGCGCTGGCGGCGAGGGCCGGAACACGAACCCGCCGGCGTGGTGCTGGAAAGCCTGCGCTGGCATGGGCTGTTCGGCCGCTTCGGCGAGGGGCGAACGGACTGGACCGCCGGACTCGCCCAGGTGTTTTCGCCGGTGCTGGCCCTGGCTGGCGAAGGGGATCGACAGGACCCGCCCGATGCCTGTCGTGCGCTGGCGGAACGGTTCGGCGGGGCCGTTCGCTTCCTTTCCCTCGGTCGCTCCCAGGGCTTCGAAACGGACTATGGCCATGTGGACATGGTGGTCAGCAAGCCCGCGGAACGGGAAGTCTGGCCCTTGCTGGTGAACTGGCTTCACCACGGCGACTTGCCGGCGGAGTCGCCCACGGGCTAAAAGAGGAAGCCGCGGCCAGAAGGAGAGAGGCATGTTCCTGGCACTCGAGCGCCTGATCCGCCTGGAAGAAGGGTACCGACAGGTCTTCCAGGTCCAGGGCCGACAGATTCTGCTGATCGTCGTGGATAACCAGCCCATCCTGCTGGAGAACCGCTGCCCCCACCAGGGCGCTCCCTTGCACAACGGTACCCTCGACGGTAGGGTGCTGCGCTGTCCCCGCCATGGGTTCGCCTTCGACCTGGGCAGCGGGGCGGCGCTTGATGCGCCATGCGCCCCTTTGCGATTGCTGGCCCCGGCCTATGACGGCGACCGTATCGGTCTCGACCTCTAGCCTTCTCAGGAGAATCCCATGCAATACATCACGCCCGACTTGTGCGATGCCTACCCGGAACTGATCCAGGTCGTCGAACCCATGTTCAGCAACTTCGGGGGGCGCGATTCCTTCGGGGGCGAGATCGTGACCGTGAAGTGCTTCGAGGACAACTCGGTGGTCAAGGACCAGGTGGATCAGCCCGGCAAGGGCAAGGTGCTGGTGGTGGATGGCGGCGGTTCGCTACGGCGTGCCCTGCTGGGCGACATGCTCGCGGAGAAGGCGGCGAAGAATGGCTGGGAAGGCATCATCGTCTATGGCTGCATCCGCGACGTGGACGTGATCGCCCAGACCGAGCTCGGGGTCCAGGCCCTGGCCAGCCATCCGCTGAAGACCGACAAGCGGGGGATCGGCGACCTCAACGTGCCGGTCACCTTTGGCGGGGTCACCTTCCGCCCGGGCGAGTACGTCTACGCCGACAATAACGGCATCATTCAATCTCCCAAGCCGCTGCAAATGCCGGAATGACCCGTGGACGCACAGGAGCAGCAGTACGCCCTGTGGGGGCTGGTACACGGATACGTGCTGGACGGCCGAGGTGGCGCCCGCGCGCTCAAGGCTGACGAGGCCATGAACGTGCAGTTGCAGCCAGGGGAGTCCCTCTGGCTGCATTGGGATCGTAGTCACCCGCGGGCCCAGCATTGGCTGCGCTCCGACAGCGGCCTGAGCGAGTTCGCCTGCAATCTGCTGCTGGAGGAAGGCACCCGTCCCCGGGTGGTGCCGTTGCCTGGGGATGAGCTGCTGCTGTTCCTGCGAGGCGTCAACCTGAACCCCGGTGCCGAGCCCGAGGACATGGTCGCCGTGCGCATCTTCGCCGATGCGAGCCGGGTCATCTCGCTGCGGCTGCGGCCGTTGCGCGCCACCGACGCGCTCGTCGACGAATGGGCGAAAGGTAGCGGGCCGAAGAATGCCTCGGAGTTGGTCCTGTACCTCGCCCACTACCTCACTGACAAGGTGGACGGCCTGGTGGTGGAGCTCTCCGAGCAGATCGATGCCGAAGAGGAGGGCATCGACAACGATGAGCGCTACACGCCGGATCACGGCCTGATGCTGCAGGTGCGTCGGCGGGCCGCCGGGCTGCGCCGTTTCCTGGCACCCCAGCGGGACATCCACACGCACCTGGTGCGTCATCCCCAGCCCTGGTTCGACGAGGATGACATCCGCTACTGGAATGAGTTGAGCAACCGGCTCACCCGCTACCTGGAAGAGCTGGAGCTGATCCGCGAGCGGGTGGGGCTGGTGCTGGAGTCAGAGCACCGGCGAATGGGCGAGCGGACCAACCGCACCATGTACTTGCTGGGGATCGTCACTGGTTTCTTCCTGCCCCTCAGCTTCATCACCGGCCTGCTGGGCATCAACGTCGGCGGCATGCCGGGTGCAGAGGCGCCCCACGGCTTCGCCTATGCCTGCGCTCTGATCCTGCTGGTGGCGTTGTTCCAGTGGTGGCTGTTCCGGCGCTTGCGCTGGCTCTGATGTGACCCCGGCACCGGTGGTTGCGTCTAGCCGACATATTCAACGCGAGGTGGACATGCGCGATCCGTTCGAAGAATCACTGCGTGACCTGCTGAAGACCTCTTCCAGCGTCCATGACGACGACGCCACTCTGGGTCGGGTGCTCAAGACCGCCAATCGCCAGGTCGGCGCCGGCGATCTGTTCAGCCTCATGGGCCACTGGTTCTCCGCCCTGATGATCGCGCTGAACAACGGCTCGGCCCATCTGGCGCCCGTTTCCCGCCGCACCCCCGCTTCCCGCTCCGCTGACAAGGCTGACTGATATATGGAATTCGATCCCTGGACCCAGAGCCTGGTAAATGCCATGACCACCATGTGGGGCTCGGTGGCGGCCTTCATACCGCGGCTGTTCGGCGCGCTGGTGGTGGTCCTGCTGGGCTTCGTCGTGGCCAAGCTGCTCGACACCCTGCTCTCCAAGCTGCTGGCCAAGCTGGGTCTGGACCGGCTGATGGCGGGCACCGGACTCACCAAGATGCTGGCGCGCGTCGGCATCCAGGTCCCGGTCTCGACGTTGATCGGCAAGATCGTCTATTGGTTCGTGCTGCTGATCTTCCTGGTTTCGGCGGCGGAATCCTTGGGCCTGGAACGCGTATCCGCCACCCTCGATGTGTTCGCGCTGTACCTGCCCAAGGTATTCGGGGCTGCCCTGATCATGCTGGCCGGGGTGCTCTTGGCCCAGCTGGCCAACAGCCTGGTGCGTGGCGCCGCCGAAGGGGTGGGGTTGGAGTATGCAAGTGGCCTGGGGCGAATCGCCCAGGTCATGGTGGTGATCGTCAGCCTGTCGGTCGCCATCGGCCAGCTGGAAGTCAAGACCGAGCTGCTGAACTACATCATCGCCATCGTGCTGATCTCCATCGGTCTGGCGGCCGCTCTAGCACTGGGGCTGGGAAGTCGCGAGATCGCCGGGCAGATTCTTTCCGGCATCTACGTGCGTGAGCTGTTCGCAGTCGGTCAATGGATAAAGGTGGGCGATCTCGAAGGTCATATCGAGGAGATCGGCACGGTCAAGACCGTCTTGCTGACCGAGACGGGAGAACTGGTCTCCGTTTCCAATCGTCTGTTGCTCGCTCAACGGGTTAGTAGCCGCTGACGGCCCGTCCGTTCTGGTAATGTATGCCGTTTGCCGACGCCGGGCTCAGCCTGTGCGTCGGCCTTGACCTGACTGCCGGCCCGATTCGTTTGAACAAGCAATCGCTTTCCCAGCGCTACGACCCACGCGAGCTTACGGATGAGGAGCTGGTGCAACGCGCCCATGGCGAGTTGTTTCACGTGACGCGGGCCTACGAGGAGCTGATGCGGCGTTACCAACGCACTCTCTTCAACGTATGTGCAAGATATTTAGGGAACGAGCGCGACGCGGACGATGTCTGCCAAGAGGTGATGTTGAAGGTGCTCTACGGGTTGAAGAACTTCGAGGGAAAATCAAAGTTCAAGACGTGGCTCTACAGCATCACTTACAATGAATGCATCACCCAGTACCGCAAGGAGCGACGTAAACGCCGCTTGCTGGATGCATTAAGTCTCGATCCCTTGGAAGAGGCATCGGAGGAGAAGTCGCCCAAACCCGAAGAACGTGGCGGACTGGACCGCTGGCTGGTCCATGTGAATCCGATCGATCGGGAGATTTTGGTGCTACGCTTTGTCGCGGAGCTGGAGTTTCAGGAAATTGCTGACATCATGCATATGGGCCTGAGCGCGACGAAGATGCGTTACAAGCGGGCTCTGGATCGGCTCCGTGAAAAATTTTCAGGTATGATCGAAACTTAGTCGGGCAAATTTGCCTCTTATCCACGGGCGGGTTCTGGTAAACTCGCTGATCAAGTTGTCCAAGGCTTGTCCGGCAACTTACTCACCACCATGATGGGGATTTACGGATGAAACTGAAGAACACCTTAGGCGTTGTCATTGGCTCTCTGGTTGCCGCAACTTCGCTCGGCGCGCTGGCCCAAGGCCAAGGCGCAGTCGAGGTGGAAGCTTTCGGTAAGCGCTATTTCACCGACAGCTCTCGTGACCTGAGCAACGGCAATCTCCTCGGCGGCTCCGTTGGCTACTACCTGACCGACGATGTCGAACTGGCCTTGTCCTACGGCGAGTTCCACGATATCCGTTCGGAAAATGATACTGGCAACAAAAACATCAAGGGCAGCCAGACTGGCCTCGATGCCATCTATCATTTCGGTCAGCCTGGCCCGGGCCTGCGTCCGTACGTTTCTGCCGGTTTCGCCCATCAGAGCATCAGCAACGTTCCGCCGCGCACTGGTCGTGACCACAGCACCTTCGCCAACATCGGCACCGGTGTTAAGTACTATTTCACCGAGAACTTCTACGCTCGCGCCGGCCTCGATGGCATGTACAACATCGATGCCAACGAAGGCGAGTGGGCCGCTGCTGTCGGTGTTGGTCTGAACTTCGGTGGTTCGACCAACAAGAAAACCGCTGTTGAAGCTGCTCCGGAGCCGGTTGCTGACGTCTGCTCCGACAGCGATAACGACGGCGTTTGCGACAACGTCGACAAGTGCCCGGGCACCCCGGCCAACGTGACCGTCGACGCCGATGGTTGCCCGGCCGTAGCTGAAGTCGTTCGCGTCGAACTGGACGTGAAATTCGACTTCGACAAGTCCAAAGTCAAAGAAGAAAGCTATGGCGACATCAAGAACCTGGCTGACTTCATGAAGCAATACCCGCAAACCTCCACCACCGTCGAAGGTCACACTGACTCCGTCGGTACCGACGCCTACAACCAGAAACTGTCCGAGCGTCGTGCCAACGCTGTTCGTGACGTGCTGGTCAACCAGTATGGTGTCGAGCGTAACCGCGTTCAGTCCGTCGGCTACGGTGAGTCCCGTCCGGTCGCTGACAACGCTACCGACGCTGGCCGCGCTGTGAACCGTCGCGTAGAAGCTGAAGTAGAAGCCCAAGCCAAGTAATTGGCCTAGGTAGAAAAGCCCGGCTTAGGCCGGGCTTTTTTTCGCCTATAAAACAAGCTTTGTATCAAACAGTACCGAGCTTGATACATATACATGCCGAGCCTTACTTCTGGGTTCTGTCCATGTAAATCATAAAGTTGGCACTTTGCTTTCTACCGTCTGACTAATCCTTGGCCTGCCCGTCGAGGATAACGCGGTGATCAATTCTAACCTTGAAAACAAAACATTCCTGATACTGCTGATCGCGGTATCCCTCGCCTTTGGCTGGATACTCCTGCCGTTCTATGGCGCCGTCTTCTGGGCAGTCATCTTGGCGGTGCTGTTCACACCGCTGCAGCGCAGGATCGCTCGACGATTCCGGACCGAGCGAAACGCGAGTTCGTTGATCACCTTGAGCATTTGCCTGGTGGTGGCCATCCTGCCGATGATCTTCGTCGCCATCGTGATGGTCCAGCAGGCCACCGACCTCTACCAACGCTTCGAAACGGGTGACATCAACCTCAGCTACTACCTGAGCAAGTTCAGGGGCATGCTGCCTTCCTACTTCCAGTACCAGATGGATCGGCTGGGGATGAGCAACTTCACCGGTCTGCGGGACAAGGCCGTCAGCGGGGCGATGCAGGGTGGGCAGGTACTCGCCAAGCAGGCGATGACCTTTGGCCAGAATACCTTCGATTTCATCGTCAGCTTCTTCATCATGCTGTACCTACTGTTCTTCTTCCTGCGCGACGGGCCCGAACTGGTCCGTAAGATTCGCATGGCCGTCCCTCTGGCGGACCAGCACAAGCGTCGCCTGCAGCTGAAGTTCACCCGGGTGGTGCGCGCCACGGTCAAGGGCAACCTGGTCGTGGCCATCACCCAAGGCGCCTTGGGTGGTTTCATCTTCTGGGTGCTGGATATCCCCAGTTCACTGCTATGGGGTGTATTGATGGCGTTTCTGTCGCTATTGCCCGCGGTAGGCTCGGGCTTGGTCTGGGCACCGGTCGCTGTGTATTTCCTGGCCACCGGCGCCATCTGGCAGGGGATCGTGCTGGGGCTTTACGGCATCTTCGTCATCGGCCTGGTGGATAACGTGCTGCGCCCGATCCTTGTGGGCAAGGACACCAAGATGCCGGATTACCTCGTGTTGATCTCTACCCTGGGTGGCATGGCGATCTTCGGCCTGAACGGGTTCGTGGTAGGTCCCTTGGTGGCGGCCTTGTTCATGTCCACCTGGGGTCTCTTTACCGAGAACAAGCAGGTCATCCAGCTGCCGCGCTGAGCCTGACCATCACCCAATAAAAAAACCCGGCCTGAGCCGGGTTTTTTTATTGCTGCCGTCTTCAGGGCTGCAGGGCCACCAGGGTCGCCTGTTGTGCCAGGTCCAGCAGGGGCTGTGGGTAGACCCCTAGGAAGAAGGCGAGGAGGGCGACCAGTACCAGCATGATCCCGCCGGCGCGCTGGCCCCAGTTGAAAGGCGCATCGTGGCGGCGCAGGGTCGGCTCGATCATGAACAGCGTGACCATGACCCGCAGGTAGTAGTAGACGCCGATGGCGCTGCCGACGATGAGCGCACCGATCAGGACCCATAGCCCCGATTCGACCCCTACGGCGATCACGTAGAACTTGCCGATGAAGCCCGCCGTCAGCGGAATACCCGCCAGGGACAGCATCATCACCGTGAGCACGGCAGTGAGGTACGGGCGGCGCCAGAACAGGCCACGGTACTCGTAGAGGGCGTCGGCATCGCGACCGTTGTAGGGCGTGGACATCAGGGTGATGACGCCGAACGCACCCAGGCTGGTCAGGACGTAGGTGGCCAGGTACACGCCGATGGCTTCCACCGCCATGCCCTTGCTGGCGATGAGCGCCACCAGCAGGTAGCCGAAGTGAGCGATGGAGGAATAGCCCAGCAGGCGCTTGAGGTTGTTCTGGGTTAGGGCCAGCAGGTTGCCGAACAGGATCGAGGCGATGGCGATCACGCTCAGCATGTCGTTCAGCCAGCCACCCGCTGTGGCCGGGGACAGCTGGTACAACCGCAGCAGGACGGCAAATACCGCGACCTTGCTGGCGGTGGCAAGGAATGCCGATACCGGTGCCGGCGCGCCCTCGTAGACATCCGGGGTCCACAGGTGGAAGGGAACCAGAGACAGCTTGAACGCCAGGCCCACCAGCATCAGGCCCATGCCGATCTGTACCAGCAGCGTTTGCCCCGCTCCAGCCGCCAGCGATGCACCGATACCGGCGAAGCTCAGGCTGCCGGACTCTGCATACAGCAACGCCATGCCGAACAGCAGGAACGCCGAACCGGCGGCCGACAGCACCATGTACTTGATGCCGGCTTCCAGGGAACGCTTGTTGAAGAAGGCGTAGGCGATCATGCCGTAGGTGGGTACGGACAGCAGTTCTAGGCCGATGAACAGGCCGGCCAGGTGCTGGGCGCAGACCAGGACCAACCCGCCCGCGGCGGAAAGCAGGATCAGCAGGTACAGCTCTTCCTTATTGCCGGGGTATCCGCGGACCGACTCGCTACCGGTGCCTACGGTGGCTTCGCCGAGGTAGGCGTGGGTCAGTGTGACGCACGCCAGGGTGGCGATCAGGATGATCGCCATGTAGTAGCAGGCGAAGCGGTCGACTGCCAGCAGGGGCGTGACCGCCTGCGGAGTGGTCCCGAGTACCGGCAGGATCGACAGCAAGGCCAGGTTGAGGCCTACCACCGACAGCGTGAAGGTCCAGGTGTGGTGCCGCTTCCAGGCGATGGCCAGCATCACCACGACGATCGTGGCGCAGGTGACCAGCAGCGGCAGCAGGGCGATGACATGTTGCGAAGTGAATTCCATGACGCTACTTACCGGGCCGATACGTGGGAGAAAGCCGCGCTCATCCACTGCTGCACGCCATGCATGCTCGCCGCGGAGGTATCCAGCACAGGCTGCGGGTAGACCCCGAGGAGGATCAGCAGGACCGCGAGGCCCAGCACCATGACCAGTTCACGGGACTTCATCGCCATTAGCGGATGGTCGTCCTTGACCGGCCCGAAGTAGGCGCGGTGGATCATGATCAGGGAGTACACCGAGCCGAACACCAGACCGCTGGCGGCGATGGAGGCGACCCAGGGGAAGCCCTGGAAGGAGCCAGTGAGAATCAGGAACTCACCGACGAAGTTGCCCGTGCCCGGCAGGCCCAGGGCCGCCGCGGCAAAGAACAAACTGATGGCCGGGAGGTAGGGCAGGCGGGCCCAAATGCCACCCATCTGGCGCATATCCCGGGTGTGCAGGCGCTCGTAGAGTTGGCCGCAGAGAATGAACAGCGCGGCGGCGGACAGGCCGTGGGCCACCATCTGTACCACCGCGCCCTGCATGGCCAGCTGGCTGCCAGAGTAGATGGCGATCAGCACGAAGCCCATGTGGGAAACGCTGGAGTAGGCCACCAAGCGCTTGATGTCGGTCTGGGCAAAGGACAGCAGTGCGCCGTAGAGAATGGCGAACACGCCCAGCCACATGGCAATGGGGGCGAACTCCGCCGACGCATTGGGGAACAGCGGCAGGGCGAAGCGCAGCAGGCCGTAGGCCGCGGTCTTCAGCAGGATGCCGGCCAAGTCCACGGAACCGGCAGTCGGTGCCTGGGCGTGTGCGTCAGGCAACCAGGAGTGCAGCGGGACCACCGGGAACTTGACCGCGAAGGCGATGAAGAAGCCCAGCATCAGCACGTATTCGGTGGTATGGGACAGCGGGGTCTTCAGCAGGTCGGCGTAATTGAAGGTCAGCACGCCGGTCGCGTTGTAGTTCACCAACACCAGGCCGACGATCGCCGCCAGCATCACCAGGCCGCTGGCCTGGGTGTAGATGAAGAACTTGGTGGCGGCGGTGATACGGGTCTTGCCCTCGCTTCCGCTATGACCCCAGAGCGCGATGAGGAAGTACATCGGCACCAGCATCATTTCCCAGAAGAAGAAGAACAGGAACAGGTCCAGGGCCAGGAACACGCCGACCACACCGCCGAGAATCCACATCAGGTTGAGGTGGAAGAAGCCGACGTGCTTCTGGATCTCATTCCACGAGCACAGCACTGACAACACGCCGAGCAGGCCGGTGAGGGTGATCATCAGCACCGACAGGCCGTCCAGGGCCAGGTGTACGTTGATGCCGAAGCGCTCGATCCAGCGCACCTTGAACTCGAACGCCCAGGCCTGTTCGGCGCCGGGCGCCGGGGCCCGGGCGAAATCGCCGGTGCCCCACAGCCAGAGGCCGAGGCCCAGCAACAGGACCATGGAGAGCAGCGCGATCCAGCGCGGCAGGGTGGAGCCGAAGCGCTCCGCCAGCCAGCACAGGAGGCCGCCGATGAAGGGGATCAGGATCAGCCAGGGCAGAATCATGACGGGCTCAATTCCTTTCGCAAAGACGCATGGTCGGGTCAGGCCAGAAGAACGGCGGCGAGCAGCAGAACCGCTCCGCCCACGATCGATACCGCGTACCAGCGCACATGGCCGGTCTCGGTGCGGCTGAGGACGGCGTGGCCGCCACGCACCAGGCGCGGGACCAGGCCGATGCCGCGGTCGATCGGGTCACGCCCGAGCAGCCGACAGAGAAGCAGATAGGGTTTGACGAAGAGCAGGTCGTACAGCCAGTCGAAGCCCCAGGCGGCGTACCACCAGGCACCGAGGAAGCGACCCGGCGCGCTCTGGGCCACCGCGCCGACGAAGCGACGCTTGCCGAGGAATAGCAGGGCGGCCAGCAGGATACCGGCGAGGGCGATGGCGCCCGAGGCGATCTCCAGGCTGTGCTTGGCCTCGCCACCGGCATGTCCGGCGCTTTCCGGCAGGACGCCGGCCAGGGGCGGGGTGATCAGGGCGCCGATGAAGGTGGACAGCACGATCAGGGTGGCCAGCGGTAACCAGTGGGCCACACCGTGGCCGGCATGGGCTTCGGTCTTGGCCTCGCCATGGAAGGCGATGAAGATCAGCCGGAAGGTGTAGATGGAGGTGAGGAAGGCACCGGCCAAGCCTGCGTACAGCAATGCCTGGTGGCCGCTGGCGAAGGCTTCCCAGAGGATCTCGTCCTTGGAATAGAAGCCCGCCGTGACCAGCGGCAGCGCTGCCAGGGCTGCGCCGCCGACGATGAAGCTGGCATAGGCCAATGGCAGCTTCTTCCACAGGCCGCCCATCTTGAAGATGTTCTGCTCGTGGTGGCAGGCGTTGATCACTGCGCCGGACGCGAGGAACAGCAGTGCCTTGAAGAAGGCGTGGGTCATCAGGTGGAAGATCGCCGCGTCCCAGGCTCCCACGCCGAGGGCGAGGAACATGTAGCCGATCTGGCTCATGGTGGAGTAGGCGAGGATGCGCTTGATGTCGGTCTGCACCAGGGCCGCGAAGCCGGCCAGGACCAGCGTGGTACCACCGACGATGCCCACCAGCTCCAGGATGTCCGGGGTCAGGAGGAACAGCCCGTGGGTGCGGGCGATGAGGTACACGCCCGCGGTCACCATGGTAGCGGCGTGGATCAGCGCCGACACCGGGGTCGGGCCGGCCATGGCGTCGGCCAGCCAGGTCTGCAGCGGCAACTGGGCCGACTTGCCCACCGCACCGCCCAGCAGCATCAGGGTGGCGAGCCATAGCCAGGTATCGCCGGCCACGTATTTCTGCGGCGCGAGGACCATCAGTTCCTGAATGTTCAGCGTGCCCAGGTGCTGGAACAGGATGAACAGGCCGATGGCCATGAACACGTCGCCGATGCGGGTGACGATGAAAGCCTTGAGGGCCGCGTTACCGTTGTTCGGGTTGCTGTAGTAGAAGCCGATCAGCAGGTACGAGCAGAGGCCCACGCCTTCCCAGCCGAAGTACAGGAACAGCAGGTTATCGCCCAGCACGAGGAACAGCATGCTGGCGATGAACAGGTTGGTGTAGGCAAAGAAGCGGGAATAGCCTTCCTCGCCGCGCATGTACCAGCTGGCGAACAGGTGGATCAGGAAGCCGACGCCGGTCACCACGCCGAGCATGGTGACGGACAGGCCGTCCAGGTACAGGGTGAAGCTCGGCGCGAAACCGGCCACCGACATCCACTGCCAGAGCACCTGGGTGAAGACGCGGCCTTCCGGCGGTGCCACGTTGAACTGGACGATGACCCAGGCCGCGGTGAGGGCGGACAGGCCGACCGAGCCTACGCCGATCAGTGCCGAGAGGTTTTCCGAGAAACGCCCGCGGGAGAACGACAGCAGCAGCCAGCCGAGCAGAGGGAACAGGAACGTCAGGAATAGAAGGTTCATCCGCGCATCTCGCTGGCTGCGTCGATATCGAGGGTATGGAAGCGGCGATACAGCTGCAGCAGGATCGCCAGGCCGATGCTGGCCTCGGCCGCGGCCAGGGTGATGACCAGGATGAACATCACCTGGCCGTCGGCCTGGGCCCAGCGCGCGCCGGCCACCACGAAGGCCAGGGCGGCGGCATTCATCATCACTTCCAGGCTCATCAGAACGAACAGGATGTTACGGCGCACCATCAGCCCCAGCATCCCGAGGCTGAACAGCACGCCGGCCAGGGCCAGTCCGTGTTCCATGGGAATCGAATGCATGGCGTTATTCCTTCGCTTCGTGACGGCCGAGGTGATAGGCGGCTACCAGGGCTGCCAGCAGCAGCATGGAGGCCAGTTCCACCACCAGCAGGTAGGGACCGAACAGGCTGATGCCGACGGCTTTGGCGTCCACGGTGACCTGGCCGACGCCCGCGCCGCTGGAAACGGCGAACAGCGCGTAGAGCAGTTCGACCAGCAGGGCGGCGGAGAGCAGGCCCGGGCCGATCCACACACCCGGCTGCAGCCACTTGCGTTCCTGCTCCACCACGGCGGGGCCGAGGTTGAGCATCATCACCACGAAGACGAACAGCACCATGATGGCGCCGGCGTAGACGATGATTTCCAGGGCGCCGGCGAAGGGCGCGCCGAGGCTGAAGAACACCATCGACACGGCCAGCAGGGAGATGATCAGGTACAGCAGGGCGTGCACCGGGTTGCGGTTGGTGACCACCCGCAGGGTGGACAGCACGGCGACGCCAGCGGCGAAATAGAAAGCGAATTCCACAGCGTCTCCTTAGGGCAGCAGGCTCTTCACGTTGATCGGCTCGGCTTCGTTCTGCGCGGCACCCTTGGGTTTGCCGGCGATGGCCATGCCTGCGACGCGATAGAAGTTGTAGTCGGGGTTCTTGCCCGGTCCGGAGATCAGCAGGTGCTCCTTCTCGTAGACCAGGTCCTGACGCTTGAACTCGGCCATTTCGAAATCCGGGGTGAGCTGGATCGCGGTGGTCGGGCAGGCCTCTTCGCAGAGCCCGCAGAAGATGCAGCGGGAGAAGTTGATGCGGAAGAACTCCGGGTACCAGCGTCCGTCCTCGGTCTCGGCCTTCTGCAGCGAGATGCAACCCACGGGGCAGGCCACCGCGCAGAGGTTGCAGGCCACGCAGCGCTCTTCGCCGTCGGGGTCGCGGGTGAGCACGATGCGGCCGCGGTAGCGGGGCGGCAGGTAGACCGGCTCTTCCGGGTACTGCAGGGTGTCGCGCTTGCGGAAGGTGTGGCCGAAGACCATCACCAGGCTGCGCAGCTGGGTGAAGGTGCCGAGCACCACCTCCAGGATGTATTTGAACATGGTTCTCTCCTTACTGGGCCGAGGCCAGCACGACGGCGCCGGTCACCAGCAGGTTGATCAGGGTCAGCGGCAGGCAGAACTTCCAGCTGAAGGCCATGACCTGGTCATAGCGCGGCCGCGGGATGGAGGCGCGCAGCAGGATGAAGATCATGATGAAGAAGGCGGTCTTCAGGGCGAACCAGAGGAACGACAGGGACGGCAGGATGCCGAACGGGCCGTGCCAGCCGCCGAAGAACAGGGTCACCAGCAGCGCCGAGATCATCACGATACCGATGTACTCGCCGACGAAGAACATGCCCCATTTCATGCCGGCATACTCGATGTGGTAGCCGTCCGCCAGTTCCTGCTCCGCTTCCGGCTGGTCGAAGGGGTGGCGGTGGGTGACCGCGACGCCTGCGATGAAGAAGGTACAGAAGCCGAAGAACTGCGGAATGATGAACCACAGGTGCTGCGCCTGGTAATCGACGATGTCGCGCATGTTGAACGAGCCCACCTGGGCCACGATCCCCATCAGCGACAGCGCCAGGAACACCTCGTAGGACACGGTCTGAGCCGAGGCGCGCAGGCTGCCGAGCAGGGCGAACTTGTTGTTGCTCGACCAGCCGGCGAACAGCACGGCGTACACCGACAGGCCGGCCATGGCGAAGAAGAACAGGATGCCGATATTCAGGTCGGCAACCCCCCAACTCGGGGTGATCGGGATTACCGAGAAGGCGATCAGCAGGGCGCTCATGGCGATCACCGGGGCCAGGGTGAAGACCACCTTGTCGGCGAACGGCGGCGTCCAGTCTTCCTTGAAGAACATCTTCACCATGTCCGCACCGAGCTGGAACATGCCGAACGGGCCGACCCGGTTGGGACCGTAGCGGTCCTGCCAGAGGCCCAGCAGGCGGCGTTCGATGAAGCTCAGCAGTGCACCGGATACCACCACGGCGAGCATGACCACGATCGCCTTGATGCAGGCGATGAGCACATCGATGATCTCGGGAGTCAGCCAGCTCATTGCGCGGCCTCCTGCAGGGCAGTGGCGACGGCACCGACGACTCCCGCCGGAATGCCGGGCAGGCCGACAGGCAGGCCCACCAGACCGATGCCCAGGTCCTCACGCACCTGCACCGGCAGGCGCAGGGTGCGCTCCCCCAGGTTCAGGCTCAGCCAGGCGCCGTCGTTGACGCCCAGGCGTGCCGCTTCCTCGCGGGCCAGGGCCACGTAGGGCTGGGGCATGCGAGCCTGGATCGGCGCGGCGCGGGAGGAATTTTCCTCGCTGCCGAACAGGTGATGCAGCGCCACTACCTGCCAGGTGCCCGGCGCAGGGTTGAACGAGGCCGGGGCGGAGAACCAGGGCAACACGGTGCCGCGGGCTTCCAGCAGGCGCACGCCGGGGTCGCCGGCGCGCAGGTGGCCACCCACTTCGTCCTGGAACTTGTTCCAGGCCTGGGGCGAGTTCCAGCCCGGGGACCAGGCGAACGGGATCTGCTGGCGATCCTCCTTGGCGCCGGAATAGCCTTCCATGGAGAAGGCGAACGGCGAATCCGTGTCCTGGGGCTGGCGCGGCTCGTGGACGCTGATGTTGGCGCGCATGGCGGTGCGGCCGCTGTAGCGGTGCGGCTCGCGGGCCAGCTTCAGGCCCTTGATGCGGAACGAGGCGGACGGCGCTGCATCGCGGATGCCGGTCAGCACCGGTTGCGCGTCGGCGCAGGCGGCGGTCACCTGATCCAGCTGGGTCCAGTCGATGGCGCGGCCTTGCAGGGTGGTGTGCAAGGCATGCAGCCAGCGCCAGCCTTCGCGGACCAGGATGCCGGCGTCGTAGTAGGACGGGTCGTAGACCTGGAAGAAGCGCTGGGCACGGCCTTCCTGGCTGACCAGGGTACCGTCGCCTTCGGCGAAGCTGGCCGCCGGCAGCACCACATGGGCACGTTCCAGGGTCGGCGTACGCTGGTGGTCGGCGACCACCACGACCTGGGCGGCCTGCAGGGCGGCGTCCACCAGGGCGGCATCCACGCGGCGATACAGATCGTTCTCCAGCACCACCACCGCCTCGGCCTCACCGGCGGTGAGGGCTTGCAGCGCAGCTTCCAGAGAGCGCCCGGCGCCTTGCTCGCCCAGCAGCAGGGTCATGCCCATGCTGTTGGCTTCCGGCACTACCAGGCTGAGAGAGCCATCCTTTTCGCGATTCTTAAGCGCGCCGGCGATGTTCGCCGCCGCTTCGATCAGGGCGCGGCTGCCCAGGGACGCACCGGACACCACCAGCGGGCGCGTGGCGGCCAGCAGGGCATCGGCGATACGTTGCACGAGGGCGCGAGCTTCCTCGTCGAGGCCGTCCACCGCCGGTGCGCTCGGGTCGATGGCGTTGGCCACGGCGAAACCGATGCGCGCCAGGTCGTCGGGTGCGGCATGCACGCACTCGGCGGCGACGTCGTCCAGGCGGGTGTCCGCCACGGTGGCCATGAACAGAGGGTTCAGGGCGTGCTGGGCGACGTTCTGCACGGCGGCCATGTGCCAGTCCTGGATTTTCATCGAGGCGGCGATGTCGGTGGCCTTGCCCTTGACCGCCTGGCGCAGGGCCAGCGCGATACGTGCCGCGGTCTGGGTCAGGTCCTCGCCGAGCACGAACACCGCATCGTGCTGTTCCATGTCGCGCAGGGTCGGCACCGGCAGCGGGCCGTTCTTCAGGATGTCGCGGATCAGCTCGAGACGCTCCAGCTCGCGGGCGGCGATGCCGGAATAGAAATTGGCCTCGCCCACCAGTTCACGCAGGGCGAAGTTGCTTTCCAGGCTGGCCCGGGGCGAGCCGATGCCGATGACTCGCTTGCCTTGCAGGCGGGCAGCGGCTTCGTCCAGGGCCCGGTCGAGGCCGATGGTGTGCACGCTATCGCCGTCCCGCAGCCAGGGTTGGCGGGGGCGATCCTCGCGGTTGACGTAGCCGTAGCCGAACCGGCCACGGTCGCAGAGGAAGTACTGGTTCACCGAGCCGTTGAAGCGGTTCTCGATGCGGCGGATCTCGCCATAGCGCTCGCCGGGGCTGATGTTGCAGCCGCTGGAGCAGCCATGGCAGATGCTCGGGGCGAACTGCATGTCCCACTTACGGTTGTAGCGCTCGGAGTGGGTCTTGTCGGTGAACACCCCGGTCGGACAGACCTCGGTGAGGTTGCCGGAAAACTCGCTTTCCAACACGCCGTCCTCGACGCGGCCGAAGTAGACGTTGTCATGGGCGCCATAGACGCCCAGGTCGGTCCCGCCCGCGTAGTCCTTGTAGTAGCGCACGCAACGGTAACAGGCGATGCAGCGGTTCATCTCGTGGGCGATGAACGGGCCGAGGTCCTGGTTCTGGTGGGTGCGCTTGGTGAAGCGATAGCGACGGGCGTTGTGCCCGGTCATCACCGTCATGTCCTGCAGGTGGCAATGGCCGCCTTCCTCGCACACCGGGCAGTCATGCGGGTGGTTGGTCATCAGCCACTCGACCACACTGGCGCGAAAAGCCTTGGCCTCTTCGTCCTCGATGGAAATCCAGGTGTTGTCGGTGGCCGGGGTCATGCAGGACATCACCAGGCGGCCGCGCTTGTCGTTCTCGTCGGTGTACTGCTTGACCGCGCACTGGCGGCAGGCGCCGACGCTGCCCAGCGCCGGGTGCCAGCAGAAGTAGGGGATGTCGAGGCCGAGGGAGAGACAGGCCTGCAACAGGTTGTCCGCCCCATCGACTTCTAGGTCTTTGCCGTCTACGTGGATAGTGGCCATGGTTCAGTCTTCATCTACCCGCCGAAGCGGATTGGCTAATGGAATTCTTGTGTGCACCGTCGACGTCGCCGCGACGTGCTGCGAAACGGACCGGTGGCAGCGGACGAGGAGGCCATTGGCCTCGACTGGCATCCTGCCGTCCCGCATGCGGGGACGGCTGCGCGACCCGGTCCGGGTCGCTTTCATGCGTTCATACCATCGGTGCGGCGACCGGCCGACCGCTCTCGAGGCTCACTCGCGAGTCCGCCACCGGCTTCACGCCCGCCTCGAATTCCGAGCGGAAATACTTGATCGCGCTGCCCAGCGGCTCGACCGCGCCAGGGGCATGGGCACAGAAGGTCTTGCCTGGGCCGAGGAAGTTGACTAGGCCCAGCAGGGTCTCGAGGTCCTCGGCGCGGCCTTCGCCCCGCTCCAGGGCGCGCAGGATCTTCACGCTCCAGGGCAGCCCGTCGCGGCACGGCGTGCACCAGCCGCAGGATTCGCGGGCGAAGAACTCCTCCATATTGCGCAGCAGGGATACCATGTTGACGCTGTCGTCCACCGCCATGGCCAGGCCGGTCCCCATCCGGGTGCCCACCTTGCCGATGCCGGCGGCGTACATGGCGGCGTCCAGGTGCTCCGGCAACAGGAAGCCGGTGCCAGCGCCGCCGGGCTGCCAGCACTTCAGGGTGAAGCCATCGCGCATGCCGCCGGCGTAGTCCTCGAACAGCTCGCGGGCCGGAAGGCCGAAGGGCAGTTCCCAGACGCCGGGGTTCTTCACCTTGCCGGAGAAACCCATGAGCTTGGTGCCCATGTCCTCGCTGCCTGGTCGCGCCAGGGACTTGTACCAGTCCACCCCGTTGCCGACGATCGCCGGCACGTTGCACAGGGTTTCCACGTTGTTCACGCAGGTGGGCTTGCCCCAGACGCCGACCGCGGCGGGGAAGGGCGGCTTGGCCCGCGGGTTGGCGCGGCGGCCCTCCAGGGAGTTGATGAGCGCGGTTTCCTCGCCACAGATGTAGCGACCGGCGCCGGTGTGGACGAACAGCTCGAAATCGAAGCCGCTGCCCAGGATGTTCTTGCCCAACAGGCCGGCTTCCTTGGCTTCGGCGATGGCGCGATTGAGATTACGCGCCGCGTCGACGTACTCGCCACGCAGGAAGATGTAGCCGCGGTAGGCCTTGAGGGCCCGGGCGCTGATCAGCATGCCTTCCACCAACAGGTGGGGCAGTTGCTCCATCAGCAGGCGGTCTTTCCAGGTGTTCGGCTCCATCTCGTCCGCGTTGCACAGCAGGTAGCGGATGTTCATGGATTCGTCGGCCGGCATCAGGCCCCACTTCACCCCGGTGGGGAAGCCGGCGCCACCGCGGCCCTTGAGGCCGGAATCCTTGACCTGCTGGACGATGTCCGCCTGGGCCAGTTCGGTGAGGGCCTTGCGGGCGGCGACATAGCCGTCCTTCTGGCGGTATTCGTCGAGCCACACCGGCTCGGCGTCCTCGCGCAAGCGCCAGGTGAGCGGGTGGGTTTCCGGTGTACGGGCGATCCGGTTGGCCGGACCCATGGAGGTGAGCGTCATACGTAGGCCTCCAGCAGCGTGGCCACGCCATCCACCTGGACGTTGCCATGGGTGTCGTCGTCGATCATCAGCGCCGGTGCCTTGTCGCAGTTGCCCAGGCAGCAGACCGGCAGCAGGGTGAAACGGCCGTCCGCGGTGGTCTGGCCGAGCCCGATGCCCAGCTGCTGCTGGATGGCGCCGACCACCGACTCATGGCCACCGATGTAGCAGACCATGCTGTCGCATACGCGGATCACGTGGCGTCCGACCGGCTGGCGGAAGATCTGGCTGTAGAAGGTGGCCACGCCTTCCACGTCGCTGGCGGGAATCCCGAGGATCTCGGCGATGGCGTAGATGGCGCCGTCCGGCACCCAGCCACGTCCCTTCTGGACCAGCTTCAGCGCCTCGATGGAGGCGGCGCGCGGGTCCTCGTAATGGTGCATCTCGTGTTCGATGGCCGAGCGTTCGGTCTCGCTGAGGACGAAACGGTCGGTCTGGATCAGGGCTGCATTGCTCATGGGGGTCTCCTCAGCGATCCACGTCGGCCATGACGAAGTCGATACTGCCCAAATAGGCGATCAGGTCGGCGACCATGCTGCCGCGGATCACCGAAGGAATCTGCTGCAGGTGCGGGTAGCTGGGCGTGCGGATGCGCGTGCGGTAGCTCATGGTGCTGCCGTCGCTGGTCAGGTAATAACTGTTGATGCCCTTGGTGGCCTCGATCATCTGGAACGACTCGTTGGCCGGCATCACCGGGCCCCAGGAGACCTGCAGGAAGTGGGTGATCAGGGTCTCGATGTGCTGCAGCGTGCGCTCCTTGGGCGGCGGCGTGGTCAGCGGGTGGTCCGCCTTGTACGGGCCCTCTGGCATGTTGCGCAGGCACTGCTCAATGATCCGCACGCTCTGGCGCATCTCCTCGACGCGCACGATGCAGCGGTCGTAGGCGTCGCCGTTGTGGGCCAGTGGTACCTCGAACTCGAAGTGCTCGTAGCCGGAGTAGGGACGGGCCTTGCGCAGGTCGAAGTCCAGGCCGGTGGAACGCAGGCCGGCACCGGTCACGCCCCATTCCAGGGCTTCCTGGGTGGTGTACTGGGCGACGCCGATGGTGCGGCCCTTGAGGATGCTGTTCTTCAGCGCGGCCTTCTCGTATTCGTCCAGGCGCTTGGGCAGCCAGTCGACGAATTCCTTCACCAGGCGGTCCCAGCCCTTCGGTAGGTCGTGGGCCACGCCGCCGATGCGGTACCAGGCCGGGTGCAGGCGGAAGCCGGTGATGGCCTCGATCACCTTGTAGGCGCGCTGGCGGTCGGTGAAGGTAAAGAACACCGGGGTCATGGCGCCCACGTCCTGGATGTAGGTGCCCAGGAACAGCAGGTGGCTGGTGATGCGGAAGAACTCCGCCATCATCACACGGATGAAATCCACGCGGTCCGGCACCTTGATGCCGGCGAGCTTCTCGACCGAAAGCACGTAGGGCAGGTTGTTCATCACCCCGCCCAGGTAATCGATGCGGTCGGTGTAGGGGATGAAGCTGTGCCAGGACTGGCGCTCCGCCATCTTCTCGGCGCCACGGTGGTGGTAGCCGATGTCCGGGACGCAGTCGACGATCTCCTCGCCGTCCAGCTGCAGCACGATGCGGAAGGCACCGTGGGCAGACGGGTGGTTGGGGCCGAGGTTGAGGAACATGTAGTCCTCGTTCTCGTTGCCGCGCTTCATGCCCCAGTCTTCGGGGCGGAAGCGGGCCGCTTCCTCTTCCAGGTTCTGCTTGGCGACCGACAGGCTGAAGGGATCAAACTCGGTGGCCCGCGCCGGGTAGTCCTTGCGCAGCGGATGCCCGGTCCAGGTCGGCGGCATCAGGATGCGGGTCAGGTGCGGGTGACCGGTGAAATGAATGCCGAACAGGTCCCAGACTTCCCGTTCGTACCAGTTGGCGTTGGGCCAGATGGCGGTGACGCTGGGCAGGTTCAGGTCGCTTTCGGCCAGCGCGACCTTGATCATCACGTCGCTGTTACGTTCTATCGAGAGCAGGTGATAGAAGACCGTGAAGTCGGCGTCCGGCAGGCCGCGGCGCTGGGTCCGCAGGCGCTCGTCGAGACCGTGCAGGTCATAGAGCATCACGTAGGGGCGTGGCAGGTGGCGCAGGAAACCGAGTACCTCGATCAGGCGCTCGCGGGCCACCCAGAGGACCGGCATGCCGGTGCGGGTGGACTGGACGGTGAAGGCCTCGGTGCCGAAGCGGGCAACGAGTTCGCCGACGACGTCTTGGTCATCGGCCTTGTATGGCGGAACGGACAGCGCGGTGTCTGCAATCATGGTCTCGGTCGCTATCGATCAACGTCGGGAATGAGCGGGCTCTCGGGAGGCCGTTCAGACTTCGTCGGGGCTGCGCAGGTTGGTGACCTGGATCCGCCGTTCGCGGTTCTGCTCGCGTTGCGAAGGCATCTCAGCGCGATAGACGCCCTGATCGCCAACGACCCACGACAGCGGACGGCGCTCCTGTCCGATGGATTCCTGCAGCAGCATTAAGCCTTGCAGGAACGCTTCCGGACGGGGCGGGCAGCCGGGAATGTAGACGTCCACGGGCAGGAACTTGTCCACGCCCTGAACGACCGAGTAGATATCGTACATGCCACCGGAATTCGCACAGGCGCCCATGGAGATCACCCACTTGGGCTCCAGCATCTGCTCGTAGAGCCGCTGGATGACCGGTGCCATCTTGATGAAGCAGGTGCCGGCGATGACCATGAAGTCCGCCTGGCGTGGCGAAGCCCGGATCACTTCCGCGCCGAAACGAGCGATGTCGTGTGGGGCGGTGAAGGCGGTGGTCATTTCCACGTAGCAGCAGGACAGGCCGAAGTTGTACGGCCAAAGGGAATTCTTGCGCCCCCAATTAACCGTTGCGTTCAGCGCATCCTCAAGCTTGCCCATGAAGATGTTCTTGTGGACCTGACCCTCGATCAGAGGATCGCCTACGGTCTCCCGTTCGCCGATCGGATACTGCTCGTTAGGCGCATCCGGATCGATCCGGGTAAGTTTGTATTGCATCGCCAAAGCCTCATTGTTTTAGCTTGGCCTGCCGCTTACGACGGCCTTCGGGCGCCCAGTCGAGCGCGCCGATCCGCCATAGGTAGACAAGACCTGCCAACAGAATTGCTATGAAAACGGTAGCCTCGATGAGCCCGGCCCAGCCGCTTTCGCGAACGGAGACGGCCCAGGCGAAGAGGAAGAGGGCTTCGACGTCGAAGATCACGAAGAGCATCGCGACCAGATAGAATTTCGCGGAGAGACGCAGGCGGGCGTTGCCGGTGGGGAGCATGCCCGATTCGAAGGGGTCGTTCTTGCTGCGACCCCATGCCTTGCTGCCAAGCAGGCTGGAAACGCCGATCATGAAGGCGCAGAGGCCGACGACACCCAGCAGGAAGATGCCGAAAGACCAGTTGTGAGTCATGAGCGTTGTGGCTTCCGACATGCCGGAAACTCCTTAGGCAAGCAATGGCGTTCGCTATGTTCGTATTGTCATTTGCTGGCAACCCACTGATTCCCCAGCAATCTATTCGGACAATTTTAGGCCCGTTCTCCTACCCAAGTAAATTTTTGCGTTTTAAAAAGTTGCCCTGAAAGGCGGCCCGAATTCCGTCAAGTCCGCTGTAACCCGCGGCCCGCAAGGGTTTGTCGAGAAGTTCCGAAAGTCTCTGAGTGGACCGAAGTGCGCGACGGATAATTCATTCTTTCGGAAAGATGATATTCATTATCATTTGATTGGCTAAGTGTCGTTCACTACATGAGGACAACAGTCGTCCGGCCAACTTGGAGCGTGGGCGAGGCGGGTGTTTCCCCGGTAGGACATATGGCTTATGCCATCTTTTTTTCCGGGGCATAAAAAAGCCCCGGCATCGCTGCCGGGGCTTTCCGAATCGCCTACGCGATCAGTGGAACTGGTTCATGGTGTTGTCTTTGCCGCTGGCCTTCAGGGCCGCTTCGCCGGCGAAGTATTCCTTGTGGTTGTCGCCGATGTCGGAGCCGGCCATGTTCTGGTGCTTGACGCAGGCGATACCCTGGCGCAGTTCCTGACGCTGAACGCCCTTGACGTAGGCCAACATGCCTTCCTCGGCGAAATAGCCTTTCGCCAGGTTGTCGGTGGACAGGGCCGCGGTGTGGTAGGTCGGCAGGGTGATCAGGTGGTGGAAGATACCGGCCTGGGCGGAACCGTCGCGCTGGAAGGTGCGGATCTTCTCGTCGGCGATCTTGGCCAGCTCGGTCTCGTCGTAGTCGACGCTCATCAGCTTGGCGCGGTCGTAGGCGGACACGTCCTTGCCCTCGGCGGCCATGGTATCGAACACCTGCTGGCGGAAGTTCAGGGTCCAGTTGAAGGACGGGCTGTTGTTGTAGACCAGCTTGGCATTGGGGATGACTTCGCGGATGCGGTCGACCATGGCCTTGATCTGGCCCACGTGGGGCTTCTCGGTCTCGATCCACAGCAGGTCGGCGCCGTTCTGCAGCGAGGTGATGCAGTCCAGCACGCAGCGGTCTTCACCGGTGCCCTTGCGGAACTGGAACAGGTTGGACGGCAGACGCTTCGGACGCAGCAGCTTGCCTTCGCGGTTGATCACCACGTCGCCGTTCTTCAGCTCGGAGGCGCTGATCTCGTCGCAGTCCAGGAAGGAGTTGTACAGGTCACCCAGGTCGCCCGGCTCGTTGGTCACGGCGATCTGCTTGGTCAGGCCGGCGCCCAGGGAGTCGGTACGGGCGACAATCACGCCATCGTCCACGCCCAGTTCGAGGAAGGCGTAGCGCACGGCGTTGATCTTGGCGAGGAAGTCGGCGTGGGGAACGGTCACCTTGCCGTCCTGGTGGCCGCACTGCTTCTCGTCGGACACCTGGTTCTCGATCTGGATGCAGCAGGCACCCGCTTCAATCATCTTCTTGGCCAGCAGGTAGGTGGCTTCCGGGTTGCCGAAGCCGGCGTCGATGTCGGCGATGATGGGTACGACGTGGGTTTCGAAGTTGTCGATCTGCGCCTGGATGTCCGCGGCCTTGGCTTGGTCATCGGAGGCGCGGGCGGCGTCCAGCGCCGTGAACAGCAGGTCCATTTCGCGGGCGTCGGCCTGGCGCAGGAAGGTATAGAGCTCTTCGATCAGGCCGGCGACGACGGTCTTCTCGTGCATCGACTGGTCCGGCAGCGGGCCGAACTCGGAGCGCAGGGCGGCGACCATCCAGCCCGACAGGTAGAGGTAGCGCTTGTTGGTAGTCTTCAGGTGCTTCTTGATGGAGATCAGCTTCTGCTGACCGATGAAGCCGTGCCAGCAACCCAGAGACTGGGTGTAGACGGAGGCGTCGGCGTCGTACTCGGCCATGTCCTTGCGCATGATGGCCGCTGTGTACTTGGCGATATCCAGGCCGGTCTTGAACCGGTTCTGCGCGCGCATGCGGGCGACGGATTCCGGGTTGATCGCGCTCCAGCTGTTTCCGGCTTTCTCTTTCAGAGCGGCTACGGCTTTGATGTCGTTTTGATAAGCGGACATGGTCAATCCTTCAAAAATGTATTGGTTGAGCACCGACTTCCCACTCAAAACCTGAAGGTCGTTGCGGGTTCGCTCATGGAGTTCGAAGGGTGACGCTGGACGAGACGCTGCTCGGGAGGGGGAGGGGTGACGCGTCGGGTGGCCCGTCGACTCGACCCTGGCTCGTGGCTGCCGCTGGGTACGATCCGACGTGAGCCGAAACCGGCTGATCTACAAACGCTTCCCCGTCCCTCAGGACAACTTTCGTTCCAGTCGCCATCTCGTCGAACGGCCTTGTGGGCGTCGCAACACGGACCGTCGCGGCGGTGAGCCGGAGCGTTCCGGAGGCCCCTTTCGGAACCCCTGATCAGCGGGAGCGGGGTCATCATGCCCCTCGGGGCGGAGGTTCGTCAAACGTTTTGTAGTGTTTTTTTATCGGCACTACATGGTTAAAGGATGGACTCGCCGGTCACTCTCATCATTCCGCGAGGTCCACCTTCAGGCGGATCTGCGTATCGCTGCGGCCCTGGGTCGCGCGGTGCTGCAGCACGCCGTTGCTGTCGTACTGGCTGTCCTCGCTCACCCCGCCCACCGTCAGCCATTCGCCCAGGCGCCCGGTGACCTGGGTATCCGCGCTCTGCACGTCGATCACACCCGGACGGGTCTGGCTCAGTCGATCGTTGTTGCTGCTGAGGGCGACGTGGACGGTTTCGCCGGTCACCTGGGCGGTGACGTAGAACCCGCGCGTCACCGCGCTGTACTGGGTGGACTGGTAGACCCGCCCATAGGGATCGCGGCTGGTGGTGGTCAGCGGCACGTTCTGGCCGACCTGGATCAATGCCGGGTAGCCCTCGCTGGCCTGGATCTGCTGGCTGCTTCCGGTACGGCCCTGGGTGCTGCGGTTGATGATCCGCACCTGGTCGCGCCCGCGACCCGCGCCCTGACCGGTCTCCACGTGCACGCCGCCGACGCTGGCGGAGCCGTTCACCGAGTAGCCGCTGGCGTCGTCGGAGCGGTTCTCGTTGGTGTCCACAGTGATCAGCAGGCGTTTCGGACGGGTGTCCAGCTGCGCCAGCAGGCTGCGGATTTCCTGGATCTTGCCCGGCGAGGCGTTGACGATGAGCTGGCTGCCATAGGCGCTGATCCGGCCCGAATTGCCGACCACCGCCTGGAGGGTCGGCAGAATGTCCTCGGGCGTGCGGTAGTTGAGTGGGATGACCTCGGTTTCGGCGTGCAGCGGCAGGCTGCAGGCCAGCAGCAGGGCGAGGAGCGGCGGGCGCAGGGTCATAGCAGGAAGCTCCGCAGGTCGGGGTCGCTGAGGCTGCTGTCCCAGGCCTGGTCGAACGCGGCCTGGCGCGAGCGGATGTGCCCCGGGTGGTTGTAGAGGGCGTAGCCGGCATAGTGCTCGGGCTCCGGCCTCAGCAACAGGCCGTGGGTATCCGCCAACAGATAGGCGGCTTCTTCATTGGGGTAGTCGGGGTTCAGCTTGCGGATATGGCAGTTGCTGGAGAGGCGGCGGGTCAGGGTCAGCAGGCGGCTACCCTCTTTCACCGCACGGGTGACGTCGCGCACGAGAATGCGCAGGCGATTCCTCGGATGAGCGATAAGAAAACGCGTGCAGGCCTCCTGGATGCTGCTGTGGTGGTACAGCCAGGGTTCGAGGTCGGGGGTGTAGATGCAGAGGCTGCGCCGGGCTTGCTGCATCAGCGCCAGGGCGTGGGCGCGCGCGTCGTCCGGGGTGTTGAAGCGCTGCAGGCTGTCCTGCTCGCCCAGCACGAAGGGCGCGGGTTCCCGGGATGTCGAGGCCTGGACCGGGACGGTTTGTGGGTTATGGATGCTGAAACGCCCCGGAGAATCGAACTCGATGGCGGGCAGTTCGTCCGCGTCCATGAGGTCTTCCGGGGCGTCTTCGTTCATCGCGGGCTCCGCTTCAGTCGCTGTGGCGCACCATGTCCACATGGGGGATACCGACATCCAGGTATTCATCACTGACTACCGAGAAGCCGTGGCGTTCGTAGAACGGCGTGGCCTGGACCTGAGCGCTGAGCATCTGCTTGCGCAGACCGCGCCGCTCGGCCTCCTCAATGGCGGCCCGCAGCAGGCGGTCGCCCACCTTCAGGCCTCGCCAATCCTTGAGGACCGACATCCGGCCGATCTGCCCGTCCGGCAGCAAACGCGCCGTGCCGATGGGGTACTCGCCCTCGTAGGCCAGGAAGTGCACGGCATCGGCATCGTCGGCGTCCCACTCCAGTTCCGGCGGAACCGCCTGCTCGCCGATGAAGACGGTTTCCCGGATGCGGCGGAGCGCGGCGTTGTCCTTGTGCCAGTCCGCGACGCGGATATCGATGTCAGTCATCGGCGAACTCCAGACTTCCTTGTTTGACCAGTTCCCATACCAGGGTCCTTCCTTCATCGTCGGCCAGCCATGGCCCGAGGTTGTCGAGATACAGCGCGTCAGCGGCGCAGATCAGTTTCAGCAGGTCACGCAGGTGCCCCGGGAGCAGGCGGCTCTGGCCGCTGGCGAACAGCACCAGCTGGTCTTCCACTTCCGACCAGGCCAGCCGAGCGCTAGGGTTGCGTACCAGCACGGCGCCGTCTTCCAGGGCGCCGAGGAACGGTTCCTCTTCGACTTCCGTGCCCGAGACCAGTTCGGGGTAGCGGGGCTCGGTCATGAACTGGCCGAACCAGGTGAGCAGCAGGCGCTCGTCGCCCATGTGCTCGTCCAGCAGGGCCTTCAATCGCACCAGGGCATCACGCTGGATCTGGTGCGGGTCTTCCACCGGCTCGCTGGCGGCATCGCTGTAGCGCGCCTCGTCCGGCAGGAACTGGGCGAGGAAATCGGTGAAGTGAGTGAGCACTTCGGCAGCGCTGGGCGCGCGGAAGCCCACGGAGAAGGTCATGCAGTCATCCTCGGCGGTGCCGAAGTGGGCCAGGCGCGGCGGCAGGTAGAGCATGTCGCCCGGTTCCAGCACCCACTCGTCGGTCTGCTGGAAGTCGGCGAGGATGCGCAGGTCGCCATGGGGCAGGATCGGGCTCTGGTTGTCGCACATCTGACCGATCTTCCAGCGACGTCGGCCATGAGCCTGGAGCAGGAACACGTCGTAGTTGTCGTAGTGCGGGCCGACCCCGCCGCCCGGCGCGGCGAAGCTGATCATCACGTCATCGATCCGCCAGCTCGGCAGGAACTGGAATTCCTTCAGGAGTTCGGCCACGTCCGGGACGAACTGGTCCACGGCCTGCACCAGCAGCGTCCAGTCCCGCTCCGGCAAATCCTGGAAGGTCTCCTCGGTGAACGGGCCGCGGCGCAGTTCCCAGGGCTGCTCGCCATGCTCCACCACCAGGCGCGATTCCACCTCGTCTTCCAGGGACAGGCCGGCCAGCTCGTCCGGGCTGATCGGGCTCTCGAACCCGGGCTTGGCCTGACGGATCAGCAGAGGCTTGCGTTGCCAGTAGTCGCGCAGGAATTCGCGGGCGCTGAGGCCGCCGAGAAGCTGGAGCGGGAGATCGGGGTTCATGGACGGTTACCTTGGGCTATAAAAAAGCCCGGCACAGCCGGGCGTGCGAAGCGGGTTGGCCGGTCAGATCCGCTTGGCCTGGGCGGCAGCGTTGCCGGTGTAGCCGGCCGGGGTCAGGGTGCGCAGCTCGGCCTTGGCCTCCGCCGGCATGTCCAGTCCGTCGATGAACGTCTGCAGGGCTTCCGGGCTGATCCCCTTGCCGCGCGTCAACTCCTTGAGTTTCTCGTAGGGATTCTCGATGGCGTAGCGGCGCATCACCGTCTGGATCGGCTCGGCGAGCACTTCCCAGCAGGCGTCCAGGTCCTCGGCGATGCGCGCGGCATTGAGCTCCAGCTTGCCGATGCCCTTCAGGCTGGCTTCGTAGGCGATCACGCTGTGGGCGATACCGACGCCCAGGTTGCGCAGCACGGTGGAGTCGGTCAGGTCGCGCTGCCAGCGGGAGACCGGCAGCTTGCTGGCCAAGTGCTGGAACAGGGCGTTGGCGATACCCAGGTTGCCTTCGGAATTCTCGAAGTCGATCGGGTTGACCTTGTGCGGCATGGTGGACGAGCCGATCTCGCCGGCCACGGTCTTCTGCTTGAAGTAGCCCAGGGAGATGTAGCCCCAGACGTCCCGGTCGAAGTCGATCAGGATGGTGTTGAAGCGGGCGATGGCGTCGAACAGCTCGGCGATGTAGTCGTGGGGTTCGATCTGGGTGGTGTAAGGGTTCCAGGCCAGGCCCAGGTCCTTCTCAATGAAGGCGCGGGCGTTGGCCTCCCAGTCCAGGCTGGGGTAAGCGGACAGGTGGGCGTTGTAGTTGCCCACGGCGCCGTTGATCTTGCCCAGCAGCGGCACGCCGGCCACCTGCAGGATCTGCCGCTCCAGGCGGTAAACGACGTTGGCCAGTTCCTTGCCCAGGGTGGTGGGGGAGGCCGGCTGGCCGTGGGTCCGCGACAGCATCGGGACGTCGGCGAAGCGGTGGGCCAGTGCCCGGATCGCCTCGGCGATCTGCCGCATCAGCGGCAGCAGCACGTTGTCGCGGCCTTCGCGCAGCATCAGGGCATGGGACAGGTTGTTGATGTCCTCGCTGGTGCAGGCGAAGTGGATGAATTCACTGACCTTGGCCAGCTCGGGCAGCCCGGCGGCCTGTTCCTTGAGCAGGTATTCCACCGCCTTGACGTCGTGGTTGGTGGTGCGCTCGATCTGCTTGATGCGCTCGGCGTGCTCCAGCTGGAAGTCGGTGGCCAGGCGGTCGAGGAGAGCGTTTGCTTCCTGGGAGAACGGGGCGACCTCAGGAATACCCTCATGGGCGGCCAGCCGCTGCAGCCAGCGGACCTCCACCATGACGCGGAAACGGATCAGGCCGTACTCGCTGAAGATCGGCCGCAAGGCCTCGGTTTTGCCGGCATAGCGGCCATCGACGGGGGATACCGCGGTGAGCGAGGAGAGCTGCATGGAGGGCGTTCTCGGCGTCGGTCAACGAAAGAGGGCGCGTATCATACACGAATTCCGCCACCCGGCCCGGGCTGCGGACGAGCGTCAGGTTCGCCGGCGCGACACCGAGAGCAGCCCCGAGGCGATGATCAGCAGCGCCCCCAGCAGCGAGCCCGTGTCGGGTGCCTCGCCCCAGCGCAGCCAGGCGATGATCCCGGAAAAGACGATGGCCAGGTAGGCGAACGGCCCGATGATCCCCGGCGGGGCGAGGGCGTAGGCTTTCGACATGACGATCTGGCTGATGGTGGCCAGCAGGCCTACCAGGAACAACAGGGCCAGTTGATGGCTGCTCAGGGGCTGCCAGGCCCAGGTCAAGGGGATCGCGGAGATGAGTGTGCTGAACAGGGCGAAGTAGAAGACGATGCGGAAGGCCGGCTCGCTGTCGCTCATTTCGCGGATCGAGACGAAGGCGAAGGCGGCCAGCAGGCTGGCGGCGACCCCCACCAGGGCCTGGCTGTCGAGCAGCGCTTCCGACCGTTTGGCCACCAGGAACACGCCCGCCAGGCCCACCAGGCTGGTCAGCAGGATGCGTCGACTGAGGGGCTCCTTCAGCCACCAGTAGGCGATTAAGGGGGTGAAGACCGGTGCCGAGTAGGTGAAGAGCATGGCATCGGCCAGGGGCAGGTGGGCGATGGCGTAGAAGAAGCAGTACATGGCCGCCAGGCCGTAGGTGGTCCGCCACAGGTGGGAGGCTAGGCGTTTGGTCTTCAGCGGCCCCGGACCTTTCACCAGCACCAGCGGCAGGAAGAACAGGACGCCAACCAGGTTGCGGAAGAACACCACCGACTCGTTGTTCACCGTGCCCGAGAGTTCCCGGATGCCGACGCCCATGAGCGAGAACAGCAGGGTGGAAAGCGCCAGCAGCGCAGCCCCCAAGACTGGCCGAACGGCGCGAGGGCGGAGGGGTGTCGCCATGCTCAGCGGCGCATCATGGGATAAAGCTCGCTGAGCAATTTGCGGCGGCTGAACACCAGTTGCCAGCGATGGCCGCCCAGTTGACGCCACAGGCGTGCGGCGCGGATGCCGGCGAGGAGCAGGGCACGGATCTTCGCCGCATTGCTGGCCTGCTGCAGGAAGCGCATCTCGCCATGCACCTGGATGCGCTGGCGGAACGTACTCAGGGTGTCCTCATAAAGGCCGCCGCAGGCCGCGATCACGTTCTCGTGGGTGACCCCGAAATGCCTGACCTGCTGCTGGATTTGGTCCAGGCGGGTACCGATCGTCGCCAGCATGTCGTCGCGCTTGGCCAGTTGCCGCTCGAGGCCCAGCAGGGCCAGGGCATAGCGCAGCGGCTCGCGCTGCAGGCTGTTGGGGTCGCGCTCCAGGGCGCTGACCAGGGCCTTGTAGCCTTCGCGCAGGTTCAGGTCGTCGCCGCCGTACACGTCCAGCGTGGTGGGCGGGTCACGTACCAGCAGGCTGCCGATCATGCAGCCCAGCGGCGGCTCGCTGATCTGGCCGGTCTTGGCCAGGCGGTCCACCAGGGCGGCAGCGTTGAACACCGCCCCCAGGGCGACCAGTTGCTCCTGGGCCGGCGTCATGGGTGCTCCTCCTGGAGGCAGGGTTCGGCCTGCTCGATCACGCCACCGCCCAGGCAAACCTCACCGTCGTAGAACACCACCGACTGGCCCGGCGTCACTGCCCGCTGGGGCACGTCGAACACTGCGCGGTAGCCATGGGCCGTGCGCTCCAGGGTGCACGCCTGGTCCTGCTGCCGATAGCGCACCTTGGCGGTCAGGCGACGTGGCGCGTCCAGCTGGACCGGATTGACCCAGTACAGCTCCGAGGTCAGCAGGGCGCGGGAAAACAGCAGCGGATGCGCGTTGCCCTGGCCTACCACCAGCACGTTCCGCGACAGGTCCTTGACCAGCACGTACCAGGGCGCCTCGCCGGCGTCCTTGAGCCCACCGATGCCCAGCCCCTGGCGCTGGCCGATGGTGTGGTACATCAACCCCATGTGGCGGCCGATAACGTCGCCCTCGGTGGTTTCGATGTTGCCCGGCTGCGCCGGCAGGTATTGCTTGAGGAAATCGCTGAAGCGGCGCTCGCCGATGAAACAGATGCCGGTAGAATCCTTCTTCTTGGCCGTGGCGAGGCCATGGCGCTCTGCGATGGCGCGGACCTGGGGCTTTTCCAGTTCTCCGACGGGGAACAAGGTCTTGCCGATCTGCTCGCCGCCCACGGCATGGAGGAAGTAGCTCTGGTCCTTGTTGGGGTCCAGGCCCTTGAGCAGTTCGCTGCGGCCGTCGATATCGCGGCGGCGGACGTAGTGCCCGGTGGCGATCAGGTCGGCGCCCAGGCTCAGGGCATAGTCGAGGAACGCCTTGAACTTGATCTCGCGGTTGCAGAGGATGTCCGGGTTGGGCGTGCGACCGGCCTTGTATTCGGCGAGGAAATGCTCGAAGACGTTGTCCCAGTATTCCGCCGCGAAGTTGGCCGTGTGCAGGGGGATACCGATGCGCTCGCAGACGGCCTGGGCATCCGCCAGGTCTTCGCGGGCGGTGCAGTAGTCGGTCCCGTCATCCTCTTCCCAGTTCTTCATGAACAGGCCTTCCACCTGGTAGCCCTGTTCCAGCAGCAGCAAGGCGGAGACCGAGGAGTCCACGCCGCCGGACATGCCGACGATCACGCGGGTGGTGGCTGGATCATGCATAGGAATACGGACGGATGACTGCGGAAAAGGTCGCGAGTCTAACAGATGCCGCGTCGGGCGCGACCGTCAGCTACCAGTGCGGATCAGCGCCAGGGGGAAGCGTTCGCCGGCCAGGTAATCGTCGATGCAGCGCAGTACCAGTCGGCTGCGCCAGCGCTCCGGCTGGGCGACCAGCTCCTCGCGGGTCAGCCAGCGCGGGCCGATGATTCCCTCGTCCAGGGGCGAGTCGGTCTGGCGCACGGGGCGGGCGGCGAAGCAGACGCGCTGGTAGGTCACTCCGTTCGACGGCGCGGCATAGAGGTAGATGCCGGTCACCGCGGTCAGCTCCACTTCCCAGCCGGTTTCCTCGAGGGTTTCGCGCAAGGCGGCCTGGATCAGACTTTCGTCGGCTTCCAGATGCCCGGCAGGCTGATTTAATACGGCGCGACCGTCGGCGAGCTCCTCCACCAGCAGAAAGCGGCTGTCGTCCTCAACGACGGTGGCGACGGTGACATGAGGGGTGAAGCGCATGGGGCGGTTCCTTCTCGATGCGGGTCGGCCATGGTAGCGCGTCGTTCCCGGGCGGGTCAGCGGGGGAACTGCTAGGCTTGGAAATTCTCCGAAGCGCTGCCGTGTAGCGTTTCTGTAGTGCGCCCCGACGTGGGGCGAAGCCTTGCCAGCGCTGCTCCGCAGCCTTTGCGAAGGGCGTGCGCCGATGTTAAAGGGCGTGACTTTCTGTAGAAAAACTACAAGAATGTCACGCCTTTCGAGACCCAAGTTCATCTGCCAGGCGAATGCGCGTGGCAGTGTCTGACCCACGAAAACAACGGAGTCCAGCATGGGATACCAAAAGATCCAGGTGCCTGCGAGCGGTGACAAAATCACCGTCAATGCCGATATGTCCCTGAACGTGCCCAACAACCCGATCATCCCCTACATCGAGGGTGACGGCATCGGTGTCGACATCAGCCCGGTCATGATCAAGGTCGTCGACGCCGCCGTCGAAAAGGCCTACGGCGGTGAGCGCAAAATCGCCTGGATGGAAGTGTACGCCGGCGAGAAGGCCACCCAGGTCTACGATCAGGACACCTGGCTGCCGAAAGAAACCCTGGAAGCCGTCCGCGACTACGTGGTTTCGATCAAGGGCCCGCTGACCACGCCCGTCGGTGGCGGCATCCGCTCCCTGAACGTCGCGCTGCGCCAGGAACTCGACCTGTACGTCTGCCAGCGCCCCGTACGTTGGTTCACCGGCGTGCCCAGCCCCGTCAAGAAACCGGGCGACGTGGACATGGTGATCTTCCGCGAGAACTCCGAAGACATCTATGCCGGCGTGGAATGGAAAGCCGGTTCGCCCGAGGCCGAGAAGGTCATCAAGTTCCTCACCGAGGAAATGGGCGTCAAGAAAATCCGCTTCACCGAGAACTGCGGCATCGGCATCAAGCCGGTCTCCCAGGACGGCACCAAGCGTCTGGTGCGCAAGGCGCTTCAGTACGCCGTGGACAATGATCGCGATTCCGTGACCATCGTCCACAAGGGCAACATCATGAAGTTCACCGAAGGTGCCTTCAAGGAGTGGGGCTACGAGGTGGCGCGTGACGAGTTCGGCGCGCAGCTGCTGGATGGCGGCCCCTGGATGCAGTTCAAGAACCCGAAGACTGGCAAGAACGTCGTGGTCAAGGACGTGATCGCCGACGCCATGCTGCAGCAGATCCTGCTGCGTCCGGCCGAGTACGACGTGATCGCCACCCTCAACCTGAACGGTGACTACCTGTCCGACGCCCTGGCGGCGGAGGTGGGCGGCATCGGCATCGCCCCGGGCGCCAACCTGTCCGACACCGTGGCCATGTTCGAAGCCACCCACGGCACCGCGCCGAAGTACGCGGGCCAGGACAAGGTCAACCCGGGCTCGCTGATCCTCTCTGCCGAGATGATGCTGCGCCACATGGGCTGGACCGAGGCTGCGGACCTGATCATCAAGGGCACCGAAGGCGCCATCGCCGCGAAGAAGGTCACCTATGACTTCGAGCGTCTGATGGAAGGTGCTCAACTGCAGTCCTGCTCGCAGTTCGGCGATGCCACCATTGCTCACATGTAAGCGCTGTGGAACGAAAAAAGCCGGTCAATGACCGGCTTTTTTTATGCCCGTCAATGGGCTTAGGCTTCAGCCGGACTCCTTTCAGGCTGGGTAGTGGGGGTCGTTGCCGATGGGGTGGTGGCTGTCGCTGCCCGAATGTTCACGGCATGCAGGCCTTTGGGGCCCTGCAAAATATCGAAGCTCACCGGTTGGCCGGCCTTGAGTGTCTTGTAACCGTCCATCTGGATGGCCGAATAGTGGGCGAATAGGTCCTCATCTCTGCCATCAGCGACGATGAAACCGTAGCCTTTGGCGTTGTTGAACCACTTGACCTTACCGCTAAGCATGCTGATATCCCTCTGCAAAGGACTCCATCACTGGAGTATCATCCACTTCGACTCCGCGCGAACGAACCTTGTAGGCGAGGGCGCGGAACCCCATATACCCGGTTGGGTATTCCATTGGTTTTAACACCCTTTTGCCGTTAGTCAAGGCAATGCTGCGTCCGGCTTCGAAGCCGGTCAAAATCCTTCGGCCCCTCTGGCTCACCAGTCGCGAACATTTTTCCAGCATGCATGCAAACAGCGAGATTCGACTAACATTCAATCAGGACCACTCGTCGTCGCCTCGCGAAGATGACGGTTCGGGCCTTGCGATCCAGGAAGCGAAACCCGCGCTCCAGGCGCCGCCCATGTACAAGGTAATTTTGTACAACGACGACTACACCCCGATGGATTTTGTTGTCCAAGTGCTCGAAATGTTCTTCAACATGGACCGCGAGCTGGCCACCAAGATCATGCTGGTCGTCCATACGGAGGGGCGCGCAGTGTGTGGCCGCTACACCCGCGATATTGCCGAGACCAAGGCCATGCAGGTCAACCAGTACGCGAGAGAGAGCCAGCATCCGCTACTCTGTGAAATTGAGAAGGACGGTTAACCGCCGGCCGCTAGGGTATGAGGTGAAGCTATGTTGAACCGAGAGCTCGAAGTCACCCTCAATCTCGCCTTCAAGGAGGCTCGTTCCAAGCGTCACGAGTTCATGACGGTCGAGCATCTATTGCTGGCCTTGCTCGACAACGAGGCTGCAGCGACCGTGCTGCGCTCGTGCGGCGCTAATCTGGACAAGCTTCGCCACGACCTCAAGGAATTCATCGATTCCACCACGCCGCTGATACCCCAGCATGACGAGGAGCGCGAAACCCAGCCGACGCTCGGTTTCCAGCGCGTGCTCCAGCGCGCGGTCTTCCACGTACAAAGCTCGGGCAAGCGTGAAGTCACTGGTGCCAACGTGCTGGTGGCCATCTTCAGCGAACAGGAAAGCCAGGCCGTGTTCCTGCTCAAGCAGCAGAGCGTCGCCCGTATCGATGTCGTCAATTACATCGCCCATGGCATTTCCAAGGTGCCTGGTCATAACGAGCAGCATGACAGCGAGCAAGATATGCAGGATGAAGAGGGTGGCGAGTCGTCTTCTTCCGGGCATCCGCTGGATGCCTACACCAGCAACCTCAACGAGCTGGCCCGCCAGGGGCGCATCGACCCTCTGGTAGGTCGCGAAAACGAAGTGGAGCGCGTCGCGCAGATCCTGGCCCGTCGCCGCAAGAACAACCCGCTGCTTGTGGGTGAGGCGGGCGTGGGCAAGACCGCGATCGCCGAAGGCCTGGCCAAGCGCATCGTGGATGGCGAAGTGCCGGACCTGCTGTCCGAAAGCGTGGTGTATTCCCTGGATCTGGGTGCACTGCTGGCGGGTACCAAGTACCGCGGCGACTTCGAGAAGCGCTTCAAGGCGTTGCTCAATGAGCTGCGCAAGCGCCCCCATGCCATCCTGTTCATCGACGAGATCCACACCATCATCGGTGCCGGTGCGGCCTCGGGTGGGGTCATGGATGCGTCCAACCTGTTGAAGCCGCTACTCTCTTCGGGCGAGATCCGTTGCATCGGTTCAACCACCTTCCAGGAGTTCCGCGGCATTTTCGAGAAGGATCGGGCGCTGGCGCGTCGCTTCCAGAAGGTGGATGTGGTGGAGCCGTCCATCGAGGACACCTTCGGCATCCTCAAGGGGCTCAAGGCTCGTTTCGAGCAGCACCACCACATCGAATACGCTGAAGAGGCGCTTCGCGCGGCGGCCGAACTGTCGGCTCGCTATATCAATGACCGGCACATGCCCGACAAGGCCATCGATGTCATCGACGAGGCGGGCGCCTACCAGCGGCTGCAGCCCGAAGAGCGTCGGGTCAAGCGCATCGAGGTGGCCCAGGTGGAAGACATCGTGGCGAAGATCGCCCGCATTCCACCCAAGCATGTCAGCAGCTCCGACAAGGAACTGCTGCGCAACCTGGAGCGCGATCTCAAGCTCACGGTGTTCGGCCAGGATGCAGCGATCGATTCCCTGGCTACCGCCATCAAGCTGTCCCGAGCCGGTTTGAAGTCGCCGGACAAGCCGGTCGGCTCCTTCCTGTTTGCCGGGCCGACGGGTGTGGGTAAGACCGAGGCGGCGCGTCAGTTGGCCAAGGCGCTAGGTGTCGAACTGGTTCGCTTCGATATGTCCGAGTACATGGAGCGTCATACCGTGTCCCGGCTCATCGGTGCACCGCCCGGCTACGTAGGGTTCGACCAGGGTGGCCTGCTGACCGAGGCGATTACCAAGCAGCCGCATTGCGTGCTGTTGCTCGATGAAATCGAGAAGGCGCATCCCGAAGTCTTCAACCTGCTGCTGCAGGTGATGGATCACGGAACGCTAACCGACAACAACGGCCGCAAGGCGGATTTCCGCAATGTCATCCTGATCATGACCACCAATGCCGGGGCCGAGACGGCGTCCCGGGCTTCCATCGGTTTCACGCACCAGGATCACTCCTCGGATGCGATGGAAGTGATCAAGAAGAGCTTCACGCCGGAATTCCGCAACCGCCTGGATACCATCATCCAGTTTGGTCGCCTGAGCCACGAGGTCATCAAGAGCATCGTCGACAAATTCCTCACGGAAATGCAGGCGCAGCTGGAAGACAAGCGGGTTCAGCTGGAAGTCAGCGACGCGGCTCGGGACTGGCTGGCGCGCAGTGGCTACGATGTCCAGATGGGCGCACGGCCCATGGCGCGGCTTATTCAGGACAAGATCAAGCGCCCGCTGGCCGAGGAAATCCTGTTCGGCGACCTCGCCGAGCACGGCGGCCTGGTGCATGTCGACCTGAAGGACGGCGAACTGGAGTTCGAGTATGAGACGACGGCCGAACTGGCCTGAGTGAAATGCGCAAACAGAAACGCCCGGCATATGTCGGGCGTTTTCTTATGCGACTTACAATCGTTGCAAGCCGGTATACGGTAGAGCGAAACGTCGAGCTATCAGCGGGCGCGGTAGGTGATGCGGCCTTTGCTCAGATCGTAGGGGGTCAGTTCGACGCGGACTTTATCGCCCGTCAGGATGCGGATGTAGTTCTTGCGCATCTTTCCGGAGATGTGCGCGGTAACGACGTGCCCGTTTTCCAACTCCACGCGAAACATGGTGTTGGGCAGGGTGTCGACGACAGTGCCTTCCATTTCGAAGCTGTCTTCTTTCGACATGCAGTAGAACCCTCGGTATCGAATGGCGAACCGGGTACGAATGCACCCAGTAAAAACGGCATGCATTGTGCCTGAAAAACGGTTAGGTCGCCAAGCGTTTCACGTCAGGCAAGCCCAGCGCTGATTGACGAAAAGCTCGATGGGGCGGTACTGGGTCTTGTAGTTCATCTTCCGACAATTCTTGATCCAGTACCCCAGGTAAACCGCCTGAAGGCCCAGGCGCTCGGTCTCGCCTATCTGCCAGAGAATGGCGTAGCGGCCCAGGCTGCGGCGTTCTTCGTCGGGATCGTAGAAGGTGTAGACCGCCGACAGCCCATTGGGCAGTACGTCGGTGACCGCCACCGCCAACAGGCGGTCACCCAGGCGGAATTCATAGAAGCGGGAGAAGGGCAAATCCCGCACCAGGAAGGTGGTGAACTGCTCCCGGCTGGGCGGGTACATGTCGCCGTCCGCGTGCCGCAGCTCGATATAGCGCGCGTACAGGCTGTAGTACTCGCTGGTGAAGGCTGGGCGGCAGGAGCGGACCTGCAGATCCGCATTACGCTTGAGAATCTTGCGTTGCTGCCGGTTGGGTTCGAAGCGGTCGGCGGGGATGCGCGCGGGGACACAGGCATTGCAGCGCTGGCAGTGGGGGCGGTAGAGGTGATCGCCGCTGCGTCGGAAGCCCAGTTCGGACAGTTCGGCATAGACCTGCGCATCCATGGGCTGACTGGGATCGAGGAACAGCGTAGTGGCCTGTTCTTCGGGCAGGTAGCTGCAAGGATGGGGCTGGGTGGCATAGAACTTCAGGCGTGCCAGCTCGGTCATGGTCGAACCTCGGGAAACCCTCAAGGCAAGTGTATGCCAGGCTAGGACAGTCGCCTAGGCGAGCCAGTCGGCGGTTGTCGATGCGTCCAGGTGACGCGCCAGGTAGCTCGCGAATTCTTCTCGCGGAATCGAGCGGGCGCCCAGGCTTTGCAAGTGGCGTGTGGGCATCTGGCAGTCGATCAGTACGAATCCCCAGGTTTTCAGGCGCTCTACCAGCGTGACGAAGCCCACCTTGGATGCATCGTCGGCGCGGCTGAACATGGATTCGCCGAAGTACAGCTGCCCGATGGCCAGTCCGTAGAGGCCGCCCACCAGCTCATCGCCTTGCCAAACCTCCACGGAGTGGGCGAGCCCGCGGTGGTGCAGGTCGATGTAGGCGGCCTGCATGGGGGGCGTGATCCATGTGCCGGACGCATAGGCGCGGGGCGCTGCACAGGCGCCGATCACCGCTTCGAAGCAGTGGTCGAAGGTCACCCGGTAGCGCTCCTGCCGCAGTACCTTGGCCAGGCTGCGGGATACATGAAGCTCATCGGGAAACAGCACGGTGCGTGGGTCAGGTGACCACCACAGGACCGGCTGGCCTTCGTCGAACCACGGGAAGCAGCCGTGGCGATAGGCCCGGTACAGGCGTTCGGCGGACAGGTCTCCGCCCGCCGCCAGCAGCCCATTGGGGTCGCGCAGAGCCTGATGGAGGGGAGGGAATTCCCAAGAGTTCCGGTTCAGCCAGGTGAGCATGCGAGGACGCTCGTTGAGGGCTGCGCGCAGGGCGCGCAGCCAGGTGCCTTACAGGTCCAGGTACTTTTCGGCGTCCAGCGCGGCCATGCAGCCGGCCCCCGCCGACGTGATCGCCTGGCGATAGACATGGTCGGCCACGTCACCGGCCGCGAAGACACCTTCGATGCTGGTGGCGGTGGCATTGCCTTCGCCGCCGCCCTTGACCACCAGATAACCATCACGCATGTCCAATTGGTCGCGGAACAGGTCGGTGTTGGGCTTGTGGCCGATGGCGACGAAGACGCCCGCCAGGGGCAGTTCGTGGGTGGAGCCGTCCGCCACGCTTTTCAGGCGCACGCCGGTCACGCCGCTGTCGTCACCCAGGACTTCGTCCAAGGTGTGGTTCCAGTGCAGGCGCACATTGCCGTTTTCCGCCTTCTCGAACAGCTTGTCCTGAAGGATTTTCTCGGAGCGCAGCTTGTCGCGGCGGTGGATGAGGTGCACTTCCTTGGCGATGTTGGCCAGGTACAGGGCTTCCTCGACCGCGGTGTTGCCGCCGCCGATCACCGCGACCACCTGGTTGCGATAGAAAAAGCCGTCGCAGGTGGCGCAGGCGGATACACCCTTGCCGGAGAACGCGTCCTCGGACGGTAGGCCGAGGTACTGGGCGCTGGCGCCGGTGGCGATGATCAGCGCGTCGCAAGTATAGGTAGCGTTGTCACCCTTCAAGGTGAAGGGCTTCTGCTGCAGTTCGGCGGTATGGATGTGGTCGTAGACGATTTCGGTGTCGAAGCGCTCGGCATGCTTCTGCATGCGCTCCATCAGCGCAGGGCCGGTCAGGCCTTCGATGTCGCCCGGCCAGTTGTCCACCTCGGTGGTGGTGGTCAGTTGGCCGCCTGGCTGGATGCCGGTGATGACCAGCGGCTTGAGGTTCGCGCGGGCGGCGTAGACGGCGGCGGTATAGCCGGCGGGGCCAGAGCCGAGGATGATCAGGCGGGAGTGTTTGACATCGGTCATCGGGGGGAAGTCCTTCGGGTGAGACAGGTATGCTCGAGCAAAGGCTAGAGCATACCTGAACTTCACTTATTTCTTGCTGGCGGCAATCAGCTCGCGGATGTGCTCGGCACGCTCGGTGCTCGCCGGGTGGGAGGACAGCAGGCTGTGGTCGCTACCTTCTTCCTTGGCGAGCTTGTCCATCGCGGTAGCCAGGCCCATGGGGTTCAGCTTGCGCTTGAGCAGCAGTTGCACCGAGAAGGCGTCGGCATCGCTTTCCTGGGATTGCGAAAACTGCGAGTTGATCAGCTCCTCGCCCAGTGCGCCGTAGTCGGAACTGGAGAGGGAGGAAACGGCGGCGTTGGTGGAGGAGGCGGCAGCCATGCGCGCGGCCTGGGAGGCATAAGCGATCTGCGCGGCTTTCTTGCTGTGACCGAGGGCGACGTGGCCCATCTCGTGGCCCAGCACGCCTTCGATTTCGTTGTCGGTGAAGGAGTCCATCAGGCCGCTGTAGACGCGGATGCAGCCGTTGGCCATGGCCCAGGCGTTTTCTTCCTTGGTCAGGTAGACCTTGTAGTTGACCGGAGTCCCCTCGATTTCGCTGCCGAGCGCCTTGGCGATCTTGTTCAGGCGCTGGGTGTACTTGCTGCCGGCGGGGGCGATCTTGTTCTCCTTGTCTTGCTGCTTGCAGGCGCCATCGGCGATCTGCTTGACCTCGGCGTCGCTCAGGGTCGCAGCCTTGAAGGCGGAAACGCCGCTATCCATGAGGCCGCCCGCGTCGAAGTTCTGGCAGCCGCCGAGCAAGGTGGCTGCGGCGATGAGGCTGGCGAGAGTCTGTTTTTTCATGAGGGCTGCTCCTGTCGGTAAATCTTAGAGTCGAAATGAAGGGGCGAAGGTGAAACTCAGCAAGGCGCGAGTATATAAGAGCGTTCCGCTGTCACAGTGCGGAGTGTTTCTCCTTTTGAGACATCATTTTCATGGCGCTCCGACTCTGTGCCGGGGCGAGCCGATCCGGTGCGCCAGGCTGGCGTCACGTCTGCAAAGCCTTACAATGGCGAGCTTCGATGTTCAGAGTTCTAGGCGCCGCGAGCGCAGGAAATAAACGCGTTTTGAAGAATTCCCCGACTTCCGCGCAGGTGCCCATGTGGCGCCAGCAGATCCAATACCGCCTGAAAGAGGGTGCGCTGATCGCCCTGGGTGCGCTGTGCATCTACCTGTGGATGGCGCTGCTGACCTACGACGCCACCGACCCGGGCTGGACCCATACCAGCAACAGCGAGCAGGTGCATAACGCGGCCGGTCGTGCCGGTGCCTGGTTCGCCGACGTGCTGTTCATGGTGCTGGGCTACTTCGCCTACCTGTTCCCCTTGTTGCTGGCGGTCAAGACATTCCAGGTCTTCCGCTCCCGGCATCGCAGTTGGGAGTGGAGCGGCTGGCTGTTTTCCTGGCGGCTGATCGGCCTGGTATTCCTGGTGCTGTCAGGCTCGGCGCTGGCGTTCATCCATTTCCATTCTGCCCCGGGCATGCCGGCGTCCGCCGGGGGCGCCCTGGGCGAGAGCCTCGGGCAACTGGCGGTCACCGCGCTGAACGTCCAGGGCAGCACGTTGCTGTTCATCGCCCTGTTCCTGTTCGGCCTGACGGTCTTCACCGACCTGTCCTGGTTCCGCGCCATGGACCTGACCGGCAAGATCACCCTCGATTTCTTCGAACTCATCCAGAACGCTGCCACCGGCTGGTGGCGGGCCCGCACCGAGCGTCTGCAACTGGCCGAGAAGCTGCGGGAAGTCGACGAGCGGGTCAGCGTGGTGGCCGCGCCGGTGGTGCCTGACCGCCGCGAGCAGGCCAAGGTGAAGGAGCGTCTGATCGAGCGTGAGGATTCCCTCAGCAAGCACATGACCGAGCGGGAGAAGCGCCAGCCGCCCACCATCACCCCGCCGGCACCGGCGAAGCCCGCCGAACCCAGTAAGCGCGTGCAGCAGGAGCGGCAGGCGCCACTGTTCGTGGACAGCGCAGTAGAAGGTACATTGCCGCCCATCTCGATCCTCGACCCGGCCGAGAAGAAGCAGAAAAGCTATTCGCCCGAGTCCCTGGAGGCGATGTCGCGCCTGCTGGAGATCAAGCTGAAGGAATTCGGCGTGGAAGTGACGGTGGAGTCGGTGCACCCCGGTCCGGTGATCACCCGCTTTGAGATCCAGCCGGCGCCTGGCGTCAAGGTCAGCAGGATTTCCAACCTGGCCAAGGACCTGGCCCGCTCCCTGGCGGTGATCAGCGTGCGGGTGGTGGAAGTCATTCCCGGCAAGACCACCGTCGGTATCGAGATTCCCAACGAAGACCGGCAGATCGTGCGCTTCTCCGAGGTGCTGGAATCCAGCGAGTACGATGACGCCAAGTCGCCGGTCACCCTGGCCCTAGGCCATGACATCGGTGGCCGGCCAGTCATCACGGACCTGGCGAAGATGCCGCACCTGCTGGTGGCCGGTACCACCGGTTCTGGTAAGTCGGTGGGGGTCAACGCGATGCTCCTGTCGATCCTGTTCAAGTCCGGGCCAGAGGATGCCCGCCTGATCATGATCGACCCGAAGATGCTGGAGCTGTCGATCTACGAAGGCATTCCGCACCTGCTGTGCCCGGTGGTGACCGACATGAAGGAGGCCGCCAACGCGCTGCGCTGGTCGGTCGCCGAGATGGAGCGCCGCTACAAGCTGATGGCCGCCATGGGCGTGCGTAACCTGGCGGGCTTCAACCGCAAGGTGAAGGATGCCGAGGATGCCGGGACGCCCCTCACCGATCCGCTGTACCGCCGCGAGAACATGGAGGACGAAGCCCCGCTACTGACCAAGCTACCGACCATCGTGGTGGTGGTGGACGAATTCGCCGACATGATGATGATCGTCGGCAAGAAGGTGGAGGAGCTGATTGCCCGGATCGCCCAGAAGGCGCGGGCCGCCGGCATCCACCTGATCCTCGCCACCCAGCGCCCGTCAGTGGACGTGATCACCGGCCTGATCAAGGCCAACATTCCCACCCGCATGGCGTTCCAAGTCTCCAGCAAGATCGACTCGCGGACCATTCTCGACCAGGGCGGCGCCGAGCAGCTACTGGGCCATGGCGACATGCTCTACCTGCCGCCGGGCACCGGCCTGCCGATTCGCGTCCATGGCGCGTTCGTGTCGGACGAGGAAGTGCACCGGGTGGTGGAGGCCTGGAAGCTGCGGGGCGCGCCCGACTACATCGAAGACATCCTGGCGGGCGTCGAGGAAGCTGGCAGTGGCTTCGATGGCGGCAGCGGTTCCGGTGAAGGCGGGGAGGGCAGCGAGGAAGACCCGCTCTATGACGAGGCGGTGCGCTTCGTCACCGAGAGCCGGCGGGCCTCCATCTCCGCCGTGCAGCGCAAGCTGAAGATCGGCTACAACCGTGCGGCGCGCATGATCGAGGCCATGGAAATGGCCGGTGTGGTCAGCCCCATGAACACCAACGGTTCCCGCGAAGTCATTGCACCCTCGCCGGTGCGCGATTAATTTTCCCTGAAGTCACGAGGATTCCATGCGCACCATCCGCATGCTGCTGATCGCCCTGCTGGGTTTCACCGCCGTACAGGCCCAGGCCGACGACACCGCCGTCAAGCGCCTGAGCGAGCTGCTGAGCAAGGCACAGACCATCACGGGACGGTTTTCCCAGCTGACCCTGGACGGCTCCGGCACTCAGCTCCAGGAAACCTCCGGTGAAATGAGCCTGAAGCGCCCGGGCCTGTTCCGCTGGCACACCGATGCGCCCCAGGAACAGCTGCTGGTCTCCAACGGGCAGAAGGTCTGGCTGTACGACCCGGACCTGCAGCAGGTAACCATCCAGACCCTGGACCAGCGCCTGACCCATACCCCGGCGCTGCTGCTGTCGGGCGACGTCTCCAGCATCAGTGAGAATTTCGAGATCACCCACAAGGAAGCCGGCGACGTGGTGGACTTCATGCTCAAGCCGAAGGCCAAGGACACGCTGTTCGACACCCTGCGCCTGTCCTTCCGGGGTGGGGTAGTCAACGACATGCAACTGATCGACGGCGTTGGCCAGCGCACCAACATCCTGTTCATGAGCGTGAAGATGAACCCGCCGGTGGACGCCAAGCAGTTCGACTTCCAGGTGCCCGAAGGCGCCGACGTGATCCAGGAGTGACATGGACCTGTTCCGCCGCGAGCCCATCGCCCAGCCACTGGCGGCGCGCCTTCGCGCCACCGGCCTGGACGAGTATGCCGGCCAGCAGCATCTGCTGGCGCCGGGCAAGCCGCTACGGGAAGCCCTGGAACAGGGTGCGCTGCACTCAATGATCTTCTGGGGGCCGCCGGGGGTGGGCAAGACCACCCTCGCGCGACTTCTGGCACAGGTGACCGATGCCCATTTCGAGACCCTCTCGGCAGTGCTCTCGGGGGTCAAGGAAATCCGCCAGGCCGTGGAAGTGGCCAAGCAGCAGGCCGCCCAGTACGGCCGCCAGACCATCCTCTTCGTCGACGAAGTGCACCGCTTCAACAAGAGCCAGCAGGATGCTTTTCTGCCGTACGTGGAAGACGGCACGCTGATCTTCATCGGCGCCACCACCGAGAACCCGTCCTTCGAGCTGAATAACGCGCTGCTGTCCCGGGCCCGGGTGTACGTCCTGAAAAGCCTGGACGAAGCCGCGCTGCGCAAGCTGGCCGCCCGGGCCTTGAGCGAGGAGAAGGGCCTGGGCGCGCGGCACCTCGACCTGCCGGAGGAAAGTCTCGTCCTGCTGATGGCGGCCGCGGATGGCGATGGCCGGCGCCTGCTCAACCTGCTGGAGAACGCCGCCGACCTGGTGGACGACGGCGGCACCATTGCCGTGGAGCTGCTGCAGGACCTGCTGGGGGACAGCCGACGCCGGTTCGACAAGGGCGGCGAGGCGTTCTACGACCAGATTTCCGCCCTGCACAAATCGGTGCGCGGATCCGACCCGGACGCGACCCTCTACTGGTTCGCGCGGATGCTGGATGGCGGCTGCGATCCCCTGTACATCGCCCGGCGGGTGGTGCGCATGGCCAGCGAGGACATCGGCAACGCCGACCCACGGGCCTTGAGCCTGTGCCTGGCGGCCTGGGACGTACAAGAGCGCCTGGGCAGCCCGGAAGGGGAGCTGGCGGTGGCCCAGGCCCTGGTCTACCTGGCGTGCGCGCCGAAGAGCAACGCCGTCTACACCGCATTCAAGGCCGCCATGCGCGATGCCGCCGAGCAGGGCTCCCTGGAAGTGCCGCTGCACCTGCGAAACGCCCCCACCAAGCTGATGAAACAGCTGGGTTATGGCGACGAGTACCGCTATGCCCACGACGAGCCGGACGCCTATGCGGCCGGCGAGGACTATTTCCCGGATACCCTGGAGCCGCGGCGCTACTACGAGCCGGTTCCCCGCGGCCTGGAGCTGAAGATCCGTGACAAGCTGGCTCATCTGGACGCGCTGGACCAGGCCAGCCCGTGGAAGCGGAGAAAGACATGATTCGCACGATGGTCGCCGTGGCCTTGGGCGGTGCCTTCGGCTCGGTGCTGCGCTTTCTCACCTCATACCTGGCGGCCAGCCAGTGGCCGCGCCACGCGTTTCTCGGCACCCTGGCGGTGAACGTGGTGGGTTGCCTGGTGATCGGCTACCTGAACGGTTTGTTCCTGCTGCGCACCGACCTGCCGGTGGAGCTGCGCCTTGGCCTGACCGTGGGCGTGATCGGCGGCCTGACGACGTTTTCCTCGTTCAGCCTCGAGGTGGTGCGGCTGCTGGAGAACGGCCAGACGGCCCTGGCCATGGCCTATCTCGCCTGCAGCATCCTCGGCGGTTTATTCGCCGTCTGGGCAGGGTTATCCTTCGCCCGCATGTGATGCCCCGATGCCAGCGGCATTGGCGCCTTTTCTTTTCCGTTCAGCTTGAGAGTAGGACATGCTCGATTCGAAATTGATACGCACCCAGTTGCAGGACGTGGCGCAACGCCTCGCCACCCGTGGCTTCCAGCTGGACGTGGCGCGTATCGAAGCGCTCGAAGCCCAGCGCAAACAGGTGCAGACCCGTACCGAACAGCTGCAGGCCGAACGCAACACCCGCTCCAAGTCCATCGGCCAGGCCAAGCAGCGCGGCGAGGACATCGCGCCCCTGCTGGCGGAAGTGGACCGCATGGGCAGCGAACTGGAGGAGGGCAAGCGCGAGCTGGAGTCCATCCAGGCCGACCTGGATACCCTGCTGCTCAGCCTGCCCAACCTGCCCCACGAATCGGTCCCGGTGGGTGCCGATGAGGACGGCAACGTCGAAATCCGCCGCTGGGGCGAGCCGAAGCGCTTTGCGTTCAGCGTGCGCGACCATGTCAGCCTCGGCGAGCAGCACGGTTGGCTGGACTTCGAGGCAGCGGCGCGGCTGTCGGGCGCACGTTTCGCGGTGATGCGCGGGCCCATCGCCCGCCTGCACCGGGCCCTGGCCCAGTTCATGATCAACCTGCACACCGCCGAGCACGGCTACGAAGAGGCCTACACCCCTTACCTGGTACAGGCCCCGGCGCTGCAGGGAACCGGCCAGTTGCCCAAGTTCGAGGAAGACCTGTTCAAGATCGCCCGTGAAGGCGAGGCGGACTTCTACCTGATCCCCACCGCCGAAGTGACCCTGACCAACCTGGCGGCTGGGCAGATCCTCGATCCCAAGCAGTTGCCGCTGAAGTTCGTCGCCCACACCCCATGCTTCCGCAGCGAGGCGGGCGCTTCCGGTCGCGACACCCGCGGCATGATCCGCCAGCACCAGTTCGACAAGGTGGAAATGGTGCAGATCGTCGAGCCGGAGAAATCCTTCGAGGCCCTGGAGGCGCTCACCGGCAATGCCGAGCGGGTGCTGCAATTGCTGGAACTGCCGTATCGCGTGCTGGCCCTGTGCACCGGTGACATGGGCTTTGGTGCCACCAAGACCTATGACCTGGAAGTCTGGGTGCCCAGCCAGGACAAGTACCGGGAAATCTCGTCCTGCTCCACCTGCGGCGATTTCCAGGCGCGGCGCATGCAGGCTCGCTACCGCAACCCGGAAACCGGCAAGCCGGAACTGGTGCATACCCTCAACGGGTCCGGCCTCGCCGTGGGACGTACCCTGGTGGCCGTGCTGGAGAACTACCAGCAGGCCGATGGCTCCATCGTCGTGCCCGAGGTCCTGCGCCCCTACATGGGCGGGATCGACCGCATCGGCTGACGACGGCGGCCGGGTACGCCCGGCCTTTCATTTTCCTGGCGGGATTCCCGATGGATTACCTTCCACTGTTCCATAACCTGCGCGGGCACCAGGTGCTCGTGGTGGGCGGGGGCGAGGTGGCGTTGCGCAAGGCGCGCCTGCTGGCCCAGGCCGGCGCCTGCCTGCGGGTGGTCGCGCCGACCCTCGAACCCGAACTGCGGGAACTGGTGTCCGGAGGCAAGGGCGCCTGGCTCGAGCGCGGCTATCGCGCCGATGACTTGGCGGCATGCCGGTTGGTGATTGCCGCTACCGACGACGAGGCGCTGAACGCCGCGGTTTCCCGGGATGCCCAGGCCTTGGGCATCCCGGTCAACGTGGTGGACGCGCCAGCGCTGTGCAGCGTGATCTTCCCGGCCATCGTCGACCGTTCGCCCCTGATGGTGGCGGTTTCCAGTGGCGGCGACGCCCCAGTGCTGGCGCGCCTGATCCGTGCCCGAATCGAAAGCTGGGTGCCGACGACCTATGGGCAACTGGCTGGCCTGGCAAAGCGCTTCCGCAGCCGGGTGAAACAGCGGATTCCCGAAGTCGGACAGCGGCGGGCGTTCTGGGAAGAAGTGTTCCAGGGCGAGGTGGCCGAGCGGTTGCTGGCCGGTCGCGCCCAAGAGGCGGAGCGGCTGCTGGAGGTGCGGCTGGCCGACGGGCCTTCGCCCGCCGTGGGCGAGGTCTACCTGGTGGGTGCCGGCCCGGGCGACCCGGACCTGTTGACGTTCCGTGCGCTGCGCCTGATGCAGCAGGCCGACGTGGTGCTCTACGACCGCCTGGTGGCGCCGGCCATCGTCGAGCTGTGCCGGCGAGACGCCGAGCGCGTCTACGTGGGCAAGCGCCGGGCCGAGCATGCCTTGCCTCAGGAGCAGATAAACCAGCAATTGATCCAGTTGGCGCGGCAAGGCAAGCGGGTGCTGCGGTTGAAGGGGGGCGACCCGTTCATCTTCGGCCGTGGCGGCGAGGAGATCGAAGAACTGGCCGCCCAGGGCATCCCGTTTCAGGTGGTGCCGGGCATCACCGCGGCCTCCGGCTGCGCCGCCTACGCGGGCATTCCCCTGACCCATCGCGACCATGCCCAGTCGGTGCGCTTCGTCACTGGGCATCTCAAGGACGGCAGTTGCGACCTGCCGTGGCAGGACCTAACGGCGCCCGGGCAGACCCTGGTGTTCTACATGGGCCTGGTGGGCCTGCCGTTGATCTGCGAGCAACTGGTCGCCCACGGGTGCAACGCCGATACCCCGGCGGCCTTGGTGCAGCAGGGCACCACTGCGCGCCAGCGGGTATTCGTCGGCACCCTGGCGAACTTGCCGGCGCTGGTGGCCCGCCACGAGGTGCATGCGCCGACCCTGGTGATCGTCGGCGACGTGGTCCGCCTGCGGGACAAACTGGCCTGGTTCGAAGGCGCGCAGCCCGAGCCTGACTAACTGTCTTCGGGACGACTCGGTCAAGACACCTCGGATTCTCCACGCTGAAAGATGCCCCGGCCGGGCAGGCGTGGCCGGTCATAGGGGCGATCCAGGCCGAGGCGCGGCCCTTTGGGCACGATCCCGTTGGGGTTGATCGTGGTGTGGCTGAGGTAGTAGTGCCGCTGGATATGGGTGAGGTCCACGGTTTCGGCGATGCCCGGCCATTGGTACAGCTCCCGTAGCCACTGGGACAGGTTGGGATATTCCTCGATCCGCTGCCGGTTGCACTTGAAATGGCCGTGGTAGACGGCGTCGAAGCGGATCAGGGTGGTGAACAGCCGGACATCCGCCTCGGTCAGGTACTCGCCCGTCAGGTAACGGTGGGTCTCCAGCCGCCGTTCCAGGTGGTCCAGCTCGGCGAACACCTGGTCGAAGGCTTCCTCGTAGGCGGCCTGGCTGGTGGCGAAGCCCGCGCGGTACACGCCGTTGTTGATATGGGGGTAGATGCGTCCGTTGAGCGCATCGATGTCCGCGCGCAGCGGCGCCGGGTAGAAGTCGTCGCGATTCCCGGTGAGGCCGTCGAACGCCTGGTTGAACATGCGCACGATGTCCGCCGACTCGTTGCTGACGATGCGATCGCTGCGGGTATCCCAGAGCACCGGCACGGTGACATGGCCGGTATAGGCGGGGTCGTCCCGGGTGTAGCGCTGGTGCAGAAACTCCAGACCGTCCAGCCGATCACCGCTGGAGCCCTGGCCGCGGTCGAAGGTCCAGCCATTCGCCCCCATGTACCAGGCCACCACCGAGACGTCGATCAGCGCCTCCAGGCCCTTCAGCCAGCGCAGGATCAAGGTGCGATGGGCCCAGGGGCAAGCGAGGGAGACATACAGGTGATAACGGCCGGCCTCGGCGGCGAACCCGCCTTCGCCGGTGGGCCCGGGGCGGCCGTCGGCGGTCACCCAGTGGCGCCGCTGTGCTGCTTCGCGTTCGAAACGTCCGCTGGTGCCGGTGTCGTACCAGCGATCGTGCCATTGGCCGTCGACGAGTTCGCCCATGCCCCTTCCTCCTGCGCCGGCCGCACACCGGGTTGGCCGCGGCTCATGATCGCTTGGAGCAGCGCGGTGGCGCAGGGGTTCGCTTCAGTGAGCGCGGTCGCGTCGTTCCCAGCACCGATGGGCATGCTCGAATGCCGCCTCGCGGGGTTCACCCAGGGCGCGAAACGCCAGCGCCAGGGTCGACAGCACGGCCTCTTCGCCGTAGGCGTCATGGGCCGTGCCACGCCACACCGCCAGCAGGTGCTGCGGGTCCAGGCGCTCCGGCTTGACCCGTCGCTGGGCGGCCAGGGCCGGCCACGCTTCGTCCCAGTCCAGCCCATCAGCCGTTCCGGCGAGGATGCAGGGAGCATCTGGGTTGACCTCGATCTCGCCGCCTTCGCCCTTGATCACCACCGCGCGGTCGCCCAGCAGGCGACTGGCGTCCCGGTGAACGGCCTGGTAGCCCGGGTGGAAGATGCTCTGCAGGCCGCAACGAGCCGCGGCCGGGTTGAGCAGCCGGGCCAGGGAGTGGATGGGGGAGCGCAGGCCCAGCAGGTTGCGCAGGTCGATCATTCGCTGCAGGGCCGGCATCCATGCCACCAGGGGCAGGAAGGCTGGCTGGCCGGCATCCAATGCTTCGCCCACCGCCTGCCAGGATGCACAACGGGGGATGGCCAGGGTGTCCAGCAGGGCCTCGCTGTAGAGGCGTCCGGCGGTGTGGGCGCCGGCCCCGTGCATCAGGACCCTGACGCCATCCCCGGCCAGCGCCTTCACGGTCAGCAGGTACCAGGGCAGGTGACGCTTCTTGCCGGCGTAGCTGGGCCAGTCCAGGTCCACCCGCAGGCCGGTCGGGACCGGTATCCGGGCCCGAACCGCTTCGCAGAACCCGGCCAGCTCCTCGGCGCTTTCCTCCTTGTGTCGCAGGAGCATCAGGAACGCGCCGAGCTGGACGTCTTCCACCCGGCCATCCAGCACCTGGCCCAAAGCGTCGCGGGCCTCCTCGCGCGTCAGGCCGCGAGCACCGCGCTTGCCCTTGCCCAGGGTGCGCACGTAGAGGGCGAAGGGGTGTTCGGCAGGGGTCTGGGAATCGGTCATAGGCAGTTAGTCGGCTTGGGCAGGCCGGCCAGCTTGGCGGCCAGCTTGGCGGGCGTGCCCTTGAACAGGCGGTTGAGGTGGGCGCTGTTGCCCTTGTCCGGGCCGAGGGCCTGGGCGATGTAGCGAACCAGGGGGCGGGTGGCCGGCGACAGCTGGAATTCCCGGTAGAACGCCCGCAGCGCCTCAAGGATTTCCCAGTGCTCGGGCTGCAGGTCGAGCCCCTCGTTGCGCGCCAGGGCCTCGGCAACCGCGGGCGTCCAGTCGTCCAAGCGCAGCAGGTAGCCGTCGCCGTCCAGCGCCAGGGCCTGCGGGTCGAGGGGGCGGTCATTCATAACCAGCTGTTCACCTTGGCGTATTGCAGGCAGGCATCGACGAAGCCGGGATAGTCGATGACCCGGGCACGCGCGGGTTGCCGATCGCTCAGCCCGCGGGCGTTCAGGTCGTCTTCCAGGACCAGGAGGGCGACGGACGCGGGCAACCGTTCCAGGGCATCCCGGGGCGCCGTGCCGGGTTGCAGCGCATGGACCGCATCGCCGCTGAGCAGCAGGCCGTCCCGCTCGCCCAACAAGCGCAAGCAGCTGGCGAAGCGTTCGTCACTGAACGGGGAGTGGCTGAGCAGGTGCAGGGTTGCCATCAGATCGTCACCACTTCGTCGTGGGCATCCAGCAGCTCGCGCAGGCCGGGAGCGTCCAGTACCTGGACCGGGAGCAGGAGTGTGTCCTCGGCCAAGCCACGGGTCTGCAGGCTGTGGCGGCAAGCGTAGAGGGACTCGACGCCGAACAGCGGCAATGCCTGGAGATTGGCGCCCAGGTCCTTCTGCTCCAAGGCGCCGGGCTGCTGGCCGCGCTGCAGTTGGAATACGCCATCGTCGAGAAACAACAGGGCAATGGGCAGGTCGTAGGCGCCTCCGGCGAGCGCCATGTCCAGCGCTTCGCGCGCATGGGGGCCGGACCAGGGCGCCTGGCGGCTGACGATTAGCAGCGAGCGGGCCATTCAGGGACCTCCGAAGCAGACCAGGCGGTCCGCGGTCTGCACCGCTTCGTGCAATTGGCCGAGCCCGGACAACTGCCAGCCCGGTGCCAGGTTGGCCGCCGGGCGGCCATAGCGACGCGCCTCGTCGGTATCCAGCACGCCCCGGCGCAGCGCGGCGGCGATGCACACCACGCCATCGAGCCCATGCCGCTCGACGAAGCGCTGCCAGTCAGCGGTGATGTCGCGCTCATCCTGGGGCGCAACAGCATTCGCCGAGGCGCTGTGCACACCGTCCTGGTACAGAAAGACCCGCACGATCTCGTGTCCACCGGCCAGCACCGCCTCGGCGAAGCGAAGCGCGCGGCGCGAAGCGGGCGAGTGGGGCGCGGCGAACAGGGCGATGGCGAATTTCATGGCGGGTCGCGAGAACGGGATGGGCGGATGATAAAGCCAACGGCCGCTCATAGAAACGAAAAGCCCGCCGGAGGGCGGGCTTCTGGTCGTGCCGGGAGGTCAGTCGTTGCTGCTGACCACCCCGAGAATCTGCAACAGACTGATGAACATGTTGTAGATCGACACGTACAGGCTGATGGTGGCGAGGATGTAGTTGCGCTCGCCGCCATGGATGATCGCGCTGGTCTGGTACAGGATCACCGCGGAGGAGAACAGTACGAAGCCCCCGCTGAGGACCAGGTGCAGGCCGCTGATGGGGAGGAAGATCGACGCCACTACGCCCACCATCAGTACCACCGCGCCCACGGTGATGAAGCCCGAGAGGAAGCTCATGTCCTTGCGGGTGGTCAGCGCGTACGCCGACAGGCTGAGGAATGCCAGGGCGGTCATCCCCAGGGCAGAAGCGATCAGTTCGCCACCGTTGGCCATGCCCAGGTAGCGGTTCAGGATCGGGCCCAGGGTATAACCGAGGAAGCCGGTCAGGGCGAAGGTGGAAAGCAGGCCCCAAGCGGAATTGCGCAGCTTGGTGGTGAGGATCAGCAGGCCGTAGAACCCGCCGAACAGCACCAGCAGGTTCGGCGCCGGCAGACGCAGCTGCTGGGAGACGTAGGCGACGAGGGCGCTGAAGCCCAGGGTAAGGGCGAGGAGGCCGTAGGTGTTGCGCAGAACGCCGCTGACTTGCTGCTGCTCGGCCTGCGCAGGATTCAATGCGAAGTCGCGATCTTGCATGGTTTCTCTCCTGAAACGATAAGCGGTCCACGGACCGGTCCGGGGCATGGTAACAAAGGCATCCGACCTGCCAACCGCGAGAGTTTGACAGGGTGTTGCGTTCGGGTAGTATGGCGGCCCGCATCCGCGGAGGTGTGGCCGAGTGGTTTAAGGCAACGGTCTTGAAAACCGTCGACTGTAACAGGTCCGTGAGTTCGAATCTCACCGCCTCCGCCATCTAGCGCTGCTGCCAAAGCCCTGTCCCGACAGGGCTTTTTCGTTTGTGTGGCGCCAGTTCCGTGTGCGGTGATCGCTCCAAGCACATTCTGAAATCGCTTCTGTGGCTTCACTTCTTGGCATGCCGGGATCGCTTTCACGCCATGCCAATCTTCTTGCTGCTCCAGGGGCGGGTGATCAAGCGGTGGGCTGCCGCCACCGATGTTTCGGATGGCAGAGACGGGTTTCAGAACTGAAACCCGTGATCCGAGAGCCGTGCCTAAGTCCCTTTTCAACGCGATTGCAGTGGCGGTGTTTCTCGCGAACCGGCCCGTTGGGTAGATGTGCGAAGCCAGGAACGTTGCGTCCATTACGTAGAGCGCCTTGGGACGTGTTGGCGAGAGCGACATTCGCCGGACCGATTGACGGAGCCTCTTGCGTTGGAGGGACGCGTCACGTCTCTGTGAACCCGCCAAGCGGGCATCGCATCGTGCGCCAGATGCGGGCGGGTACTTCTTGTGAAGTCCCCGCCGCCAGACCACTCTCACTTCAACTGCACGGGTAGTGCGCCAGGGCTCACTTTGCCGCGGGTTGCTGCAGGTAATCGGTGAGGAAGTATTCGGCATTGCCTTCCCGGGACAGGGCGTCGTCGTAGCCGAGCGCCAGGTCCTGGTTTTCCCCTGGCAGGTGGAGTTCGCCGCGGTCGCCACGCAGGATCAGCACGACGAATTTCGTGCCGTTCACGTCCGTGGAGTAGCGGGCGTCTTTCGCGGTCTTCTCCACGTCCATCTTCTGGATGCGCATGTTCCAATCGTGGTCGATGCCGCCGATCTGCACCAGGGCCTGGTTGGCCGAGCGTTCGCCGATGCGCAGGGTCCAGACCTTCAGGCCCTGCTGGCCGCTGTAGGCCATCACCTTGTCGCCGATGGGTGGGCGCTCGCTTTCGCTGGCGGCGAAGGTAGGCGCCATCACCAGAAGGCCGAGGGTCAGGGCCAGTCCGTTGAGTGTCTTCAGCATATCTCGGGTTCCTAGTTAGAAAATGGCCTGCCAGGGTACAAAAAAGTGGCGGCGCTGGCGTGCTCGACCGAAAGTCATGGTGCCGAAGTGAGCGCTTCGAACGGTGCGGTGACACGCCTTGGAGCACGCCTGGCGTACCGGCCCGTTCGGTCGACGTGCAATCACCCACCCAAGGCGTGCCGTTGGCCGCGGTCGGACATGCCTGGGGCCAGGAGTGCGGCCATCGAGGTCTCGAAGACCCGATTTCATTGCACTGGGCGACCTGGCCCCGCTGCATTGCGGTGGCGCCAATGGCGGGGCGGCGGTCGCGTCACCCGCGCGGCTTCTTGACGAAGCCGGACCTACGCCGCGCTGGTCCATTGGCCCTCACACGATCTGGCTGATCCCGTAGGTCTGCACCATCTTGCCGTAGACGGCGATTTCCTGGCGCATGCGCTCGCGGATGTCGGCCGGCTCCATGTCCACCTGGTTCAGCAGCAGCTCATCCTGCAGATGGGCGAATTCGGCGGTGGCCTGCATGGCGTGGATCTTGTCCCGCAGGTCCTTGGCGATGCCGGTGGGCAGGTGGGCGGGAGCGAACCAGCCATACCAGCCGATGATGTCCATGCCGTTCACGCCTTCTTCGGCGAAGGTGGGGGTGGTGGGCCAGCCCTTGAGCCGCTGGTTGCCGGTGACCGCCAGCGAACGCAGTTGCCCGCGTCCCAGCACCGCGTTGTTGCCCGCGACGGTGACGGCGGCCGCCAGGGTTCCGGTGTGCAGGTCGTGCACCAGGGGCTTGACCGCCTTGTAGGGCTGCGGCCGCAAGGCGATTTCCTTGTTGCGCGCCAGCACCAGACTCACCAGGTGGGCCTGGGAACCGTACAGGGAGAAGCCGATGTCGCGGTACTCGGGGTTCTCCGCGACCCAGTCCAGGTAATGGGTGAGGGTGACCACGCTGGCCGGCACTGCCGGGCCAAGGGTCAGGGAATAGGGGAAGTCCCCCAGCAGCGCCAGGGGGGTGAAGTCATTCAGCGGATCGTAGTTGAGCGAGCTGTAGAGGTTGGGATGCATCACCATGGAGCCCGATTGCACCTGGAGCAGGGTGGCCCCGTCCGGTGGCGCACCTTTCACCGTTTCGGAGGCCTCCCGGCTTTCACGGGCTTCGTTGATTTCGAGCTGATATTCGGTGTTGAGCTGTTTGGCCAGGATGTCCAGCGCGCCACTGGCCAATTTGTGGCCGGTGGCTCCGGCCGGGAGGCCGTAAAGCAGCCGACCGGGGGCGCTCGGGGTCTGCGCCCGCAAGGCCCCTGGAAGCACGGCGCCGAGGGCGAGCAGGGCGGTGCGGCATAGAAAGGATCTGCGATCGTACATGACGTGCTCCTTGCCGGGTGGCAGTGACGGCTTGCCCCCGTGGGTGTCGAGTGGCGTTCCTGGGTTCTTCGCCAATGGATCAGTCGATCAGGCTGAGGTTGTAGCCGTGCACCAGCTGTTCGTAGGCGGAGATTTCCTGGCGCATGCGTTCCTTTATCTGCTCCGGCTCCAGCCAGACCTGGGACAGCAGCAGGTGTTTCTGCATCTCCTTGAACTCTGGCGTGGCCTGCATGCCCTTGATCTTTTCGCGCAGGGAGCGGGCCGTGGCCTCGGGCAGGCCGGCGGGGGCGAACCAGCCGTACCAGCCGGTGACGTCCAGGTCGGTCAGGCCTTCTTCGCGGAAGGTGGGCGTGTCGGGCCAGACTTCCTGGCGCTGGCTGCCGGTCACTGCGATGGGGCGAAAGCCTTCGCCGCCGAATACGACGTTGTTACCGGCCACCATGATGCTGGCCGCCAGGGTCTGGTTGTGCATGTCCGCCGCCATGGACTTCACCGCGCTGTAGGGCTGCGGCATCAGCGCGTAGGCCCTGCTGTGCATCAGCACCAGGGCCGCCACGTGGCCCTGGGAGCCGTACAGCGAATAGCCGATATCGCGGAAGTCGGGGTTCTTCTCCACCCAGTCCAGGTAGCCGGTAAGGGTGTTGATATGGGCCGGCACCGCCGGGCCCAGGGTCAGCGTGTAGATGTAGTCGCCCATCAGTGCCAGGGGCGTGAAGTCTTCCAGCGGGTCGTAGCTCAGCGAGCGGTACATGCTGGGGAACAGCACCATCGAGCTGGACTGGACCTGCAGCAGGGTGGCCCCGTCCGCCGGCGACCGCTTCACCTGCTCCGTGGCTTCCAGGGTGTTGCGGTCGGAGATGATGTCCAGCCGATAGTCCATCTCGAAGCGGTTGGAGAGGATTTCCAGCGCGCGATCCGCCAGCTTGTTGCCGAGGGCGCCCGGGGGAATGCCGAACACCAGACGGCCGGTGGCCGCCTCGGCGTGCGACAGGGGTGGAAGGGCCGCGCCAAGCGCCAGGGCGCCGGTACGGTACAGAAACGTTCTGCGATCGATCATGTGGTGTGCCCTCCTTGCTCAGGCGTTCTTGCGATCACCCACCCACGTGGCGGGTGGGAGCTGCGTGAATCACGGTCATTCCAGCTTGTTCAGGTCGTAGGCGGCCACCAGTTGCCCGTAGCGGGCAATTTCCTCGCGGGTGCGCTGGTCGATCTGCTCCGGGGTGAGCACCAGCGGCGTCAGCAGGAACTGTTTCTGCAGGGCGGCGAAGGCCGCGCTGGCCTGCAGGGCGCCGAGGGCCTGCCGCAGCGCCCCGGTGACGCCGGGCGGCGTGGCGGCCGGTGCGTACCAGGCGAACCAGGCATTGATGTCCATGTCGGCGACGCCCTGTTCCAGCAGCGTGGGGATGGTCGGCCAGTACGCCAGGCGCTTCGCCGTGGTCACCCCGAGTGAGCGCAGCTTGCCGCTGCTCCACAGCGAGGTGTTGCCGTTACCGGCGGCGGTGAAGCCCGCCGCCAGGGTGCCGTTCAACAGGTCGTTGATCATCATGGTCGAGCCCCGGTAGGGCTGGGCGCGTACCGTCACGCCCTTGGCGCGGGCGAGGATCAGGGTGGAGAGGTGGCCCTGGGAGCCGTAGATGGAAAAACCCACGTCGCGGAAGTCGGGGTTGTCCGTCAGCCACTCCAGATACTGGGCCAGGGTGGTGATGTGGGCCGGCACCTGGGCGCCGACCGTCAGGGACAGGGCAAATTCACCCAGGGTCGCCAGGGGCGCGAAGTCCTTCAGCGGGTCGTAGCCCAGGGTGCGGTAGACGTTCGGCAGCAGGCACATGGAGGTGGACTGTGCCTGCAACAGCACCGTGCCGTCCGGCGGTGCGTTCTTCACCCGTTCGCTGGCCTCGCGGGTGTTGCGCGCGTCGACGTTCTCCAACTGGTAGTCCATACCCAGGCCCGCCAGGATCGGCAGGCAGCCCTGGGCCAGCTGGGTGCCCATGGCGCCGGACGGGTAGCCGAACAGCAGGCGGCCCTTTTTCGGCGCCGGGCCGTCGGCGCGGGCATGGGGCAGGCCGCTGGCAATGAGCAGCGCGCCTGCCCCCCTGAGAAAAGCTCTGCGGTCGATCATGTTCGGTTACCTGCAGGAAAATGAGCCACGGTTACTCCCGCAATTCGGCCACCAGCAATTGCCAGATGCGCGTGAGGGTCTGCACGGCCAGGCTCTGGGCGGTGGCCGATAGCTGGATTTCGCCGCGTATCGACTGGGGCAGCCCTTCACCGGGCGGCCCGTCGACACGAAAGTTGACCCGGTGCTGGGCCACCACCGGCACCGACTTGCCGTCGTCGTTGGCTTGGGTGGCGATCGGCCCGCTGTAGCGCGAGGCCAAGCTGTCGGGGGTGATGAATTCGCTGGCGCTGTACTCCACCGCCGTCAGGGCCACCGGGTACCTGGGCAGGCTGGGCTCGTCGGCGAGAAACACGCCCTGGGCGCCCAGGTCCAGGCGCCCCAAGTCCTTTTCGCTGACGAAGCCGAAGGCGTCGCGCTGCCGCCCGTGCAGCAGGCGGCCCAGGATGGCGTTGGGCCGCACCCACTGGCCGGTCTGCAGGTTGACCGGCATGTCCACCAGCAGACCGTCGTCCGGCGCCCGCCACTGCAGCATGGCGGCCCGGGCGGCGAGGCCGTCGAGGTCGACGCGGGCCTGGGCCAGTTGCTGGCGCAGCACGATGGTCTCGGCGCGATCCTTGGCGTCGCCACCGATGCGGTCGAGCCGCTCGCGGGCGATGGTCAGGTTCGAGCGGGCCGTGGCCTGCTTGCTTTCCAGCTCCGGGGAGTAGAAGCGCATCAGCAGCTGGCCCTTGCGTACGTAGGTGTCAGGCTGCACCAGGATGTCCTCGATGCGGGCGTTTTCCGGCGCCTGGATCGGCGTCTCGTACTGCCAGCCGAGCATGGCCGGCACGCTGACGTGGCGGTCCAGGGGCAACAGGAACAGCCCCAGCAGCGCCAGCAACGACAGTCCCAGGCCCAGCCTGCGCCGGGGCGTGACGCCCTGGCGCAGGGACCAGCCGTGCTGCACGACGCGGACGATGCGCAGGCCGACGTACTGCCAGAGGGCGTAGCCCAGGAGCAGCACGCCGGCAGTCTTGAACAGGGCGCGGTAGGCGAACCAGGCGATGCTGCAACTGAGGACGATTTGGTACGCCCAGACCAGGGTGCCGTAAGCCAGGAAGAACGCCGCCCGGCCCCGGGAAACCGGCTCCGGCGGCGCTTCCACCGGGCCGAGCAGCACACGGCCCAGCAGCCATTGGTTGTAGGCGAGGGCACGCGGTTGCAGGTTCTCCAGCTTCAGCGCGTCGCTGAGGAAGTAGTAGCCGTCGAAGCGCGACAGTGGGTTGAGGTTGATCAGCAGGCTGGTCAGCCAACTGGTGGTGGCGATCACGAAGGCCACGCTGCGTACCGTGCCTTCCGGGAACACCGCCCAGGCCAGGGTCGCCAGGCCGGCGACGAAGGTTTCGGCCATGACCCCGCCGGCGGCGATCCACATGCGCTGGCGGCCGTCGTTGAGCCGGGCCACGTCACCCAGTTCGGTGTAGAGCATGGGGATGCCCATGAAGATCGAGATGCCCATGGCGCCGACCCGGCAGCCGCGGATCACCGCCATATAGGCATGGCCCAGTTCGTGGAGCACTTTCAGGACGATTAGGGCGCAGCCGTAGGCGAACAGTCCCTGGACGGAGAAGAAGTCGCTGAAGGTGCCGACGAACTGGTCCCACTGGCGGCTGGTGAGGTACAGGCCCAGCACGGTGAGGATCGCCCAGGCGGTGACGATCCCGCGGTGGCCGATGGCCCGCATCAGCGGCAGGCAGCGCTCGATCAGCCCGTGGGGGCTCCACAGGGGCATGCGGAACGCCATCAGCCGGTTGAGCCAGCCCCGCAGTCCGTGGCCGCGCAGGCGCTCGGTCTGCTCCGCCAGCCGCTGGTAGGCCTGGGGGCCGCCGGCGAGCAGCAGGTGGTGGTTGCCGAGAAAGCGCAGCAGGCCGTCGAGCACGTCTTCGTCGAGGCGGTCCCGGCGTGCGCGCAGGGCCGTCCGGAGGGCGCCGATGGTGCCGCAGGACCAGAGGGAGAGCAGGGCGACGTCGGCCTCGCCGATCAGGAAGAACCGGTGCTGCAACGGGTCGTACAGGCGCCAGCGGGGGCTGCCTTCCAGGCTGGCGCCGGCCGGTTCCAGGCGCAGTTCCTGGCGCAGCGGCGGGAGCAGGGCGTCGTCGCGGAGCATGCTCAGATCCCCACGTACTGGCGCACGACGGCGATGGGCCGGCGCAGCAGCTGGAATGCCAGGGGGGCGTAGTCACCGTAGACCCGCGCGGTGCCCCGCGCGCCGATGCGCGGCGGGGCGCCGTCCTCGGGCAGGGCGATGACCGTGTAGCTGGTGAGGCCGGCGGACGTGGTGTGGGGGGTGTAGCTGACCGATTGCAGGTGCGCCTTGAGGCCGCCCAAGGGCGCGCTTTCCAGGTAGATGCTGACCGGGTTGCCCTGGGCCAGCTCGATGGCGTTGCCGGTGGACAGGTCGATGCGGTAGGTGACCCGCGCCGGGTCGGCTACCTGGAGGATTTCCTCGCCCACCATCACCGAGCGGCCTTCCCAGTCGCGCCGGTCGCTGTACACCGCCAGCCCCTCGATGGGGCTGCGCACCAGGGTCCGCTGCAGGACCTCCACCGCATAGTCGTAGCTGACCCGGGCGAGGTCGTGCTCGGCCGCGGCGATGGCCATCTCGTGGGCCGCCTCCGGGTCCTTGAACGCGGCGGCGGAGGTGCGGTTGTCGCGGGCCTCGGCCACTGCCAGCTGTTGCTGGGCGAGGACCATTTCGTTCCGCGGCTGGATGTCCTCGAACTGCACCAGGGGCTGGCTGGCCTGGACCGGGGTATTGGGCGCCACCAGCACCCGCTTGATCACCCCGTTGATCGGAGCGGTGAGGATGTAGGGCTGGTCGGCGATCACTTCCACCGGGGCCATCACGCTCAGCCGCACCGGCACGAACGCCGCGCCCACCAGCAGCGCCACCGCCACGGCCAGGGTCTTGCGGGTCAGTGGCAGGCGCTCGTACCAGCGCCGATGGGGCGCGAAGACGCGCCAGGCATGGCCGTAGGTGTCGCCCAGGCGTTTCAGCAGGGCCTGCTCGCGGGGCTCGAACGGGGCGTTGCGCAGGAACAGCACCCCCGCGCTTACCGCGCCGGGCCGGTCCGACAGCGGCAGCCACAGAGCGTGGCGCAGCGGGAAATCGTCCAGGGCCGTTTGCTTCGGGTCATGGGCAAGGACCGGCAGCTCGACCGGCCAGAGCGCCCCCAGCCTGGCCGCGCGATCCTGCTCGGCCAGCCAGGCCTGGAGGGCGCGGGCCAGTGGGGTGTGGCGGTCGGCGACCGGCAGGCCGGAGATCGCCCGCAGCTGGAACGCGCCGCCACGGCGCGAGCGGCGCCAGGCCATGGCCTGGCCATAGGGCACGAGGTCCCTGACGCTATTCACCAGGTGGAACCACAGGGCCTGTTCCGACGCCTGCTGGCGGACCTCCGCCTCCAGGGCCAGCAGGCGCAGCGCCGCGGCGCTGGCCTTGTCCGCGTCGCCGGTGGCCGGCGGGGGCAGTTGGACGTTGACGTTCATGGCGCGGTCAGGCTCCGGCCCCGCGGAAACTGGCGCTGCCGCTCATACCGGGGATGGCGCCGCCAGCGGACTTGCCGTTGAAGCGGCCGATGATCTTCACCGTCTTGCTGACCGGATCCACCGCCGGCAGCAGCCGGTCCACCACCGCCTCGCTGGCCTTGCCGGTCTCGTCGACCTTGAAGGAGAACGGGGTGCCAGGCTTGAGCCATTGCAGCCACTTGGACGGCACGATCACGTCCAGTTCCAGGTCGCCGGTGTCGACGATCCGCAGCAGGGGCTGGCTGACGGAGACCGACTCATGGGGATGGGCCATGCGCTCCATGACGCGGCCGGCGAAGGGCGCGGTGACCTTGCACTGCTTCACCTGGGCACGCAGCGCCTCGGCTTCCGCCTTGGCCTTGTTGAGCTTGGATTGGGAGATCAGTAGGTCGAACTTGCCGATGGAGTTGAAGTGCTCCAGTTCCTCGTTGGTCTCGACGGTTTTCTGCTCCACCTGCATGGCCGCCTCGGCCGCGCGCAGGTCGGCCTGGGCGCGTTCGCAGTCGAAGACCACCAGCAGGTCGCCCTTCTTGAACGACCCACCTTCGGTCACCGGCATCTTCAGCACCTGGGCGGTCATGCCCGCCGACAGGGTGGCCTCGTGCACGGCGCGCACCACGCCCCGCGCATTGCCCTCGGCCGGGTCGCCAGCGTCCTGCTTGCCCGAGGCCTTGTCCGACGGGGTGGCGACCGCCGGCCCCTGGTCTTGCGCATTCGCCGTGTCGGTCTCGGCGGCGGTCGCCGAGGGCACCAGTTCGATCGGCGCCCCGTCCTCGCCCAGGGCCGGGGCGTCGCTCGGCGGATGCACGGACACCTCGGCGCTGGAGGCACCCGGGGTCTTCCCGGGCTCGGGGGACGGGCCGCAGCCCTGCAGCAACGAACCCAGGGCCAGGCTCAGGCAGACCATGCGATGGAAGGCCAGTGGCGTGTGACTCATAGGGATGCGCTCCGGTTTTCAGGCATGGGGGGAAGGCTGTTGGCGCGCTCGCTCCAGTGTTCCTGCAGCTTGGCGGCGAGGGTGGCGATGGAGGTATCCGGCTGGACGTCGATATCGAAGTTGTCCAGGCCCATGGAGGCGTACAGGTTGGCGTAGGCGTTCTGCACATCGGCGTAGGCGGAGTCGTAGCGGACCTGGGCCAGGATGGAGTTCATCTCTTCCCGCACCAGGTCCTGCTGGCTCACGGTCTTGGCCTGGAAACCGCCCCGGGACAGGTTGGCGATGCGTTCCTGGACTTCCTGAGCGTCGCGCACGATGCCCAACTCCTGGGAGAAGCGGATGAAGCGGATACGCGCGATGTGGATCTGGGTCATCACCGCCAGGGTCAGGGCCAGCTGGCGCTGCTCGATGACCTTCTCTTCGGCCTGCAGCGCTTCCTTTTCCATGGGGTAGCGGAAGACGTTCATCAGGTTCCAGCTGATCTGCCCGCTGTAGCTCACCCACTTGTCGTTGTACAGGTAGCTGTTGGAGTCGTAGTTCACCCCCAGCACTGCTCTCAGGCTAGGCATCGAGCGGATCAGCGCGGCCTTCATCTCGTTCTGGCTGATGCGCTGGCGGTAGGCCCCCTCGCGCAACTCGGAGCGGTAGCGCAGGCCCACCATGACCATCTCGTCAGCCGAGCCGGGCAGTTCCGGCACCACGTCGGTACGGTCCGGCAGCACCAGGGAGTAGCGGGCGTCGGGCTTGAGGTTGATCAGCGCCGCCAACTGGTTCTTCGCCAGGGACAGCTCCCGTTCCAGCTTCTGCACGTCGCCCTGGACCTGCAGCAGGTCGCGCTGGTAGGCGAGTACCACCATGGGTGGCACCAGGCGCCGCTTCTCCAGCTCCTGGGTCTGCAGCAGGGCCTTCTGTGCCATGGCCTCCAGGGCGACCAGCTCCTTGTAGGTGCGGTCGGCGCTCACCGCGCGCCAGTAGGCCGTGCGCACGTCTTCCTGAATCCGGTTGATCACCTTGCGCCGGCGCTCGGCGGCGATGAGTTTCTCGTCCGCCGCCTGCAGGCTGCGCACATAGGAAAGGCCGAAGTCGAGGACGTCCCAGCTGGCGGTCACGTCGGCATTGGTGCTGTGCCGATCGGTGGAGGTGGAGGGTTCCAGGGACTGGCGTCCGGACAACAACGAGCGGCTACTGGAGCCGGCCTCGTTGTTACGACCGTTGTAGCCGAAGGACGCGGCGATGGTGGGCAGCATGCCGGTGCTGCTGAGGGCCAGTTGCTTCTGGCGGAAGTCCTCGTCCATCAGTTCGATCTTCTGGTCGAGGTTGTACTTGAGCGCGCGGGCCATGGCTTCGTACAGGGAGATGGGCCCTGTGACGGGCTCTTCGGCGGCCATAGTCGCCTCGAGCTTGGCCTTTTGATCCATGGCCTCGCCAACGGCATCGAGCGGTGTCGGCTCGATGGCGCAGCCGCTCAGGCCGAGACTGCACACCAGGATCAAGAGGGCGGTCGAGCCCGACAGGCAATGTGCGGGAGTACGAGAGTTCTCTTCCATAAGCTCTTCCACGTGCAGGTAACGGTCACTTGATCGGGGATCAGTCATTCCCCGCGATCGAAATGGGTCAGGCGTGACGATTACCTCGATGTCCCTGGCATCCCTGGTTGATCACCACGCCTAGTCTTAATGTAGTGGCACTTTGGAGGATTGTCCTACGGTCAGACAATTACTTTTCTAATAGCGCCCGAATCCTCAACCTGCTAGTAGCCAGGCCAATTCCTCCAGCTGAGCCGAGCGCATCTGACTGGCGGTCTGCAGCTGTTCTTCAAGCGTTGGCGGTGCGTGTGTCGTCAGCGCGATATCGCCGCGCTCGGCAGCATCGTGTGCCAGCAACGTGTCCGCTGGAGCCGTGTCGGGAATATCGAGGATGACCATGGGTTCGCTGAGCGAGAAGTTCGCCGGCGAAGGCACGCTCTGCTGCGGAACCAGGGTCGCCGCGGAGTTCCCCGTGCCGAACGGTCCGGCCCGCAGCATGTTGACGTCGAGGGGCTGCCGGCTGCGCTCGTTCAGGTCGCCCACTGCCTGGGACATGGGGCCTTTGAAGGGCGTGATCTCCAAGGTATTGCCCAGGCCCTGGAGACCGTTCGCCACCTCGCGCATGGGCTCGTCCCCGACCACGGTCATCCCTTCCAGGCGCCGGAAGCCGTTGATCACGTCCAGCAGTACCGGCTCGTAGTTGGCGGTGCGGGTGAAGACGGTGGTCTGCTGGACGCTCAGAACCCGCGCGACGCCGATGCTGGAGTTGGGCGTCGGGGCGACGTAGAACTCCTGGGTCGGCGTGACGGTGATCGTCACGGTGCCGGTGACGAATCCGCCTGCGCCGTCGCTGACGGTGTAGGTCAGGGTATCGGTGCCGGTGTAGTTCGCCGTGGGGGTGTAGGTCACGCTGCCGTCGGGGTTGACCACCGTGGTGCCGTTGTTCGCGGCGGCGCTGGTCACCGTGAGGACGGGCGAGTCGACGTCTTTGACATTGCTCAGCACGTCGAGGGTGATGGCGGTGTCCTCGGGGGTGGTGGCGCTGCTCGGGGTCACGGTGGGCGCATCGTTCACCGCGGTGATGGTGATCGCCACGTTGGCCGTGACGGTGCCGCCCGCGCCGTCGCTGAGGGTGTAGGTCAGGGTGTCGCTGCCGTTGAAGTCGGGGTTCGGCGTGTAGGTCAGGGTGCCGTCGGGGTTGATCACCACGCTGCCGTTGCCCGCCGACGCGGCGGTGACGGTCAGCGGGTCGCCGTCCGGATCGCTCGCCGTGGCCAGCGGGTCGAGGGTCAGCGGGGTGTCTTCGGCGGTGGTGGCGGTGCTGTCGCTGGCCACCGGCGGCCGGTTGGTGCCGGTACCGGCACCGACGGTCACGGTCACGGTGGCCGTGGCGCTGGCGCCATCGGCATCGACCACCTGGTAGACGAAACTGTCGGCGCCGCTGTAACCGGCGGCCGGCACGTAGGTGAAGCTGCCGTCGGCGTTGAGGGTCAGGGTGCCGTTGGCTGGCGCTTGCAGGGTGCTGAAGGTGAGGGCGTCGCCGTCGGGGTCGGTGGCCGGCAGCTGGCCCGTGTAGGTGCCGTCCGCCGCCACCTCGATGCTGCTGTCGCTGGCCACCGGCGCCGGGTTGGTGACGGTCAGAGTGAAGACCTGGGCCACCTGGCTGCTGCCGTCGCTGGCGGTGACCGTGATGGTGTAGACGCCGTTGCCCACCTGGCTGGCGCTGCTCCCCAGGGTGCCGCTGATGAGCCCGGTGGCGGAGTCGATGCCCAGGCCGGCGGGCAGGCCGCTGGCGCTGTAGGTCAGGCTGTCGCCGTCCGGATCGGTGAAGTTACCGCTGACGTTGAGGGTGAAGGCCGAGCTGTCGGTGGCGGTCTGGGCCGCGATGGCGCCGTTGGCGACCGGGGCGTCGTTAGCCGACGTGACGACAATGCTCACCACGGCCGTGGCGATTCCACCGTCGCTGTCCACCACCTGGTAGGTGAAGCTGTCGGCGCCGGTGTAGTCGGTGGCCGGGGTATAGGTGAAGGTGCCGTCGGCGTTGAGCACCAGGGTGCCGTGGGCAGGTGGCTGGGCGACGCTGAAGGTGAAGGCGTCGCCATCGCTGTCGCTGGCCACCAGCGTGCCTTGGTAGGCGGTGTCCTCGGCGGTGGTGAAGGCGCTGTTGGCGGTGGTGGGCGGGGGGTTGCCGACATTCAGCACGAAGGTCTGCTGGAGCGTGCCACCGTTGCCGTCGCTGACGGTGAGGGTGACGGTGTAGGCCCCGCCGCCGTTGGGGCCCTGGGTAGAGGCGTGGCCGCCCAAGGTGCCGCTGATGAGGCCCGTGGCGGGGTCGATACTCAGTCCATCGGGCAGGCCGCTGGCGCTGTAGGTGAGCACGTCGCCGTCGGCATCGCTGAAGTTGCCGCCCACGTTGAGGTAGAAGCTGCCGCCATCGGCGGCGCTCTGGGTGGGGATGCTGCCGGTGGCGGTCGGCGCGTCGTTTTCCGGGGTCACCGACAGGCTCACCACGGCGGTGGCGAGGCCGCCGTCGGCGTCGCGGACCTGGTAGGTGAAGCTGTCCGGGCCGTTGTAGTCGGCCGTCGGGGTGTAGGTGAAGCTGCCGTCGGCATTGAGCACCAGGCTGCCGTGGGTCGGCGCCTGGGTGACGCTGAAGGTCAGGGCGTCGCCGTCCACGTCGCTGGCATTCAGCTGGCCGCTGTACGGGGTGTCCTCGGCGGTGCTGAAGCTGCTGTTGGCGGTGGTCGGTGCAGGGTTGCTGACGTTCAGGGTGAAGAGCAGTTCAACCCGCCCGCCGTTGCCGTCGCTGGCGGCGACCACCACGGTGTAGGCGCCGCTGCCGTTGAGGCCCTGGGTCGAGGCGTTGTTGGCCAGGGTGCCGCTGATGAGACCAGTGGCCGGGTCGATGCTCAGCCCGGCCGGCAAGCCGCTGGCGCTGTAGGTCAAGGGGTCGCCGTCGGCGTCGCTGAAGTTGCCGGCGACGTTGAGGGTGAACGGGCCGGCGTCGCTGGCGGACTGGGTGGCGATGGGGCCGGTGCTCACCGGGGCATGGTTGGCCGCGCCCACGTCGATGGTCACCACGGCGGTGGCGACGCCGCCGTCGCTGTCGGTTACCTGGTAGCTGAAGCTGTCCGGCCCGCTGTAGCCGCTGGCCGGGGTATAGGTGAAAGTGCCATCGGCATTCAGGGCCAGGCTGCCATGGGCCGGTTGCTGGAGCACGCTGAAGCTCAGCGGGTCGCCGTCGACGTCGGTGGCCACCAGCACGCCATTCAGCGGCGTGTTCGCGTCGGTGGTGACGCTGCTGTCGCGGGTCACCGGCGGCGGGTTGCTCACGCTGAGGGTGAAGCTCTGGCTGGCGGTGCCGCCGTGGCCGTCGTCGGCGGTGACGGTCAGGGTGTACACGCCGCTGCCGTTGAGCCCCTGACTGGAGGCGTCATGGGCGAGGGTGCCACTGATCAGGCCGGTGGCCGGGTCCAGGCTCAGGCCGGCGGGCAGGCCGCTGACGCTGTAGGTGAGGGTGTCGCCGTCGGCGTCGCTGAAGGTGCCGGCCACGTTGAGGTTGAAGGCCGCGCCATCGTTGGCGCTCTGCGCGGCGATGTTGCCGTTGGTGGTGGGGGCGCTGTTCACCGCAGTGACGCTGATGTTCACCAGGGCGGTGGCGACGCCGCCGTCGACGTCGCGGACCTGGTAGCTGAAACGGTCGGCGCCGCTGTAGCCGGCGACGGGGGTATAGGTGAAGGTGCCGTCCGGGTTGATCGTCAGGCTGCCGTGGAGCGGCGACTGGACGACGCTGAAGGTCAGGGCGTCGCCGTCGATGTCGCTGGCCACCAGCGCGCCGCTGTAGGACGTGCCTTCGGCAGTGCTGAAGGCGCTGTTGGCGGTGCTCGGGGCCGGGTTGCTGACGCTGAGGGTGAAGGTCTGCTGAGCCGAGCCGCCGTTGCCGTCGCTGGCGGTGACGGTCACGCTGTAGAACCCGCCGCCGTTGGGCCCCTGGGTCGAGGCGCTGCTGGCCAGGGTGCCGCTGATCAGCCCGGTGGCCGGGTCGAGGCTCAGGCCGGCGGGCAGCCCGCTGGCGCTGTAGGTCAGCACGTCGCCGTCGGCATCGCTGAAATTTCCAGCCACGTTGAGGCTGAAGCCGGCGCCGTCGTTGGCGGACTGCGCGGCGATGCTGCCGCTGGCGATCGGCCCCTGGTTCACCGCCGTGACGTCGATGTTCACCACGGCGGTGGCGAGGCCGCCGTCGGCGTCGCGGACCTGGTAGGTGAAGCGGTCGGGCCCGGCGTAGGCACCCGCCGGCGTGTAGGTGAAGGTGCCATCGGGATTCAGCACCAGGCTGCCGTGGGTGGGGGCCTGGGTGAGGCTGAAGGTCAGGGCGTCGCCATCCACGTCGCTGGCCACCAGGGCGCCGCTGTAGGCGGTGTCGCTGGCGGTGCTGAACGCGCTGTTGGCGGTGCTGGGGGCCGGGTTGCTGACGTTCAGGGTGAACAGCTGCTCGACCCGCCCGCCGTTGCCGTCGTCGGCGGCGACGATCACCGTGTAGGCGCCGCTGCCGTTGAGGCCCTGGGTCGAGGCGTTGTTGGCCAGGGTGCCGCTGATGAGGCCGGTGGCGGGGTCGACGGCGAGGCCGGCGGGTAGCCCGCTGGCGCTGTAGGTAAGCGTGTCGCCGTCGGCATCGTTGAAGGTGCCGGCGACGTTCAGGCTGAAGGGGCCGGCGTCGGTGGCCGACTGGGTGGCGATGGGGCCGGTGGTCACCGGGGCGTGGTTGGTGCCGCCCACGTCGATGGTCACTACGGCGGTGGCGACGCCGCGGTCGCTGTCGGTCACCTGGTAGCTGAAACTGTCCGGCCCGCTGTAGCCGCTGGCCGGTGTGTAGGTGAAGGTGCCGTCGGGGTTGAGCACCAGGCTGCCCTGGGCGGGGGCCTGGATGACGCTGAAGGTCAGGGCATCGCCGTCCACGTCGTTGGCCACCAGCGCGCCGCTCAGGGGCGTGTCGACGTCGGTGGTGACGCTGCTGTCGCGGGTGACAGGGGCCGGGTTGTTCGCCGTCAGGGTGAAGGTCTGATCGACCGAGCCGCCCTGGCCGTCGTTGGCCGTCACCACCACCGTATAGGTGCCCGCGCCGTTGGGGCCCTGGGTCGAGGCGTTGTTGGCCAGGGTGCCGCTGATCAGGCCGGTGGTCGGGTCGATGCTCAGCCCGGCCGGCAGGCCGCTGGCACTGTAGGTCAGGGCGTCGCCGTCGGCGTCGGCGAAGTTGCCGCTGACGTTGAGGGTGAAGGCGGTGCTGTCGTTGGCGCTCTGGGCGGCGATGCTGCCCACCGGGACCGGGGCGTCGTTGACCGCGGTGACGGTGATGGTCACCTGGGCGGTGGCGATGCCGCCGTCGCTGTCCACCACCTGGTAGTTGAAGCGATCCGTGCCGCTGTACTGGGCCGCGGGCAGGTAGGTGAAGGTGCCGTCGGGGTTGAGCACCAGGCTGCCATGGGCGGGCGCCTGGGTGACGCTGAAGGTCAGGGCATCGCCGTCCGGGTCGCTGGCCAGCAGCGCGCCGCTGTAGGCCGTGTTCTCGTCGGTGCTGAAGCTGCTGTTGGCGCTGCTGGGCGGCGGGTTGCTCACGGTGAGGACGAAGGTCTGGCTGGCGGTGCCGCCGCTGGTGTCGCTGGCCGTCACCACCACCGTGTAGGCGCCGCCGCCGTTGGGACCCTGGGTTGAGGCGTGGCCGTCCAGGGTGCCGCTGATGACGCCGGTGACCGGGTCGATGCTCAGCCCGGCCGGCAAGCCATTGGCGCTGTAGGCCAGTACGTCGCCGTCGGCATCGGTGAAGGTGCCGCCGACGGCGAGGCTGAAGCCGGCGCCGTCGCTGGCGCTCTGGGCGGCGATGCTGCCCGCGGCGGCCGGCGCATCGTTGACCGGGACCACGGTGACGATGACCTGGGCGCTGGCGGTGAGGCCGGCGCCATCGCTGAGGGTGTAGGTGATGACGTCGGTGCCGTTGAAATTGGCGTTGGGGGTGTAGGTGAGGGTGCCGTCGGGGTTGAGGGTCACCGTGCCGTTGGCCGCGCTGGCGGCCACCACGCTGAGCCGGTCGCCGTCGACGTCGGTGTCGTTGGCCAGCACGTCGATGGTCACCGGGGTGTCTTCCAGGGTGGTCGCGCGGTCGTCGTTGGCGACCGGGGCGTCGTTCACCGGCGCGATGGCGAGCGTCACGGTGGCGGTGGCGAGGCCGCCGTCGGCGTCGCGGACCTGGTAGGTGAAGCTGTCCGGGCCGTTGTAGTTGGCTACCGGGGTATAGGTGAAGGTGCCGTCGGGGTTGAGGGCCAGGGTGCCGTGCAGCGGCAGGCGGGTGGCGGTGAAGGTCAGGGCGTCGCCGTCCGGGTCGCTGGCCAGCAGCGCGCCACTGAACGGGGTGTCCTCGGTCAGGGCGAAGCTGGCATTGGCGGTGCCGGGCGGCGGGTTGCTCACGGTGAGGGTGAAAGTCTGGTCGACGCTGCCGCCGTTGCCATCGCTGGCGGTGACGATGACGGTGTAGGTCCCGCCGCCATTGGGGCCCTGGGTCGAGGCGCTGCTGGCCAGGGTGCCGCTGATCAGGCCGGTGGCCGGGTCGATGGCGAGGCCGGCGGGCAGGCCGCTGGCGCCGTAGGTCAGGGTGTCGCCGTCGGCGTCGTTGAAGGCGCCGGCCACGTTGAGGCTGAAACCGGCACTGTCGCTGGCGTTCTGCGCAGCGATGCTGCCCACCGGGGTGGGGGCATCGTTGACCGCGCTGACGCTGATGCTCACCACCGCGGTGGATGCCCCGCCGTCGCTGTCGGTCACCCGGTAGGTGAAGCTGTCCGGGCCGTTGTAGTTGGCCGCCGGGGTGTAGGTGAAGCTGCCGTCGGGATTGAGCACCAGGCTGCCGTGGGCCGGTTGCTGGGCGACGCTGAACGCCAGGCTGTCGCCATCCGGGTCGGTGGCCAGCAGCACGCCGCTGTAGGGCGTGTCTTCGGCGGTGCTGAGGCTGCTGTCGCTGGTACTGGGTAGCGGATTGCTGACAGTGAGGGTGAAAGTCTGGCTGACCACGCCGCCCTGACCGTCGTCGACGCTGAGGGTGACGCTGTAGACGCCCGCGCCGTTGGGCCCCTGGGTCGAGGCGCTGCTGGACAGGGTGCCGCTGATCAGGCCGGTGGCCGGGTCGATGGCGAGGCCGACGGGCAGGCCGCTGGCGCTGTAGGTCAGCGCATCGCCGTCGGCGTCGTAGAAATTGCCGGACACATCGAGGCTGAACGGCGCGCCGTCCGCCGCACTCTGCGGGACGATCACCCGGGTGGTGGGGATGTCGTTGACTGCGCTGACGACGATGTTCACCACGGCGGTGGCGATGCCGCCGTCGCTGTCCACCACCTGGTAGGTGAAGCTGTCGGGGCCGTTGTAGTTGAGGGCCGGCCGGTAGAGGAAGGTGCCGTCGGCGTCCAGCATCAGATCACCGTGGGCCGGTCGCTGGGTAACGCTGAAGGTGACGGTGTCGCCGTCCACGTCGGTGGCCAGCAGCACGCCGCCGTAGGCGGTGTCCTCGGCGGTGGTGAAGGCGCTGTTGGCGGTGCTGGGCGCCGGGTTGTTCACGGTCAGGGTGAAGGTCTGGTCGACCTGCCCGCCGTTGCCGTCGCTGGCGGTCACGATGACGGTGTAGGCGCCGCCCATGGGGCCTTGGGTCGAGGCGTCATGGGCCAGGGTGCCGCTGATCAGGCCGGTGGCCGGGTCGATGGCGAGCCCGGCAGGCAGCCCGCTGGCGCTGAAGGTCAGGGCATCGCCGTCCACGTCGCTGAAGTTCCCGGAGACGTTCAGGCTGAAGGCGCTGCTGTCGGCGGCGGTCTGGGCGGCGATGCTGCCCACGCCGGTCGGCGCGTCGTTGACCGTGCTGACCGAGACACTCACCACTGCGGTGGCGATGCCGCCGTCGCCGTCGGTCACCTGGTAGGCGAAGCTGTCCGGGCCGTTGTAGTCAGGCGCCGGGGTGTAGGTGAAGCTGCCGTCGGTATTCAGTACCAGATTGCCGTGCAGCGGCGGCGTGGTGACGCTGAAGGTCAGGGCGTCGCCGTCGAGGTCGGTGGCGTTCAGCTGGCCGCTGTAGGGGGTGTCCTCGGCGACGCTGACGGTGCTGTTGGCGGTGCTGGGGGCCGGGTTGCTCACGCTGAGGGTGAAGCTCTGGCCGATGCTGCCGCCGTTGCCGTCGCTCACCGTCACCAGGACCGTGTAGACGCCCGCGCCGTTGGGGCCCTGGGTGGAGGCATGGCCGCCCAGGGTGCCGCTGATGAGCCCCGTGGCCGGGTCGATGCTCAGCCCGGCGGGCAGGCCGCTGGCGCTGTAGGTCAGGGTGTCGCCGTCGGCGTCGGAGAAGTTGCCCGCCACGTTGAGGCTGAAGGCGCCGGCGTCGGTGGCGGATTGGGCGCCGATGGCGGCGTTGGCCACCGGCGGGTGGTTCACCGCGCCCACGTCGATGCTGACCACGGCGGTGGCGACGCCGCCGTCGCTGTCGGTCACCTGGTAGCTGAAGCTGTCCGGGCCGCTGTACAGCGCGTCCGGGGTGTAGGTGAAGGTGCCGTCCTGGGCGAGCGCCAGGGTGCCGTGGGCCGGTTGCTGGGTCACGCTGAAGCTCAGGGTATCGCCGTCGATGTCGCTGGCGATCAGGACCCCGGACAGGGTGCTGCCCTCGGCGGTGGTGAAGGCGCTGTCGTTGGTGAGGGGCGGCGGGTTGCTGACGCTGAGCGTGAAGCTCTGGGCCACCTGCGTGCCGTGGCCGTCGTCGGCGGTGATGGTGACGGTGTACACCCCGCCGCCGTTGGGGCCCTGGGTCGAGGCGTCGTGGGCCAGGGTGCCGCTGATCAGGCCGGTAGCCGGGTCGATGGAAAGGCCGGCGGGGAGCCCGCTGGCCGAGTAGCTCAGGCTGTCGCCGTCCGGGTCGGCGAAATTCCCCGCGACGTTCAGGCCGAAGGCAGCGCTGTCGATGCCGGTCTGGGCGGCGATGGGGCTGCTGACCGTCGGGGCGTCGTTGACCGGGGTGACGGTGATGCTGACCGTCGCCACGGCGACCCCGCCGTCGCTGTCGGTGACCCGGTAGCTGAAACTGTCCGGGCCGTTGTAGTTGGCGTTGGGCGTGTAGGTGAAGGTGCCGTCGGGGTTGAGCACCAGGCTGCCGTGGGCAGGCGGCTGGGCCGCGGCGAAGGACAGGCTGTCGCCGTCAACGTCGCTGGCCGTCAGGGTGCCGTTGTAGGGAGTGTCTTCCGCCAGGCTGATGCTGCCGCCGGCCGTGGTGGGCGCGGGGTTGCTCACGCTGAGGGCGAAGGTCTGGGTCACCTGCCCGCCGTTGCCATCGTCGGCGGTGACGGTGACCGTATAGGCACCGCTGCCGTTGGTTCCCTGGGTCGAGGCGTCGTGGGCCAGGGTGCCGCTGATGAGGCCGGAGGCCGGGTCGATGGCGAGGCCGGTGGGCAGGCCGCTGGCGCTGTAGGTCAGGGTGTCGCCGTTGGCGTCGGTGAAGTTGCCGGCCACGTTCAGGCTGAAGGCGCTGCTGTCGTCGGCCACCTGGGGCGCAATGGTGCCCACCGGGGCGGGAGGTGCGTTCACCGGGGTGACGGTGAGAGTCACCCCGGCACTGGCCGTGCCACCGTCGGCGTCCACCAACTGGTAGGTGAAACTGTCCGGCCCGCGGTAGTTGAGGGTCGGGGTGTAGATGAAGGTGCCGTCGGCGTTGAGCACCAGGGTGCCGTGGGCAGGGCCCTGCAGCGGCGTGGTGTTGACGCTCAGGCTGTCCTGGTCGATGTCGCTGTCGTTGGCCAACACGTCGCCGTTGAGCACCGAGCCTTCGGCGACGCTGAAGCTGTCCGGGTTGGCGGTGGGCGGCGGGTTGCTCACGGTGAGGGTGAAACCGGCGCTGACCTGGCCGCCGTGGCCGTCGTCGGCGGTGATCACGATGGCATAGGCGCCGCTGGGCACCTGGATGGAGGCATGGCCGCCCAGGGTGCCGCTGATGATACCGGTGGCCGGGTCGATGGCAAGGCCGGCTGGCAAGCCGCTGGCGCTGTAGGTCAGGGCGTCGCCGTCGGTGTCGCTGAAAGCACCGGACACGTTCAGGGACAGGCTCTGGCCGTCCTGGGCGGTGCGGTTGGCGAGGGCCGTGGCCACTGGGTCGGTGTTGGGCGCCGCGTTGATGGACACGGTGACCGTGGCAGTCTCCGTGGTCTGGTTGGAGTACACGGTGTAGGTGAAGGTGTCGGTGCCGGTGAAGCCGGCATCCGGGGTGTAGACGGCATTGCCTTGGGCATCCAGGGTGACGGTGCCGTGGGCGGGGTTGGTGAAGCTCTGCACCACCCGGCCCGGGTTCTCGAAGGTATCGTTGGCCAGCACGTTGAAGCCCACCGCGTTATCGGTGGTGGTCGAGACGTGGTCGTCGACGATGTCCGCCACCGGGACGATCTGGATCGGCAGGATCGCGGTGACGCTGAGGGGCAGGCCCAGCTGGCCCAGTTCCAGGTTGATGGTCAGCGGGCCGTTGTAGTCGGCGCCCGGGGTATAGATGAGCCCGTTCAGCGCGGCATTGATGTCCGCCACCGTGCCGGAGATCCGCAGGGTGCTGTCGTCGACCCCGTCGCCTTCGCTGATGCTGATGCCGGCGGTCTGGGTCAGGGTGAAGCCGCCGATGGGCACGCTCAGGCGCAGGTCCACCAGTTCGCCGTCCACATCGCCGACGCTCAGTTGCTGGCCCACCAGGTTGGCGAAGATCAGCGGGGTGTCTTCGGCGAACAGCGGGATCGTGGGCAGCTGCAGGGTGGGCAGGTCCACCACCGGCAGGACGGTCACCGCGATGACCCCGGTGGCGCGGCCGCCATCGGCGTCCACCACCGTGTAGGTGATGGTATCGAGGCCGTTGTAGTTGGCATTGGGGGTGTAGGTCAGCGAGCCGTCGGGGTTGAGCACCACGCTGCCGTGCAGGGCGCTGGCGGCGGTGAGGGCGATACTGTCGTTGTCCGGGTCCACCACGCTGAACTGGGTGATGGTCAGGGGGGTGTCTTCCAGCACGGTGGCCACTGCCGGGGTGGTCACCGGCGGCGGATTGCTGACGGTGATCAGCAGCACCGAAGACGCGCTGGCGCCGGCCAGGTCGGTGGCGGTGACGGTCACCGCGTAGCGGCCGCCGGGCACCTGTACCGAGGCGTGGGTATCGAGCACGCCGCTGATCACGCCGGTGGCGGCGTCGATGCTCAGCCCTGCGGGCAGCCCGGTGGCGAGGTAGGTCAGCACGTCGAACAGGTCGCTGTCGGAGAAGGAGGCGCCCGCCGCCACCAGCACCCCGCCCCCGTCGACACCGGCCAGGCTGCCGAGGCTGCCCGCCACCGGCGCACTGTTGGTGCCCACCACCACGGTGATCGTGGCCTGCTCGGTCACGCCGCCGGAGGTGATGGTGTAGGTGAAGCTGTCGACGCCCCGGTAGCCCGGGGCCGGCGTGTAGATGAGCGCGCCGCCGGGGCCGATCACCACGCTGCCGTGGGCAGCCGCGCTGACCGCGGTGAGGGCGGCGTCGGGGTTGCTGAAGGTGTCGTTGGTCAGGGGGTAGAAGGTGACCGGCACCAGGGGCTGGGTCTGGACCGTATCGGGCACCGCGTCGGCGACCGCGGCGAGGGTCAGGGCGGTGCTGGCGCTCTGGCTGAGCTGGCCGTCGCTGGCCAGGATGTTCAGGGTGGCGCTGCCGTTGTAGTCGGCCACCGGGGCGAAGGTCAGGCCGTCCAGGGCGGCGTTGATCGCGGCGGCGCTGCCGCGAAAGACCATGCTGGCGTCGGCGACGCCGTCGCCACTGGTGAAGCTGAGGCCGGCGGTCTGGGCAAGGGTCAGGGTGCCGTGGGTGACCTGCAGGGTGATGGTGAGGAGGTCGCCGTTGGCGTCGGCCACCACCAGCGCGTTGCCGGCGGCGCTGGAGAAGATCAGCGGCGTGTCTTCCTGGGCGGCCTGCGCGGCGGGCGCCAGCACCGTCGGCGCGTAGTTGGGCAGGGCGGTGGTGAGGGTGACCGTGGCGGTTTCCGTGGTGCCGTTGGAGGTGACGGTGTAGGTGAAACTGTCGGTGCCCAGATAGCCGCTGGTGGGGGTGTAGAGGGCGTTGCCCTGGGCATCCAGGGTCAGGGTGCCGTGGGCCGGCGTGGTGAAGCCGCTGACGTAGCGTCCGGCGTTCTCGAAGGTGTCGTTGGCCAGCACGTTGAAGCCGACCGGGGTGTCCAGGGTGACGTTGACGCTGTCGTCGACGATGTCGGCCACGGGCGCGATCTGGATCGGCAGCGTGGCGTTCACGTTGAGGATGCCGCCTACCAGTCGCCCCAGCTGCAGGGTGATGGCCAGCGGGCCGTTGTAGTCGGCCCCCGGGGTGTAGATCAGGCCGTCCAACGCCGCGTTGATATCCGCCACGCTGCCGGAGAAGCGCAGGGTGCTGTCGTCGACGCCGTCGCCTTCGCTGATGCTCAGGCCGGCGGTCTGGGTCAGGGTGAAGCTGCCGATGGGCACGCTCAGGCGCAGGTCGAGCACCTCGCCGTCCACGTCGCCGACGCTCAGGCGCTGGCCGAGGATGTTGGCGAACAACAGCGGCGTGTCCTCCGCCAGCAGCACCAGGTTCGGCACCTGCAGGATCGGCAGGTCGGGCACCGCCACCACCACGACCGCCACGTAGCCGGTGGCCTGGCCGCCGTCGGCGTCAACCACCGTGTAGGTGATGCGGTCCAGGCCGTTGAAGTTGGCCGAGGGCACGTAGTTCAGGGAGCCGTCGGGGTTGATGGTCACGCTGCCGTGCAGGGCGCTGGCGGCGGTGAGGGTGAGCGCGTCGCCGTCCGGGTCGATGATGGCCAGGGTGTTGGCGGTGATCAGCAGCGGGGTGTCCTCCAGCGCATTGACGCTCAGGCCCACCAGCGGCACCGGCGGCGGGTTGCCGACCTGGATCTGCAGGGTCGTGCTGACGCTGGCCCCGGCGAGGTCGGTGGCCCGGACGGTCACGGTGTAGAGGCCGCTGCCGTTGGCGCCATGGACCGAGGCGTGGGTGTCCACCACCCCGGTGATCAGGCCGGTGAGACGGTCGATGCTCAGCCCGGCGGGCAGCCCGGTGGCGCTGTAGCTCAGCACGTCCAGCGCGTCGGCGTCGCTGAAGGCCTGGGCGGTGCTGGCGGCCACCAGGGCGCCGTCGAGGGTGTTCAGGGTGCCGAGGGGGCCGGAGGTGGTGGGGGCGTGGTTGCCGACGGTGACATTCACCGCGATCTGCTCGGTGACGCCACCGGAAGTGACGGTATAGAAAAAGGTGTCCGAGCCGGTATAGCCCAGGGCCGGGGTATAGGTGACCGCGCCCCCCAGGCCGAGGGTGACCGTGCCGTGGGCGCCCTGGGTGACGGCGGTGATGCGCGGCAGGCCCTCGAAGTTGTCGTTGGCCAGGGGATAGAAGATCACCGGCACCAGCGGGCCGGTCTGGATGCTGTCAGGGACGCCGTCGGCGACCGGGGTGATGGTCAGCGCGACGGAGCCGGCCTGGCTGAGCAGGCCGTCGCTGACGCTGAGGGTCAGGGTGGCGGCGCCGTTGTAGTCGGCGACCGGGTTGAAGGTCAGACCGTCCAGGGCGGCGTTGATCGCGGCGGCGCTGCCGCTGAACACCAGGCTGGCATCGGTGGTGCCGTCGCCGGTGCTGAAGGTGAGCCCGTTGGTGCGCGACAGGGTCAGGGTGCCCTGGGTCACCTGCAGGCTGACGGTCAGGACGTCGCCGTTGGCGTCGGCCACCACGATGGCGTTGCCGGCGGCGCTGGAGAACACCAGCGGGGTGTCCTCGGCAGAGGTCTGGCCCGGCGGCGTGCTGAGGGTCGGCGCGACGTTGGGCTGGGCGATGGAGATCGTCACGGTGGCGGTTTCGGTGGTGCCGTTGGAGGTCACCGTGTAGGTGAAGCTGTCGCTGCCGACGTAGCCGCTGGCCGGGGTGTAGACGGCGTTGCCCTGGGCGTCGAGGGTGACCGAGCCGTGGCTCGGGTTGGTGAAGCTGCTCACCACCCGGCCCGGGTTCTCGAAGCTGTCGTTGGTCAGCACGTTGAACAGCGCCGGGGTGTTGAGGGCGGTGCTGACCGTGTCGTTCACGATGTCGGCCACCGGCGCGATGCTGATGGGCAGGGTCGCGTTGACGCTGAGCAGGCCGCCGGTGATCTGGCTCAGGGCCAGGTTGATGTTGACCGGGCCGTTGTAGTCGGCGCCGGGGGTGTAGATCAGGCTGGAAAGGGCGGCGTTGATGCTCAGCGCGCTGCCGGTGAAGACCATCACGCTGTCGTCGATGCCGTCGCCCTGGAGGAAAGTGAGGCCGGCGGTCTGGGTGAGGGTGAGGCTGCCGAGGGGGACGTTCAGGCTCAGTTGCAGGGTTTCCCCGTCCACGTCCAGCACGCTCAGCTGCTGCCCGGCGAGGTTGGCGAAGACCAGCGGGGTGTCTTCGGCAAGCAGCGGGATGCTCGGCAGGTTGAGCACCGGCAGGTCGGGCACCGCGGCCAGGACGACGGCCACGTAGCCGGTGGCGGAGCCGCCGTCGACGTCGGTCACGGTGTAGGTGATGGTGTCCAGGCCGAAGTAGTTGGCGTTGGGCATGTAGCTCAGGGAGCCGTCCGCGTTGATCGTGACGGTGCCGTGCAGGGCGCTGGCCTGGGTGATGCTGAAGGCGTCGCCGTCCGGGTCGATGATGCCCAGGGCGCTGGCGCTGATGCCCAGCAGGCTGTCCTCGCTGCCGCCCACCTGCAGCCCCAGCAGGGGGATCGGCGCGGGGTTGCTGACCCGCAGCTGCAGGGTGCTGCTGGCGCTGGCACCGGCCAGGTCGGTGGCGGTCACCACCACGTTGTAGACCCCGCCGTTGACCGTGGAGGCATGGGTGTTGACCAGCCCGCTGATGATCCCGGTGGTGGCGTTGATGCTGAGCCCGGCGGGCAGGCCGCTGGCGCTGTAGGTGAGCACGTCCAGCGGGTCGGGGTCGCGGAAGGCCAGGGCCGCGGAGACCGCTACCAGGCCGCCGTCCACGGTGGACAGGGTGCCCAGGCTGACGGAGGTGGGCGGCGTGTCGCCGACGGTGACGTTGACCACCACCTGCTCGGTGGCCCCGCCCGAGGTCACCGTGTAGGTGAAGGTGTCGCTGCCGGTGAAGCCGGCGGCGGGGGTGTAGGTGATGGCGTTGTTCAGCAGCACGACTGTGCCATGGCTGGGAGCGCTCACCGCGGTCACGCTGGGCGTGCCGAGGAAGGTGTCGTTGGCCAGGGGCAGGAAGGTGACCGGGGTCAGCGGCCCGGTCTGGATCGAATCGGGTACGCCGTTCACCACCGGGGTCAGGTTCAGCGCGACGTTGGCGCTCTGCACCGCGGCGATGCCGTCGCTGGCCTGGATGCTCAGGGTGGCGCCGCCGTAGTAGTCGGGGACCGGGGTGAAGGACAGGCCGTTGAGGGCGGCGTTGATGGCGCTGGCGCTGCCGCGGAACACCATCAGGCTGTTGCCCACGCCGGTGCCGGTGAGGAAGGTGAGGCCGCTGAACTGCGCCAGGGTCAGGCTGCCGTGGGTCGATTGCAGGGTGACGGTGAGGATGTCGCCGTTGGCATCGGCCACGGTGATGGCGTTGCCGGCGCTGCTGGAGAAGATCCGCGTCACGTCCTCGGCGAAGGTCTGCGCCGCCGGCACGCTGATGGTGGGCGGGCTGTTGATGTAGGTGGTGACGGTGATGCTGCCGGTCTCGGTGACGCCGCCGGAACTCACGGTGTAGGTGAAGGTGTCGGTGCCGGCATAGCCGGCCGCCGGCGTGTAGACCGCGTTGCCCGCCGCGTCGATGACCACCGTGCCGTGGGCCGGGGCGCCGTAGGCGCTGACCACGCGGCCGGGGTTGGAGAAGGTGTCGTTGCTCAGCACGTTGAAGGTGACGGCGTTGTTCTGCAGCGTGCTCACGGCGTCGGGGACGATGTCGGCGACCGGGGTAAAGGTCATCGGCACGCTGGAGGTGACCGCGGCGGTCAGGCTGTCGGTCACGCTGACGGTGAGGTTCACCGAGCCGTTGAAGTCGGCCACCGGGGTGTAGACCAGGCCGTTGAGGGCCGCGTTGACGGCGGCGATGGTGCCGCGCAGGGTCATGATGGGGTCGGCGACGCCATCGCCCTGGAGGAACGTCAGGCCGGTCAGGGAGCCCAGGGTCAGGCTGCCGCTGGGGACCGAGAGGGTCACCTGGGTGGTGGTGTTGTCGATGTCGGCGACGGTGATCCGGGTGCCCAGGGCGCTGGAGAAGACGATGGAGGCGTCCTCCAGGTAGGTGCCCAGGGTGGGCACCTGCAGGGTCGGCGGGGCATCGACGGTGACGGATACCGTGGCGGTGCCCAGGCTCAGCCCGAGGCTGTCGCGCATGGTGTAGGTAAAGCTGTCGGTGCCGCTGTAGTTGGCGGTGGGCGTATAGGAAATGGTGTTGTTGGCGTTGAGCACCACGGTGCCGTGGGCAGGGGTGGTGACGTTGGCCACGCTGACCGTGGTGCCGGCCACGATGATGTCGTTGGCCAGTACGGCGATCACGTTGCCGGTGCTGTTGGGCAGCACGGTGACGGTGTCGTTGACCGGCACCGAGACCAGCAACTGGTGGTTCCAGTCCTCGGCGTGGAACGGGGTGGTCTCGATGGTGCCCACGTGGCGCTCCAGCACCCAGTCGCCGCCCGCACCGGTGGTGTTGTCCGAGGCCGCGACGTCGGCCACCAGGGTGTCGGCCAGCGCCTGCAGGGTCGCCTGGCCGTCGTCGCCGGCCGCCAGGTCGCAGCCATAGATCAGTACGTCGGCGCCGCTGTTCAGGTGTTGGCCGATCTCGCCCAGTTGCTCGCTGTAGCGGCCCAGGATCGATTCGGTGGTGAGCTGGACGTTGCCCAGCTGCAAGGTGGCTTCGGCGGTGTGGGTCACCAGGTGGATGGCGTCGATCCCGCTGCGCCCGCGCAGGGCATCGGCGATCTGCAGGAGCCCGTCGGCATCGCGGTTCAGGTAGACGATCTCGGCCTGGCTGGGCAGCGCCGCCACCAGCACGTCGCGATCGGGCAGGTTGGCGTCGACGAAGTAGATTTCCTGGCGGTCGGCCGCCGGCGGCGCGGGCGGTACCGCGGCGAGGGCATGACTGAGGGCTTCGTGGGCGGCGGCTGCCTGGTGCTCGCTGGCTTCGGCTGCCGCGGCTGCGGCCGCGGCATTGTCCGGGTGGGTCGTGGCATCGGCGGTGGCGACCATGGCGCCGTCGAACATCAGCCGGGGTTCCAGGGCGATCCTGAGCGCCGAGGGGTGAGCGTGCCGAGCGTGCATACGAGCCTCCAGTCATCCTTGTCCGTCGGGCGTGCCTGTGCCGCGCAGGCCGCCGAGTTCCTCAAGTATTAGCGTGATATCGCGGGGTGCCAGTAGTGGGAATGAGCCGTCCGTCTGAAGGTACGCTCGTCCCGATACGCCCGTTCCAGGCACCTCGCACCCGGGAACCGGTCAGGAAAGCTGACCGTTCACACAGGCGCCTTGCCAGGCTAGCCCACCCCGGCCGAGCCGGACCGACGTGCAGACGACGGGTGTGGGGAAGGGCGAGAGACACACGTGGGCGTGCAGCCGCTCGCTGGCAGCCGGATCGCCTGATTCGGCAAGGCGACGAAACTCGTTCGGCCCTGTCACGGTCAGGTAGACGGATGGACGGTCCGACCTCGGGAGGCCGCTCGGTGCCCGCGCGCCAGGCAAAACCTGTGCGACTGGATCGAGGCACGCACCCCGGCCATCCCGTTCGAGACGCTGTTCTGCCGAGCCGACACTGATCGTTCGCCGGGTGGCGCGAACGGATGAACCCCATTGCCTTTCACAAGCCGAGCAAATGAGACGCTCGCGACACGTACCGGAACGAACCATGCTGAATCGAGGAAGCAGTTACCACGCCTTCAGCAGCAGCGGTCCAGCGGACCGCTATTTCGAGAAGACGTTGCCCGATGGCCGTCGTCTCGAGATCCACGGGCGACGCAGCGCCGCCAATGGGCTCGAGGTGTTCTTCGGCGTCTACGATGCGGCGGGCGGCCAACTGGCCGAGCAGCATCACACCCATTGCCAGACGCTCACCCTGGAAGCGGCCATGATCTGGGCAGCCGCCCTGGCCCGGCCTTCGTGGCTGGAGGACATCCAGATCGCCAGCGATCCGGCGCCTCTGGGACGCCCCAAGGTGAACCTATCGCCCCGATAGGAAAGCCCGCTTGGCTTCCCGTCTTCCAGTGCGCGTATACAGTCGCCTCGCCGAACGGTGATGGCCAGTTGCCGGAAGTTCGGCTATTCCTCAGAGAAAGCGCAGTAAGGCGGTGAAGCGATGGTCGGTACGTTCGCGGGAAATCGCCACGTGATATTCGGGGTGGGGCATGAAGGGGCACGGGTCGGCTGGATCGACCCGTTCGGCAACATCCGTTCGGACGAGGGTGTCTGGCTGTTTCGAACGGAGGGGCAGCAGGTGTATTCGGTCGCCGACGATTCCATTGTCGGCACGTTGATCAATGACATCGCTGCCACCATCGAGGGGGTCTTCCTGTTCCGCCTGGAGTCGCGTTTCGTCTGGTAGCGCCGCCTGCCTCCCGGCCATTGGAATGCACCGTCCACGCTCATTGGCCGAGCGCTGCGGATGCTACGGGGGAAAGCCCTCGATCACCGCGCGCACCTGGGTGAGCACATCGGCCAGCTGCTCCAGCGGCACCGAGCTCAGGCCCAGGCGCAGGGCGTGCGGGGCGTGTCGCGTGGTGGCGTAGGCGTCCGCCTTGGAGACCGCGATCTGCCGCTCGGCCAGCGCCGTGGCGATACGGTCCATGCGCAGCTCGGCCGGCAGCGGCACCCACAGGAACAGCGCGGCGGAATGGGCGGTCACCGCCATCCCGGCGAACACCTCGCGGGCGATGGCCTGGCGCAGGCCGGCTTCGCGCCGGCGCTCGTATTCCAGCCGCTTCACCGTGCCGTCCTGCATCCAGCGGGTGGCCATGGCAGTGACCAGGCTGGGCAGACTCCAGAAGCTGGCGCGGATCTGCGCCTTCAGGCGCGCGGCGTACGCCTCCGGCACCACCAGATAGCCGAAGCGCAGGCCGCTGGCCACACTCTTGGACAGGCTGGACACATAGACCGTGCGCTCCGGGGCCAGGGTCACCAGGGCCGGTGGCGCAGGGTCGGCGAGGTAGGCGTAGGCGGCATCCTCCAGTAACAGGCAGTCATGACGCCGGGCGATCGTCACCAGCCGCTCGCGCTGGTGGTCGGTCAGCACCCAGCCCAGGGGATTGTGCAGGGTGGGCATGGTGTAGACAGCCTTGACCGGCTGGCGCCGGCAGAGCGCTTCCAGGGCATCCAGATCGGGACCGTCGTCTCGCGAGGGAATGGCCGCCAGGGCCAGGTCGTGGGCCTCGGCGATGAGCTTGAAGCCGGGGTAGGTGAGGGCATCGACGGCAACCCGGTCGCAGGGGCGGAGCAGCGCGCGGGCTGCCATGTCCAGGCCCTGCTGGGCGCCGTTGACCAGGAAGACCTGCTGCGCCTCCACCCGGATGCCTCGTTCCCGCGCCAGGAAGTCCGCCACGGCCTGCCGTTCGTGGCGCCGCCCGCCCGGTGGTTGCTGGTGCATCAGCGCGGCCAGATCGCCGGAGCCCGCCAGTTCCCGCAGCATCGTCCGCAGCAGGTCCGCCTGGCCCGGCCCGCCGGGGTGGTTGAAGGACAGGTCCGCAGCACGGGCGCTCAGGCGCGACTCGTCGCCGCTGTCCCACGGCCGTTGCAGGGGCCGGTCGCGGACGAAGGTGCCGCGCCCCGTCTCGCCTATCACCAGGCCCATGGCCTTGAGTTGGGCGTAGACCTTGCTGGCCGAGGCGATGGCGATGCCATGGCTGGCCGCCAACTGCCGGTGGGTGGGCAGCGCCGTCCCGGGCGGCAGCTCGCCACTGCGGATGGCGGCCGCCAGGCGTTCGAGGAGCGAAGTGAGAGGAGAGGGTGTCATGAGGTGTCCCTAGGACAATTCTTTGATTGTTCTAAGTTGGATGCTTAGCCTGCCGGAGAACCGCCGTTCCCACCATCCCGCAGGAGGCACCATGGCCCCGGACCTCGACCCGCTCCCCGTACTGGACTACCTGCAGCGCCAGCTCCAGGGCACCCTGGCCGAGAACGCGGTGACCCACATGCGCTATCCCACTGCCATTTCCCAACTGCTGGGGTTCCGCCTGGTGGCGATCGGCGAGGCCTGCGCGACCCTGGAGCTGGAGGCCGACCCGGCTCGTCATGGCAATCAGCAGGGCACCGTCCACGGCGGGCTGCTCTGCGAACTGGCGGACGCCGCCATCGGCACGGCCCATTCCACGCTGATGGACGAGGGCCAGAGTTTCACCAGCATCGACCTGAAGGCCACCTTCCTGCGTCCGGTCTGGCGCTCGTGCTTGCGGGCCCGGGCGTGGGCCGAGCACCGGGGGCGGACCATCAGCCACTACCGCTGCGACATCCAGCGGGAGGACGGCAAGGTGGTGGCGAGCATCGCCAGCGCCGTGCTGACCCTGAGCGGCGACCAGGCCCGGGGCCGCTGAGTGCCGCGGTCTTCCAACGGGCCCGGTCGGACGGGGCCTCCAATGCCCGGGACTCGCCAGGCCGGGCCTTCCCCGGCCGGATTCCCCCTGGCCGGACCTTACCTGGCCGGACTGGCCTGCGCCCTGCTCGCGGTGGCGCTGTTCGCCGGCTTCACCCTGGTGTCGCGGTTCGGACTCACTTCCACTGCGCTGACGTTGCCGGGCCTGGCCCTGCTGCGCTTCGGGGTGGCCGGCATACTGCTGTTCCCGGTCGTGCTGCGCCGTGGCTTGGGGCACCTTCGTGGGTACCAGGCTGCGCTGCTGGCCCTGAGCGGTGGCCTGGGGTTCGCCCTGCTGGCCTACGCCGGATTCCGCCTGGCCCCGGCCAGCCATGGCGCGGTGCTGCTGCACGGCACGATCCCGTTGTTCACCTTCGTGCTGGCGGGCGGCCCGGTTTCGGCGGCGCGCAAGGGCGGCCTGGCGCTCATCCTGGCCGGGATCGGCGCCATGGCCTGGGACAGCCTTCAGGGCGCGACCACGGGGCAATGGCTGGGGGACGGCGCGCTGTTGCTGGCCGCGTTCAGCTGGTCGGCCTATGGCTTGCTGGCCCAGCGCCTGAAGGTGGCGCCCCTGCACGCGGCGGCCCTCGTCGCGACCGGGTCGCTGGCGGGCTTCCTGCCGGTGTATGCCGTGTTGCCCCTCCCCGACAGGGCCGCCGTCGCCTGGCAGGACGTAGTGGCGCAAGGCATTTTCCAGGGCCTCTTGCTGGGCGTCGTGTCCATCCTCGTCTATACCCGCGCCGTGGCGATCCTCGGGGCTCACCGCACGGCGCTGTTCACCGCAGCAGTGCCCTGCATCACCACGGCCGCAGCCCTGGTGTTGCTGGGTGAACACCCGACCCGGGCCGCCTGGCTCGGCGTGGCGGCGGTGACCCTCGGCATGGGGGTGGCGCTGGGCGGCCAGCGCCCGGGCGCGGCCTCCTGAGCCGCGCGCGGGGTCAGGAGGGCGGGAGCTGTTCGAACAACCGCGCGAGGGAGGCCGTAGCGGCTTCGGAGAAGGCGCAGGCCCGGCGGGTGCCGAGGTCGACGTTCAGGGCGGTCTGCTCCATGACGGCGCTCAGGTAGCCCTGGTCGTCGTTGAACAGCTCGACCCGGGTCCACAGGCGCTTGTCGTCGAAGCGCAGCGGGGTGAGTTCCACCCGCAGGCGGTCGCCCTCGCGCACTTCCTTGCGGTACTGGATGGCTGCGTCCACGGTGAAGAGCCCGCGGTTTTCCGCCTGGGTATAGCCCGCGCCCAGCCCGAAGCGCTCCAGGATCTGGTGGCCCAGCTCATCCAGGACCAGGACGTAGTAGGCCATGTTCATGTGCCCGTAGAGGTCGATCCACTCGGGTTTGACGGTGGTATGGGCGACGGGCTTCGGGGAACGGTCGGTCATGGGGTCTCCAAAGGTGCGTGCACCGTCCTTGTGCGGCGATGCGGGAGGGTCATGAAATTGGTGCATTTCACGCGCCATTGCGCAGGGTGCTGGCGAATACCGTGTGCAGCCATTGCCGCAACCGGACGATGGCCTGGTCGTTCCACTTGCGGGTCGGCGCGATGAAGTAATAGCCGCCCAGGCGGATCGGCACGGGGAGCACATCCACCAGGTCGCCGGAGGCGATCTTCTCGTCCGCCAGCAACTCGCTCACCAGGGCCACCCCTTGCCCCATGCAGGCGGCTTCCAGGGTCAGGTGCCCGTGCCAGAGGCGCGGCCCGCGCAGCCGGGGCACGTCGGTGACCCCCGCCATGCTCAGCCACTGGGACCAGCGCTGGGTGTTGCGCTCGTGGATCAGCGGCAGGTGCACCAGGTCGTCGGCCGACTGGATGTCGTCGTAGCGGTTGCAGAAGGCGGGACTCGCGACCGCGCGGATCAGCGGGCGCACGAACAGCTCCGCGCAGAGCTCGTCGCCCAGGTTCAGCTCTTCCAGGTAGACGATCTCGGCATCGGCCTCGTTGCGGTTGAAGTCAGGGCGCGTGCTGGTGGGTTCGAGGGTCAGCTCGCGGCCGGCGAGGGCTTCCTCCAGTTCGCTCAGGCGCGCCAGCAGGCGCCGCGAGGCGAGGCCCGCCATGCAGCAGACGTGCAGGGCGTCCTCGCCCTGCTTCAGGTCCCCGCTGGCGTCGGCGATGATGTCGAACGCTCGCCGCAGCTGGGTCGCATAGCGCTGTCCCTCGCGGGTCAGCTCCAGGCCGCGACCGGATTTCCTCACCAGCTTGGCGCCCACCGCCGTCTCCAGGTTCTGGATGTGTCGGGAGATCACCGTGTGGGACACGGCCAGCTCTTCCGCGCACTTGCGCACGCTGCCGAAGCGGCTGAAGGCTTCGAAGGCGCGGATGGCAACCAGGGGCGGCAGGCGTCTGTTCATGGCGTTCTCGAACCGGCTATCGGGACAAGCGGCAAACAAAACCCGTGCCAGTACGACTGGTGCGTTTACTGCACCAATTGTTCGATTTCTAACTGCTTGTTGGGCGGGGCCGTGCATCGGACAGTGCGTCCCAGGTTCACCTTGCTGAGGAGGTCGCCTTGAACCTTTCCGGACGCGCCGCCATCGTCGGCGCCTATGAGTCGCCCCTTCGACACGCCCCCGACGTGCACCCCTTCGCCATCCAGGCGGAGTGCATCGGCCGGGCGCTGAGCGAGGCGGGCCTGGGCCTGGAGGACGTGGACGGGCTGTGCGTCGCCTCCGGCGACTGGGCGGAAGGCGGCGGCGTCAACAGCGTCACCGAGATGGCGGAATACCTGGGCATCGAGCCGCGCTGGTTCGACAGCACCGACGTCGGCGGCTGTTCTTACCTGGTGCATGCCGCCCATGCGGCGACCGCCATCGCCGCCGGCCTGGCCGAGGTGGTGGTGATCAGTTACGCCGCCGCGCCCCGGTGGTGGCCTTTGGAAACACCGTCCTTCGACCCCTTCGTGCTGCCGGCAGGCCCGGGCCAGTTCGAACTGCCCTTCGCCCCCACGCTGATCGCCACCTACGCGATGTTCGCCCAGCGCCACATGCACGTTTACGGCACCACGGCAGAACAGCTGGCCAGCGTCGCCGTGACCTTCCGCGGGCATGCCGCCCGCAACCCCCACGCCGCCCTGGGGCACAAGCCCATCACGGTGCGGGATGTGGTGGACTCCCCGCTGATCGCCAGCCCGCTGCACCGGCTGGACTGCTGCGTGGTCACCGACGGCGGCGGCGCCCTGGTCATGACCAGCCGCGAGCGGGCGGCGGACTGCGCCAAGCGCCCGGTCTACGTGGCGGGCTTCGGCATGGCTACCCAGCGTACCCAGATCAGCCAGCTGCCCCGGGACCTGGTCACGCCGGCCGCCCGCACGGCGCCGCGGGCCCTGGAGATGGCCGGCCTGACGGTCGCCGACGTGGACGTCGCGCAGCTCTACGACGCCTTCACCATCACCCCGCTGCTGGCCCTGGAAGACATCGGCTTCTGCCCGCGTGGGGAGAGCGGCGCCTTCGCCGCCGACGGCCACCTGACCCTCGGCGGCGCCATCCCGTGCAACACCGATGGCGGCGGGCTGGCTTCGAACCACCCCGGCAAGCGCGGGCTGTTCGCCCTGATCGAGGGCGTGCGCCAGCTGCGCCAGGAAGGGCCCGGGGTCCAGGTGGCGGATGCCGAGGTGGCCCTGGTTCATGGCCTGGGCGGCACCTTCTGTTCAGCGGCCACGGTCATCCTGACCGTTTGAGGAGGCGACCATGCACCTGATTCGCGCCATCGTCCGCGACGAAATTTCCCGGCCTTGGTGGCAGGCCCTGAACGACGGGCGCCTGCTGGTCCAGCGGGACCCGCGCAGCGGTGCCCTGCAGTGGTACCCCCGCGGCCATTGCCTCGCCGACCCGCTGCGCCCGGCCGAATGGGTCGAGGTCTCGGGCAGGGGAACGCTGTTCAGTTTTTCCGTGATCCACCGCAGCCACCGCAAGCCGGAGCAGCCCTACGTCTGCGCGCTCGTCGAGCTGGAGGAGGGGCCCTTGATGCTGTCGCAACTCACCGGCATGGAGGATCACGCCGTGCACATCGGGATGCCCGTGCGCGTGTCGTTCGTCGAATTCGACGAGGACGGGGCGCTGCCGGTGTTCGTACCTGAAACGGGGAGCCGTCCATGACCATCTACTTCGAAGACCTGACCGACGACGCGATCGAGTCGATGCGGGTGACCGTCACCGAGGCCCACATCGTGACCTTCGCCGGGCTCACCGGCGACTTCAACCCGCTGCACATGGACGAGGTGGCGGCCAGCGACGGCCCCTTCGGCCGGCGCATCGCCCACGGCATGCTGTCCTACTCGCTGAGCACCGGCATGCGCTCGGCCATCGACGACTGGGCCATCCTCGCCTTCATGGGCACCCAGCGCAGCTTCCTGGCCCCGGTGTTCATCGGTGACACCCTGCACTACCGGGCCCGGCTCCAGTCCGGGCGGCGCAGCGCGTCCAGGCCCGACCGGGCCATCGTGGTGGTCGAGCTGAACCTGCTGAACCAGCAGGGGCAGGTCGTCCAGGCCGGCGAGGACACCTTCGCCGTCGCCTGCCGCCCGGAGGACCTGTCATGAGCGGCCGCCTGAACGGGCGAGTCGCCCTGGTCACCGGTGGCGCGGGCGGCATCGGCGCCGCCGTCTGCCGACGCCTCGCCGACGAGGGCGCGACGGTGATCGTCGCCGACCTCGGTCCGGGCGCCGGGGCGCTGGAAGCCACGCTGCGCGAAGCGGGCCACACCGCCTACGCGGTGCCTCTGGACGTCACCCGCCGCGACAGCTGGGAGGCGGTGATGAACCACCTGCCGGACGGCCTCGAGCGCCTCGACATCCTGGTCAACGTGGCGGGTATCGTGCGGGATCGCTCGCTGCTGAAGATGACCGACGAGGAGTGGGCCTCCGTGCTGGACGTCAACCTGCGAGGCAGTTGGCTGGGGTGCCAGTTCGGGCTCAAGGCCATGCTCGGCGGCGGCTGGGGGCGAATCGTCAACATCGCTTCCACCGCGATGTATGGCACCTTCGGGCAATCCAACTATTCCTCTTCCAAGGCGGGGGTGGTGGGCCTGACCCGCACCGTCGCCCTGGAGGCCGCGCGCCACGGGATCCTGGTGAACGCCGTGGCGCCCGGGGTGGTGGAGACCGCGATCCTCGGCAGCGTGCCGGAGGCGGTTCGCGAGGGGTGGATCGCGAAGATGCCCCTGCGGCGTCCGGCGCGGCCCGAGGAGATCGCCTCGGTGGTCGCGTTCCTGGCCTCCGACGATGCCAGCTACATGACCGGGCAGGTTCTGGTCGTGGATGGAGGGGTCACCACAGGGGATTACTGAGTCACCAGACGTACGTCAGCACAACAACAAATCCAGCGAGAGCGGGGTGTATCCGATGGGCGATTTTACTCGGCGTAGATTTCTACAAGTCACCGGCGTGGCCGGCACCGCCTTAGCGGCAGGGCTGATCCGGCCCAGCTTTGCCACGGAGTCGCTTTACGAAGCCGCCAAGGCGGAGGGGCAACTGAACCTCTACTGGGGCTCCTACGAGCAGAAGACCATCGAGGGCATCCGGGACGCGTTCACCAAGCGCTACCCCGGGATTTCCGTCAACCTGCTGCGGCAGGCGTCCCAGACCGTGTACACGCGGCTGCGCCTGGAGCTGCAGAACAATTCCCCCAACTGCGACTCGTTGGGCAGCACCAACATCCTTCACTACCTGGAGCTGAAGAAGATCGGCGCGCTGATGCCGTTCCGGCCCGCCGGCAGCGAATTCCTGCCGAAGGACTTCCAGCGCCTCGACGCCGACGACCTGTACCACGTCGGCGCCATCAGCCTGACCGCCATCAACTTCCAGTCCGCCAAGGTCAGCGACGCCCCGGCGTCCTGGGAAGCGGCCCTGGATGGCAAATGGGCAGACAAGCTCACCATCGGCAGCCCGGCCTTCTCCGGCGACGTCTCGTCCTGGGTGGTGGCGATCCGCAAGAAGTACGGCGACCGCTACCTCAAGGAACTGGCCAAGCTCGACCCGAAGGTGGGGCAATCCAACGTGGACACGGTGACGGACATCCTCTCCGGCGAGCGCCTGGTGGGCCTGGCCGCGCCGTTCAGCGCCTCGCTGACCCAGAAGGCCGCCGGCAATCCCATCGACGTCTCCACCCCGAGCGACGGGACCATCGTCAACCTGGGGCTCAACGCGATCCCGGCCAATGCGCCGCACCCCAACGCGGCGAAGCTGTTCTCCGAGTTCCTCTACGACCCGGAGGTCTCGCAGATCCTCGCGGCCAACTACTGGCCCACCCTGCGCACCGACGTGCCCTGGGCCGAAGGCCGCAGCCTGGAACAGCTCTCGTGGTACCGGAACCCGCCCGAGGACCTGGTGGCCGAGGTCGCCGAAGGCATCGCCAAGTGGAAAGAGATCATCGGCTGAGCCTGGAGGGCGGGCGCGTCCCGCCCCTCCCAACGCAGGAGTTGCCCGGTATGGGTGTCACCGTTCACGCTTCATCGCCGGCCGCCGTTGCCGACGAGCTGAAGAACCACCGTCCATGGGTGCGCTGGGGCGTCGTCTCCGCGGTCCTGGTGGCGCTGTTCTTCCTCGTCGCGCAGCCCCTCGGCTGGATTCTCTATAACAGCTTCCACGACGATCAGACCCAGGCGCTGACGGTGGGCAACTACCTGCGGCTGTTCACCGCCAAGGGCCTGCTGCAGCCGCTGATCAATTCCATCGTCCTGGCGTTCTCCACGGCGCTGCTGTCGACCCTGCTGGGCGTCCCGCTGGCCTGGTTCGTGGCCCGGACCAACATGCCGGGGCGGTCCTGGATCCGCCTGCTCACCCTGGCGGCCTTCGTCACCCCGTCCTTCATCGGCGCCCTGGGCTGGATCCTGCTGGCGGCGCCCAATGCCGGCTGGCTCAACGGGCTGTTCCGGGCGGCCACCGGCTCGGCCTCGCCGCTGATGAACATCTACTCCATGGGCGGGGCGATCTTCGTCTGCGCGATCTACACGGTGCCCTACACCTTCACCATCGTCGCCAGCGCCCTGGACGAGATGGCGGTGGAGCTGGAGGACGCGGCGACGACCCTGGGCGCCGGCGTCCTGCGGACCATGATGAGCGTGACCATTCCCATGGTGATGCCGGCGGTCATCGTCGGCTTCATCCTGTCCTTCATCCAGGGCATGACCCTGTTCGGCGTGCCGGCCTTCCTGCTGACTCCCTCGGGGACTGCCGTGGTCACCACCAAGCTGGCGGAGTTCTACCAGCTGTTCCCGCCGGAGATCTACATGGCGGCGGCGTACTGCATGCCGCTGATCCTGCTCACCGGCGGGCTGTTCTGGGTGCGCAAGAAGATCCTCGGGCGCAAGCGCTTCGTCATGATCGGCGGCAAGTCGCGCGCCGGCCGCAAGGTGGACCTGAAGGCCTGGCGCTGGCCGGCCCTGGCGTTCGCCCTGATCGTCCCGGTGACCGCCGTGCTGCTGCCGTACTTCGCCCTGGTGGTGGTGTCGCTCTCCAAGGCCTGGGGGCAGGGCCCGTCCCTGGATAACCTGACCCTGCACTGGTACCAGTGGGCGGTGCTGGACAACCCGGCGACCCAGTCGGCGATCGTCAACTCCCTGGCTTACGCATCGGTCAGCGCGACCCTCTGCGTGCTGCTGGGCACCCTGATCGCCTACATCGTCGAGCGTCGCCTGGTGAGCGGCACTTCGTTCATCGCCAGCCTCACCAACTTCCCCATCATCATTCCGGGGATCGTGCTGTCGGTGGGCTTCTTCGCGGCCTACACCCAGCCGCCGCTGAACCTGTACGGCACCGCGGCGATCCTGGTGGCGGCCTTCGTCGCGACCTTCCTGCCCATCGCCTTCTCCAACGGCGAGGCCACCCTCAAGGGCATCAGCCCGGACCTGGAGCGGGTGGCGCGAATCCTCGGCGCCAGCGAGGCGCGCACCTTCTCCAGCATCACCGTGCCGCTGATGCGCTCGGGCCTGGTGTCCGGCTGGCTGCTGGTGTTCATCCCGGTCATGCGCGAACTGTCGGTCGCGGTGTTCCTCATCACGCCGAAGACCAACGTCATGACCACCCTGATTTACAACTACAAGGACGGCGGGAACTACGAGGCGGTCGCCGCCGCGAGCGTCCTGCTGTTGGTGGGCACCATGGCGGTGGTGGCCATCGCCCAGTGGGTCAACGTCAAGCTGGCCAGGCACAAGCGCGACAGAGCGGAAGCAGAGGTGGTGCAGTGAGTCAGATCAAGATCAGCAACCTGCAAAAGCACTTCGGGGCGTTCCAGGCCCTCAAGGGCATCGACCTGATGGTGGAGGAGGGCACGCTGCTGGCGCTGCTGGGCCCGTCGGGGTGCGGCAAGTCCACCACCCTGCAGCTGCTCGCCGGCTTCGAGACCCCGTCGGCGGGGGAAATCCGGGTCAACGACCGGCTGATCTCCAGTGCCCAGGGGGTGGTGCCGCCGGAGAAGCGGGACATTTCCCTGGTCTTTCAGAACTACGCCGTGTGGCCCCACAAGACCGTGGCGGAGAACGTGGCGTTCGGGCTGCAGATCCGCAAGACGCCCCGGGCCGTGCTGGAGGAAAAGCTCGGGAAGGCCCTGAAGACCGTCCACCTGGACCACCTGGCCGACCGCTACCCGTCGGAACTGTCCGGCGGGCAGCAGCAGCGGGTCGCCCTGGCCCGGGCGCTGATCGTCGAGCCGAGCATCCTGCTACTGGACGAGCCCCTGTCCAACCTGGACGCGCACCTGCGGGAAGAAATGCGCTTCGAGATCCGCCAGGTTCACGACCTGCTGGGGCTGACCACCGTCTACGTCACCCACGACCAGGGCGAGGCCCTGGTCACCGCCAACCAGATCGCCGTCATGAACGGCGGCTCGGTGCAGCAGCTGGGTACGCCCCGGGAGATCTTCGAGCGGCCGGCCAATGCCTTCGTCGCCGCGTTCATCGGCAGCAACAACGTCATCCAGGGGCAACTGGCCCGGGAAGGCGCGCTGCGCTTCGGCAGGACCGAGCTGGCGGGGCTGCAGCGGGGGCGCGGAACGGTCGGGGACCCCTTCGCCCTGTGCATCCGGCCGTCCAAGGTGCGGGTCGTCGCGCCCGGCGAGGCAAGCGGGAACGTGCTGCCCGGCCAGGTGATCCGCACCGCCTACCTGGGCGAGTACTGCGATGTGCTGGTGGACGTGGGGCACGGGGTATCGGTACGCGCCTTCACCCCACCGAGCCTGGATTTCAGCGTGGACCAGCCGGTGCTGCTGCACCTGCCCACCGAGGACTGCCAGCTCCTCGAACCCGCGCAGCGGGTGACGAGCTGAACCCTGGCCGCGCCCACCCGGATTTTTCACAACGGCGCAGCGCCGTGAATGGGATGACAGATGAACGTCGATGACAGCAGAGAACTGGTCCAGCAGCGGCATGGTGATGTCGTGTGGCTGGTCTTCAACCGGCCCCACGCCCTGAACGCGATGTCCCCGGCCATGGAAGCGGAGATGACCGCCGTGTTCCAGGCGCTGGCCACGGATGCCTCGGTGAAGGGCCTGGTCCTGATCGGCGCGACCGGCACCCGGCCGGCGTTCATGGCCGGCGCCGACTTCGGGGCACTGGAGAGCGCCACGACGCGGGAGGAGTTCCTCGATCTGGAAGGCCACAGCGAGGCCCTGATCCAGGCCCTGGAGGCGCTGCCGTTCCCCACGCTCGCGGCCATCGCCGGGCCGTGCGTCGGCGGCGGGGCGCTGATCGCCGCGGCCTGCGACGTGCGCCTGATCACGCCGTCGGCGCGCTTCGGCTTCCCCATCGCCAGGACCGTGGGCAATTGCCTGAGCGCCCTCAACTACCAGCGCCTGATCGACCTGTTCGGGCCGGCGCGGACCCGAGAGATGGTGTTCAGCGCGAAGCTGCTGGACGCCCCGGCGCTGATGGCCTCCGGCGCGTTCCGCGAGCTGGTGGCCGAGGACGACCTGGTGGCGGCGGCGCACCGCGCCTCGGCCCAGCTGGAAGCCCTCGCGCCCCTGACGCTCTGGGCCACCAAGACCGTGCTGCGGCGGCTGCGGGATACCCAGGTCGCCGGCGTCGCGGACGAGGACGTCCTGCTGCGTTGCTACCAGTCGAGCGATTTCCGTGAGGGCATTTCCGCCTTCCAGGAGAAGCGCCGCCCCCAGTGGAGCGGTGCCTGAACCACCCACCCCTGAGATAACGGGCTAGTAGCCCGGCCCATCAATCCATGTATTCGCCGGCGCCACACGGCGCCGGAAGGGATGAGTCATGCCTAGAGAAACTGAAACTGCCAAACGCGGGCCCCTTCACGGCATCAAGGTGGTGGACGCCACCCACATGCTGGCGGGGCCGTATTCCACCTGGCTGCTGGCCGCCCTGGGGGCCGACGTGATCAAGGTCGAGCGCCCGGGCGGCGGCGACTACACCCGCAGCATCGCGCCGTTCAAGGACGACGAGAGCATCTACTTCAACAGCGTCAACCGCAGCAAGCGCAGCGTGACCCTCAACCTCAAACAGGAAGAAGGCAAGGCGGTGTTCCGCCGGCTGCTGGAGTCCGCCGACGTGTTCGTCGAGAACAACCGGGCGGGGGTCATGGAGCGCCTGGGGTTCGGCTACGAGGCGGTCCGGCAATTCAACCCGGGGCTGGTCTACGCGTCGATTTCCGGCTTTGGCCAGGACGGCCCCTACAAGCACCTGCCGTCGTTCGACGTGGTGGCCCAGGCGATGTCCGGGATGATGAGCATCACCGGCGAGGAGTTCGGGCCGCCGGCGCGGGTCGGCATCTCCCTCGGGGACATCGGCTCGGGGCTGTTCACCACGGCAGGGGTGCTGGCGGCCCTGACCGCACGGGCTCGGGGCGGGGACGGGGCGTTCATCGACATCTCCATGCTGGATTGCCAGCTGGCGATGATGGAGAACGCCGTCGCCCGCTACCTGCAGGCGGGCGAGGTGCCCCAGCGGCTCGGCAGCCGGCACGCGCTCATCGCGCCGTTCCAGGCGTTCCCCACCGCCGACGAACCCATCGCCATCTGCGTCGACACCGAGGAGCAGTGGCAGCGCATGTGCCATGCGATGGACAGGGCCTGCTGGATCGACGATCCGCTGCTGCGGGACGGTACGCTGCGGGCACAGAACCATGCCCACCTGGAGCCGCTGATGAACGCGTGCCTGGTGGAGCAGGGCCGGGAGTGGTGGCTGGCCGTCTTGCAGACCGCCGACGTGCCCTGCAGCCCGATCAACTCGGTGCCCGAAGCCATTGCCGATCCCCAGGTCCAGTACCGCGGCATGATCGTCGAGGTCCCCGAGCACTCCGGGCGCCGCTACGTGAAGCACCCCTTCACCATCTCGGGCATGGAAACCACCGAGCAGGCGCCGCCGGCCCTGGGCGAACACACCGTCGCCGTGCTGCAGGAGCTGGGCTATTCGCCGATGCAGATCGACGCGTTCCAGGCCAACGGCACGGTCTGAGCGGCGGGGCTGCGTGGTGGGGGCGTCTCTGCCGACCGGGCTGTCTCGCATTGCCGGAGGGCATCGGGGCGCGCTGCGCTCAGACGTACTGCGCCGCCGCGAACCCCGAGGCCCAGGCCCACTGGAAGTTGAAGCCGCCCAGGTGGCCGGTGACATCCAGCACTTCGCCGATGAAGTAGAGCCCCGGGGACTTCAGCGACTCCAGGGTCTTGGACGACACCTCCCGGGTGTCGACGCCCCCCAGGGTGACCTCGGCGGTGCGGTAGCCCTCGGTGCCCGCGGGCACCAGCGTCCAGGCGCCCAGGCGTTCGGCGATGCCCTTGAGCTCGCCGGGGGTGTACTGCTTCAGGGGTTTCGAGGCGAACCAGTGTTCGGCCAGCAGGCCGGCCATCTTCTTGGTGAACAGCTCCCCCAGCAGGGTCTTCAGTTCGCTGTTGGGCCGCTCGCGTTGCTGCTCGGCCAGCCAGGTCGGCAGGTCGAGGTGGGGCAGCAGGTCGATGGTCACCTCGTCGCCGGGCTGCCAGTAGGAGGAAATCTGCAGGATCGCCGGGCCGCTGAGGCCGCGGTGGGTGAAGAGGATGTTCTCGACGACGCTATGGCCGTTGCAGCTGATCCGGCAATCCTCCACCGAGGTGCCGGACAGCTCGCTGCACAGGGTCTTCAGCTGCGGGTCGGTGAGGGTGAACGGCACCAGCCCGGCCCGGGTCGGCAGCAGCTCGTGGCCGAACTGGCGGGCCACCTGATAGCCGAAGCCGGTGGCCCCCAGGGTAGGGATGGACAGGCCACCGGTGGCGATCACCAGGGATTCGCAACGGGCCAGGCCGAGGCTGGTCTGCAAGCGGTAGCCGCCCTCGACGCGGGCGATCTCGCTCACCGACGTGTTCAGCCGCAGGTCCACGCCGGCCTGGTCGCACTCGTCCAGCAGCAGCCCGAGGATGTCGCTGGACTTGTGGTCGCAGAACAGCTGGCCGAGCTTCTTCTCGTGGTAGGGGATGCCGTGCTTGGCCACCAGGGCGATGAAGTCCCATTGGCTGAAGCGTGCCAGGGCGGACTTGCAGAAGTGCGGGTTGTGGGACAGGTAGTTGGCCGGCTCGCAGTACAGGTTGGTGAAGTTGCAGCGCCCGCCGCCGGACATGAGGATCTTCTTGCCGGCCTTGTTGGCGTGGTCCAGCAACAGTACCTGGCGGCCACGGGCGGCGGCGCTCATGGCGCACATCAGGCCGGCGGCGCCGGCGCCGATGATGATGACCTGGGGTGTGAGCACGAGGGGTGTCCTTGGAGGCGGCTGGGGCGTGAAGCGGCGCATCTTACCCGATGCGCAGGGGTGCCAGCCTGCCCAGTGCATCGAGGGGAAAGGGGGCTCGTCTGCTGTTGAGAGGCAGCGGAGAACTACTGGGCATTAGGACCCCGTTCGTGCGCATCGCGTCCCTGTGAACTTCTTTCGATAAATGGGCGTTGCCTGAACTATCCGTTCGCACTGAATGGAAGTATCGGAATTGAAGTTTTTAATGGCCGAGACACGTTTCTGGTATGAATGAACCAAGTGCTCGTTCAATATCTGATTACTTGAGGAGTTGAATAGCGGGCGCACTGTCAGCGGCTATTTCGTTGTCCTGTTTGTTATTGAATTCATTTTCCATGAGCTCGTGCGCGCGCCGGCCGGCCTGCGGGGCTCGCCGGAAAGCGCGGGACTTCCAGCCGGGAAATCCGGATAATGCGCGGTCCGCTCTTCGCCGCTCTTCTGGTAAGCCCCCATGGAAATAAAGGTCAATTTTCTCGACAACCTTCGGCTCGAAGCCAAGTTCGATGATTTCACGGTGATAGCCGACCAGCCCATTCGCTACAAGGGCGATGGCTCGGCGCCGGGACCGTTCGATTATTTCCTGGCGTCTTCGGCACTGTGCGCGGCTTACTTCGTGAAGTTGTATTGCCAGACCCGCGATATCCCCACCGAAAATATCCGCCTGTCGCAGAACAACATCGTCGACCCGGAGAACCGCTACAAGCAGGTCTTCAAGATCCAGGTGGAGCTGCCGGCGGACATCTCGGAAAAGGACCGCCAGGGCATCCTGCGCTCCATCGACCGTTGCACCGTGAAGAAGGTGGTGCAGACCGGCCCGGACTTCGTGATCGAAGAGGTGGAGAGCCTCGACGCCGATGCCCAGGCGCTGCTGATGCTCGACGCCGACTCCGGTACCCGCACCCGCATCCCCGGCAAGGACCTGCCCCTGGAGGAAACCATCGCCGCCATGTCCGGCATCCTCGCCGGGCTGGGCATGAAGATCGAGATCGCCTCCTGGCGCAACATCGTGCCCAACGTCTGGTCGCTGCACATCCGCGATGCGCAGTCGCCGATGTGCTTCACCAACGGCAAGGGGGCGACGAAGGAGAGCGCCCTGGCCTCGGCCCTGGGTGAATTCATCGAGCGGCTCAACTGCAACTTCTTCTACAACGACCAGTACTGGGGCGAGGACATCGCCAACGCCAAGTTCGTCCATTACCCGGACGAACGCTGGTTCAAGCCCGGCCCCCGGGATGCGCTGCCGGCCGAGATCCTCGACCCGTATTGCCGGGCGATCTACGACCCGGAGGGCGAGCTGCGCGGCTCGCACCTGTACGACACCAACTCCGGTAACACCGCCCGCGGCATCTGCTCGCTGCCCTTCGTGCGCCAGTCCGACGGCGAGGTGGTGTATTTCCCGTCCAACCTGATCGAGAACCTCTACCTCAGCAACGGCATGAGCGCCGGCAATACCCTGGCCGAAGCCCAGGTGCAGTGCCTGTCGGAAATCTTCGAGCGGGCGGTGAAGCGGGAAATCCTCGAAGGCGAGCTGTGCCTGCCGGACGTGCCCCGGGAGGTGCTGGCCAAGTACCCGGGTATCCTCGCCGGCATCCAGGGCCTCGAGGCGCAGGGCTTCCCAGTACTGGTGAAGGATGCGTCCCTGGGCGGCGAATTCCCGGTGATGTGCGTGACCCTGATGAACCCGCGCACCGGCGGCGTGTTCGCCTCGTTCGGCGCGCACCCGAGCTTCGAGGTGGCGCTGGAGCGCAGCCTCACCGAACTGCTCCAGGGGCGCAGCTTCGAAGGCCTCAACGACCTGCCGCAGCCGACCTTCGAGAGCCACGCGCTGACCGAGCCGAACAACTTCGTCGAGCACTTCATCGACTCCAGCGGCGTGGTGTCCTGGCGGTTCTTCAGCACCCGGGCTGACTTCGAGTTCGTCGAGTGGGACTTTTCCGCCCAGGGCGAGGAGGCCAACGCCGAGGAAGCCGCCACCCTGTTCGGCCTTCTCGAAGGCATGGGCAAAGAGGTCTACCTGGCGGTGTACCGGCACCTGGGGGCCACGGCCTGCCGCATCCTGGTGCCCGGCTATTCGGAGATCTACCCGGTGGAGGACCTGGTCTGGGACAACACCAACAAGGCGCTGGCGTTCCGCGAGGACATCCTCAACCTGCACCGCCTCGACGACCGCGCGCTCAAGGCCCTGCTCAAGCGCCTGGAGAACTGCGAGGTGGACGATTACACCGACATCACCACCCTGATCGGCATCGAGTTCGACGACAACACCGCCTGGGGCCAGCTGACGATCCTGGAGCTGAAGCTGCTGATCCAGCTCGCCCTGAAGAAGTTCGAGGGTGCCAAGGAACTGGTGGAAGCCTTCCTGCAGTACAACGACAACACCGTCGAGCGCGGGCTGTTCTACCAGGCCCTGAACGTGGTGCTGGAGGTGCTGCTGGACAGCGAGCTGGAACTGGCCGACTACGAGGCCAACCTCCGGCGTATGTTCGGTGACGCGCGGATGGACGCGGTGCTGGGCTCGGTGGAGGGCAGCGTGCGCTTCTTCGGGCTGACGCCCACCAGCCTGAAGCTGGAAGGGTTGGACAAGCACCTGCGCCTGGTGGAGAGCTACAAGAAGCTGCACGCCGCCCGGGCCCGTGCGGTGGAAGCCGCCGGCTGAGGCAGGTTCCCGGAGGGCGCCTTCAGGCGCTCTCCGGGTTGCGGGCCGCTCGCGTGGTGGCTCGTTCCTTCAGCGTTCCCCTCAGGGCATCGAGCCCTGCCTGCCCGGTTCCTCGATCCTTCTTCGACCGAGTCGCGAGCGGCACGGCTGCGAACGCCGGAACAGGGCCGTCCCTCCCAGCCGTTCGGCCCTCTCAGTGAGGCGCGGCCACGGTTATCCCTCTACCATGAGGGAAACTTGTGTTCATCGCGAATAAATTGAATTTGTCTCATGACTCGCCACTCCCGAGAATCGCTCCATTCATTTCCTGGATGGGAGATCCTGGCATGGCACTGGCACACAACCTCGGCTTCCCTCGCATCGGACGTGACCGCGAACTGAAGAAGGCCCAAGAGGCATTCTGGAAGGGCGAACTGGATGAGGCGGGGCTGCGGGCCGTCGGCAAGCACCTGCGCGCGACTCACTGGCAGGCCCAGAAGGACGCCGGCATCGACCTGCTGCCGGTGGGTGACTTCGCCTGGTACGACCAGGTACTGACCCACTCCCTGACCTTCGGCGTCGTCCCCGAGCGCTTCCGCCACGGCGGCGAGGCCAAGCCGACCCTGCAGACCCTCTTCGCCATGGCGCGTGGCGCCGTCGGCAGCCACGGCGACAGCTGCTGCGATGGCGCCCACGCCCAGGAGATGACCAAGTGGTTCGATACCAACTACCACTACCTGGTGCCCGAATTCACGGCCGACCAGCGCTTCGCGCTGAGCTGGGACCAGTTGTTCGAGGAGGTCGATGAAGCCCGAGCCCTTGGCCACACTGTGAAGCCGGTGGTGATCGGCCCGCTGACCTACCTGTGGCTGGGCAAGGCCAAGGGCGGCGACTTCGACAAGCTCGACCTACTGGAGCGCCTGCTGCCGCTGTACGGCCAGATCTTCCAGCGCCTCGCCGCGCAAAGCGTGGAATGGGTGCAGATCGACGAGCCAATCCTGGTGCTGGACTTGCCCCAGGACTGGAAGAATGCCTTCGAGCGTGCCTACAACCTGCTGCAGAGCGAGCCGCTGAAGAAGCTGGTTGCCACCTATTTCGGCGGCCTGGAGGACAACCTCAGCCTCGCCGCCAGCCTGCCGGTGGATGGTCTGCACCTGGACCTGGTGCGGGCGCCGGACCAGTACCCGAGCATCCTCGACCGCCTGCCGACCTACAAGATCGTCTCCCTGGGCCTGGTCAACGGCCGCAATGTCTGGCGGTGCGACCTGGAGAAGGCGCTGGACGTGGTGCGCCACGCCCACGAACGCCTCGGCGAGCGCCTGTGGGTCGCGCCGTCCTGCTCGCTGCTGCACAGCCCGGTGGACCTGGAGCGGGAGGTCCAGTTGGATGCCGAGCTGAAGAGCTGGCTGGCCTTCGCCGTGCAGAAGTGCGCCGAAGTCGCCGTGCTCGCCCGCGCCGTCAACCAGCCCGACGCGCCCGGCGTGCGTGCTGCCCTGGAGCAGAGCCGCGCCGTGCAGGCCAGCCGCGCCGCCTCGCCGCGTATCCACAAGCCGGCCGTGCAGGATCGCCTGGCGGCCATCCAGGCCCGCGACGCCCAGCGTCAGTCGGCATTCGCCCAGCGTATCGCCAAGCAGCGCGCCGGCCTCAACCTGCCCGCGTTCCCCACCACCACCACCGGCTCCTTCCCGCAGACCCCGTCCATCCGCCTGGCGCGGCAGTCGTTCAAGCAGGGCAAGCTCAGCGCCGCCGAGTACACCGAGGCGATGCAGAGCGAGATCCGCCACGCGGTGCAGATCCAGGAACAGCTGGGCCTGGACGTGCTGGTGCACGGCGAGGCCGAGCGCAACGACATGGTCGAGTACTTCGCCGAGCAGCTGGACGGCTACGTCTTCACCCGCTTCGGCTGGGTGCAGAGCTACGGCTCCCGCTGCGTGAAGCCGGCGGTGATCGTCGGCGACCTGAGCCGGCCCAAGGCCATGACCGTGGAATGGATCACCTACGCCCAGAGCCTGACCCGCAAGGTCATGAAAGGCATGCTGACCGGCCCGGTGACCATGCTGATGTGGTCCTTCCCGCGGGAAGACGTGTCCCGCGAGGTCCAGGCGCGGCAACTGGCCCTGGCCATCCGCGACGAAGTGGTGGACCTGGAGGCCGCCGGCATCAAGCTCGTGCAGATCGACGAGGCGGCATTCCGCGAAGGCCTGCCCCTGCGCCGCAGCGCCTGGGGCCACTACCTGGACTGGGCCACCGAGGCCTTCCGCCTGTGCGCCTCCGGCGTGCGCGACGAGACCCAGATCCACACCCACATGTGCTACAGCGAGTTCAACGATGTGATCGAGTCCATCGCCGCCATGGACGCCGACGTGATCACCATCGAGACCTCGCGCTCGGACATGGAGCTGCTGGAGGCCTTCGAGCGGTTCGAGTACCCCAACGAGATCGGCCCGGGCGTCTACGATATCCATTCGCCGCGGGTGCCGGGCAAGGACGAGATGGTCAACCTGCTGCGCAAGGCGGCCAGGCGCATCCCGGCCGAGCGCCTGTGGGTCAACCCGGACTGCGGCCTGAAGACCCGCGCCTGGCCGGAGACCGAGGCAGCCCTGGTGAACATGGTGGCGGCGGCCCGCGAGCTGCGCAGCGGCGGCGCCGCGAACGCCTGATCGCATCGTATGAAAGGAAACGGGACGCGCGGCGTCCCGTTGCGCATTGTCGGAGACCCATGATCCATGAGCGCCCTGGTACGCCCGAAGCTGACCCTGCCCGATGGCAGCGGCCGGTTGCTGCTGCACTCCTGCTGCGCGCCCTGCTCGGGGGAAGTGATGGAAGCGATCACCGCCTCGGGGATCGACTACACGCTGTTCTTCTACAACCCGAACATTCATCCGGAGCGGGAATACCGGCTGCGCAAGGACGAGAACATCCGCTTCGCCGAGCAGCACGGGGTGCCCTTCGTCGACGCCGACTATGACACCGACCACTGGTTCGCCCGGGCCAAGGGCATGGAGTGGGAGCCCGAGCGGGGTGTGCGTTGTACGATGTGCTTCGACATGCGCTTCGAGCGCACGGCGCTGTATGCCCACGAGCACGGCTTCTCGGTGATCAGCAGCTCCCTGGGCATTTCGCGCTGGAAGGACATGCGGCAGATCAACGACTGCGGCCGGCGCTCGGCAGCCAAGTACCCCGGCATCACCTACTGGGACTACAACTGGCGCAAGGGTGGCGGGTCGGCCCGGATGATCGAGATCAGCAAGCGGGAGCGCTTCTACCAGCAGGAATACTGCGGCTGCATCTATTCGCTGCGGGACAGCAACCACCACCGCAAGGCCCAGGGCCGCGAACTGATACGCATCGGCGTGCAGTACTACGGGGATGACGATGCCCGTGACAGTTGACACCCCGGCGCAACGCGCGATTTCCAAGGCTTCGAGCGAGCGGAAAGGGTGATGAAGACGCTCCAATGATCACCTCGAGCGCCAGGAAACCTCGACCCGCATCCCCGATCCATGGCGAGGTGTCGCCTACGGGCATCCCCCTACATCGATCCGCGGGCAAGCACTTCCCTGATGCGTCCTGAGGGTCTTCAGGCAGGGCGGGAAGCGACCGCCCCGCAGCGATATACGCAAGGGTAAATTTTCAAGGCGGGTGTACGAACCGTTTCGGGTCGGAGGGCTGTTGCGATCATGAGTAGGATTAATGCTCCAGTGAAATAAGTTCAGTTCTGTGCCATCAGCGGCTCGGCATAAAATACAGCGCTGCTCTTCGCTGACAAGCGCGTGGAAATTACCAGGTGAAGAGTTCGACATGGAAATTGGAAAACCCTGAAACGCAAGAACCGAGTTCAGGGCCGTCTTGAATATCAGGGTGTACGTTGCAATGAATAAAGATTTTACCTTTTCCGTCAAACGTATTCGTTTTGATGAACACTATCGTCCTTCGGATAGCACGCGCCTCACTACGAATTTTGCCAATCTGGCAAGAGGGGAGCATCGCCAGGAGAATCTGCGCAATGCCTTGCGGATGATCGACAACCGTTTCAATACCCTGGCGCAATGGGATAACCCCCAGGGCGATCGTTACGCTGTCGAGCTTGAAATCGTTTCCGTCGACATGTATATGGGCGTGAGTGGTGGTGACGACAGTTTTCCCGCGATCGAGGTATTGCAAACCAGTATTGTCGATAAAACAGGCAACAAGCGAATCGAGGGAATCGTAGGCAACAATTTTTCATCTTACGTGCGGGATTATGACTTTAGTGTGCTGCTGTTGAAGCACAATCAGGATCAGCAAAAATTCGGCATTCCGGATGACTTCGGTGATTTGCACGGAAAACTCTTCAAGCATTTCTTGAACTCAGACGTGTATAGGCAGAATTTCAGCAAGCCGCCTGTTATCTGCCTCAGTGTTTCGGATAACAAAGTCTATCGTCGGACTGAGAACCAGCATCCCGTGTTGGGCATCGAGTACCAGCCCAATGAGTCATCCTTGACTGAGCGCTATTTCAAGAAGATGGGCTTGCAGGTTCGCTATTTCATGCCTGCCGGCAGTGTTGCGCCCTTGGCCTTCTATTTCTTTGGCGACTTGCTCAATGACTATACGGCTCTCGAGCTGATCAGCACCATCAGCACGATGGAAACGTTCCAGAAAATTTACCGGCCGGAAATTTATAATGCGAATGCGCCGGCGGCGCAGTGTTATCAACCCAGTCTCAAGAATCAGGATCATTCGTTGACACGCGTCATTTACGACCGAGAAGAGCGTAGCCGGCTGGCTGTCGAACAAGGACGGTTCACTGAAGAACACTTCATCAAGCCTTACCGCACTGTTCTTGAACAATGGTCTGCGGGCTGCGTGCTCTGATTAACCCGAATACAAGGTTTCTACCATGAAAAAATTATTGCCTACGTCAACTGCTGGTAGTTTGCCAAAGCCTGCTTGGCTCGCGCAGCCAGAAACGCTGTGGTCACCTTGGAAACTGCAGGATGAAGTGCTTGCCGAAGGCAAACAGGATGCGCTGCGTTTGTCACTGCAAGAGCAACAGCAAGCCGGCATCGATATCGTCAGCGACGGCGAGCAATCGCGCCAACACTTCGTTACCACGTTCATTGAGCACCTCGATGGCGTCGACTTCGAGAAACGCGAAACCGTCAGGATTCGTGATCGCTATGACGCGAGCGTGCCGACGGTTGTCGGTGGAGTAAATCGCTCGAAGCCCGTTTTCGTTGAAGACGCCAAGTTCTTGCGTCAGCAGACCAAGCAGCCCATAAAATGGGCCCTGCCTGGCCCCATGACCATGATCGATACGCTTTACGATGCTCATTATAAAAGTCGCGAGAAACTGGCCTGGGAATTCGCCAGGATTCTCAATCAGGAAGCCAAGGAACTGGAAGCTGCCGGGGTCGATATCATCCAGTTCGATGAGCCTGCATTCAATGTGTTTTTCGACGAGGTCAATGACTGGGGGATCGCCACGTTGGAACGGGCCATAGAAGGACTGAAATGCGAGACCGCAGTTCATATCTGCTACGGCTATGGGATTAAAGCCAACACGGACTGGAAAAAGACACTGGGGACGGAATGGCGGCAATACGAAGAGATTTTTCCCAAACTACAGAAGTCCGCTATCGACATGATCTCGTTGGAGTGTCAGAACGCTCGAGTGCCCATGGAACTGCTCGAGCTGATACGAGGCAAAAAGGTGATGGTAGGGGCGATTGATGTAGCAAGCCATGCCATCGAGACGCCGGAGGAGGTGGCTGATACCTTGCGAAAAGCCCTTCGGTTCGTAGATGCCGACAAGCTCTGCCCCTGCACCAACTGTGGTATGGCTCCGTTGCCTCGTCGAGTGGCCCGGGGCAAGCTGAATGCCTTGAGTGCAGGCGCAGAGATCGTTCGAAGAGAGCTCTCTGCCTAGGTTCTGTACGAAAAGTGCCTGCGCTCGGTGATGCTGCGTTAAAAACAGGCTCAGAATGCTCATTTACAGCACGTAAACTCCGCTTCTTCGCCTGTTTTTGCCTTGCCTGACCTTCGCTCGACGACTTTTCGTACAGAACCTAGTGCCGAGTTGAAACTGTAGGGGCCCGGAGAACGTGTGGCTAACGGACTGGGTTAGTCGGCAGGCCATTTCCACATGCGGATCGCCTGAGTTCGCGTTAAAACTCCGGGCTGCCCCAGGCGTTTCTTGTACGTCCGAGCCGTGTACCACTAGTGGGTTTACTATGTCGCATTCTTGCAATGCCATTGAGCCATTGCGTTTTCGTGAAGCGCTCGGGCACTACGCATCGGGTATTACGGTAATAACATCCCGGATTGATGAGGAGCCGATCGGCTTTACCTGTCAGTCGTTCTATAGCGTTTCGATGTCCCCGCCATTGGTATCATTCAGTGTGATGGCGAATTCGTACAGCTACCCTAGAATTCGTCAGGCAGGTCGATTCGCCGTGAATATTCTGTCCGGTGAACAGATCGAGGTTTCCAACACCTTCGCTCGCCGAGGCTCAGATAAGTGGCACGCCATCGAATGGCGGGAGTCGCCGCTGGGCAATCCGATCATCGACGGGAGCTTGCACTGGCTCGACTGTGAAATTCACGCCGAACACGCTGCCGGTGATCACCTGATCGTGGTGGGTGAAGTGAAGGCGTTAAACCTGCAAGAGGCCGTTGCTACGCAGCCGTTACTTTATTTCAGAGGTCAATACTGCAATCTCGCTGTACATCGAACGGCTTGAGGCTTCTCGAACGGGTTCTTTACACAAACCTCGCTTCAAGGTTGAGCGTCGCGAAGTTGGTGGCCGATAAACGCAGGCGTCTCTTCGAAAGAAGAACTTCAGTGCAGCCGGCAAAAGCCGGGCTGGGCAAACCAGGCGTTCGGAGCCCATGCACTGCGACGGCGATCCGTCCGGCGAGGAGTGCGCGCGCTGCAAAGAAATCTGGCTTCTGGCCAGGTTTCTACCGGTCAGGCGACGCAGACCCCGTGCTTTCCATTCAATTGCGCTGGGCCAGGTCCGGCGTGTCGAGGCGGATCTCCAGGATGCGGTCGCGGCCGCCCTCGGCCACCAGGTAGCGACCCTCGGCGAGGCGGGTGATGGCCTGGGGCGCCTTCAGGTACGACAGGATGGTCTGGACCCGGCGGCTGGGCTCGATGAGCAGCAGGCGCGCGCGATGGGTCAGGTCCTCCGAAACCCAGAGGCCGTTGCTGTCGCACAGGAGGTAGGAGGGCTTGTCCAGCTGAACGGCCAGCGGCGCGTCGGTGCCGTCCGCGGACAGCCGGCGGATCAGGCCCTTTTCCTTCTCGCTGTACAGCATCGTGCCGTCGGGGCAGCGGGTGATGGATTCCGCCTCGGACAGGTCGTCCCGCAGGATCGACAGGCGCTGATCGCGCCACTGGTAGCGGAAGAGCCGGCCGTCGCGTTTCCGGTCCTCGATGGCGAACAGGGTCTCGCCATCGCTCCAGAGACCTTGCACGTTCACCCCGTCGAACAGGTCCCTCACGTCTCCCTGCCGGTAGAGCTTGACCGGGGCGCTGCCGCCTTCCTGGCTGAACACCAGGCCGCCCTGGGCCGCCACCATCCCGTCGGGCTTGGACAGCCCGCCGAACAGGGTCTCGCGCTCGCCGCCGGGGGCGATGTGGATGATGCTGCCTTTGCCGTCCTTCAGCTCCTGGGAGACGTACAGCCCGCCTTCCGGAGACGGGACGATGGCGGCCGCCTTGGCGACGTCCTCGAAGGCCACGCGGACGTTCCAGCCCTCGCTCGCCTGGACGGGGTAGAAGTTCTGCCAGGCGAAGAACGCGAGCGCCGTCACGGCCGCCAGGCCGAGGGCTGCCGCGCCGGCGATGAGCAGGCGGGTGGGGGTGGAGGGCGTGGAGAGGGTTTCGAGCATGCGCATTACGCCTGAGAAAGGTGTTCATGGAGAATCGTAGCGCCAACCACGATCAATACGACCCCACCCACGATTTCCGCCCGTTTCCCCACCAGGGACCCCAGCACGCGGCCCAGCAGGGTGCCCAGGGTGACCATGGTCAGGGTGGCGATGCCGATGGCGGCCGCGGCGACCACGATGTCCACGTTCACGAAGGCGAGCCCCACCCCGACCGCCAGCGCATCGATGCTGGTGGCCACGGCGGTGAGGGCCAGGACGAAGAAGGAATGCTGGCTGGGTTTGTCGTCTGCGTCCTGCTCGGGCTTGAAGCCTGCGTAGATCATGTGCAGGCCCAGGCCGAGTAGCAGGACGAAGGCGATCCAGTGGTCCCATTCGGTGACGTAGCTGGAGGCCGCCTGGCCGATCGCCCAGCCGATCACCGGGGTGATGGCTTCGATCACGCCAAAGATGAGGCCGGTTCGCAGGGCTTCGGAGAGGCGCGGCTTGTGCAGGCTCGAGCCCTTGCCGATGGCCGCGGCGAAGGCGTCCGTGGACATGGCGAGGGCAAGGAAGATCAGGGCAATCGCATTCAAGATGAGCGTCCGCCGGGCGCGAGCGAACGACACAGCACCTGCACGCCCGACTCGGCACAGGGTATGTCGTTGGTCTCGCCAATTCCGATGGATGCCATGGCCACGGCAGGTTGCCGAGAATGTTGACCAGGGCGCTGCCACTGACGTGGCAACCGGCTACTCCCCAAAGAGGGCGCAGAGGATAGCACGGAGGATCGAGGCGACGTAAAGGGGGCCGGGACCCCGGTTCGTCGGCGTTTCCGCGGCCGGGCAATGGCTCGCGGCCCGGCGCAGGTCCTCGCTTTCGCCCCGTTCAACCCGCCGCTTCCGCCCTTAGCGCACCGGTGTCCTTGACCGGTGGCAGGCCGAACAGGCGCCCGTATTCCCGGGTGAACTGCGGCACGCTTTCGTAGCCCACGGCGAACGCCGCGCTGCTGGCGGACGCGCCTTCCGCCAGCATCAGGCGGCGGGCTTCGATCAGGCGCAGCTGCTTCTGGAATTGCAGCGGGGAGAGGGAGGTCACCGCACGGAAATGCTGGTGGAACGACGAGCGACTCATGCGCGCCGCTTCGGCGAGCCGCGCGATGGGCAGCGGCTCGCTGTACGCCTGCCGCAGGAGGGAGACGGCCCGGGCGATGCGCTGGGTATGACCGTCCGACCAGCCCAGCTGGCGAATGGCGGCGCCATGGCGGCCGGCCAGCAGCCAGTAGTGCAGTTCACGCACCAACTGGGCGTGAAGCACGGGCACCGAGGCCGGACGATCGAGCAGGCGCATCAGCCGCAGCGCCGCTTCGCTGACCTCGGCATCGGTGGGGTCGAGCAGTACCCGGGCGCTGTCCACGGGCGATGCCTGCTCCATCTGCAGGGACAGGTCGGCGATCACCGCCGGGTCGAGGTCCACCACCAGCGACAGGTAGGGTTCGTCGGCGCTCGCCCGGGTGATCTGGCTGACGATGGGTACGTCTGCGGTGATCAGCAGGGAGTCACCCGCCTGGTAGGTGAGGGTCTGAGCGCCCATGGCTACTTGCTTGGTGCCTTGCAGCACCAGGCAGACCAGGGGCCGCGGGATGGCGTGGAGCAGCCCGCTCGGGGTCGTCGAGCGAATGGTGGTCAGGCCCGGGATGGGCGTCTGGGCAAAGCCGGCGGGGTCGGCATGCGCGTCGGCGTAGCGGCGAACCGCGTCGAGCAGGGTATCGGTCATCGCGGGAGCTTATCCCATCCGGATCGTCGGTCTCTGGGGTTCGGACGATCAGGCAAGGAACGTCGACGTTCTGGCAACGCGATTCGGCCGTTCGCTTCCTACCATGGGCCTCCCTGAACGAGGAGTATCCCATGACCCCCATCGCCATCATCACCGGTGCCAGCCGCGGGCTCGGCCGCAACGCCGCCTTGAGCATCGCCCGCCGCGGCAGCGACGTCATCCTGACCTACCAGCGCAGCCGCGACGGGGCCGACGCCGTGGTCCGCGAGATCCAGGCCCTGGGCCGCCGCGCGGTCGCCCTGCAGCTGGATACCGGCGACACCGCCGGCTTCCCGTCCTTCGTCGAGCGCCTGCGGGCCGCCTTGCGGGACACCTGGCAACGCGACACCTTCGATCACCTGGTCAACAATGCCGGGCATGGCGACTACGCGCTGATCGAGCAGACCACCGAGGCCCAGTTCGATGGCCTGGTGAACGTCCACTTCAAAGGCGTGTTCTTCCTGACCCAGGCCCTGCTGCCGCTGATCGCGGACGGCGGCCGCATCGTCAACGTGTCGTCCGGCCTGACCCGCATGTGCCTGCCCGGCTACGCCGCCTACGCTGCGACCAAGGGCGCCATCGAGGTGCTCTCCGCCTACCTGGCCAAGGAGCTGGGCGCGCGGGGCATCGCGGTGAACACGGTGGCGCCGGGCGCCATCGAGACCGACTTCGGCGGCGGCGTGGTGCGCGACAACCCGCAGCTCAACCAGCAGATCGCCGACATGACCGCTCTGGGACGGGTAGGGGTGCCGGACGACATCGGGCCGATGATCGCGAGCCTGCTGACGGAGGACAATCGCTGGATCAACGCCCAGCGGATCGAAGTGTCCGGCGGCCAGGGCCTCTGACGCCGCTGCCCGGAGCGAGGGCAGGGGAGCGGTGTGTTCACCGGCCCGTGTTGTCCGCACTCGGGGCTGGCTACTTGGAGTGAAGCCGGGTCTGCCCGAGACCCCCGTCGAAGCCGCGTCCCGCTTGCCGATCTGCCCGTCGCAAGAAGCCGGGGTTGGCGTGCCGTTCCATTCATCGAGCGGGGCGATCAGGCCGGCTACCCGGCCGCCCTGGCCGTCACCCACCAGCAGGCCGCGTCGACGCGAACTTCCGTGCCCTGGATATAGGGCGCGAAGGCCTGCCGGATGTGCTCGATGATGGCCGGGTGCGCCATGTCGGCCTGACCCTGAAGCGCGAGCCCGACCGGACCGAGGTGGGTGAGGTAGCCCACCAGGTCCTGTTCCGGCAGCGTGCAGGGCACGTCGATCGGCTGGATGTCCACGTCCGCCCAACCACTTTCCCGGAGAATCCTGGCGACTCGCTGCGCGTCGGCGAAGGCGAACTGGCCGGGGGCGTCCAAGTGTCGAGGGGGCAGGTCGGGCAGCCAGGCTGCCGCCGCCCGCTCGGCGGTGGTCATGAACGGGTTCTCCGCGGCGCTGCGCCAGGCCAGGAAGCACAGCGTGGCGCCTTCCCGGGCCGCACGGCGCAGGCGAGCGAACGCCTGCACCGGGTCGCTGAAGAACATTACACCGAAGCGAGAGACGATGAGGTCGAACGGCCCGTCCTGCGCGTCATGGACCTGGGCGTCCGCGCAGAGGAACGTGACGGGTACGCCCGCTCGCCGGGCGCGTGCCCGGGCCAGGTCGATCATCGGTGCCGAGAGGTCGATTCCCGTGCAGGCTGTCGCAGTGCCCAGCCGGGTGGCCAGGGCCAAGGTCGTGCCGCCGGTGCCACAGCCTACGTCGAGCACCCGCGACGGCCCGCAGGCAAAGGCAGCGTCCACCAGCAGCGTCTGAAAGGGCTCGAACAGGGCGTCCAGCACTGCCTGCTGGGTGATCCACGCCTGCCCGGACGGGCCGTTCCAGAGGGCGGATTGCGACGGGTTGTCTGTGGGGCAGGGAAGAGGTTCGGGGCGCATGACGGGTGTCCTGGAGGGGAGAAAACCCGACTGTGCGCCTTCAAGTCAGCTTGAGGTCAAGAGCAGGTGAATGCCTGCCGTGCGCATGCGACATCCCCGGCAGCCACGGCGCATCCATCCGTGGCTGCCCGCCCGTGGCTGCCCACGCCTGCGGTCGTGGTTCAGCGGCTGGTGCCGGCCTCGATCGCCGCCACCAGGCCGTCGATCCGTTCCAGGTGGGTGCGGTTGTCGTGTTGCCAGGGGTGGAAACCCGGCCTGAAGTAGTCCAGCCACTGGCGGGCGATGCTCGGGAATACGCCGCGTGGTCCGTAGAGGAACACGATGACGCGCCAGAAACCACGGAGAAAATGCGGGGCGTGCCGGTCGGCGATCAGCAGGCGGACGTGGAAGTCGAACACCACCAGCCAGAACACCACCGTGGTGACCAGCATGCTGCCGCAGCGCAGCAGATAGCGACCGAGGCCGGGTTCCACCACCTGGTTCCAGACGTCGAATGACACCGCCTTGTGCTCGGTTTCCTCCAGGGCGTGCCAGGTCCAGACGTGGGTGTAGCCGGGGAGGGAGTCGCCCAGCCGGCTGGGGTCCCGCAGCAGCAAGTCGGCGAGGATCGCGGTGTAGTGCTCCAGGGCGAGGGTCACCGACAGGTTGAACGAAGCGGGCAGCCATTTCTTGAGCAGGTCGAGGAACCAGGCAAGGCGGCGGTCCAGGGTGCGCGCGGGCAGGCCGGCGGCCTCCATCAGTTCGTTGTACTGCACGTGCTCGCGGCTGTGCATGGCTTCCTGGCCGATGAACCCCTGCACCTCGGCGGTCAGTTGCGGGTCGGTGATGCGCTTGCGGTAGTGACGCACGCTGTCCATGAAGAAGCGTTCGCCCGACGGGAATAGCAGGGACAGGGCATTGAAGAAGTGGGTGACCTGCGGCCCCTGTTCATGCCAGTCCTTGATGCGGTCGGCGGGCAGGTCGAAGCGGATGTCACGACGTATGGGCAGCATGGCGGTTCTCCTGTGCACGTGCTCGGATGACCGCGGGCGCCCGCGAGGCGGGCCGGCCCGGGCATCCCTTCCTTCGAATCAGGTGGGGCGCTGGTCCTGCGGGGCGCGCATCTGCCGCGCGGCGACCCGGCGCATGCGCCGGGCGTACCAGACCACCAGCGCCTGGTAGCCGGCGGGCAGCAGCCGTCCGATCAGGTCCAGCAGGCGAGCGTCGGCGCCCACCAGGACGCGCCGGCGGTTCTTGCGCACCCCCTCCAGGATCAGCCGCGCGGCGCGGGCGGCATCGGTCATGAAGAGTTTCTCGAAGTCCTCTCGGGCCTGCTGCTCGTCGTCGATCAGCAGGCCGATCAGGCTCTTGTCGACCCGGCTGGCGCGCGCGATGCCGGTCTTCACCCCACCGGGGTGGACGCAGGTGGCCGAGACGCCGCAACCCATCAGGTCGAGTTCCTGGCGCAGGGCTTCGGTGAAGCCGCGCACTGCGAACTTGGTGGCGTTGTAGGCGCCCATGCCCGGCTGGGCCAGCAGGCCGAACAGGCTGGAGGTATTGACGATGTGGCCCTCGCCGCTCTTCTTCAGGTAGGGCAGGAATGCCTGGGTGCCGTGCACCACGCCCCAGAAGTTGATGTCGACGATCCACGCCAGGTCGGCCGGCTGCATGCCCTCGACGGTGCTGGAAAAGGCGACGCCGGCGTTGTTGAAGACCAGGTTGATCCGCCCGTGCCGTTCCGCGCTGGCGGCAGCCCAGGCGAAGACCGCGTCGCGCTCGGCAACGTCCAGCACCTGGTGAGTGACCCGCAGGGCCGGGGCGATGGCCTGCGCACGTCTCACGGTCTCGTCGAGCCCCTCGGCATCCCGGTCGGCCAGCGCCAGGTGGCAGCCTCGCCGTGCCAGTTCCAGGGCCAGCTCGCGGCCCATGCCCGATCCCGCGCCGGTGATGGCGGCGACCCGCCCGTCGAAAGCTTTCATGACTGGACGCCCTCCTGGAGTTCGGCGCTGGCCCGCAGGGGCGCGGCCGGCGCGTGTTCGTCGGGTGATGGCCGGGTCGGGTCCGGCGCATGCCGGTAGTGCAGGTAGTCCCGCAGTTCGAATTGCGAGGTGACCTGCTTGAAGCGCCAGGTGGAGCCCGGCCAGAGGGTGGTGTTGCGGCCGCTGCGCGGGTCCAGGTACCAGCTGCGGCAGCCACCGACGGACCAGATGGCGCGCTTCAGCCGCCCTTGCAACTGCTCGTTGTAGGCCTGCTCGACGGCGGGCTGCACCTCGATGGCGGCAATGTCGGCGGCGCTCATCTGGGTCAGGGCCTTGAGGATGTAATCCACCTGGGCCTCGATGATCAGCACCATGGAGTTGTGCCCGAGGCCGGTGTTGGGGCCCACCACCATGAAGAAGTTCGGATAGCCGGGCAGGGTGGTGCCCAGGTAGGCGTGGGCACCCTCGCGCCAGGCGTCGACGATGTCCAGCCCGTCGCGACCGATCAGCATGCCGCGGGGGAAAGGATCGGTGGCCTGGAACCCGGTGCCGAAGACGATGCAGTCGGTGGGGTGGCGGATGCCGTCCCGGGTCACGATGGCATCGGCCTCGACGCGCTCGATGACCTCGGTGACCAGGTTGACGTTGGCGCGGCAGACGGCGGGGTAGTAGTCATTGGAAATCAGCACCCGCTTGCAGCCGATGGTGTAGTCCGGGGTCAGCCGCTGGCGCAGCCAGGGATCCGTCACCTGCCGGCGCAGGTGGCGGAGGGCGGCATGCTGGATGAGCTTCATCAGCCGCGGCTGCCCGGAGAAGGCGATGACCCGCGACTCCAGCATCCAGTACAGCGCGGTGCGCGACAGGGCCTGGGTGAAGGGCAGGTGGGTGAAGGCCCAGCGCTCCAGCCGGGATAGCGGGCGGTCGGGCTTGCGCATGATCCAGGGCGGCGTGCGCTGGAACAGGTCGAGCCGGGCCACCTGGGGCGCGATCTGCGGGACGAACTGGATGGCGCTGGCGCCGGTGCCGATCACCGCCACCCGCTTGCCGGCCAGGGGGTACTGGTGGTCCCACTGCTGAGAGTGGAAGCAGGCGCCCTGGAAGTCCGCCAGGCCCGGGATGTCCGGCAAGGCGGGGCGCGACAGCCCTCCCATGGCCGAGACCAGCACCCGCGCCGACACCTGCTTCCCATTGGCGAAGCGCAACGTCCAGCGCCGCGCTGACTCGTCGTATTCGGCGCGTTGCAGGGCCATGCCGAAACGCAGGTGCGGCCGTAGCCCGAAGCGGCTGGTGCAGGTCTCCAGATAGCGGCGGATTTCCGGTTGGGGGGCGAAGCGCCGGGTCCATTCGGGGTTGGGCGCGAAGGAAAAGGAGTAGACGTTGGACTGTACGTCGCAGGCGCAGCCGGGATAGTGGTTGTCGCGCCAGGTGCCGCCCACGGCATCGGCCTGCTCGGCGATCAGGAAGTCCGCGTGCCCGGCCTGCTTCAGGCGGATCGCCATGCCCAGCCCGGCGAAACCCGAGCCGACGATGGCGATATCGATGTACTCGGTGTCGAGCAGCGAGGTGTCCTGAGCGTTCATCCTTTCCCTCCTTGGCCTGCGGCATCGGGTGTGACGGCCCGTCGAACCGTCGTGAGGGCGTTTTCGGTGCGTCTCACGGCCGGTCTGGCCCAGTCAGGGCGACCCGGTCAGGCAGACCCGGTCGGGCAGACCCGTCCATGTGCATCGCAATACGCCTGAAGTCCCGGCGCTCCTCTCTGCGGATCGCCCGTGGCGATTGCGCTTGCGGACCACACTGACTTCCGGTGAGTATATTTTCAATTCTTTTTTTGAAAACAGAATTTCAATTTATTTTTTCAGGCAGTCATGGCCGGTGTTCCGGCGGGTTTTCCAGGGATCAGAAGGAGGGCGTCATCATGGGAATAGCAGCAGGGATGGGAATCGTCGCGCTGGCCGGCGTCGCCATTCTGGTTTTGCGACGGCGGACCCGTCGCATCACCCGCGAGGTGGAAGGCGCGTGCCCGGCGGAAGGGCAGTTCCTCGACGTGGAGGGCGTGCGCCTGCATTACGTGGAGGCGGGTGAGGGGCCGACCCTGTTGCTGGTCCACGGCTTGTCCGGCAACGGCCGCAACTTCACCCATTCCCTGGTGCCGGCATTGACGGACCGTTTTCGGGTAGTCGTCCTGGACCGACCCGGCGCCGGCTATTCCGATCCGTTGGCGGATGCCGAGACCGGGCTGTTCAGTCAGGCGGCCCTGGTGGCGCGCTTCATCCAGGCGAAGGGGTTGGAACGGCCACTGGTGCTGGGCCATTCCCTCGGTGGCGGGCTCGCCCTGGCCCTGGCGCTGAACCACCCGCAGCAGGTCCGGGGCCTGGTGCTGGTGGCACCATTGACCCACCCGCAGCCGCTGCCGCCCACGGTGTTCCTGCCCCTGGCCATCCGTCCGGCGCTGCTCCGGCGCTGGGTCGCCGATGTCTTCGCGGCGCCGGTGGGCATGCTCGGCCGTCGCCATGCGTTGCGCCAGGTCTTCGCTCCCGACCCGGTCCCCGAGGACTTCGCCTATCGGGGCGGCGCGGTGCTGGCCATGCGGCCGGGCAGCTTCTATTCGGCGTCCTGCGAACTGGAGCGGGTCAACCATGACCTGACTCGGATGCTGGACGCCTACCCGCGGCTGGCGCTGCCCATCGGGCTGCTCTACGGCACCGAGGACCCGATCCTCGACTGCCGCCGCCACGGCGATGCCCTGCACCGGCACGTACCCGGGATCGTCTACGAGCAAGTACCCGGCCAGGGACACATGCTGCCGGTGACTGCCGTTGATCGGGTCGTGTCCTTGGTCGAGCGCATTGAGTCGCAGACGAAGGCGTGAGTTTTCCGGTACTTACGTCCCATGCTGTCTTTTTTCGGAAATCCGCTGGTGCATTCGTCCTTGGCAAGGCGAACGGAATACGCTAAATAAAAAATTCAAAAATGAATTTGAATATTCATTTTGAACCGGTGGTTGCAGTACCGATTCAGGGAAGAAGGCCGGCGACAACGCGCGGCCAACAAGAACAACAAGAGGAAGTCACGATGCGCCCCGTCAGCCTTCTCTTTTCCTGGCTGCTCCTGCCAGTCGCCTACACGCTTTCAACGCCCCTCCTGGCCGCCCGTATCCAGCCGGCGGACACCCCCTTCACCGCCAGTGGCCCCATCAGCTTTTCCAAGGGCCTGCTCAGCGCCGACTGCACCATCGCCATGAGCGGTCGCATCGCCCCGGATGGCAGCCATGCGCGGGTGGACAGCGTTTCGTTCAGCGGTAACAGCTTCAAATGTCGCCGGGTCACGGCCACCCACCTGCCTTGGACACTCGCCCCCCTCGATGAGCGCAGCGGCGCGATGTCGGGGATTCAGGTGACGGTGTCCGCTCCGCTGGTGGGCGGCGAATGCGGGCCTTCCACCGCATCCGGGACCTGGGACAACACGCTTGGCCGCCTGCAGGCGGACAAGGTGACGCTAGCCGGTGGCTGCGTCATCGAGAAAGTAGCGATCCAACTCACACCGACGTTCCGTGTGCTGCGGTGAATTTCGCTCACTGAGTTGTACGTAAACCCATACGGGCCAAGGTGCCACCTCAGGAAACGGGCAGTCCCTGCGGCGTCCGGCTGGCCATCGCCCGGCAACCACTTGCCGATCACTCGTGAGGAAAACAAATAATGAAAGCCGTTCAAACCTTCGTTTCTGCCACTGCCCTGGTTCTCTGTGCTGCCGCGTCCGCGGTCTCCGCCGCCACCATCGCGCCGGCCGGTGCGTCCTTCACCGCCCCAGGCACCATCACCGTGCGTTCGCCGGCCTCGCTGCAGCAGCCGGTGACCTGCAACATCACCTTCACCGGCAAGGTGGCGGCCAATGGCTCCTCGGCCTCCATCACCAGCGCCACCGTCAGCGGCAGTAACAGCCTCTGCAAAGTGCCGCAGATGAAGAACCTGCCGTGGACCCTGACCGCCACCTCGGTCACCACCGGCACCGTGACCGGCGTTGCCTTCAGCATCCTGTCCTCCAACTGTGGTCCGGGCACCGTCAGTGCCGCCTGGAGCAACGCCACCAACACCCTGAGCGCCGCCAACCAGGCTCTCAGCGGCAACTGCACCATCACCAACCTGAGCGTCAAGCCGAGCCCGGCCTTCACCGTATCGCCGTAAGCCCTGTCGGGGTGCTGTAGAAGGGGCGTCCTCACGGGCGCCCCTTTTCAATGCGCGCAACGTGCGCGGGCTGGCTCGGGCCGGCGATGTCGATGAATTCGGAGTGAAGCATGCACAAGAACAACAGAAACATGCGTGGTTGGCTGGGCCTGGCGGTGCTGGGCGGTGTATTGGGTAGCGGGGCAGTGCAGGCGGGCGGCTTCGCCGTACCCACCTTCGGCACCCCTGGTTGGGGACGGGCGTTCGCCGGCGGCTCGCTGTTCGCCGAGGACCCCAGTGCGGCATTCAACAATCCAGCGGCCATGGGGTTCATCCAGAACCCGGTGGCGCAGATGTCGGTGCACTACGCCGATGTCGACATCAAGTTTCGCGGGCACGCCTACGACTACCAGGGCGAGCCCATGACCCACAAGCAATACGACGACGAGGGCAACCTGGTGTCCAGCCCCATGGGCGAGGGCGGCAACGGCGGCTTCACCGCCTGGTTGCCCACCGCTTTCCTCGTAGTGCCGATCAACGACCAGCTGTCCTTCGGCCTCAGCCAGGTGGTGCCCCTGGGGATGCGCAGTACCTGGGACCAGGACTGGGTCGGGCGCGATTTCGCCGTGGACACCAAGATCGAAACGGCCGGGCTCGCCGGCTCCCTGTCGTTCAAGGTGAACGACGAGCTGGCCCTGGGCGCCGGGGTGATCGTCCAGCGCACCCAGGGCTTCGTCAGCCAGAACATCGACCTGTACGCGGCGGCGTCCCAGTCGCCGAACCTGGGCGACCTGCAATTCCCCGCGGGCTTCGGCTCCAACCTGATCCGGGTGAAGGTGGATAACGTCTCCCCGGGCTGGTTCGTCGGCGCGGCGTGGAAGCCCACGGCGTCGGATACCTTCGGGCTGAACTACCACGCGCGCATCCGCAACAAGCTCACCGGCAAGTACAACATGTACGCCGACGATGCGTCCCAGGCCATTCTGGATTCCGGCCTGGTGGAGTCCGCCTATCCCGGCCTGATCCTCAAGTCCGGGGGCGCCTCCGCCTCGGCCCAGATGGACGTGCCGGCCAGCGCGGCCCTGGACTGGGTGCACCGCTTCGACGACCGCTTCAGCCTCGGCACCAGCCTGGCCTGGACGCAGTGGTCGTCGTTCGAGGACCTTACCCTGAAGTCCCACGGCAACACCATCGTGTCGATCCCCTATAACTACCGCGACACGTGGATGGTGTCCCTGGGCGGCGACTACCGGGTGACGGACCAGTGGACCCTGCGCGCCGGGGTCGCCTACGACCAGACGCCGACCCGGGACTCGACCCGCGACCCGCGAATTCCCGACGGCAACCGTCGGTTCCTCTCCCTGGGGGCGTCCTACCGCTTCCAGTCTCTGCCCAGTCTGAGTCTGGATGCCGCCTATTCCCGCCAGTTCGTCCAGGATGCCCGTCTCAAGACGGAAAATCAGGACCGCCTCGGCAGTGGACGGCTGGATGGCAAGGCCGAGAGCAAGGGGCAGGTGATGAGCGTGTCGGCCACCTACCAGTTCTGACAGGTCAACGGGCGTTCGCTGTACGGGGCGCCCAGCCCGGGGTCATCGGCCCCGGCGGCCGGGCCGGCAGCGCAATGCGCCGGCCCGGTTTTCCCCCATGAGTCCACCCTGCATCCAATCCCTCCCTCCTATTTTCCTTGGTCGGTGGGCCGTCGCTCCGATGCGGCCCGCCCATCGGTGATGGCGATAGCAGGTCGCGCCCTATCTCTGGGCTTCCGTGTCCAGTTTTGAGCACCGGGCCGCGACGGGCTCCGCAAGCCCAGCAGTTGCAGGAACCCCATTCGCAGGTGCAGGGAGGGCTACATGGCGATCATGGCCAGTGGAGCGGTCGCCATCGACGTGCCGCGGAACACGTCGTGGTCGCCATCGGGAGGACTGCGCTGCCATATGTAGCAGCCTCGATGTGGACGAAACCGTCACCGCTGGGCCACCAAACGGCGTGCCTCAGCGCCGTCCCGGAAATTCCCCCGTCCAGCTCGATGCATCAGGCTGCCCGTGCACCGCCCGCGACCGGTACGCGGCGGGCGCGGCGCTCAACGTACGAGGAGGGCGTTGGCTCGGTCCTTCGCCTCGTGCTCATCCCGGACGAACGCGAATCTTAGGCCCAGCACCTTGCCCAGCGTCTGCACCGCCAGCCTGGCCGCGGCGGGTATCGAACGGTCCCCCGTGATGATCACCAATCCTGCGCACAAGTCCTTGAGCCGTTGCTTGTTGCGTTTGAAGAACAGGGCCCGCTGCTTGCGGTCATCGTGGCTTTCGTCATGGCCGTGGTGGTCGCCGGGCAGGTGGTCGGTGAGGAGAACGAAACGTTCTCCACGATCGAGCAGGGCCGCGAACGCCGCTTCGGCCGCCTGATGTGAGTGGTGTTCGTCGTGTTCCCTCAGGAACACCAGCGGAAACTGCGTGGCATCGAGCTGCATCGTCGGTCCCTTTTCAGTAGAGGTCGTGGCGGACCGCATGGTCGTAGTGCGTATCGATCTGCTGCACCTGCGCATCGTCCATCTCCGCCGGGGCGTCGCCGAGCCTGGCGAGGGCGGCCATCATCCGCCCGACCGTCGGCAGCGCCTGCCGGTCGAGCCTGGCGCTGTCCTTCCAGAGCCCGGCGCGGTTGATGGCCTTGCCGCAGTGCAGCAGCACCTCGTCGATCCGCACGACGGTGGCGGTCTTGGGCGTTCGGGCCCCTTCGCGTAGCCGGGTCAGGAGCGCGTCCTCGGTGGAAACGCGGCCGCGGCCATTGATGCGCAGGAAGATCTCCAGGCCGGGGAACAGGAACATCATCCCCACACGCTCGTCGCGCTGCAGGTTGCGCATCGACTCGATCCGGTTGTTGCCCGGCCAGTCGGCGAAGGCCACGGTGTGCGGGTCGAGCACGTGGACGAACCCGGGCGGCCCGCCCCGGGGTGAGGCGTCCAGGCCGCGCTCGCTGCCCGTGGCCAGGCAGAAGAACGTGGCCACCTTGAGGTAATCCACGTGGAAATCCACCAGCCGATCCAGGACGGCCTTCTGGATCATCTCGGACGGCGGCGAATAGAGCGCGTCCAGATCGGGCCGGTCCGTCATGGCCGGGCTTCCACGAAGGCCCGTAACTGCGGATCGCGGATTTCCAGCACCTCGAACAGGCCCAGGGCGCGCAATGCCGGCAGCGCCGCTTCGATGTCGTCGAGCACGGCCTGGCGTGCGGCGTCGGTGAGCGTCGGGTCGCTGAAGGCCGCTGCGTTGGCCAGGAACGCGCCGACCGAGCCCTTGCGGACGACGGTGCCGTTGATTCGGATGTGGTCGAGGTGGTCGGGGAGGATGTCGTGCGCGCGCATGGTCGCTCTCCTGCTTGAATGGGCTTCAAGCGTAAAAAGAATCGTCGTGGCGGCTGTAGACTGTATCGGCCATCCAATAGCTTGAATCCGCCATGACCGATCCGATCCTTCAGTTGCAGGACATCCTCGATAGGCCGCACGGGCCGGTACTGGTCGCAGTCGAGGGACGCCACGACAGTGAACTGGTTTCCACGCCGCACCAGCATGTGCGCGGGCAGTTGTTCGGATCGCTGCGGGGCCTGCTGTCGGTCGGGGTCGATGACGGCGTGTGGATCGTCCCGGCGATCCACGCCGTGTGGTTGCCGCCGAATACCCCCCACTCGGGCCGGTCGCACGGGCCGTTCCACGGCTGGAGCGTCTACGTCGCCGAGCCCGCCTGCGCGGACCTGCCGCAGCGTCCCTGCACCCTCCGCACCTCCGGCCTGCTGCGCGAGGCGGTGCTGCGGGCGTGCAACTGGGAACCGGTCAGCGCGACGCCCTTGACCGGTTCCCGGGCTCACATCGCTGCAGTGATCCTCGACGAGATACGCAGCCTGCCGGTCGAGCCCTTCGGCCTGCCATTCCCGCGCGATCCGCGCCTGCAGCGCATCGCGCGGGCCCTGATCGCCGATCCAGCCGACGACCGGGACCTGGAATGCTGGGCGGCATGGGGAGCCGTCAGTTCGCGCACCCTGAGCCGGCGGTTCGTGACGGAGACCGGGTTCAACTTCACGGCCTGGCGGCAGCGCGCGCGCATGCTGCGGTCGCTGGAGATGCTCGCGACGGGAATGCCCGTGACGGCGATCGCGCTCGACCTGGGGTATTCCACGCCGAGCGCCTTCATCGGGCTTTTCCGGCGCACCTTCGGTGAGACGCCGGCCGCCTATCGCGCGCGTCTCTGACCGGACGCAGCGGTGAGAGGGTCTCGTCGCGGTAGCGGGGCTGCCGCCGGGCATCGCGTTGATAGCGAAGCTCGTCACATCGCGGATGACGCCGATGCATGCACAGGCAACGCACTTCCTGCGGCATCTCGATGATGAATGACCGCCTGCCAAGCCTGGACGCTCGACATTCGCAACCGGTGCTGCGATTCGGCGATGCGCTGTCCATTCGCTTTCGAGTTCCCTTGCACGCGCCTTTTCACGCCCTCGGAAGACGCGCTGCCACTCGCGCACTCCGGTTCTGGGCGCTAAGGTGAATTCCGTTCATGAACGAGAACGACCTCCGGCATTGGCCTGGAAAATCGTCCATGACACAGGAAAACGTTCGATTGGCGACGGCCAGGGAGCTGCCGGGCCTGCATTTGCCTTGCCGCAAGGATGCTCTATAAAATTCAAAAAACGTTTTGAATTTGTTTTTTGAACGTCTCGCACCCTGGCAGAAAGGCGCTTTTATCCATGGCTGTAAAACGAAGCAGTGCGTCCAACGACACCAAGAATCGCTTGCTGGATGCCGCCGAGGCACTCTTCATCCACCATGGCTACGATGCCCTGCTGCTCCGCCAGATCACCGAGCACGCCCAGGCCAACCTGGCGGCGGTGAACTATCACTTCGGCGACAAGGAAGCCCTGATGAAGGCGCTGCTGGTGAAGCGCCTGGAGCCCCTCAACGACAAGCGCCTGGCCCTGCTGGACGAATGCGAGGCCCAGTGGGAGGAAGCGCCCAGCTGCGAGGCGCTGCTGGGCATCCTGTTCGCCCCGGCCATGGAGCTGGAGCGCAGCGAGACCTCCGGCGTGGAGAGCGGCTCGTTCATCCGCTTCCTCGGCCGCGTCTACAGCGACACCTCACCCTTCATCCAGGAATACCTGAGCGAGCACTACCAGCCGGTCTTCGCGCGCTTCTTCGATGCATTCGCCCGGGCCTTGCCGGACCTGCCGCGGGCGGAACTGGGGGTGCGCCTGCAGTTCGCGCTGAAGGCGATCTCCGGGGTCATGGCCGGTACCGAGCTGCGCTACCTGATGAGCGCCATGAGCCTCGGGCGTATCACCACCGACGCCGAGGTGATGGCCAAGCTGATCACCCTGGTGTCCGGCGCCATCCGCGCGCCCCTGCACTCCACCGACAGCGAGGTCGTCCTGGAGCGGGTCCTGCAGACCCAGCGGGTGATTCGCCAGCAGGCCGAGGCCGGCCACGAAGCCGCCGCGGTCTGAGGGCAGCGGAGCGGGCGCCGCTCAATCGGCCAGCCTGACCTGGCCCGGTTCCAGGCCGAACACTTCGACCCCCTCCAGGGTGGCATGCCCGGCGGTGACCTCCACCGAGCGGGCCGGCTGGTCCGGCGCCGAACGATAGTCCACCGTGAGGCGTTCCCCGGCGCGTTGCAGCGCGCCGGGCGGCAGCACGATGGCCCGGTCGTTGCGGTACGTGACGATGTTCAGCCGCGCGCTCATGCCCAGGCGGACCCGCTGGCGCAGGTCGCGATCCAGGGGTGGCAGGGCCACGGTCACCGCGTAGCGGCTGCTGCCCTGGTCGTCTCCCGGCAGCGCCAGGCCGCCGACGGTGGCCACCGTGCCGGTGAGCTGGATGCCGTCGAAGCCGTCCCCCTGGATGTCCACCGGCATGCCTTCCCGCAGGGCGTTGATGTCCAGCTCCGACACCTTGGCAACGATCTTCAGCCGGTCGAGGCTGGCCAGGCCCAGCAGCGCCTGGCCCTGGCCGACCTTGCTGCCGGGTTGTGGCGGCCCTTTGTCGGCGGCGGCGGACGGCCCATTGGGCGGGGGGATGACGATGCCGGGGAAGGGCGCCTGGATGTCCCGCTGCGCCAGCAGGGCGAGCAGGGCGTCGTACTTGGATTGGGCATTGGCCAGCTCCATGTCGGCGATCTGCCGGTACTCGGCGCGGCCCTGGGCCTGGGCGGCGCGCAGTTCCGACTCCGCCGCCTGCTGGTCGAGGGCCTGCAGGTCGGCCTGCTGCTTGAGGTCGTCCAGTTCGCTGCGGGGAATGATTCCGCGTTCGAACAGGGTCTGGGTTTCCGCCAGCTTGCGCCGGGTGCTCTGGGTGGCGAGGGTGGCGACCCGCAGCGCCCGCCGGGTACGCGCCACCTCGGGGCCGTTCTCCCAATCCCGCAGTTCCTGCTGCCGGTGCCGGGCCTTGAGCAGGCTCGACAGGGCCTCGCGCAGTTGCACCTCGATCTCGCCGGCATCCATCCGTAGCAGCAGCTGCCCGGCCTCGACCCGCTGCCCCGGCTCCACCGGGGCGCTGGCCACGTTGCCGTCGAACGGTGCGACGATGGCCTGGGTACGCTCCGGCTCCAGCTGCCCCACCAAGCCGATCCGGTGCTGCAGGGGTTGCGGCTGCAGGGTCAGCCAGCGCTCGGCCGGCGCGGCGGGGCGCTCCGCGGAGCCGGCCAGCCACAGGCCCAGGGCCGCCAGCAGGGCCAGGGGCACCAGCACATAGGGAAGCCGGCGTTTCTCAATCATTGAGGGCGATCTCCCAGCTCTCCAGGGTCATGCCCAGGGCCTGGTCGAGCTGCGTCTGGGCGTTGAGGTAGGCGATCAGTGCGTTCAGGCGGGCGTTCTCCGCCGTGCGCAGGTCGGCTTCAAAGGCGAGCACCTGGAAGTTGCTGGAACGCCCGGCGTTGAGCTTTTCCCGCTCGATCTCCAGCTTGCGCCGGGACAGCTCGCTGGCGCGCTGGGCGATCTCGTACTGGCGCCAGCGCGTACCGAGGTCGCGGATCACGTCGTTGACCTGGCGCTCCAGGGCTTGCCGGGCATCGGCCACGCGGATCGCCTGTTGGTCCACCTCGACCCGCGCATGCACCTCGGCCTGGCGGATGGACAGGTCACCCAGGGGAATCTGCACCTGCACCCCGGCATAGGTTTCCCAGCGCCGCCCGCCGCCATAGCCGCCCGAATCGCCGTCGTAGCGGTCACGGACCTGGGTGGCGCCGGTCACCAGGGACACGTCCCAGCGGCTCTGGTCCTTGGCGATCACCAGGTTGAGGTCGGCCTGCTGGCTACCCAGCAACTGCGCCAGGTATTCCGGCTGCTGGGTCTGCGCCAGGCGCAGGGCCTGGCCGCGGTCCAGGGTCAGCGGCTCGGCCTGCAGCGCTTCGCTGGCGCGGATCGGGGTGTTCAGGTCCAGGGCCAGCAGCCGCAACAGGTCCAGGCGGCTGCTGTCGGCCTGGTTCGTGGCTTCTTCCACGCTGAGTTCCTGGTTGGCGATGTCGGCCTCGGTCTGCACCACCTCGAAGGCCGCCATGCGGCCGGCGTCGATCATGGCGCGGTTGGCCTCCAGCAGGGTCCGGGAGCGGGCCAGGGCGTCCCGGGCGATGCGCAGCTGCTCCTGGGCCCGCAGCAGCTCGCGGTAGGTGGCGATGATCTGGGTGACGGTCTGGGACACGTTGGCCTTGAGGTTGAGGCGGTTGGCCTGTTCCGTCAGCCGCGCCAGGCGCAGCGGCGCGGTGGTGACGTCCCAGCCGGCGCCGCGCAGCAGCGGCTGGATGATGCCGATGTCCAGCCCGTCGCTGCGGAACCGCCCGGCCTGGTCGGCGTTGGACAGCTGCCGCGTCCAGGCCAGGCTGAGGCGGGTGCCGTATTCCCCCAGCAGGCTGGTGGCGGGGGTGAGCTGGGCCTGCCTGGCGTGATCCTCGGAACCCCGGGAGGCCTGGTAGGCGCTGTTGATCAGCAGCTTGGGGGCGAAGACGTTCTCGGCCACCCGCAGGTCGAATTTCTGGGCGATCCGCTGCAGGTAGGCGCTGCGGATCGCCGGGTTGTTGCGCAACCCCAGGTAGACCGCCTCGCCCAGGGTCAGGTCGGTGCCCTGCCGGCTCAGCAGCACCCCCTGGCCGCCGCGGTTCGCCATGCTGGGGGCCGAAGCGGGGGTGGCCAGGACCGGGGCCGGGCCGGCCAGGCCGAGGAGCAACGCGATGAGTGCGGCACCGACCCGGGGACCGCGCATCGAGGCCTGGCCGCGCGTCGCGTCAGTCATCCCGCAGCGCCTCCACCGGTTGCAGCCGGGCGGCCATCACCGCCGGGTACAGGCCGAAGAACAGCCCCACCAGCAGGGTGCTGCCCACCCCCAGGGGCAGGGCGCCGCCGGCCAGGCTGAACTGCCAGCCGGAGAAGCGCGCGTACAGGTAGGCGAACAGCAGGCCCAGCAGGGCGCCGCAAGCCGCGCCGGCGGCGCTGAGGGTCATCGCTTCCAGCAGGAACAGGTTGCGGATGTCGCGCCGCCGCGCGCCCAGGGCCATGCGCACGCCGATCTCCCGGCGCCGCTCGGCGACGTTCATCAGCATCACGTTCATCACGCCGATGCCGCCGCCCACCAGGGAAATCCCGCCCAAGGCGGTGAGCAGGTAGGTGAAGGTGCGGGTCTGCCGGGTCAGGCCGTCGAGGATCGACTGGGCCACCTGCACGCTGCTCTCGCGCCCCGGCAGCAGGCGCGCCAGGGCGGCCTCCAGGGCCTTGCCGGTGACGGTCACGTCGCGCCCCGGCGCCACCCGCACGATGAGGTTGTCCAGGCGCGTGCGGGCCTGCAGCCGGCGCATGGCATCGAAGGGGACGATCAGGGCGTCGTTGGCCACCACCGGGACCAGCACGGCATTGGGCTGGCTGACCAGGATACCCAGCACCTGGAACAGGTCCTGGTTGATCCGCACCTGGTCACCCACCTGTAGCGGGCGTACTGGCGAACCAAGGGTTTCGGCCAGTTGCGCGCCCAGCACCGCGCCATTGCCGCTGCGGTCGAAGGCGGAGAGGAAACGTCCCTGGCGCAGCCGCAGGCCCATGGCCCCCTGCAATGACGCGTCGCTGCCCACCACGCTGGCGTTGGTGGACTGGCCGCCGACGCTCACCGGCGCGGAGAACATCTGCACCGGTGCCAGCTGCGCCAGGCCCGGCACCGCCTGGCGCAGGGCATCCAGGTCCAGGGTCGGCGGCAACGTCGCCTGGTCACCCGCCTGCGCGGGGAACTGCACCACCAGGGTATCGGTGCCGAGGTCCTTGAAGATGCTGCGGGCATCTTCCACGGCGTTGTCGCCGATGTTCACCAGGGCGATCACCGAGGCGCTGCCGATCACGATGCCCAGCAGCGCCAGCAGGGTACGCCGGCCCAACGTGCGCAGGCTGCCCAAAGCTTCGCCGAGGTGACGGGCCGGCAGCGCCAGGCTCATGGCGCGAGGCCTTCGTGGAGCACGCCCTGGCGCATCTCCAGGCAACGCTCCAGGCGCCCGGCGAGCCGGGTGTCGTGGGTCACCATCACCAGGGTCACCTGGCGCTCGCGGTTCAGGCCCAGCAGCAGGTCCATGATGTCGGCGGCAGTGGCGGCGTCCAGGTTGCCGGTGGGCTCGTCGGCCAGGATCAGGGTCGGTTCGCCCACCAGCGCCCGGGCGATGGCCACCCGCTGGCGCTGGCCGCCGGAGAGGTCCGCCGGCCGGTGGTCGCCGCGTTGGCCCAGGCCGACCCGCTCCAGCAGCCGGTCGGCCCGGGCCAGGGCCTCGCGGCGCGGCGTGCCGCGGTAGCCGAGGGGCAGGGCGACGTTCTCCCGGGCGCTCAGGCGCGGCAGCAGGTTGAAGCTCTGGAAGACGAAGCCGATGAGGCGGTTGCGCAGGCCGGCCAGGCGCTCCGGGTCGGCCTGGCGGATGTCGTGGCCGGCCAGCCGGTACTCGCCCTCGTCAGCCTGATCCAGCAGGCCGAGGATATTCAGCAGGGTGCTCTTGCCCGAACCGGAGGCGCCTAGCAGCGCGCAGCTTTCGCCCGGGGCCAGGCTGAGCGAGACATCCGAGAGGATGCGAAGTCGCTGGCCCGCCTGCAGATAGCTTTTGTTGATGCCATTCAGGGAAATCAGGCCTGGATGAACCATCGCGAACGTCCTAGCTGTCGCAAGCGCATTTCGTCCTTAAAATTATTTTTCAAAACGGTTTTTCGTTTTGCTGGGCGTCATTAAAGAGGGATATCCGGGCAGGGGCAAGGCGTGGCGTTCGTGACGCCCGGGGTGACCGGTCGGTCGCCGCTCACGGGCCGCTGTCCTCGCCGGCCGGGCGAGAACAGGGCCGCCACCGTGCGGACGGGCGGTCGTCCCGCGCCCGGTGACAAGCGCCGCCACACTGGCTATCGTCTGCACGCCTCGCGGCTCCTGGATCAGCAGACAGGGCATAACTGAGCTGGCTTCCTTCCCTCACTCAAGGAGCCTGCCATGCCCGCAGACCGCCTGTGGATCCGTTCCCCCCTCGCCATCCTGTCTCCCTCCGATCGTTCCGCCGCCGGCGGGCTGGTGATCGAGGGCGGGCGCATCGTCGAACTGCTGGACGCCGGCCAGGCGCCCGCGCAGCCCTGCGACGCCAGCTTCGATGCCCGCGAGCACGTGGTGCTGCCGGGGCTGATCAATACCCACCACCACTTCTACCAGACCCTCACCCGCGCCTGGGCGCCGGTGGTGAACCAGCCGCTGTTCCCCTGGCTGAAGACCCTCTACCCGGTCTGGGCGCGGCTGACCCCGGACATGCTGCACCTGGCCAGCCAGGTGGCCCTGGCCGAGCTGCTGCTCAGTGGCTGCACCACGGCGGCGGACCACCACTACCTGTTTCCCGACGGCCTGGAAGCGGCCATCGACATCCAGGTGGAGGCGGTCCGCGGCCTGGGTATGCGCGCCATGCTCACCCGGGGCTCCATGAGCCTGGGGCAGCGCGAGGGCGGCCTGCCGCCGCAACACACCGTGCAGGACGGCGAGACCATCCTCGAAGACAGCCGCCGGCTGATCGTCCGCTACCACGAGCGGGGCGAGGGCGCGCGCATCCAGATCGCCCTGGCGCCCTGTTCGCCGTTCTCGGTGACCCGCGAGATCATGCAGGCCAGCGCCGGCCTGGCGGAGCGGGAGGACGTGCGTCTGCACACCCACCTGGCCGAGACCCTGGACGAGGAGGCGTTCTGCCTGGAGCGCTTCGGCCTGCGCACGGTGGATTACCTGGACAGCGTCGGCTGGCTGGGGCCGCGCACCTGGCTCGCCCACGGCATTCACTTCAATGCCGAGGAAATCGCTCGTCTCGGCGCGGCCGGCACCGGGGTCTGCCACTGCCCCAGTTCCAACATGCGCCTGGCCTCGGGCATCTGCCCCACGGTGGAGCTGGAAGCGGCCGGCGCACCGGTAGGCCTGGGGGTGGACGGCTCGGCGTCCAACGATGCCTCGAACATGGTGCTGGAGGCGAAGCAGGCCCTGTACCTGCAGCGCCTGCGCTACGGCGCCGAGGCGATCACCCCGGAGCGGGCGCTGGGCTGGGCCACGACGGGCTCGGCGCGCCTGCTGGGGCGCGACGACATCGGCGAGATCGCCGTGGGCAAGCAGGCCGACCTGGCGCTGTTCAGGCTCGACGGGCTGCGTTTCTCCGGCAGTCACGACCCGCTGTCCGCCTTGCTGCTGTGCGGCGCCGACCGTGCCGACCGGGTGATGGTGGGAGGCCAGTGGCGGGTGATCGACGGCCAGCCGGAAGGCCTGGACCTGGACGCGCTGATCGCCCGGCACCGGGCCGCGGCGAAAGCCCTGCTCGGCTGAACCCTGGCGCCGCCGCCCGACCTGCTCAAAGGTGGACGGCGACGCGCACGAGCCGCCGGGGAAATCCCTCAGGGCTGCAGGCGCCGGACGTGCCAGCCGTCACCGCTGCGGTCGTAGCGCAGCCGCTCGTGCAGCCGCTCGGTGCCGTTGGCCCAGAACTCCAGCGACTCCAGGCGCAGCTCGAACACGCAGTAGGCGTCGGGCCGCGGCAGCGGGCCATCCACCTCGGCCAGGCGCCGGGCCGCGGCGCGCAGGGCGGCCACGTCCACCAGGTCCTCACTCTGCCGGGAGACGCTGGTCATGGGGTGGGTGACATGGGGCCGGCCGTTCCACAGGGCGTCGGCCTTGGCGTCCGGCAGACGCACGGCGCGGCCGTTTAGGATGATCTGCTGGCTGGTCTCGCGCCAGTACAGCACCCCCGAGGCCCAGGGGTTCTGCGCCAGCTCCCGGCCTTTCTGGCTACCGGCGTGGGTGGTGAACAGCACGCCGGTCTCGGTGATCTCGCCGATCACCACCACCCGGGTGGAGGGGTGCCCCAGGGCATCGGCGGTGGCCAGGGCCAGTGCCCGCGGCTCGCGCACGCCCAGGCGGCGGGCGCGTTCCAGCCAGGTGTTCAGCAGGCCGAAGGGCTCGGCGGGCGGGTTCTCGTACTCCGGGAACGGAGTGTCGAGGTTGCCGGTGAGGGATTCCGACAGCTTCGCGGCCGCGGTCGGCCGCCCTGCGATTACGCTGCTCATATGACGATGGTTCCTTGCCCGAACAGGGCGCCGTTGCCGGATACTTCCACCCGGGTGATGCGTTCGTCGCGGGCTTCGGCCCGGGCGAACATCAATGAAGGACGACCGATCTCCACCCCCTGGAGGATCTCGATCTGCTGGCCGAAGGTGGCCTGCCCGTGGCGGGCCAGGTGGATCGCAAGGGGGCCGGCCGCCGAGCCGGTGGCGGCGTCCTCCACCACCCCGTAGGCCGGCGAGAACATCCGGCTGCGCCAGCGCCGACCCGCGCCGGCGAAGCAGTTCACCGCCATGTCGGGAAACACCGACAGGGCCCGGTGGTCGGGGTGCAGGGCGGACAGCGAGGCGATGTCCGGCAGGCCGACGAACACGTGGCGCGGCCCGTTGCGGTAGATCTCCACCGGGTATTGGGAGCGCTCGATGCCCAGGGCGGCGAGCAGCTCGGGGGTGCGGTCGAACAGGCTCCAGGTGGGGATCGGCTGCTCCATGCTGCAGGCCACCACCTGGCCGTTCTGCCGTTCCAGCTGGAATGCGATGGTGCCCATCTGGGTTTCCAGGCGGAGCTGCGGGCTGTCGGTCTCGGCGCCCAGGGCGATGGCGGTGCCCAGCATCGGATGGCCGGCGAACGGCAGTTCGTTGACCGGGGTGAAGATGCGGATCAGCGCGTCGCCTCCCTGGCGCGGCTTGAGCACGAAGGTGACTTCCGACAGGTTCATTTCCCGGCCGATGCGCTGCATCTGCTCCGCGGACAAATCGTCGGCGTCGAAGAACACCGCCACCGGGTTGCCCTCCAGCGGCTGGGTGGCGAAGGCGTCGATGATCACGTAGCGATGCATGGTCAGCTCCTGGCGGCAGTGGCCGCGGCAGCGGCGTTCGTGTTGAACAGGACGTGGCGCACCAGCTCGGCCATGATCCGCGGTCCCTCCCGGGTCAGCAGGGATTCAGGGTGGAACTGGATGGAGGCGAAGGACGGGCCGCGCAGGGCATGGACCTCGCCGGTCGCCCGGTCGCGGCTGACCTCCACCTGGCCGACGCCCTTCACGTGCAGGCTGTCGCGCCCGCTGCGGGCGGCGAAGGTGTTGTAGAACCCCACCTTTTCCCGGGCGCCGAACAGGTCGATCTCCTTCTGCACGCCCTGGTTGGGGGTGCTGCGGCGCTGCATCTGCAGGCCCAGGCACAGGCTCAGCACCTGGTGGCTCAGGCAGACGGCGAGGAACGGCCGGCCCTGGTTGAGCAGCGAGCGGATCGCCAGGTGCAGGTGATTGATCTTCGGCTGGTCGGTGGCGCCCGGGTCGCCCGGGCCGGGGCCCATCACCACCAGGTCGTAGCCATCGAAGGCGTAGCTCTCGTTGAAGCTGCGCACGGTCACCGCCAGGCCCAGGGCCCGCAGTTGCTTGGCGATCATCGAGGTGAAGGTGTCCTCGGCGTCGACGATCAGCACCTGGCGACCTTCCAGGTCGGGCTGCGCCTGGTGGCGTTCCTCGGCGTGCGTCAGCCAGAACTCCGAGACGCTGGCGTTGCGGCTGGCCAAGGCCGCGCGCACCTGCAGGTAGGCGCCGAAGCGCGAGGGGCTGCGGTTCTTCAGCGCGGCGATCAGGCCGGCGGCCTTGGCCCGGCTCTCGGCGGCCTCGGCGGCGGGGTCGGAGTGGCGGACGATGGTGGAGCCCACGCCGATGCGCACCTGGCCGGCGGCGTCGATGTCTGCGGTGCGGATCAGGATGGCGGAGTCCAGGGAGCGGCTGCCGTCGCCCTCGTGGCCGATCAGCGCGGCCACGCCGCTGTAGTAGCCGCGGCCCTGGGGCTCGTAGCGGTGGATCACCCGGCAGGCGCTTTCCAGGGGGCTGCCGGTCACGGTAGGGGCGAACAGCGACTCGCGCAGGATGTCCCTCGGGTCGAGCCGGGTGCGGCCCTCGATGAAGTATTCGGTGTGGGCCAGGTGCGCCATTTCCTTGAGGTAGGGCCCATGGACATGGCCGCCGTCCTCGCAGATGCGCGCCATCATCTTCAGCTCCTCGTCCACCACCATGTACAGCTCTTCCGCTTCCTTGCGGTCGGCGAGGAAGGCCATCACCTCTTCCAGGTTCGGGCCCGCCGCCGGGTAGCGGTAGGTGCCGCTGATGGGGTTCATCACCGCCAGCCCGTCCTTGACGCTGACGTGGCGCTCCGGCGAGGCGCCCACCAGGGTGCGCTCGCCGGTGTGGACGATGAAGGTCCAGTAGGTGCCCTTTTCCCGCGCCAGCAGTTGGCGGAAGAACGACAGCGCGCGGTCCAGGCCGTAGTCGCCGATCTCGGCGATGAAGGTCCGGCGGATGACGAAGTTGGCGCCTTCGCCGCGGCCGATCTCCCGGTCGATGACCTGGCCCACCACCTCGGCGTAGCGGGCGTCGTCCAGGTCGAAGCGCTCGGCGTTCAGCTCCAGCGGGATGTCCGGGAGCAGGCCGAGCACCTGGTCGAAGCCCAGGGTCTGGCGCTCGCGGATGCGCAGGGCCAGCAGCGGCGTGCCGTCGTCCGTGGCCTCGAAGCCGCGCTCGGCGATCTGCCGGTAGGGGATCAGCGCCAGCACGTCCAGGCCCGGGGCGCCGGGCCGTGGCTCCGATAGCGGGATGTCGGCCAGGCGCTCGGGCTGTTCCACCTCGCCCACCAGCACGTCCAGCAGGCCCGGGCCGGTGCTTTCCGGGCGGTAGAGCAGGGCGAAGGCGCCGGGGTCCGGCGACAGGATGCGTTCCAGCAACGGCGGGATGGCCTGGCTCATGCGAGCACCTCGTCGGTGGTGAGGACCATGGCGCAGCGGCTGGCGGCGTATTCGATGGCCATCCGGTGGTGCTGTTCGCTGAAGTCGGCGATGGCGTCCACTACCAGGAACGGCTGGATGTCGTTGGAGTAGGCGTCCACCGTGGAGATCAACACCCCCACGTGGGCGTACACGCCGCACAGGATCAACTGGTCGCGACCGGCACGGCGCATGCGCTCCAGCAGGTCGGACTGGAAGAACGCGCTGTAGCGCCACTTGGTCAGGCGCCAGTCCTCGGCGGTGGGCGCCAGGGGCTCCACCACCTCGCGGTCGGCGGCGCTGGCCTGCATGCCCGGGCCCCAGAAATCCTTGAGCAGGCCGCGCTGGGCCTCGGTCATGCTCCCGGGCTGGGCGGTGTAGGCCACCGGGACGTCGTGTTCGACGCACCACTGGCGCAGGCGGGCGGCGTTGCCCACCACCGCGTCGCGCAGGGTGTCGGGCAGCGGGCGGAGGAAGTAGCGCTGCATGTCGTGGACCAGCAGCACGGCGCGCTGGGGGTCCAGGGTCCACTGCGCCAGGTTCGGGGGCAGGTCGCGGGCCGTGGGCAGGGCATAGGCGGCGATGGAGGGAATACCGGGCATTGCGAGACTCCAGTCAGGAAGGGGTGTGCGGGGACTGCGGCGAGGTGTTCCAGGCCATCACGGCGGTGATCGCCTGCCAGGGGGTCAGGCGCGGGTCGCAGAGGCTGCGGTAGCGGCTGGCCACCTGGTGCAGTGCGTCGGCGTCGTTGGCGCACTCGGTGACCTCGTCCGGGGTGGTCTCCAGGTGCAGGCCGCCCGCCACGCCGCCGGCGGCGGTGACCGCCTGGCGGAACGCGGCGATTTCCTCGGCGATGGTCTGCACCAGTCGGGTCTTGTTGCCGCAGGGCGCGACGACGGTGTTGCCGTGCATGGGGTCGCTCAGCCAGATCACCGGATGCCCGGCCTCGCGCACCGCTTTCACCAGCGGCGGCAGGCGCTCGGCCACGGCACTGGCGCCCATGCGAGCGATCAGCGTCAGCCGTCCGGGCTCGCGCCGCGGATCGAGGCGTTCGCACAGGGTCAGCAACTGGCTGGGGGTGATGTTCGGCCCGACCTTGCAGGCCACCGGGTTGAGCACCGCGCTGAGCAGCGTCACGTGGGCACCTTCTTCCTGGCGGGTGCGCTCGCCGATCCACGGCCAGTGGGTCGACCCCAGGTAGACGCGGCCGCGACCGTCTTCCCGCAGCAACGGCACCTCGTAGTCCAGCACCAGCATCTCGTGGCTGGTCCAGGCCGGCGGCCCGGCCAGGACCGCGCCGGTGGCGCGGTCCTCCATCCAGCCCAGGTGCTGCATGATCTCCCGGGCCGCGTTGTAGCCTTTCACCAGGCGCTGGGCGTCGTGCTGGCGGCTTCCCGAATGGGCTTCGCGGCCGTTCACCATGTCGCCGCGGTACACCGGCAGCTCGACGTCGCCCACCACTTCGCTGGGCTTGGAGCGGGGCTTGGCGAACTGCCCGGCGATCCGCCCGACCCGCACCACCGGCTGCTCGGTGACCAGCCGGAAGGCGCCGGCCAGCAGGTCCAGCACGGCGGCCTTGCGGGCCACGTGACCCGGCTCGTACTCGTCCATGTCCTCGGCACAGTCGCCGGACTGGATGACCAGCGCCTCGCCCGCCGCGACCCGTGCCAGCACGGCGCGCAGGGCCAGGATGTCTTCCAGCTGGACCAGCGCCGGGCTCTCTCGTAGATAGGCTTGCGCGTCATTCAACTGCGACGGCTCACTCCATTGAGGCTGCTGCAGCGCCTCGCAATTCTGCACGCGTTCCAATAGGTCTTTCATGGTGGCACCCCTTCCGCGGTTGGGATCAGGTGGGTATTCCTTCGCGCTTGACCTGCGGCACCGGAATACCCAATGCGCGAAGTTGCTGGGATACGTTCATGAATTCGCGGTTGCGCTTGATCTTGCCGTCCTCCATTTCGAAGGAATGCAGGAAGTGGTTCTCGTAGTAGCCCTCGGGGTACCCGGGGAAGAGGATCTTGCCGTGGCCGTCGCACTCGACCCACAGGTGGTTGGGGTCGTCGGTCTCGAAGACCTTGACGTTGTACCACTCCCAATCCGGGAAGCATTTCAGCGACCACACCGCGTGCTCGCCCAGCTTGTCCTTGCCGCTGATGACGATGGGTTCGCCGGTGTCGGTGGTCCAAAGCCCACCGGAGCCGTCCTCGGTGAACAGCTCGTGGCGGCGCAGGCGCGCCTCGCCCTTGGTGCGCATGTACTGTTCCACCACCGCGCGGTTTCGGCGGCGCAGGTCGGCGGTGGAATCGTCGAAGGGTTGCTGTTTTGCCTGGTTCAGCATGTGCAGTTCTCCATGGGTGGGTGGGAAAGGGGGTCATGCCTTCGGAGACGATCCCGCCCCGCAGGGCGCCGGATCACGAAGTGGCGGAAAACACGCGTTCGAATGCACTCGCGGGGGCGAACGATCAACTGTCATGGGCGACGCGATAAGTTTCGCGATTCGCTGGAACTTGCAGGAAAAGCCTGTGGCCGTATTGGCTCGATACTGTTCGCCATCGATACCTGGCAAATCGAAAGCGTGCTTAACCGTTAAATAGCAGGCTTGCGATTCTTCATGCCTCACATATATCCCGCTCGTTTCGTCATTACTCTTTCGGCCGCCGTCGTACTCGATTTCAGTGAACGACCGATAACGTTCCATACGGTTGTTCGAGGGAGACTTTTCCTGTCCGCCCGTTACTTCCCGATAAGTAATGGCAAGTACGAAGGGTGATGTCGAACGCATGGCGAACTCCTTTTCAGACATGTTTCGCGCTCGGGCGAATAGAAGAAAGCGAGGCCAAAATCCCTTTTGGCGCTCGGGAAAACGTGGGAACGGAGCCTATGGACCGAGCCCGGTCGGAGGCGCGGCCTCAGTCGTAAGTGGCCGGTTTTACGGACATTTATCCGTCGGATGCTCTTGGAACCGGTAAAAAACACTGGCGTTATGTATATCCAGCGAATTACCTCGACGGAACTACCAGATCTGGTAGCACACTTATGGGCGACTCTTGAACGAGTGGGGTGGAATAACACGGAAGAGTTGGCAAGGTCATGAATGATCTGTGGTTTTTTACTTTATTGTTCGATCATTCAATTATGCGCTGGAGAAGATGTGGAGAATTGCCGGACAACGTCAGCTTTTATCCTAGTACCAATGGTTATGGCGCGCTCATCAATTTGTCGTTGACACCCTAGCGAGTTCGCGTAGGCTCCCGAAACCGTCTGCAGACATTGGAGGGCCGCATATGGGATTGGGCCAGTTGCTGATGTGGGATGCTTATTTCTTCAGCGTGTTTGCGCAGGCCAGGAATCTGGAAGAATTCTCTGCCACTGCGACAAGTGCGGTACGTGATCTGGGTTTCGATTATTACGCCTACGGCATGTGCAGTACCACGCCGTTCATGCGACCGAAAACTTACCTCTACAGTAATTATTCGTCCGAGTGGATCTATCGCTACCAGACGATGAACTATGCGGTGGTCGACCCCACTGTGAAGCACAGCAAGGTGTCGTCGGTCCCCATCCTGTGGAGCGACGAACTGTTCAAGGGCTGCCCCGACCTGTGGACCGAGGCCCGGGATTCCGACCTGCGCCATGGCCTCGCGCAGCCTTCGTTCAACGAGCGCGGCCGGGTCGGCATCCTCAGCCTGGCGCGTCGCGACAGGGCCATCAGCCCGAAGGAATTCGAAGACCTCAAGCCCGCCACCAAGGCCTTCGCCAGCGCCGCCCACGAGAAGCTTTCGGAGCTGGAGCGCGAGGCGGGGGTGTTCAGCGATGACGTCGAGTTCACCGGGCGCGAGCGGGACATCCTGCTCTGGACTGCGGACGGCAAGACATCCGAGGAAATCGGGGTGATCCTCGGGGTGTGCACCGACACCATCAATTACCACCTGAAGAACGTGCAGCGGAAGATCGGCGCCAACAACCGGGTGCAGGCCGTTTCCTACGCGGTGGCGCTGGGCTACATCTGAGGGCTGGACAGCCCTCAGGGGGCAGGGGAAGGCGCTTGGCTCAGGCGCTTCGCTTCAGGGTCTCCATGGCCGCGGTCTCCACCCGGGCGCCGGGGTGGAGGTCCAGGCAGGTGGGCAGCTGGATGGCGAGGATCTTCTCCTCTTGGTGCAGCGTCACCGGGCCGAGCCGCTGGAAGGTCACGCCGGCCTGGACGTAGTAGCGCTCCATGGCCCGGTTCACCACCCCGACGATGGTCTCCGCCCCGTGGGCCCGGGCGATCTCCAGGCTGCGCCAGAACAGCGGCATCCCCAGTTGCGGCTCCGCGGTGGTGAAGCGGGTCATCTCCCAGATGGCGGCCTGCCGGGGCGGTGCCTCCACGCAGGTCTGCGGGAACACCTCCTCCAGCAGGGTGGGGCGCAGGGTGCAGATCAGCCGTGCGCACCCCACCAGTTCCGAGGCGTCGTTGAACGCCAGCACATAGCGGGCGTTGGCGTCGTCGTACTGGTCCCATTCCTGGCCGGGCTGGCGTACCGGCAAGCGCCACCCCAGCTTCTCGATGAATTGCCGGTAGCGGAACCGGCCGAAGGTGGCCTGCAGGGTCTCGTCCATATCCGCCAAGCCGTACTCTTCCATGCGCATCGTCAGCGCCCTCCTTGGTTCGATGGATATCCAGAGGCGGCTTATAGAGCACTCCGTGTCTCTTTCACACCTACCAGATCTGGTAGTCGCCTTGACTTTGGCCGAATCTGCGCACGTGTCCAGGCGAAGGCGGGCTCAGGCGAACGCGCTCTCCGGGGCGCGCTGCTCGTCCAGCAGCACGTCGACGAGGGCCTGGGCGGCGGCGGACAGGCGGTAGCCGGTGCGGCTGATGATCCCCTCGTGGAGCTGCAAGGCGGCGGGCGGCACGTTGCGCAAGTGCAGCGTCTCCAGCTCGCCGCGATCGAGGGCGCCCTGCACGGCCTCCCGGGCGCCAAGGCCCAGGGTATCGGTGTGCCGTACCAGGTCGACGATCAGGCCAAGGTCCTCGCACTCCAGCTGGGGCTCGAAATGCGCGCGGCCGCTGAGGTGGGCCAGGGTCTTGTGCAGCACCGGCGGCAGGCGCGGCGTGGCGATGGGGTGGGCGAACAGGTCGTTGGTGGAGAGGCTGTCCCGGTCCAGCAGGGGATGCCCCGGGCGGCAGAAGAACGACGCCTGCTGGACCCGCAGGGGACGGGTCTGCAGGTCGGCCTCCGCTTCGTAGGGGCGGATGTCGGCGATGAAGAATTCGATGTCGTCGCGCCCCAGACAGCGCCGCAGCACGTGGCCGCTGTCCCGTTTCAGCCGGACGTGGACATTGGGATGCGCCGCGGTGAACCGCGCCAGCGCCCTCGACAGCCAGCGCCCCGACAGCGCCGGGCTGCAACCCAGCTGCAACTCGCCCGCATCCAGGTGGGTCATGCGGCCGATCTCGTTCACCAGGTTGCTGGCGCCCCGCACCAGGTTGCGGGCGTGCTGCAGGGCCACCTGGCCCTCCGGCGTGGGGCGCAGCTCCTTGCTGCCCCGGGCCACCAGGGCGCAGCCCAGTTCCTGTTCCAGCCCCTGGATGGCGCGGCTGAATGCCGGCTGGGTGATACCCATGGCCTCGGCCGCCTGGACGAAGCTGCGGTGTTCATAGAGGGCGAGGAGGTAGCGAAGCTGACGCAAGTCCATGGGAGAGCCGACCGTGACGACATCGGAGCGCCAACCGCAGGCGCTCCCGTCCTGCTTTTTAAAAGGGCGCGTTAATAGCGGTCAATTCTTCTTGGCGTAATTCTTAAATCTTTAGGGAATTAAAACTGCATGAAAATGGAATAGAACACGATGCCTTGCAGGCATATCTGGAATGCATGCTTCGCTTTAAATAAGAAAATTTCTTTTATTTTCAAAGTATTAACTATTTTTTATTCCAATTCTTAAGAAAATTCCGTCTAAAAATTTCTTCCCGAAATAACGCAGCTTTTCCACCCTGTGCTCGCCACTTCGCGTGGCCGGGTTCTTCACCATGAAGAGGCCCGAGATGCATATCCGTTGTGGGGTCTTTCATGAGCACGATACTCAAGGCCGAACCGGCCAGTGGCGCCTGGTTCGAATTCGATCCGCCCGATGCGCCTCGCGAACCGGCGACGCCCGAACCGCGGATGGCCGCTATCCCGCTCTCGCACGACCTGGTGGCCAGCGCCACGCCGGCCCGCCGGGAGGCCTGGCTGCTGATTCTCCTGGCCCTGGCGCTGCATGCCGGCGTGCTCAATTGGCTGGCGCAGCGCCCGCAGCCCGTCCTGCCCGAGGTGCCACCCCAGATCCCGCCGATGACCATCGAATTCACCCGGCCGGCGCCGCCACCGGCCGAGGTGCCGCCGGAGCCGACGCCACCGCCGGTGATCGAGGAACCACCGCCGCCGCCCGTGGTGGAAGAACTGGCGACGAAGCCGCCACCGCCCAAGCCGGTGCCCGCACCCAAGCCGAAGCCCGTGGCCAAGCCGCAGCCGATGCCCAAGCCCGTGCCGAAACCCGTGGAGCAGCCTGCGCCGCCTCCGCCGGTGGCCGCCCCGGCCCCCGTGGAACCGCCGCCGCCCGCGCCGCTGACGCCGCCCTCGGCCAATGCCGGTTACCTGAAGAACCCGGCGCCCACCTATCCCTCCCTGGCCCAGCGCCGGGGTTGGGAAGGCACGGTGATCCTGCGGGTGCGGGTGCTCGCCAGCGGCCGTCCCGCCGACATCCAGGTGCAGACCTCCAGCGGCCGCGAGATTCTCGACAAGGCGGCCCAGGACGCCGTGCGGCGCTGGTCCTTCGTCCCGGCGAAACGGGGCGACCAGCCCCAGGACGGCTGGGTCAGCGTACCCATCGCCTTCGCCCTCCATTGACCCTTTCCGTTTCCCTGATCGCCCACGAGGATTCTCCATGGACCTGCTGACCAACCCCTTCGCCTCGGTCGAACATGTGGCCATCTGGCTGCTCATCGGCTTTTCCGTCGTCACTTGGGGCCTGGCCCTGGTGAAGACCATCCAGTTCGCCCGCCTCAAGCGCCAGGACCGGCGCTTCCTCGGGCGTTTCTGGAGCGCCCCCACCCTGGACAGCGCGGCCGGCCAGGTGGCCGAGCAGCCGGGCGCCGCTGCCCACCTTGCCCAGGCCGGTTTCGCCGCCATCCAGATCGGCGCCGCCGGGCAGCCCGGCGACCTGGCCCAGTCGATCAACCACCAGGACCGCCTGGAGCGGGCGTTGCGCCAGCAGATCCAGCGCGAGCGACGCTCCCTGGAATCCGGCCTGGCGGTATTGGCCTCGATCGGCTCCACCTCGCCCTTCATCGGCCTGTTCGGCACCGTCTGGGGCATCATGGAGGCCCTCAAGGGCATCAGCGCCGCCGGCAACGCCAGCCTGGAGACGGTGGCCGGCCCCATCGGCGCGGCGCTGGTGGCCACCGGCGTCGGCATCGCCGTCGCAGTGCCCGCGGTGCTGGTCTACAACTACTTCCTGCGCCGGCTGAAGCTGGCCGCCGCCGACCTGGAAGACTTCGCCCACGACTTCTACAGCCTGGCCCAGAAGAGCGCCTTCACCCTGATCCCGCTGCCTCTGGCCAAGCGCCCCGCGCCGGTCCCGGCCAGCGTGAAGGAGGCGGTCTGACATGGCCTTCTCGACCCAGGACAGCGACGAAGTCCTCAGCGAGATCAACGTCACGCCGCTGGTGGACGTGATGCTGGTGCTGCTGGTGGTGTTCATCGTCACCGCGCCGCTGCTGACCAACGCCATCCCGATCAACCTGCCGAAGACCGAGGCGGTGGCGCCCCCCGAGCAGAAGGACCCGCTGGTGGTGAGCCTCGACGGCGCCGGCACCCTGTTCCTCGGCAAGGAGGAAATCCAGCCCGAGCAATTGGAGGGCCGCCTCGCCGACGCCAAGGCCCGGGATGCCGAGCTGCGGGTGCAGCTGCAGGCCGACGACGGGGTGAACTACGGCGAAGTGGCCCGTGCCATGGCCGCCATCGAGCGGGCCGGCATCACCCGCCTGGCAGTGATCACCGCCCGCTGACCCCTTGCGTTTACCAGGCCATCCCCGCGGTAGGCACGGGGGTGGCCTTTTTTTATGCCGATCCGGCGCCGGGGCGAGGGCGGCCCGTTCTCGCCCCTGCGCTTGCTCACCCGGCAACGGCATCGCCCGTCCGGTTATTTCACCGCGCGGCCGTACCGCGCTCCGGCTTATCCCGATCTCGCTCCCGGCGATGGGTGACCCAGGGCCGGGCGCTGGTGCTGCGCAAGCCCTGCTTTTCCTGAGGGCGTACGCCCACCAACCGGGTGATGCCTGCGGCTGCCCGCGTGCTGGACGGCACCCAGGCGCGAGCCCTGTCGATTCTCCCGGGAACCGCCGGCATGAGCGCCCTGGCTGTCTCCCGCGCTGACTGCATCCGTTTCACCTGAGACGCCGGGCATGGGTTACCAGGGATTGCCAAGGTGCCAAAGCCCGAGGGGCGCAGGCGTGGGCGACCCGCTGGGTGGGGATGTGAGGGCTCGCAGTGCGATCGGTGCGTTGCCAGAAGAATGGGTTCAGGGGCTGGGAAGGCTGGGCACGGACGCCTCGCGTCGTCCTTCGAGCCCAACGCGGCGGTGCGATCCCGCAGGTCGGTGTCGGGCGCTTACCCGCTTGGGAGAGGGCTGAAGCCGTCGTTGGTTGCACACGGTTAGAAGGGTTACCAAGTCGCGCGGGGGCCATCGCACGGGCGCGACTGCCCGCGAGAGGCCGTACCGCTGGCGAGCGGGTCGATCCTGGCGAGCGAGAGGAGCGTTCCAGTGAAGGAACCCGCGCGTGCGGTCGAGCCCCGCTCGCCTCCGGGCGAGCCCTGGACCGCACGCCGCGGCCGGTCAGTCGCCGGTCAGTTCCCGCAGCAGCTCGTCCCGCAGGTTCTGCAGCCGCGGCGCGTTGCGCTCCCGCGGGTGGGGCAGGTCCACCTGCACCTCATGGCGGATGCGCCCCGGGCGCGGTTCCATGACGATCACCCGGTCCCCCAGGTAGAGCGCTTCCTCCACGTCGTGGGTGACCATGATCATGGTGCTGCGCTGCTGCGCCCAGATGCGTTGCAGCTCGGCCTGCAGGCGGATGCGGGTAAGGGCGTCCAGGGCACCGAAGGGCTCGTCCAGCAGCAGCACCTTGGGCCGGGTGATGAGGGCGCGGGCGATGGCGGCGCGCTGGGCCATGCCGCCGGAGAGCTGGTGCGGGTAGGCCCGCTCGAAGCCGGTCAGGCCCACCAGGGCCAGGTGCTCGTCGACCCGCTCGGCCTTTTCCCGGCGGCTCAGGCGCTGGTGCTTCAGGGCCAGGGCGACGTTGTCCCAGACGGTCTTCCAGGGGAACAGCCGGTGGTCCTGGAACACCAGGCCGCAGTCCAGGCGTGGCCCGCGGACCGGCTCGCCGTCCAGCAGGATCTGCCCGTCGTATTCCCGCTCCAGGCCGACGATCAGCCGCAGCAGCGAGGATTTGCCGCAGCCGCTGGTGCCGACGATGCTGACGAATTCCCCCGGCAGCACCTGCAGGTCGATGCCCTGCAGCACCGGCAGCGGCCGGCCGTCGATGCGGTAGGCCTTGTTCAGGCCGCGGATGGCCAGGGCGCCGGGTTGCGGCAGTTCGGCGCCCACCAGGCGCGGGTTGAGGATGGCGGTCATCGCGAGTCACCGGGTCGGGGCGCGCGCCAGCGCAACAGGCGCTGGCTCACGCGGGAGAACAGGAGGTTCATGGCATAGCCCAGCAGGCCCACGCAGAGGACGCCGATCACCACCACCTCCATGCGCGAGCCGGTTTCGGCGTTCATCATCAGGTTGCCCAGGCCCAGCCCCGTGGAGAGGAACAGCTCGCAGCCCACCGAGCTGACCCAGGCGAATGCCAGGGCCTGGAGCAGGCCGGTGGACAGGCTGGGCAGGGCGCCGGGCAGGTTCACCTGGGTGAAGCGCTGCAACGGCGTGAGGCCGTACAGCCGGCCCACCTCGCGGTAGCGCGTCTCGACGTTGCGAAAGCCCTCGAAGGCGTTCAGGGCCATGGGGTAGAAGGCCGCCAGGGAAACGATCAGCACCTTGGTGAATTCGCCGCTGCCGAACCACAGGGCCAGCAACGGAATCAGGCCGAGGATCGGCACCTGGCGCAGGGCATGGTAGAGCGGCCCCAGCAGGCGCTCGGCCAGCGGCGAGGAGGCCATCAGCGCGCCGAAGGCGAATCCGCCGCAGACCCCGGCCAGCAGGCCGAGGCAGGTGCGCTGCAGGCTGGCGGCGACGCTCAGCCACAGCTCGCCGCTGGCCAGCAGCTCCAGCAGGCCGTCGCCGATCCGCGCCAGCGGGACGAACGCGTAGGCCTGGCTGGCGCCCTGGCGCGAGGCCAGTTCCCAGGCGCCGAGCAGCAGCACCGGCAGGAGCAGGCCGCGCCATGGGCGGAGCAGGCGTTTCAGGGCGGTCATGGGGTGTCCCTCCAGCGCAGCAGGCGCCGTTCCAGCAGGCGGAAGCCGTGGTCCAGGGTGAAGCCCACCAGCCCGGTGAGCACTACCCCCACCATCACGATGTCGATGCGCATCATCTGCCGGCTCATCTCGATCATCTGCCCCAGGCCGCTGTCCGCCGCCAGCAGCTCGGCGGCCACCAGCACCATCCAGGCGCGGCTCAGGGCGATGCGCAGGCCGGTGACGATGGGCGGCGCGGCGGCGGGGAGGGCGACGTCGCGTACCAGGCTCGGCAGCGGCAGGCGGTACACCTCCGCCACCTCGAAGTAGCGCCGGGGGATGCCCTTCACTCCGTCGCTGGCGGCCAGGGCCACGGGGAAGAACGAGGCCTTGGCCACCACCACCACCTTGAAGGTTTCCTCCACCCCGAAGAACAGGATGAACATGGGGATCAGCGCGATGGAAGGAATCTGCCGCAGCACGTGGAACAGCGGGCCGCAGTAGGCCTCCACGGTTTCCGACAGGGCCATGGCGATGCCGAACAGCAGGCCGCCGAGGGCGCCGGCGCAGAAACCCAGGGCCAGCCGCGACAGGCTGTTGGCCAGGTGCTCGCGCAGTTCGCCACTCTGCAGCAACTCGACGAAGGCCTGGTAGACCTCCTGGGGCGGCACCAGCAGTTGCGCCGGGAAGCCGCCGAAGCGGGCCAGCAGGAGCCAGGCGAGAACCAGCGCCAGGGGCGAGGCGAAGACGCTCAGGCGGGTGAGGACCACGGGCATGTTCAGGGCTCCTGGGGCACGAGGGGAACGGCGCGACGCAGGCGCAGCCAGCCGCAGCCCAGGACGGTGAGCAGCAGCACCGGAATCCAGGCGAGGAACAGGTTTTCCAACCCCACCCACTGGCTGATGACGCCCCCCAGCAGCGCGCCGGAGAAGCTCCCCAGCATGCCCGCCAGGTTGAACAGCCCGGACAGCTTGCTCTTGTCCTCCGGGTGCTCGCCCAGCTGGGCCATGTTGACCAGGTGGGCGAGGGCGGCGGCGGTGCTCAACAGCACGCCGCCCGCCGCCAGCCAGGCGTAGCCGTGGGCGCGCCCCAGCAGGCCGAGGCCCAGCAACGCGGTGACCAGGCTCGCCAGGTAAGCCGCGCGCCGCCCGCTGCGCTCCACCAGGTAGCCGAGGCCGAACAGGCCCAGCACCGCTGCCAGGCCCTGGATCATCACCAGGCTCACCGCCTGGTCCTGGGTCAGGCCGGCCACCTCCAGGGCCAGCAAGATGATGAAGGTGCCGAACAGCGCGCCGGTGGCGCCGGACAGCAGTTCGATGACGCAGCACTCGGCGATCTCGGCATGGGCCAGCATGCCGCGCACCTGGGCGAGGAGGGTGGCGGTGCCCGTACCGCCAGGGGCTGCGTTCACCGGGGCGGCAGAGGCGCCTTCCTGCTCCCAGAAGCCCAGGCTGTAAGCGGCCATCAGGCCGAAGCACAGGCCGATGATGACGAACGCCGTGGCGAAGCCCAGGCGGCCGCCCAGGGCATTGCCCAGCGCCGGCCCCAGCAGGCCCATGCCCAGGGTCAGGGCGCCGCGGTACCAGCCGGCCTTGTCGTTGCCGATGCGCGGCAACTGGCGCAGGAAGGCGCTGTTCATGGCGACGATGCGGAACGGGATGCACAGGCCGATCAGCAGGCGCGCCGCCGCCAGCCACAGCCAGCCGCCGAACATCGGGATCGCCAGGTTCAGCAGCAGCGGCCCGAGGCTGGCCAGGAAGTACACCCGGCGCGCGCCGTAGCGGGCGATGACGAAGCCGGCCGGCAGGGTCAGCAGGACCATGCCCAGGGCCTCCATCGCCGAAATCACCCCCAGTTGCCAGGGGCGCGCGCCGATCTCGATGGCGTACAGGGTGGTGACGATCTTGGCCATGCCGATGGTGGCGCCGCTGAACGCCGCCAGCAGCATGAAGCCGCCCAGGAAGGCGCCGGGCCTAGACCGCGACATCGACGGTCTCCAGCAGGTGCTCCAGGGGCGCCGGGTCGATCCACTGGCGCACGTCGAAGCCCTGGGGGATGAAGGCCCAGCGTTCGAGGAAGTCGGTGAGGTCCTGTAGGGCGTCGATGGAGCGCTCGGCCAGCTTGGTCTGCAGGCGCAGGTGGGCGTCCTCGCCGTAGGCATTGGCCACCCAGTATTCGCTGGTGTTCAGTTCCCGGGCGAGGAAGCGCCGGGTCTCCTCGGGGTGCGCCCAGGCCCATTGCTCGGCCCGCAGCACGGTGTCGAGGATCAGCACCGCGGCCTCGAAATGGGCTTCCAGCAGGTGCCGGTCCACGGTCAGGGTGCGGGGCGTGCCGATGTTGGCGCGGATCAGCGGGTCGGGGTGGGAACCCACGTCCACCACCACCCGCAGGCCGAACTCGTCGGCCAGCTGCAGGCCGTGGGCGCCCTTGAGGAAGATGGCGTCGACGTCGCCGCGCAGCAGGCCGATCAGCTCGTTGTTGCGGCGCCGGGTGCGGTGGCCGCCGAGGCTGACCTGGGCGCCGTGCACGTGGCGCACCGGCTCGTCGCTGTAGGTGCCGCCGTAGGGGTAGTCGATGAGTTCCACGTCGGCCACCGCCAGCCCTTCCAGGCGCAGGGCGTTCTCCAGGCCGCGGATGGCCTGGGCGCGGGTGAAGTCGATCTGCACGTTGGCCCACTTGGGCAGGCCGAAGCGGCGGTTGCGCAGGTCGCGGATGGTGCGCACCGGGCTGTCGTCGGTGGTGACGATCAGTTGCACCTCGTCGGACCAGGACAGGCCGATGACCCGGGTCTCGTAGCCGCTGGCCCGGGCCCAGATGGCCGGGATGTTGCCGCCGTGGCGGACCGAGTTGCGCAGGTGGTGATCGAAGTGGGCCTCGCGCACCTCCCGGTCGGAGGATTCGCGCAGGGCCTGGATGCGCGTGCCGAAGGGCTGGAAGGCGCGGGCCAGGCGGCCGGATTCGACGGCGATGCCGAGCCCGGTGGGGACCGGGCTGTGGGTGTACCAGAGGGTATCGAGTGGGGTGCTCATGGGGCGGCGGGTTCCAGCGGGACGGGTGACGGGCGGGCGGCAGGTGCCACGCCCTCCGCCGTGGCGGAGGGCGGGCGGGTCAGCTGGCGCGCCGCGCCGCTTCCTGGCGCAGGGTCTCCAGGGGGCGCGGGTCGAGCCAGTCGGCCACCGCGAAGGTCCGCGGCAGGAAGCCCCAGCGGTGCAGGAAGTCGGTGAAATCCTGCAGCGCGGCGATGGCTCGTTCGTCCAGCTCGGTGCGCAGGCGCAGGTGGGCGTCCTCGCCGTAGGCCTGGGTCACCCAGAACTCGCTGCTGTTGGTCTCCCGCGCCAGGTAGCGGCGGGTCTCGTCGGGGTGGCCCCAGGCCCATTCCTCGGCCCGCAGCACCGCGCCGAGGATGCCCACCGCGGTGTCGTAGTGGCGCTCCAGCAGGTTGAGGTCGACGGTCAGGGTACGCGGCGTGCCGTTGTTGGAGCGCACCAGCGGGTCCGGGTGGGCGCCGGTGTCGATCACCGTGTGCAGGCCGAACTGCTGGGCCAGCTGCACGGCGTGGGCACCCTTGAGGAAGATCGCGTCCACCTCGCCGCGCAGCAGGCCGACCAGCTCCGGGTTGTGGCCGCGGCGGCGGCCGCCGAAGGTGCCCACGCCGTTGCGCGAGGGTGCCGGCTCGTCGCTGAAGGTGCCGTCCTGGCGGTAGTCGACCCGTTCCACGTCGGCCACTTCCAGGCCTTCCAGGCGCAGGGCGTTCTCCAGGCCGCGGATGGCCTGGGCCCGGGTGAAGTCGATCTGCGCGTGGTTCCAGTCCGGCAGGCCGAAGGCGCGGCCCTTGAGGTCCTTGACGCTGCGGATGCCGCTGCCCGGCAGGGTCAGGATCAGCTGCGCCTCATCGGCCCAGGAAAGGCCGATCAGGCGCGTCTCGCGGCCGCTGGCGCGGGCCCAGAGGGCCGGGATGCTGCCGCCGTGGCGGACCGAGTTCTGCAGGCTGTGATCGAAGTGCGATTCGCGCACCGCCTGGTCGTCCGCTTCGCGCAGGGAGCGGATGGCGGTGCCCTGGGCGGCCAGGGCTTCTTCCAGCCAGCCTTTCTGCACGGCGATGCCGAGGCCGGTGGGAACGGGGCAGCGGGTATACCAGAGGGTATCGAGGGGTTGGCTCATGGATGCGGTTCCTTGCGTCGAGGGATCAGGCGCTGGCTTTCAGCGTGGCGGTGGGGGTATCGGCCTGGGCCGGGCGGGCGTGGACCAGGGGCAGTACTTCCTGGCCGATGCGCAGGGCTTCTTCCAGGTGCGGGTTGCCGGCCAGGATGAAGGTGGAGAAGCCGGCGTCGCGGTACTCGGCGAGGCGCTCGGCGACGTTCTCGTGGCTACCCACCAGGCCGATGGTGGGGCCGGGCTTGGCCTTGCCGAAGCCGGCCCACAGGTTCGGCCCGATGATCAGGTCGTCGAAGCGCTCGGCGTTCTGGTGATAGGCGGTCTGGCGCGCCGCGCCCACCGAGTCCGAGCCGCTGGCGAAGTGCTTGATGAAGGCGCTGGTGCGGGCGTCGATGCGCTCGTACTGGCGGCGCAGTTCGCTCCAGGCGGCCTCTTCGGTCTCCCGGGCGAACAGGTCGATGCGGATGCCGAAGCGCACTTGGCGGCCCTGCTTGTCGGCCAGCTCGCGGACCCGCTCGATGTGGGGGCGCAGCGTGTCGATGGGCTCGGCCCAGTTCAGGTAGACGTCGGCGTGGCGGGCGGCCACGTCCAGGGCCGGGTCGGAGAACCCGGAGAAGTACACGCTGGGCTTGCGCTCGTGCCTCAGGGCCAGGGGCAGCGAGCCGTTCTCCAGCTGGTAGATGTCGCCCTGGTAGCTGAACTGGTCGTTGTTCCAGAGGCCGTCGATGATGTCGAGAAACTCGCCGGTGCGCTGGTAGCGCTTGTCGTGTTCGAGGAAGTCGCCGTTGGCGCGCTGGTTGGCCGGGTTGCCGCCGGTGATGATGTTCCAGTCCAGGCGCCCGTGGCTGAGGTTCTGCAGGATCGCCGCCTGTTGCGCGGCGTAGGCCGGCAGGGTCCAGGTGGCCTGGAAGGCGATGAGGAACTTGATCCGGCGGGTCTCCCGGGCCAGGGCGGCGGCGGCGATCCACGGCTCCGGGCCGGTGGGCAGCAGCGCGCCTTCGAAGCCGGCGATCTCGGCGGCCTTGGCCACCTGGGCGATGTAGTCGATGTAGGTGAAGCCGTCCGGCTCACCGTTGGGCAGGCGCCCGGGGGCGATGTGGCCGGGGCGGTGCAGGTGGCTGCCGCGGTTGTTCTTGTCCGAGGCGAGATGCGGGCCGTCGCTGCCCAGGGGTAGGCGCCAGAAGAATTCGGTGCTCATGGCATTGCTCCAGTTGCTGAAGGGCCCGGTCTCTCCCGGGATGCCAGGGTGGGAGCAAATGCTGTGCCCAAAGGCGGGAAGCCCCGTGGCGCGCGGGCTGTGGCGTATTTCGCAGGGGCCTGGCGAGGCCGGATGCTGGCCCAGCAACACAGGGCCAGCACCCCTCTGCTGGGACGGCAGCAAGTCGGTCCGCTGTGTAGATGTCGGTGCCGTATGTTTTTCTCAAGTCATTGATAAATAGAAGAATTCAGCGATGGCACAAGTCCTGCTGGGCGGGAGTCGTCCGTGCTCGCATGGCGACCCACCCCATCCTCCAAGGAGATGCTCCATGACCACCCGACTCACCCCCGCACTGCTCGCCCAGGTGGACCAGGCCAAGCGCGACTTCGCCAAGGCCTTCCGGGTCCTCAAGGACACCCGCACCCTCACCGCGACCAACACCTTCCAGGTGTACGTGCGTGTCCCCGACAGTGACCTGGTGCTGGCGCTGCACGCCCCCAGCCCCTGGGCGGACGATCCGGCCATCCGCGCGGTGGTGGCCAGCTACACCGGCGAGGTGGTGCTGGACGAGACCGTCGAAGGCGCCTCGCCCCTCAGCGGCCGCAAGGCCGGCGGCAACGGCCAGCGCTACGCGGCGGTGTTCCGTGCGCGGCCGGAGGTGAACATCGTCAGCCACGTCCACACCCCGTACCTGGGCGGCTGGGCCAGTGCCCACCGGGTGCTGCCGATCCGCTACGCCGCCTCCCAGCGGGTGACCCTGGCCCGTGAACTGCCGATCTACATCGACCGGCGCCAGCCGGAGCAGGAGTTCATCGTCGAGCGCATCGTGGAGAATCCCCACACCCCGGCGATCCTGGAGGCCAACGGCGGCGCCACCTTCTGGGGCGAGAGCATCCTGCAGGTGGGCCGGCTGATCCTGCTGATCGAGGAAGGCGCCTACTTCCAGGGCCTGGCCGAGCAGTTCGGCGGCTCCCGGGAATTCGGCCCTGGCGTGCTGGAGCAGCAATGGAAGATGACCGGCCTGTGGGCCGAAGGTCAGAAACTGCTGGACGCCGCCGCCTGAGCCGCGACCCGCGATGAAAAAAGCCCTCTCAGGAGGGCTTTTTCGTGCTCAGGCCGGATCGGTCGAGGGCGGCGACGCCTGGGCCGGCGCCGCCGGGCGCAGCCCCAGGGGCACCAGGGCCAGCGGCAGCAGGCTGGCCACCACCAGCACGATGAGGAACGGCAGGCGGGAGGGCAGGCTGAACAGCGGGAACAGCAGCACCGGGCCGAGGAACATGGACAGGTACAGGGCCTGCTCGGCGATGCCGCCGGCGCCCATCACGTCGCCTTCGCGGCTCATCCGCGGGATGCTGGTGAACACCCAGGCCACCACGAAGCTGCCGAAGAAGCCCTGGGCGATCTTCGCCAGGATCGCGGTGCCCGCGTCGATGCCGGGGAGGAACACCAGGACTTCCAGGATCACCCCCACCAGGGCGCCGCCCACCACCGCCAGCGGACCGATGCGCCGCAGGTTCAGCACGAAGCCGGCGAACAGCCCGGCCAGCACGCTGCTGAGGATGCCCACGGTGGAGATCAGGCCGATGGTGGCCGGCGCCACCCCCAGCTGGTGGATGAAGTAGTCCGGGGTGAGGGTCACCAGCCCCAGGGCGACGGTCAGCGGCGCGCCCACCGCCAGGGCCAGGCGCAGCACCGAAGGCTCGCGGTACAGGCGCAGGGCCTGTGCCAGGGGCTTGCGTTCGCGGCGGTCCGCCAGGTTGCGCGCCGGCAGCAGCGGGGTAGCCAGCAGCAGCACCAGCAGCACCAGGGCGTGGCCGCTGAAGGCCACCCGCCACTCGCCGTGCTGGCCGCCCACGTAGGGCGCCACGGCGAAGATGGCGAGGGCGCCGCCCAGGGGCGAGGCCACCGACCAGAAGGCCAGGGCGGTGGTGCGCCGTGCGCCCGCGGTGGTGTGCATCAGCAGCGCCAGGGCCGCCAGCACCACGCTGATGTAGCCGGCGCCTTCCACCACGCGCAGGGCCAGCAGCCATTCGAAGGCCTCGCTGCGGCTGGCCAGGTAGCTGCAGGCGGCGGCCAGCAGGAGCCCGGCGACGATGGCCGTGCGCTCGCCGACCCGGGCGATGCCCCAGTTCACCAGGGGCGAGGCGAGGGCGGCGACGACGGCCACCGCCGACACCACCCAACTGGCCCGGGCCGGGGAGACCGAGAAGGCGTGGGCGATGTCGGCCACCAGGAGAATGGTCTTGCCATGGCAGGCCGCGATGATCACGGCGAAGGACAGGGTGAGCAGGATCGAGGGCCAGCTTCCGGCACGCATCGGGAAATCCTCGTCAGGAGAAAAAAGGGCGCGCGGCTCAGCGCCGCGCGATGTTCAGGACCTGCAGTTCGCTGAAAGCGTCGTAGCCGCGCTGGCCGCCTTCGTAGCCCAGGCCGCTCCACTTGTGCCCGCCCTTGGGCGCGCCGGGCTGGATGTGCAGGTGCTGGTTGACCCAGGCCAGGCCGCTTTCCAGGCGCGCGGCGATGGCTTCGCCGCGGGCCGTGTCGCGGGTCCACACCGAGGCCCCCAGGCCATAGGGGCTGGCGTTGGCCTGGGCGATGGCGTCCTCCACGTCGTCGAAGGGGATTACCGGCAGCACCGGGCCGAACTGCTCCTCGTCCACCAGGGCGACCCCGGCGCCGATCCCGCTGACCAGGGTCGGCGGGTAGAAGTGGCCGGGCCCGTCCAGGCGCCGGCCGCCGCTGTGGATGCGCGCGCCGTGGCGGCGGGCGTCGTCCACCAGCGCCTCGACCCGCTCCAGTTGCTGGCGGTTGCTCAGCGGGCCCAGCTCGCTGCGCGGGTCCAGCCCGTGGCCGAGGTGGGTGCGTTCGGCGCGGGCCACCAGGGCGGCCAGCAGTGGCTCGAACAGGCTCGCGTGGACGTACAGGCGCTTGATGGCGAAGCACACCTGGCCGCTGTTCCAGAACGCGCCCCAGAACAGTGGCTCGGCGATGGCCTCGACGTCGGCGTCCTCCAGCACCAGGGCGGCATCGTTACCGCCCAGCTCCAGGGTCAGCCGCTTGAGATCGTCGGCGGCGCCGGCGTACAGACGCTTGCCGGTGGCAACGCTGCCGGTGAAGGTGATGTGGCGGACCGCCGGCTGGCGTGCCAGGTACTCGCCCACCGCACCGTCGCCGGCCACCACGTTGAGGACGCCGGCGGGGAACAGGTCGCGCAGCAGGCCGGCCAGCAGCAGGGTGGACAGCGGCGTGTGCTCCGACGGCTTGGCCACCACGGTGTTGCCGGCATGCAGCGCCGGCGCCAGCTTCAGCACCAGCAGGATCAGCGGCACGTTCCACGGGGTGATGGCGGCCACCACCCCCAGGGGCCGGCGGACGATGCGCACCCGGCGCTCGTCGTCGTCCTGCAGGGTGGTCTCGGCGGGGACCTCCAGGGCCGCGTAGTGATCCAGGGTGGCCGCCACCCCGGCGATCTCCTGGCGGGTGGCCTGCAGCGGCCGGCCCTGTTCGCGGGTCACCAGCTCGGCCAGCGCCGCGACGTGCTCGCGCACCCGGGTCGCGGCCGCGGCCAGGCTCAGCCGGCGCGCCTCGGGCGCCCCGGACCAGGCCGGCAGGGCGCGGGCGGCGGCGGCCACCGCCTGGCGCACCTGCTCCTGGCTGGCGCGGGCGGCCTGGCCCACCGCGTCGCCGCTGGCGGGATCGAAGACGTCATCGTAAGTGGCGGCCGGCTGCAGCTGGCCGTCGATCAGCAGGTCATGACGGGACATGGAAGGCTCCTCAGGCGCCGGCCCGGATGGCGTCGGCGAGCTTCTCGGCGAGCATCAGGGTCGGCAGGTTGGTGTTGGCGGTGGGGATCACCGGCATGATCGAGGCGTCCACCACCCGCAGGCCCTCGACGCCATGGACCTGGCCGGCGCTGTCCACCACCGCGAGGGGGTCGTCGATGCGGCCCATGCGGCAGGTGCCACTGGGGTGCCAGACGCCCCCCACGTGGCCGCGCAGGTAGCGCTCCAGGGCCGCATCGTCCGCCAGCAGCGCGTCCAGCGCCGGACCGCCGGGCTGCGGCACGGCGAAGGGGGTCAGGTGCAGGCGCAGGTCGTAGCGCGCCAGGCTCGGGTGGCGGAACAGGCGCTGGAAGGTGCGCAGGGCGACCCGCAGCCGCTGCACGTCGCGGGGGTCGGAGAGCAGGTTGAAATCCACCTGGGGCGGGCTCGACGGGTCGCGGTCCCGCAGCTGCAGGTGGCCGCGGGAGCTGGGCTTGTTGATCCACACCAGGGCGTGGGCGACGTTGCGCTGGGCATCCGCGCCGATGGCCAGGTACAGGTCCGACGGCACCGCCGGGTCCACCCCGGAGGACAGGCGGATGCCCAACTGATGGGAGGTGCCGGGGCGGTGCGTGCGGGCGTCCTCGCGGGCGGTGTCGCCCAGGCCGGCGAGGGTGCCGATGGAGCTGTGTTCCCAGAGGTTGCGGCCCACGCCGGGGCGGTCGGCCACCACCTCGATGCCCAGGTCGCGCAGGTGGTCCGCGGGGCCGATGCCGCTGCGCAGCAGCAGGGCCGGCGAGTGCAGGGCGCCGGCGGCGAGCAGCACCTCGCCGCCGAGGACCTGCACCCGCTGGCCGTCGCGGACCAGCTCCACCCCGCGGATGCGCGCACCGTCGCGCAGCAGCGACAGCACCGGGCTGTCGGTCCAGAGGGTCAGGTTGGGCCGGGCGCGCACCGCGTCGTCCAGGTAGCCGCGGGCGGCCGAGACGCGCTGGCCGTTCTCCAGGTTCACCGCGGGGGCGAAGTAGCCGTCCTCGAACACGCCGTTCTGGTCGCCGATGTCCTCCAGGCCCTCGGCGCCCAGCGCCTCGGTCACCGCGCGGGTGAACGGGGTCCGGTCCGTGGGGGTGATGCGGCTGATGGGGATCGGGCCATCTTGCCCGTGCAGGTCGTTGGCGTAGTCGGTGTCGCGCTCCACCTTGCGGAAGTAGGGCAGCACCGCGGACCACGACCAGCCCTCGGCGCCATGGGCCGCCCATTGGTCGTAGTCCCGGGGCAGGCCACGGTTGGCCACCAGCACGTTGACGCTGGAGCCGCCGCCCAGCACCCGGGCCTGTTCGAGAAAATTGAGCGGGCGCGGCGTGTCGTCCGCCTGGGCGCCGTGACGCACCGCCAGGTTCGGCCAGAAGTAGCGCTCGCGCATTTCCAGGCGCAGGCGGAACGGGTTGAGACCGTCGAGGATTTCCGCCGGGGTGGCGCCGGGCGGCGTGTCGGGCCCGGCCTCGATCAGCAGGACGCGCCGGTGCGGGTCTTCGGACAGCCGGCTGGCCAGCACGCAGCCGGCGCTGCCGCCCCCGACGATGAGGTAGTCGTACGCAGAAGCCATGGAACCTCCGGGCCGGGGTGCACGACCCCGGCGTGGTGGGAGACGGGGTCAGAACTCGACGGCGATGCCGGCCACCAGGGAGCGCGGGGCGCCCCGGTGGTACTTGGGCGCGCTGTAGAAATCGCCGTCGTCGGGGTTGGCGGACACCGCGCCGGAATTCACCCCGGCCAGGTACTGCTTGTCGAAGATATTGTTCAGGTTGAGGGTCAGGGTGGCCTGCTTCAGCGCCGGGCTCAGCCCCTTCAGGCGGTAGCCCAGGTTGGCGTCGAAGAGGGTGTAGCCGCCGATGCGTTCGTCGTTGGCCAGGTCGCCGTAGAAGGCGCCGGTGTGGCGCCCCAGCAGGTTGGCGTAGAAGGTCTGGTCGTCGTAGCCGATGCCGGCGCTGAGCAGGTGCCGCGGTGCGTCGTAGAGCTGGTTGCCGGCGGTATCCAGGGTCGCGCCGCCGGCGCGGTAGTCGTCGTCCTGGGTCGAGCGCAGGTAGGTCCAGGTGCCGAAGTAGGTGAAGTGCCCCGGCAGCAGGCCGTTGATGGCCAGCTCCAGGCCCTTGGTGGTGACGTCGCCGGCGTTGAAGTAGGAGGTGACCCCGGTGACTTCCTCGAACGCCGCCTGGCGATCCTTGAAGCGGTCGTAGAACAGCGCCGCGCTGAGCAGCAGGTCGTCGCTGGCGTAGCGCCAGCCGACCTCCTGGTTCCAGGTCAGCTCGGGCTTCTGCTTGTCGTTGCCGTCGCGGTGGCCGTAGACCGAGGCCACCGCCGGGACGCGGATGTTGGAGGTGGTGTTGTAGTAGAGCTGCTGGCGCGGGTCGAACTGGTAGCTGAGGCTCAGGCTGGGCAGCACGCGCTGGTAGTCGACGCTGTCGCGGAAGCCGCTCAGGCGGTCGCCGCCCTTGAGCTCGGTGTGCTGCCAGGCCAGGCCGCCGACCAGGGTCAGGTCGGGAGCGATGTCCCAGGTGTCCTGGGCCCAGAGCTTCTGGGTGGTGATCTCGTTCTTCTGGTCGGTGAAGTACACCGGGTTGCCCCGGGCGTCCCGCAACGGGTGGCTGCCGTCGATGCTGGCCGGCTTGCCGTTGCCCTTGATGGGAATGACCGCCATCCGGTTGTCGGCATGGGTGTAGTCGGTCCACAGGCCGAACTGCAGGGTGTGGGCGTCGTTGACGATGACGTCCAGGCTGTTGCTGGAGCCGATGCGGTACTGGGTGGGGTAGACGCTGAGGGCGCCGGTCACCATCGGGTCGAGGGTGTCGCCGTCGCCGTTCAGGTCGCTGCCGGTATTGAGTTCGGACACCGGCACCACCGCTACCGCGGCGGTGCCGTCGGTGACCCGCACGAAGTACGGGTCGATCTTCAGCTGGAGGTTGTCGCCCAGGTTGAACAGGCCGTTCAGCGCATAGGTCTGGATCTTGAAGTCGGCCCGGGAGGCGGCGGCGCTCTCCCCGGGAATCGTGCGGTCGGCTACCCCCTGGGTGCCGCCCTGGGTGGGGAAGACGGCCTGGGCGTAGCCGCTGTCGTAGTCGCTGGCGCGGTACTCGGCCAGGGTCGGGTGCTTGTAGCTGTTGGTGCGCATCAGGAAGCTGGAGAAGATCGCGTTGATGCGGTTGCCGTTGCCCCATTCGTACTGCAGGTTGCCCTCGTAGCGGTTGGAGGACAGCTCGCCGTCACTGTCGTCCCACAGCTCGCCGGTGGTGCGCGAGGCGGAGAACCAGGCGGAGAAGCCATCGTACTCGCCGGTGTTGACCCGGGCGAAGGTGCGCAGCAGGTCGTCGCTGCCGACGTTCTGCTTGAGCAGCGCACCGGCCTCACGGGTCGGCGCCACGCTGCGGATCTGCACGCTGCCGCCGCTGGCGGTGAGGGTCGGGGCGTTGATGGAGGAGGAGCCGTACAGCACCGAGACCGATGCATAGTTCTCCGGGTCGCCCATGAAGTCGGCGTGGGGGGTGAGGAACTGCGGGTCGTTCAGCGGCACGCCGTCGCGGGTGAAGCCCAACTGGTCCTGGGAGAAACCGCGGATGTTCAGCGCACCCTCGGTGATGCCGCTGTTGTCGCCGCCACTGGCGTGCACGCCGGGCAGGTACTTCAGGGCGCCGGTCACCGCACTGTCCAGGCCGACGAATTTCTCCAGTTGCGCCTTGGTCAGGGTGCCCTTGGACACCGCCGCGGACTCCTTGTGGGCGTCGCCCACGTCGGCGCCGTCGGTGTCGCTGGAGCGACCTTGCACCACGACGGTGTCCAGAGTGGGCGCGGTCTCTTTTGTATCGGCCCGGACACCGTTCGTATGTATGAGCAATGAACTCGAAAGTGCGATCGCCACGTGGATCTTCGTGAACTCGAAATGCGGTTTCATGGTTGTTATCTCGACGGCAGGAAAGGGCGCTAACAGCCAGTGAGCAAGCACTGTGCCATCGCGTCGGCGCGGTATTCAGGGGCTTTGGGGCGGGCCTTCGCGCCGATTGCTGCCGGGGCTGCAACGCCGTGCTAGTGCGGTGGTGCTGGGGCAGCAGGTCGGGAATAAAGTGGGTTGGAAGTTGAGGCGGGATCAGCGGAAAAGAAAAAGTGGCTATATAAAGACCGTATATAAAAGAACGGGCGGACACTTCTGGGAAGTTGTCCGCCCGGGGTTCTTATGGAGGGCCTTCGACCGAAGTTATAAGTTGCCGGTCAATTGGGGCGAGTCGGCTTTCCAGACGTGCTGCAGGTCCAGGTTCTTCAACCCCTGCTGGACGAAGCGGGGGTCGATCAGGGCGTCCACGTCGACATCCTTGCGGATGAGCCGGGCCTGCCGGCTGTAGGCGATGGCGTCGGTGTAGTGCTGGCGCAGCGCCTGGTCGTACAGCGGGCTGAAGTGGGCCGCCCAGGATTCTCCCTCCACCTCGCGCTGCAGCACGCTCAAGGGTTGGCCGGATTGGCTGAGGTAACCCAGGTAGGCGGCCTGGTTGGCCTCCTGGGAGGTCCAGTAGGCAGCCTTCAGGTAGGCGTCCACCACCAGCTGGGTCAGTTCCGGGTAGCGGGTGACGAAGGCGTCGCTGGCCCACAACTCGGCGCGCATCTTCCAGTCCGCCGGGGCCTGCTTGCTGGACCAGATGATGGTGCCCACCTGCTTGTCTTCCAGCAGGTAGGCGTCGGACAGGGTGAAGAACGCATCCACCCGTCCGGCGCTCAGGGCCGCGGCGCCGGCCTGGGGGTTGAGGTTGAACAGGCGGAAGTCGCTGAAGTGCAGGCCGTTGGCCTCCACCAGCTTGGCGAAGGACAGCTCCCAGGGGCGACCGCGGTGCAGGGCGATGCGTTTGCCCTTGAGGTCGGCGATAGTCTTGGCCGGCGAACCAGGCGGCACCACCAGGTAGACGTTGTTGCCGACCCCGCCGGGGGCGACGATCCGGGTGGAGATGCCCGAGGCGTTGGCGATGATGGACGGCAGGTCACCGTAGAAGGCGAAGTCGATGCGCTGGTTGGCGAACTCCTCGTTGACGAAGGTGCCCACCGAGGCGGTGGCGGCCGGCACCCACTCCAGTTTCACGTTGCGCTTGGCCAGCTCCTGTTCCAGCCATTTGTCCCGGTCCATCACGTAGGCCGGGCCGTTGAAGACCACCTTGCCGGCGTTGGCGTAGGCCACGGTGGCGATGCGCACGGTCTGCGGCGCCTCGGCCGCGGCCAGGGCCTGGGCGGCGAACAGCAGGGCGCCCAGGCGGGCGCCGTGGCGCAGCAGGCGGGCGAAGAAGGGGGCATGCATGGCGATTACCTCGCTCGGGCGGCCACGGCCGAAACGCCGTGGGCCGCGGTGGTGATCAGAAGTCGGTGGTGACGGACACGCCGAAGGTGCGCGGGTCGCCGTACATCAGGCCGGCGGTCTGGTAGCCGCCCGGCAGGGTGTGGTTGCGGTAGTCCTTGCCGGTGAGGTTGTTGACGTAGGCGGTGACCCGGGAGGTCTCCCCGGGCAGCTCGTAGGTCACCCGGGCGTTGCCCAGGGTGTAGCCGCCGCTGCGCATGGCCTGGCTCTGGTCGTTGGAGAAGAAGTACTGGCGGCTGCGGGTGTTCCAGTCGGTACCCAGGATCAGCGCGCCGCCCACTTCCAGCGGGATGCGGTAGTCGGCACCGATCACCGCCGAGACGCTGGGCGCCCGGACGAACTTGTTGCCGGAATAGTCGTTGCTGCCGGAGGTGTAGTCGGTGAACTCCGTGTGCAGCAGGCCCAGGGCGAAGTTCAGGTGCAGGTTTTCCACGGGGATCGCCTCCAGCTCGAACTCCGCGCCGTAGGCCTCGCCCTCGGCGCCGTTGGCCAGGCGCGAGACGGTCTGGTTGTTCACCGCGGTGACGATGTTGAGCTGGATGTCCTCGTAGTCGTAGTAGAACAGCGCGGCGTTGGCGTTGAGCCGGCCGTCGAACCATTCCGACTTCAGGCCCAGCTCGTAGGCGGTGAGGTATTCCGGGTCCACCGTGGCCACCGTGGCCTGGTTGGTCACCCCGGCGTTGTAGCCGCCGGAGCGGAAGCCATAGGCGTAGCGGAAGTAGACCCGGGCGTTGTCGGAGAGGCGGTATTCCGGGGTCAGGTCGTAGGTGTAGTCGCTCCAGGTGTTGCTCTCGTCCTGCACTGCGTTCACCACCAGGGGCGACGCCACGTTGCCGAGCTTCCACCAGTCCTCGCCGTCGAAGCGGGCCGGGCCCTGGTTCTGCCGGCGCTCCAGGTCGATGTCCTTGCGCTCCCGGGTCCAGCGCAGGCCGGCGGTCAGCGCGAAGTCATCGGTGAAGTGGTAGGTGGCGCTGCCGAACAGCGCATAGCTCTCGCTGCCCTGGTCGTAGCGGACGTCGTTGTAGAACGACGGGATGTACGGGTTGGCCAGCGCCGCGTTGGCGGCGTCCGACTGCAGGTCTTCGTTGAAGTAGTGGAAGCCCACCACCCAGTTGAAACGGTCTTCCCGCGGCGAGGCCAGGCGCAGTTCCTGGGACCACTGCTGGCTGTCGGTGTAGCTGTAGCTGCGCTGCAGCTCCAGGGGCGTGTTGTCGCTGTCGCTGAAGCCGTCGCGGGTGAAGTGCTCGAAGGCGGTGATGGAGGTCAGCTCCAGCTCCCCCAGTTGCCAGACCAGGTTCAGGTTGGCGCCGGCCTGGTCCACGTCCGCCAGGTACTTGGCGTTGTAGTTGACCTTGCCCTGGCTCGGGTCGATGCGGTAGCCGAACTGGTTGCTGCCGTCCGGGCGCAGACCGTAGCTCACGGTGCTGTAGCCGGCGCTGTCGTGGTAGTGCCGGGCGTGCAGGCTGAGGTTGGCCTCCAGGTCGTCGTTGATCCGTGCGAGGAACTGCACCCGGGCGGCATCGTCTTCCAGGGCGCCACGGTCATCGTTGTCGGCCAGGTTCTCGCTGTAGCCGTCGCGGCCCTGGTGCCGGAACGCCACCCGCGCCGCCAGCCGGTCGTCCACCAGGGCATCGCTCACCGCACCTTCCACCACGCGGTCGGCGTAGTTGCCCACGCCCAGCTTGAAGTAGCCGGACGGGTCGAAGGTGGGCTTGCGGGAGATGAAATTGATGGCGCCGCCGGTGGTGTTCTTGCCCCACAGGGTGCCCTGGGGCCCGCGCAGCACCTCCACCCGCTCCTGGTCGAACAGCGGGAAACCGGTGGCGCTGATGTTGGCGATGTACACGTCGTCGACGTAGATGCCCACCGGGCTGACGGTGTTGGCCCCCTGGTCGCCGGTGCCCAGGCCGCGGATCCACCAGCGCGGCCGGCCATGGCCCTCGGTGGTGCCGGCGGAGGCGTTGGGGATGTAGCGGGTCACCTCGTTGGCGGACTGCAGGGCGTCGTCCCGCAGGCGGTCGCCGCCCAGCACCGAGATCGAGGCCGGCACCTCCTGCACGGTTTCCTCGCGCTTCTGCGCGGTGACCGTGACCTTGGCCAGGGTGGGCGAGCGCGCCTCCTCGGTCTGCTCCCCAGCGCTGGGCGCCGGGCTGGCCTCGTCCGCCTGGACGGCCGCCAGGTGGAGCCCGGCCAGGCCACCGAAGGCCCAGGCGATGGCGGTGGATAGTGCGGTGCGTTTGAACATGGTGCCCCCAGTGGGTGATCAGTGCCGAGTCGGCTGGCATCGTCGCGATGCAATGGCGTATCGACGGTGCTGCGCCTTCGCGGGCGCAGGCTCCGGCTGTCCCGGCGGGACTGCAGGGGAGCAGGGGCAACAAACGTACCGACTTGCGAATTGATCGCTAAGCTACTGACGAGAAAGGGATTTATGTGCGGGCATCAAGCGGCGGCACGGTTGCTGCGGGAGCAGCCGGTGCTGCTGGTGTGGTGCCTGGGCAGCAGGCGGGGAAAGAACCACCGGTTACAGCCATGCCCAGAACCGATGCGTATGGGGCTCGTTGCGGAATGGGTTAATAGTCACGGTCCTGAGCTGCTGATCCACTTGGTCTTGATGGAGCATGGGGGTAAGCCTTCCCGCAACGTCAGTTGAAGCGCTGCTGAAGCCCGCTCGACGATGAGGCCCACTGCAGACAAGAACACGCCTCTCGACCGTATCAACGGCGTTGTCTGGCGCGACGACGTGCAGACGGTTGATGTGCATAAGCACAAGCGCTGTTCCGCTACACCGGATGTGCGCATCTGGATCGTCCCGCTGTTCACCGAGGTGCTGTCGCAAGTGCGCAGTCGTGGGGAGCTGCTGCGCAGCAATACCGGTTCGCGCCCGCGCACCGGCCGCAAGTGGCTGTAGCCGCGGCGCCAGGTGGAGCCTGCGGTTCTTCGAAGTGCGCAAATTGCGCTCAGGGGTGGGGAAGATGCGGTTGAGAGTGCGCGCCAGGCCTGGCACGACTGTTTCTACCAGGGCGGCCGGTGCGCCCTGGAGACGTTTGTGGAGCGCGCCTGCTGGGGCCAGGTGCAGCTGAGCGAGGTGGACCGGTCCCTGCACATCATCGGACACCAGGCTCTGGCCGGTTGGCTCCAGGCGGCGATCGCCTCGCTGCCCTGGACGCTCCAGTCCTTCGGGCACCACCTGCACGCGCCCGAGGTGAGCACCCTGCAATCCAACGCCTGGGCCGAGGTCGCCCACGAACTGGTCTGGTCCAGCTGGGAAAGCCGACACCGGCTGGGTGAGGAGAAGGCGCACGCCGCCCGCTGGGTTGTGGCAGGCGTGCTATACCGCTATCGGGCGAGGGGCCAGGGCGGGATGGGAGGCCCTGATCCGCTGGAATCGCCGCGGCACTTCCGCGCCTGGCTGCAGGACCGGCACAGCGTCTACCTCGACCGCCGGAACTGGGCCAGGGAGTGGGTGGGATCGAGGAGGGGCTGTTCCAGGTGTGCAACGAGTTGGAGCGGAAGGCGTTGCGGCCGTTGGCGACGGTGCTTTGGGAGGAAAGGCGGAAGGAAGTTGCATGAGAGCATGTCCAGCGATTCAAGGTTGAGTTTAGGGGTGCGTCATGGATATTGAGCAAGTATTTGACGAAAAAAAAGAATTTGCGGTATTAACTGTTTTTATGAATTCAGCGCAGCGGCACTTGCATGAAGAATTAATGCTAATCATCGATGAGCTGAAAGGAAAAAGATCACTTGAAATGCTCAAGTATATGGACCCGGAAACCCGCAATATTCATTTTTATGGTTATGCAGGTTTTTCCTCCCAGACCGAGGAGCATGCGGCAAGGGTAAAGGTCTACAAACAATTCCAGTGGCTTCTGGTAGATGCGTATGAGGCGTATGAGCGATTTCTAATCGGTGCGTATGCTGCGGCTGGCGATTTAAATGACGCGCTCTGGCCGCTGAAAGACTACGGTCAGTCCACAGCAAACGAACTGAAAAAGCTTGATTTCGAGACCCGATTTGAGAAGGCAAAGAATTAAGGATCGTGCCAAACACATATTGACCCGTTTCAGGGCAGTACATAAACCTTTCGAGGTAGCAGAGCGAAAGAACGAAGAGCAGAGAAATCTGCGCATTTGGTTATCCATAATAGAGGCGTTTAGGCATGTCGTTGTGCATGAAAATGGCTTGATAGAAGATGTCGACTACTTTATTAATAAAATTATTAATAATTCGGGCGGGCTTAGCAAAGAAGATCGGGTTTGGGCTAAGGATTTCATTACGAATTGCATCAATATAAGAGGGCCAAGGGCTCTGCTCACTGTGATGGAGAGAATAAGTCCTATATACGAAGGTATACCAATGCTCAAGATCACTCATGCAATATGCAATACCTTTCTGACCACTTTGCTTGGGCATGCTTTCATGCTTACTAAGCATGTTGCTAATGCCACAAAGAATCCCCATTGAAATCTGTGTGCCACTTTCGGCACGAACTTCCAAGGTGTGAAGTCATGCCCGCACCAGAAACCCGGCCAAGCGCCGGGTTTTTTGTTGCCCGCAGAAAGCTCCGCGGCCAGGGCGGGACCGAGGTGACTCGGTGATACCTGGACGTTCCCGATCGCAGCGTGGGGTGGAGCGAGAAAACGGGTGGCAGCCCGCGCGGATGTTCCGGCGTCCGGCGCGTTGCACCGCAGCAAGACGGCTACCTGGGCGAGGTCAGGGCCTGGACCGCGGGCATGACCGATACCATCTGGCTTGCGGCGACGCCAAGTTTGAACGAATCACTTTGTCTTGGGAGAGATTGGAGGCAACCGGCTCCGTTGGGGGCGCCGAATCGCCCGACGAGCTGCCGGCCCCCAGGATGAACCCGGTCACAGCCCGCGGCGGGGACAGGCTGCTATTCTGCCAACCCCTGAGCATGGAAGGAGACCGCTCATGCGTCTGCGACACCCAGCCCTATTGGCTGCCCTGGCGCTCTGCTGCACCCAGGTGTGGGCCAATGAACCTGCTGCCTGCACGTTCCGGGCACCCAGCCCCGCTGACACCGACTACATCAATCTCGGCTCTTTGAACGTGATACCGGTCCCGACGGTGGCGTTGAGCGGCGCACGCGTCGCTACCTTTGGCAGAGACCTTACCGTCAAGTTATCTGACGGGAAGACCCTCGATTTTCAGGTTGAAACAAGCAAGACCCTTCAAGTCAGTGGGCTTCAGGTTAATGAATTGCCTGGCCTGATTGCATCGGGTGATTATCCGAAGGATTTGAGTGCGGAGCATCGGACGTTCATCGACGAGATGCGTCACAGCCTCGAAACGATAGTCACCACTGAGCGCCCCTGTCGCCTTGTCAGTACAGATGGCAAGCGGTCAGCTTATATTTATCATGCTGATGACAATGGAAAAGAAACATGGCTTCTCCAGATGGTGACGGATGGAAGATCCGATTCTTATACCGGCCTTGTCGCTCGGGATTTCAGCAAAGAGCAATTTGAACGAATAGTCCTGCAAGGAGCTTTTTTGAAGTGAGCTTTATCACGGAAGATGAAAAAGACGAGCTGATCGGAATGATGGGGCTGCTGTATGGCGATGACTTCGCCCAGACGATTGATCGTAGTGCGATCACAGACAGCACATACGACCAAGTCGAGGACGCTCTAATTGCGCTCACTCGATGCAATGAGAATATGAAGGAACTTGTCACCGATCTGGTTGGTGGCGGGCGACGATTGGCCGCCCGGGGTTGGTTGAAAAAGTCTTTGAAACAAGTCCACAAAGCATTGAAAAAAGATAAGTCGAGCTGGAACGGTCTAGCTTGTCGGAACGTGCTGCGACTGTACCGACGAACTGCGATTGAGACCACTTTGTATTAACTAACGGACGAAAAGCCAAGGAGCGGCTACCAATGAGCTATTTGAACTGGACAGGTATATCGGCGAGGCGTTGGTGTTAACCGTTCGCCCAGGTACAGATCCGCAGGCGACCCTGATGGCCCTGATGGAGGAGGGATTCGAGTCTTTGTTCGTGACGCGCGTTGTATAACTCGTATGCAGGCCGCCGCCACTGCACGACTTCACTTTCCCTGATGGGCTCGTAGTGGGTGATCTTCAGATCGATAATGTGCTGCAGGGCACACAGACATATTGAAGCAGTGAAATAAGCGGAGACGACGATATAGGGGACGGGGCACGCCCGAGTTGGGCGCGGGGTGGTGATGCGCTACCAGTGCGCGCCCGCCGGGGATGCCGGGCGCGCAACGGTCTGGACGTCAGCCGGCCGCTACCACCTTGCCGCGGCACTCGCCGAAGCCGATGGAGGCGTGGCCCTCGCGGACGCAGCGGGCCCGCAGGATGATCTCGTCGCCGTCCTGGAGGAAGCTGCGGGTCTCGCCGTTGGCCAGGGTCAGTGGCTGCTTCCCGCCCTCGGTGATCTCCAGCAGGCTGCCGAACTGGCTGCGCTCCGGCCCGGACAGGGTGCCGCTGCCCAGCAGGTCGCCGGGCTGCAGCTTGCAGCCGTTGACGCTGTGGTGGGTCACCATCTGGGCCACGGTCCAGTACATGTTCAGGGTGTTGCTCAGGCCCAGGCGCTCCGGCGCCAGGCCGGCCTCGCGCATGCCCTCGGTGAGCAGCAGCACTTCCAGCTCGATGTTGAGGGCGCCGGCCTGCTGGTCGCCCTCGTCATAGAGATACGGCAACGGCTGCGGATCGCCTTCCGGACGCGCCGGCTGGGCGCTGCGGAACGGTTCCAAAGCCTCGGGGGTGACCACCCAGGGCGACACGGTGGTGGCGAAGCTCTTCGACAGGAACGGCCCCAGGGGCTGGTATTCCCAGGCCTGCAGGTCCCGCGCCGACCAGTCGTTGAGCAGGCAGAAGCCGGCCACGTGGTCGCGGGCCCGGGCGATGGGGATGCTTTCACCCTGGGCGTTGCCGGGGCCGATCCACACGCCCAGCTCCAGCTCGTAGTCCAGCCGCTGGCTGGGGCCGAAGCCCGGTTCGGTGGCGCCAGGCTTGAGGGTCTGGCCGTTGGGCCGGCGGATGTCCACGTCCCCCAGGCCCACGGTGGAGGCGCGGCCGTGGTAGCCGATCGGCACGTACTTGTAGTTGGGCAGCAACGGGTTGTCCGGGCGGAACAGCTTGCCGACGTTCACCGCGTGGTGGATGCCCACGTAGAAGTCGGTGTAGTCGCCGATCCGCGCGGGCAGGTGCAGGCGGCAGTCGGCCTGGCGATGCAGCAGGTTGGCGCCGGCCAGTTCGGCCGCGCGCGAGTGGTCGGCGTCCAGCAGGGCCAGCAGCGCTTCGCGCAGGGCGCGGCGCGGGCCGGCGCCCAGGGCGAAGAGGGCGTTGAGGCCGTCGCGGGTGGCGGCCTGGGCGGCGCGCAGGGCGTCGCCTTCCAGCAGCCCGGCGCGGCCAGCGGCGTCCAGGTCGAGGATCTCGTCGCCGATGGCGACCCCGGCCCGGGGTGCCTGGCCGGCGGGGCTGAAGAGGCCCAGGGGCAGGTTCTGCAGGGGGAAGTCGGCGTGGCCGTTGGCGGAGGTGACCCAGCTGCGGCGGAGGTTGGCGTCGCTCATGCGGAAGCTCCCTTGAAGGTTTTCGCGAGGTTCGCCCAGCAGGCGTCGTAGTCGCTTTGCAGGTCCGGGCTTTCCAAGGCGTATTCGCTGGGGCGCAGGACCTTGCAGGTCTCGAACATGAAGGCCATGGTGCCCTCGATCTTGTGGGGTTGCAGGTCCGCGGCCATGGCCTTCTCGGCGGTGGCGTTGTCCGGGCCGTGGGCGCTCATGCAGTTGTGCAGGGAGGCGCCGCCCGGGGCGAAGCCGTCCGCCTTGGCGTCATAGGCGCCTTCCACCAGGCCCATGAACTCGTTCATCACATTGCGGTGGAACCATGGCGGGCGGAAGGTCTTCTCCGCCACCATCCAGCGCGGCGGGAAGATCACGAAGTCGACGTTGGCGACCCCGGCCACGGCGCTGGGGGCGGTCAGCACGGTGAAGATGGACGGGTCCGGGTGGTCGTAGCTGACCGTGCCGATGGTGTTGAAGCGACGCAGGTCGTACTTGTAGGGCACGTTGTTGCCGTGCCAGGCCACCACGTCGAACGGCGAGTGGGGCAGTTCGGCGGCCCACAGCTCGCCGAGGAATTTCTGCACCAGGGTGCAGGGTTCGTCGCGCTCCTCGAACTGCGCCACCGGGGCGAGGAAGTCCCGCGGGTTGGCCAGGCCGTTGCTGCCGATGGGCCCCAGGTCGGGCAGGCGCAGGGCGCTGCCATGGTTCTCGCAGATGTAGCCACGGGCGCTGGCGTCCAGCAGCTCGACGCGGAACTTCATGCCCCGTGGCACCACCACGATCTCCTGGGGTTCCACGTCCAGCACGCCCAGTTCGGTGACCACCCGCAGGCGGCCGCTCTGGGGCACCATCAGCCACTCGCCGTCGGCGTTGAAGAACGCCCGCTGCATGGACGCATTGGCGGCGTACAGGTGCACGGTGATGCCGTCGGCCTGGTCCGGTGCGGAGGTGGCCGCCACGGTCACCAGGCCGTCCAGCAGGTCGGTGGGCGTGGTGGGGATGGCCAGGGGGTTCCAGCGCAGCCGGTTGGGATCGATGGCGCCCAGGGTGCGGCCGGGGATCTGCCGGGCCAGGCGCTCGTACCGGGGGTGACTGGCGGACGGCTTGATGCGGTACAGCCAGGTCCGGCGGGCTTCCTTGCGCGGCACGGTGAAAGCGGTGCCGGAGAGCAGCTCCGCGTACAGCCCGTGGGTATGGCGCTGGGGTGAGTTCTGGCCCACCGGCAGGGTGCCCGGCAGGGCCTCGCTGCTGAATTCGTTGCCGAAGCCGCTCTGGTAGTGCAGGGCCTCGGAGGAAGAGTGATCAAGCATGGCGACCTCGTGTTCTGATCGTTGTTTTTGTAAGTAAGTTACGCATAACGTAATTTGAGTTCCCGTAGAGGGTCAAGCTATAAAAGCGGCCCCCAGCCCACCGGTGCCGCTCGTCCATGGCCAACGAACCCCGCGATCCCGTTCCCCCGCGCCAGCAGAAGGTGCAGTCCGCCGAGGTGGGCACCGGCGTGCTCAAGGCACTGGCCGAGCTGGCGCCTTCCACGTCCCTGTCCAACCTGGCCGAGCACCTGGGGATGCCGGCGGCCAAGGTCCACCGCTACCTGCAGGCGCTGATCGCCAGCGGCTTCGCCGAGCAGGACCCCCTCACCAACCACTACGGCCTGGGCCGCGAGGCCCTGTGGGTCGGGCTCGCCGCCCTGGGCCGGCTGGATGTGCTGAAGGTCGCCACGCCGCACCTGGTGGCGCTGCGCAAGGCGCTGAACGAGACCTGCTTCCTGGCGGTATGGGGCAACAAGGGGCCCACGGTGGTGTACGTGGAGCAGTCCATCGGCGAGGTGACCCTGGTGACCCGGGTGGGCTCGGTGCTGCCCCTGCTGGGGTCGTCCACCGGCCTGGTCTTCGATGCCTTCCTGCCCGAGGCGGAAACCGCCGGATTGCGCCAGCAGGAGCAGGCGCTGAACCCGCAGGCCCTCGACGGCGACGCCTTGCAGCGCCAGCGTACGCGCATCCGCAGCGACGGCCTGCAGCAGATCCACGGTCTGCTGCTGCCGGGGGTGAACGCGGTGTCGGCGCCGCTGTTCGCCACTGGCGAGCAGTTGGCCGGGGTGATCACCGTGGTCGGCACCGCCTCGGTGTTCACCGGCGCGCGCCAGGACGAGGCGGCCCGGCACCTGGGCGAGACCGCCCGGTCCATCAGCACGCGCATGGCCGGCGTCCAGCCCGGCTGAGGGTCACGCCGGGCAATCGGCCTGCGCCGACGGGTGCGCCGCCTGGAACGCGGCGTGGGCCAGGGCGTGGGCCTCGACCCGGCGAATCTTCGCGAACGGCTCCAGGTCCACCTCGAAGCGCCGCGCGGCGTACACCTGGGGCAGCAGGTAGACGTCGGCGAGGCCCGGCTCGCCGAAGCAGAACCCCTGGTCGCCGATCAGTTGCTCCACCGCCTGGAAGCCCTCGCCGATCCAGTGGCCGATCCACGCGCCCACGTCCGCCTCGGCGAGGCCCAGGGCGCGCAGGCGCTGCAGCACGGCGACGTTGTGCAACGGGTGGATGTCGCAGCCGATCAGCGCCGCCACGCTGCGGACCCGCGCCCTGGCCAGGGGCTCGGTCGGCAGCAGCGGCGGCAGCGGGTAGCGTTCCTCCAGGTATTCGATGATCGCCGGCGACTGGATCACCAGGTCGCCGTCCTCGGTGCGCAGCGTGGGCACGCGCCCCTGGGGGTTGAGGACACGGTAGGCCGGCGCCCGGTGCTCGCCGCCGTCGGCGATCAGGTTCACCGGCAGCGACCGGTAGTCCAGGCCCTTGAGGGCGAGGGCGATGCGCACCCGGTAGGACGAGGTGGATCGGTAATAGGTGTAGAGATCCATGGCGGATGTCTCCTCTTGCGGGGGCATAATGGGCCCGGGTTTCATGTCATTTCGTGCGGACGGGGGCGATGCCGCCGGGCCGAGGCAGAGAAGGACGTCAATGCAAACGCTGTCACAGAAGATCACCGAGCAACTGCGCGAGCAGATTCTCAGCGGGGCGCTCAAGGCCGGGCAGCGCCTGGAGGAAATCCCCCTGGCGGCGCAGCTGGGGGTGTCCCGCACGCCCTTGCGCGCGGCGCTGAATGCCCTGGCCGGCCAGGGCCTGCTGACCTACCAGGCCAAGCGCGGCTACCTGATCCGCCACTTCGACATCGACGAGATCGTCGCCGCCTACGCGGTGCGCGGGAACCTGGAAGGAATGGCCTGCCGCCTCGCCGCGGAGCGTGGCCTGGACCCGGCCACCATCGAGATGCTCCACGCGCGCCTGGCGGAAGGCGACGCGATGCTTGCCAAGGGCCACCTGGCCCTGGAGGACTTCGAGCCCTACAAGCAGATGAACGTGGTGTTCCACGAGGCCCTCATCAAGCACAGCGCCAATCCCTGGATCGAGTCGTTCGTGCAGCGTACCCAGGAAATCCCCTATGTCTCGTCGCGGCTGATCCTCTGGCACGACTACGCCACCATCCTGCGCTCCCACGATGACCATCACCGCATCCTCGATGCGGTGATCCGTCGCGAAGGCTGGCGCGCCGAGGCGCTGATGCGTGAGCACGTGCACTACGCCGCGCTGTTCCTGCAACGAAACTTCCAGCGGTTGCTGGACGGCGCGACGCCCGGCTAGGGCGCCGCGCCCGCTGCCTCAGCGCGACCCCAGGGGTTCGCGGGTCGGCACCGGCGGCTGGGCCGGCGGCTCGTCCCGGGGCTTGCGCACCTGGATGATCAGCACCATGGCCACGACCGCGGGCACCACGAACAGGTAGAAGATCTGCTCGGTGGGCGTGTTCAGGCTCAGCAGGAGGCTGCCCAGCATCGGCGCCATGATCGAGCCGAAGCGACCGATGCCCATGGCCCAGCCGATGCCGGTCGCCCGGGCGTAGCTGGGGTAGAAGCTGCTGGTGAAGGAGTTGAGCATCAACTGCCCGCCGATGATGCAGAAGCCCGCCAGCAGCACGAAGGCCACCAGCAGGTCGGCATGACCCTGGCTGCGGCCGATGCAGATGGTGGCCACCGCGGCGCCGGCCAGCATGATCGCCAGCACCCGGGTCTTGTTCTGCAGTTTGTCCGCCAGGTACGACATGATCACCGCCCCGGTGACGCCCGACAGCAGGAACAGCGAGGTGGTGATGTTGGCCGCGTTGAGGCTCATGCCGCTCTGCTTGAGCAGCACCGGCAGCCAGCTCAGGTAGAAGTAGGTCAGCACCAGGCTGGCGAGGAAGGTGCCCCAGATGAACAGCGTCGGGCGCGCCCAGCCGTTGCGGAACAGGTTGACCACCGGCAGCGAGCTGCTGGGCACCTTCGCCTGAGGGTTGGCCGGGGCGGGCGGCGGAACCTCCCAGTCCGGCATGAAGCGCCGGGTGATCTTCAGCAGGCGCGCGTAGGGCGGTGCGTCGGCGAACAGGTGGCTGAGGGAGTCCGGCAGGTACTTGAACAGGAACGGCAGCAACAGCAGCGGGGTGATCCCGCCGGCGACGAACACCGCCTGCCAGCCATGGGTATCCATCACTGCCGCGGCGATGAAACCACCCAGCACGCCCCCCAGGGAATAGCCGCAGGCGGCCATGGTGACCATCACCGTGCGCAGTCGCGGCGGCGAGTATTCCGCCATCAGCGCCATGGTGCTGGGCATCGCCGCGCCCATGCCCAGGCCGCAGACGAAGCGCATCGCCATCAGCACCTCGATGTTGGTCGCCAGCACCATGCTCACCGTCAGGCAGGCGTACAGGGCGACGCAGGCCAGCAGCACCCGGCGGATGCCGATGCGGTCACCCAGGGGGCTCACCAGCAGGGCGCCGAGGGTGAGGCCGAAGAGGTTGGCGCTGAACACCGGGCCGAAGGCGGCGGCCGGCATGTTCCATTCCTGGACCAGCACCGGCACCACGTAGCTGATGACCTGGGCGTCGTAGCCGTCGGTGACCAGCAGGAACACCAGCAATAGCAGCATCAGCCACTGCTGGCCCGAGACGGGGCGCTTGTCCAGCGCCGCATGGAAGTTTGCGATCTGAGATTCCATAGCTGTTTTCCTGATTGTTTTTCTTATGCAGGTTGCCGCGGCTTGGTCGAGCACGCACCGCGTCGTTCGGGTGGCCCAGGCAGGGCCTTGTCATCGCCGACACCCAAGCGTACCCGGGTTTCGTTTCCCTTTACGTAACGGGTTTACGAATTACGTAAAGATGACTAGATTATCGCCACCTTGTATCCATGGTCTAGGGGAAAAGCCCGTTATTCCGCGAATCGCTTTTGACTTTAGCGCATTCATGTATACATGCTAGTTAAAACAACAAGATGGGAATCCACTCGATGAGTACCTTGCCTCATTCTCGCCTCGTCCTGGTCACCGGCGCCGCACAAGGCATCGGCGCCGGGGTTGCCCGCTACCTGGCCGCCCGGGGCTATCGCGTCGCCGCGGCGGACCTGAAAGAAGCCGCGTGCCGCGACACCGTCGCCGGCCTGCCGGGCGATGGCCACAGCGCCTGGGCCATGGACATTTCCGACGAACGCAGCGTCGATGGCACCTACGCTGCCATTGAAGCGGCCCATGGGCCGGTGTCCGCCCTGGTCTGCGCTGCCGGCATCCTGATCCTCCACGATGGCGAGCGGCGGCTGATCGCCGACACCAGCCTGGAGGAATGGGAACTCACCCACGCGGTGAACACCCGTGGCACCTTCCTCTGCACCCGCGCCTTCGTCCGCGCCCGCCGCGACACCCCGGTGGAGCACGGGCGGGTGGTCACCTTCTCCTCCTGCGCCGCCCAGCTCGGCGGCTACCGGTCCAGCTCCGCCTACATCTCCAGCAAGGCGGCGGTGCTCGGCTATACCAAGGCCCTGGCCCGGGAGACCGCCGCCATGGGCATCACCGTCAACGGCATCGCCCCCGGGTTGATCGACACCGCCATGCTGCGCCTGTCCCTGGCGGACGGGCAGGAAGCCGCGGCCGCGGCCAACATCCCCCTGGGGCGCCTGGGCCAGCCGGACGACATTGCCGCGACCATCGCCTTCCTGCTGTCCCCCGAGGCGGGCTACCTGACCGGCACCATGACCGACGTGAACGGCGGCTACCGGATGCAGTGAGCGCCGTTCCCACCACCTTGCGTGAACCTGAAAAACAACAAGAGGTAACGACATGACTCTTCGCTATGCATTGGTCACCGGCGGCGCCAGCGGCATGGGCCGGGCGACCGTGGAACGCCTGGCCCGGGACGGCTTCGCGGTGTTCATGCTGGACCGCAACGTGCCCCTGGCCGAGGCCGAGTCGGCCACCCTGCGCGAGCAGGGCCTGGACGTGACCGCCCGGGGCGTCGACATCACCGACGAGGCCGCGGTGAAGGCGCTGCTCGCCGAGCTGCCGGCCCTGACCGTCCTGGTGAACAACGCCGGGATCTTCGACGAGCGCCCGTTCGCCGAGGCCAGCGCCGACGACTTCCGCCGCATGTACGAGATCAACACCATCGCCGTGCACACCCTGACCCAGGCCGCCACGGCGCGCATGCAGGCGGGCGGCAAGGTGGTGATCATCGCCTCCCGGGCCTACCTCGGTGCGCGCAACCACGTGCACTACGTCGCCTCCAAGGCCGCGGTGGTGGGCTATACCCGCGCCGTGGCCATGGAACTGGCGCCCCGGGACATCTCGGTGAACGCCATCGCCCCCGGGCTGATCGACACGCCGCTGCTGCAGTCCCTCACCCCGGAGCGGCGCAAGGCCCAGGAGGCGCTGCAGCCCACCGGCCGCGCCGGGCGTCCCGAGGACGTGGCCAACGCCGTGGCGTTCTTCGCCAGCCCGCTCACCGACTTCGTCACCGGCCAGGTGCTGTTCGTCGATGGCGGCAAGTCCCTGGGCGGCAGCTACAGCTGAGGAGCGACAGCATGACCCACTCGACCCCCGTCGCCCTGATCACCGGCGCCGGCCAGGGCCTGGGCCGCGCCACCGCGCTGCGCCTGGCCGAGGCCGGTGCCCGGGTGGTGATCACCGACCTGGACCTGGCGCTGCTGGAGCAGACCCGCGCCCTGAGCACCCGCCCGGACGCCTTCCACCTGCTGCGCCAGGACGTCACCGCCGAGGCGGCGCCACGCGAAGCGGTGGCCGCGGCCCTGGAGGCATTCGGCGGCCTCGACTGGCTGATCAACAACGCCGGTATCGGCAAGGCCAAGAGCGTCGGCGAGACCACCGACGAGGAATGGGACCGCTACACCGACATCAACCTGCGCAGCGTCTTCCGCTTCTCCCGGGAAGCCCTGCCGCACCTGCGGCCCGGCCGTGGCTGTATCGTCAACCTGGCGTCCATCTTCGGCCTGCTGGGCCACCCCGGGGTGGCGCCCTATGCGGCGACCAAGGCGGCCCTGGTGGGCCTGACCCGGCAGATGGCGGTGGACTACGGCCCCCGCGGCATCCGGGTCAACGCGGTGGCGCCCGGCATCATCGAGACGCCCCTGACCCGGGAGCGCATCCAGGGGGATGCCCGCTTCAAGGCGGTGATGATCGACACCACGCCTTTCCACCGCATCGGCCAGCCGGAAGATGTGGCCAACGCCATCCATTTCCTCTGCTCCGACCAGGCCGGCTTCATCAGCGGCCACACCCTGGTGGTGGACGGCGGCTGGAGCATCGGCAACTACGTGGCCATGGCCTGAGCGCCCCGAACAGGAGACCTTCCATGCAATACGAACTGCGTTATTACTTCGTCGAACCGGGCCGCATGCACGACCTCGACGCCCGCATGCGCGACGGCCTGCCGCCGCTGCTGGCACGCCACGGCATCAACGTGGTGGGGCGCTGGCACGCCATCGCCGGGCGCGGCACGCCGCTGTTCATCTACCTCATGGCCTGGCAGGACAACGCCGAGCGCGAGGCCAACTGGGGCGGTTTCTACACCGACCCGGACTGGTGGGCCCTGCGCGCCAGCACCAACGCCGGCAGCGAACTGGTGCAGCACTACGACATTTCCCTGCTCAGCCCCAGCCCGGCCTGGACCGAGTACCGCAAGGTGCAGGGCGGGGTGAACGTCGGTGGGCTCCACGAGCTGATCGTCCAGCCCATCGCCAACGGCCAGCCCAAGGCCGCCCACGACTACCTGGCGCAGACCGCGCTGCCGGTCCTGGCGCGCCATGGCGGCACGCTGCTGGGCAGCTTCAACCTGATCGCCGGGCAGCACATGCCGGGCCTGGTGACGCTGCTGTCCTGGCGCGACCACGCCGAGCGCGAGGCCGGCTGGAACGCCTACTGGCAGGACCCGGCGATCCAGCAGGCCCACGCGGCCCAGCGCGAGACCCTCGGCCGCAGCCTGCTGGGGCGTGCCGATACCTACCTGCTGCGGCCGACCCCCTACGCGGCGGTCGACCCCCTGCTCGGGCTGGCCCGCTAGAGGTACGCCATGACGACGACAACCCCCCACGAGGTCGACGTGCTGGTGATCGGCAGCGGCGCGGCCGGCATGTGCGCGGCCGCCGTGGCCAGGCTGCGCGGCCTCGACGTGCTGCTGGTGGAGAAGACCGACCGCTTCGGCGGCACCACCGCGCTCTCCGGTGGCGGCACCTGGGTGCCGCTGAACCGCCAGGGCAAGGCCCTCGGCGTGCAGGATTCCCGCGAGCGGGTGGAGCGCTACCTGGACCAGGTGGTGGGCAGCGCCGCGCCGCGGGCCCTGCGCCAGGCGTTCCTCGACCACGGCCCGGCGATGCTGGAGTACCTGGAGCGCAACACCCAGGTGAAATTCTCCGGCCGCCAGTACTCGCCGGACTACTGGTCTGACCTGGATGGCGCGGGGGAGGGCGGCCGCGCCCTGGACCCGCTGGAGTTCGACGGGCGCCTCCTGGGCGACCAGTTCGAGAACCTGCGCCGGCCCTGGCCGGAGTTCATGGCCTTCGGCGGGATGATGGTCAACAAGACCGACATCGACCTGCTGCTGCAGGCCAAGCGCACCCGCAAGGGCTTCCTGCACGCGCTGAAGCTGCTGGGGCGCTTCGCCAGCGACCGCCTGCGCGGCTACTCCCGCGGTACCCGGCTGGTGCTGGGCAATGCCCTGGCGGGGCGCCTGTACAAGAGCCTGCTGGACCTGGGCGTGCCGCTGTGGGCCAATGCGCCCGCCCGCGAGCTGCGCCTGGAGGGCGGGCGGGTAGTGGGGGCCTCGATCGAACGGGACGGGCAGCGCATCGAGGTGCGTGCCCGCCGCGGCGTGCTGCTGGCCACCGGTGGTTTCCCGGCGAGCCCGGCGATGCGCGAGCGGCTGCTGCCCGCGCCCACCGGCGCCTGGTCCGCCGGCAACGAGGCCAACGAAGGCGACGGCCTGCGCATGGCCCTCGACCTGGGTGCGACCCTGGGCGAGGGCCGCAACGCCAACAACGCCTTCTACTCGCCGGTGTCGCTGATGCGCCGCGACGACGGCAGCACCGCGCGGTTCCCGCACCTCATGCTGGATCGCTACAAGCCCGGCGTGATCATGGTCAACCGCGAGGGGCGGCGTTTCGTCAACGAGGCGGACTCCTACCACGCCTGCGGCGAGGCCCAGTACCGCACCGGCTCGGTGCCGGCCTGGCTGGTCTGCGACAGCCGTTTCCTGGCCCGCTACGGCCTGGGCATGGTGCGCCCGCAGGCCGCCTCGCTGCAGCGCTTCCTCAAGGCCGGCTACCTGCTGCGGGGCGACACCCTGCAGGCCCTGGGCCAGGCCATGGGTATCGACGCCGGCGGCCTGGCGGCCACCGTCGCCCGCTACAACGCGCACGCCCGCCAGGGCCAGGACCCGGACTTCGGCAAGGGCCACAGCGCCTACAACCGCTACCTGGGCGACCCGGCGCAGGGCCCCAACCCGTGCCTGGCGCCCCTGGAGACCGGCCCGTTCTATGCCGTCCAGGTGGTGCCCGGCGACATCGGCACCGCCTGCGGCCTGCTCACCGACGAGCAGGCGCGGGTGCTGGACGGGGAGGGCCGGCCCATCGACGGGCTCTACGCCGCGGGCAACGACATGAACTCCGTCATGGGCGGCCACTACCCCGGGCCGGGCATCACCCTTGGCCCGGGGCTGACCTTCGGCTACCTGGCGGCGTGCCACATGGCGCAGCCGGCGGCCGGCGATGCGACGGCCGGGGCGCGCCCGCAACCCGCCACGGCCCTGTCATGAGGTAGCCCGGCACGGCCCCGCCACGCCGGCGGGGCCACCAGTCCCCCGATGCACCACCGGCGCGAGCTGCCCGCAGCCCGCGCAGGGCGCCCTCGCGCCGCCAAAACCCATAACAACGACAAACAACAACAAGAGCATCACACCATGAAGTTGAACAAAGCCCTGCTGTGTCTGCTGGCCCCCCTGGCCTACGCTGATGTCGCCGTGTCTGGCCAGGATGAGGCCAACGGCTTCCTCGAAGACAGCCACCTGTCCCTGCTCAACCGCAACTTCTACTTCCGCCGCGACTACGAGCACGGCGGCGTCAGCGGCCTGGGCCGCAATGCGGTCAAGCCGGTGGACCGGCGCAGCGACTACTCGGAGGAATGGGCCCAGGGGCTGATGATCGACTACACCTCCGGCTATACCCAGGGCACCGTGGGCGTCGGCGTGGACGCCTACAGCTTCACCGGGATCAAGCTGGACAGCGGTGGCGGGCGCACCGGCCTGCGGCTGATGCCCCTGGACAGCGACGGCCACCCGGAGGACAGCTTCTCCAAGACCGGCGGCTCGGTGAAGCTGCGGATCTCCGACACCGTGCTCAAGTACGGCAACCTGTTCCCCGCGGTGCCGGTGTTCTGGGTCAACCAGGTGCGCCTGTTCCCCAGTTCCGCCACCGGGTTCATGCTGGCCTCGGACGAAGTCAAGAAACTGCACCTGGATGCCGGCCACTTCACCGCCAAGGGCAGCGTCGACTCCAGCAACAACGACGACGACCTGGCCCTGGACTACGGCCTGCCCATCGCCATTCGCTCGGTGAGCTACCTGGGCGGCATCTACCGGCCCAACGAGCGCCTCAGCCTGAGCCTGTATGGCTCCGAGCTGAAGGACGTCTGGCACCAGTACTACGGCAACGCCAACTACACCCTGCCCCTGGGGGACAAGCAGTCCTTCACCCTCGACGCCAACGTCTACCACACCCGCGACACCGGCAAGCAGCTGGCCAGCACCATCGACAACACCACCTGGTCGCTGCTGGCCACCTACAAGCTGGGCGGCCACGCCTTCAGCGCCGGCTACCAGCGGGTGGACAGCGACGAACCCATGGACTGGATCGGCTTCGGCACCATGGGCGGCGGCGTCGCCCTGGCCAACGCGGTGCAGTACGCCACCTTCACCGAGGCCAACGAGCGGTCCTGGCAGCTGCGCTACGAGCTGAACATGGCGGCCTACGGCGTGCCGGGCCTGACCTTCATGACCCGCTACCTGCGCGGCGACCACATCGACAACGCCGACAGCCGCAACACCTACTACACCTCCCGCTACCGCTACCCCGAGGGCAGCGACCCGCGTCACTGGGAGCGCGACATCGAGGCACGCTACGTGGTCCAGTCGGGCAAGGCCAAAGACCTCTCGTTCCGCCTGCGCAACGCGGTGCACCGGGCATCCACCGGCTACCGCTACGCGGACATCAACGAGGTCCGGCTGATCATCGACTACCCCATCAACGTGTTCTGAGGCGACCGGGCTCGGCCGGCGATAGCGGAAAAGTGCCTGCGCTCGGTGATGCTGCGTTAAAAACAGGCTCAGACTGCTCATTTACAGCAGGTAAACTCCGCTTCTTCGCCTGTTTTGCCTTGCCTGACCTTCGCTCGACGACTTTTCGTACAGAACCTAGCGGGGTCACAGGCGCTGGGCATCCTTCACGGTGAAGGCGATCTCCTGGCCGTGGGACAGCTCCAGGGTGTTGCCGTCCGGGTCGGCGAGGTAGGTCCAGTAACCCGTGGGCGGGCCGCTGTCCTTGGGCGGCGAGCGCAGGATGCCCAGCTCGCGGGCGGCATCGGCGGCCCGGTCCACCTCTGCCCGGGACGCGCAGGCCACGCCCAGATGGCCGAACGGGCCCACCGGGGTGTCGTGCAGTTTCGTCGAAGCGATCAGCACCAGGGCGAAGGGCCGGGTGAAGTCGGTCATCCAGACCACTTCCTCGATGTCGCCCTGGGCCTCGCGCTGGTGAATGACGCGCATGCCGGCGAAGCGCGTGTAGAACGCGATGCTGGCTTCTACGTCGCGCACCACCAGCGCCACGTGAGTGATTCCGCTGTCCATGTCGATCGGGCTCCTGAGGGTTGGGGGGAAGCCTGGAGCGTCGGCCATCGGCTCCACGAATGGAAATTCGAAATGCCCGGGCACTCTATGCGAACGGTGAATGATTGGCGCGCCCGGGACGAGGGCAGTACCCACGGCGCCATCGCCGGGCTCGGGCCGCGCCGGGAGGGCGCGTCAGGCGAACCTGCGTCGCGCCGGTGTTAGCCGTGGCTTGAGGCGGCCTTCCGGAAAAGCGAATTCCGCCGGCTCCGGGGGTCTTGCATGATGGCGGCCAGCTTGCAGACATGACGGGAGGCCAGCCATGGACACCTTCGATCCGGCGCAATGGCTCGGGCGTACCCAAGAGGTGCACGACCAGCTCAGCCGTAACCTGGTCCGGCGCATCGCCGCGACCTTCGACGTACCCGCGCCGGCCCACGGCGAGGAACTGCCCCTGCTCTGGCATTGGTGCTTCTTCCAGGAGCCGGCCGACACCGCCGGCCTCGGCGCCGACGGCCACCCGGCCCTGGGCGGCTTCATGCCGCCGGCCCATGGCCGCAACCGCATGTGGGCGGGCGGGCGCCTGGAGTTCCTGGAACCCCTGCGGGTCGGCGAGGAAGCCTGCCGCAGCACCACCATCCTGCGCATCGAGGAAAAGCGCGGCGGCAGCGGCTCGCTGCTGTTCGTCACCCTGCGCCACACCTACCGCCAGGGCGGCCGCATCGCCCTGCAGGAAGAACAGGACATCGTCTACCGCGAGCCGTCGCCGCCGAAGCTGGGCAGCGGCGCCCCGGTGCCCGAGGCCCAGTGGCAGGAGACCGTGCAACCCGACCCGGTCCGGCTGTTCCGCTACTCCGCGGTCACCTTCAACGCCCACCGCATCCACTATGACTGGCCCTATGTCACCGAGACCGAGGGTTACCCGGGCCTGGTGGTGCACGGCCCACTGACCGCGACCCTGAACCTCGCCGCCTTCTGCCGGGCCAACCCCCAGGCGCGGCCGCGCCAGTTCATCTTCCGCGGCGTGCGCCCGCTGATCGCCCCGGAGGCCTTCCAGGTGGGCGGCCGCCAGGCGGAAGCGGGGCGCGCCGAACTCTGGGCCGCCAATGCCGGCGGCCTGTGCCAGCAAGCCGAAGTGCGTTTCGACTGACGCACCGCTCCCATTGCCCGATGACCCGCATCACCGAGGACGCTTTGAGATGTTCCAGAACGACAACGACGAATTGAATGCCATCCGTGAAGGCGTCCGCGCCCTGTGCGCTGAGTTCGATGCGGCCTACTGGCGCAAGGTGGACGAGGAGAAGGGCTTCCCCGAAGCCTTCGTCGAGGCCCTGACCCGCGCCGGCTGGCTGTCGGCGATGATCCCCGAGGAATACGGCGGCTCCGGCCTGGGCCTGGCCGAGGCCTCGGTGATCCTCGAGGAAGTCAACCGCTGCGGCGGCAACTCCGGCACCGTACACGGGCAGATGTACAACATGTTCACCCTGCTGCGTAACGGCAGCGAGGCGCAGAAGCGCTACTACCTGCCGAAGCTGGCCAGCGGCGAGCTGCGTCTGCAGTCCATGGGCGTGACCGAGCCCACCACCGGCACCGATACCACCAAGATCAAGACCACCGCCGTGCGCCGCGGCGACAAGTACGTGATCAACGGCCAGAAGGTCTGGATCTCGCGCATCCAGCATTCCGACCTGATGATCCTGCTGGCCCGCACCACGCCCCTGGCGGAGGTGAAGAAGAAGTCCGAGGGCATGTCGATCTTCCTGGTGGACCTGCGCGAGGCCATCGGCAACGGCATGACCGTGCAGCCCATCGCCAACATGGTCAACCACGAGACCAATGAGCTGTTCTTCGACAACCTGGAGATTCCCGCTGACAGCCTGATCGGCGAGGAAGGCAAGGGCTTCCGCTACATCCTCGACGGCCTCAACGCCGAGCGCACCCTGATCGCCGCCGAGTGTATCGGCGACGGCCGCTGGTTCATCGAGAAGGCCAGCGCCTATGCCCGCGACCGCCAGGTGTTCGGCCGCCCCATCGGCCAGAACCAGGGCGTGCAGTTCCCCATCGCCGAGGCCCACATCGAGGTGGAAGCGGCCGACCTGATGCGCTGGCGCGCATGCGCGGAGTACGATGCCGGGCTGAACGCCGGGGCCAGCGCCAACATGGCCAAGTACCTGGCGGCCAAGGCCTCCTGGGAAGCGGCCAACGCCTGCCTGCAGACCCACGGCGGCTTCGGCTTCGCCTGCGAATACGACGTCGAGCGCAAGTTCCGCGAGACCCGGCTGTACCAGGTGGCGCCGATTTCCACCAACCTGATCCTGTCGTACGTGGCCGAGCACCTGCTCGAGCTGCCGCGATCGTTCTGAGGAGTGTCGCCGTCCATGCCCAGCCCCTTGCTCCGTACCGCCCTGTTCGTACCCGGCAGCCGTCCGGAACGCTTCGCCAAGGCTCTGGATGCCGGCGCCGACGCGGTGATCGTCGATTTCGAGGACGCCGTGGAAGAAGCGCTGAAGGCCCAGGCGCGGGATAACCTGCGGGCCTTCCTGGATGACCGGCCCGAGGCGCGGGTCTGGGTGCGGGTGAATATGGCCGGCCACCCCGGCCATGCCGAGGACCTGGCCCTGTGCGCGCATCCGGGCGTGCTGGGGTTGCTGCTGCCCAAGGCGGAAAGCGTCGAGCAGGTGGTGCGCGCGGCCGCCGTCGGCAAGCCGGTGTGGCCCATCGTCGAAAGCGCCCGCGGCATTGCCGAACTGCCGAGCATGGCCCGCGCCGCGGGGGTGGAACGCTTGACCTTCGGCGGCCTCGACCTGGGGGTCGACCTGGGTCTGGCCGCCGGCAGCGAGGCGGCCGAGCGCATCCTCGACCAGGCGCGCTTCGCCCTGCTGCTGCACTCGCGCCTGGCCGGGCTGGCCCAGCCCCTGGATACCGTGTTCCCGCGCATCGACGACGAGGCGGGGCTGTCGCGCTTCGCCGCCGATGCCGGCGCCATGGGCTTCGCCGGCATGCTCTGCATCCATCCGCGTCAGGTCCCGGTGGTGCACGCCGCCCTGGCGCCTTCCGCGGCGGACGTGGCCTGGGCGCAGCGGGTGGTGGAGGCCGCCGCCGGCGGTGCCGGTGCGTTCAAGGTGGACGGGCAGATGGTGGATGCCCCGGTGATCCAGCGCGCCCGGCGCATCCTCGCCGCCACCGGCTGACGCCCTCGGCGCGCCGGCCTGCACCGGTGCGCCGCTTTCGTTTTCCTCACGGGCGTTCCCGTCGCGCCCGTTTTTTTTCGCCCCCTTTCTTCCGAGCGGTAGACACGCTCGCTGCGGCCACGCGCTGACAGTCGTATCGCCTCGCGCCCTCGAACGGCCTGCCCAGGACTGCTTCCCTGGGCACACACCTGATCGCTACACCGCCCGCGCAAGAGCGGAACGGTAACTGCACGTCGCCCCGAGCGACCCCTTTCATCGTCCAGCCGCACGTCCTCGGCCTCATCGTGCCCGGTGCCGCCCGAACAGTTCGGTCGCCGTTCGGGGAATCCCGGGCGGGCTCGGCGGTCCTCTTGGGATACCGGCTTTCGGGAGGCGGCGGGCTGATGCGCGCCGCGCGCCGAGGGCCGGGCCTCAACCCACCTCCAGGAGTCTTCCCATGAACACCCCAGTAGCCAAAGCGGCCCTCGTGACGGGCGCATCCCGCGGTATCGGCAAGGACATCGCCCTGCGCCTGGCGGCCGACGGGTTCGGCGTGGTCATCGGCTACGCCGGCAACCAGGCCCGGGCCGACGAGACCGTGGCCGAGATCCGCGCCCAGGGCGGCAGCGCTGTCGCAGTGCAGGGGGACGTGGCGGACGCGGACGACGTCGCCCGGTTGTTCGCCGCGGCCCAAGAGGCGTTCGGGCGCCTGGACGCGGTGGTCAGCAACGCCGGCGTCATGGAGCTGGCGCCGATCCGCACGGACACGGTGGCGGCGTTCGACCGGATGATGACCACCAACGTGCGCGGCACCTACCTGGTGCTGGCCAAGGCCGCCGAGGTCCTCGGCGACGGCGGGCGGATGGTGGCGCTGTCCACCAGCGTGATCCCCAAGGCCTTCCCCGGTTACGGCGCGTACATCGCCTCCAAGTGCGCCGTCGAGGGGCTGGTGCGGGTGCTGGCCAACGAACTGCGCGGTCGCGGCATCACGGTGAACGCCATCGCCCCGGGGCCCACCGCCACCGATCTGTTCCTCAACGGCAAGACCCCGGAGCAGGTGGAGTCCCTGGCGAAGATGGCGCCACTGGAACGCCTCGGTCAGCCGGAGGACATCGCCGGTGCGGTGGCCTTCCTGCTGGGCGACGACGGCGCCTGGGTCAACGCCCAGATCCTGCGGGTGAACGGCGGGTACGTCTGAGGCCCGGACGCGCCTGGGCGGAGGCGGCGCGAGGCCCCTCGCAGGCGGTGTCGGCGAAGCGCGGGGTTGGGAAAGGAGGAGGGCAGGGCCGGTATCGCGTGGGCGGGAATCCCGTCGCGCGGCATCACGCAGCCGGCCGATCGCCGCCCAGGGCGTTCACTGGAATTCGCGGGCCAGGTCGGCCAGCGATGGAAGATCGCCCCGGCACCGGGCCGGGGCGAGGCGGGTCACTTCAGGGGCAGGGTGTAGGAGAGGATCAGGCGGTTCTCGTCCAGGTCACCGATGGAGGCGTTGGAGCGGACCATCGCGTTGCGCCAGCGCACCGAGACATTCTTCAGCGGGCCGTCCTGCACGGTGTAGGTGACGTCGATGTCCCGTTCCCATTCCTTGCCGTCGCCGCCGGCCACGTCGAAGTTGTCGCCCTTCAGGTAGCGGGTGAGGAACACCAGCCCCGGCACCCCCAGCTTGGCGAAGTCCAGGTCGTAGCGGGCCTGCCAGGAGCGTTCCTTGGCGCGGGTGAAGTCGAGGATCTGCACCACGTTGGCGACGTTGGCGTCGGCGTCCTGCAGGTAGGGGAAGGGCGTGTCGCCGCCGTTGTCCTGGTAGCCGACGCGGAAGGTGTGGGTGCCGGTGCTGGCGGACAGCAGGACCGAGGTGAGCCCGTTGTCGATGTCGCCGGCCCGCGCGCCACCGGCCTCGGAGGAGTCGAAGTAGCCGAGGTTGGCCCCCAGGCTCCAGTCGCCCACCGGGTGGCTGAGCACCGCGCCGACGTAGTTCTGCTTGTAGACGTCGGCCAGCTCGCCGCGCCAGTAGGAGAGGGTGGCATGGGGGCTGAGGGTGTAGGCCGCGCCCAGGTAGTCGAAGTGGTCGCCCGAGGCCCCGTAGTTGCCGGCCAGCAGGTCGTCGTGGTTGCCGCTGGAGTTGCGGTAGTTCACGTGGTCGAAGCGCCCGGCGTCCAGCAGCAGGTTGTCGATGTCCGCCGACTGCAGGGTGATGCCGTTGAACAGCGGCGGCAGCAGGCGGGCGTCGCTGGAGAGCAGCACCGGCGACTTGGGCATGAAGCCGCCCACCTTCAGCTCGGTCTTGGAGATCTTCGCCTTGAGCGCCCCGGACAGGTCGGTGTATTCGTCCGGGCCCGAGTCGCCGAAGGCGTTGGGCAGCAGCCCGGTGCCGGCGCGGGCGCCGGACGAGTCCAGCTTCAGCCCCAGGGCGCCATAGAGGTCCAGGCCGAAGCCGACGGTGCCCTCGGTGTAACCCGACTTGACGTTGAGGATGAAGCCCTGGGCCCATTCCTCGCGCTTGGACTGGGCCACGCCCGAGTCGCGCAGGTCGCGATTGAAGTAGAAGTTGCGCAGTTGCAGGGTGGCGGTGCTGTCGCCGAGGAAGTCGGCGTGGGCCAGGCTCGGCAGGGCCAGCACCGGGGGCAGGGCCAGCAGCCCGCACAGATGGGCGAGGGGACTCTTGTTCATTGTTGTTATCCGTCGTGGGTATTCGGGGCGGACTCGGGTCCGGCGCGGCAAGCATGCGCAAGCGGCGAAAGGCTTGGGAATTCGGTTTTCCTTAAGCGGTCCTTCGGTGCGGCGAAACATGCCGTACCCGCCCGCGGGTGCTTAAGCCGGGCGAAAGGCCGCCTTTCAGGATGCGAAATTGCCGCCCATGGCGGCCACGCCCATGCTGGCTGCCTCACCCGCTACAGAAGAGTTCCGCGCCATGCGAGACGCGCTGATCGTTTCCCCGCTCCGGACCCCCATCGGCAAGTTCGGCGGCGCCCTGGCAGCGCTGACCGCCGACCAGCTGGCGGCGACCATGATCCGTACCCTGGTGGGCCGCCTGGGCCTGCCGGCGGAAACCCTCGACGAAGTGATCGTCGCCCAGTCCTACGCCTCCAGCGAGGCGCCCTGCATGGGCCGCTACGCCGCGCTGCTGGCGGACCTCCCCCTGGAAGTGCCCGGCTACACCCTGGACCGCCGCTGCGGTTCCGGCCTGCAGGCCCTGGCCGATGCGGCAATGCAGGTGCAGAGCGGCCACGCCGACGCGGTGCTGGTGGTGGGCGTGGAGAGCATGAGCAACATCGAGTACTACAGCACCGACATGCGCTGGGGCGCCCGGGCCGGCAGTGTGCGTCTGCACGACCGCCTGGAGCGCGGCCGCGAGCGGTCCCAGCCGCAGGAGCGCTTCGGTTATATCTCCGGCATGCCGGAGACCGCGGAAAACCTCGCCCGCGACTACGCCATCAGCCGCGAGGACGCCGACCGGTTCGCCGTGCGCAGCCACCAGAACGCCGCGGCGGCCTGGCGTGACGGGCGCTTCGCCGAGGAGGTGGTGCCCATCGACGTACCCGGCAAGCGCGGCGCCCGCACCACCGTGTCGATGGACGAGGGCATCCGCGAGGACGCCAGCCTGGACAGCCTCGGCGGGCTGCGGGTGCTGCTGCCCGACGGCGTGTGCACGGCCGGCAACTCCAGCCAGCAGAACGATGCCGCCGCCGTGTGTCTGGTGGTCTCCCCGGACTATGCCGCTCGCCACGGCCTCAAGCCCCTGGCGAAGCTGGTGGACTGGGCCGCGGCGGGCTGCGACCCGGCGCGCATGGGCATCGGCCCGGTGCCGGCGGTGGCCCGGCTGCTGCAGCGCACCGGCCTCGGCCTGGGCGACATGGACCTGATCGAGGTGAACGAAGCCTTCGCCGCCCAGGCCCTGGCGGTGCTGCGGGAATGGCGCCTGGAAGAAGACGACCCGCGGGTGAACGTCAACGGCTCGGGGATTTCCCTCGGCCACCCCATCGGCGCCACCGGGGTGCGCATCATGACCACGCTGCTCCACGAGATGCAGCGCCGCGGCGCCCGCTACGGGCTAGAAACCATGTGCATCGGCGGCGGCCAGGGCATGGCCGCGCTGTTCGAGCGCGTCTGAGGAGGCCATCGATGAACTGGTACGACGCCAACGGCACCGCCCTGCGTTATCAGCTGGGGGAGGGCGACGGCCCGACCCTGGTGTTGATCCACGAGATGGGCGGCTCCCTGGAGAGCTGGGACGAAGTCTGGACGGCCCTGCCGGGGCTGCGCCTGCTGCGTTACGACACCCGCGGCGCCGGGCTTTCCCAGAAGATCGTCGGCGAGGTGGAGATCGACCAGCACGTGGACGATCTCGCCGCGCTGCTGGACGGCCTCGGCCTGCAAGGCCCGGTGTCCCTGGCCGGGGTCGCGGTGGGCGCGGCCATCGCCATTCGCTTCGCCGCCCGCCACCCGCAGCGGGTGGACGCCCTGGTGGCCATGGCGCCGGCCTGCGGGGTCGCCGAGGCGGCCCGGGAGGGCGCGTTGCAACGGGCCGCGGCGATCCGCCGGGAGGGCCTGACGGAGACCGTCGCCGCGCTGCTGGAAAAGACCTGGCCGGTGCCGCTGCGCAGCGACCCGGCCCGCTACGAGACCTTCCGCCTGCGCTGGCAGGGCGGCGACCCCCAGGGCTTCGCCGCGGTGTTCGCCATGCTGGCGCGGATGAACCTGGACGGCGACCTGCCGCGCCTGCCGCCGCGCACCCTGCTGGTGGCCGGCGAGTACGACGGCCTGCGGCCGCCGGCGGAAATCGACCGGCTGGCGGCCCTGGCGCCCCAGGCGGAAGCGCTGCACGTCGCCTCCGGCCACTTCATGCCGGTGCAGAGCCCGCGCCTGGTGAGCACCCTGCTGCGGCGCTTCGTCGGCGAGGGCGCACGTGGCGCCGCAATCTACCCGGCGTTCATCGCCGACCCGGCCAACCGGGCGGGCGCCAGCGGCCACGCCGCCTGAGCCCGCGCCCCGGCGCCGTCACTATTACAAGAGAGGAACCCACGCCATGATGCAGTCCCGCATGATCGGAGACATCAAAGTCACCCGCATCCTCGAGTACGCCGGCCCCACCCACGACCCGGCGTTCCTCTTCCCGGACATGGACCGCAGCGTGCTGGACGAGTACCGCGGCCTGATGGCGCCCCACCACTGGGTGCCCCACATGAACAAGCTGATCGTCACCATCCAGTTCTGGGTGGTGCACGTGGGCAGCGAGATCATCGTGGTGGACACTGGCGTCGGCAACTTCAAGCCCCGCGCCGCCATCCCGCGGATGAACATGCTCAACACCCTGGTGCGGGAATGGATGACCGCCGCCGGCGCGCCGCCGGAGAAGGTCACCCACGTGGTGATCACCCACCTGCACTCCGACCACGTGGGCTGGAACACCACCTGGCAGGACGGCCGCTGGGTGCCGACCTTCCCCAATGCCCGCTACCACCTGCCCAAGGACGACTTCGTGTTCTGCCGCGAGGGCAAGAACAAGGAGCCGGGGGTGATCGACGTGTTCGGCGACTCGTTCTTCGACAGCGTGATGCCCGTCGTCGACGCCGGCCTCGCCGAGATGATGGAGCCGGGCCAGGAGATCGCCGACTGCCTGGTGGTGGAGCCGGCCCCGGGCCACAGCCCCGGCCAGGTGACCTTCCGCGTGCGCTCCGGCGGCGAGGAAGGGATCTTCTGCGGCGACATCCTGCACAGCCCGGTGCAGATCGTGCGGCCCGACATCAACTCCGGCTACTGCATCTGGGAGGACACCGCGCGCAAGACCCGCCTGGAGTTCCTCAACCGCGCGGCGGACCGCGAGGCGCTGATCATGCCGGTGCACTTCGGCGAACCCCACTGCGGCTTCATCCGCCGCGAGGGCGACGGATTCCGCTTCGAACCGTCCCACTGGTAGCCGGCAAAGTCCCCGCCACCGGCCACGCCCGGCGGCGGGGTGGCCCCGGGGCCGCCTGCCGCCGCGAACCCCCGCGGGTTCCCACCTCTGCACGACGCGAACGCGCCGCCACGCCGGTTACCGACGAATGTCGGCTAGGCAGTGTGGCTGCCAGCCAGTACCGTGGCTCATTTCCGTTGGCAAGAACGATCCGACCATGGCGATGCATTTCGATATCACCGACTTCCGGCTGTTCATCAACGTGGCCGAGACCAGCAGCCTGACCCGGGGCGCCGAGCGCTCCTTCCTGTCGGTCCCCGCCACCAGCAACCGGATCAAGAACCTCGAAGACAACCTGGGCATGAAGCTGCTGGAGCGCTCGCCCCAGGGCGTGACCCTGACCAACGCCGGCAAGACCTACCTGCAGCACGCCCGGGTGATCCTGTCGCAGCTGGAAATGCTCACCGGCGACCTGCAGGAATATGCGGTGGGCCTCAAGGGCCAGCTGCGCCTGCTGGCCAACACCACCGCCATCACCGAATACCTGCCGCCGGTGGTGGGGGAGTACCTGCGCACCCACCCGGACGTGCACATCGACATGCGCGAGCGGCTCAGCGACGACATCGTGCGCAGCATCCGCGACGGCAGCGCCGACCTGGGCATCGTCTCCGGCAGCGTGGTCACCGAAGGGCTGCAGAGCGTGCCTTTCGTCTCCAGCCGCCTGACCATCATCGCCCCCCATGGCCATCCGTTGCTGGAGCGGGGCGAAGTGTTTTTCAAGGAAGCGCTGTCCTACGCCTTCGTCTCGCTGCTGGAAGGCAGCGCCATCCACGTGTTCCTCAGCCGCGCCGCGGCGGCGCTGCACATCCCGCTGACCATCCGCGTGCAGGTGGCCAGCTCCGACGCGATCTTCCGCATGGTGGAGGCAGGGGCGGGCATCGCCATCGTGCCCCAGGCCGGCTTCGAGCGCCTCAAGGGCCAGCAGAAGCTGGGCGCCTGCACCCTGCTGGACCCCTGGGCGGTGCGCACCTTCCAGCTCTGCGCCCAGGATTTCGACGGCCTTTCGGCCTTCGCCCGGGACTTCGCCGACAGCCTCATCGACTGGTACCGCACGCCGGCGGACGGCGAACCCGGCTAGGCCTGCGCCTGCCTGCTTAAGCCCAGGCTAAGCCGGGGTTTCACAGAGCGAAATTGTCTGCGCCAGGCGGCTCTGGGAGCCTTGTCGCACAGGGATGCGCCGCCGTTACACACGCGGACACCACCGAAGACAAGAGGAAAGAGCATGGCCGAACACCGCTGGAAACAGCGCCCCGAGGGGTCCAACTGGGGCGATTTCGGCCCCGACGACCAGCGCGGGCGCCTGAACCTGCTGACCCCGGAGAAGGTGCTGCAAGGCATCGCCGAAGTCCGCGAAGGGCTCAGCTTCTGCCTCAGCCTGCCCCTGGACTACCCGGGCGGCAACGCGATGAACGTCAACCGCCTGCCGCCGATCCTGCGCCCGCTGCTGCGCAAGGGCGGGGTGAACATGAACTACCAGTACCAGTGGATTCAGGAAGGCCGGCCGGACGTGCTCAGCGACGACCTGGCGATCCTCCATCTGCAGTATTCGACCCAGTGGGACGCGCTGTCCCACGTCGGCGCCCTGTTCGACGCGGACGGCGACGGCGTGCCGGAGCCGCTCTACTACAACGGCTTCCGCGCCGGCAGCGATGTGCAGGGGCCCAGCGACACCGACGACTGTGGCCTGCAGGGCGCCCTCAAGCCCCACAGCACCTCCTGCGCCCACGCCCTGGGCATCGAGCGCATGGCCGAGACCTGCGTGCAGGGGCGCGGGGTGATGATCGACCTGCACCATCACTTCGGCCTGGGACGCACTCACGTCGGCTACGACGACCTGATGCGGGTGCTGGAGGCGGACCGGGTGGAGGTCGAGAGCGGCGACCTGGTGTGCCTGCACACCGGCTACGCCGAGGCGCTGCTGGGCATGAACAAGCAACCCGACCCCAAGGCCCTGGAGCGCCTTGCCGCCGTGCTGGATGGCGAGGATTCGCGGCTGCTGAACTGGATCACCGACAGCAACCTGGTGGCCATCGCCGCCGACAACTACTCGGTGGAGATCTTCCCCTCCGGCGACGCCGGGCCCTGCTGCTCGGTGATGCCGCTGCACCACCACTGCCTGTTCAAGCTCGGGGTACACCTGGGTGAGTTGTGGCACCTGACGCCCCTGGCCACCTGGCTGCGGGCCAACGGCCGCAACCGCTTCCTGCTCACCGCGCCGCCGCTGCGCCTGCCCGGCGCCGTGGGCGCGCCGCTGAACCCCGTCGCCACCGTCTGACCTAGAAGGAGACCTGCTGTGTCCAACGAACGCGTGCTCATCACCGGGGGCGCCTCCGGTATCGGCGCCGCCATCGCCCAGCGCTGCCGGGAGGAGGGCTACGAGCCGGTGATCATCGACCGCGTCGGTGACGGCCTGATCGCCGACCTGGCCGATACCCGCGCCACGGCCGAAGCCCTGGAGGCGGCCCTGGCGGACGGCCCCATCACCCGCCTGGTGAACAATGTCGGCATGGTCTGCCCGGCCAGCGCCGAGGAGCAGAGCCTGGAGGACCTGGAACGGGTCTGGGCGCTGAACCTGCGCTGCTCGCTGCAATGCATGCAGGCCCTGCTGCCGGGCATGAAAGAGGCCGGCTTCGGTCGCATCCTCAACATGTCCTCCCGGGCCGCCCTCGGCAAGGAACTGCGCAGCGCCTACGCCGCCACCAAGGCCGGCCTGCTGGGAATGACCCGGGTCTGGTCCCTGGAGCTGGGGCGCTTCGGCATCACCGCCAACGCCATCGGCCCGGGGCCGATCCGCACCGAGCTGTTCGAGCGGGCCAACCCGCCGGACAGCCCGCGCACCCAGGCGATCATCGACACGGTGCCGGTCAAGCGCCTGGGCGTGCCGGACGACATCGCCCAGGCCGCCTCGTTCTTCCTCGACCGCCGCAGCGGCTTCGTCACCGGCCAGGTGCTCTACGTCTGCGGTGGCATGACCGTGGGCGTCGCCGGGGTCTGACCCCCGTTCCACGCGGGCGCCCGGCGCCCGCGCCTCTCCAGGCCCGGCCAGGCCGGACCCACCGCGCTTCGCGGCAGGATCCCGGCTCCCGGCCGTCTTCCACATCCTTCCGCCCGCATGCGCGGCAGCTCGCCATTCCCCTGCCTGCCCGCACACCTTAAGCCAGGGTTAAGCAGGCCTTCCGCAGACTGAAATTGTGGCCCTCCGGGGGCGCTGGCAAGCTGGTTTCCATCGTGCCGGCGGCCCGATTCCCACGAGTGCGCGGCCTGCCCGGGCCGTATTCGCGGCCCGGACGGCGGCCACAGGAAAAGAACAAGAGGAAGCAGCAGTCATGATCGACAAGCTTTTACCCAGCGCGGCCGATGCCCTGGCCGACATTCCCGATGGCGCCACCGTCGCCGTGGGCGGTTTCGGCGGCGCCGGGATGCCCGAGGACCTGATCGAGGCGCTGATCGCCCAGGGCGCCCGCGAGCTGACCCTGGTGAGCAACAACGCCGGCCAGGGCGACACTGGGCTGGCGGCGCTGCTCAAGGCCGGCCGGGTGCGGCGCATCCTCTGCTCCTACCCGCGCATGACCGGCTCCCATGTCTTCGAAGAGCTGTACCGGGCCGGGCGCATCGAATTGGAGATCATCCCCCAGGGCAACCTGGCCGAGCGCCTGCGCGCTGCGGGCTGCGGCATCGGCGCCTTCTTCACCCCCACCGCCTACGGCACGCCGCTGGCCGAAGGCAAGGAGACCCGGGTGATCGACGGCCGCGGCTACGTGCTGGAGTACCCGATCCACGTGGACTACGCGCTGATCAACGCCGAGGCCGGCGACCGCTGGGGCAACCTGATCTACCGCAAGACCGCGCGCAACTTCAGCCCGGTGATGGCCATGGCCGCGCGCCACACCATCGCCTCGGTGGGCCGCGTCTGCGAGCTGGGCGAGCTGGACCCCGAGCAGGTGGTCACCCCCGGCATCTTCGTCAAACGCATCGTCCGGCGCACCCCCGTGGGCAGCGCGACGGCCGATCAGCAACAGGTGGGATGAGCATGGACAAGCAGACACGCAACGCGATGGCCGCCCGGGTGGCCCGGGACATTCCCGAGGGCGCCTACGTCAACCTGGGCATCGGCCTGCCGACCCTGGTGGCCAACTACCTGGCCACCGACAAGGACATCTTCCTGCACAGCGAGAACGGCGTGCTCGGTCGCTGGAGCGCGGCGCCGGCGGGCGAGGAGGACTGGGACATGATCAATGCCGGCAAGGAGCCGATCCTGCTGGCCCCGGGCGCGGCCTTCTTCCACCACGCCGACTCCTTCGGGATGATGCGCGGCGGCCACCTGGACATCTGCGTGCTGGGCGCCTTCCAGGTCTCCAGCCGCGGCGACCTGGCCAACTGGCACACCGGCGCGCCCGACGCGATCCCCGCGGTGGGCGGCGCCATGGACCTGGCCATCGGCGCCAAGCGCATCTTCGTGATGATGGAGCACCTGGACAAGCAGGGCCGCAGCAAGCTGCTGGAGACCTGCAGCTACCCGCTGACCGGCCTGGGCTGCGTCAGCCGCGTCTACACCGACCTGGCGACCCTGGAGCTCACCGCCGAAGGCGTGAAGGTGCTGGAACTGGTGGGCGACACCGGCGCCGAGTACCTGCAGTCGGTCACCGCCGTGCCGCTGGACTTCTCCGCCCTCGGCCTGGCCGAGCCGGCCCCGGCGCTTCCCGAGCGCCCGCTGAGCCGCAGCGCCGCCGCGGCGGTGAACGGCTGAGGCCGACGGAGCGCACCGGCATGCCCACTTCCTCGCGCGCCGCCGACTGGCGCTGGGACCAGCGCGACCTCACCGAGCTGCTGACCCTGGAGCCCAACGGCGAGCGCAGCTTCCGCAGCTACGTCTGCGACACCAACGCCAACGGCCGGGTGTATGGCGGCCAGCTGCTGGGCCAGGCCCTGTGGGCGGCCAGCCAGACGGTGAGCGGGCGCAGCCCGAGCATGCTGCAGCTGACCTTCCTGCAGGGCGCGCGTCCCCAGGACGCCATCGAGTTCAGCGTGGACAGCCTGCAGGAGGGCCGGCGCTTCTCCAGCCGGCACGTCTACGGGGTGCAGGCCACCGGCGTGGTGCTCAGCGCCAACGCGTCGTTCCAGGCGGAGCAGCGCGACCCCGGCGACCCGCACCGGCTCAAGGGCGACTACCCGCCGCCGGAGGACCTACCGACCCTGGCGGAGCTGGCGGCGCGCTACCCGGACCGTTCGGAGGCGGTGCAGCTGCGCTTCTCCGGGCGACCGGTGCTGGACCTGCGGCCGATCCACCCGGAGGGCTACTTCGAGCGCCCGGCCCGAGAGCCGACCATCGCCTACTGGGTGCGCCTGAGCCATCCGCTGCCGGCGGAAGGCTGCCTGCAGCACGCGGCCCTGGCCTACCTGTCGGACAGCTGGCTGAACGGCAGCCTGGCGCCGCCGGTGGGCATGTTCGAGCTGTGGCAGCGCTACTACATCAGCAACCTCAACCACACCCTGTGGTTCCACAGCCTGGAGATCGACGTCAACGACTGGCTGCTGTTCGTCAACGACGCGGTGCGCAGCCTGTCGGGTCGCGGCCTGGCCTCGACCCACATCTACCGCCGCGATGGCACATTGGTGGCCAGTGTGGCCCAGGACATGCTCATCTCGCCCCGCGCCGACTGAGCGCCGGGCCCCGAAACACCGGCCGCGAGGCCGCTGGGAACACGCGCCGACGCCCTTAGCCCAGCCGAAAGGCGAGCTTTCGCAAAGGCAAATGGGCGGCGAAAGGAAACTGTCGCATGCTCGGCGCGTACACAGGAATCCGCATCCGGACGCCGCCTGCACGGACCCGCAGGCCGATGCACTCCACCCCGAACTGCCAAGCGCCGGGGTGACGATCACATGGGCTGGCACAGCCATGAGCCGATATCCAATAACAAGAAGGACGGTCGACATGTTCGAATGGTACAAAACGGGTTCGTCCCAGGAACGCAAGACGTTCTGGGCCTGCTTCTCCGGATGGGCGCTGGATACCTACGACGCCCAGATGTTCAGCTTCCTGCTGCCAGCGCTGATGGCCGTGTGGCAGATTTCCAAGGGCGAGGCCGGGGTGCTGGGCACCGCCGCGCTGCTATCCGCCTCCCTGGGCGGCTGGATCGCCGGCATCCTCAGCGACCGCTACGGTCGCGTGCGCATCCTGATCTTCACCATCTGCTGGTTCACCGCCTTCGGCGTGCTGGCCGGCTTCACCAACTCCTTCCACCAGATGCTGGTGGTGCGCACCCTGCAGGGCCTCGGCTTCGGCGGCGAGTGGGCAGTAGGCGCGGCGCTGATGGCGGAGATCGTGCGGCCGCAGCACCGGGGCAAGGCCCTGGGCTTCGTGCAGAGCGGCTTCTCCCTGGGCTGGGCCCTGGCCGCGGTGGTCATGACCGGCCTGCTGACCTGGCTGCCCCAGGAGCTGGCCTGGCGCGTGGCGTTCTGGGTCGGTGTGATCCCGGCGGGCTTCGTGCTGTTCATCCGCCGCCACGTGAAGGACCCGGAAATCTACAAGAAGGCCACTGCCCAGGCCGAGGAGAAAGCCTCGATCCTCTCCGCCTTCCGTCCCGCGGTCGTCCGCCTGACCCTGCTGGGTGCGCTGCTGGTGACCGGCCTGCAGGCCGCCGCCTACACCATCATGGCCTGGCTGCCGACCCTGATGACCCAGGAGCGCGGGCTGAAGCCCGGCCCGGTGGTGGTGACCATGCTGATCATGTGCGCGGGCGCCTTCGTCGGCTTCGTGATCACCGCCTGGCTGGCGGACCGCTATGGCCGCCGTCCGGCCCTGCTGCTGTTCAGCATCGGCGCCTGGATCTTCACCGTCATCTACATGCTGGTGCCGATGAACTCCACCCTGCTGATGCTCATGGCGTTCCCGGTCGGGGCCTTCGCCACCGGTATCTTCGCGGTGCTCGGGCCATTCCTCAGCGAACTGTTCCCGACCCACGTGCGCACCACCTGCATGGGCTTCTCCTACAACCTGGGCAAGTCCCTGGGGGCGCTGTCCATCGCCGGCGTCGGCGTGCTCTCCGAGCGCATCGGCCTGGCCCAGTCCATCGGCACCTTCTGCCTGGTGGCCTACGCGCTGTCGGTGACCGCCGTGCTGCTGCTGCCGGAGACCCGCGGCGTGCGCCTGGAAGACGTGGACGCCAAGGTACTGAACGACCATGACGAAGCGGACCTGCCGCCCCATGCGCGGTTGTCCGAAGGCAAGATCTGAAGAGAGGAGAGCGCCATGCTGTACTGCGTGAAGATGGACGTGAACATCCCCCGCGACCTGGACCCGGAACGGGTCGAGACGATCAAGGCCGCGGAGAAGAAGCGCGCCATCGAAATCCAGGAATCCGGCAAGTGGCCGCACCTGTGGCGGGTGGTGGGGGAGTACGCCAACATCAGCGTGTTCGACGTGTCCGGCAACGACGAGCTCCACGAGCTGCTGTCCAGCCTGCCGCTGTTCCCCTACATGAAGATCCAGGTCACCCCGCTGGCGAAACACCCGTCCTCCATCGCCTGACCCGATTCGGCCGCCGCCCGGCGGCCGTTCCTTTTTCCTTCGATCCCCGGCGAGGGCCTGGCGCCCGCGTCGGCCCTGCCGTGGACGAGCGTACCGCCATGCCCCAGCTACTCGATGCCCAGAATCCCGACCTCGGCGGTCTGATCCGCCCGGGGGACACCGTGCTCTGGGGCCAGGCCAACGCCGAGCCGCTGCCCCTGACCCGGGCGCTGATGGCGCAGCGGGCGCGCTTCGAGCGCATCCGCGTGATGCTGGGGATCAACCATAGCGACACCTGCCGGCCGGAACACGCCGACCACGTGGGCTTCCTCGCCTACTGCGGCGCCGGCGCCAACCGCGAGCTGGTCCGGGCCGGGGTGCTGGACATCCTGCCGTGCCACTATTCGCAGCTGCCCGGCCTGATGCGCAGCCGGGCGCTGCCCATCGACGTGCTGCTGCTGCAGCTGTCGCCTCCCGACGAGCAGGGGCGCCTGAGCCTCAGCCTGGCCCACGAGTACCTGCTGCCGGCCCTGGACAGCGCCCGGGTGGTGATCGCCGAGGTGAACCGCCAGGCCCCCTGGGTGCAGGGGGAACGCTACCTGACCCTGGATGACCTGGACGCCGTGCTCTACAGCGACCGGCCGCCCCTGGAGAGCGCCGTGGCGGAGCCGCGACCCGCCGACCGCCTGATCGCCGGGCACATCGCCGGGCTGATCGAGGACGGCGCCACCCTGCAGCTGGGCATCGGCGCCATTCCCGACGCGGTGCTGGGGGCGCTCACCGACCGCCGCGACCTGGGCATCCACTCCGGCAGCCTCGGCGACGGGGTCGCCCAACTGATGCAGCGCGGCGTGGTGACCAACCGCCTGAAGCCGGTGGACCGCGGCCTCACCGTGGGCGGCGTGCTGCTGGGCAGCCAGGCGCTGCACGCGTTCGCCCACCGCAACCCGGCCATCAGCCTGCGCTCCACCCGCTACACCCACGACCCGGACGTGCTGGCCAGCCTGGAGCGCTTCGTCGCCATCAACTCCGCGGTGGAGGTGGACCTCACCGGGCAGATCAACTCCGAAGTGGCCGGCGGGCGCTACATCGGCGCGGTGGGCGGCGCCCTGGACTTCCTGCGCGGCGCGGGGCGCTCCCGGGGTGGGCTGCCCATCGTCGCACTGCCGGCACGGGCCGGTACCAACGACCGCATCGTCGCCCGGCTCGGCGGGCCGGTGACCGTGCCGCGCAGCGACGCGGGGCTGGTCGTCACCGAGTACGGGGTCGCCGACCTGCGCGGCCTGTCGCTGAAACAGCGGGTGCAGCGGATGCTGGACATCGCCCACCCGGACAGCCGCGCCCACCTGGAAGCGGCCTTCGCCGCGGGCTGAGGGCCCTGCGGCGTCTTCCGGGGTGGGCGTACCGCCAGCCCCTTCGCTTGCCACACGCCGGCTGGTGGCCGACCTGCCTGAATGATGCGGATTTGCCGGTGGACTCTCGGTCGAGGCTTTTCAAGACGTGGGCGATCGATAGGGAGATCGCCGCCTGCAGGTGCCCCCTTGCTGTGCCCGCTGGGCATCGTGCGCCGCCCCCTGGATGGGCAGCGCCCGGGTTTTCTCGGCGGATCGCATCCGCAAAGCGAACTGGCGCGCCTGCCGGGACGCCATCGCCGCCCCCGCTGGAGGCGGGTCGCCTCGTCCGAGCGCCTCCAGGTGCTCACCCAGCCCGGGGACGGACATCCGTAGGCGACTCCGTCTACCGGTTCACCCCCCAACGCCACCCGGCGGTGATCGCCTGCCGGGTGTTCGCGCGGGACGGCCCCACCCGCATCGCCAGCAGTGGCCATTTCGCCGGCGACCGAGCCGCCTACGCGGCCTGGCTCGACCTGTATCGTGCCCGGGGCCGGCACACCCACGCGGCCATCGCCGCGGTGGACCCCTGAGCCCGCCAGTGGACCCGCTGGCGCACAAATGAGCGGTGCCGTGGGCGCTTGCGCCCGGGCGCGCCCGGGTCGATGGAGCGGCCCTGTGCGCCGTGCTATGTTGCACGCCTGTATTCGTCCGGGTCCGCTCCGGACCTATCCTTTCCAACGCACCGCTCCCGGTCGTTGCCTTTTTTCGAGGACGAATGATGCCTGCATCGGCACTGGCTGAACTGCTGAAGACCTATGAGAGCGAACTGCTGGAGGAATGGATCGGCGCCCAGCGCGCCGCCGGCCTTCGCAGCGACCTGATCGACCTGGACACGGTGGTATCCAACTCCCGGGAACTGCTCAAGCTGCTGGCGGTGGCGGCGGAGCAGGGCATCGACGACCTGGGCGCCCGCCACTGGGAGCCGGTGCGCGGCATGCTGGAGCGCCTGTCCCGGGCCCAGAGCCGCCAGGGCTTCAGCCCCTCGGAAACCGCCACCTTCGTGTTTTCCCTCAAGGAACCGCTGTTCGCCAAGATCCAGCAGCACTGCGGCGCCGCGTCCCTGAACGAGATCTGGAACGCTACCCGGCTGCTGGACCGCCTGGGCCTGTACAGCATGGAGCACTTCATGGCGGGCCGGGAAACCGTGATCCGCGAGCAGCAGGAAAGCATGCTGGAGCTGTCCACCCCGGTGGTGGAACTGTGGAAGGGCGTGCTGGCGGTCCCGCTGATCGGCTCCCTGGACAGCAACCGCACCCAGGTGGTGATGGAAGCGCTGCTGCAGAAGATCGTCGAGACCGAGTCGGAAATCGCCATCATCGACATCACCGGCGTGCCCACCGTGGACACCATGGTGGCGCAGCACCTGCTGAAGACCGTCACCGCCGCCAAGCTGATGGGCGCCAAGTGCATCATCAGTGGCATTCGCCCGCAGATCGCCGCCACCATCGTGCACCTGGGGGTGGAGCTGGGCGACGTGATCACCAAATCCTCCCTGGCCGATGCCTTCGTCGTTGCGCTCCGCGAGCTCGACGTGCGCCTGGTATCGCGCCCGGTTCTTCGCTGAGGAGGCCGCGCCATGGTGGAACGCATCCCGATCCTGAAGATGGGCAATTTCCTCCTGCTGTCGATCCAGGTGGACATGCATGACCAACTGGCCCTCGACCTGCAGGAAGACCTGACCGCGCAAATCGTCAAGCACCGCTCCCGGGGCGTGCTGATCGACATCTCCGCCCTGGAGATCGTCGACTCCTTCATCGGCCGGATGCTCTCCCACATCGCCCAGGTGTCGCGCATCCTCGACGCCAAGGTGATCGTGGTGGGCATGCAGCCGGCGGTGGCCATCACCCTGGTGGAACTGGGGCTGTCCCTCGAAGGTATCGCTACGGCGCTGAACGTCGAGAAGGGCATGCGCCGCCTGGAAAAGATGGTGGACGACGACATGATTCTGGAGCCAGAAAGTGGGGAAGCGAGAGACATTTCCGTTGAAGCAGGAGACTGACATCGTCCTCATCCGCCAACGGGTCCGCAAATATGCCGAAGAGGCGAAGCTAGGCATCGTGTCGCAGACCAAGATCGTCACCGCCGCCAGCGAGATCGCCCGTAACGCCCTGATCTACGGCGGGGGCGGCGAGTGCGTGGTGGAGGCGTGCAGCCGAGATGGCCGCAGTGCGGTGTACCTGTGCATCTCCGACAGCGGCGCCGGCATCGCCGACATCGACCGGGCGATGGTGGACGGCTACACCTCCGGCAGCGGCCTGGGTCTTGGCTTGAGCGGCGCCAAGCGGCTGGTGGACGCCTTCGCCATCGACAGCGCGCCCGGCCAGGGCACCCGCGTCGAACTGTGGAAGTGGCGATGACCGACGTGCGTTACGTCGGCCTGGTGCTGCCGGTCTCCGACGAGGCCCACGTGGACGGCGCGCGCCGCGCGGTGATGCGCGAGGCGCAGCGCCTGACCCAGGACGAGACGCTGCTGGGGCGGATCGCCCTGGTGGTGCAGGAAGCGGCCCGCAACCTGGTGGTGCACGCCGGCCATGGCGAGCTGTACGTCAGCTACGACACCCAGGCGTTCGACATCCTCGCGGTGGACAGCGGCCCGGGCATGACCAACGTCGCCCAGTGCCTGTCCGACCATTACTCCACCCGCGGCACCATGGGCGCCGGGCTGGGGGCCATCCGGCGGCTGTCCGATCAGTTCGACATCCATTCCCTGCCGGGCAAGGGCACCGTGGTGTTCGCCCGTTTCCTGCTGCGGCCGGCCGCGCCGATGCCACTGGTGTCCGCCGCCGTCTGCACGGTGTACCCGGGGGAAGAGGTCTGCGGCGACGCCTGGGCGGTGAAGGGCAACCGCGCGATGCTCTGCGACGGCCTCGGCCACGGGGTCTCCGCGCACCTGGTGAGCGACCGCGCGCGGCAGCTGTTCCTCGCCCACGAGCCGGATCTGCCCCTGACCCAACTGATGGAGCAAGTGCACCGCGCCCTGGGCAGCACCCGGGGCGGCGCCATGGCGGTGGCCGAAGTGCTGCCCGAGGCGCGCCAGCTGAATTTCTGCGGCATCGGCAACATCGCCGGGCTGCTGGTGGCAGACCGCTCCCGGGGGCTGGTTTCGAACAACGGCACCATCGGTTACAAGGCCGGTCGAATCCAGTCGTACTCCTACCCCTGGGATGAATCCTCCTTGTTGATCATGAGTTCCGATGGCATCACCAGCCGCTGCACGCCGGAGGGTTACCCCGGCCTGCTCAGCCGGCACCCGGCAGTGATCGCGGCCGTCCTGCACCGCGACTACAAGCGTCTGACCGACGACGCGACGCTGCTGGTGCTGAAACATGCCTGAACGCTCCCTGCTATCCAGCCTCAGCATCACCACCGAGATCGACGTCGTCCGCTGCCGCCAGCAGGCCAAGCGGATCGCCGAGTGGATCGGCCTGGGCAACGTGGAGCAGATCCGCATCGCCACCAGCGTCTCGGAACTGGCCCGCAACATCTACCAGTACGCCGCCCAGGGCCGCTTCGACTTCTACCTCACCCGCAACGCCCGGGGCGAGCTGGACAGCCTGCAGTTCGAGGCCCTGGACCAGGGCAAGGGCATCGAGGCGCTGCAGGCGATCCTCGACGGCACCTACGTGTCGCCCACCGGCATGGGCATCGGCCTGCGGGGCGCCCAGCGGCTGATGGATGACTTCACCATCGAGACTTCGTCCCGCGGCACGCGCATCGTCGCCGCCAAGCACTTCCCGCCGCGGCCGTTTCCCAGCAGCGCCGAGCGGGCGCGCTTCCAGGCCGAGCACCACGAGAAGGAGCCGCTGGACCCCTACACGGCCATGCGCGCCCAGCACGAGGACCTGCTGGTGGCCAGCGACGAGCTGCGGCGCAAGCAGCACGAGCTGGAAGGCACCAACCTGGAGCTGGAGAACACCAACAAGGGCGTGGTGGCGCTGTACTCGGAACTGGAGAAGGCGTCCCAGGAACTGAAGGAAGCCAGCGAGGCGAAGAGCCGCTTCTTCTCCAACATGACCCACGAATTCCGCACCCCCATCAACATCATCGAGAACATCTCCAAGCTGTTGCTGACCGGGGTGGACGGCTCCCTCAACGACGAGCAGACCAAGCAGGTGCGTTTCATCAGCGACGCCGCCAGCGAACTGTCGATCCTGGTCAACGAGCTGCTGGAACTGGCCGAGGTGCAGTCCGGGCGCATGACCATCGCGGTGGAGCCCTTCAGCCTGCTGGCGTTCATGGCCAAGCTGGAGGCGTTCACCTCGGCGCTGTCTCTGCGCTACCCCCAGGTGAGCTACCGCATCGACCTGCCGGCCGAGGACATCGTCCTGCACTCGGACCAGAACCGGCTGTTCCAGATCCTGCGCAACCTGATCTCCAACGCCTTCAAGTACACCCCCCAGGGCAGCGTGCGGGTGAAGTGCTACCACACCGGGGAAGACGCCCTGGAGTTCATGGTGGCGGACACCGGCATCGGCATCTCCGAGGACAACCAGCGGCGGGTGTTCGACGAGTTCTACCGGATCAAGACTTCGGGCCTCAAGCACATCGAGGGCACCGGCCTGGGGCTGTCCCTGGCGCAGAAGATCGCCACCCTGCTCAAGGGCCAGCTGGACCTGAGCAGCCAGGAAGGCGCGGGCAGCAAATTCTACGTGCGGCTGCCGATCCAGTACGCGGGTGGTCACGAGGGCGACGACCAGGCGCTGGACCTGTCGGGCACCACCATCCTGCTGATCGACGACAGCGATGCCGATCGCTACATCATCAGCAAGGCCCTGGCCGCCTTCGACCCGGTGCTGATCGAGGCGGAGAGCGCCAAGGCCAGCATGGACAAGCTCAATGCCATCCGCCCGGACATTATCTTCCTGGACCTCGACCTCCCCGATATCAGCGGCGAAGACCTGCTGGAAAGCATGGACTGGAGCATGCACCGGCGCGTGCTGGTGAACACCGCCAAGCAATTGAGCGAAGCGGACCGCGCCCGGCTGGCGCCGTTCTGCCACGGGGTTCTGCACAAGTCCGAACCCGACTATGTCGAACAGCTGTTGCGGCAGGTGAAAAGCTTGTCGGGGAGTCTCAAGCATGACCGATCGTAAGCGCATCGCGATCATCGACGACACCGTCGCCAACCGGTACGTCCTGAAGAAGATCCTCGGCAGCCAGCGGGATGCCTACGATGTGGTGGAGGCGGGCACCGGCCGCGAGGGGCTGGATCTGATCGACCACGACACCGACCTGATGATCGTCGACGTCAACCTGCCGGACATGACCGGCTTCGAGCTGGTGCAGGCCCTGGAGAGCCGCCTGGGCAAGGGCAACCTGCCGCCGGTCATCAACATCTCGGCCACCTTCGTCAGCGGCAAGGACAAGGCCATGGGCCTCACCAGCGGCGCCCAGGCCTACCTGACACACCCGATCAACCCGGACGAGGTGCTGGCCACCATCGCCCTGCTGCTGGAATCCAGCACCCGCTTCGGCCACCTGGAGCACCAGCGCAACGCCGCCGTGGCCCGCAGCGAGAATCTGGAAACCGAGAAGATCATGCTGGAGCGCTTCATGCGCTCCCTCAGCCACGACCTGCGTTCCCCCCTGACCGCTGCCACCATGGTGGTCAAGCTGATGAAGAAGAAGCCGGAGCGGCGCAACGAGGAAATGCTGCAGATCCTCGACGAGAACCTGGTGCGCATGGCGCAGATGATCACCAACGTGCTGGACATCTCCCACGTCAGCCTGGGTGGCAGCGTGCCCCTGCGGGGCGAGAAGCACGAGCTGCATGGTCTGCTGCGCGAAGCGGTGGAGAACCTGCGGCTGCAGGTGGAGAACGAGATCCGCCTGGACGAGGAGCCCGGCGAGCAACTGGTCTACTGGGACAAGCAGGCCTTCCTGCGCATCCTCGACAACGTGGTGGTGAACGCCGCCAAGCACGGCGCGCCCCAGTGCCCCATCACCGTAGGCCAGCGGCGCGACCAGGAACAGATCGTCATCAGCGTGAGCAACGAAGGGCGCATGCCCGATGACGTGCTGGCCAACCTGGCGACGCCGTACTTCATTTCCTCCCGCAGCGACACCCAGGGCTGGGGCCTCGGCCTGCCCATCGTGAAGGCCCTCAGCGAGAGCTTCGGTGGCCACACGGTCTTCGGCAACCAGGAAGGCAGGGTCCGCGTGGACATCTACCTGCCGGTGGCGCTGGGCAACCCCTGACCCGTCCACCCCGGTCGCAGGCCCGTCCTGGGAACCGGGCCGTGGCCATGGCACCCTCGGTGCGGCCGGTCGGGTTCGACGACGCGTCGGCCAGCCTGCCGCCATCGGGCAGGGTGGGTTTCGTTACAAGCCCGCATCGAATCTTTCGTAACGGGTACGAATGACTACGCCACCCCCTCGATCTGCCCGCGATCGAAAACTTTTGCAGCGATTGCCAACGAAAAAACCTGTCGGTTTTTGGGGTTTCATTCGTCTTGAACAAAAAGAACTGCTTTTCGTTATCGACGAAGGACGCAAGGACAGCCCGATGGGAACCCAGCACAACCAGCAATTGAAGGAGCGCCTGCGCCAAGCGGGCCTCAAGACCAGCCTGCCGCGTTTGAAGATCCTCGATGCGTTGCACCAGGCCACCCTGGACAAGGGCGGCTCGTCCGCACGGGCGCTGCACGCCGACCTGGTGGAGGCGGGTCTACCGATTTCCCTGGGCGGGGTGCGACAGGTGATCTGCCGGCTGAGCAGCCATGGCGTGATCATCCATGAGGCGAAGAATCGCTACAGCTTTTCGCTGGAATCCTAGGCTGCGCGGACTTATCAGCAAAAAAATTGCAGGTCAGTGAAAGAGGCGCGGGACAAGAGCGCGATGCCTTCCCCTGTTACGGGTAACCCTGACCGTTGCCTCTTGCCAAACATGCTCTCGCATCCACCTCAGTGGTGGACGTGGCGAAAGGCGGGAAGATGAAACAGGCGAGGGCGGGGCTTGCGGACGCGCCGGGCGGCGGGCTTGGCTTCGACTGCCACCGGCTCGATCACCTGGGGCACGGGCTGGATGACGGGTGTTTCGCGGTCCTGAGCGGTGTCTTCTTCCATTTGCCTCAGGTGCGCATGCTGGGCATGAACGCGGGCTACCCGCAACATCCCCCAGAGCATGGCGGCTGCAATCAGTAACCAGCCCGCGACCATCAACAAGATATAGCTTTCGGCATTCATACGGCTTTCCTCCGCGTAGCCAGCGGATACGTCTCATAGGACTAGACCGGCCTCAGTCTGCGTTTGGTTCCCCTGGATTGCCCGGCTACCGACGGGATGAACCTCCGTTCGTCCGACCCGGTCCATTGGCTTGCACCGTTCTGCCCGCCTGAACGATTGCCCGAAGGGCCATCGTGCGGCGGCGCGATCCTGGGAATCGGCATGATGGAGGAAGCCCGCGTGGGAACCTGGTCGGAACAAATCAACGCAGCATTCGTTTCGGAGTTTTCCGACCTGCCGAGCCTCACCGAGGCGACCCAGATCGTCATTCGCCTCGGCCTGGCGGCCCTGCTGGGCGGAGTGCTGGGGTTCGAGCGCAGCCAGAAGGGCAAGGCCGCCGGGGTGCGCACCCACATGCTGGTGGCTATCGGGTCGGCGATGTTCGTGCTGGCGCCCCTGCAGGCGGGGGCCGATCCCGACGGCATCAGCCGGGTGATCCAGGGGCTGGTGGCCGGCATCGGCTTCCTCGGCGCTGGCACCATCCTGAAGAACGGCGAACATATTTCCGACGTGAAGGGCCTGACCACCGCGGCCGGCATCTGGCTAACCGCGGCCATTGGCATGGCCTGTGGCATGGGCCGTGAGGCCAGCGCCGTGCTCAGCACTTTCCTCGCCCTGGCGATCCTCTACGGCGTGCCGCGCCTGGTGGAGCACTTCGACCGGGATGCCAAGGAAGATCGGGACGATACGTAGCGAACCCTTTCGCCGCTTCGACGCTCAGAACTCCTGGGTTCCTCGGAAACCTGTCCATGCCCGCACCTCCGGCTTCCCCCCCGATGCCGGACGGACAGCCCGCCGGAGCCACGCGCGCCCGAAGCCGGAGGTCGTCATGTTTCGCGATTTTGCCCACCACACTGCCTGGACCGATGCCATGCGCAGCGGCCGCGACTACGTCGGCCTGATCGAGTACCAGCCCAAGTCCCCGGGCGCTGACGTGCGCATCCTCTGGGTGATCGCGCCGGGCTGTGTCTGCGAAGCCGACGCCGAGACCCTGGCGGACAACATGCTCGAGCAGATCGCCGACATCACTCGGGACGGCGACGTGATCTATCAGGACGGCGTCCGCCTGTAGGCGGCAGGAGAACGATATGGCAAGGGCGATCTGGAAAGGCGCGATCAGCTTCGGGCTGGTGCACATCCCTGTGGCGCTGGTCTCCGCGCTGGACCGCCAGGGCATCGACTTCGACTGGCTGGACAAGCGCAGCATGGACCCGGTGGGCTACAAGCGGATCAACAAGGTCACCGGCAAGGACGTCACCAAGGAAGACATCGTCAAGGGCGTGGAGTACGAGAAGGGCAGCTATGTGGTGATCAGCGAGGACGAGATCCGCACCGCGCACCCCAAGTCCACCCAGACCATCGACATCCTGGCCTTCGTCAACAGCCAGGACATTTCGCTGCCCTACATCGACACCCCGTACTACCTGGCCCCCGACAAGCGCGGCGGCAAGGTCTACGCCCTGTTGCGGGAGGCGCTGGTGAAAAGCGGCCGGGTCGCGGTGGCCAACGTGGTCCTGCACACCAAGCAGCACCTGGCCGCGGTGATTCCCCAGGGCGAGGCGCTGATGCTGGTGACCCTGCGCTGGGACGCCGAGGTGCGTACCGTCGAGGACCTGGAACTCAAGGACATGCCGACCAAGGGCGAGCTGAACAAGCGCGAACTGGACATGGCCAAGCGGCTGATCGACGACATGAGCGAGGACTGGGAGCCCACCCAGTACAAGGACACCTTCCAGGAAAAGATCATGGCGCTGGTGGAGCGCAAGGCGAAGGAAGGCCACATCGAGAGCGTGGAAGGCCCGGAAGAGACCGACCGCCAGAGCGCCGACGTCATCGACCTCACCGAACTGCTCAAGCGCAGCCTCGGCGGCGGCAAGGCAAAGGCCAAGACCGAGACGAAGGCTGCCGCGAAGCCGCAGGCCGCGGAGGAGGAGCCGGACGCGGAATCCGCTCCTGCGTCGCGCACGCGGCGTACCCGGGCATCGCCGGCCAAGCCCGCCGGCAAGGCCAAGCCGGGTCGCAAGACCGGCAGCCACTGAGCCGCCGAGCCTGATTCGGGCGGGGTCCACTGGCCTGAACTTTTGCAGGGCCCTCCGTTCGGAATTAACAGGGCGCCGCGACGCGAGAGGTCGCGGCGCCGTCTCTCCCCGGCCAGGGTGGCGCAGGGAACGTGTCGCCCGACACGTCCGGGTCGCTCTGGCAAGGTACCCCTACCGATGTCCACAAGGCCCAAGGAGCGCAGCCCGATGTCCGTTGCCCGTTTCACCGATGAACCCGCACGACGCGATCTGATCGAGCCCGGCCACCTGACCCTGGAACAGGCCACCACCCTTCCCCGAATCGCCATCGAAGCGGTCATGCCGACCCTCCATGAGGGGCGCTTCGCCGCCAAGGCCATCGTCGGGCGCGCGGTGACCGTCGACGCCCGCATCTTCGCCGACGGCCACGACAAGCTGGCGGCGGCTGTGTACTGGATGGTCGAGCAGGACGCCGGTTCGGCGGTGTTCGGCGAGCAGGGCTGGCACCGAGTGGACATGCGCGACCTGGGCAACGATGCCTGGCAGGCCCAGTTCGTGCCGCCCCAGAGCGGTCGCTACCGTTTTCGCATCCAGGCCTGGTGGGATCACTTCGGCTCCTACCGCTATGAGCTGAGCAAGAAGCACGCGGCGGGCGTGCCCATCTCTCTGGAGCTGCAGGAAGGCGACATTCTGCTGGAGCAGGCCCTGGGCCGTGCCGAGGGTGAGGCCCGCGCGGCCATCGAGTCGCTGTTGCAGCGCTTCCGCGCGGCCGGCAACGACGACGAGCGAGTCGCCGTGGTGCTGGAGCCGGAGGCGGCCAAGGCCATGGCGGTGGTGGACCCCCATGACCACCGCGCCCGCAGCCCCGAATACCCCCTCGACGTGGAACGCCCGCTGGCCGAGTTCGCCAGTTGGTACGAACTGTTCCCCCGTTCCCAGACCGACGATCCCCAGCGCCATGGCACGTTCCGCGATGTGCTGCCGCGCCTGCCGGCGATCCGCGACATGGGCTTCGACGTGCTGTATTTCCCGCCGATCCACCCCATCGGCCGTGCCCACCGCAAGGGGCCCAACAATTCCCTGCACGCCGGTCCGGACGACCCGGGCAGCCCCTACGCCATCGGCAGCGAGGCGGGCGGCCACGAGGCGATCCACCCGCAATTGGGCAGCGTGGACGATTTCCTCGAATTGGTCCGGGCGGCCGAGGAACATGGGTTGGAGATCGCCCTGGATTTCGCCATCCAGTGTTCCCAAGACCACCCGTGGCTGCAACAGTATCCCGGCTGGTTCGCCTGGCGCCCCGACGGCACCATCCGCTATGCGGAAAACCCGCCGAAGAAGTACCAGGACATCGTCAACGTCGATTTCTATGCCGAGGACGCGATTCCTGCACTGTGGCAGGCCCTGCGGGACGTGGTGGCCGGCTGGGTGGAACTGGGAGTGAAGATCTTCCGCGTGGACAATCCCCACACCAAGCCACTGCCCTTCTGGGAGTGGATGATCGGCGACATCCGCCGGCAGTACCCGGACACCATGTTCCTCGCCGAGGCTTTCACGCGGCCGGCGATGATGGCGCGCCTGGGCAAGGTGGGCTTCAGCCAGAGCTACACCTACTTCACCTGGCGCAACACCAAGGCCGAGCTGAGCGAGTATTTCCAGCAGCTCAACGAGCCGCCGCTGCGGGATTGCTACCGGCCGAACTTTTTCGCCAACACGCCGGACATCAACCCGTATTTCCTCCAGCACAACGGCCGTGCGGGTTTCCTCATCCGCGTCGCGCTGGCCACCATGGGCTCCGGCCTGTGGGGCATGTATTCGGGCTTCGAGCTGTGCGAGGCCGAGCCGGTGCCGGGCAAGGAGGAGTACCTGAACTCCGAGAAGTACGAGCTTCGCCCACGGGACTACAACGCGCCCGGCAACATCGTCGCGGAAATCGCCCAGCTCAACCGCATCCGCCGGCAGAACCCGGCGCTCCACAGCCACCTGGGCCTGACGCTGTACACCGCCTGGAACGACAACATCCTCTACTTTGGCAAGCGCACCGAGGACCGCAAGAATTTCATCCTCGTGGCCATCAGCCTCGACCCGGACAACGCCCAGGAAGCCCATTTCGAGCTGCCACTCTGGGAGTTGGGTCTGGCGGACGATGCGTCCACCCGGGGCGAGGACTTGATGAACGGCCATACCTGGACCTGGCACGGCAAGGTCCAGTGGATGCGCATCGAGCCCTGGAAACAGCCTTTCGGGATCTGGCGCATCAGCGCCGACACCCTGGCATGAGCGGCTGCCTGGCAGCCATTGAGACGGAACGGCAGGAGACGGAACGGTCATCCGTTACGAGACGATACCTATGATGGGAAAAAGCAAGAAAGCCCCGCGCTCGCGCAAGCCCAAGGCCTTTACCGAGGACCCGCTCTGGTACAAGGACGCGGTGATCTATCAGGTCCATGTGAAATCGTTCTTCGACTCCAACAACGACGGCATCGGCGACTTTCCCGGCCTCATCGAGAAGCTGGACTACATCGCCGAGCTGGGAGTCAACACCATCTGGCTGTTGCCGTTCTTCCCCTCGCCGCGACGCGATGACGGCTACGACATCGCCGAATACCGCGACGTACACCCGGACTACGGCGACATGGCCGATGCCAAGCGCTTCATCGCCGAGGCCCACGCCCGCGGCCTGCGGGTGATCTGCGAGCTGGTGATCAACCACACCTCCGACCAGCACCCCTGGTTCCAGCGCGCGCGCCGGGCTAAGAAAGGCTCCAGCGCCCGGGATTTCTACGTCTGGTCCGATTCCGACCAGAAATACGACGGTACCCGGATCATCTTCCTGGACACCGAGAAATCCAACTGGACCTGGGACCCGGTGGCCGGCCAGTACTTCTGGCACCGCTTCTATTCCCACCAGCCGGACCTGAACTTCGACAACCCCCAGGTGATGAAGGCGGTCATCTCGATCATGCGCTTCTGGCTGGACCTGGGCATCGACGGGCTGCGCCTGGACGCCATCCCCTACCTGATCGAGCGGGACGGCACCAACAACGAGAACCTCCCGGAAACCCACGACGTGCTCAAGCGCATCCGGGCGGAGATCGACGCCAATTACCCGGACCGCATGCTGCTGGCGGAGGCCAACCAGTGGCCCGAGGACACCCAGCTGTACTTCGGTGGCAAGGAGGTGGAAGGCAAGGGCATCGTCGGCGACGAGTGCCACATGGCCTTCCACTTCCCGCTGATGCCGCGGATGTACATGGCGATCGCCCAGGAAGACCGGTTCCCCATCACCGACATCCTGCGGCAGACCCCGGACATCCCCAGCAACTGCCAGTGGGCGATCTTCCTGCGCAACCATGACGAACTCACCCTGGAAATGGTGACCGACAAGGAGCGCGACTACCTGTGGAATTTCTACGCCGCCGACCGCCGCGCCCGGATCAACCTGGGTATCCGCCGTCGCCTGGCGCCCTTGGTGGAGCGCGACCGGCGCCGAATCGAGTTGCTCAACAGCCTGCTGCTGTCCATGCCGGGTACCCCGACCCTGTACTACGGCGACGAGATCGGCATGGGCGACAACATCTTCCTGGGTGACCGGGACGGTGTGCGCACCCCCATGCAATGGTCGGTGGACCGCAATGGCGGATTTTCCCGGGCCGATACCGCGAGCCTGGTGCTGCCGCCCATCATGGATCCGCTCTACGGCTTCCAGGCGGTGAACGTGGAGGCCCAGTCCCGGGACCCGCATTCCCTGCTGAACTGGAACCGGCGCATGCTCGCCGTGCGCAAGCAGCAGAAGGCGTTCGGCCGCGGCACCCTGAAGATGCTGTCGCCCACCAACCGGCGCATCCTCGCCTACCTGCGGGACTATTCCGCGGAAGGTACCCGCGAGACGGTGCTCTGCGTGGCCAACCTGTCCCGCGCCGCCCAGGCGGTGGAGCTGGACCTGTCGGCCTACGAAGGCAAGGTGCCGGTGGAAATGGTCGGCGGCAGCGCCTTCCCGCCCATCGGCCAGCTGACCTACCTGCTGACCCTGCCGCCCTACGGCTTCTATTGGTTCCTGCTGGCCGACGCCAGCCAGATGCCCAGCTGGCACGTGTCCCCGGTGGACCGCATGCCCGACCTGCCGACCCTGGTCCTCAAGCGTGGCCTGCAGGACCTGCTGGAGCCGGTACCGCGCCACGTGCTGGAGCATGACTCTCTGCCGGCCTACCTGCCGAAGCGCCGCTGGTTCTCCGGCACGGCGTCCGGGCAGGTCAAGGTGGCCTACGCGCTGCCGTTCGGCGAAGGGCGCCGTCCGCTGCTGCTGAGCGAGGTGGAAGTCCAGCGTGGCGAAGGCACGGAACGCTACCAGCTGCCGTTCGGCTTCGTCGCCGAGGACGAGCCCAACAGTGCGCGGCCCCAGCAACTGGCCCTGGCCCGGGTCCGTCGCGGCCGCCAGGTCGGCCTGATGACCGATGCTTTCGTGCTGGAGGATTTCGTGCGCAGCGTGGTGAAACAGCTGCGCAAGGGCGACGTCATCAACCTCGAAGACGGTGAACTGCACTTCCTGCCCAGCGCCAAGCTGCAGGAATACGACGTGCCGGACACCGCGGATATCCGCTACATATCGGTGGAGCAGTCCAACAGCTCGGCCATCATCGGCGATCGCATGGTGCTCAAGCTGATTCGCCAGGTGTTCCCGGGCGTCCATCCGGAGCTGGAGGTGGGGGGCTTCCTCACCGAGCGCGGCTTCGGCCACATCGCCCCGGTGCTGGGGGAGGTGCGGCGCATGGATACCGATGGCGAGACCTACGCGCTGATGATCCTGCAGGGCTATCTGAGCAACCAGGGCGATGCCTGGCAATGGACCCTGGGCACTCTGGAGCGGGCGATCCGCGACCAGCTCAGCGCCGGCGTATCCAGCCAGGAGAATCAGTTCACCGCCCTCGGCGAGCTGCAGGCCTTCTCCGCCATGCTGGGCCAGCGCCTGGGCGAGATGCACGTGGCCCTGGCGTCGGAGACGGACAACCCGGACTTCGGCATCGAGTCCAGCGAGCAGGCCGACGTCGATCACTGGGCGTCCGCCATCCGGGCCCAGGTGGAGCAGGCACTGGATGCTGTCGTCGGGCAGCAGGCGCATTTGAGTGAGGACGAGCGGAACGCCCTGGCGACCCTGCAAGGCCAGCGCGAGCGTCTGCTGGGTTATGTGGACGAGTTGGCGCGGCGTTCCGCGGGCGGTATCCGCATGCGCGTCCACGGCGACCTGCACCTGGGGCAGGTGCTGGTGGTGCAGGGCGATGCCTACCTCATCGATTTCGAAGGTGAGCCTGCGCGGCCCCTGGCGGAGCGGCGTGCCAAGCACAGCCCGCTCAAAGACGTCACCGGCGTGTTGCGTTCCATCGACTACGCCGCGGCCATGGCCTTGCGCAATGCCCACAGCACCGACACCTCGCCGGAAGCCACTCAGGCCCGCCAGCTGATTTCCCAGACCTACCGGCGCGATGCCCGCCAGGCGTTCCTCGACGCCTACCGGATGGCCGCGGCCGACCTGCCCCATGCCTGGCACGAGCGGGACGGGGAGGGCGCGGCGCTGGCGCTGTTCAGCCTGGAAAAAGCCGCCTATGAAATCGTTTACGAAGCAGCCCATCGTCCCACCTGGATCGGTGTACCGTTGCAGGGGTTGATGGAGTTGCTACAGCACTTATCGGGGGCGAAACACTGATGAATCAGGGACAGGAATTTTCCAGCGGGAACGCCTTGGGCCTATCCGCCGCGGATGCCAATGCGCTGGCCCGGGCCGAGCATACCGATCCCTTCTCGATCCTCGGTCCGCACCGCGACGGCGACGGGCTGGTGATTCGCGCCTACCTGCCCACCGCCCTGGCGGCGGAGCTGGTGGACGGCGAGAGCGGGGAGGTGCTGGGCCCCATGGAGCAGGTGCAGATTCCCGGTCTGTTCTGCGGTCGCCTGGCGCGGGAACAGCGCTACCGGCTGCGGGTGCGCTGGGCCAGCGGCGTACAGGAAACGGAAGACCCCTACGGCTTCGGCCTGCTGCTGGGCGACGTGGACCTGTACCTGTTCGGCGAGGGCAACCACCGTGACCTGGGCCATTGCCTGGGGTCCCAGCCCATGACCATCGACGGCGTGAGCGGCGTACGTTTCGCCGTCTGGGCACCCAATGCCCGGCGCGTCTCCATCGTGGGGCACTTCAACAATTGGGATGGCCGCCGTCACCCGATGCGCCTGCGCCACGCTTCGGGCGTGTGGGAGCTGTTCATTCCGCGCCTGGGCCCGGGCGAAGTGTACAAGTACGAACTGTTGGGCCACGACGGTGTACTGCCGCTGAAGGCCGACCCCATGGCCCGCGCCACGGAAACCCCGCCGGAAACCGGCTCGGTGGTGGCGGCGCCCCTGGCCCACGAATGGCGGGATGACGACTGGATGGCGCAGCGGGAGGGCCACCAGGCCTACCAGAAGCCCATGTCCATCTACGAACTGCACGCCGGCTCGTGGCGCCACGAAGGGGGCAACGAAGGCCGCAGCCTGGACTGGCACGAACTGGCCGAGCAGCTGATCCCCTACGTGCAGGAACTGGGCTTCACCCACATCGAGCTGCTGCCCATCATGGAGCACCCCTTCGGGGGATCGTGGGGCTACCAGCCGCTGTCGCAGTTCGCGCCCAGCGCCCGCTACGGCAAGCCCGAGGATTTCGCCGCCTTCATCGATGCCTGCCACCAGGCCGGCATCGGCGTCATCCTCGACTGGGTACCCGCGCACTTCCCCACCGATGCCCATGGCCTGGCGCGCTTCGACGGCACGGCGCTGTACGAGTACGCCCACCCGTTCGAGGGCTTCCACCAGGACTGGGACACCTACATCTACAACCTGGGTCGCAGTGAAGTGCACGGCTTCATGCTGGCCTCCGCGTTGTACTGGCTGCGGTACTTCCACGTGGACGGTCTGCGGGTCGATGCCGTGGCGTCGATGCTCTACCGGGACTACTCCCGCCAGCACGGCGAGTGGATCCCCAACCGCTTCGGCGGCCGGGAAAACCTGGAGGCCATCGACTTCCTGCGTCATCTCAACGACGTGGTGCACGCCGAAGTGCCCGGCGCCCTGGTGATCGCCGAGGAATCCACTGCCTGGCCCGGCGTGAGCCGGCCGACCCAGGAGGGTGGTCTGGGCTTTTCCTACAAGTGGAACATGGGCTGGATGCACGACACCCTGAAGTACGCCGCCGAGGACCCGGTGCACCGTCGCTACCACCACGACAAGCTGACCTTCGGCCTGATCTACGCCTTCTCCGAACACTTCGTACTGCCCATCTCCCATGACGAGGTGGTTCACGGCAAGCGCTCGCTGATCGACAAGATGCCCGGGGACCGCTGGCAGAAGTTCGCCAACCTGCGGGCCTACCTGAGCTTCATGTGGACCCACCCGGGCAAGAAGCTGTTGTTCATGGGCTGCGAATTCGGCCAGTGGCGGGAGTGGAACCACGACCACGAGCTGGACTGGTACCTGCTGCAATACGGCGAGCACGTGGGCGTGCAGAGCCTGGTGGGTGACCTCAACCGCCTGTACCGGGACTATCCGGCGCTGCACGAACTGGACGGCGATGCCACGGGCTTCCAGTGGCTGATCGGCGACGATGCGGCCAACAGTGTCTACGCCTGGCTGCGCTGGGACCTGCAGGGTAATCCGCTGCTGGTGGTCGCCAACTTCACCCCGATGCCCCGGGAGCAGTACCGCATCGGCGTGCCTGAAGGCGGCACCTGGCGCGAGCTGTTCAACAGCGATGCGGAGCGCTATGCCGGCTCCAACATGGGCAATGGCGGCAGCGTCCTGGCGGAAGCCTTGGAAAGCCATGGGCAGGCCCAGTCGCTGTCCCTGACCCTGCCGCCCCTGGCGATTACCGTGTTCGCACCGAACCGGTGAGGACGCGCTGCGGGCATCCGGCGCGTTGTCGTCGGATGCCCGCGGTCGTGTCATGAGACTTTCGTCACGTTTTGAGCTAGCCTCTGCCCGGTTCTTCTCACGGATGCAGGAGCCTGCAGAATGGATGTCTCGCAACAGCCGCTGGTCGAGCTACTCACCCTGACCGCGCGTAGCCTCACCCACCTCACCGCCGCCATGACCTCCCTGTCGTTCGAACTGCTGCGCAGCGAAGACCCGGTGGTGCGCGATGCCAGCAAGCGCATGATCACCCGCATGGCGGCGGTCAACGGCGAACTGGACCAGCACTGGCAACTGATCAGCGACCTGACCGGCGTTTCCCTGCCGGACAACGACTCCCCACCCATGACCGAGGTCCACCTGGCCCCTGTGGTGCCCATCGCTGCGGCCGAGCGCTAGTCCACGGCAAGGTATGCACGGCGGGTGAGCGATCCTTCGCGTGTCTTCTGCCAGTTCGGCCTTCTGCACCTTTGCCTGACGGGGTGGCGCCCTTAGGTACTCCATTTGGCAAGGCCAAAAAGCCGATGAACCCACCCGCGTTCCTGCGCGAAAGGGTCTCACCGGCTTTTTCTTTCGGCGCCGCTCCAGCAAGGCCGGAGCGGCGAGGGTGAGTCGGTCAGCCGTTCACCACGCTGCCGCCATTCACGTGGATCACCTGACCGCTCACATAGGACGAGTCATCGCAGGCCAGGTAGACGTAGGCGGGTGCCAGTTCCTCCGGTTGTCCCGGGCGGCCCATGGCGGTGTTGGCGCCGAAGGTGGCCACCTGTTCTTCGTCGAAGGTGGAAGGGATCAGCGGCGTCCAGATGGGACCCGGCGCCACTGCGTTCACGCGGATGCCGCGGGGCGCCAGGTTGAGGGCGAGGGAGCGGGTGAACGAGGTGATGGCGCCCTTGGTGGAGGAGTAGTCCAGCAGGATCGGGTTGCCCTTGTAGGCGGTGATGGAGGTGGTGTTGATGATGGTCCCGCCCTGTTTCATCGCGGGCAACGCGGCCTTGGTCAGCTGGAACATGGCGAAGATGTTGGTGCGGAAGGTGCGCTCCCACTGTTCCTCGGTGATGTCCTCCAGGCGCTTCTGCGGGTGCTGCTCGCCGGCATTGTTCACCAGCACGTCCAGGCGGCCAAAGGTGCTACGGGTTTCCTCGATCACCTTGCCACAGAATTCGGCACCGGCCACGTCGCCGGCAAAGCTCAGGCAACGGCGCCCGAGGCCTTCGATCTCTTTGCGTGTCTTTTCCGCGTCCTCGTGCTCGTTCAGGTACAGCAGCACGATGTCGGCGCCTTCCTTGGCGAAGGTCACCGCCACGGCGCGGCCGATGCCGCTGTCGGCCCCGGTGATCAGCGCCACCTTGCCCTTCAGCTTGCCCGCGGCCTTGTAGTCCTCGGCGCGGTAGGCCGGGGCCGGGTGCATGGCGGTTTCCAGGCCGGGTCGACGGTCCTGGTGCTGGGGCGGCAGGGTCTGTTTCGAATCGCTCATGGGCGTCTCCTGGTCGGTGGCTGGGATTGCCTGTCTAGGGAGGGGACTGGACGGGTCGCGCAAAAGTTTCTGCCGCCGGACCGGCGCGCCGCCCTGGCACCGGCGGTCACGGCAGCGGCAAAAAATGAAACTCTGCGGGCCCGGCGGTTCTCACACCTACACGCCCCCACGGACGTTGCCGACGGCAGCCAAGGGCTCGGCAAGATGCCTGGAAAACGGCATCGCGGGTTCCGACGAGGTTCGCACTGCCGTCGCGGTCCGCACCGGGGGCCTTTCAAACGAAGCCCAGGACCGGCCGATTTCGAGGCCGTCCTCGCCACTGTCACAGGAGGAAGACCGATGCCGGTTACCCACGATCTCGCCAAGGATTTTCCCGAGTACGCCGACGCCTTCAAGGCGCTCAGCCAGACCGACGCCGAGTTCAACGGCCTGCTGGAAAAATACCGCGACCTCGACCGGCGCATTCTGGCCGCCGAGCAGGACCAATCCCTCGATGACGAGCGCCTGAACGAGCTGCGCCGCGAGCGGGTGCTGCTCAAGGACCGAATCGCCCAGAAGCTGCAGTATCGCTGACAGGCAGGAGGCGGCTATGACGGGTATCGAAGCGGTCATGGACTACGTGCGAGAGCACGAGCTGATGCTCACCACCGCCGAGTCCTGCACGGCGGGCGCGATCATCTCGCTGCTGGCCACCGTGCCAGGCTGCGGGTCCCATGTGGACGCCGGCTACGTGGTGTATTCCCCGGCAGCCAAGAAGCGCCTGCTGGGCGTGCGACAGGCGACCCTCGAGCGCTTCAACCTCACCAGCGAAGAAGTCGTGCGGGAAATGGCCCTCGGCGCGCTGCGGGACAGCGAGGCCAACGTGGTGGTGGCCAACACCGGCATCGCAGGGCCCGAAGGGGTGGATGGCATCCCGCCGGGCACCCTGTGGTTCGCCTGGGGTTTTCAGATCGAGGGTCGCCTGCACCTGTTCACCGAGTTGCGGCGCTTCTTCGGCGACCGCGAAACCATCATCGATACCGCCGCCCGCTATGCCCTGGCGCAGCTTCCCTCCCGCCACCGCCGCGCCGTGCAGGGCGAGGGCTGAACCGACCACTGCTGACCGCCGCCGATGCGGCCCTACCGTTCCCGCTACAGGAGAGCCCCATGCGCGCACTGACTTACCACGGCAGCCATGACGTCCGCGTCGACACTGTCCCGGACCCGATCCTGGAGAACACCGACGACATCATTCTGCGGGTCACCGCCACCGCCATCTGCGGTTCGGACCTGCACCTGTACCGCGGCAAGATTCCCGCGGTGAAGGACGGCGACATCTTCGGCCACGAGTTCATGGGCATCGTCGAGGAGGTGGGCTCGGGCGTTACTGCCGTGCAGAAGGGCGACCGGGTGGTGATCCCCTTCGTCATCGCCTGCGGCCACTGCTTCTTCTGCGAGCACGACCTGTACGCCGCCTGCGAGACCACCAATCCGGACCGGGGCGCGATCCTCAATAAGAAGGCCATCCCCCCGGGCGCCGCGTTGTTCGGCTACAGCCACCTGTACGGTGGCGTGCCGGGCGGGCAGGCGGAGTACGTGCGGGTGCCGAAGGCCAACACCGGCCCGTTCAAGGTGCCGGGCAGCCTGGCGGACGAGCGCGTGCTGTTCCTCAGCGACATCCTGCCCACCGCTTGGCAGGCGGTGCTGAACGCCGACCTGGGGCCTGGCTCCAGCGTCGCCATCTTCGGCGCCGGCCCGGTGGGCCTGCTGGCAACGGCGTGCGCCCGGCTGGTGGGCGCCGAGCAGATCTTCATGATCGACCACCATCCCTACCGGCTGGCGTACGCCCGCCAGACCTATGGCGCGATCCCCATCAACTTCGACGAGGTGGACGACCCCGCCCAACTGATCACCGAGCAGACCGCCGGCCACCGCGGGGTGGACGCGGTGATCGACGCGGTGGGCTTCGAAGCCAAGGGCAGCACCACTGAGACGGTGCTGACCACCCTCAAGCTGGAGGGCAGCAGCGGCAAGGCGCTGCGCCAATGCATCGCTGCGGTACGCCGAGGTGGCGTGGTGAGCGTGCCAGGGGTCTATGCCGGGTTCATCCATGGCTTCATGTTCGGCGATGCCTTCGACAAGGGGCTGACCTTCAAGATGGGCCAGACCCACGTGCACCGTTTCCTGCCGGAGTTGCTGGAGCACATCGAGGCTGGGCGGCTCAAGCCGGAGGAGATCATCACCCACCGCATGCCCCTGGAAGAGGCGGCCCGCGGCTATGAGATCTTCGAAAAGCGTCAGGAGGACTGTCGCAAGGTGATCCTCACCACCGGGGCAGCGATCCCCGATCTGGCGCGTCCCCTGAACGACATACCGCCCGGCCTGATCCCGGCGGTCTGAGGTGGACCGGATCGGGCACCGCGTGGTGCCCGATCCGAGTCACTTGCTGTGTTCGGAAGAAGAGGGCGGCGTGATGCCCCGGGGGCCGGCGAAGCCCCAGGCGATCAGCCCGAGGACCGGGAAGATCAGGATCGCCAGGGACCACAGCAGTTTCTTGCCACTGCTGGCGTCGCTGCGCACCACGCTGACGATGGCCCAGATGTCCAGCAGCAGGATGATCAGCCCGGCCACGCTGCCGTACAGCGATTTGATCATGGGGTATTCTCCGTTTCTTTCCGTCGAGAGGTCATGGGGTGAGACTGGCGGCCTTTCGCAAGGGTTCACGGGCGACGAGTTCCGAAGCCGCCGATGTATCCGCTGGCCGGGATGCCGCCCTGGACCTGGTCAAGTGGATGGCCATGGCCACCATGCTGCTGGACCATCTGCGTTACCTGAACGACGCCTGGAGCGGGACCTACGTCCCCGGGCGTCTGGCCTTCCCGTTGTTCTGCCTGGCCATCGCCGCCAACGTCGCCCGCGACCGCCACGGGCCATTCCCCCGCGCCGCCCACGGTCGCTACCTGGGATGGCTGCTGCTGTTCGCCCTGTTATCCGAGTGGCCCTATCGCGCCTACACCGGCTTCACTCACCCCAGCAACGTGATGCCGGCCCTGGCCCTCGGCCTGCTGGTGGCATGGGGCGCTCATTACCGCACGTTCTTCAGCCTGCTGGGCGCGGCTTTCGCCGTGGCCCTGGCCGGCGTTCTCGGGGGCGACCACGTGATGTACGGCCTGCCCGGCACCCTGTTGCCCGCGGCCCTCCTGCTGGCGCTGCGCGGCCCCTTGATCGCCTGGAGCGTGCCGATGCTGCTGGCGTTTCTGCCCAACTTCCTGGAGATGCGTGACGGCGGCGTACTGGCCTGGGAGCCCTGGCCGCTGCTGGTGTTGACCACCGCGGGGCTGGCGCCGGCGTTCGGGCTCTGGCTGCTGGGGCGTCGACCGGATTTTCCGGTGCCGCCCGTGACCCGCGGGTGGGGCTACGGGTTCTACCCCGGCCACCTGGCCCTGCTGTACCTGCTGCGCCTGGCCCTGTTCGACTGAGCGGTGCCGGGCGCTTTTCCGTACCATGGGCGCTTTTCCCAGGAGCGCTCGCCGTGACCTTGCACATCCGTCCCGCCACCCCCGCCGATGCGCCGCAGATCCTCGCCTTCATCACCGAGCTGGCCGTCTACGAGAAGGCCGAGCATGAAGTGGTGGCCAGCGTCGCCGATATCGAACGCACCCTGTTCGACGAACACGCCACCGCCAGCGCGTTGATCTGCACCCTGGACGAGCAGCCCATCGGCTTCGCGGTGTATTTCTTCAGCTATTCCACCTGGCAGGGACGCAAGGGGTTGTACCTGGAAGACCTCTACGTGTCCCCGGAACAGCGCGGCGCCGGCGCGGGCAAGGCCCTGTTGCGGCACCTGGCGCGGCTCGCCTGTGAAAGCGGCTGCGGCCGCTTCGAATGGAGCGTGCTGGACTGGAACGAGCCCGCCATCCGCTTCTACGAGGCGATCGGCGCCAGCGCCCAGGACGAATGGATTCGCTACCGCCTGGCTGGCGAAGCGTTGCGCGGGTTCGCCTACGACGACGCGTGACGGTCAGACCCGTACGTTCATCCGCTGGCCCAGGTGGTGGGGCTCCACCAGTTCATCCACCACGCAGGCGGCGAAGCCCAGCAGCCGCGTCCGGGTCGCCTCGTCGGGGGTTGCGCCCGGCGTGCCCAGCTCGTCGATGCTCAGCCCGTCGGGCACCTGCGGCGCGTTGACTAGGGTCCAGCGCAGGGGGCTGTCCTTGAGCGCGTCGCCGAGCCGTGTGGCCAGGTCACCCAGGGGCGGCGCGGTGGCTTCCAGCCAGTCGAAATCGCCGATCAGCAGCAGGCGGTCCACTTTCACCCGGGGCAAGCCCAAGGCCAGGGACTCGATGGCCTCCAGCTGGCGGCGCGGCGTGCGGGTATGGTCCTGTTGGTCGCCGGCGGGCAGGCGCGGGCTGCTCAGCACCGCGATCACCCCGTCGGCTCCGGCCACGCTCTCGCTGACGCTGAGGGCATCGAACAGGTCGCCCTTCTTGGCGCGCAGTCCGGGGCGGGCGGTCAGGGCGTTGAGGTCGTCGAGGATGGCGATGCCCTCGTGCTGGCGGGTCAGCAGCTGCGCCAGCAGCGCACTGCCGAGGCTGCTCTGGGCGCCGTAGAGGGCGAACTTGAGAAGGCGGGTTTCCAGGTTCTTCATGGCAGGCTCACGAATACGAAGTCGGACGGCGCGCCGACACTCACGGTTTGCAGCAGCGCACCGATCCGCCCGTCATGGGGATCGCGCTCGAACAGGCGTATGCAGTCGCTGCCCTGGTTCGCTACGAGCAGGAAGCGCCCCGAGGGGGACAGGGCGAACTCCCGTGGCTCCTGGCCTTCGCAACTGCGGCGCTGCAGCAGGTCCAGCCGGCCAGCGTCCGGGTCGACTCGGTAGACCACGAGGTGATTGTGCTCGCCGCGGTCGACTGCATAGAGGAAGCGTCCGTCGGCGGACAGGTGAAGGGCGCCGGCGGCCACCTTGCCCTGGAACCCGTCCGGCGCCAGGCGCAGCCGTTGCAGCGGAGTCAGGACGCCCTCGGCATGGGCCAGGGCCAGCAACTCGCCGCTCAGCTCCAGGGTCAGGTAGGCGAAGCGACCGTCCTGGGAGAACACCAGGTGGCGCGGGCCGCTGCCGGGCGGCGCCTCGAAGTACGAAGCCGGTTGCAGGGGTGGTTCGGTATCAGGCTGGTAGCGGTGGACGACCACTTCGTCCGCGCCCAGGTCGCAGGCGAACAGGTAACGACCGGATGGATCGCTGACCACGCAGTGCACGTGCCCGTGAGCCTGGCGCTCCGGGTCGATCGCGCTGCCCCGGGCATGGATTTGCTTGTGCCGGGCGCGCAACAGGGCGCCTTCGGCGGTTACGGGCAGGACGCTCAGGACACCCGGTTCGCGGTCGGCCGCGTAGTTGGCGACGAACAGGTGCCGGCCATCCGCCGCCAGGCTCGCGTGAGTCGGGTGGTCCCCTTCCGAAGGCTGGCTCTCGCAGGCCTCCAGGCGTCCGCTGGCGTCCCGGCGGAAGCAGCCGACCCGGCCCTCGCTGTCCTCGTGCACGGCGTACAGCAGGTCCGCCGAAGGCGAGAGCACCAGCCAGGAGGGGTTGCTACAGGGCACTTCCTGGCGGCGTTCGCCGATGTGGCCGGCCCGGTCGTCGAAATCGAAGACCTGGATGCCGGCACTGCTGCCCGCGGTGTACGTGCCCACCAGCAACTGGTGGCGAACGTCGGCCGGGCAGGTCGGGTTGGTCATGGATCAGTCCTTGTGCAACGAGCGCGTCGTAGCAGATGGACCGCGAGACCGACGGCGCGGTTCGAAAGACCCTGCGCCTGGCAGGGCCATCGCGCAGGGCGGGCCTGGTCTGAACTCCCGGACGGGGCTACCAGTCTGCTAGTTCAGGCCCAGACGGTGGAGGCGAGCATGCAGATCAGACTGGACGGCCAGGTGGCGTTGGTGACCGGCGCCAGTTCCGGCATCGGCCAGGGGTGCGCCCGCGCCCTGGCGGACAGCGGGGCGGCGGTGGCGATCAACTACAACTCCCAGGCGGAACCGGCCGAGCGTCTGGCCGCGGAGATCGTCGCCGCGGGCGGCAAGGCGCTGGCCATCGGCGCCGACGTCTCCGACGAACAGGCGGTGCAGCGGATGTTCCAGCAGATCCTCGAGGCGTTCGGTCACCTGGATATCCTGCTGGCCAACTCCGGCATGCAGAAGGACGCCCCCAGCGCCGAGCTGAGCCTCGACGACTGGAACGCGGTGCTCAACGTCAACCTCACCGGCCAGTTCCTCTGCGCCCGGGAGGCGATCCGCATCTTCCAGCGCCAGGGCGTTCGCTCCGGCGTGTCCCGGGCTGCGGGCAAGATCATCCACATGAGCTCGGTGCACGAGCGCATTCCATGGGCCGGCCACGTCAACTACGCCGCCTCCAAGGGCGGGGTGGACATGCTGATGCGGACCCTGGCCCAGGAGCTGTCCGGCCAGCGCATCCGCATCAACGGCGTCGCCCCCGGGGCAATCCGCACCGCCATCAATACCGATACCACCGCGGGCGAAGAAGGCGAGCGCCTGCTGGACCTGATTCCCTACGGCCGCATCGGCGACGTGGAGGACGTGGCCAATGCGGTGGTCTGGCTGGCTTCCGACGCTTCGGACTACGTGGTGGGCGAGACCCTGTTCGTCGACGGCGGCATGAGCCTCTACCCGGGGTTCCGCGACAATGGCTGAGAACTGCACGCGGTACCACGCTCATCCCGAAGAGCAGGGCAACGGCCAGCGCCCCATCGAAGCCCATGGCATCGTCGGCGACCTGCGCAGTGCCGCCCTGGTGGCGGACGATGGCTGCGTGGATTTCTTCTGCTGGCCGGACTTCGATAGCCCGACGGTATTCGCCTCGTTGCTGGATACCCCCGAGGCCGGCATCTTCGACCTGGCGCCGGTGCTGCCCGGGGCGCGGCGCCAGCAACTCTACGTGCCGGACACCAATGTGCTGCAGACCCGCTGGCTGGCGGACGATGCGGTGGTGCTGCTCACGGATTTCATGCCCATCTGCGACGCGCCGGGCCTGCCGCGCCTGGTGCGGCGCATCGAAGTGGCCCAGGGCGAGGCGGAGATTCGCCTGGAGTGCCGGGTCCGCCACGACTACGGACGCGCCGATACCCAGGCGGAAATCCTCGGAAGCGGCGACGTGCGGTTCAGCGCACCCGGCCAGCCCGCGCTGCGCCTGTCCGCCACTACCACCCTGGATGTGGAGGGAGGAAGCGCCGTGGCGCGGTTCCGTCTGGGTCACGGCGAACACGCCCAGTTCACTCTCGGCGGCGACGAAGACGTGCGGGTGGACGCCGGCGACGCGGTCGCCTGCCTGCGCGAGACGGAAGCATTCTGGCGACGCTGGTTGGGCCAGTCCCAGTACAAGGGGCGTTGGCGGGAGGCGGTGAATCGTTCCGCCTTGGCGCTGAAACTGCTGACCTCCCGGGACGGTGCGATCCTCGCCGCCGCCACCTTCGGCCTTCCGGAAGCCCGGGGTGGCGAACGGAACTGGGACTATCGCTATACATGGATCCGCGACGCCTCCTTCACCGTCTACGCGTTCATGCGCCTGGGCTTCACTGAGGAAGCCAACGCCTACATGCGTTGGCTGCGCAAGCAGGTGCACGACTGCCAGGAAGTGCCGGGCAAGCTGCGCATCCTCTATGGCATCGACGGCCGCCAGGAGTTGCCGGAGGAAACCCTGGACCACCTGAGCGGCTACGGCGGCGCGAAGCCGGTGCGAATCGGCAACGAGGCCTATGCCCAGGTCCAGCTGGATATCTATGGCGAACTGCTGGACGCGGTCTACCTCGCCAACAAGTACGGCGAGGCCATTTCCCACGACGGCTGGCAGCAGGTGGTGCGGGTGGTGGATCACCTGTGCGAGACCTGGCAGGAACCGGACGTGGGAATCTGGGAAATGCGCGGCGAAGCCCAGCACTTCCTGCATTCCCGGCTGATGTGCTGGGTCGCCCTGGACCGCGCCATCCGCCTGGCCAACAAGCGCTCGCTGCCGGCACCCTTCGCCCGCTGGGACTGCGAGCGGACCAAGATCCACGAAGACATCTGGACGCGGTTCTGGGACGAGGAGGGCAACCACTTCGTCCAGCACATCGGCAGCCGCGCCCTGGACGGCTCGATGCTGCTGATGCCCCTGGTGCGATTCGTCAGCGCCACCGACCCGCGCTGGCTCTCGACCCTCGGCGCCATCGAGAAAACCCTTGTACGCGATGGCATGGTCTATCGCTACCGCACCCACGACACCCCCTCGGATGCCTTGCCGGGCGAAGAAGGCGCCTTTGCCGCCTGCTCCTTCTGGTACGTGGAATGCCTGGCTCGCGCCGGCCGTATCGATGAAGCGCACCTGGAGTTCGAACAACTGCTGCGCTATGCCAATCCGGTGGGGCTCTACGCGGAAGAGTTCGACAAGGACGGCCGCCCCCTGGGCAACCTGCCCCAGGCCCTGACCCACCTCGCCCTGATCAGCGCCGCGACCTACCTGGACCGCACGCTGAATGGCGGGATTACGTTGTGGAAGCCCTGAGTTCTGGGTGTGAACACATTCAACCTCTGTGCGAAACCGACTGTGCTATATACAGCCGCTTTCGACGCAAGAGGGAGTTGGACTCATGTCGAGTCTGCATAAGGACGGAATGCTCATGGATGCGCGGGTCAGTGCCATGCGCTTCACCAGTATCGAACAGGGCGACCTGAGTGGAGTGCACGCGATCGTGGTCCACCAGACGGATTCTGACTCTGCATCAGTACGTTATCCGGCTACAAGCAAGGCGGTAATGGTGCGCACTTCCTGATAGACAAGAATGGCCAGATTTATCAGACGGCCAGTGTCTTGAAGCGTTGTTACCACGTTGGCAGATTACTCAAGTCTAAGTGCCTAGAAATCAACAAGAACAACTGCGATGCCGGTGCCATGGCCAGAATCCTAGCCATGAAATGGTCTGCACAAATCCGCGCATTGGATTCCCATGAGCGAGGAAAGCGCTATCCGGACCGCTACCCGGTGAACAGTGATTCGGTAGGTATAGAACTGGTTGGCAGGAGCCTAAGCGATGTGACGTACGAGTCCGTCACCGCGCAACAAAACAGTTCCCTGCAATGGCTGGTGGATGAGTTGTATCGCCACTTCAGCCTCACGTCCGCGGATGTGTACAGGCATCCGGCTATTTCCTACAAGAATCCCGGCGAGGCGAGTTCCGCACAATGGAAATGAAGCACGCCTATGTCTTGCTCTTGTTGATGACACTCTCCGCCTGCTCTAAGGACTTCCAGGGCGGAAAACTCGAACGTGTCTACGTCGAGGATTTCACTTCGTCGAATATCCAGCAATGCAAACCCGAGGATGTGGATTTGAGCAACGCCCAGGCAAAAGCATTTTTCGAGCGGGCGCGAATCGTGGACAGCCGAACATTGCACGACCACTACGAATACGCCTCCTGCGCTATCGAAGGCGTAGCCACTTATGCAGGGCAATCCTGTAGTTGGCAGATACAAGCAAGTGCTACTGGACGTTTGCGTTGTGGCGAAACAACGTGGTTATTCGCCTGCGATGAATGCGATGACTTGTTCGATACCTCCAAGTAAAACGCTGTACCTGATATGAATGAAGTGCGGCGGGGATGAAGCCATGAAGTCCCGCCAGGCCCATTTATCCACTCGTCGGCATGCTGGCACTCTTGTAGCTAAGGTTTCTTCCAAGGAAAGTAACCCACTCGGAGAGTTCGCCATGCCTTCGAAACAGATCATCCCAGCCTTTGTCCTGGCCCTCGCTACTGCCTTCTCGGCCGCCGCCCATGCCCAGAGCACTATGCCCGGTGCGCCCAGTGGTCCGGGTGCGGGCTCGCCCACCACGCCGCGTACCGATGACACCCTCATTCAGGAGCCCATGGGCAACGACACCGAGCATGGCACGGTGATGGAGCACGAAAACCGCATCACCCTGGACGGAAAGACCGGCTCAGGGACCGATGGCACCGATGCCCGCACCACCGGCAGCGGCACCACCAGCGAGAGCATCCCGGGCAATATCCCGCCGGCCCGCAGCGAGTGAAACGCTCGTCCTGATAAGCCGTGCCGGCTAAGCTGCCGGCATGGCGTCTTCTTCTCCCTCTTTTCTCCCCCGGCTCACCGACACCTGCCTCCGAGTGATGGCCGGCGATGCCGACACGCTTTCGGCCTTGCGCAGCCACGGATTCGAATGCGACGTGGCCCATTGGGCTTTCACCTTGCCGGCCTTGCATGCCTGGCTCTGTCCGGCGCTGCGCTATCCCGCGTTTCTGAAGGCGCTGTACGGCGGCACGTTGAACCAGGACCTCGCGGCCCATGGCGCGGAGATCGTGGTGGGGGTCGATCGAGGGAAGGTGGACGTGAATGGCTACCGGCTGCAGGCGTGGCGGACGCCTCAGGCGTCGTCGGAAGACGCCGTACGATAGAGATGGGCGTGGCCGGCGCGGTACAGGGACGAGCGACCGAACGCGTCCGTGGCCAGGACCCGGCCTACCAGGATCAGCGCGGTGCGGCGAAACCCTTTGGCGTCGACCTGGGCCTGGATATCGGCCAGGGTGCCCATGACCCAGCCCTGGTCCGGCCAGGTGGCGCGATGGACTACCGCTATCGGGCAGTCGGCGCCGTAGTGAGGCAGCAGGGTCTCGATGATCGACGCGAGGTGGGCTACGCCCAGGTGGATCGACAGGGTGGCCCGGTGCCGGGCGAGTTCAGCCAGCTGTTCACCGTTGGGCATCGCGGTGCGCTGGGCATGGCGCGTGAGGATCACGCTCTGGGCCACATCCGGAAGCGTCAGCTCCACCCCGAGCACGGCGGCGCAGGCCGAGGTGGCGGTGACTCCGGGAACGATCTCGTAGGGAATGCCAGCGTTTCGCAGGGCGACGATCTGCTCGCCGATGGCGCCGTACAGCGACGGGTCGCCGGAATGCACGCGGGCCACGTCCCAGCCGCGCGCGTGGGCCTCACGCAAGTGGTCGACGATCTGCTCCAGGTGCAGGGTGGAGGTATCGATCACCTGTTCCGCGCGATGACCATCCAGTACCGCCAGCGGCACGAGGGAGCCGGCGTAGAGAATCACCGGGCAGCTGCGGACCAGCCGCTGGCCCTTGACTGTGATGAGTTCGGGATCGCCCGGCCCGGCGCCGATGAAGTAGACGGTCATAGCGAATCGGCCGCCTGGCCCTCGACCCGCGCCAAAGCAACGCTGGCGTGGCCGCTGCTGCGCTTGCCGACGCGCAGTTCGGCCGGCCCTTCGCCCCAGCGGTCGGCCAGGGCGAGCGCGGCGGCCTCGGCGATGCCGGCGCAGCCCGTGGCGTCTAGCACCCGCGCCGAAGGGCTGTGCAGACGCCCGGTGTGGCGGGCCAGGACGGTCTCGTCGAATCCTTCCAGGGGCAGGGCCCGTTGCCGGGCCAGTCCCGCCAGGGCCGGTTCGACGCACTTGCGTTGCAGGCTGGCCAGGCCCATCAGCGCGCTGCGCGGCACGCCGGCTTCGTCCAGTACACGGTCCAGCAGCGCGGCCAGCTCGGCTGTCTCGCAACCTTGCCGGCAGCCGAGGCCCGCAACGTAGCGGGTCATCGGGCCCCGTGGGCCGGGCGGCTGAACAGCCAGGCGCTGGCAGCGCCCAAGGCGAGCCAGAACAGCGCGTTGGTGGTCAGCGAGGCGAAGACGAACTGGCGCTCCAGGTGTTCGGGCGCCAGGCTCTCGTGCATCTCCGGCTGCGGGGCGCCGATCAGGTGCGGCACGGCGATCAGCAGCAACGCCCCGATCCGCAGCGCCCAATGCCGGGCGAATACCAGCAGTGCGAGGCCCACGGCGGTAGCCGTGGCGGTGCCTACCCACCAGTACTGGCGCAGCAGCAGGTCGGCGGCAGCGGTCCCCGGCAGTTCCGGCGGCAGGCCGGCGGCCGGCGCCAGGTTGAAGGTAACGAAACCCGCGGCGCCCCAGGCCAGGCCCTCGCGCACCCGCAGGGGCGCCTTCAGGGAATACAGGCCGGCCAGCATCAGGGCGAAGCCCACGGCCACCACCAGGTTGCTGCCGCTGGTGGACAGGGTGCGCTGCCAGCCGTCTTCCGGCGACCAGGCTTCGGCGTCCTCCTCATGCACGTGGGCGGCCGCGCCGTCGCCATGCTCGTGGACAGCGGCCGGCTCGCTGTTCTCGTAGGTCTCCGCTTCGAGGATCAGCGGGGTGACCCAGAGCAGTTGCAGCACGGTCAGCAGAATGGCGGCCAGCAGGCCGGCGAGCCCTGCGGTGTGGGCGATGCGCTTGAACATGGCGACGCTCCTCAGTGGCAGGGGAAGGCAGTGCTGTGACGGGTGTCGTGGGTGGCGTTGTGCACCGCGTCGATGTGGGAGAAGCCGGCGAAGTAGACCAGCAGGGCACCCAGCAGGCAGCTGCCGATGGCCAGGGGCAGGCGTTGCGACAGGGAATGGGCGGCGAGGCTGGAGGAGGCGAGGGCGCTGCGAGGCATGGGTGCGTTCCTTCTGGAGCTGCGAGGTGGACATCGGGAGGCAGCCGGCACGCACGAAAGCCGGGCCGCACGCGGCGCCCCGGTTCCAGCTCGTGTCCGCCCGCCGCGGTAAGCCAAACAACGGACCAGGCCGGTCTCCGGGCTTGCGAGGATCGGCCATCGGCCGACGGCGGAAACCGCCTTCCCGTGCATCGCACAGTGGCCATCGGTTTCCATCGCTCGCTTACCGTTGCGGGGGCAGCGCCGGACTTGAAGGGGTAAAACCCCCAGCGCACCGGCTTCCCGTTTCACCTCGCGCACGGCCGCGCGGGGCACCTGGAACAGTCGGGTAGGACAGCATGAATGCCGGGCGAGCGTCAACCTCGCCGATTGACCCCGCCCCGGTCCCTGCGTAGCCTTGCCGGTTCGAGGTGTCCGGCCCTGCCGCCGGACCGTGGCGTCCGCGATGCGTGGGCGCCGCGGAGGGAACGCGGATGTGCCGCGGCTGCCCCCGCAACTGCGAACGGCCAGACCTGTCCAGGCGCCACTGCGGTTTTCACCGTGGGAAGGCGGGCAGGCGCGCGATGCGCACGCCGTGAGCCAGGAGACCTGCCTCGACCCGCCGCTCTCGCGGCGCTCCAGACAACCGGGCGGGGTGATCCGGTGGCGAGTCTCCGCGCGGGCCCGCCCGCGTCCGTCGCCCCTGCCCGCCGTTCCGCTTCGTTCAGAACAGGACTGCGCAGCACATGAAGACCCTGGGCAAACTACCCGTCACCATCGTCACCGGCTTCCTTGGCGCCGGGAAAACCACCCTGCTGCGGCACCTGCTCGACCAGGCCCAGGGGCGGCGCATCGCGGTGATCGTCAATGAGTTTGGCGAGCTGGGCATCGACGGCGAGATCCTCAAGCAGTGCACCATCGGTTGCAGCGAGGAAGAGGCGGTGGGGCGCGTCTTCGAACTGGCCAACGGCTGCCTGTGCTGTACGGTGCAGGAAGAATTCTTCCCGGTGATGCGCGAGCTGGTGGCGCGCCGGGATACGCTCGACCACATCCTCATCGAGACCTCCGGGCTGGCCCTGCCGAAGCCCCTGGTCCAGGCCTTCCAATGGCCGGAAATCCGCAACGCCTGTACCGTCGACGCGGTGATCACCGTGGTGGACAGCCCGGCGGTGGCGGCCGGCACCTTCGCCGCCCACCCGGAGCAGGTGGACGCCCAGCGCCGCCAGGACCCCAACCTGGACCACGAGTCGCCCCTCCACGAACTGTTCGAAGACCAGCTGGCCAGCGCCGACCTGGTGGTGCTCAACAAGACCGACCTGCTGGACGCCACCGCCCTGGAGCGGGTGCGCGCCGAGGTGTCCGAAGAGCTGCCCGCCGCGGTGAAGGTGATCGAGGCGCGCCAGGGTCAGCTGCCGCTGGACGTGCTGCTGGGGCTGAACGCCGAGGCGGAAGCCCATATCGACGGGCGGCCCGGCCATCACGATCACGCACCGGGCGAAGAACACGACCACGACGCCTTCGACTCCTTCTCCGTCGACCTGCCGGAAGTGGACGAGAAATGCCTGCTGGAGACCCTCGCCACCCTGGTGCGGCGCCACGGCATCCTGCGCGCCAAGGGCTTCGTCGCCGTGCCCGGCAAGCCCATGCGCCTGCTGGTGCAGGGCGTCGGGGAGCGCTTCGACCGGCATTTCGACCGTCCCTGGCGCGCCGACGAGGCCCGACTCACCCGGCTGGTGCTCATCGGCCAGGCCCTGGACCAGGCGGCCATCGTCGCCGAATTGCGCGCGGCGCTCTGATGGCCGTGCACCGCCTGCCCCGACCACTCCGGCGTTGCTGATCCAATGCACCTGCTGCGCACCCAGCCCGGCGGTTTCGTGCCGGACGACGGTATCGCCCACCTGGCCCAGACCCCGGCGGAGCTGGTGGTGCTGTGCAGCGGCGACTCGCACCTGTCGCTGCTGGCGGAGGCTGCCCGGGAGTTGCCGGACGACTACCCGAGCCTGCGCCTGGCGAACCCCACGCAGCTGCGCAACCACGCCTCCGTGGACCTCTACGTGGAGGAAGTGCTGCGTCACGCGCGGGTGATCCTGCTGTCGCTGCATGGCGGCATCGGTTACTGGCGCTACGGCGTGGAGCGGCTGCAGGCCCTGGGTTGGGACGGCACCACCCTGGTGATGGTGCCAGGGGACGACCGCCCCGATCCGGAGCTGAGTGCCCTGGGCAACGTGGACGCGGCGGACGCCGAGCGGGCTTGGCAGTACCTGCGCCAGGGCGGGCTGGCCAATGCCCGGCAGTTCTATCGGTTCGTCGGCCAGCGCTGGTTCGGCCGCGCGGAGGCCTGGGTAGAGCCCCAGGCGCTGCCGCGGGTAGCGCTGTATCACCCGCACCTGCCGGCGCCGGGCCTGGACGACTGGCGCGCCGACTGGACGCCGCCGCGCCCGGTGGTGGCGCTGCTGTTCTATCGCACCCACCTGCAGGCGGCCAACACGGCCTTCATCGACGCCTTCATCGCGCGCCTCCAGGCCCAGGGGCTGGACCCCCTGCCCATCGCCGTGGCCAGCCTCAAGGAGGCCGCCTGCCTGGACGCGGTGGAGGCCCTGTTCGACGCGGCGGACGTGGCGCTGGTGATCAATACCACGGGGTTCGCCCAGTCCAACCCGGAAGCGCCCAGCCGCCTGCCGTTCCGCCGCCCGGTGCCGGTGATGCAGGCGATCTGCGCCCTGGACAACCGCCAGGTCTGGGAAGACAGCAGCCGCGGCCTGGGACCGCGCGACCTGGCGATGCACGTGGCCCTGCCGGAGCTGGACGGGCGCATCATTACCCGGCCGATCAGCTTCAAGGACCTGGCCTGGCGCAGCGAGCGCAGCCAGAGCGACGTGGTGTGCTACCGGGCCGACCCGGCGCGCATGGACTTCGTGGCGGAGCTGGCGCGGCGCTGGTGCCGCCTGGCGCGCCTGGCCAACGCCGACAAGCGGGTCGCCCTGATCCTCGCCAACTACCCGACCCGGGACGGCCGCATCGGCAATGGCGTCGGCCTGGACACGCCGGCGGCGGCCCTGAACATCCTGCGCGCCCTGGCCGAGCGGGGGTACCCGGTGGCCGGGCTGCCGGAGGACGGCAGCGCGCTGATCCACGCGCTGCTGGGCGGGATCAGCAACGACCTGGACACCCTGGACCTGCGTCCGGCCCGCCAGAGCCTGGCCCTGGACGAATACCGGGCGCATTTCGACCGACTGCCCGAGGCCAATCGCCAGGCCATCCTGTCGCGCTGGGGCGAGCCGGAGGCCGATCCGATGTTCCGTCGGGGCCGGCTGATGGTGGCCGGGTTGCGGGTCGGCCTGACCTTCGTCGGCATCCAGCCGGCCCGCGGCTACCAGGTCGACCCCAGCGCCGTGTACCACGACCCGGCGCTGGTGCCGCCCCATGGCTACCTGGCGTTCTATTTCTGGCTGCGTCACGTGTTCGCCGTGGACGCGGTGATCCACGTGGGCAAGCACGGCAACCTGGAATGGCTGCCCGGCAAGGGCGTCGGGCTATCCGAGGCCTGCTGGCCGGATGCGGTGCTGGGACCGCTGCCCAATGTCTATCCGTTCATCGTCAACGACCCGGGGGAGGGCGCCCAGGCCAAGCGACGCACCCAGGCGGTGATCATCGACCACCTGATGCCGCCGCTGACCCGGGCGGAGAACTACGGTCCGCTGCGGGACCTGGAGCGTTTGGCGGACGAGTACTACGACGCCTGCCTGCTGGACCCGCGCCGTGCGGAGCAATTGCGGGGCGAAATCCTGGCCTGCGTGCGCACCACCCAACTGGACCGGGAACTGGGATTGCAGGTGGGCGGCGACGACGAGGGCTGGTTGCCGCAGCTGGACGCCTACCTCTGCGACCTCAAGGAATCGCAGATCCGCGACGGGCTTCATGTGTTCGGCGAATCCCCCACCGGCACGCTGCGGGATGACACGCTGCTGGCGCTGGTGCGCATTCCCCGCGGCGATGGCCGTGGCGCCAACGCCAGCCTGCTGCGGGCCCTGGCGGACGACCTCGGCCTGGGCTTCGACCCCCTGGACGGGGACATGGCCGCCCCCTGGGCCGGCCCGCGACCGGACGCGCTGCAGCGGGCGAGCGACGATCCCTGGCGCAGCACCGGGGATACCCGGGAGCGACTGGAGGCCCTGGCCCTGGCACTGATTCGCGGCATCGCTTCGCCTTGCGTCGACTGGCCGGCCAGCCGGGCTGTCCTGGAGCAGGTGCGCACCCGGGTCGCGCCCGCCCTGGATGCCTGCGGGCCCGCGGAAATGCAGGGGCTGCTGGACGCCCTGGACGGTCGCTTCGTCCCCGCCGGGCCCAGCGGCGCGCCGAGCCGCGGGCGGCTGGACGTGCTGCCCACCGGCCGCAACTTCTATTCGGTGGACGTGCGCAACCTGCCCACGCCCACCGCGTGGAGCATCGGCTGGCAGTCGGCGCGCCTGCTGCTGGAGCGGCACCTGCAGGAACACGGCGAGCCCTTGCGGTGCCTCGGCCTGTCGGTGTGGGGCACCGCCACCATGCGCAGCGGCGGTGATGACATCGCCCAGGCCATGGCCCTGATGGGCGTGCGGCCGGTGTGGCAGGCGGGCAGTCAGCGGGTAGAGGACTTCGAAATCCTGCCGCCAGGTGCCCTGGATCACCCGCGGGTGGACGTCACCCTGAGGGTATCGGGGTTCTTCCGCGATGCGTTCGCCAACCTCATCCGGCTGTTCGACGCCGCGGTGCAGGCGGTCGCCGAGCTGGACGAGCCGGACGACTTCAACCCCCTGGCCGCTCACGTGCGCGCCGAACGCGCGCGCCTGCATGACGAGGGCATTTCTGCCGATGACGCCCGGCGCCAGGCCGGCTGGCGGGTCTTCGGCTCAGCGCCGGGCGCCTACGGGGCAGGCGTGCAGGGCGCCATCGAGGCGCGGACCTGGGAAACCCGGGCGGACCTGGCGGAGGTTTACCTGAACTGGGGCGGCTACGCCTATGGCAGCGAAGACGCCGGCAGCCCGGCCCGGGAGCACTTCGCCCAACGCCTGGGCGCGCTGCAGGCGGTGCTGCAGAACCAGGACAACCACGAGCACGACCTGCTGGATTCCAACGATTACTACCAGTTCCAGGGCGGCATGCTGGCCGCGGCGGAAACCCTGGGCGGCGCCCCGGTGGCCAGCTACCACGGCGACCTCAGCCAGCCGGACCGGCCGCGGATGCGCACCCTCAAGGAAGAACTCGGCCGGGTGGTACGGGCCCGGGCGGCCAACCCGAAGTGGATCGCCGGCATGAAGCGCCATGGCTACAAGGGCGCCTTCGAGCTGTCGGCCACGGTGGACTACCTGTTCGCCTTCGACGCCACCAGCGGCCTGGTGGACGATCACCAGTACCGCCTGCTGGCCGACGCCTACCTGCTGGACGAGGACACCCGTGCCTTCATCCAGCAGCACAACCCCGAGGCCTTGCGGGATATCGCCGAGCGCCTGGTGGAAGCCCATCAGCGCGGGCTCTGGGAAACGCCTGGCGACTACCAGGCGCTTCTGGAGAACTTGCTGCTGGACATCGAGGAGTGCTGACTCAGCGCCGCCGTCCACCCAAGCGCTGGAACGCCTCTTGCAGCAGCGTTTCGGTCGCCGTCCATCCCAGGCAACCGTCGGTGATCGACACGCCGTAGCGCAAGGGGGCGGAGAGCGGCTGGCAGCCTTCCAGCAGATGGCTTTCCAGCATGGCGCCGCGCAGCGAGCGATCCCCCGCCAGGCGTTGTTCCAACAGGCTGGCGAACACCGCTGGCTGCCGCAGCGGGTCCTTGCCGCTGTTGGCATGGCTGCAGTCGACCATGATCCGTGCCGGGATGCCCTGGCGCAGCAGGTCTTCGCGGGCGCTGCGCACGCTGCGGGCGTCGTAATTCGGCCCCGCGTGACCGCCCCGCAGCACCAGATGGGTATGGGGGTTGCCGGTGGTCTCGATACGCGCCGGACGACCCTGGGCGTCGAGACCGAAATGCCGGTGGGGACGGGCCGCCGAGCGCATGGCATCGCAGGCGATGGCGACGCCGCCATCGGTGCCGTTCTTGAAACCCACCGGCAGGTCCAGGCCGCTCACCAGTTCGCGGTGCACCTGGGATTCGCTGGTCCGCGCACCGATGGCGCCCCAGGCCAGCAGGTCGTCCAGGTAGCCGGCGGCCAGGGGCTGCAACAGTTCGCTGGCCACCGGCAGGCCGCGTTCGATCATCTGCAGCATCAGCCGCCGCGACAACGCCAGGCCCTCGGCCATGTCATCGCTGCCATCCAGGTGCGGGTCATACAGCAAGCCTTTCCAGCCCACGGTAGTACGCGGCTTCTCCACGTAGGCACGCATCACCAGCAGCAGGCGGTCGGATACTCGGCCTGCCAGTTCGGCCAGACGGTCGGCATAGTCGAGGGCGGACTGGGGGTCATGCAGGGAGCAGGGACCGACCACCACCAACAGGCGGTCGTCCTGGCCATCGAGAATGGCGCGGATGGCCTCGCGGTCACGATGGACCCGGGCAGCCAGGGCGGGGGGCAGGGGCAGGTGGCGGCGCAAGTCGGCCGGGGTGGGCAGCGGCAGTGCCTGGCGCTCGTCGGCGATACGCGGCGGGGCCGCGGTCGGAGCAGGAGAGACGGGGAGCAGCGAAACGACGGAAGCATTCATGGACAGGGTTCCTCGGCCAGCGCGCGCACGCGCCGGGCACTAACTGGGTGTTCGATTCAAGGTCGGTCGAAGGGCGGTCACGTGGCTAAATCGCCAGTCAGCGAAGGCATACGAGGGGTAGGGGCGGTAAGCGGTCATGGTGCAGTTCCTCTGGACGGTGCTGGAAAAAGAAAACCCCCGGTCGGGAGGCCGACCGGGGGTTTCGAAAAACGTCTGGTGGCGACCCGTTTACTGGGGCGCCTGGGAAAGAGTCAGGCGCGCCCGTGGCTAAACCAATAGCCGTAAAAGCGGTAGCCGAAACCTGCCTCACTCTGAGTCCGGGCGGCACACTGCGCGGCGCGGGGAGCACCAGGGCAGGCAGGACACAGGGTTTGGAAGGGATGCGGCATGACGGGTCTCCGTGGTGGCGATCAACTTACTGCATCGTTCCCGGGCTTTCAATCACCGATGTGCATCGAAGACGTGCCGAGCCCGGCGGCCTTCGCTACCATCGGCGTCTCGCCTTCCCAGGAGCGCTCATGTCGCCCACGCCACCTTTCCCCCTCGCCGCAGTGGTTGCTGCCGATGCGTTGAAGCAGGCGCTTTGCCTTGCGGCCATCGACCCGTCCATCGGCGGCGTGCTGATCGAGGGCCCCCGCGGGATGGCCAAGTCCACCCTGGCCCGGGGCGTAGCGGACCTGCTGGAAAGCGGCGCCTTCGTCGACCTGCCCCTGGGGGCCAGCGAAGAGCGCATCGTCGGCACCCTCGACCTGGACGCTGCCTTGGGCGAGGGGCGCGTGCGCTTTTCCCCGGGCCTGCTGGCGAAAGCCCACGGTGGGGTGCTGTACGTCGATGAAGTGAACCTGCTGCCGGATCATCTGGTGGACCTGTTGCTGGACGTGGCGGCCAGCGGTACGAACCAGGTCGAACGGGATGGCGTGTCCCATCGCCATCCCGCACGCTTCGTGCTCATCGGCACCATGAACCCGGAGGAGGGTGACCTGCGGCCGCAGCTGCTGGATCGCTTCGGTTTCAAGGTGACCCTGTCCGGCTCACCGGAGCCGGCGGCACGGGCGGAAATCGTCCGCCGTCGCCTGGCGTTCGACGCCGATCCCCAGGCCTTCCTGGCCCGCTGGCACGCCGAGCAGGACGCCCTGGTGCAACGCTGCCTGGCCGCACGTCGGAAGCTGGCCTCCATTCCCCTGGACGACGCCAGCCTGTCCAGCATCGCCCAGCGCTGCTTCGATGCCGAGGTGGACGGCCTGCGGGCGGATCTGGTCTGGCTGCGCGGCGCCCGAGCGCATGCCGCATGGCGAGGCGCCCGCGCGATCGCTCCGGAAGACCTGGACGCGGTCGAACCGTTCGTCCTGGCTCATCGCCGACGCGCTTCGGCGGAGGCCAGCCCTCCGGCTCCCTCCGCACCGCCACCCCGGCCAGCCGATACGCCGCCCCAGGACACGGCGGCAGGCGAGGGGCAGTGGGGTGAACTACCGGCTCAGCCCGTGCCCATGGCGGGCAACCGCGCGCTGCCCACCTGGCTAAAAAAGACCTGAGCATCCGTCCCGCACCGGCAGCGACCGGGGCGGATGCACGACCACGACCCGGTGCTGCCACAGGCGGCTCACAGGGCCCACGCACCGCAGGCCCTCACGCGGGGCGCATCGACTGGGTGGCCACCCTTGCCAGAGGCCGCCCCCGGCGCCGGGCCGACCTGATCCGGCCGGCTCGCCGTGCCGACGGGGGCGAGTGCTGGGTGGTGATCGTCGACGCATCCGCCAGCACCCGCCGGCAGGGCGCCCTGGGGCGGGCCAAGGCATTGCTGAGCGCGCTGTTCGAACAGGCATACCGCCAGCGGGTGCAGCTCGCCATCCTGCAGGCCGGAGGCCGTGAGGCCCGCTGGGCCTGGCTCGACCGCAAGGCCTCCGCTTCGTTGCGGGATTGGCTGGATGGACTGGGGGCGGGCGGCGGCACGCCGTTGGACGATGCGCTGGACCAGGCCTTCCAGTGGCTGGACCGCCGCGAGCGGCAGAAACCGGCGGAGCGCCAACGCCTGCTGATCCTCACCGATGGCCGCTTGCGGGAACTGCCCGCCGTGGGGCCATCCCCCTGCCCGACGGTGCTGATCGATACCGAGAGCGGCCCGATCCGCCTCGGGCGTGGCCGCCTGCTGGCAGAGCGCCTGAGGGCGGATTACCGATCACTGGAATGACGCTGTTCACAGCGTGAGGTGAAATACCGTCATAGATATTGGCGGGTGGCTTGAATGTGCCCCGGACTGCGCCTTATTTAAGTTTTCTTCAAACGGAAAATATCAGGGTAAGTATTCCCTGTCAGGATGAAAGAGGACTTTTTCGTTTACCGCAGGCGCCAGAAGAATCTGGATATTACACCTATGGAACTCCATTACATGGCGCAGGACAATTTGCTCATCCCCGCCTACTGAACGTTTTACTGAAAATCGAGTTGCGGTGGGCCGAAATAGATGAAAGAAAGTTCGGCGCAGGCAATATAAGCCTAGGTTCTGTACGAAAAGTCGTCGAGCGAAGGTCAGGCAAGGCAAAAACAGGCGAAGAAGCGGAGTTTACGTGCTGTAAATGAGCAGTCTGAGCCTGTTTTTAACGCAGCATCACCGAGCGCAGGCACTTTTCGTACAGAACCTAGCCAATGGCGCCAAATTCCTCTGCACCTCTCACATCGAAGCGGCTTGGAAATGGACATACGTCCACTTCGAAAGGATGGGCAACAGAGACCGGTTTCTTACCGGGAGGCGCAGTACGATCAAGAAGCCACGCGAAAGCTCATCGAGTTATTTTGGAGTGACGCCTCGGTCAAGCAGATTTTCTTCAACGACTCTGACATACCAAGAGTCAGAAGGCTGGCCGGTCACGACGATCATTTCCACGTTACAGTCATGCCGTGAGGTCTCCATGCTTCGCTACTTTTCATCTGCGCTGGTTTTTGCTCCTTTGTTCGTGTTCGCGGCAGACAGTGCATGGCATTACGAGAAGGAGCTGAGCGGTACGTATGGCTCCTACGGTGGAACACTGGGCGATATGCACACGCCTGGCAACCACGATGAGAACATGGCATTCCAGGTGACGGGGGAAGCCGCGCAACGCATGTTCGACGCCATCGGACCCGATCTTCGACAAGAAGAAAGCTGTCTCGACGACCCAGCCGACCGCATGCGCTCAAGGCGAAATCTGGTCTGCGTGAAAAGTGCTAATGGTCAGCATGCCTGTTACTTCGGCCTGGGCTTGAAGACGGGCAAGACCCTGCCTGCTGTCATCTGCTAAACATCTCGGTGAGCGCTCCAAGACAGCGATTGCTGTTTGAAGCGCTCCAACTCATTTCGAATTCGGAAGGTCGGTGGGCTCGGGATTGTTGCGAGGGTTGAGTTTTTTTATAAAAACGCACCCATAACTTGAAGTCTTCTCTATGCGCCTGTCGTACTCGTTTTTCGAGAGATAGGCATTGGCATACCAGCCGCCCACGTAATTGGGAAAATATTCGTCATGAATAAGTTCAAGGGCGTGCAAGCGGCAACTCTTGTTTTTTTTCTGGACTAAATAGAAAATTCTATGACTATATCCCCGATGTTCTTGCTCAGTGACTTCATAGTTTTTTATTTCACAATTAAGTGCTTGGGAGTGCCACGAAATAGATTGATGGCGGATGGTGAGCACTCCGCCGCAACCACGACCTTGCCCCTGATAACGACCTTCGAAGAAATCTGCCTGTAAATTCTCGCCATTAACTTGCCCTGAAGCAGTCAGCCACAAACTAGAAAAAATTATCATCCTGGAGATAAGCATATTTTCAATCCGGGAAATTATAGAAAAATTCAAGTTTATCTTTGTAGGCGGAGTCTCCGGAAACATTATAGACGGATGCAGTAAAATTAAAATCCAGGCGCTCCATGGAATAAATCACTCTTTTCTTTTTTGCCTTGATGTATAGCAGTTTCTGCCCAGGCCTTAATGAGTTCGGGTTTATGCCTGGGTTGAGCTTGAGGAGGACCTCAACAGTTGTTTCAACAGCTTTTGCTATACGCTCTAAATTCGACAGATCTTTTGTGACGCTGATCTCAGAAGGATTTCCATCATCAATTAGAGTCACTGTAGCAAACGTGCATGCGCGCATAAGGAGATAGGCGGTGCCTGCGATTATGTTTTCCTTGGCTTGATTTCTTATGTTCTCGAAAGTCAGATATTTATAGGCGTCTGGCAAGATTAATTTTGCGTTTTCGCCTATAAAATTATCCGTGGCCAATACATCATTAATTCCTAAATCCCCTGCGTTTCCAATTTGCATGGGTCTTTTTTCCCAAGCCTCTTGTTTTACGCCTGGACCTGTTTCGGTATAGACGATTGCTCTTAAGAGCTTGGGGTCTACGAAAGGAACTACAAATAAGCCTGGGCTGCAAACGCCGTCGCCTTGAAAGTGCCGATTGTAGGTGGCCGCTATATCAGAAATAACACCATCATATTTTCTCCATCCTGGATTATTTCGTAGAGAAATTTCTGCACCCCTTTTCCACATTGAAAGTTCAGTTGCATTCATTGAGTACTTGTACTCCACGGCCTTGGACGGTCGGCGTGGATAGGTCTGGATATGGCTGATGGTCTGCATCGATCTCTCCCTGAAAAGGCGATTCTAGCGGGGAGCTCCTGTTCACAGCTGTGAGGGGGTGCACAGCTCAGTGGGAGAGGGCTGCCCACAGGACGTCGGGGGTGGCGAACGTGCGGTCCGCGTCGGGCAACACCGGGCGGGTCAGCATCAGGACGGGGCAACACAGTTCCCGGGCCACCTGCAGCTTGGGCTCGGTGGAGGCGCCGCCGCTGTTCTTGGTGATCAGCACGTCGAAACCGCCCTGGCGGAACAGGGCTCGTTCGGCGTCCAGGGCGAACGGGCCGCGGTCGCCGATCACGCGGTAGCGGGGACCGGCGGGTTGGCCCTGCAGGCAACGTACGGTCCAGTGTTGGTGGGCGGGAATGGCGTCGAGGTGGGCGAGGGGCTCACGGCCCAGGGTGAAGAAAGGCCGCCGGAAACCGGAGAGGGAAGCGATGAGCGCGTCCCAGTCCGCTACCTCGCGCCAATCGTCGCCCTCCGAGGCCTGCCACGCCGGACGCCGCAAGGCCCAGAGTGGTATCCCGGTGAGCGCCGAGGCCTGGGCTGCATTGGCGCTGATGCGGGCGGCGTAGGGGTGGGTGACGTCCAGCAGCAGGTCAATGCCGGCCCGGCGAATGAAACCGACCAGGCCCTCGGCACCGCCGAAACCACCGACCCGCACGTCGCAAGCCAGGTCCTCGGGAATCCGCCCGAGGCCGGCCAGGCTATAGACGTGGCCGGGCCCGAGGCGGCGAGCGATCCGTAGGGCATCGCCGGTACCGCCCAGCAGCAGAAAGCGTCGCATCACTCGAGCGCCTCCCCGACGATCAGCCCCTGGCGGTCGATGGCGAACACTTCCAGCCGCACCTGCGGCGGGACGATGGCCCGGGCGAAGCGCAGGGCGTGGCCACAGACGGCATCGCCGAGGGCGAGCCCAGCGGCCCGGGCCTCGGCGAGGGCCTGCTGGCTGGTGTTGGCCGCGCACATGCGCGCCTGAAGCGAGGGATCGGCTCCCAGGGAGCCGGCCCAGTGGGCCAGTTGCCCCAGGTCGATACTGGAATGGCGGCTGTGCAGATCCAGGTGGCCGCCCGCGAGCTTGCTGATCTTGCCGAACCCGCCACACAGGCTGAGGGTGTTCACCGGCGCCTTGCGCAGGTGCTTGAGCACCGCACCGGCGAAGTCGCCCATTTCGATCAGCGCCAGGTCCGGCAATCGGTAGCGCTGGCGCATGGCGTCTTCGCTGGCGTTGCCGGTGCAGGCGGCGAGATGGCCGACGCCGTTGGCCCGCGCCACGTCGATGCCCTGGTGGATCGAGGCGATGTAGGCCGAACAGGAGAACGGTCGGACGATGCCAGTGGTGCCGAGGATGGACAGCCCGCCGAGGATGCCCAGGCGCGGGTTCATGGTCTTCAGCGCCAACTCCTCACCGCCCTCGACGCCGACGATCACTTCGAAGCCGCCCGGGTAGCCCAGGCGCAGGGCGAGTTCGTGCAGATGCACGGCGATCATCTGCCGTGGCACCGGGTTGATCGCCGGTTCGCCCACCGGCAGGGTCAGGCCCGGGCGGGTCACGGTGCCCACGCCCGGACCGGCACGGAAGCGCACGCCCGGCTCGGGCAGCAGGCGCACCCGGGCGAAAACCAGGGCCCCGTGGGTCACGTCGGGATCGTCGCCGGCATCCTTGAGCGTGGCGGCTTCCGCGCCGTCCTCCCAGGGGCGACAGTGGACCAGGCGCATCAGCACGTGCTGGCCCTTGGGCAGGACGATCTCCGCCGCATCGCTGACGTGACCTTCCAGCAGCAGGCGGGCGGCCGCGAGGCTGGTGGCGGTGGCGCAACTCCCGGTGGTGTAGCCGCTGCGCAGCGGAACCGGCTGTTCGGGTGTCTCGTCGCGCATCGACATGGATCAGGCGTCCGCCCCAAGCGGCTTGCGGGCCTCCAGCAGGGTCACCGGCAGCGCCTGGCGCCAGGTGTCGAAGCCCCCCAGCGGCTGGGCATGGGCTACCGCCAGGCGCACCAGGTCGCCGCCGTGCCGGGCGCGCCAGTCCACCAGGCGCGCCTCGCTTTGCAGGGTCACGGCATTGGCCACCAGGCGCCCACCCGGCTTGAGCCGCTCCCAGCACTGCTCCAGCACGCCGGGCACGGTCACGCCGCCACCGATGAAGATGGCGTCCGGCGTCGCCAGCCCGGTCAGCGCGTCGGGGGCGTGGCCGGCTACCAATGCCAGACCCGGCACGCCCAGGGCGTCGCGGTTGTGTTCGATGAGCGCCTGGCGCCCGGGGTCGGCCTCGACCGCCAGTGCACGGCAGGCCGGGTGGCTGCGCATCCATTCGATGCCGATGGAGCCACAGCCGGCACCGACGTCCCACAGCAGCTCGCCCGGAGACGGCGCCAGGCGCGCGAGGGTGACGGCGCGGACGTCGCGCTTGGTGAGCTGGCCATCGTGGCGATAGGCGTGGTCCGGCAGGCCGGGTGTCAGGGGCAGACACTGGGCATCTTCCGTTGCCCGGCATTCCACGGCGATCAGGTTGAGGGCAGCCACGGTGGAAATCGACCACGCGGCCGCCTGTCCATCCAGGCGTCGTTCGTCGTCGCCCCCCAGGTGCTCCAGCACCTGCAATCGGCTGGGGCCGAAGCCACGCGCCGTCAGCAGGGCTGCCACTGCCGCCGGGCTTTGCCCGTCCTGGCTGAGGATCAGCAGCCGGGCGCCGGGCTGGATGTGGGGCTGCAGCGCCACCAGAGGGCGGCCCACCAGGGACAGCACCCGGCAGTCCTGCAGTGCCCAGCCCAGGCGCGCGGCGGCCAAGGAGGGTGAGGAGGGCGCCGGCAGGATGTGCAGTTCCGACGCCTCCAGGCGCTGGGCGAGGCTGGCGCCGACGCCGTACAGCATCGGGTCGCCGCTGGCCAGCACGCAGACCGGCTGGCCTCGACGGGCCAGGACCGGCTCGAGGGAGAATGGGGTGGGCCAGGGCTGGCGCTCGGCGTCGATGCAGCGGGGTAGCAGGGCCAGGTGGCGCGTGCCGCCGACGATCAGCCGGGCATCGCGCAGGGCGCGGCGCGCCGCCTTGCCCAGGCCCCCATAGCCGTCTTCGCCGATTCCCACCACCGTCAGCCAGGCCGCCATCCGCCACTCCTCGTTCCGCCAGCCGCCGACGCTCGCTGTCGCGGCCAGGCCCAAAGCGGGCATAATACCGCGTCGTCGGTGCCCTTCGGGGCCGGGAATCGCACGCGCCGCGTCGCGAAGGCCCGAGGGAACACGGAACCAGCCGTGGCTGTCCCCGCAACTGTATGCAGCGAGTCCTGCGCACCGTGCCACTGGCGTCCGCCGGGAAGGCCGCGCCGGGCGTCGACCTGCCAGCCAGGAGACCTGCCGACGGATGGGTCGCGTGCCAACATCGGGCGGGGTGCACCGATGCTGGCGGACCGCCTCGTGGGCGGCCGTCAGGTCCGGTGGTGCGATCGCCAAACGGACCGAACCTTGAACGACCGACCGCTCTCCACCCCGGCTCTCCCCACCCCGCGCCCCTCCGCGTGCCCGGGGCTGTTGCGCATCGTCCCTGCCCGGGATGGCGGCATCTGCCGGGTGCGCCTGCCGGGAGGCCGTCTGGACGCAGCCTCGCTACGGCGACTGGCCGAGGCCGCCCATCGCCATGCCAGCGGCGTGCTGGAAGTGACCAACCGGGCCAACCTGCAGGTCCGCGGGGTCCGGCCGGAGCGGGCGGATGCACTGATCCGTGACCTGCTGGACGCCGGCCTCGGGCCGCGGGTCGCCGGGGCGGACGACGTGCGCAACCTGCTGCTGAGCCCCGCCGCCGGCCTCGATCCCCAGGCCGGCATGGACGTGCGTCCGCTGGCGCAGCGTCTGCTGCAGGCCTTGGAGAACGAGCCGCGCTTCCATGGACTCTCGCCGAAATTCGCCCTGTCCCTGGACGGCGGCGAAACCATGGCCATGCTCGACCATCCCCATGATCTCTGGCTGAGTGCCCTGGAAGGGCCGGATGGCCAGCCGCTGGTGGCCTTCGGCCTGGCGGGCTGCGTGCCGCAGGCAGCGGGCGACCCGCCGGCGCTGGCTGCTTTTCCCCGGGCTGGCGTGGTGGAGGGGGTGGTGACCCTGCTGCACCTCTTCCTCGATCTGGCCGAGTCAGGCGTGGCGGGCCCGGACTGTACCCGCATGCGCCACCTGCTGGCCCGGCTGCCGGCCAGCGCGCTGTTGCAGCGGCTACGTGAGCGCCTGGCCGTTCCTCTGTTGGAACGTGCCTGGCTGGCGACGTGGCGTCGCGCCCCGGCGCCGATGGACGCCCACATCGGCATCCATCCCCAACGCCAGGCCGGTTTATGCCTGGTGGGCGCAGCGCCCTGGCTGGGGCGGGTGGACGCCGCGAGCCTGATCGCCCTGGCCGACTTGGCGGAGCGCGTCGGCGACGGCAGCCTGCATTTCACTCCCTGGCAGAGCCTGGTCCTGCCCAACGTGCCGGTTGCGCACGCGGCCAACGCCCTGGCCGGCCTGGAAGCCCTGGGTCTGGCGACCCAGCCCGGGGCGCCGGCCACCCGCCTGGTGGCCTGCAGCGGCAGCGCCGGCTGCGCCCGCGCCCAGGCCGATACCAAGGCGGATGCCCTGACCCTGGCTCGCCGCTGGCCGGCCGGGCTGTCACTCCCGCCCCTGCATTTCAGTGGCTGCCCGCGCAGCTGCGCGGCGGCCCACGTGGCGCCCTATACCCTGCTGGCCATCGACGCCGGCCACTACGACCTGTTCCGCCGCGACGCCGGCCACGACGGCTTCGGCCGGCGGCTGGCTCGTGGCCTTGACCTCGACGCCGCTGTCACGCGCCTCGCCGAGGAAGCCCGGAGTACCCCCCATGATTGACTACATCCGCGACGGCGAAGCCATCTATCGCCAGTCGTTCTCCATCATCCGCGCCGAGGCCCGGCTGGACGGCATCCCCGCCGACCTGGAAAAACTGGCGGTCCGGGTGATCCATGCCTGCGGCATGGTGGACGTGGTGGAGGACCTGCGGTTTTCCAGCGGCGCCGGGCAGGCCGGGCGCGAGGCCCTGCAGGCGGGGGCGGCGATCCTCTGCGACGCCCGCATGGTGGCCGAGGGGGTCACCCGCTCGCGCTTGCCGGCGGACAACCCGGTGATCTGCACCCTCAACGATCCGGGCATCCCGGCCCTGGCGGCGGCCCGCGGCAACACCCGTTCGGCGGTGGCCCTGGAACACTGGGGCGAGCGCCTGGCCGGCAGCGTGGTAGTGATCGGCAATGCCCCCACCGCGCTGTTCTACCTGCTGGAAATGCTCGACGCCGGCGCGCCGAAGCCGGCGCTGATCCTCGGTTTCCCGGTGGGCTTCGTCGGCGCCGCCGAGTCCAAGGCCCTGCTGGCGGCGGACAGCCGCGGTGTGCCGTTCGTGACGGTGATGGGCCGGCGCGGCGGCAGCGCCATGGCCGCGGCGGCGGTCAACGCCCTGGCCACGGAGCGCGAGTGATGCGTGGCTGTCTCTACGGCCTGGGCGTCGGCCCCGGCGACCCGGAACTGCTGACCCTCAAGGCGCTGCGCCTGCTCAAGGCCGCGCCAGTGGTGGCGTACTTCGTCGCCCGGGGCAAGAAGGGCAACGCCTTCGGCATCATCGAGGGGCACCTGGAACCCCGCCAGGCGCGCCTGCCCCTGGTTTACCCGGTGACCACCGAGGCCCTGGCGCCGCCGCTGTACTACGAGCAGATCATCGCCGACTTCTACGACACCGCCGCGCTGGCCGTGGCCGAACACCTGGACGCCGGCCGCGACGTGGCGGTGATCTGCGAGGGCGACCCATTCTTCTACGGCTCCTACATGTACCTGCACGACCGCCTGGCGACGCGCTATGACACCCAGGTGGTGCCGGGCGTGTGCTCCATGCTGGGCAGCGCCGCGGTGCTGGGCGCGCCCCTGGTGTACCGCAACCAGAGCCTGTCGGTGCTGTCCGGGGTGTTGCCGGAGGAGGAACTGGAACGCCGCCTGGCCGAAGCCGAGGCAGCGGTGGTGATGAAACTGGGGCGCAACTTTGCCAAGGTGCGGCGGGTGCTGGAGGGGCTTGGCCTGGCCGGGCGCGCCCTCTACGTGGAACGCGCCACCATGGCCAACCAGCGAATCGTCCCGCTGGACCAGGTGGACCCCATGGCCTCTCCGTATTTCTCCATGATCGTGATTCCCGGCGAACGGTGGCAGGCCTGATGCACGACGACGATTTTCGGGCGCTCGCGGACGCACCCGCCGCCATTCTCATCCTGGGCCAGCAGGCACTGGGCACCGCGCGACGCCTCCAGGCCGTCCTGCCGGGTTCGCGCATCCACGGGCTGGATGGCCGCGTGCAGGGCGCGGATGCCGCCTACACCGTCTTCGGCGATACCCTGCGCCAGCTCTATCGCGACGACGTGCCCCTGGTGGTGCTGTGCGCCGCCGGCATCGTGATCCGCAGCCTGGCCCCGCTGCTGCTGGAGAAGGGCGCGGAGCCGCCGGTCCTGGCGGTGGCGGAGGATGGTAGCGCGGTGGTACCGCTGCTGGGCGGCTTGCGGGGCGTGAATCGCCTGGCCCGGCGGATCGGCGAGGGCCTGGCGGTGGCGCCGGCCATCACCACCAGCGGCGAGCTGCGCTTCGGCACCTGCCTGCTGGACCCGCCGGCCGGCTACGCCCTGGCCGACTTGGAGCAGGGCAAACGCTTCGTCGCCGACCTGCTGGGCGGCGAGCAGGTGCGGCTGGAAGGCGACGCGCCCTGGCTGGCGACGGAGCGCTTGCCCTGGGCGGACGACGCCCGGCGCACCATCCGGGTCAGTTGCGTCGCCTCGGCGTCGTCTGACGACGCCCTGCTGATCCATCCGCGGGTGATCGTCGCCCGGGTTCGGCCGCCCTTCGAGGAGCTGGCCTTGCAGGTGCGCCAGGCCCTGGCCAGCGCCGGCTTGGCGTTTCACAGCCTGGCCTGCCTGGCCGCCGAGGCGGCCATGATGGGCAACCCGGCGCTGCAGGCCGCCGCCGAAACCCTGGGCGTCCCCATACGCTACCTGGAAGGCTCCGAGGTATTGCCCGACCGCCTGCCCGGGCCTTCCGGGGACGGCCTGTCCCTGCATCAAGCCCCGGCGCCCTTCGATCCGGCCACCCTGGGTCGGGCGCGCGGTCGCCTGACGGTGATCGGCCTGGGCCCCGGCGCGGCCGAGTTCATGTTGCCAGCCACGCGCCGGGCCCTGGACGAGGCCCAGGACCTGCTGGGTTACCAGACCTACGTGGATATGGCGGGGCCGCTGCGCGTTGGCCAGGTGCGCCATGCCAGCGACAACCGGGAGGAGCTGGAGCGCGCCCGCCATGCCTTCACCCTGGCCGCGCAGGGGCGCCAAGTGGTGATGATCTCCTCCGGCGACCCCGGGGTTTTCGCCATGGCCAGCGCCGTGCTGGAGGCCTTGCATGGCAGCCACGATCCTCTCTGGCACGGGGTGGATCTGCAGGTGCTGCCGGGGGTATCCGCGGCCTTGGCCACCGCCGCCCGCGCCGGCGCGCCCCTGGGCCACGATTTCTGCATGCTGTCGCTCTCCGACAACCTCAAGCCCTGGTCCACCATCGAGCACCGGCTGGAGCAGGCCGCCCTGGCGGACCTGGTGATGGCCTTCTACAACCCGATTTCCCGGGCGCGGCCCTGGCAGCTGGGGCGCGCGCTGGAGATCGTCCGCCGCCACCGAGCCCCGGAGACCCGGGTGGTGCTGGGGCGCGACATCGGCCGCCCGGGGGAGCGCCTGACGACCCTGACCCTGGAGGCGCTGCAGCCGGAGCAGGTGGACATGCGCACCCTGGTGATCATCGGCTCGTCCACCACCACCGGTTTTCCCCGGCGCGGGGGCGGCGAATGGGTCTACACCCCGCGCTGGTACCCGGTGGCACCGAAATAGTGGCGGGGATGCGGGCGGAATAGAGGCGAAACGCGGGGCTTCATCTAGGCTCAATGGGACCGTTCTGGAGGATCCTCGCCGATGAATCTTCGCAATCTGAATATCTCGCTCAGGGCGTCCCTGAGCTTCGCCCTCATCACCCTCATGGTGATCATCCTCGGCGTGTTCGCCCAGGTGCAGATGAAGGACTTGCACAGCAGCGAGCAGGATATAGAGAAGAACTGGCTGCCCGGCGTGCAAACCACCGACGATATCCAGATCAGCCTGCTGGAAATGCGCCTGGAAAGCCTGCGCCTGCTCTCGGTATCGGAGCCCAGCGAGCGCGAGGCCGGCCTGCAGCGCATCCAGGCGTCTCGCTCCACCATGGAGAATCGGCTCGCTCGCTATTCCCAGGACCTCATTTCCGACGAAGGCGATCGACGCAACTTCGAAACCGCCAATGCAGCTCTCACCCAATACATGGAAGGTCTCAAGACCCTGCTGGACCTGGAGCAACAAGGCCGCAGAGACGATGCCATGCGCTGGGCCGGCTCCGATCAGCGGGCCCGTGCCCAGGCTGCCCAGGCCTCACTCGACGTGATGCGCGACTACAACGCCAAGGGCGCTACCCAGGCCGGCGTGCAGTCCCTGAAAACCTACCGGGGCAGCCAGCTGTTCATCCTCGGCACCTGCATCGTCGCCATCCTGCTGACGGTGCTGCTGGCCTGGCTGTTGATCCGCAGCATCGTCCAGCCCCTGGCCGCCGCCCTGGCGGTGGCCGACGAGATCGCCAAGGGCGACCTGTCCCGCGCCATCCAGTCCAGCAGCCGCGACGAGGCCGGGCGTCTGATGACCTCCCTGGGGCGCATGCAGACCAACCTGCGGGACACCATTCGCGAAATCAGCAATTCCTCCACCCAGCTGGCGTCAGCCGCTGAGGAGATGACCTCGGTGGCCGAAGAGAGCAGCCGCTCGCTGCATCAACAGAACGCCGAGATCGAGCAGGCCGCGACGGCGGTCAACGAAATGAGCGCGGCGGTGGAGGAAGTGGCCCGCAATGCAGCCGCCGCGTCCGAATCCGCGCGGCGCTCCAGCGAATCCGCTGCCATCGGCAACCAGCGGGTCCGCGACACCCTGCAGGCGATCCATCGCCTGTCTGCCCAGGTGGAAGGCACCTCCACTCAGATCGTCGGCCTGGCCGGGCAGGCCCAGAGCATCAGCACGGTGCTCAGCGTGATCCGCTCCATCGCCGAGCAGACCAACCTGCTGGCGTTGAACGCCGCCATCGAGGCGGCCCGGGCCGGCGAGCAGGGCCGGGGCTTCGCCGTGGTGGCGGACGAGGTGCGCGCCCTGGCCCACCGCACCCAGACCTCGACCCTGGAGATCGAGCAGACCATTTCAGCCATCCAGGCCGGCACCGAAGCGGTGGTGACCGCCATGCAGCAGAGCAGCACCCAGACCCAGAATACCCAGAACGCCGCGGACGACGCCGGCAATGCCATCGAGGCGATCACCCGCGCCATCGAGGAGATCGACGAGCGTAATTCCCAGATCGCCACCGCGTCCGAGGAGCAGTCTCACGTGGCGCGGGAAGTGGATCGCAATCTGGTGAGCATCCGCGACCTGTCCATGCAGAGCTCCAGCGGCGCCAGCCAGACCACCCAGGCCAGCGCCGAACTGACCCGCCTGGCGGTGGCCCTGAACAAGTTGGTGGCGAAGTTCCGAGTGTGACCTGCGCCTGGCGCGGCTCCGTGTGATCGATGCGGGGCGTGCAGGGCTGGTGGCGCGGGGCCCGCCGATTTGGCGATACTGTGGGGCGACGCGTCAGGAGCCCCGATTCATGTTGAAAACCGAGTTCGACGAAAGCTGGAAGTCCTGGATCGCCTTGAACCTCGAGCGCGGTTGCTCGAAGGAAGGCATGTACGAGATTCTCCTCGAGCACGAATTCGCCCCGGAGCTGGCCGCCGAAGCCCTGGGCATGCGCCCGCTGCCGACGCCGGTGCCTGCCAAGCCGGTCCAGCCGGTCCTGGTGGAAACCGAGCTCACCGAAGCGCCGGACCGGGTCGAACTGCCGTTCGCCGTGCGCTTCCCCACGGATCGCCTGGAGCTGTACATGCTCTCCGGTTTCCTCAGCGAAACCGAGTGCATGACCCTGATCCACCTGATCAACCAGCACCTGCGCGCGTCCACCACCACCAACGATGGCGGCGAATACGCCGGCTACCGCACCAGCCGCACCTGCGACCTGGGCATGCTGGACCACCCCCTGGCCCGCGACGTGGACCGGCGCATCTGCCAGGTGATGGGCATCGATTCCAGCTGGTCTGAGACCATCCAGGCCCAGCGCTACGACGTGGGCCAGCAGTTCAAGGCCCACACCGACTACTTCGAACCCGACAGCCACGAGTTCGAGACCTACGCCACCCAGGCCGGCCAGCGAACCTGGACCTTCATGATCTACCTCAACAGTACCCGGGAAGGCGGCTCCACCCGTTTCACCGAGCTGGACTGCGAGGTGCGGCCGAAGCAGGGCGACGCAGTGATCTGGAACAGCCTGCGGGCCGACGGCAGCCCCAACCCGGACACCATGCACTGGGGCATGCCGGTGGAGAAGGGCTACAAGGTCATCCTGACCAAGTGGTTCCGCAACAAGGGCAAGGGCAAGATGTTCAACAAGACGCCCAACGAGTACCTGCCGCCCCATACCCAGTCGGGCTTTCTCAAGCTGAAGATGCCGCCGGAGCTGTTCCAGCGCGTCGAGGCGTTCTACCGCGACCACGGGACCGAGATCCTCGGGGAGTCGGTGAAGGGCTTCATCGACGCGGCGAAGGGCAAGGTGGCCAGCGAACTGGTGCCCCTGGACGAGCCCCTGAAGAAAGACATCCACGAAACCCTGCAACCGTTGATGGAGGCCTGGATCGGCGATTTTCTGTTGCCCACCTTCGTCTATGGCATCCGTCGCTACCGGGACACCGCCACCCTGAAGATGCACCGCGACCGCGGCATCACCCATATCGCCAGCGCCATCGTCAACGTCGCCCAGGATGTGGATGAGCCCTGGCCGCTGCAGATCGAGGATCACTTCGGGCGCATGCACGACGTGCTCTTGGAGCCCGGCGAGATGGTCTTCTACGAAGGCGCGCGGCTGCTGCATGGCCGGATCGAGCCGTTGCGCGGGCGGGCGTACGCCAACCTGTTCGTCCACTACAAGCTGCGCGACGCTTGAGGCGCCGCGTGCACCTTTCGCGTCGAGCGGCCGCGGCGCGCTGAGTCGTGGAGAACACCGCACGTTTACCAGGGACGTATGCGTAGGCATCCCTTGTACGTGCGGATGGAGGTGACGCCGGGCAGGTCGCCAAGTGATCGTCATCGTGCGAGCGCTACTAGGCATCCGCACCGAGGTGCTTGCAGCCGACCGAGTGGATGGCGGCTTCGATGCTCGCTCCCACTGATGGGGAGACGCTGGACAGGGCGCTGTCGGAGAGAAGCGGCGCCCGCTGCCCTCGACGCCCGCCGGATGGCCAAAAGCTGCCCCTACCTGCACACGATAAGCCGAAGCGTACGGCACGGAATCCCTGCAGAGGGCTTGCGAGACCACACTCGATAATCAAATCCGTCTCGTTGATTGGCCTGAGCGACGCGTGATGCCTGGAGTAGGAGCAACGCGCTCATCTTGGGAAGGTCCGGCCACGCGTCAGATTTCGACGAAACTTTCTTTGACTCCAAAGGGCGCGAAGCGCAGCGAGCTCCAGCCCACTCCTTCCGGCTACGAGCCCCCGGTGACCGATGACCGTGCCGCTCCCTTTTCGAGGGGCGAGCTCAACCGCCAGCGCCCGGTACCGTGCCCCTCGGCGTCCGCGGCGCCGGGCCGCGGACGTTGGCGGGTCAGAAGGTGTAGCTGAGGGTGGCGGTGACGTTGCGGGTTTCGCCGAAGTAGCAGAAGTCCAGGCTGTAGCAGGAGGCCACGTACTTCTCGTCCAGCAGGTTGTTGGCATTCAGCCGCGCCTCGAGCCCGGTCATGCCCAACTTGCCCAGGTCGTAGCGCACTGCGGCGTCCACCAGGGTGTAGGAGGGCACGTGCTCGGTGTTCTCCTTGTCCGCCCAGCTGGTGCCCACGTAGCGGGCGCCGCCGCCGATGCTCAGCCCGTCCATCCAGCCGCTGGAGAAGGCGTAGTCGGCCCACAGGGAGGCCATGTGCCGGGGCGCCTGGTTCGGCGTGTTGCCCTGGCTGCCATCGGCGGCCTTGCGATAGATGATGTCGGTGAAGGTGTAGCTGCCCAGCAATTTGAGCTGGTCGGTCACCTGGGTATGGGACTCCAGCTCCAGGCCCTGGGAGCGGATCTCGCCCACCGAGGTGTAGAAGTTTTCCTGGGGCTTCTTCGACGCCACGTTTTCCTGGGTGATGTGGAACAGGGCGGCGGTGTAGAAGCTGCGGCCACCCTCGGGCTCGAACTTCAGGCCGGCCTCCCACTGTTTGCCCTGGGTGGGCTCCAGGGGTTGCCCGGTGGCATCGGAATAGGCGTTGGGGTTGAAGGACTCGGAATAGCTGATGTACGGCGCGATGCCGTTATCGAAGCGGTAGAGCACGCCGGCGCGGCTGGTGAACTTCTGCCGGTCCTCGTCGCTGCGGCTGTCAGCTTCCCGGTCTTCCACGGCGATGTTCACCCAGTCCTGGCGCAGGCCGAGGGAGAAGCGCCAGTTGTCCAGCTCTATCAAGTCCTGCAGGTACACGCCGGTCTGGTCGAGGCGGCGGGTGTAGCGGGACTCGGGATAGAACGTGATGGCGCTGTCGCCGTAGTGGGGGTCGAAGGCGTCCAGGTCGGAGGCCTTGCCGGAGGTCCACAGCACATCGGTCTTGCGTCGCTGGTAGTCCAGCCCGGTCAGCAGGGTGTGGCGGGCGGCGCCGGTCTCGAAGTCCGCCTGCAGCATGTTGTCCAGGGTGTAGGCGCGCAGCGCCTCGCGGCCGCCGGAGTAATAGCGGTTGAGGCGATTGCTGGTGGGTGAGGTCCAGCTGTAGCCGTAGACCTGCTCCAGCTCCACGTCGCTGTCCAGTACCCGCAGGTTCTGCCGTCCGGTCCAGACGTCGTTGAAGCGATGCTCCAGCTGGTAGCCGAGCATCCGCTGGGTGCGTTCGAACCGGTCGCGGTCCGGCTCGCCATCGAAGAAATGCTCGGAAATGCGCTGGCCGTTGCGGGTGTGCAGGCTGCCGTCGGCCGGCACGCCGCTGTGGTAACCGCCTTCCGGGTCGCGCTGCAGGTAGCCTTGCAGGGTCAGGGTGGTGTCTTCGTTGAAGTCGATGGCCAGGGTCGGGGCGATGGCGTAGCGCTTCTCGCCGGCCACATGGTCGAACTGGGTGTCGGAACTGTGGGCCAGGCCCACTACGCGGTAGGCGACCCGCTTGTCGTCGTCCAGGGGGCCGGAGAAGTCGAACCCGGTGCCTTTCTGGCCCTGGTTGCCCACGGTGGCCTGGATCTGGTGGTACGGCTGGTACAGCGGCTTCTTGCTGGTCAGCGCCACCAGGCCGCCGGGCAGGCTACGCCCGTAGAGCACCGAGGACGGTCCCTTGACGATGTCGATGCGTTCCAGGAAGTAGGGGTCGATCTGCATCGAGCTGAAGGTGCCGCTGTCGCCCATGGCGCGTAGGCCGTCCAGGTAGATGTTGTCCACGCTGCCGTCGGCGAAGCCGCGCATCACCACGTAGTCGTAGCGGTTGGAGGCGCCGATCTGCCCGGTGAAGATGCCCGGGGTATAGCGCATCGCCTGCTGCACGGTCTTCGAGGCCTGGTCGTCCATCTGCTCGCGGGTCACCACCGATACCGACTGGGAGGTTTCCAGCAGCGGCAGGCTGGTCTTGGTGGCCACACTGCTGTGGGTGGCCAGGTAGCCGTCCACGCTGCCCAGGGCGTTACCGATGGCCAGGCCGGACACCTCGGTCGGCGGGATCGCCAGGGTATCCGCCTCGCGGGGAACCTCCCGCAAGTAATAGCGGGTGCCGTCGTCGCTGGCCGCTTCCAGGGTGCTTCCCGAGAGCAACCGCCGCAGGCCACCGTCCACCGAATAGTCGCCCTGCAGGCCCGGAGAGGCGAGGCCGCGGGTCTGTTCCGGGGTGGCAGAGAGGCTGATGCCGGCCTCCCGGGCGAAGCGGTTCAGCGCTTCGTCGAGCGGGCCGGCGGGAATCGCGAAGTGCCGGTTGGCCGCCACGCCGGCATCACCGGGCTGGGCCCAGCCGGTGGCGGGGGCGAGGCCGCCCAGGGCCATGCACAGCAGGGTGCCGCGCACGGCGAGGCTCAGGGTCGAGGGGGAAGCGGGGGTGGCGGAGCGGGACGGGATCATGGAAGTTCCAGCGGTCGAGATGAAGAAGGTCGACCTGTAAGCCGGACGAGGCGGGAAAACCCGCCAGATTTTTTTTCACGTATTCAGGTTTCACGGGCTCAGGCGATGGCTTCCAGTTCCACCCACCAGCGGGTGCGGTAGCGCACCCGGACCGGCAGCGAGCGCGGCAGCAGGGCCAGCAGGGCGTCGGTATCGTCCAGGCGGTAGACGCCGGACAGGCGCAGGTCGGCGATGGCCTGCGCACAGCCCAGGTGACCCCGCCGGTAGCGGCCCACCTCGGCGAGGAAGTCCACCAGGCGCATGTCCCGCGTAACGATCAGTCCGTCGGCCCAGGCGTCGGTCTCCAGGGCCGGCCGCGCCAGGCGCACGGCCGCCCGGGCATCGATGCGGTAATGCTCGCCGGCCACCACCCGCAGGGGGGAAGCCGAAGGGGACGGGGTTTCCCACGGCCAGCGGGCAGTCGGCGGCGCCAGGGTGACATTCCCGCGCAACACGCTCAGGCGCGTGGACGATGCCTCCTGGCGCAGGACGAAGCGTGCGTCGCGGGCTTGCAGCAGGCGTCCGGAACTGAGGACTTGCAGGGCGAGCCCATCGGGCGCCTGCCGGTCCAGGCGGATCTCCCCGCGACGCAGGGTCAGCAGCCGGTGGGCGGCGTCGCTTCGCAGGTCCACCGCGCTGTCGGTGTTCAGGGTCAGGCGAGTGGCGTCATCCACGCGGACATCGCGCCGCTCCCCGGTACCGGTGGCGTAGTCGGCGCTCCAGGCGAGCCAGGGTTCGCGGTCGTGCAGCAACCAAGTGCTACCGCTGCCCGCCACGGCCAGCGACAGCAGCTTCAGGGCCTGGCGCCGCCGCAACCGCTGGGCGCCGCGCTCCAGGGCGTCGAAGGCTACCCCGGCGCCCGGCAACGCCTGGAAACTGCCGTCCAGCTCGGCGCTCAGCCGTTGCACCTGTTGCCAGGCGGCCTCATGGCGGGGGTCGGTGCCACGCCATTCGTGGCAGGCCTGGTGCAGGGCGGCGTCCTGGCCGGCGGAGCGCAGCCGCACCAGCCAGCCGATGGCCTGGCGAACCGTCTGCCCGTCGGCCATCGGCACACTCACAGCCGGGCCTCGTCGGCGAAGCGCACCAGGTAGCAGTGGTAGAGAGCGTCGGCCACGTAGCGCTCGACGCTGCGCAGGGATACGCCCATGCGTATGGCGATCTCGCCGTGGCTCAGCCCCTCGCACTGGGCCAGCAGGAAGGCCGTGCGTACCTTAGGCTTGAGCCCGTCCAGCAGCCGGGCGATACGCTCCAGCAATTCCAGCACCAGCTCGCGGGCTTCCGGTGAGGGCGCGGTGAGTTCCGGCAGGTGGGCCAGGCTCTCCAGGTAGGCCCGCTCCAGTTCCTCGCGACGCCAGTGGTCCACAACCAGCCCCCGGGCCACGGTGCGCAGGAACGCGCGCGGGGTCTTGATCTCCCCCAGCTCGGGGCGCCCCAGCAGGCGCAGGAAGGTGTCCTGGGCCAGGTCAGCGGCATCCGCCGCGTTGCCGAGCTTGCTGCGCAGCCAGTGTTTCAGCCATCCATGGTGATCGGTATAGAGAGTGTGCAGAGAAAGGGTGGAGGAGGGCATGGGGCGGATGACCGAATGAAAGCACTATCAAATGATAATTACTCTCATTGTTATACATCCAGCTCCATGCAGTCCAGCCGAGTCTTCGAACGGGGGCTTACCAGGGCAGGGTTTCGCCCTGGTAGTCGAGGAAGGCGCAGAGGGCATGGCCCCGATGGGCCTGGATCACCCGGGCCAGCCCCTGGGTGCTGTCTTCCACCGTGAGCGGCGCCTGGCCGCCGCCCATATCGGTCTGCACCCAGCCGGGGTGGAGCGCCAGGATGCTGTGGCGCAACGGCGCACTGCGCTCCGCCCAGCTGCGCAACAGGCTGTTGAGCGCTGCCTTGCTGGCGCCGTACAGCGGCATTTCCGCCGCCCGGTTCAGGGCCAGGCTGCCCATCTGCGAGCTGGTGAACCCCAGCACGCCGCCGTCCACTACGCGGGGTGCTAGATGCTGGGCAAGGCGCAGTGGGGTGATGGCGTTGGTGGTGAACAGGGCCCCGGTCGCGCGGGTGTCGATTTGGGCGGGGTCCTGGTGGGATGGGCCGTAGATGCCGGCGTTGAACAGCGCATAGTCCAGGGCCTCGTCCCCCAGGGCCGCTAGCAGGCGCTGGGGCGCCTGCTCATCGTCCAGGTCGCCGAACACCGGGCGCAGCCGGTCGCCGTGGGTGGCACCCAGGGCGACCAGCGCGTCGGCGTGCGCCTCGCTGCGGGTCGCGGCGTACACCGTCAGCCCTTGGTCGAGGAAGGTGCGCACCAGCCCGAGGCCGATGCCGCGGGTGGTGCCGGTGATCAGGATGTTCGCCATGACGGGACCTCGATGGGTGAAAGGCAGCGGTGCGGCCTCAGGGCCACTGCATCTCGCCCTTGAGCACCTTGGCGCTCAGCTCTAGATCGGCTTCGCCCGCCAGGGTGGGATAGTGACGCTTCATCGCGGCCACCAGTTCTTGGGCGTTGGCGGCTTTCGGCAGCTCGGCTTCCAGGGTCTTCAGGTAGTCCCGGGTGAACTGCAGGTCCTGCAGGTCGAAGTGGGGCTGCCCGAGGTAGTGGGCCGGCACCACCTTCTGCGGGTGCAGGGCTTCCAGGCGATCCAGGGCTTCGATCCAGGTGCGGCGGGATTCCGGGGTCTGGGAGTCGGCGGTCCAGACGTGCATGTTGGCGCTGATCAGCACGCCGCCCAGCAGGGTGTGGGAGGCGGGAATCCATAGGGTGGTGGCCGCCGGGTCGCGGTCCAGGCCGATCACCTGGATGGTCTGGCCTTCCAGGGTCAGGTGGTCGCCCTTGAGGACCTTGGGCACCACGGTGGTCTTGGGCGCGGCGTCCTTCAACTGGGCCGACCAGTAGGCCAGCTTGTGGGCCCGGGTGGCTTCGATGTGGGCCACGGTTTCCGGGGTGGCCAGGATCTCGGCATCCGGGAAGGCGGCGGTGAGGGCTTCCAGGCCGAAGTAGAAGTCCGGGTCGCCGTGGCTGATGTAGATGGTCTTCAGGGTCTTGCCACTGGCACGGATGCGCTCCACCAGATCGCGGGCCTGGACCGGGGAAAACTGGGCGTCCACCAGCAGGGCATCGTGTTCGCCGGTGATCAGGGTCGAGGACACCGGGAACACCGCCTTGTCGCCGGGGTTGTAGGTATCCAGGGTCAAGGGCTGGGCGAACAGGCTGTGGGAGGCGAGCAGCAGGGCGCTGGCGAGAAGGGTGCGAATGGGCGAACGGGTCATGTGAGGCTCCGGTGTGAGGCAGTGGAAACGATGGGAGCGATCTTAGTTGCAGTGAGGCATACAAAAAGCCCCATAATCTGGGCAGGTTTGTTGCTCAGGGTGAATCAATCATGGACAGGCTGACGGCCGCACGGGTGTTCGTGGAAGTGGTGGAGCGGGGCAGCCAGACCGCGGCGGCGGATACCCTGGACATGTCCAGGGCCATGGTGTCCCGCTACCTGATGGAGCTGGAGGAATGGGTCGGGGCGCGGCTGCTGCACCGCACCACCCGCAAGTCCAGCCTGACCGGCGCGGGCGAGGAGCTGCTACCCCGCTGCCGCGAACTGCTGGCGCTGGCCGACGGCCTGCGCGACGACCTGGGCGGAGTGCCCGGCGACACCCTGCGCGGGGCGCTGCGCATCACCTGCAGCCAGTCCTTCACCCAGGCCTGGCTGGTGCACCGGGTCAGCGAGTTCATCGCCCGCCACCCCGGCGTCTCCGTCGACCTGCTGGTGAACAGCGAGGCGGTGAACCTGGTGGAGGAACGCATCGACCTGGCGTTGCGCATCACCAACCAGCTGGACCCCAACCTGATCGCCCGGCGCCTGGGCGTGTGCCGCTCGGTGGTGTGCGCGACCCCGGCCTACCTGCACCGCCACGGTACGCCGCAGCACCCGGACGATCTGGTGCGGCACAACTGCCTCAGCTATTCGCATTTCGGCCGCAGCGTCTGGGAGTTCCGCCAGGACGACCGACCCTGGCCGGTGTCCCTGGGCGGCAACCTCAGCGCCAACGAGTCCATGGTGCTGCTGGAGGCCACCCTGGCCGACGTGGGCATCAGCCTGCAGCCGCGCTATTCGGTGGCGCGGCTGGTGAAGGAGGGCCGGCTGGTGGCCTTGCTCGACGACTACCAGCCCAAGGAACTGGGCATCCACGCCCTCTACGGCAGCCGGAGACAGATGCCCGCCGCCCTGCGCGCGCTGTTGGACTACCTGGTGCAGAAGCTGGAAGCCAATCCGGACTGGGACGCCTGAAGGGCTTCAGAGGCCGTACTTCTTCACCTTGTCGAACAGGGTGGTCTTGGCCATTCCCAGGGACTGGCTGGCCTGGCTCAGGTTGCCGCCATGGCGCTCCAGGGCGTCGCCCAGCAGCCGCCGCTCAAAGGCCTCCACCGCCTCGGCGAACCCCGGCCCGCTGTTCTCCGGGGTGGCGCCGCTCTTCTTGAACACCGGCAGCCCCAGGGCGAAGCGTTCGGCGACGTTGCGCAGCTCCCGCACGTTGCCCGGCCAGTCATGGGCCATCAAGGCGCCCAGGGTGCCCCGGTCCAGCTCGGGGACGGCGCGGTCGAAGCGCAGCGAGGACTGCTGCAGGAAATGCTCGAACAGCAGCAGGATGTCCTCGCGGCGGTCCCGCAGGGGCGGCAGTTCCAGGGTCACCACGTTGAGACGGTAGTAGAGGTCGCTGCGGAACTGGCCGCGCCGGCCCTGTTCCGCCAGGTCCGCCTTGGTGGCGGCGATCACCCGGCAGTCCACCGCCACGCTCTGGTTGGAGCCCAGGCGCTCCAGGGTGTGTTCCTGCAGCACCCGCAGCAGCTTGATCTGCAGGTTGAGGGGCATGCTCTCCACTTCGTCGAGGAACAGCGTGCCGCCGTCGGCATGCTCGATCTTGCCGATGCGCCGCTTGCCGGCCCCGGTGAAGGCATGGGCCTCGTGGCCGAAGATCTCGCTCTCGAAGAGGTTTTCCGGCAGCCCGCCGCAGTTCAGGGCGACGAAGGGCCGGGCCTGGCGTCGGCTGAAGTCGTGGAGGCAGCGGGCGACCAGTTCCTTGCCGGTACCGGTCTCGCCCTCGATGAGCACGTTGGCTCCGGTATCGGCGACGTTGGCGATCAACTCCCGCAGCTGCTGCATGGCCGGCGAGCGGCCGATGATGCGTTGCTCCAGGGCCTGGCGACCGGCCAGTTGCCGGCGCAGGGACGACACCTCCCGGGCCAGCCCGCGCTGTTCCAGGGCGCGGCGTACCACGTCCACCAGGCGCTCCGGCGAAAAGGGTTTCTCCATGAAGTCGTAGGCGCCGTCGCGCATGGCCTGCACCGCCATGCTGATGTCGCCGTGGCCGGTGATGAGCACCACCGGCAGGCTCGGGTCGCGGGCCTTGAGCTGCTCCAGCAGGAGCAGGCCGTCGATTCCGGGCAGGCGGATGTCGCTGACCACGATGCCGGCGAAGTCCTCGCCGATGCGCTGCAGGGCGGCCTCGGCGCTGCCCACCCCCTCGCTGGGGATGTCCTCCAGGGCCAGGGCCTGTTGGCAGCCCAGCAGCACGTGGGGATCGTCTTCGACGATCAGGACGCTGAGGCATTCGCTCATGGGCACGGGGTTTCCTCTTGCGGGCGCGGTGCGGCGGCGGGCACCTGCGCGAGAACCAGTTCGAACACGGTACCGCCGTCCTCCGGGTGCTCCACGCTGAGGCTGCCGCCTGCAGCGGTGGCGAGGCTCGCGGACAAGGTCAGGCCGAGCCCCAGGCCCTGCTCGCCGGGTTTGGTGGTGAAGAACGGCTCGAACAGCCGCTGGCGGTCGGCCGGGGCGATCCCGGGGCCGTTGTCCCGGATCCGCAACCGGTAGCGGTCGCCCTCGGCGCTTCCTTCCAGGACCAGGCGGCGCGCGTCCTGAGTGGCCATGGCATCCAGGGCATTGGCGATCAGGTTGACCAGGATCTGTTCCAGGCGTGTCTGGTCGATGGCCAGGCGAGCCTCCTGCCAGGTCTGGACCAGGGTCACCGGGGTGCGTTGCAGGCGCGGGTGCAGCAACATCAGCGCGGCGTCCACCGCCTTGCCCAGGCAGGCTTCGCCATGGTCGTCGGAGCGCCGGGCGAAGGCCCGCAGGCTGGCGGTGATACGGCCCATGCGGTCCACCAGCTCGTTGATGGTGTCGAGGTTGGTGGCCGCGGTATCCAGGGCGCCGCGCTGCAGGAAGCGGATGGTATTGCCCGACAGGGTGCGCAGGGCCGCCAGGGGCTGGTTCAGCTCGTGGGCGATGCTGGTGGACATCTGCCCGATGACCGCCAGCTTGCCGGCCTGGACCAGGTCGTCCTGGGCGCGCCGCAGGGTGTCCTCGGCCTGGCGCCGTTCGTGGATTTCCGCCGTGAGCCGGGCGTTGCTGGCGCTGAGGTCAGCAGTGCGCTCGGCGATCTTGCGCTCCAGCTCGCTGTTGGCCTGCTGCAGCGCCTCGCGGGCGGCGAGGCGGGTGGCCAGGACCTTGCGCCGCTCGTTCCAGGCGATCAGCAGGAACGCCAGCAGCGCCACGGCCACCGCCACCAGGGTGCCGTGGCTGACCGCCTCGCGGCGCTCGTCCTGCAGCGGGGTGAGCAGCGTCAGGTGCCAGGGCGTGTCGCCCAGGGGACGGCTCTGGGCCAGGTAGTTCACCGGGACCGGCGGCTGGCCGGGCTCCCCCTTGCCGGGAAAGCTGATCTGTTCGACGCCGTTGCTCAGCGCCGCCCGGCCCAGGGGACGCAGTTCGTCCAGCGCCCACCAGTAGTACTGCAGGCTGCGGGCGAGGCGCTCGCGGGTGTCGTCGTCCAGCGGGCGGATGGCCTTCAGGCGCCGCGCCGGGTCGCTGGACAGGATGATGATGCCGTTCTCGTCGCTGACGTAGGCTTCCAGGCGCGCCCGCTGCCAGCGTTCTTCCAGGGCGTCCAGGCGCACCTTCACCACTGCCACGCCGATGACCCGCCCGTGCACCCGCAGGCCGTGGGCCAGGTAATAGCCGGGCTCGCCGCTGGTGCTGCCGATGCCGTAGAAGCGCCCGGGCCGGCCGTGCACCGCATCCTGGAAATAGGCGCGGAAGGACAGGTCCTCCCCCAGGTAGCTGCCGGCCTCGCGCCAGTTGCTGGTGGCCAGCACGCGCCCGCCGGTGTCCAGCACGTAGATGGCCAGGCTGCCGGCCCGCTGGTTGAGGCCTTCAAGGTAGGCGTTGACCCGTTGCCGGCGCTGGGCGTCGGGCTCCAGCAGCAGGCGTCCGACGCCGGACTCCAGCTCCAGCAGGCTGGGCAGGTAGGTGTACTTGTTGATCTCGCTTTCGACGGCGCGGGCGTTCAGTTCGAGCTGGCGTTCGCCGCTCTCGGCGAGCGCGCGGATGCCGGCCCGCTCACTGATCCAGAATCCCGCGTAGCCGCACCCCAGCACCACCAGGATCATGGCGATGACCGGCGGCAGCAGGTGACGGACGAGGCGGGGCTTCACGGTCAGGGCGGACGGAACGGTGCGAAGGCTGGCGGGGGAGCATTCCATCACAGTCATCCGGGCGCTGGCCAGTACGGGCGGCCCCGGGCCGCCCGTGGTGAGGGGCCGTCAGTGCTGGAGAATCTTCGCCAGGAACTGCTGGGCCCGGTCGGAACGGGCGCTGACGTCGCCGAAGAACTCTTCCTTCTCGCAGTCCTCGACGATCTGCCCGCGGTCCATGAAGATCACCCGGTTGGCCACCTTGCGGGCGAACCCCATCTCGTGGGTCACGCACATCATGGTCATGCCTTCATGGGCCAGCTGCACCATCACGTCCAGCACCTCGTTGACCATTTCCGGGTCGAGGGCCGAGGTGGGTTCGTCGAACAGCATCACCACCGGGTCCATGGCCAGGGCGCGGGCGATGGCGACGCGTTGCTGCTGGCCGCCGGACAACTGGCCGGGGTGCTTGTGCGCATGCTCCTTGAGGCCGACGCGCTCGAGCAGCGCCAGGCCCTTCCTGGTCGCTTCTTCCTTGCTGCGGCCGAGCACCTTGATCTGGGCGATGGTCAGGTTCTCGACGATGGTCAGGTGCGGGAACAGCTCGAAGTGCTGGAACACCATGCCGACCCGGGAGCGCAGCTTGGGCAGGTTGGTCTTGGGGTCGGCGATGGAAGTGCCGTCCACCACGATGTCACCCTTCTGGAACGGCTCCAGGGCGTTCACGCACTTGATCAGGGTGGACTTGCCCGAGCCGGACGGCCCGCAGACCACCACCACTTCGCCTTTCTTCACCTCGGTGCTGCAATCGGTCAGCACCTGGAAGTCCCCGTACCACTTGTTGACGTTCTTGATGGAAATCATACGGCTAACCTTTTTTGCAGTTGCTTGACCAGCAGCGAGGCGCTGAAACTGACGAGGAAGTACACCAGGCCGGCGAAGATGAGGAACTCATGGGGCTGGCCGATGATGTCGCCCCGGGACCGCGCGGAGTTGAGGAAGTCCATGAGGCCCACGGTGTACACCAGGGAGGTGTCCTGAAACAGGATGATGCTCTGCTGCAGCAGCAGCGGGGTCATCTTGCGGAACGCCTGGGGCAGGATCACCAGGCGCATCATCTGCCCGTAGGACATGCCCAGGGCCTGGGCGGCGCTCATCTGCCCGCGGGAGATGGACTGGATGCCGGCCCGGACGATCTCGCAGTAGTAGGCCGCCTCGAACATCACGAAGGCCACCAGGCAGGAGGTGAAGGCCCCCACCGGGGTGTCCTCGCCGGTGATGGCGCGGAGGATGAACGGCACCGCGAAGTAGAACCAGGTGATCACCAGCAGCAGCGGGATCGAGCGGAAGTAGTTGACGTAGAAACCCGCCAGCTTGGCCAGCAGCGGGTTGTGGGACAGCCGCATCATCGCCAGCAGGGTGCCCAGCACCACGCCGCCGAGGACGCCCATGACCATCAGCTTGAGGGTCATCAGCATGCCCTCGGCGAGGCCGGGGAGGGCGGGAACGATCGCGCTGAAGTCCATCATTTGCCTCCCAGGGAAATCATGCCGGGGACCCGGACCTTCTTCTCGATGGCCCGCATGATCAGCATCAGGGTCATGTTCAGGGTGAAGTAGATCAGTGTCGCCAGGGTGAAGGCTTCGAACAGGTTGGCGGTGAACTCGGCGGTCTGCTTGGTCTGGGCCAGCAGCTCCATCAGGCCGATCAGGGACGCCACCGAGGAGTTTTTGAAGACGTTCAGGAACTCGGAGGTCAGCGGCGGGATGATGATCCGGTAGGCCTGGGGCAGCAGGACGTTGCCGTAGATCTGCGGCAGCCGGAAGCCCAGGGCATAGGCGGCCGCGGCCTGGCCCTTGGGCAAGGCCTGGATGCCGGTGCGCACCTGTTCGCAGACCCGCGCCGCGGTGAACAGGCCGAGGCAGACGATCACGCTCAGGTAGGCCGAGGTGGCCGGGCTGAGGTCCTGCTTGAACCACATTTCCAGCGGCTCGGGCAGCAGATCCGGCACCAGGAAGTACCAGAGGAACAGCTGCACCAGCAGCGGCACGTTGCGGAACAGCTCCACGTAGGCGGTGGCGAAGCCGGATACCCAGCGGTTCGGTACGGTACGCATCACGCCGAGCAGCGAGCCCAGCGCCAGAGCGACGATCCAGGCGGCCAGCGAGACGGCGATGGTCCAGCCCAGGCCGGTGACGAACCAGTCCAGGTAGATCTCGTCACCGATACCGGTGGACTTGAAGAACACGCCCCAGTCCCAGTTGTAATTCATGTGGGTTTCCCCTTGGGTGTTTCGGAAGGGCCAGTCAGGCCCGTACGGACGGCCGGGCACGGACGCGCGTGGGCGCACCCGGTTCCGCGTGAGCGGGCGTTGCGGTCGTCAGGGCAGGAATGAGAGGGGAGAGGCCTCGGCCCCTCCCGGTCCCCGCACCCCGCGCCTCTCGTGAAGACGCGGGGGCATCACCTTCAGATCTCTTCTGCAGATTTGTCGGTGGGAGTGGCGATCAGCTTCTTCAGCTCATCGCTCATGGGGAAGTTGAGGTTCAGGTTCTTCGGCGGGACGGGTTGCATGAACCACTTGTCATAGATGCCGTTGATCTCGCCGGAGGTGAAGGTGGCGCTGATGGCGTCGTCCACGACCTTTTTGAAGGCCGGGTCGTCCTTGCGCATCATGCAACCGTAGATCTCGAAGGACTGCGGCTTGCCGGTGACGACCCACTGGTCCGGCTGCTTGGCCTTGGCCATTTCACCGTAGAGCAGGGCGTCGTCCATCATGAAGCCGGCCACCCGGCCCGACTCCAGCATCAGGAAGGATTCGCCGTGGTCCTTGGCCGAGATGATGTTCATGCCCATCTTCTTCTCGGCGTTCATCGACTTCAGCAGGCGCTCGGAAGTGGTCCCGGCGGTGGTGACCACGTTCTTGCCCTTGAGGTCGTCGAAATCATTGATGCCGGCGCTCTTCTTCACCAGCAGGCGGGTGCCCACCTCGAAGATGCCCACGGAGAAGTCCACCTGCTTCTGCCGCTCGAGGTTGTTGGTGGTGGAGCCACACTCGATGTCCACGGTGCCGTTCTGCACCAGCGGGATACGGGTCTGGGAGGTGACCAGGTTGTAGCGGACCTTCAGGTCGGCCAGGCCCAGTTCCTTCTTGATGGCCTCGACCACCTTGAGCTGGAGGTCATGGGAGTAGCCGACGGGCTTGCTCGGGTCATCGGCCAGGTAGGAGAACGGGATGGAAGCGTCACGGTGACCGAGGGTGATGGTGCCGGTCTCCTTGATCTTCTTCAGGGTGCCGGTCAGTTCGGCGGCGACCACCGGGCTGGAGATCAGCGCGGCAGCGATGGCGGCGCTCAGGACACGGGGAACGATACGCATGAATCTTCTCCTCGACGTTGTTGTTTTTTGTTGGGACAGCGAAAGCCATGCCGGGGCAGGCGGGTTGATCCGCGACCTTGCCACATTCGTCGCAGGATGAAGAGCAGTTTGTGTGCCAGCCTCGGACGAATGCACGGCTTATCCTCAACATATTGATTATGAAAGGGATTTACCTGATGAGCAGGAACGCTCCTCGACCCTTGCCATACGGAACCCCGGACGAACCCGCTTCGGGCGTTCGGAAAACCGAATGCGAGCAAGGGTAGACGATTCCTGTCAGGCGAGGGATTTCAAAAGAATGTGCGGCGAAGCGTGACTCGACGGCGACTTCGGGCTTCACCACCCCCTTCCGCCTGCTCGGCGGGAGGGTTGTCCATTCGTCACGAGGAAGTCACGTGTTGTCTCGATTGAAAATCCGTACCGGTCTGTTCTGGGTATTGGCGGCGTTCGTCATCGCCTTGCTGGTGTCCGTCTCCATCGCCTGGGAGAGCACCCAGAGCAGCGATGCGCAGATCCGCGACCTGCATGTCAATGGCATTCGCCAGCCGGAACAGGTGAGCGATGCCTTCATCCTGATGCTCCGGGCCCGGGTCGGTCTCGCCGGCGCCTTCCTGGAGCAGCAGGAAGGCGAGGACGCCAAGGCCCAGGTCAGCCAGCAACGCGCCTCGGCGCTGCTGGAGGACGCCCGCCAGCGCTTCGCCGCCTTCTCTGGTGAGCGCCACCCCCGCGACTGGGAGCCACTGGCACAACGCATGGGAGAAAGCTTCGGACGCTACGTCGAGGCGGTGAAAGCCCAGGGCGTGGCGTTGCAGGGGCGCTCGGCCGCCGACTACATTGCCGCCAACCTCAAGGCGCGGGACGCCAATGGCGTGTTCTACGAGGCGTTCACCGCCTACAGCGAGCAGGTGGAGCGCCACACCCAGGCGGTCATGGACGGTGCGGCCCAGCGCAAGACCCTGGCCAAGACCTCGGCCTTCGTCCTGCTGGGCGTGGCCGTCCTGCTGGCCTTCGGCTGCGGGCTGTTCATCCGCCGCGGCGTCATCGCGCCGCTGCAGACGGTGGCCGGCCATTTCCGGCGCCTGGCCGACGGTGATCTGACCCAGCCCGTGGAGGCCCACGGCGACAACGAGATCGGCGAGCTGCTGCAGGCGTTGCAGCGCATGCAGGATGGCCAGCGGGACACCTTGCAGCGCATCGCCGCGTCGGCCGGGCAACTGGCGTCGGCGGCCACCGAGCTGAACGCGGTGACCGAGGAGGGCAGCCGTGGCCTCAACCAGCAGTCCCAGGAACTGGAGCAGGCGGCCACGGCGGTCAACGAGATGACCACCGCGGTGGAGGAAGTGGCGCGCAACGCGGCCTCTACCTCCGAGGCATCGGAGGCGTCGGACCGCCTGGCCCAATCCAGCCGGGCGCGGGTCCGGGAGACCATCGAGGCGATCAATGCCATGAGCCACGACGTCCAAGATTCCGCGCGCCAGGTGCAGCAACTGGCCACCCAGGCCCGGGACATCGGCAAGGTGCTGGACGTGATCCGTGCCGTGTCGGAACAGACCAACCTGCTCGCCCTGAACGCGGCCATCGAAGCGGCCCGCGCCGGGGAGGCCGGGCGCGGCTTCGCGGTAGTGGCCGACGAGGTGCGGACCCTGGCCCATCGCACCCAGGACTCCACCCGGGAAATCGAGCAGATGATTGAGGGAATTCGCTCCGGTACCGATCAGGCGGTGGCCACCATGCAGGCCAGCCATGCCCGCGCGGACGTCACCCTGGAGGCCACCGAGGCGTCCGCCACCACCCTGGAGGACATCTTCTCCGCCATCGGCCACATCAACGAGCGCAACCTGGTGATCGCCAGCGCGGCCGAGGAGCAGGCTGCCGTGGCCCGCGAGGTGGATCGCAACCTGCTGAACATCCGCGACCTGGCGACCCAGAGCGCGGCCGGCGCCCACCAGACCAGCGCGGCGAGCCACGAACTGTCGCGCCTGGCCGTGGAGCTGAATGGTCTGGTGAATCGCTTCCGGCTGTGAGAAGGCAGGGATAGCCGACGGGAGGAGGCGGAGACCGGTATTGCGGACGGCAGGGAGGGTCGGACGGGAATCGATCCAGGCGAACGCCAGCAGGGCGCTGGCGTTCGCGTGTGTCAGGCGTCTACCGCGAAGTGCCACTCCACCCGTTGTTCCTCCAGGGCGGACAGGACCCATTCGTAGTCCTGCAGGTCCTCGACGAATTCCCGGGCGTTCTGCAGGGCCTGGGGGTGGGTCGCCAGGTGACCGTGCAGGGCGCGGACCGTCCGCAGGCCTTCGCTGGGGTCGAACCACTCCTCTGCCGGCAGGTCGGTGGCGGCTTCCGTGCTGTCCTCGAAGAAGTCGGCGAACTGCCCCGGGTCCTGGCTGACGAAGGTCCAGATCGACGGCACCTTCAGGCGTTTGCACAGCTCGTCCAGCTCGACTTCGTCGATCTTCGCGACGGCTTTGCCGTTGACGAAATCGTCGAGTCCGGAAACGGGGGTCTTGGGAACGATGTAGATGGCTGAGCCCATGAATTTGCTCTCCCTGTCAGGGGGCCTCTCGGCCGAGTGGAGGAACGAGCATAGCCACAGCCTCTCAGGCGGAACGTGACGCGTTACCGGAATTGAGGGGCGGAAAAATCCAGAAATGGGAAGCACGACGCAAAAAAAAAGGGAACCCGCTTTTGAACGCGCAATTCCCTGTCATGGCGATGAGCCACATCCGTTTCGTCGGCCACCTCAGCGCAGCGCGGCGTCGCCGAGGAATTTGCTGAGGAACTGACGGGTGCGCTCTTCCCGCGGCTGGCTGAACAGCTCCCGGGCCGGCCCCTGTTCGACGATCACGCCCTGGTCGATGAAGATCGCCCGATCCGCCACGTCCCGGGCGAAGCTCATTTCGTGGGTAACGATGACCAGGGTGCGTTTTTCCCGAGCCAGGTCGCGGATGGTTTCCAGCACCTCGCCCACCAGTTCGGGATCGAGGGCGGAGGTGGGCTCGTCGAACAGGATTACCTCTGGCTGCATGGCCAGCGCCCGAGCGATCGCCACCCGTTGCTGCTGGCCTCCGGACAGGCGCTTCGGGTAGGCCGCCTCCTTGCCGGCGAGGCCGACCTTGGCCAGCAGGTCACGGCCCCGTCGCTCGGCCTCCTGGCGCGGCTCCTTCTTCACGATCACCGGCCCTTCGATGACGTTCTCCAGGGCGGTGCGGTGGGGGAACAGGTTGAAGTTCTGGAAGACGAAGCCCACCTGCTGGCGCAACTGCCGTACCCGGCCCTGCTGCGAGGCGATGGGGCGGTCGCCGTCGATCTCGATATCGCCGACGCGGATGCTGCCGCCACTGGGGGTTTCCAGCAGGTTGAGGCAGCGCAGGAGCGTGGTCTTGCCCGAGCCGCTGGGGCCGATGATCGCCACCACTTCGCCGGTCTCGATGGTGAGGTCGATGCCCTTGAGGACGGCGTGGCCCTTGAACGTCTTGGTCAGGTTGCGAACGCTGATCATCGGCTCAGGACTCCTGGTCGTGACGATTGACCCGGTGCTCCAGCCGGTGCTGGACATGGGCCAGTAGGCTGGCCAGGACCCAGTAGAGGAGGGCGGCCGCCAGGTACATGGTGAAGATCTCGAAGGTGCGGGCGGTAATCAGCTGCGCCTGGCGGAACAGCTCCGGCACCTGGATGGTGGCGGCCAGGGAGGTGTCCTTGACCAGGGAAATGAAGCTGTTGCCCAGAGGCGGCAGGGCGGTGCGGGCCGCCTGGGGCAGGATCGCCCGGCGCAGGGTCTGGCCGCGGCTCATGCCGATGCTGGCGGCGGCCTCCCACTGACCGCGGTCGATGGAGGCAATGGCGGCGCGAAGAATCTCGGTGATGTACGCCGCCATGTTCAGCGAAAAGCCGATCAGCGCCGCCGGCAGCGGGTCCAGTTGGATACCCAGCTGCGGCAGGCCGTAATAGATCATGAACAACTGCACCAAGAGCGGTGTGCCGCGCACGAAGGACACGTAGATGCGTGCGACCCAGGACAGGACGCCGATGCGCGACAGCCGCATCAGCGCCAGCCCGAAGCCCAGCAGCAGCCCGAAGAACATCCCGCCCAGGCTCAGGACGACGGTGTAGAGAGCGCCCTTGAGCAGGTAGGGCGCGGAGTCCAGGGCGAGCTGCAGGCTGGCGTCGATCATTGGGTGACGTCAGCCTTGAACCACTTGCGGGAAATGTCGGCCAGGGTGCCGTCCTTGCGCAGTTTCTCGATGGCCTTGTCCAGCGCCTCGCGCAGTTCCGGGTTGTCCTTGCGCAGGGCGATCCCGGCCTCCTGGCGGGAGAACGGCTCGCCAGCCACGGCCAGGGTATCGCCGGTCTTGCTGATCAGTTCGAAGGCGGCCAGGCGGTCGCCGAGGATGGCATCCAGGCGGCCGACGCGCAGATCCTGGTTGCGGGTGGGGTCGTCGTCATAGGTACGGATGTCGGCCTTGGGCGCATTCTGCTTCAGCCAGTCCTCGTAGTTGGTGCCCAGCACCACACCGATCTTCTTGCCGTCCAGGTCGGACTGGCGGGTGAACTTGGCTTCCTCGCCCTTGCGGGTCAGCACCTGGATGCCGGACACGGTGTAGGGCAGGCTGAAGTCGTATTTCTTCTTGCGTTCCTCGGAGATGGTCACCTGGTTGATCACCACGTCCAGGCGCTTGGATTCCAGCGCGGCGAGGATGCCGTCCCACTTGCTGGGCTGGAACTCGGGCTTCACGCCCAGCTCCTTGGCCACCGCCTTGGCGAATTCCACTTCGAACCCGGTCAGCTGGCCGTTCTCATCCTGGAAGTTGAAGGGCGGGTAGGTGCCTTCGAGGCCGATGCGCAGGGTGCCGCGCTGCTGGATTTGCTGCAGGAGGTTTTCCGAGGCGGAGGCCACCCCGGACGCAACGAGACCGGCGCTCAGCAACACCGACAGACCGGCCGAAAGGAAACGACGACGCAGAGTAGGTTTCATGGGGGAAATCCCGAATCAGAGTGGAAGGGCTGCGCACTATAAGGGCAGGCCTCATATGCTCAGAAATAATAACTAATTATTTGTAACCCGCTAAGCGGGCATAAGAAAGGCCCGCGCTTCAGCCTATAAGGCCGCCGCTCGCCGGATTTAGTTCGTCCTACCACGACCCGGGGGTGCGCCGCCTTGGTGAGGCGGCGCGAAGGGGTCAATTCGCTACCCGGCCCAGCACGCCCTTGAGGGTTTCCTGCAGGTCGGCCGGCAACAGCACCACCTTGGCGTTGGGGCTGCTCGCCAGGTTCTCAAGGGCACCGATGTAGCGCTCACCCAGCAGGTACAGCGCCGGCGTGCTGTCGCTGCCAACGGCTTCGCGTACCAGGGTGATAGCCCGGGCCGAGGCCTGGGCGAGGTTGACCTGGGCCTCGGCGTCCAGCTTGGCGGATTCGCGGCGTGCCTGGGCCTCGAGGACCGCGGCCTGCTTGTTACCCTCGGCGCGGGTGACGTCGGCCTTGCGCTCACGCTCGGCCGCCGCCTGGCGCTCCATGGCGGCCTGCATCGACACCGACGGCTTGATGTCCTGGATTTCCACCGAGCGCACGGTGATGCCCCAGTCCTCGGTCTGCTCGGACATCGCTTCCCGCAGCCGGGCCTTGATGTGGTCGCGGCTGGACAGCGCCTCGTCCAGGTCCATGGCGCCGACGATGGCGCGCAACGAGGTCATGGTCAGGCTGGTGACCGCCAGGGCGTAGTTCTCCACGCCGTAAGCCGCCTTCTGCGGGTCCACCACCTTGGCGAAGCAGAGGGCATTGGCGACGATCACCGCGTTGTCCCGGGTGATGATCTCCTGCTGCTGCACGTCGAGGATCATGTCCTTGGTGGGCAGTCGGTAGGCCACCACGTCCATGTAGGGCACCACGATGTTCAGGCCGGGCTTGAGGGTGGCGTGGTAGCGCCCCAGGCGCTCGACGATCCACTCCTGCCCCTGGGGCACGATGCGCACCCCCTGCCAGAGGGTGACGAAGACGAAAAGGACCAGAAAGCCCGCGATGATGAGACCAGTCATTGCATTTCCTTGAAGGGTTCAAACCTTGGCGACACGGACCGTGTTGCCTTCCACCGACAGAATCCGTATGCGCTCGCCGGCCGCGATATCGCTATCGGCGGTGCATACCCATTCCTCATTGCCCAGGATCGGCTTCTGGAAGCGGACCCGCCCTTTCTGGAACGGGGCCACCGCCACCGTCAGCAGGCCGACTTCGCCGATCACCTCGTCCGAGGTCCAGCGCTTGTCCGGCAGGCGCCGCTTCAGCACCCGGAACCACAGGACTGCCAGCAGCGATGACGACAGCGCCCAGAGCGCCAGTTGCCCGGGAACCGGCAGGGCAGGCCACAGGGCCGTCACCACCCCCACCAGCACGGCCCCGATGCCGAACCACAGCAGGAAGAACGTCGTCGTGAAAATTTCCATGAGCGCCAGCACGACACCCAGTACCAGCCACATCCACCAGAGGACGTCCATCGCAGCTCCACTACCGGCATCCGTCTACACGGACGAATGAAGCCGCCCGTGATCAAGACCGAAAAAAGAAGGCGAAGCTTATCAGGCCGGGGCAGGGAAGTGCCGGCGCCCGAACACGGGCGGGCGAAACGGGGGGATGGCCAGTCGAGCTGGCCGTGATCGGGGAGCCAAGTGCGCAGGAGCAGGAACGACAGCGGATGGGCTGGCGGCGCTATGCGCTAAGGGGGGAGGGACGCCGGCACGATCGGACCGATCTTGCGATCGGCTTGGCACCGGCCCCGTCCCGTCCGCTCGACCTGCGGAGAGGGCCAGCGCTTCGCGGCGAATCAACGGCTCACTCGGCCTCCTTCAGCGGCACGACGTTGAAGACGCCACCCGGTACGTCTTTCCGGTCGGTCTCGAACGAAACGTAGGGCTCATGGCTGCGTTGAGTGGGCAGGGGCGGGCGACCTTTCAGGGCAGGCTGTCGGCGGTTTCCGCTTTTTCCCTTGGCTCGGCTTGCATAGAGCCTGCCGAAGCCGAGGCCTGCCGCCAGGAGCAACGCCAGGCTGCAGCCCTTGATGAGCGAGTCGCGAAGGTCAGGGTTCATCGTCTTTCTCCGGGTGAGGGGCGCGTTTTCGAACTGCCTGTTTGGAGAAAGCGGCTACCTCCATCGTTCGATGGCAAACCGGCGCCGCTGACCGGCGGTTGGTCCCGGTACTTCGACGTGGCGCGCCGAGGCAATGGCGAATTCGGCAGGGCGCCTTGTACAGCGGCGCTGCCCGCCACATGTCGCCAGGCTGCAACCCGATGAGGGATCGGCGCCCTGTCCAACCAAGGGCTTCGAACGGCCGATACCCCTGCCGGGAGGCTGTTCATGACGTGCGCCGCCTCCGTTTTCTTCACCCGCGCTCAGCTCACTCCATCTGCTCGCCGTACCCCGTCGTCGATACGGCGTTTCCCTCTCCGGGCCTTCTGCCGCAAGGGTTGCGGCCCTTTCCTGCCGGACAGCTTTTTCCTCGCCAGCGACTACAAAAAACATCATTTCCCTGAGCCACGGTGCCGAACAGAATGCCCCGACACCTTCCCGCGGATGACCGCAACCGTAGAACAACAACGAAGGGAAAGAGGGCGGCGAGCGGTCGCCCGACGTGGATTAACTTTCGGAAGTGCCTGGACATGACAATAGAAACGATAGACACGCTCGTGGTGGGCGCCGGCCAGGCCGGCGTGGCCATGAGCGAGCACCTCAGCCGACAGGGCGTGCCCCACCTGGTCCTGGAGCGCAATCGCATCGCCGAGGCGTGGCGTACCGGCCGCTGGGATTCCCTGGTCGCCAACGGTCCGGCCTGGCACGACCGCTTCCCGGGCCTGGAATTCGACCTGGACCCGGACGCCTTCGCCCCGAAGGACCAGGTCGCGGCCTATTTCGAAGCCTATGCCAGGAAGATCGACGCCCCCATCCGCACCGGCGTGGAGGTGAAGCGGGTCGTGCGCAACGCCGGCCGAGCGGGTTTCCGGGTGGAGACTTCCGAGGGCATCATTGATGCGCGTCACCTGGTGGTCGCCACCGGCCCGTTCCAGCGCCCGGTCATCCCGGCCATCGCCCCCGAGCACGCGGGTATCACCCAGATCCACTCCGCCGACTACCACAACCCCCAACAACTGCCCGAGGGCGCGGTACTGGTGGTGGGTGCGGGTTCGTCGGGGGTGCAGATCGCCGATGAACTGCAACGCGCCGGCCGGCAGGTCTACCTGTCCGTGGGTGCCCATGACCGCCCGCCGCGCGCCTACCGCAACCGCGACTTCTGCTGGTGGTTGGGGGTGCTGGGCGAGTGGGATGCCGAGACCGTGCAGCCCGGCAAGGAGCACGTCACCATCGCGGTGAGCGGAGCGCGGGGCGGACACACCGTGGACTTCCGCCGCCTGGCCCAGCAGGGGATCACCCTGGTGGGCCTGACCAAGGGCTTCCGCGAGGGTCGGGTGACGTTCGAAGCGAATCTGGCGGAGAACATCGCCCGGGGCGACCAGAACTACCTGGCACTGCTGGACGCCGCCGATGCCTATATCGCCCGCAACGGCCTCGACCTGCCGGAAGAGCCGGAAGCGCGCATCATGCTGCCCGACCCGCCGTGCGTGACCCAACCGATCCTCGAGCTGGACCTGGACGCCGCCGGCATCACCACGATCATCTGGGCCACCGGGTATTCGGTGGACTACCGCTGGTTGCAGGTGGACGCCCTCACCGAGACCGGCAAGCCGCGGCACCAGCGGGGCGTCTCCAGCGAGCCCGGCGTGTACTTCGTGGGCCTGCCGTGGTTGTCGCGGCGCGGTTCCGCGTTCATCTGGGGCGTCTGGCACGACGCCAGGCACATCGCCGAGCACATCGCCAAGCAACGCCTCTACTACGCCTACCGGGATGCCGCGCAGCGCCAGGCCGGCGCCGAGCCCAGGACTACCCCTTCCGATTCGCCCACCGCCAGCCTCATGGGAGCTCGCTGATGCCCACCCACACCCGCATCCGCATGTTCAACACCAAGGACACCTACCCGAACCAGACCCTCGACAACGACCTCTGCCAGGCCGTGCGGGCCGGCAACACGGTCTACGTGCGCGGCCAGGTGGGCACCGATTTCGACGGCAACCTGGTGGGCCTCGGCGACCCGCGGGCCCAGGCCGAGCAGGCCATGCGCAACGTCAAGCAGTTGCTGGAGGAGGCGGGCAGCGACCTCAGCCACATCGTCAAGACTACCACCTACCTGATCGACCCGCGCTACCGCGAGCCGGTGTACCAGGAGGTGGGCAAATGGCTCAAGGGCGTGTTCCCGATCTCCACCGGCCTGGTGGTCAGCGCCCTCGGTCAGCCCCAGTGGCTGATGGAGATCGACGTGATCGCGGTCATGCCCGAATGAGGACCCGGCCATGACCTTTTCCATCGTCGGCCGTTGTGCCGAAACCGGCCAGCTGGGCATCGCCATCAGCTCCTCGAGCATCGCCGTCGGCGCCCGCTGCCCCTGGCTACGGGCCGGCGTCGGCGCGGTCTCCAGCCAGAACATCACTTTGCCGGCCCTCGGCCCGCAGATCCTCGACGAACTGGCCGGCGGGCTGACGCCGCAGCAGGCCCTGGACCAGACCTTGATCCGTAATGGCTACAGCCAGTACCGCCAGGTGACGGTGATCGACGCCCAAGGGCGTACGGCGCTGTTCAGCGGCAGCCAGTCCCTGGGCACCCACCACGCGGTGGTCGGCCAGCAGTGCGTGGCGGCGGGCAACCTGCTGGCGAACCGCGCGGTGATCGACGCCATGGTCGCCGCCTTCGAACGCAGCGAGGGCTGCCTTGCAGCGCGCCTGGTGACGGCCCTGCAGGCCGGGCAGGACGCCGGGGGCGAGGCGGGTGCGGTGCATTCCGCGGCGTTGTCGGTGGTGGGGGAGCTGACCTGGCCGATCGTCGACCTGCGGGTGGACTGGGCCGAGGAGAGCCCCATCGGCGAGCTGGGCAGGCTCTGGCAGGCCTACCAGCCGCAACTGCAGGACTACCTGACCCGCGCCCTCGACCCGACCCAGGCCCCCCGCTACGGGGTGCCGGGCGATGAGTGAGCCGCGCAGCCGGGCCCTGCTGGCCGAGCTGGTGGGGTTCGCCACGGTCAGCCGCGAGTCGAACCTCGACCTCATCGGGTTCGTTCGTGACTACCTGCATGGCCTGGGCGTGGGCTGCGAGCTGATCTACAACGCCGAGCGGACCAAGGCCAACCTCCTGGCGAGCATCGGGCCATCGGTGCCCGGTGGCGTGGTGCTGTCCGGCCACACCGACGTGGTACCGGTGGACGGCCAGCCCTGGACGGTGGAACCGTTCCGCCTGAGCGAGGCGGGCGGCAAGCTGTTCGGGCGCGGCACGGCGGATATGAAGGGCTTCCTCGCCGCGGTGCTGGCGGCCGTGCCGGTGTTCCTCGCCAGGCCGCTGCGGCGGCCGGTCCACCTGGCGTTTTCCTATGACGAAGAAGTGGGGTGCCTCGGGGTACGCAGCTTGCTGGAGGTGCTCCCCCAGCGCATTCCCCTGCCCGCCCTGTGCCTGATCGGCGAACCCACCGAGCTGAAACCGGTGCTGGGCCACAAGGGCAAGCTGGCCATGCGTTGCCATGTCCACGGCGCCGCCTGCCACTCGGCCTATGCGCCCTATGGGGTGAACGCCATCGAACAGGCCGCGCGCCTGATCGGTCGGCTGGGGGCGATCGGCCAGGACCTGGCGGCGCCCCAGCACCACGACCCGCGTTTCGATCCGCCGTACTCCACGGTACAGGTGGGGGTGATCCAGGGTGGCACGGCGCTGAACATCGTCCCGGCCGACTGCCGCTTCGATTTCGAGGTGAGGGCCTTGCCGGGCTTCGCACCCCAGGCCGTCGTCGACCACCTTCAGCGATACGCCGAAGACACGCTGTTGCCCGCCATGCAGGCGGTGAAACCCGAGACCGCGATCCGCTTCGAGCCGCTGTCCACCTACCCGGGCCTGGCGACACCGGAGGACAGCGCCGCCGCTCGCCTGGTCGCTCATCTGTGCGGTAGCGATACGTTCGGCACGGTGGCCTTCGGCACCGAGGGCGGGCTGTTCCATCAGGCCGGCATCCCTACGGTGGTGTGCGGGCCGGGCAGCATGGACCAGGGCCACAAGCCCGACGAATACGTCAGCGTCGAGCAGATGATCGCCTGCGACCAGCTGATGGACCGCCTGGCCGACTACCTGAGCGGTGACGAGATAGCTTGAACGGCCTGCCTGTGACTCCGGGGAGGCCAAGCGGGGCAGGGGAGTGGCCTCAAGACAGCCACTCCCCGAACTGCTCCTTGCAGTACGCCACGAACGACTGGGCGGGTTTGGTCAGTTGCGTGCGCTTGAGCCAGCCCGCGACCAGCGCCGAGCCCGACACGTCTTCGGCGATGTCCACGCAGACCAGCTGCTGGCCATCGTAGGTGGTGGTGGAGTGGGGACGGGTCACCAGGATCGCGAACCCAAACCCCTGGCCCACCATGCCACGCACCATCTCGATGGATGGGGAGCTGAAGGCGATGTTGGGGTTCAGGCCCAGCTCTTCGAAGATACTCACGAAGTAGGTTCGGCTGGGCTGCACGTCCAGCAGGATCATCGGCTCGGGCGCCAAGTCCCGCAGGGACACCCGGGCCTGCCCGGCGAAGCGGTGGCCGGCCGGCAGCAGCACATACGGCCGCCGCGGCGCCATCAGCGCCTCGGTCTCGATGGTGCTGTCCAAGTCGTGCTCATAGAAGATCGCCAGGTCGAAACGGCCGCTGGTCAGGCCCTGGACCAGCTCCTGCTGCTCGCCGTCCTGCAGGCGGATCTCCACCCCCGGGAAGCGCTGGCGAAAGCCAGCGATCAAGCGCGGCAGGTAGAGCGGGGCGACGGTCTCGAAGCAGCCGATGTCGATCTGCCCGCTGACCACGTCGTTGTCCGCCAGCGCGTTCTGCTCGAACTCCCAGGCCATGCGCAGCAGCTTCTGCGCCTTGCGGTAGAAGCGCGCGCCTGCCGGCGTCAGCGACACGCCCTGGGCGTGGTGGCGGATGAGCAATTGCACGCCGAAGCTGTCCTCCAGTCCCTTGATGGCGGTGGAGATGGACGGCTGGGCGATGTACAGCGTACGCGACGCCTCGGCGACGCTGCCGCATTCCACGGTGGTGACGAAGTACTTCAGCTGACGCAGGGTGTAGGACGCCACGGTAGGCCTCGGGCCGGGAGGGTTTCCGCCTACCTTACCCGCCAACCGCCGTCCATGGCGCCGGGATTGCCGCGGAATTTGCTGGGCAATGGCGACATTTTGCCTGGTCTCGCGGGCACCGTTGGCTGCATGGCCACAGCCAGGCGCCTGTGAGCAAGGGGGAGGGGACCGCACAGGCCGTATCGCGTATCAGGGCGGATCGGCAGGATTTCCTGCTGCCCACCGCGTCGGCAGGAATCTTTTTTAAGGTTTGAGGAAACATTTTTAGTAATTTGCCTGCCCCCGCGCTTTGCCCATGATCGACCCAACAAGAATGCGCCGTGCCCACGGCGCGCACCGAAGTACGCCCACGTACTCACTTGCCTTGGAGTTCGTCATGACCACCACCGCGACATCCGCGCCGCTCATCGAAAAACACACCATCGGCTACGTGCCGCCCGAGGACCGGCACGGCAAGGTCAGGGACCTGTTCACCCTGTGGTTCGGCGGCAACATCGCGCCCCTGCCGATCGTCACCGGCGCCTTGGGCGTGCAGCTGTTCCACCTGAACCTGGTCTGGGGCATCGTCGCCATCGTCGTCGGCCACCTGGTGGGCGGCCTGCTGATGGCACTGCATTCCGCCCAGGGACCGCAGATGGGCATCCCGCAGATGATCCAGAGCCGCGCCCAGTTCGGTTCCCTGGGAGCCTTATTGGTGGTGGTGATCGCCGGCGTGATGTACGTGGGTTTCTTCGCCTCCAATATCGTCCTGGCCGGCAAATCCCTGCATGGGGTGGTCGAGAGCGTGCCCGTGCCGGTGGGGATCGTCGTCGGGGCGCTGGGCTCGGGCATCATCGGGATCATCGGCTACCGCTTCATCCACGTGCTCAACCGCATCGGCACCTGGGTGCTGGGCATCGGCATCGTGCTGGGCTTCGGCTACATCTTCACCCACGTGCAGACCGACGACTTCCTAACCCGCGGCGGTTTCAACATCTCGGGCTGGCTGGCGACGGTCTCCCTGGGCGCACTCTGGCAGATCGCCTTCGCTCCCTATGTATCCGATTACTCGCGCTACCTGCCCAAGGACGTGTCGGTCGGCGCGACCTTCTGGGCGACTTACCTGGGCTCGACCCTGGGTTCGATCCTCTCCTTCGCGTTCGGCGCCGTGGCGGTGCTGGCGCTGCCGGCGGGCCTCGACACCATGGACGCGGTGAAGCTGGCGACCGGCGCCATCGGCCCGTTGATGCTGGTGCTGTTCCTGCTGAGCGTGATCAGCCACAACGCCCTGAACCTGTACGGCGCCGTGCTTTCGGTGATCACCCTGATGCAGACCTTTGCCTATCGCTGGATCCCGACCGCGCGGAGCAGGGCGGTGCTGTCCCTGATCATCCTGATCGGCTGCTGCATCGCCGCCATCGGTGCCTCGGCGGATTTCATCGGCCACTTCGTCGACCTGGTCCTGGCGCTGCTGGTGGTGCTGGTCCCATGGACCGCCATCAACCTCATCGACTTCTACGCGATCCACAAGGGCGACTACGACATCGACTCGATCTTCCGCGTCGACGGTGGCATCTACGGCCGCTTCAATCCCCAGGCCCTGTTGGCCTATGCCATTGGCATCGCCGTGCAGATTCCCTTCATGAATACTCCGATCTACACCGGCCCGGTGGCCGCACACATCGACGGCGCCGACCTGTCCTGGCTGGTCGGCCTGGTGGTCACGGCGCCGCTGTACTACTGGCTGGCCACCCGCGACACGGCCTACCGCCGCAGGCAGGGCGCCGCGATCGCATAAGGCCCCTAGAGGGCGAGTTCTGTGTCGGGGATTAGGCTGAGCTTTTTTTCCAGGGTCTCCAGGAGCGCTGATCCGGCTCGCTGCGAAAGTAGTGGGCCGGATCAGCTGCGCTAGAGCCGTATCGGCTTATAGGCCAGGAACTTTTCTGCGACTTCAGGCGGATAAATTTTCTTGGCAGACGACGGCGGGATGGATGTGCAACGGTTTTCTTAAGTCACGGGTACGGGACTTGATACGACAACACCTAGGTGAAGCTGGGCACCAGTCAAACGAAACCCTGCAATGTCATCAGACTCAGCTGACTTGGGTAGCGGTGATTCCGAGGCCTCAAAGAAGTTGGCAGCAGAGCCAAGCATCCCTTACCCATCTGCACAGCCATTATTTAACATAATATACATTATGCGAAGCCCTAGGGGCAGACGAGCTGGCCGTACACGCGATCAAGGCGCGCCTCGCACATGGTGTCGCGCTGCTGCTGATACGCGAAGCCGATCAGCACGAGATTGAGCGCAAAGACCGCCAGCAGCGCGCCGATAGTGCCAATCCAAGGAGCCATATCCTTGAGCATGCCAATCCTCCTAGGCCAGACAATGGCGAATGTTCCCACGACAGCGAGCAGCCAGGCCAGCCCTAGCGCTTCCATGGCATCGGCTCCGACGCAGGCATGCCAATAATCAGGTTGCGATTATCCGAGACGTATTCCTGCGGCGGCGATGTCGCTGCGCGCCCTCGCCGAATCGCCGCCGCAGGATCGGGAGACGGGCTGGTAGTGACGCCACGGGTGCTGTTCCCGGTCGCGTACTGCGGCGACAACCGGGTGTCGTCGAAGTAGCCATTGACCACCACGTCCATGCAGAACTCGAACGTGGTTTTCATCCGGGTGGCCTGCTGGGTGTAGCACTGGCACGTCATCAGTTTCTTGTCGTGAATGCCGACCGGAAAATGCCGATCGGCAGCGCGATCAACCAAGTTCGGGTCCGAGCTGGCCGCACAGACCGGCCGGGGGAAATCCCTGGGCTTGCTCAGCTCGTCGTAACGAGGCGCCGAGGCGACCAGATCGGGAACCCTGGGCGAGCGGTCTTCGATGTAATCCTGACGCGTGGCGAGCCGCTTGGAGGTGCTAGAAGACGACTCAGCACGTGCAACCTCGCCAGTGGCCGACTGCACGTTGCGAGCGGAAGGCGCCGACGAATCGACCGCCTGATCCGACTTGGCCCGCAGAACTTGCTTTTCGCTCTCGGCAGAGTGAACGACCTGATAAATACCAAACGCAAGGCCGCCAAGCGCCGCAAGCACGATGCCGACGAGAAGCGGGATTTTCTTTAAATACCCCGGGGATGTGGGCTTGTGGGTGTGAACCGTGGACGATTTGTAGACCCCGAAATAAGCCTTATCCAGGGTCACCCGCTCTTCACTGGCTTGCTTGAAGTTGGCGCGCTTCTCAGGGTTGTCGATGCAGAATTCATACTCGTGGCGGAAGATCCCTTTTTCGCGGCCGTAGGGCCGAATGAAGTTGATGTGCTTGCCGACCAGCTTGCGGACCGGCGTCGAGAGCAACGACGGGTGCTGGGTGATCAGATGGATATCCAGGCCCTGGTGACGGTGAGTCTCGAATCGGGTGACCTTCTCCGGCCTGGCACGGGTGCCGTCGTTGCCGAAAACGCGCTGCGCTTCGTCGATGACGATGACCGATCCGTCGGGCAGGTCGTACCACTTCTCAGGGGTGTCGAACTCAACCCACCGAGACTTCAAGCGGTCGAGCTTGAGGTCCGGGATTCCGTAGTAGTAGATCGTCCTGGGCGGCAGGTCCGGGTGGTCGGGATCGCGATGCAAGCGACGCTCCGGGTCGTTCGGGTCGGCCTGATGCTCGAGGTCGATTTCACGGATAGCGTTAAGCGTTTTGCCCGCACCCGGCAGGCCAGTTCTCAGGTAAAGCATGGTCCCCTCCCCTTATTTCGGCCCGGTCCAGCGAACGCCGGATTTGCCGCCAGACTTGTCCATTCCCCAGAGCACGGCGCGGGCGACGTAAGCGGAAAACAGGATGTTGATGCACACGTCGATTTGCAGGAGTCCAAGCACCTGCATCCACTCCCCAGGGACGCCGCCCAGGGAGCTGAAGACGTAATCTTTGGCCTTGTCCATAACGGACTGAACCCCATAGAAAGCGACGGCGGTAAAGCCCAGGCCGCGCAGCAGCTTCCAGCCCAGCGGAACGAGCGACCAGCCAATGGCGCGCAGCAATAACCCAATCAAAACAGGCATTTAGGAAAGCCCCTTTGCGATGATTTCAGCCGCTCGACGCATCGCGAAGGCGACCATGAGATAGCCGAACCACTGGAAAAATGTGCAGAGCTGGCCAACGACAGACGAAAACGGAATGACCGCCGCATTCCCAAAAAAGGGAACGGTGAGGTCGGGAATAACCGGGCAAGTACGAGAAAACCGGCCGGAGGTGTCGAGCATGGTGGATATGTCGAAAGTGCCGTCCGAGTCAGCCTTAAGGGGCTGGTACTCGGCGCCGGAAAACTCACCGTCAAGGGTCGCTTTCAGCTCGGTAATTTTCTTCTGGTCGACCTTCCGGAACTCCTCATCGGAGCAGGTCTGCGCCTTCTGCTGACGCAGGATCGCGCACTGGATCGCGTCGCCCGAGCAGGTGACAGTCGCGTCGCACGCCTCGCCGGCCACGCTGGACTGACCGCACTTGTTCGGGTCCTTCGCAGGGTCGCACTGCCCTTCCCCGTCGTTGTTGCCGTTGCCACCACCGCCACCCGATCCGCTACCGGAACCGCTGCCGTCGCCGCTGCCGTTCCCATTTCCGTTGCCGTTTCCGTTGCCACTGCCGGAACCGTTGCCGTTGCCGCTGTTGCCACCGCCGTTGCCACCGGTGCCACCGTCGTTGTTGCCGCCACTGTTTCCACCGGAACCACTGTCGCCGGGGCTGGTGGGGTCGGAAGGCCCAGGGTTGTTCGGGGTGCCGGGGTCAGGATCGGGCGGATTGCCTGGGTCGGTGGTGACGCAGGCGATGCCTGACCAGACCTGGCCAACAGGGCACGTGTGGGTGGGGTCCTTCGGGGTGTTGGGAGAAATACCAGCGTTCGCGTCGCCGCTCTGGCAGAGGGTGCCGGTGTAGGTCCCCGAGCCGATGCACAGGCCCTTGCCGGGCTGCTCCGGGTCCTCGCCGCAGGTGGACGTGCCCAGGGATACGCGACAGCTCGACATGCACCCGTATTCACGCCGGCCGAGGCCGTCCAGGTTGGGCAGCGTGATCGCCCAAGCCACGTTCTTGCCCTTGAGCGGCTCGCACGGCTCAGGCGGTGGCGGTGAGCCAATACACTCGCCGGTCGCGTCGTCGTACTTGTCATTTTCGCCCGGACAGTTAGTTCCCCAGCGATGGACTACAGTCGATGCAGTTTGCCCGCCGAAAGCATCAAGAATACGCATGCAGTCAGCCCGGTCACCATTAACCATAGTAACCAGGGAGAAACCCTCTTCGGGGGCAAAATGATCATCGAACCACTTCTTACATGCAGCAGTGGCGGACTTGAATTTGTTAGTGCCGTCAGTCCAGAAATATTCCTCAGCGCTAGCGGCCGGTACAAAGAATAGCGAAAGCAACAAGCACGCCGATAAAGACGATATCGTCCGGACTAATAAACATTTAATTGACCCCATATCAAACTCCAGGCAATAAAAAAGCCCGGACGGCCGAGAGACCGCCGGGCTTGCGAAGGCTAATTAAGTGCCAGCGCGTTGCAGCTTTTTACCCACGCCGATCAGCGAAACCAGGCCGAACATGGCAGCCCCGACGAGGGTGGCGCCTGCGATGCCGCCAGCAGCGTAGAGCAGCGCCTTGGAGACGTCGTAGTCACCATCGGCCGCCATGGTGACGCCGGACGCCATGATCAGGGAGGCGCCGAGAATGGCTTCGCGTTTGCCCACGTTGAAGAACTGTTGCAGCTTGTTCATATGCATACTCCTAGTTAAAAAACGGACCGAATCGCCTTGATAACCCACACAGCGACAAACAACGCCAGAAGTGCGGAAGTTATTTCGGCTCTTTGAGCCCAAGTAAGTGCGGGCGTCAGAAAGTCCCGCATCTCTTGAACTGTAAAAGTCTTCATCTGACCCTGGCAGATAGTTGTCTTATCGTCCCGAATCAGCCAAACACCGTCACAGCCCAGGAAATTCATGTTCACCCCCTACCCCTCTCTTTTTGCTCCGCAAAAAGCTAGGGGCGTTAGCTCGCAGAACGCACAGGCTGTACGCGCTGAATCGGAACAGGAAGGCCATCGCCGGAAGCCCACAGGTCCATACCAAAAGAGGTCCCGGCCTTGGACTTCCAAGCCTTAGCGAAGACAGGGACGGCAACTTGCTTGCCAATATGCGGCTTATAGGCATTCTCAATGCCGCTATCGAGTTGCCGCTTAGAAACCTTGATGCCGACCGAAACTTCCACTTCCTGGCCAAACTGATCCTTTTGCGAAGCAGTGACCACAAGGAAGTGTTCGATAATGCCGTTGGCTTTCTCGTTACTGGTAACGCCTTTGCAAAGACCGACTTGAAGAAGCATGCGAATTTACCTCGTACAGTTAAGGGTGATCCCTGGTTTAAATAATCAAGCGGCTTCAACGCTTGGTTCTACGTACCAGCTCGGGCGCTGGGCGCTGAAATCAACTTGCAAGAAGCGCAGGATAGGGACCACGTTGTTCTTGTGATCATCGGCCTTCAACTTCTGGAGTGCAGCCTTACTTAGGCCGCACTCACAAATCTGGTCAACATGGCGATAGAAAGTTGCACGCGACATTGACTTCATGGTTTCTTCCCAGCCGTAGTCTTTGATGCTGCGGTAGGTGCGGAACAAGTTCAGCGCGACACTTTCATTCGCGGGGCCGGCGACATATACCGAAGGTATTTCAACGCCAGTAGACTTACAGGTTTTGGCCTTAGTCCACCGACCACCCGGCTTGGTGAACTTCTCTTTAAGTGCGGCCAGCACTTTGTCATCGTTAATTACTCGCATGGAGATACCTTCAAAGGCCGCAAACAATTCTTTAGTTACTTGTTCCCAACACCACTGGATAAAACACTGACCCTGGGTAGCCAGGCGCTCTTGGTAGTCGCACAGCGCCCACAGGTTGGAAGGGATGTTTCGCCGATCAAGCCAGCGATGCATCACGGTCGCTTCAAGGCGGATTAGGTTGTCCGCCCAAGCGACCAAATCGGGGTTTTGCAGCACCGCCAGGGTGCGACGAGCAGACAGGTTGCCTCCCCTCGCCGCCTTCACTGCCTTGTCAATTTCGCCGCGAAATTCGGGCCCCTTGAGATACGCCTTCAACCGACGCAAGCGGCTGTCCTTACTGCCCCAATAGGCCGTGGTCTGGTAGTCGTCGCCACGGTTACGGGTCTGGCCGTTGCTAACACCACGGAGCGCCTGGATCAGCTGGAGCGCAGTGCGGTCATCAGGCAGACGGGCAGAGAAAGTGCAGTCGATGTTGTAAACCTGGGCGCTCTGCCAATCGAGCTGGGCGAACAACTCAGGGTACGAGCCAGCCAACCACTTGAGCATTACCTCACCGCCCATGCGGATCGAGGTCGGGCCGAACACGTTATGTCCCTGGAGAAGCTTCGCCGGGCTGGCTTTCAGCTCAACACCGGGATTCATCCGCTTGCCTAGCGACTGGTGGAACACCTTGACCGCCATAGGCGTAAACGAGGTGGGCAGCGACTCCCAGGCATGGGAAAGGTCTTCGACGATGTATCCACCCTGCCCGTCTGCAAGCACGCTGGTAGCGCGCAGCGGGATGCCCAGGCTTTCGAGGTCGACCGACAGGGAGTGATGCCCTGCGTCGTCACCGTGAAGGGTGATCGCTTCGACCCGGAAGGGGATGAACATGTGGATTTTGTCGAGCACGCCGGACTCCGTTACAGCGTTACGCGTTACGCTGGCGGGGAGTTTATACGTTGTTACGTGTTACAAAGCAACGTGTGACAGGATAACTGGCATCAGAGGAACAGCGAGAAATGAACGTGACCAAGCCTTATCGCGTACGTGATGAGTTCGTAGAGATCATCAAGGAGCGCCGAATAAACATGATCGTGGAGACACGGGAGGACGTAGGCGAAGCGGATTTAGTGAACGCGGTGCTGTGGAAGCACCTGAGCACGCTGACCACGAAAGACGTACTGAAATACCGCGAAGAAGTGCTAGGAAAAGACTGATCAAAAAACGCCCGGAAGTCTCACCATGAGACAAGAGTCCACCATTAGAGATGGTGGACCCTGCTACGCAGAACAGGCGGACGATCACCCGCCCGCTACCGAAGGAGTCTTCGGTAAAGTGGGGGTGTAACAGCACCCCCACCCCTCCCCGCGCGTTTCGCGCCCGCGAAACAGCCACAGCCAGACAAGCAAAAGTCGCCTCCGGCAGCCCTCCGGGGGCCCTACCGGGGGTCTCTCGGCGAGGGCCAGGGGTGCAGGGGGAAAAGCACCCCCTACACCCCAGGCAGAGAGTAGATGGACGGAGGTAGGTCAAGGGTGCGCTACGCCCGTGCTTCCGTTCGCCGGGGCGAGCCCCGACGAGCCGGGAGCGCGGCCCCTGACCAGGGAGAGATCAGATGGGGTTGCAGGTACCAAAACGCTTGCGCCCTGGGCGAACCAGGTCGGCGAAACGGTACCGAATCAGCGCTAGCCGGCGAAGAAAACGGCCAGCATGACGCCGACGGTCAGGATGCTGTAGAAGATCCGCAAACCGAGCGGCGCAGGCATGGCCGGCTGATCCAGCCAGCGAAGAATGGGGTCGCGCTTATCCACGGCGGCCACCCTCGAACAGATCGCCCTGCCCGCAGGCTTCGAGCAACAGCGCGGCCGCCGAACGGGCGCGCTCCAGGGTCTGGCGAAGGGCGGCAATTTCATGGTCCCGGTCGGCCAGATCGCGGCGCAGGCCACGAACCAGGGCGGACAACTGGGGAGCATCAGCGGCGGCCATGGCGAACGCCTTGCTGGCGACCCGCTGGCCGTACTGGATTTTCAGGGCGTCGGCTTCCTGCTCGGAAACCTCGAATTTGATAAGGGTCATTCTGGTACCTTTCCGTTGACCAGGTGCAGCAGCTCGATGCGGGAAATGGTACCAAATCACAGAAGGCCCTGCAATGGTTTTGGTACCGATTTCGAGTTCTGCAGCAGATCCAGGGCGACGCTTTCAGTACCAATTCACCTCGATGGACGCCTAGGCCAGGGCGGGGCATCGCATAATCCGAGGTTATGCTAAACCGCTTTCGCCGTGGCCTGCGGATAGTCCCACGGCGGCGGCTAAACATAACCTCGAACCCCATTATGCGAAGCCCTAGGGGCAGACGAGCTGGCCGTACACGCGATCAAGGCGCGCCTCGCACATGGTGTCGCGCTGCTGCTGATACGCGAAGCCGATCAGCACGAGATTGAGCGCAAAGACCGCCAGCAGCGCGCCGATAGTGCCAATCCAAGGAGCCATATCCTTGAGCATGCCAATCCTCCTAGGCCAGACAATGGCGAATGTTCCCACGACAGCGAGCAGCCAGGCCAGCCCTAGCGCTTCCATGGCATCGGCTCCGACGCAGGCATGCCAATAATCAGGTTGCGATTATCCGAGACGTATTCCTGCGGCGGCGATGTCGCTGCGCGCCCTCGCCGAATCGCCGCCGCAGGATCGGGAGACGGGCTGGTAGTGACGCCACGGGTGCTGTTCCCGGTCGCGTACTGCGGCGACAACCGGGTGTCGTCGAAGTAGCCATTGACCACCACGTCCATGCAGAACTCGAACGTGGTTTTCATCCGGGTGGCCTGCTGGGTGTAGCACTGGCACGTCATCAGTTTCTTGTCGTGAATGCCGACCGGAAAATGCCGATCGGCAGCGCGATCAACCAAGTTCGGGTCCGAGCTGGCCGCACAGACCGGCCGGGGGAAATCCCTGGGCTTGCTCAGCTCGTCGTAACGAGGCGCCGAGGCGACCAGATCGGGAACCCTGGGCGAGCGGTCTTCGATGTAATCCTGACGCGTGGCGAGCCGCTTGGAGGTGCTAGAAGACGACTCAGCACGTGCAACCTCGCCAGTGGCCGACTGCACGTTGCGAGCGGAAGGCGCCGACGAATCGACCGCCTGATCCGACTTGGCCCGCAGAACTTGCTTTTCGCTCTCGGCAGAGTGAACGACCTGATAAATACCAAACGCAAGGCCGCCAAGCGCCGCAAGCACGATGCCGACGAGAAGCGGGATTTTCTTTAAATACCCCGGGGATGTGGGCTTGTGGGTGTGAACCGTGGACGATTTGTAGACCCCGAAATAAGCCTTATCCAGGGTCACCCGCTCTTCACTGGCTTGCTTGAAGTTGGCGCGCTTCTCAGGGTTGTCGATGCAGAATTCATACTCGTGGCGGAAGATCCCTTTTTCGCGGCCGTAGGGCCGAATGAAGTTGATGTGCTTGCCGACCAGCTTGCGGACCGGCGTCGAGAGCAACGACGGGTGCTGGGTGATCAGATGGATATCCAGGCCCTGGTGACGGTGAGTCTCGAATCGGGTGACCTTCTCCGGCCTGGCACGGGTGCCGTCGTTGCCGAAAACGCGCTGCGCTTCGTCGATGACGATGACCGATCCGTCGGGCAGGTCGTACCACTTCTCAGGGGTGTCGAACTCAACCCACCGAGACTTCAAGCGGTCGAGCTTGAGGTCCGGGATTCCGTAGTAGTAGATCGTCCTGGGCGGCAGGTCCGGGTGGTCGGGATCGCGATGCAAGCGACGCTCCGGGTCGTTCGGGTCGGCCTGATGCTCGAGGTCGATTTCACGGATAGCGTTAAGCGTTTTGCCCGCACCCGGCAGGCCAGTTCTCAGGTAAAGCATGGTCCCCTCCCCTTATTTCGGCCCGGTCCAGCGAACGCCGGATTTGCCGCCAGACTTGTCCATTCCCCAGAGCACGGCGCGGGCGACGTAAGCGGAAAACAGGATGTTGATGCACACGTCGATTTGCAGGAGTCCAAGCACCTGCATCCACTCCCCAGGGACGCCGCCCAGGGAGCTGAAGACGTAATCTTTGGCCTTGTCCATAACGGACTGAACCCCATAGAAAGCGACGGCGGTAAAGCCCAGGCCGCGCAGCAGCTTCCAGCCCAGCGGAACGAGCGACCAGCCAATGGCGCGCAGCAATAACCCAATCAAAACAGGCATTTAGGAAAGCCCCTTTGCGATGATTTCAGCCGCTCGACGCATCGCGAAGGCGACCATGAGATAGCCGAACCACTGGAAAAATGTGCAGAGCTGGCCAACGACAGACGAAAACGGAATGACCGCCGCATTCCCAAAAAAGGGAACGGTGAGGTCGGGAATAACCGGGCAAGTACGAGAAAACCGGCCGGAGGTGTCGAGCATGGTGGATATGTCGAAAGTGCCGTCCGAGTCAGCCTTAAGGGGCTGGTACTCGGCGCCGGAAAACTCACCGTCAAGGGTCGCTTTCAGCTCGGTAATTTTCTTCTGGTCGACCTTCCGGAACTCCTCATCGGAGCAGGTCTGCGCCTTCTGCTGACGCAGGATCGCGCACTGGATCGCGTCGCCCGAGCAGGTGACAGTCGCGTCGCACGCCTCGCCGGCCACGCTGGACTGACCGCACTTGTTCGGGTCCTTCGCAGGGTCGCACTGCCCTTCCCCGTCGTTGTTGCCGTTGCCACCACCGCCACCCGATCCGCTACCGGAACCGCTGCCGTCGCCGCTGCCGTTCCCATTTCCGTTGCCGTTTCCGTTGCCACTGCCGGAACCGTTGCCGTTGCCGCTGTTGCCACCGCCGTTGCCACCGGTGCCACCGTCGTTGTTGCCGCCACTGTTTCCACCGGAACCACTGTCGCCGGGGCTGGTGGGGTCGGAAGGCCCAGGGTTGTTCGGGGTGCCGGGGTCAGGATCGGGCGGATTGCCTGGGTCGGTGGTGACGCAGGCGATGCCTGACCAGACCTGGCCAACAGGGCACGTGTGGGTGGGGTCCTTCGGGGTGTTGGGAGAAATACCAGCGTTCGCGTCGCCGCTCTGGCAGAGGGTGCCGGTGTAGGTCCCCGAGCCGATGCACAGGCCCTTGCCGGGCTGCTCCGGGTCCTCGCCGCAGGTGGACGTGCCCAGGGATACGCGACAGCTCGACATGCACCCGTATTCACGCCGGCCGAGGCCGTCCAGGTTGGGCAGCGTGATCGCCCAAGCCACGTTCTTGCCCTTGAGCGGCTCGCACGGCTCAGGCGGTGGCGGTGAGCCAATACACTCGCCGGTCGCGTCGTCGTACTTGTCATTTTCGCCCGGACAGTTAGTTCCCCAGCGATGGACTACAGTCGATGCAGTTTGCCCGCCGAAAGCATCAAGAATACGCATGCAGTCAGCCCGGTCACCATTAACCATAGTAACCAGGGAGAAACCCTCTTCGGGGGCAAAATGATCATCGAACCACTTCTTACATGCAGCAGTGGCGGACTTGAATTTGTTAGTGCCGTCAGTCCAGAAATATTCCTCAGCGCTAGCGGCCGGTACAAAGAATAGCGAAAGCAACAAGCACGCCGATAAAGACGATATCGTCCGGACTAATAAACATTTAATTGACCCCATATCAAACTCCAGGCAATAAAAAAGCCCGGACGGCCGAGAGACCGCCGGGCTTGCGAAGGCTAATTAAGTGCCAGCGCGTTGCAGCTTTTTACCCACGCCGATCAGCGAAACCAGGCCGAACATGGCAGCCCCGACGAGGGTGGCGCCTGCGATGCCGCCAGCAGCGTAGAGCAGCGCCTTGGAGACGTCGTAGTCACCATCGGCCGCCATGGTGACGCCGGACGCCATGATCAGGGAGGCGCCGAGAATGGCTTCGCGTTTGCCCACGTTGAAGAACTGTTGCAGCTTGTTCATATGCATACTCCTAGTTAAAAAACGGACCGAATCGCCTTGATAACCCACACAGCGACAAACAACGCCAGAAGTGCGGAAGTTATTTCGGCTCTTTGAGCCCAAGTAAGTGCGGGCGTCAGAAAGTCCCGCATCTCTTGAACTGTAAAAGTCTTCATCTGACCCTGGCAGATAGTTGTCTTATCGTCCCGAATCAGCCAAACACCGTCACAGCCCAGGAAATTCATGTTCACCCCCTACCCCTCTCTTTTTGCTCCGCAAAAAGCTAGGGGCGTTAGCTCGCAGAACGCACAGGCTGTACGCGCTGAATCGGAACAGGAAGGCCATCGCCGGAAGCCCACAGGTCCATACCAAAAGAGGTCCCGGCCTTGGACTTCCAAGCCTTAGCGAAGACAGGGACGGCAACTTGCTTGCCAATATGCGGCTTATAGGCATTCTCAATGCCGCTATCGAGTTGCCGCTTAGAAACCTTGATGCCGACCGAAACTTCCACTTCCTGGCCAAACTGATCCTTTTGCGAAGCAGTGACCACAAGGAAGTGTTCGATAATGCCGTTGGCTTTCTCGTTACTGGTAACGCCTTTGCAAAGACCGACTTGAAGAAGCATGCGAATTTACCTCGTACAGTTAAGGGTGATCCCTGGTTTAAATAATCAAGCGGCTTCAACGCTTGGTTCTACGTACCAGCTCGGGCGCTGGGCGCTGAAATCAACTTGCAAGAAGCGCAGGATAGGGACCACGTTGTTCTTGTGATCATCGGCCTTCAACTTCTGGAGTGCAGCCTTACTTAGGCCGCACTCACAAATCTGGTCAACATGGCGATAGAAAGTTGCACGCGACATTGACTTCATGGTTTCTTCCCAGCCGTAGTCTTTGATGCTGCGGTAGGTGCGGAACAAGTTCAGCGCGACACTTTCATTCGCGGGGCCGGCGACATATACCGAAGGTATTTCAACGCCAGTAGACTTACAGGTTTTGGCCTTAGTCCACCGACCACCCGGCTTGGTGAACTTCTCTTTAAGTGCGGCCAGCACTTTGTCATCGTTAATTACTCGCATGGAGATACCTTCAAAGGCCGCAAACAATTCTTTAGTTACTTGTTCCCAACACCACTGGATAAAACACTGACCCTGGGTAGCCAGGCGCTCTTGGTAGTCGCACAGCGCCCACAGGTTGGAAGGGATGTTTCGCCGATCAAGCCAGCGATGCATCACGGTCGCTTCAAGGCGGATTAGGTTGTCCGCCCAAGCGACCAAATCGGGGTTTTGCAGCACCGCCAGGGTGCGACGAGCAGACAGGTTGCCTCCCCTCGCCGCCTTCACTGCCTTGTCAATTTCGCCGCGAAATTCGGGCCCCTTGAGATACGCCTTCAACCGACGCAAGCGGCTGTCCTTACTGCCCCAATAGGCCGTGGTCTGGTAGTCGTCGCCACGGTTACGGGTCTGGCCGTTGCTAACACCACGGAGCGCCTGGATCAGCTGGAGCGCAGTGCGGTCATCAGGCAGACGGGCAGAGAAAGTGCAGTCGATGTTGTAAACCTGGGCGCTCTGCCAATCGAGCTGGGCGAACAACTCAGGGTACGAGCCAGCCAACCACTTGAGCATTACCTCACCGCCCATGCGGATCGAGGTCGGGCCGAACACGTTATGTCCCTGGAGAAGCTTCGCCGGGCTGGCTTTCAGCTCAACACCGGGATTCATCCGCTTGCCTAGCGACTGGTGGAACACCTTGACCGCCATAGGCGTAAACGAGGTGGGCAGCGACTCCCAGGCATGGGAAAGGTCTTCGACGATGTATCCACCCTGCCCGTCTGCAAGCACGCTGGTAGCGCGCAGCGGGATGCCCAGGCTTTCGAGGTCGACCGACAGGGAGTGATGCCCTGCGTCGTCACCGTGAAGGGTGATCGCTTCGACCCGGAAGGGGATGAACATGTGGATTTTGTCGAGCACGCCGGACTCCGTTACAGCGTTACGCGTTACGCTGGCGGGGAGTTTATACGTTGTTACGTGTTACAAAGCAACGTGTGACAGGATAACTGGCATCAGAGGAACAGCGAGAAATGAACGTGACCAAGCCTTATCGCGTACGTGATGAGTTCGTAGAGATCATCAAGGAGCGCCGAATAAACATGATCGTGGAGACACGGGAGGACGTAGGCGAAGCGGATTTAGTGAACGCGGTGCTGTGGAAGCACCTGAGCACGCTGACCACGAAAGACGTACTGAAATACCGCGAAGAAGTGCTAGGAAAAGACTGATCAAAAAACGCCCGGAAGTCTCACCATGAGACAAGAGTCCACCATTAGAGATGGTGGACCCTGCTACGCAGAACAGGCGGACGATCACCCGCCCGCTACCGAAGGAGTCTTCGGTAAAGTGGGGGTGTAACAGCACCCCCACCCCTCCCCGCGCGTTTCGCGCCCGCGAAACAGCCACAGCCAGACAAGCAAAAGTCGCCTCCGGCAGCCCTCCGGGGGCCCTACCGGGGGTCTCTCGGCGAGGGCCAGGGGTGCAGGGGGAAAAGCACCCCCTACACCCCAGGCAGAGAGTAGATGGACGGAGGTAGGTCAAGGGTGCGCTACGCCCGTGCTTCCGTTCGCCGGGGCGAGCCCCGACGAGCCGGGAGCGCGGCCCCTGACCAGGGAGAGATCAGATGGGGTTGCAGGTACCAAAACGCTTGCGCCCTGGGCGAACCAGGTCGGCGAAACGGTACCGAATCAGCGCTAGCCGGCGAAGAAAACGGCCAGCATGACGCCGACGGTCAGGATGCTGTAGAAGATCCGCAAACCGAGCGGCGCAGGCATGGCCGGCTGATCCAGCCAGCGAAGAATGGGGTCGCGCTTATCCACGGCGGCCACCCTCGAACAGATCGCCCTGCCCGCAGGCTTCGAGCAACAGCGCGGCCGCCGAACGGGCGCGCTCCAGGGTCTGGCGAAGGGCGGCAATTTCATGGTCCCGGTCGGCCAGATCGCGGCGCAGGCCACGAACCAGGGCGGACAACTGGGGAGCATCAGCGGCGGCCATGGCGAACGCCTTGCTGGCGACCCGCTGGCCGTACTGGATTTTCAGGGCGTCGGCTTCCTGCTCGGAAACCTCGAATTTGATAAGGGTCATTCTGGTACCTTTCCGTTGACCAGGTGCAGCAGCTCGATGCGGGAAATGGTACCAAATCACAGAAGGCCCTGCAATGGTTTTGGTACCGATTTCGAGTTCTGCAGCAGATCCAGGGCGACGCTTTCAGTACCAATTCACCTCGATGGACGCCTAGGCCAGGGCGGGGCATCGCATAATCCGAGGTTATGCTAAACCGCTTTCGCCGTGGCCTGCGGATAGTCCCACGGCGGCGGCTAAACATAACCTCGAACCCCATTATGCGAATTTCCAGATTTCAGTCCAGGCAACCACCCCAAGCGCTATGAATCCATATCGCCCGAGTCGTCGTCAGCATTGGACACTTCGAAGGACACGATGCCGGTGCGGGCCAGGATGATGCTTAGAACAATCATGGAGACCACAAGAAATTTCACGGCTGACTCCTCAACCAGATCGCTGCAGATGTTCCCACGGCCGCCAATGGCCGGACAAACGCTATCGCTCCATGGCATGGCCTAATGGCCCGGATGCTGTCGATCAACCATCCAGACGCTTCACCCACCGGCGGTATCGCCGGGTTCGCTTGTACGTGTCGAGTTGCTGTCCCAGCAAGGCCAGGACTGGCGCCACGTTCGGATCGGTGCGTTTTCCTGCACCGAGGCGGCGCAGTTGGTGTTTCACCATTGCCATGTAGCCGAGCGAGGACAGGACCTTGTTCTTCCAGGGGATCGCCCGCAGTTGTGGCGCATTCGGGGCACCTGTGCGCCAGGCGTTGGGCAGGTCGGGATCCAGGGTCAGCGCGGTTCCCATGCCGACCATGGCGATCCCGCTGTCCAGGACCTGTTGCGCCACCGGGTACCGGCGAATGCCGCCGGTGACCATGACCGGCATGCGGGCGACGGACGAGATGTCCGTGGCGAACTCCAGGAAATAGGCTTCGCGGGCGAGCGTGCGGCCGTCGCGGGTCTGGCCGTGCATGGCCGGTGCTTCGTAGCTGCCGCCGGACAGTTCGATCAGGTCGATGCCCAAAGGGTTGAGCATGGCCAGCACCGTCTTCGCGTCGTCCGTGCTGAAGCCGCCGCGCTGGAAGTCCGCCGAGTTGAGCTTGACCGCCACCGCGAATGCGGTGCCGACGGCGGCACGTACTGCCTTGATCACATCGACCAGCAGGCGTGCGCGGTTCTCGATCGAGCCGCCCCAGCGATCGCTGCGTTTGTTGGTGATCGGCGACAGGAACTGGCTGATCAGGTAGCCGTGGGCGGCATGGATCTGCACGCCGGTGAACCTGAATCGCTCGGCTAGCACTGCCGTCTTGACGAAGCGTGCCTTCACATCGGCGATATCCGCTTCGGTCATAGCCTGTGGCACCGCGAATTGCCGGGAGAACGAGCCCAGGTCCATGGCGACCTCCGAGGGAGCCAGGGTCCCCTGCCCCAGCGACGCCGGCATCTGCCGGCCCGGATGATTGATCTGCATCCAGACGTGGCCGCCCCGGGAACGAGCGGCCTGGGCCCAGGCGCTGAAACGCTCGCCGAACCGGTCCGACTCGAGCACCACGCCGCCCGGTCCGGTCATGGCCCGGTGGTCGATCATGACGTTGCCAGTGATCATCAGCCCGGCTCCGCCTTCGGCCCAGCGGCGGTAGAGCCGGATCAGCGCCTCCGATGGCGCGTGGTCATCATCCGCCATGTTTTCTTCCATGGCGGCCTTGGCGAGGCGGTTGGGAATGACGGTTCCATTGGGCAGGATCAACGGATCGAAGGTGGTCATGACAGGCTCCAGGAAGAACGACGGCATCACCCTAACCTTCAAGCGAACTTTAGAGTCAAGACCCTCCACTCCCATGGTTGCCGACGGAGGCACCACTCCCCTGCCCCGTTCTTGCCCGCCTTCAACCGCGCCCTTTGCTACCGCCACTGGGGCGTTTGGGAGCGTTCGCCGTCTCCTGCTTTTCCTGCCGAAGCCGCTTCAGCAATTGCTGGGCATTGTCCGCGCACTGCACGCCCTCCGGCTTGTTCTCGATGCTCTCGATGACCAGCAGCAGCTGCGCCCTGTCCCGCTTCAAGCGAGCCTGCAGGGCCTCGATCTCGATCACCTTGCGCGTGAGGCCCGCCAGTAGCTGATCGTGTTGCCAGTTATCGGCACCCAACGGCAGCAGGTGGCGAATCTCCTCCAGAGAAAACCCCGCGCGCTGGGCGCCCGTGATGAGTTCCAGCACCCAGACGGTCTCCGGGGCATAGTCGCGGTAGCCGTTCGCCTTGCGCGCGACTGAATGGATCAGCCCGCTCGCTTCGTAGAAGCGAATACGCGAGGGCGCCAGTCCGCTGAGCTTCGCCAGTTCCCCGATTTTCATGTGGCCTCTCCCCCGCGTGTCGACCCTGAAGCGTACTGCAATCCCGAGGTGAATCCATGAAGCGAGCATCGCTCACTGCAGTGCCGATGAACGTAACGCCTGCCTCGGTGAACATTCCCCTTTTTTGAATCGGTGCGCGATGAACCATTCTTGGGCCCGCTCGCACCGCCCAGGAGCAGAAAGGCCGGAACAGGCCGACGCATCAGCGCCTTTATTCAATTAAATCAATTGCTTGAACAGATGGCACTGGCCTTGCTAAGGCAATTCCCGACTGGGATACAAGATAGGGTCCAGGCACATGCGACACGCCCTCGGCTTTTCGGGATGCAGGCAAGCCACTGTTCATGACGGTTTCCAGACGATCCATCGCGGTCGCCTTGGTTCGTCGAGTACCACCGGCTTCGCCCGGGATGGAGGCGCCGCCGTGACTTGGCGGGCGGCATACATGCACGGCGGGGTGGCCTGACATGCAACCGACGCCCTCGCCACGCAGCCAAGGGGATTCATCCAGGAGCCGGGCCGAAGCGATCTATGCCCAGTTGAAGGATGACCTGTTCGGCTTGCGCCTGATGCCAGGGGATCGCTTCAGCGAAGGCGAGCTGGCCGAGCGGATGCGGGCCAGCCGCACCCCCGTGCGACAAGCCTTGCACCGCCTCGAACGCGAAGGCCATGTGGAGGTGGTTTCCCGCAGTGGATGGCGCGTCAGGGCCTTCGATTTCACCCGCCTCGAAGAGCTCTATGAAATTTGCATCGTGCTGGAGCTCGAGGCGGTCCGGCGGCTGGGCGAACGCCCCGCCGCCGAGGTGTCGCCCCTGCTGGACCAGCTCGGGCGTACCTGGCTGGTCGCGCCCGAGCGGCGCCTGAAGGATGGCCAGGCGGTGTCGCGGCTGGACGAAGGCTTCCATCGGCAATTGCTGGACGCCGCGGGCAACGGCGAAATGGCCCGGCTTCACGCGGACGTCAGCGAGAGAATCCGCGTGGTCCGCCGGCTGGATTTCACCCAGGCCGCCCGCGTCACCCTCGCCTACGAGGAGCACGGCAAGATCCTCGGCGCCCTGCTCACGAAACGCAATGAAGACGCACAGCGATTGCTCAAGGCCCATCTGGAGGTCAGCAAGGCTGAAGTGCGCACGATCACCCTGCACATGTTGCACAGCGCCCGCCCGCGGGACCTGCCAGCACGCCAGGGATGACGGCCATGACCTCGATCCCACTGCCCTCCTCCCTCCCATCGCAGTCCGCTCCAGGAGCTCACTCCATGCATCGACGTAGCCTGATCAAGGCCTTCACGCTTTCCGCATCCGTTGTCGCCATGGGCATGCCGTGGACCCTGCAGGCCGCCGACACCATCAAGGTCGGTATCCTCCATTCCCTCTCCGGCACCATGGCCATCTCCGAGACCTCACTCAAGGACATGGCGCTGATGACCATCGACGAGATCAACGCCAAGGGCGGGGTGCTGGGCAAGCAGCTCGAACCCGTGGTGGTGGACCCGGCGTCCAACTGGCCGCTGTTCGCCGAGAAGGGCCGTCAGCTGCTGACCCAGGACAAGGTGGCGGTGACCTTCGGTTGCTGGACCTCGGTGTCGCGCAAGTCGGTGCTGCCGGTGTACGAAGAACTCAACGGCCTGCTGTTCTACCCGGTGCAGTACGAAGGCGAGGAAATGTCTCCCAACGTCTTCTACACCGGCGCCGCGCCCAACCAGCAGGCGATTCCCGCGGTGGAATACCTGATGAGCGAGGATGGCGGCGGCGCCACCCGCTTCTTCCTGCTGGGCACCGACTACGTCTACCCCCGCACCACCAACAAGATCCTGCGCAACTTCCTGCACAGCAAGGGCATCGCCGACAAGGACATCGAAGAGGTCTACACCCCCTTCGGTCACAGCGACTACCAGACCATCGTCGCCACCATCAAGAAGTTCGCCGCCGGCGGCAAGACCGCGGTGGTCTCCACCATCAACGGCGACTCCAACGTGCCGTTCTACAAGGAACTGGGCAACCAGGGCCTGAAAGCCACCGAGGTGCCGGTGGTGGCCTTCTCGGTGGGCGAGGAGGAACTGCGCGGGATCGACACCAAGCCGCTGGTGGGCCAGCTGGCCGCCTGGAACTACTTCCAGTCCCTGGACAACCCGGCGAACGCCGCCTTCGTCGAGGCCTGGAAAGCCTACGCCAAGGCCAAGAACCTGCCCAACTACCAGACCGCGGTGACCAACGACCCCATGGAGGCCACCTACGTCGGTCTCCACCTGTGGGCCCAGGCCGTGGAAAAGGCCGGCAGCACCGAGGTGGACAAGGTCCGTACCGCCATGGCCGGCCAGACCTTCGCCGCACCGGACGGCTACACCATCAAGATGGACGAGAAGAACCATCACCTGCACAAGCCGGTGATGATCGGCGAGGTCCAGGAGGACGGGCAGTTCAACGTGGTCTGGCAGACCGACGGCCCGGTACGCGCGCAGCCCTGGAGCCCCTACATCCCCGGTAACGACAAGAAGTCCGACGAGCCGGTGAAGAGCGGCCAGTAAGCGGAGCCGCCCTCCTCGCGCCTGCGCGGGAGGGCCGTTCCAACTTCCCTTAGCGAAGCACCCAGGTAACCGCCGATGCGCATTCACCGCATTCTTCTGCTGCTCCTGTTCGGCGTCTGCAGCCTGGCCCATGGCGGCCCTGCTACTGACCTGGCGGGGGCCAGCGGCAACGCTCAAGCCAGCCTGCTGCAGGCCTGGTCGGCCATGCCCGAGCCGGACCAGGAGCCGGTCCTGCGCGCGTTGCGCGAGGGTCGTTTCTACATCGACGCCGACAGGCAGCCCTTCTACAAGGAGGGAGACCGGTTCACCCCCGCCGAAGGCGACAGCGCCGCGTCGGCGAGCGGCGCGCCCAAGCCCATACGCCTGAACAATCGGCTGCGGATCCTGGTCGACGCGGCCCTGGCCAGCCAGCAGCTGACATCCCCTGACACCCGGGCACGACTCGCGGCCGCCCAGGCCCTGGGGCAAGGCGCCACGGCCGGGCAGCGGCCGTTCCTGGAGAGCCGCCTGCAGGCCGAGCCCGACGAAACCGTCCGGGCCGCCCTCGCCGCCGCCCTGGCCTCGCTGCAGTTGGCCGACCCCGACCCCACGGTGCGCCTGGCCGCCGTGCGCCTGCTGGGCGAGTCCGGCGATCCCCAGGCCAGGGTTCGCCTGCAAGCCCTGCTCGACTCGCCCACCGAGACCGATGCCGGGGTCCGCAAGGCGGCCCAGACCAGTCTCGCCCAGGTGGAACGCGCCCTGTTCATGGGCGATCTGCTGGGCCAGGCGTTCACCGGCCTGTCCCTGGGGTCGATCCTGCTGCTGGCCGCCCTCGGCCTGGCCATCACCTACGGCCTGCTGGGCGTCATCAACATGGCCCATGGCGAGATGCTGATGCTCGGCGCCTACGCCACCTATTGCGTGCAACTGGCCCTGCAGCGTCTGGCCCCGGAATGGCTGGCCTGGTACCCGCTGCTGGCGCTGCCGGTGGCCTTTGCGGTCACCGCTGCCATCGGCATGGTCCTGGAGCGCACCGTGATCCGCCACCTCTACGGCCGGCCGCTGGAAACCCTGCTGGCCACCTGGGGCATCAGCCTGATGCTGATCCAGGCGGTGCGGGTGCTGTTCGGCGCCCAGAACGTCGAAGTGGCCAACCCGGCCTGGCTGTCCGGTGGCATCCAGGTGCTGCCGAACCTGTTGCTGCCCTGGAACCGGGTGGTCATCCTCGGCTTCGTGGTCTTCGTGCTGATCCTCACCTGGGCGCTATTGAACAAGACCCGCCTGGGCCTGAACGTGCGGGCGGTGACCCAGAACCGCTCCATGGCCGCCTGCTGCGGCGTGCCCACCGGGCGCATCGACATGCTCGCCTTCGGCCTCGGCTCCGGCATCGCCGGCCTGGGCGGTGTGGCCCTGTCGCAAGTGGGCAACGTCGGCCCCGACCTGGGCCAGAGCTACATCATCGACTCCTTCCTGGTGGTGGTGCTGGGCGGTGTCGGCCAACTGGCCGGCAGCGTGCTGGCGGCCTTCGGCCTCGGCATCGTCAACAAGATCCTCGAACCGCAGATCGGTGCCGTGCTGGGCAAGATCCTCATCCTGGCGCTGATCATCCTGTTCATCCAGAAACGGCCCCAGGGCCTGTTCGCCCTCAAGGGGAGGGTCATCGATTGAACCAGCCACTCACCCTCACCGTCGCGCAGAAGGCCGGCCCGCGCCTGAGCCTGGCGGGGCTCGGCCTGGCCCTCGCCGCGCTGATCGCCCTGCCCCTGCTGTCATTGCTACCGGCCGACAACCCCCTGCAGGTGTCAGCCTACACCCTCACCCTGGTAGGCAAGATCCTCTGCTACGCCATCGTTGCGCTGGCCCTGGACCTGGTCTGGGGCTACGCCGGGATGCTGTCCCTCGGCCACGGGCTGTTCTTCGCCCTGGGGGGCTATGCGATGGGCATGTACCTGATGCGCCAGGCGGCCGGGGATGGCCTGCCACCGTTCATGAGCTTCCTCTCCTGGAGCAGCTACCCGTGGTTCTGGGCGGGCACCGACCATTTCCTCTGGGCCTTGTGCCTGGTGGTGCTGGCGCCGGGCCTGCTGGCCCTGGCGTTCGGCTTCTTCGCCTTCCGCTCGAAGATCAAGGGCGTCTATTTCTCCATCATGACCCAGGCCCTGACCTTCGCCGGCATGCTGCTGTTCTTCCGTAACGAGACCGGCTTCGGCGGCAACAACGGCTTCACCGGCTTCACCACCCTGTTGGGCTTTCCGGTGGCGGCCCAGGGCACCCGAGCGGTACTCTTCGGGCTGACCGTAGTCCTGCTGACCGCCAGTCTCTGGCTGGGCTGGCGCCTGGCGCAGAGCAAGTTCGGCCGCATTCTCACGGCGATCCGCGACGCCGAAAACCGGGTGACTTTCTGCGGCTACGATCCGCGCGGCTTCAAGCTGTTCGTCTGGGTGCTCTCGGCGGTGCTCTGCGGGCTGGCCGGCGCGCTCTACGTGCCCCAGGTGGGCATCATCAATCCCAGCGAGATGGCCCCGACCAACTCCATCGAGGCGGCCATCTGGGTCGCCCTCGGTGGGCGCGGCAGCCTGATCGGCCCGGTGCTCGGCGCGGGCATCGTCAACGGCGCCAAGAGCTGGTTCACCGTGGCCTTCCCCGAGTACTGGCTGTTCTTCCTCGGCGCCCTGTTCGTCGTCGTCACCCTCTACCTGCCGCGTGGCGTGATCGGCCTCATCAAGAAGGAGCGCGACGCATGAGAGCTGCCCCCGTCCCCATGCTGGCCGCCGAGGTGCTCGACCCCGGCATCGGCGGCGAAGCCAGCGGCCTCGGCCATCGCGCCGGCAAGGGCCTGGATACCCGCCACGGAACAATCCTCAGCCTGGAGGGTATCGAGGTCAGCTTCGACGGCTTCAAGGCCCTGCGCGACCTCACCCTCTACATCGGCGTGGGCGAGCTGCGCTGCATCATCGGCCCCAATGGCGCCGGCAAGACCACTCTGATGGACGTCATCACCGGCAAGACCCGCCCCGACCAGGGCAGCGCCTGGTTCGGCGAAACCCTCGACCTCACCCGCCTGCAGCCGGTGGCCATCGCCCAGGCCGGCATCGGCCGCAAGTTCCAGAAGCCCACGGTGTTCGAAGCTCTCAGCGTCTGGGAAAACCTGGAGCTGGCGCAGAAGACCGACAAGTCGGTCCGGGCCAGCCTGGGGGCGCGCCTCACCGGCGAACAGCGCGACCGCCTGGAGGAGGTACTCGCCACCCTGCGCTTGCAGGAATTTCGCCAGCGCACCGCCGGCCTGCTCTCCCATGGCCAGAAACAGTTCCTCGAGATCGGCATGCTGCTGGTACAGGAGCCGCAGTTGCTGCTGCTGGACGAACCCGTGGCCGGCATGACCGACGCCGAGACCGAGTTCACCGCCGAGCTGTTCAGGTCGCTGGTGCCCAGGCACTCGCTGATGGTGGTGGAGCACGACATGGGCTTCGTCGGCCGCATCGCCGACCACGTCACCGTGCTGCACCAGGGGCACGTCCTGGCCGAGGGCTCGCTGGAGCAGGTCCAGGCCAACGAGCAGGTGATCGAGGTCTACCTGGGGCGCTAGTCCCCTTTCCCCACCCGCCTGCGAAGAACGAAACCGTGAGCAGGCAGTAGCTCGCCTGGCCCATCCAGGCACATGCCACGAGGGCATCGACATGCTGCACGTCAACGAACTCCACCAGTACTACGGCGGCAGCCACATCCTGCGGGGCCTGTCCTTCGAAGCCCGGGTGGGCGAAGTCACCAGCCTTCTGGGCCGCAACGGGGTGGGCAAGACCACCCTGCTGCGCTGCCTCATGGGCCTGATCCCGGCCAGGCGCGGCAGCATCACCTGGGACGGCCAGGACATCACCACCCGCAAGCCCCATCAGCGGGTGCAGTCCGGCATCGCCTACGTGCCCCAGGGGCGGGAGATCTTCCCGCGCCTCAGCGTCGAGGAAAACCTGCTCATGGGGCTCTCCCGCTTCCCCGCCCGGGAGGCCCGGGAGGTGCCCGGGTTCATCTACGAGCTGTTCCCGGTGCTCGAGCAGATGAAGCAGCGCCGCGGCGGCGACCTCTCCGGCGGCCAGCAGCAGCAACTGGCCATCGGCCGTGCCCTGGCCAGTCGCCCGCGACTGCTGATCCTCGACGAGCCCACCGAAGGCATCCAGCCTTCGGTGATCAAGGAGATCGGCAGCGTCATCGCCCTCCTGGCCAGGCGCGGCGACATGGCCATCCTGCTGGTGGAGCAGTTCTACGACTTCGCCAGCGAGCTTGCCGACCAGTACCTGGTCATGTCCCGCGGCGAGATCGTCCAGCGCGGCCGCGGCGCCGACATGGATGCCGACGGCGTGCGGGGCCTGGTGGCGATCTGAGCCCGCAGGCCGTCATCAGGCAAAACCGACCGGCATCGGCCGCGGGATACCGTTTTCCAGGCGCCCCACGCCGTTTTCCTCCGCAAGCCAGAGGTACCCGCCCCTGCCCCGCCCGGCTGCAAGCCTTGAGGGTCAGGCAGGATCGTCGACCGCCGTGGCCAGCAACCCGCGCTCATCCAGCAGCCATGCGTCTCGCTCGATCGCCAGCCGTTCCAGTACCTGGCAATAGGTGTCGAACATGGCCTGAACGCGCTCGCGAGACAGGCGACCGACCGCCAGGTCCCAATGAATGTGCAATGCGCCGCCCTGCTCCAGGCTCAGGTTATCCAGCACCACGCCCTGGGTTCGGCTGGCGCTGGTGATCACCTCGACCCCATCCGGCAAGGCCAGCGGCCCCTGGGGATTGAGCCGGGTGAAGACGACGGGGAACTCCAGGGGCTGGGCGCCTCGCCTGTCCAGGGTGGCCTTGCGCATGACCTGCAGGCCGCTGACGGCGCGATGGGCCAGGTCCTCGGTGAAAACCTGCTCGCAGTGACGCGCCTGCTCCAGGAACGTCCTCGCGTCATCCTGGAAGGCGATCCAGCTCAGGGTGGTGAAGTCTCCTACCAGCTCGTCGATCTCGGCGTGCACGGGCAATCGGTTCCAGCCCGGCGCCACCACGGTGAACGGACGTTCGAAACCATGAGACGCCAGGCTCCAGGCATAGGCGGTGATCAGCACCGCATCGGCTGAAATACCCTCCTCCGCGGCCCGGGCCCGCACCGAGTGCCAGTGCCGAAGCTGGTAGTCGAAGCCCTGGTGGAGGCCGTCATTGGCGCCATCGCCCAATCGCGGGCCGGTCGGCAACTGGGCGACACGGGCTTGCCAGTGACGAACCGAGGCATCGACGGCTGGCGAACGTCGGTAGTGGTTCAGCGCGTTCAGGTAATGGCCGAAGCCAATGGATGGACGCGCTAGTGATTGGCCGTGATAGAGCGCCAGCAATTGGCCCACCAGACGATCGCGACTTGGCAAGTCCGCCACCAGCAGGTCGACTCCGACATGGATCGCCTGTCGTCCATCCGCCAAGGGACCAACGCCGATCCACGCGCTGGGCCACTCGCCCAGTGGAGTGGCCCGACTCAAGAATGCGTCGGCGATGCCCTCCGGGTCGCCCTGGGTCTCGACAGGTACGCGTGGCACGTCGCCCATGATCTGGTGCTGACCGTTGGGCAGGATGCGCGCCCGCAGCATCGGATGGATGGCCAGCAGGTCATTCCAGGCCCGTTCCAGGCGCTCCACGTCGACCTGGGGCATCGCGACCTCCAGGTAAAGATGGGCGCTGCCCCCCTGCAGCGAGCGACCGAATGCGTAGGCTTGCTGCTGATCGGTGAGGGCGAACGTCGCCGGGGCAGCCCCCGGAGCCAAGGCGAAAGGCGCCGGCGACCCGGTTGTCGCGTCCGGCGAGCGCTGAGTGACGTATGAACAGGCGTCCAGCAGCTCGTCCATCGGCTGTGCGAGACGGTTCGCTGGATCGTCCGCGCACCGCTCGAGCAAGGCGCAGTAAGTGGCGAACAGATCATCGATCAGGCCATCGGGGTAGCAGGCGATCGCCACATCCCAGCTGAAGTGCAGCGCACCCTCACGCTCGCGCACCTGATGATCGAGGTTGACCTGGGGTGTCTGGGTGACGCAGTAGTGTTGCGCGTCGCCAAAACTCGCTGCACGGCCGATGACCGGGTTGTTGAGCATCGAGGTGAAGACCACTTCGGCTTCTCCGGCAGGAGGCACGTGGCCGGCCTGCCGCTTGGCCTCCCGCAGCGCGGCGACACCGCTGACACTCAAGTGATCGATATCCTCCAGCAACTGCCGGTGAGCCGATTGCGCCTGCTGGGCCAGGCCTTCGCCCGGGCGCCCGGCCTGAACGGCGAAGAAGTGCGTGGAGATCAACGGGCCCAGCACCTGGTCAACCTGGGGGTGAAGCGGTACGCGCCCGTAGAACGTGGCGATCAGCGAAAAGGCCTGTCCGTCCTGTGCCTGGCGCAACACCGACCCGAAGAGGGTGAGAAGCAGCGCCGTTCCCGAGATGCCCTGTTCTGCACCCTGCTCTTTCAGGCGACGCCAGCGCGACGCATCAAGCTGCGAGGTGAGCCGACGCCGCTCGCGCCCCGCTGCCCGCGATGCCTTGGGCAGGCGCAGACCAGGCGGCATGACCGGCAGTTTTTCCAGCCAATACCCCAGGTCGCGTTGATAACGAGATGATTGCCGATACGCCTCGAGGCTCAGTAGGTAGTCGCGAAACGATACATCGAGCGCCGGCAACGCAGCGGCCTCGTCGCGATAGAGCGCCAGCCATTGCTGGAGCAGCAACTCCAGGGAGGTAGCATCGACGATCAGCTCATCGATGCTCAGGTGAACACGGCTGCGCACGTCGTCCAGCAGGGATACGCAGATTTCGTATAGCGGCGATTGTCCGGGCAGGTAGACCTTGTGGGACATCGATGCTCGCAGGGATTCCAGGGTCGCCTCTCGATCGGCGGCCGTCTTCCTTCGCAGGTCGCGGGTCCTGAATCGACAGGGTGCGGCCTCACCGATCCGCTGGCGCCCGTCGGGCAGCAACACGAGCCGCAGCATGGCGTGGTGATCGACCAGGCGATTCCAGGCCTGGGTGAGCCGATAGACGTCCAGTTCCGGCCAATCGAATTCCAGGTAGATATGGCACCCCACCCGTTCCGCATCGGACAGCAGCGTACGACCGGACAGGAATGACTGCTGGATGTCGTTGAGCGGGAAGGGTTGCCCCTGCGCCTCGGGCATCGCCTGAAAGGCTGGCAGCGACGCGCCCCCGCCCTGCCCTGCCTGCTCCGCCACGCACGCCTCGGTGTCCGCCAGGCTCCGATAGGGGTCGAGGTCCTTCAGGGAGAGCGATACGCCCAGATGCTGTTCCAGGCGCGCCTTGAGACCGACCGCCCCCAGGGAACTGAGGCCCAGGCTGGCCAGGCTGCGGGTTTCGCAGCCCGACAGGTCGGCTGCCTGGCTCCCCAGCACCTCGGCAAGCACCTCGCGGAAGGTCAGGAGCGGCGTAGGTCGAGGGGGCTGGTGGAGCGTCTGCCCTCGTCGCGGCAGCCAGTGACGCGTCCGGGCGAAGGGGTAGCCGGGCAGGCCGATCCGGCGGGGCCGGCCCGGCCGGACCAGCGCCGACCAGTCGACCGCAGCGCCCTGCCGCCATTGCTCGGCCAGGCGAGCCAGGTCGCCCTCGGCGAGCGCCCGGGCCACGTCGGGTTCGGGGGCCGATGGCCCGGCGGCTACCTGAATCGCCTCCTCGGCCAGGCATGCGACCCCTTCCAGGGAGCCAGACGCGAGCGCGTCCAGGCGCTGCCGCACGGTCGCCACGTCTTCCGCCACGCAGCACCAGCGACACGCCATCGCCATGCGCCCTACCTGCAGGGTATAGGCGATGTCAGCCAACCCGGGCGTCCGCTCGGCGAGGGTCTGGCTCAGCCGGCGTGCCTGCTCCCTCAAGTGTTCGAAGGTACGTGCCGACAGCAGGATCAACTGCGGTCTGCTGCCCTCCCCTGCCTGCGCCGGCACGGCGCGCTGCTCCTCCACCACCAGGTGTGCGCTGACCCCGCCGAACCCATAGCTGTTGAGGCCGGCGCGTCGCGGCCGCTCGACTCCCTGGGCGTCCCGGGGCGCCACCCACGGACGAGCCGCGGACTCCAGACGCACCAGACGTGGATCCAGCGCGAGGGCCGGGTCGGGCTGCTGGAAGCCGGGAATGCCCGGCAGTTGGTGCTGCTCCAGGGCATCGATCACCTTGAACAGGGCTGCCATGCCGGAAGCCAGTTCGCAGTGACCGATCAGCGGCTTCACGGTGCTGATCGTCCAGGGCGATCGGGGACTCGTCGTGCCCAGTGCAGCGCGCGCTGACTGCAGCGCGGCCAGCTCGATGGCATCGCCCAGCGGCGAGCCGACGCCATGGGCCTCTACGTAGTCCACGCTGTCCGGATCGATATCCCCACTGCGGTAAGCCGCCACCATCGCCGCCTGGAGGGCATCGTGGTCAGGCGCCGTCAGTGAGGCGCCCTTGCCGCCATGGCGGACGCCGCTGCCCTTGAGCCGCGCATAGATGCGATCGCCGTCCCGCTCGGCATCACCCAGGGATTTGAGCACCACGACCCCCACCCCCTCGGACCGCACGTAGCCATCGCTCCCTGCCTGGAACGAGCGACTCTGCCCCTGGGCACTGAGGAAATCCATCCGTTGGTAGCCCGCCGTCTCGTCTGGCGACAGCAGCAGGTTGACCGCTCCCACCAGTGCCTGGCGGCAGTCGCCGGCGCGGATCGCCTGCATGGCGCGATGCAGCGCCACAAACGCGGAGGAACACGCCGTGTTGCAGTATTCGCTGGGGCCCCGCAGGTCCAGCAGGTAGGACACCCGGTTGGCGTACATGCAGGGCGATGACGAGGTCAGCAGGAAGGGGCTTTCGGCGGGCATTTCGACCTGGGCAGGGTATTCGCTCGGCGCGGCGACCATGAAGACCCCGGTCGAGTCACGAGCGAACTGCTCCAGGGGAATCGCCGCGTCCTCCACGGCAAGCCAGGCGTGTTGCAGGAGCAATCGCTGCTGCGGGTCCATGGTGGCGGCTTCCGCGGCCGAGATGCCAAAGAACGCATGGTCGAAGCAGTCGATGTCGTCGAGATAGCCCCCCGGGCGTCCCGGCTCCGCACGGTCGGCGGGCGCCGGACGCACCCTGTTCGTTCCCTCGCGCAGGGTGTGCCGGAACGCGTCCAGGTCGCCGCCGGGAAACTGCCCGCTGATGCCCACGATTGCGAAATCACCTGTCAGGTCGGGCTGGGGTCTCCGCGGGATATCGACCGACGCTTGCGCCTCCTCGCCTATGCCAGCGGAAGGTGCCTGCTCCGCCAGGCGCGCCTCCAGCGCGACGACGATGCGCTCGATGCTGTTGTGACGGAAGAAGAACGTCTGCTCCAGCGCAAGCCCAAGGCTCGTGCCCAGCTGCTCGCCCAGGGAAAGCAGGTCAGCCGAGTCCAGCCCCAGTTCCATCAGGCTATGACGAGACGACAGTGCCCGATCGGGCGGCTGGCCCAGGCATTGGTTGACTGCCTGGCGTACCGCGTCGTTTACCGATATCGCCACCGGCTCCGCCGAGGCTGGGGCCGGAGTCGGGGCACGGCGCTGGCGGCTTGCCAGGTCGTAACGCACCAGGACGCCATGGCCCTGGTTGTCATGGTCGGCGGGGCGATAGCCCGCGACCGGCCGCTCGATCCGGGCGCCATGGAGTTCATGGAAGCGCAATACCGGGTCCAGGAGCCTGCCCCGCTCATCCCGGGTATGGATGTACGCCTCGAGGGGGATCGACCGGTGCCTGGGGTAATCCTTGCAACGGGTCACCCCGACCACGGTGTGAACGCCGTCCAGCAGCGTGCAGTACTGCAGCATGAACTCGAGCAACTGGTCGCCATAGCCGCTGTACTGGTGGGCAGGCAGGATATTCAGGCTCTGGATCTGCACGACCTCGCCCTGGGCGTGGCAAAGGCGGTCCACATGGGCGAAATCCGTTTCGAAGAGCCCGTCGATCCGGCTGATCCGCTGGGAATAGATCACGCCAACCACATCGCCCTGATGCTCGAGCACCAGCTGATTCGCCGGACCCTGGGCCAGGCGGCGGCGCAGGATGGCATCGTCGACCCGGCTGCCTTCCGGCCAACAGGCTTCCTCCAGCGCCAACAGGGCCGGGAGGTCTTGCCGGGTTCCGAAGCGGACTCGATAGTCCCGCGCCTGGTAGCACCCTACGGTGGCTCGGATATCCGAGGCATCGCCCTGCAGAGGGTAGAACCTGTCCGGGTCGGCGAACAGGCCGGCTCCGGCCAGGGCCATGAAGGCATCGGCAGCGCCCACGGAGGCGCGGCAGGCGAACCGCTCCACCCATGAGCTGGAGGCGGTTGGGTGGCGTTCGCCGAGCACCAGGGGTCGATCACCGATCAGCTCTGCCAGGCGTCCGAGGCGGTGCCGAGGCCCTGGAGAATCGCCTGGAGCGGACAGCAGTGCGTCCAACGAATCGAGCCCCACCCACAGCACGGGCGCGTTGGGCGGCAGGCCCACTTCATCCATGTGTCGTCCCATGGACGCCGGATCATCCAGCCAGTCCGCCTCCGCTACCCAGGCGCGCAATGGCGGGTGCTCCAGGACCCGACCCCGCGCCGTGCTTTCGCGAAGCCAGGGCCATAGCGTGTCCAGGGTCGCACCGGTTGATGCACCCAGCGCGACGATCCAGTCCGGCTGCTCGGCCAAGGGCGTGGTATCCAGCAACGACGCCAGGATTCGCCGCAGCTCGGGCTCACCGTGTGAACGGCCGTGGCAGTCCGCCACCGTTTCCAAGGTCCGCACGGCCGCCTCCCCGGGCTCGCCCTGGGCGAACAGCAGGTCGTCGACGATCATCGGCAGACGGCTGTGCCACGCCAGGCAGCTGTCGCTCAGCCAATGCTCAAGCGCGGCCTGCCGATCGGGCTCGGGCTGGATGCGCTCCGCGTCGCGTCGCAGCCAGCGATGATCCAGGAGAAAGTCGAGCGATCGATGGAGCAGGCTTCCGACAGGCGCGTGGATCGGCCTGGAGTGTTCGCCCACAGCCTCGAGCACGCCGTCCGCCTTCAACCCGCGCAACAAGGCCAACGCCAGCAGCAGATCGAGTCCCTGGATCAGCCTGGGGCAACACTGGTGCCAGTTCAGGGCGGCCAGTTCCACGCCTCGCGCCAGGACCGCGGGCTCCGGCTGGCACCCGGGTGACAACGCCATGAACCCCTCGTCGACCCAGGCCGGCAGCTCGCCGACGTCGGATGCCCCGGCACTGAAGAACCCGCTGTTTACACACTGGCGGTTCAGCCAGCCGGAAGATTCCAGCACCTCGAGAGCGATTCGCAGCCTGGCATCATGACCCTCTGCCTCTTGGCAGAAGGCTTCGTATGAGAAAGGCTGGCCGACGCCCTGCCGGGAAATCAACCGCCGGTGCTCGAGGCGCGAAACGAGGGACAGGAACAGCAGCGGATCGGTAAGCGTGGCAGTCGACGTCGAATCCATGACACTCATTCCCTATGCGTCCATCAGGCACCGCGGATGCTGGCGATCAGCTTGGTCAGCACGTTGCCAGGGCCTATTTCCTCGTATTCGAAGCGCCCCTGCTCCATCAGGTAGCGAATGGAGTCGAGCCAACGGACCGAGCCGCAGATCTGCCGCGTCAGGTTGTCCACCAGCTCGCCGTCTCGATAGGGCCTGGCGTGGACGTTGGAAATGACCGGCGTCTGCAACGGTGCATAGTCGAACTGCCGGAGGTACTCGCCGAATGTCTCCATGACGCCGCGCATGTAGCGTGAGTGGAACGGCGCGCTGACCGGCAACGGCACGAACGTGATCTCCTGGGCCTGGAAGCAGTCGCGCGCGCGATCCAGGACCTCCACGGGACCGGCCAGCACCACCTGGGCCTGGGAGTTGTAGTTCGCCACGTCGAGGGCATCGAACCCGTGTCGCGCCAGCAGCGAGGCGACCTCTTCGGGCGAGCGGCCAATGACCGCGGCCATGCCGCCACCGGACGCTTGCGCCATCAGCTCGCCGCGCTTCTTCACCAACGCCAGGCCGGTCTCGAACGAGAAGGCACCGGCCGCGAACAGCGCGCAGTACTCACCCAGACTATGGCCGGCAAGGAAATCGGGCGCGCGCGCACCCTGACGTTGCCGTTCCAGAAACGTGAGAGCGCTGACCGCATAGAGTGCCGGCTGGGTGTACTGCGTATTGGCCAACTGCCGGCCGGGGTCTTCGAGACAGAGGGTCTTCAAGGAGTACCCCAGGATGAGATCGGCCGCAGCCACCTGTTCGGGGAACCGATCGAACAGTTCTTCGCCCATTCCGACTCGCTGCGAGCCTTGCCCGGGGAATACCAGCACCTGGAGCGGGCCATTCGCTGTCGAAGGTGCCGGTGCCGGGCGCTGGGCAGGCGACGTCACGCGGGGTTGAGGGATGGCATGGGCGGGTGCTGGATCGGCGGCGCGCTCGGACTGTGGCAGTGGCTGGAGGGTGCGGCCCAGCGCCAGGACGTCGTCGAACTTCTCCAGGTCGCGCCCGAAGGGGCTGAGCACCGGAAGGATCAACGGCAACTCGCGATCACGGATGTTCTGCCTGATCAGGTTGGCCAAGGTGCCGCTGGGGCCCAGGTCCAGGTAGATCAGGGCCTCACCGCGCGCTCCTGCCTCGTGTTCCAGTCTCGACAGGGTCTGCGAAAAACGGATCGGTTGGCGGATCGCCTGCCAGAAGTGATCGGGGGCGAACGTCTCCAGGGCATGGGTGGTGCAGCAGGACACCAAGGGGACCTGCAGCGGACGAAGCGACAGCCGCCCCGCCATGGCGTCCACGTCCGGCTTGAGAAAGTCGATGTGGCGCGAATGAAAGGCCTGATTCACCGGCAGGCGCTGGAACACCACGTCCTGGGCGGCCAGGTGGCGCTCGGCATCGGCGATCCGGGCGGACTGGCCGGCGATGACGATCAGCGAAGGCGCGTTGTAGGCGGCGACGTCGCAGTGTTCATGAAGCAGCGGCGTGCGCTGGAACAGCGCTTCGTCGGCGAGCACTGCCAACAGGGTGCCATCGGTAGCCGGCGACTGGCGGCGGTGGAACAGTTGCCCCTGCCCGACCACCAGGCGGATCGCCTCGTCCAGCGGGAGCGCATCCGCCAGGGTGGCGGCGACGAGCTCCCCCAGGCTGGCGCCCAGCAGGTAGTCAGGCTCGATCCCCTGCTCCACGAGCGTCTTGCCCAGCGCGTACTCGATCATGAAGATGGCCGGATGGCTGACCCGGATGTCGTCGAACGGCTTGGAGCGCGCATTGCTCTCATGATAGATCTCGGCGATCACCGAATGGCCCAGCTCGCTGCGCACCCGGGCATCCAGCTCGTTCATCCAGCGTTGGAACACCGGGTTGTTCTGATAGAGCTCCCGGCCCATCTGATAGAACTGGCAGCCCTGGCCCGGAAACATAAAGACAATCGACGACTTCTTTCCTTGAGCGAGATACGGCATGTTTTCGTCCTGAAATATGATCGGCGCGAGGGCTGTATCTAATCACATTGCCTTCGAACTGTCAGGCCCGCGCATCATTATTCTTATTCAAGTATGAGCTGGGAAGATATCAGGTTGATGGCCGTTCGTTCTGAACGACAATGTGTGCATGGCTCTAAGCCATCACTCTATCTAATGAACATCGCTGGCACAGTGATGAAATTATTTGGCGACCATTCTCGGCAAGACTTCCCTTTCGTGGAAAAAAGAGTAACGCTGCCTGTCCCGGTGGCTGGGTGAGCAACTTTTCGCTTCGGCTTCATTTGGAATCCAGGATTGGATCGAACCTCGCGAATACACTCCAGCCGGGAAAACAACAATGAACGACCCCCATGCATGCGAGGCAGTATGAATCGTCAAATGGAAGAAGAAGTATCACCCATCAGTCAGTGGTACGACATGATGACCCGGATGTTCCCCGACCAGCGACTGACGTTCCTGAACTATGGCTACCTGCAGCCGGCCGATACATTCGACTGGCTCGATGATGCCGATCTGGAGCAGAAATGCTCGACCAATCTGATTCACTTCCTCCTGGCCGGCACCGACCTGCGAGGCAAGAAAATTCTGGAAATAGGCTCAGGAAGAGGGGGTAACTGCTCCTATCTGAAGCGATATGCCCAAGCCGGACAAGTGGTGGGATTGGACTTCTGTCCTGCGCATATCGAGTTCTGCACCCGTGCGCACCCTTTGGAGGGGTTGTCCTTCGTGAAAGGCGATGCGACGAATCTTCCCTTCGATGACGAGGAATTCGATGCCGTCATCAATATCGAGTCGTCCCACTGTTATCCGGACATGAACAAGTTCGGTTCCGAAGTGTTTCGGGTATTGAAGAAAGGCGGGCAGTTCTTCTATGCCGATACCATGAAGGGCCCGAACACGACGCCTTTGATCGGGCAAGATAGCGTCGGCGTGGATTTCTTCACCAACGTACTGGGCGATCACCAGGCGATGATCGAGCGTTCAGGTTTTCAGGTGGAAAGCCACGACGATATATCCCAGGGCGTGATCAATGCCTTCGACAGTGAAGACGGTCATCTCAAACATGTATTGAAGACACTGGTCGCCGAGAAAAAAGAGCAACAGACGTCCTTGCCGCCCGAAGTTTTCCATGCCTTCGATACCATGTTCCATTTCTTCGACGAGAGTGGCCTCAATGCCTATAAGAACGGCCACCTCGTTTATAAGATCTGGCGTTTGAAAAAACCTGCCTAGGCCCTTTCGGGCCCCTGGCGGAGTGAGCGTTCTATTCCAAGGCCTTCTCCGCCAGCGGGCCATTTTCGCTATAAAGCGTTTCGCAGAAACGAGCGATGACCTCGAATACGTCCGGCTCTGTCAGCAGGGTCATATGGCTGGACGATTCCACATCGATCAACTCGAAATTCGGCAGCAGGCGCTGCCATCCTTTCCAATAGGATGCGTGGTTGAACGCCGCGAACTCCTGGTCGTCGGTGGAGAAATAGGGTTCCAACGCGCCCATCCACAAACCGCTGGCATTGCGGAAGTAGTAGCAGATCACGTCCTGAGGGTGCGGCAGCGGCGCGAGGTCGTAGTGCTCCACGCCATAGCCTTGCTGAATCCGGCTGGTTCGCTCCAGCATCTGTTGCAGGCGCTCCTCACTGGCCACGAGGCCCCGCTGCCGGGCCAGTGCGATCAGCGACTGGCGGTAGGTGTCGTCCGCCTGGGCCAGCTCCACCTGATCCCGGGCGATCAGTACGTCGGCGAAGCGCTCGGGCGCATTGCCCAGGCTCATCTGCAAGGCCATGTTGACGGTCTGCAGCAGGCGCGTCTTGTCGCTCAGCCTGGCGGTCCGTTCGCCGGTGACATCCGGGGCATCCAGCATCACCAGGGTCGCCACCCGCTCCCCGGCCGCCTGTAACTGACGGGTCACTTCGTAGGCCAGCATGCCCCCCAGGGAGTAGCCGCCCAGGTCGTAGGGCCCGTGGGGTTGTACCGTGCGGAGGGCCTGGATGTAGTAGGCGGCCATCGCAGGAATGCCTTGCAGCGGCTCGTGCTCGCTCAACCATCCCCTCGCCTGCAAGCCATAGAAGGGGCGCTCGATGCGGTGGGCCAGCCCCTGGTACAGCTCGACGCCGCCCAGGGCACCGTGGAACCAGAAGACCGGACGACCGATGCGCGCCGCGTTCAGCCGTTGCAGCTCGGGAAAATGCGCGGGCGCTTCGTTCGCCCGGGAAGGAGCGTGCCGTGCCCCGCCTGGTCGCTCAGGCAGCGCTCGGCCCTCCAGCAGCACCGTCAGATCACGCACGGTCTCGCACCGCTGGATATCCATCAGGCGAAGCCCCGGGTCCACCTGGGCCTGCAACTGCATCGTCAGCTGCATCAGGACCGTGGAGTCGACCCCATAGGCACGGAGTGGCCGAGCCGCTACCAGCTCCCGGGGCGCCAGACCCAGCAGGCCCGCCAGCACGGCCAGACCGCGTTCGACGCAGGTATCCCCTTCAGGGCCCGGCGCCTCCGGCAGGTCCCCGTCCGTGCTCGGCTGCATCGGACCATTCGCTTGCTCCAGCCAATAGCGCTTGCGATCGAAGGCGTAGGTAGGCAACGGGAGGAGGTTCTCGCGCAATGTGGCGCCGCGGTTCTCCGCCAGGGAGCCCCAGGGCACGTCGCCCCCCTGGGTCCAGAACAGGCCCAGCTGCTGGCGTTCGTCCGCGTCGATGAGGCTGCTGACCAGCGCCACGCCACCCGGGCCCGTCAGCAGCCGGGCGGTGGCCTCCGGCACGGTGTCGACGTTGCCGACGCACAGGGGCAAGTCGAGCCGTTCCAGGGCATCCAGGCCCTGCCCCGCTTCCAGTGCCTGCAGCACGTCGGCGAGGGTCTGGCGCAGGCCAGCCGGGTGATGCGCCAGGATTGCCAGGCGCCACTCCATGGCTTCGCGTCCGACCTGGAGGGTATACGCCAGGTCGTCGAGCCGCAGGTCGGGGTGACGGTCCAGATGCCGTACCAGCCGCGCTACGCCCTGGTGGAGTGAAGAGGCATTGCGGGCCGAGAGCGGCACCAGGAAAGGCGTTCCCGCCCTCCCGCGGTCAATGCCGTCATCCGCGCGCTCGGCCTGGCGTGGGTACTCCTCGAGAATCAGATGGGCGTTGGAGCCCCCGGCGCCGAAGGCACTCAGGCAGGCTCGACGCGGTCCCGGGTGCCCTACGCCTCCCTCCTCCGCTTCAGGCTGCGGCCAGTCGCTCAGTTCCCGCTGCAGGCGGAAGGGCGAATGCTCCAGATCCAGCCGTGGGTTGAGCGGGCCGAACAGCAACGACGGCGCGAGCTGCTGGTGCTGCAATTGCAGCACCAGCTTGCAGAGCTGGGACATACCGGACGCCGCCTCGGCGTGTCCCATGTTCGACTTGACTGAGCCGATGGCGCACGCCTGGCGCCCGACGCCCGCCTCACCGAAGACCCGGCTCAACGCGCTCAGCTCGATGGCATCTCCCATGGCCGAGCCGTTGGCGGCGGACTCGACGTAGCCGACAGTGCGCGGATCGACGCCTGCACGCCTGAAGTTCTGCTCGATCAGGGACGTCTGGGCCTTGGCGCTGGGCACTGAGAAACCATGGGTGTGGCCACCGTGATTGACCGCGGTTGACTTGATCACCGCAAGGATCGGATCGCCATCCCGCTCGGCATCGGCCAGGGTCTTGAGCAGTACCGCGCCCACGCCCTCGGCCGGCAGGTAGCCATCGCCGTCGGCGAAGCTGCGGCTGCCGGCATGGCTGCCGAGCACCTGGCCCACGCTCAGGCCGATGTACTTCTTCGGATGCAGGGTCAGGTTCACCCCGCCGGCGATGGCCAGCCGGCAATCGCCGTTGCGCAAGGCGTCCCCGGCGGCGTGGATCGCCGAGAGGGATGAGGAGCACATGGTATCGAGCGCCAGGCTCGGGCCCTGGAAGTCGAAGAAATACGACACCCGGTTGGCGATCCCGCTGTAGGAGGTCACGGATACCAGGGACTCCCTCACCCAGTCCGCTTCGAACGCCTGGTAGTGCTGGTACATGACCCCGACGAACACGCCGACCTGCTGTTGATACTGCTGTTTCAGGCGTTGACGGGTGAGCCCGGCGCTTTCCAGCAGGTTCCAGCAGGTTTCCATGAACAGCCGGTCGTTGGGGTTGACGAGGGGGGCTTCGCGGGGCGACAGGTTGAAGAACAGCGGGTCGAAGTCCTCGATGCCGTCGAGGAAGCTTCCCCACTTGCAGTAGGTCTTGTCCGGCCGGTCACGGCGCTCGGTGAAGTAGGCCTCGTGGTCCCAGCGTCCCGGCGGCACCTCGGTGATCAGGTCCTCGCCATTGGCCAGCTTGTGCCAGAAGGTTTCCAGGTCCTCCGCGCCGGGAAACCGTCCGCTCAGGCCGACGATGGCCAGGTCGCGCCCCGCCGATGCAGACGCGGCAGGGGCCTCCGAGGGCGTGACGCGCCGGGTGCGGCGGCGTGTGGAGGTAGGCGCAACAGTCGACGGCGGCGGCGAAGGACGCTCGGCGGCGGGCGCCGATCGCACCGTTCTGTCGTCTCCCATGACCCAGGCCTGCAGGGCATCCGCATGGTGGCGGATGAAGTAGCGGCTCAGTTCGTCCACCGTCTGGTGCTCGTACAGCAGCGTACTGGGCAGCGATCCGAAGCGCTGTTCCAGCTTGACGGTGAGTTCCGCGAGGATGATCGAGTCCACGCCATAGCGTTCGAAGGACACATCGCGGGCGATCTTTTCCACCGGGCGCTTGAGGGCCTTCGCCAGCAGGTCCTTGAGCGCACTGGCCGCACGGTCGATCACTGCCGCGTCTGCCGGCTCGCTGGACGCGGAGGGTGCGTGCGGAGGCGTCCAGTCGTCGGCGGAGGGTTTGGGGTGCTGGGCATCGACCGAGCCTTCCTGCGCCAGGAGGCGCCCGGCGATGAAGGCCTCGATTCGAGCCCGGTCTCCCTCCAGCGGCACCACCTGCTGGGGGACGGACGCGGTGGTGAGTACGCGGCGCAGAAGGTCCAGGCCCGCCGCATCGCTCAAGGGCTGGATACCGGTCTGCTCCTTCAATTGGCGTTCGCGGTGCGGGTCGATGGTCATGCCGCCGTTGCGCCACAGCGGCCAGTCGATGGACACGGTGCGCCCCTGACGATGGCCAGCGGCTACCTGACGATCCCGCCAGGTGGCGAACGCGTCGAGGAACGCGTTCGCCAGTGCGTAGTCAGCCTGGCCGGGGTTGCCCATCACTGCCGCTACCGAGGAATAGAGGACGAAACACTCCAGGGCAAGGGACGCGCTGGCCCGGTCCAGGTTCAACGTGCCGGCCACCTTGGGCGCCAGCACGGTCGCGAAATCGTCCTCGGTCTTGCGGGCCAGCGGGGCATCGCGGGTCACACCCGCAGCATGGATGATGCCCTGCAGACCGCCCCAATCGCGCACGCAGCGCGCCAGCAGGGCCTCGACGGCGGTCCGGTCGGCCACATCCAGAGCTTCCACCCGCACCTCCGCGCCCCTGGCCCGCAACCTCTCGATTCGCGCCTGGGCCTGATCGGACAGCCGTCCGGCGTTCCGACTGGCCAGGACCAGTCGGATACCGGGCGCATCCGCCACCATGGCCTCGGCCAGCAACAGACCCAGGCCACCGGTACCGCCGGTTACCAGGTAGGCGCCGCCTTCTCGCCAGGGCGTGCTCTCCGGTATGTCCAGCGAGGCCTCTTCCCAGCACAGCGCCTGTCGGGCGTGCCCGGTGCCACGGTACCGGACACGCTCATCGAGGCACTGACCGTCTTCCCGCAGGCGCTCTGCCAGGACTGCCAGCGAAGGGGCATCGCTCATCTCCAACGTTTGCGCCGCCGCCAGCAGCCCTTCGTTGCAGGCAGCCTTGAGCAAGGCGGGCAACGCGGCGAGGAACGCGGCATCCAGGTTTTCACTTTCGGCATCGCCCAGCACCAGTTGAACCAGGGTCTCTGGCCCACTGGCCTTGATCCGTTCTACCAAGGCCATGGCCAGGGCCGGCAGGGCGTCAGCATCGCCCGAAAAGGCCGGCAATGCCTCGACCTGCGGGGCGTGGCCGGGCATTCGCTGGCTGCACAGTGCCTGCAGCGCAGTCGGGTCGACAGTGGGGAGGCCGGCCAGCAGGATCAGGTGCCGGTCGAAACGCCGTTCCCGGGACGCAGTATCCGCGGCGCGCGCGCGCCAGGCAGGGGCCAGGCTGAGCAGCCCGGAGGGGCGTTCGTCGAGCCGCCTCGACGAAAAACCCAGCAGGCGCAACGCTACCCGCCCCTGGGCATCACAGACATCCACGTCCAGCTTGCTGACCCGCTCCGGCTGATGGCCCGGCGCAGGTCGCACCCAGGCGCGGCATTCCTCCTTCAGCAGGTCGAGATCACCGAACAGCAGCCCCTCCAGGGCGAAAGGCACCAGGGGCCGCCGTTCCGCACCCGGCTGCGGGGCGTGCAGCAACGCCAGCCCGACGGCTGCCTGCAAGGCCGAATCCAGCACCCCGGGGGGCAGGCGCATCGCCTCGTCGGCGGTCGCTGGAGCCGCCGACAGGGTCGCCAGGACCTGGCCCTGCCCTGCCTGCAACGCGCGGATGCCCCGGAACGATGCGCCGTACTCCAGCCCCATGTCCTCGAAGATCCGGTAGCAGGCGTCCGTTGCCAAGCGGTGCTCGGCGGTGGCCGTCGCGATGGCCTCCACATCCAGGGCAGGCAGGGCCTCCTGTGGCCCAGTCACGCCAACACCCCGGCAATAGACCCCCGTTCCGGCTTCGCCATGCACCTCGAAACGCAGGGTACCGTCGAGCTGCTCCTCGACCTCGATGTCCACCGACAGCTCGCCACCGTCGTGGCGCATCGGCTGCTGCCACGCCACGTTCTTCAGCCGGGTCACGCGTTCGCCTGTGCTGAGGGATAGCGCCAGGGCGGCCCGTGCCATTTCCAGGTACGCCACCCCGGGCAAGACCTTGAGGCCATTCACCCGGTGGTCCGTGAAGAAGGGTTCGTGGCCATCGAAGCGGCTGCTGAAACGCTGCCCCGCCAGGTCCGAGGTGTTGCGTTGCACCAGCGGATGCAGATAGGCCCGGTCGTTCCGCACCACCGGCGCCTCGCTGATCCAGTAGGCCTCATGACGAAACGGGTAGGTGGGCAGTGGCACACGTCGTACGGCCCGCTGCGGATAGAACTGTCGCCAGTCCACCGCCGCTCCACCCTGCCAGGCGGCCAGCAGCCCGGCGCGATCACCTTGGCGCGCGGCGCGGGCCACGGCTTCCGCAGTGATGTCCGCGCCAGTCGCCCGTGCGCCCTGCGGCCGGGCGAGGACGTCCCGCAACTGCGCCAACAGGCTGGTGCGGTCCTCCGCCATGAGCGCCAGGCGGCTTTCCATGGCGTCGCGCCCCAGTTGCAGGCTGGCCGCCAGGTCGGGCAATGCCAGGTCGGGCCGGGCCTCGAGGAACTCGATCACTTGTTCGACCCGCGCCCGGAGTGCTTCCGGCGTACGCGCCGACAAGGGGAAGATCGTCGCGGCCATGCCATCCGCGGCGAGTCCGGCGCTACCCTCCCCCGCCTCCAGGATCACGTGGGAGTTGGCGCCGCCGAAGCCGAACGAGCTGACCCCGGCGCGGCGTGGCACGGTGCTGGATGGCCAGTCGCGCCCCTCCTGGAGGATGGCAAACGGGCTGCCGGCCAGATCAATGTAGGGGTTGAGGTGTTCGCTGTGCAGGCTACGGGGCAGATAGCCGTGGCGCAGGACCAGCAGTGTCTTGATCAACCCGGCGATGCCCGCGGCCGACTCGAGGTGGCCAATGTTGGTCTTTACCGAGCCCAGGTAACAGCGTTGCCCATCGCCCCCGTGCCGTTCGGCGAACGCCTGCTTGAGGCCGCGAATCTCGATGGGATCGCCGAGGCGGGTGCCGGTCCCGTGGACTTCGATGTAACCGATGCTGCCGATGTCGAGCCCGCGGCAGGCCTGCCTGATCAGGTCGGCCTGGGCCCCCGGGTTGGGCGCGGTCAGGGAATTGGCATGTCCCCCATGGTTTTCCGCCGAGCCCACCAGCGTGGCCACGATGGTGTCGCCGTCGGCCAGCGCTTGCCGGTAATCCTTGAGCACCACCATGCCGACGCCCTCGCCCCGCACATAGCCATCGGCCTCGGCGGCGAATGCACGGCAACGCCCACCGGGGCTCAGCATGCCCGCTTTCGCGGCACCGATGAACACCATGGGCTCGAAGCACAGGTTGACCCCACCGGCCAGGGCCACGGTGCAGTCCCCTTCCAGGATGGCCCGGGCCGCGCGGTGCACGGCTACCAGGGAGCTGGAGCACGCCGTATCGATGGGCGCGCTGGGGCCATGGAAATCCAGCAGGAAGGAAATGCGGTTGGCGATGATCGAGTGGGCGTTGCCCGTCGCGTCGTGGGCACCGGCCGCCGAACGCGCCAGCAACCCGTTGTAGTCGGCCGATGACACGCCGATGTAGACCCCGGTGTTGCTGCCGCGCAGCGTCGCGGGCGGAATACCGGCGTCCTCCAGCGCCGCCCAGGCCTGCTCCAGCACGAGACGATGCTGGGGGTCCATGGCCTCGGCCTCGCGGGCGGAGATCTTGAAGAAGTCGGCATCGAACCCCAGCGGGTCGTGAAGAAAACCGCCGGGACAGGCGAAGACATCCTTCAGGTGGCGTCGCTCGGCGATGCCGGGCAGATCCCAGTAGGGAAACTCGCCGATGGCCGAACGCCCTTCCACCAGCAGTCGCCAGAAGGCATCCAGCGTATCGGCGCCCGGAAAGCGTCCGGAAAACCCGACGATAGCGACCCGGCGCGGCGACACCGGCGGATCGCCGACGCGCGCGCCGCCGGTGCCGATCTGCCGGCGGGCCCTGGGTTCGCCGGCCGGTCGCGGGCCCGCTTGCCGCGCGCTGGGGAGGCTGATGTCATCGTTCGAACCGCTTGCTGTCGTGTACGTCATGTATTCCGTATGCCCTTTGCCATCCTGGTCGTCCGGCGGCCCTGCCTGCCGGTCTGTGCATGTCTGTGCTTCGGCGCCGCGGGTCGTCCTCAGACGACCTCCACGCGTGCCGCCAACTCGCCGAGTCGCTGCTTCTCATAGAACAGATCGGGCATCAGTCGGGTACCGAAGCGCTTGTTCACGCTATCGGCCAACTGCATCACCATGATCGAATCCAGCCCCAGGTCATGTACCTGGGCCGACTCGCCGATCTCCTGGACGGCGAAGCCCAGCTTGTCCTGCAGTTCCTGCTGGATGAATGCGAGCACGCGCTCGCCGAGTCCAGCCTCGGCAGGCCGGGGCGCTTCCTGTGCATTGGCGACGGGTATCACCGTCTGGGTAGCGGACGCGGCCATGCCGGTCAGCAGGGGGTGTCGGCGATCGAGGGCTGCCCGTTCCGCTTCGCCCAGGTGCAGGCCGATCCGGTCCGCCTTGATGCAAACCTGGGCCTGGGCGTCCAGCACCAGCAGGCGAAGCGACAGGTCGTCCTCGCCCACGACCAGGTCCGACAGCACCACGGAGACCGGCCCCTCCGGCACCCGGTAGCTGCACAGCCGTTCGATGCTGCGCACCACGAGCCTGCCTTGAGGCAGGCCGAGCGTATCCAGCAGCAGGTAAAGCGCCTTGTCCACCGACGTGGCCACCCAGGGCGGTACCTGCTGGTTGTCGCCATGGGGGTTGTGCCGGTTCGCCGGCGGCCTCGCCTCCAGCAACAGGGCCCGGTGGCCGATCACCGCATCACCGGTGTCATCCAGGTAGGGGCCGAACTCGTAGCCAGACCGGGCCAGCCGCTGGCTCACCTCGGGGGCCGCCAGCTGGCCACTCGCGGGTATCGCCTGCCGGTTCAACAGCCTTCCGGCCTCATCCAGCCAGCCCTGGGGCAGCGGCGGTTCGTCATCGCCGAGCGGGTTGAGGATGGCGAAGCCCAGGTTGATCGCGCCCTCGGCCCGCTGGGCGTCGAACTCCAGCTCCAGCTGGCCATCGTCGACGTCATACAACCGGTAAGCCAGGCCGGTCACCGTCGACCAGTCGGCGATGTAGTGCTCGAAGGCACAGGAAACCACCAGCTCCCGTCCCGGGAAACGCGAGGCCAGCCCTGGCATCGCCAGCGCCACGTCGGTGAAGTTGAACGCGCTGAAGCGCAGCCCGGTGGCCCCTCGGTAGCAATAGTCGAGCAGTTCGGCCTCGACGAAATCGGTACGGAAGCGTGCGCCGGGCTCCGGCGTCGAGCAGTTCTCGGCCACCAGCGGATGCAGCTTGGCGGCGAACATCTGCGGGTTGAGGATCGGTGACTCATAGCCTTCCTCGGTGTACCAGCAACGGGTCTTCTCGAACCGGTATACCGGAAGGCTGGTACGAACCGGCACCCGGGCGTACAGGCGTTCCCAGTCGACCGCGTTGTCGCCTTCCAGCCAGCGGGCGAGGCTCGCGTCCACGGGGTTCGACGCCGGCCGCGCGAGGGGCTGTGCGGTGTCGTTCTCCGGGAATCGGAACGCCGCTTCCCAGGTGGCCGTGGCCTCGAAGCGTCCCGCCAGGCAGGCGTCCAGGGCGTCCAGCAGGGCCTGGCGGCTGCGGCAGCGGATCGCCAGCCGGTTGCGCAGGTTGTTGCGGCCCACCTGCAGGGTGTAGGCGACCTGGGACAAGGGCACCTCGCGGGTCGCCAGCCAGTCCCTGAAGGCCTGCAGGTTCTGCGTCAGCACCGACAGCTTGTGCACCGAGAAAACGAACGCCAGGTGATCGTCCTGGACCTGACCGGCACTGTCGGCGAGCTCGGGATACTCCTCGACGATCAGATGCGCGTTCATGCCGCCGGCGGCGATAGAGGTCAATCCGGCCCGGCGCGGGAACACCTGCCGCTGCCCGTCGATCGTCCGCTCCGGACGGCGCCATTCGGTGAGACGCTGGGGAATCATGAAGGGGGTTTCGGCGAAGTCGATGTCCGGGTTGAGGTGCGCGGAATGGATCGATGGCGCGATCTGGCCGTGCTTGAGCTGCAGCAGCGTCTTGGTCAACCCCGCGATGCCGGAGGCGGCCAGCAAATGGCCGATGTTGGACTTGATCGACCCCAGGTAGCAGAACTGCCGGTCCTTGGTGCCTGCGCGGAACGCCTTGGTCAGCCCCAGCACCTCGATGGGGTCGCCCAGCTTGGTGCCCGAGCCATGCCCCTCCACGTAGGAGATGGATGCCGGATGCACCCGGGCCTGGTCCATCGCCTGGCGGATCGCCAGGGTCTGCAGGTCCGGGTTGGGCACGTTGAAACCGTTGCGCTCGCCGGCGTTGGTGATCGCGGACCCCTTGATCACCCCGTAGATATGGTCGCGGTCGGCAACGGCGCGGTCGAGGCGCTTGAGCAGCACCGCCCCCACGCCCTCGCCGATCACCGTGCCGTCGGCGCCTACGCCGTAACTGTTGACCGAGGACGAGGTGATGGACGTGAAGTTGCCCTGGGAGGTGTTCACCACGGTATAGGGGTGGTACATCAGGTTCAGGCCGCCGGCGAGGACCATCTGCGTCTCGCCGTGGCGAAGCATCTGGTAGGCCGTATGGATGCAGGTGGAAGACGAGGAACACATGGTGTCGATGAACAGGCTGGGGCCGGTCAACCCGTAGAAGTAGGACACCGTCATGGGGATGGTGGCCATCCCCGATCCGGACGCCATGGAACCGCGGAAGACGTTGTTCTCGAAGCCGTAGTAGTGGTAGTCGTTGCTCATGGTGCCGAGCAGTACCCCCACGTCGCCGCCGTAGCGATTGAGCAGGGTCTCCCGGGAGTAACCGGCATCCTCGAAGGTGTGCACCGCCACCTGGAGGAACAGCCTGACTTCGGGTGACATGTGGTCGGCGTAGACCTTGGGCATCTTGAAATAGCTGTAGTCGAAGGCGTCCACGTCCTCGATGAACGAGCCGTTCAGGCAGGTGGTCTTGCCCAGCACGCTGCGGTTCTTGTAATACAGCTTGTGATGATCCCAGCGCTCGGCGGGGAACTCGCTCATGCAGTCGACTCCTTCGGCCAGGTTCCGCCACAGCGTGTCCATGTCCTTCGCCCCCGGGTAGTAGCCGCCGAGGCCGATCACCGCCACGTGGTTTTTCCAGTCTTCATCCTCGATTCGCCCGTCCCCGGCCGAGGCCACGCCGGGCGTCGAAACGTCCCGCGGCGTGCTGGAGTCCGGAACGCTTGGCGCAGGGTGACCGGGTGCGGTCGCTACGCTCGGTTCAGGGGCGAGGGCGGCGGACGGCACGTGCTCGGGCGCGAACATCGCGACGAACACCTCGCGGTACTTCACTGCCAGGTGCGCCACCAGGCCCGCCACGTTCACATGCTCGAACAGCAGGGTCTTGGGCAGCGAACCCAGGTGGCGCTCCAGTTCCTGGGTCACCCCGACCGCCATGATGGAATCGAAGCCATAGGCTTCGAACTTCTCCACCGGGTGGATCTTCGCCGGGTCAAGCTGGGTCACCTTGGCGACGATGCCGGTCACGAACGTCTGGATGCGCGCCTTCAGCTCGGCCTCGCCCAGGACAGAGGCAACGGCATTGGCCGGCCTTGGCGCAGGAGCGGCCGGAAGCGCGCGGCTCGCCAGACCGATCTGCCCCAGACGCGAGACGTCCCCATACACCACCCAGGCCTGGGCGCTCACCGAGCGAGCCAGCAGTTCGCGCAGGCTGTCGAAGCCTTCGACCGCCGGCAGCGGCACGATGCCGAAGCGCTCGCGCATCTGCTGTTCGATCACGGCCGGCAACTGCATGCCGCCGTCGCGCCAAAGCGGCCAGTCGATGCTCAGCGACCGCCCCCTGCGCTGGCCGTCGGCCGCGCGCTTCTGGCGGTATTGCATGAAGGCGTCGAGGTAGGCATTGGCGACGGCGTAGTCGGCCTGCCCCAGGTTGCCCATGGCGGCCTGGGACGAGCAGCACACCAGGAAATCCAGCGGACGCTCGCCAATGGCTGCGTCCAGGGCCTCGATGCCTGCCACCTTGGCCGACAGCACCTGCTCCAGGTCCTCGGCGGTCTTGTGGAGGATCAGTCCATCGCGGAGCGAACCGGCACCGTGGATCACACCATGCAACTGGCCATGTCCGGCATAGATGCTCTCGATCCAGTCGCCCACCGCCACGGGCTGGGCGACGTCCAGCACCCGGTAGTGGACCTGGGCGCCAAGGGCCCGCAGTCGCTCCAGGCGTGCTTGCAGTGGCTCGCCCAGGGCGGAGCGACCGGCCAGGTGAATCGACGGCGCGCGGCAGCATCCGGCGATCCGCTCGGCGAACAACAGGCCGAGGCCACCGGCACCGCCGGTGATGGCATAGACGCCGGCATCGCGGAACGGCGCGGGATCGTCCGCCGGCAGCGGGACTCTCGTCCATTCGCGCCAGGCGCGGCCGTACGGGCTTCCCGTCGCCAGGATGCGCACCAGGCCAGGCCGGTAGCGACGGGTCTGGTCGACCACGGTATGCACCAGAGCCGCCTCGCCCATGTCACGGTCGAGGATCACCAGGCGCGCCTTCAGCTCGCTGTGCTCGATCATCGCGGTGCTCAGCATCCCGTCGAGCCCGGCCATGCGCAGGTCATCCGGCTCCTGCCCGACGAAGAGTTGCACGTAGCCCTCGCGGCAGGTCTTCAGGAATTCCAGCAACGCCTGGGCAGCCCGGGCATAGGCCTTCGCACCGTTGTCGCCGACCGCTCCGGGGAGCTGTCGCACCCGATCGCCAAGTTGACCGCGGACCGCCGTCCCCACGGCCTCGGGCAGGCCCAGCAGCAGGACGTGCGACGGCGCGGTGTCCGGCACCGGCTCACCGGGCTCCTCCAGCGGCGCCCAGTAGGGCTCGCGGATCAGCCGGCCCACCGGCACCTCCAGGACCGTCGGCGGGACGGACGGTGGGGACGTTTGGATAACGGCCTGCGCCTGGCGGCGTGAACTGAATCCATCCAGCTGCGCCAGGCATTCGCCGTTGGCCGTACAAATCTGCACGTCGACCTTTTCCACCGGCCCGCCCGATTGCCCGTCGCGGTAGCCGGCGACCACGGTCAGCGGCCCCGTCCGCAGCGCCGACTCCAGCGAGCCATGAACACGCAGGCGGTCGAGGGCGAACGGCAGCGCCGGCTCGGCGCTGCCGTCGCGCCAGGAGCCGAGGGACGCTGCGATGTGCAATGCGCTGTCCAGGATGCCCGGCGGCAGCGCCGCTCCCTCCAGCTGGGGGTCGAGCGCGTCCGCGGACAACTGCCCCACCACCAGGTCGCGACCGATGCGGATATGCCCTGCGGCGCGGAAGGTGGCACCGTAGTGGACGCCCAGGCGCTCGAAGTCACTGTACAGGGTGTCATGGTCGCGCTCGGAGAGGTTGCAGCGCGCCGCCAGACGCGACAGGTCCAGCGCCGCCGGGGGCGTTTCGCCGGCGTCCAGGTCCGCGTCGCCCTGGACGTGGAGGTGTTCGCGGCCCTCCCCCAGGCTGTAGACCTTGAATGAAAGGCCATCGGCGCCGTTTACCGCCAGCTCACAGTACAGGGTGAACCCCTGGTCATCGGAGACCGCGAGGGACAGCGGGCGAAGCCAGACGAGGTTGCGCAAGCCGATCTGGTCGGGCGCGCGCTCAGTGGCGCGAACGACAGCCTCGCGCGCCAGTTCCAGGTAAGCGGTTCCGGGGAAAACCCGCTGGTCGCCGATCCGGTGATCGGCGAGGAAGGTTTCCCGGCCACTGAAGCGACTGGCGAACCGGATCGCCGACACCGTCGAGACGTTGCGGTGCAGCAGCGGATGCAGGTGCGGTTCGGCCACAGGCGATCGCCGTGGCGTACGGACCTCGGGCCAGTAGCGATCGCGCGCGAACGGATAGCCCGGTAGGGGCAGGCGTTGCGGGAGGGGCCGCGAACCGGCGCCGAACAGCCGGGCGCCATCCACTCCGTACCCCTGCCGGAACAGATCGGCCAGGCCTTGCAGCAATTCCCGGAGCGTCTCCTCGTCGGTGGCCGTGGCGCTGTCGTCCTGCGCTTGCCCGAGGTACCGTTCGAGGGTTTTCTGGGGCGCGAACCCGCGCTCCACTTCGCCGGCGAAGAGAGACGGACGCTGCTCACCGGCCAGGTACTGGCGCAGCCCATAGCGGGCCTCCTCCCGGTCCGCTGCGACCAGGGCGAGGCGATGGCGGAAATGATGCCGGCCTTCCAGCAGGGTGTAGCTGATGCCGGGCAGGTCGTCCTCGTCGAAACCGTCCTGCTCCAGCACCGTGCAGAGTTGTTCGGCGCGCTCGCGCAGCGCGTCGGCGGTTTTCGCCGACAGCACCAGCAGGTAACAGGGCCGGCGCAGGGCCAAGGCGTCCACCGTGCCGCGGGCATGGCTTTCCAGCACCACGTGGGCATTGGTGCCGCTCATGCCGAAGGCGCTGACCGCCCCCAGCCGTTCCCGGTCCCTTCCGGCGGCCGGCCAGGGCCTGTTGGCCTTGTTGACGTAGAACGGGCTCTGCTGCCACTGGATGTAGTCGTTCTCCTGCTCGCAGTGCAGGCTGGCGGGGATGGTCTCGTGGCGGAACGCCTGAAGCAGGCCGATGACACTGACCAGGCCGGAGGCGGCGAAGGTGTGGCCGACGTTGGTCTTGGTGGAGGTCAACGCGCAGTGCCCCGGGCGGCTGCCGCGGAATGCGTCGTTGAGTGCATTGATCTCCACCGGGTCGCCCAGTTGGGTGCCCGTGCCATGGGTGACCACGTACTCGATCTGCTCCGGGTCGACGCCGGCGCGTCGGTAGACATCCTCCAGCAGGCGTTGCTGGGAAAGCCCGCTGGGCGCGGTGATGCCATTGGTCTTGCCGTCGTAGTTGATACCGCTGCCGCGCAGCACGCCATGGATCCAGTCGCCGTCGGCCTGGGCTTGCGCCAGGGGCTTGAGCACCACGCAGCACACCGCTTCCCCCGGCACCATGCCGTTGGCCCTGCGATCGAAGGTGAAGCACTTGCCATCGGGCGAGAGCATGCCCGCCTGGGTCATGCCGAGGAAGGCATCCGGGGAGAAGATCAGGTTGACCCCGGCGGCGATGGCCAGCTCGCACTCTCCGTTGCGCAGGCTGGACGCCGCCTGGTGCAACGCCACCAACGCCGACGAACAAGCCGTGTTGATGGCCAGGGTCGGCCCGGTCAGATCGAGAAAATAGGCCAGCCGCGCAGCCAGGATGCCGTTGTGGCTGGAGGTCAGGCTTTCTTCGCCAGCGAGCCGCTGGAAGTCGCCTTCCTCGACTCCGACGAAGGTCCCGACCCGCTGGGTGGCCAGGTGGCGTGGGCCGATGCCGGCATTCTCCAGGGCGTTCCAGGCCTCCTGCAGCAGCAGGCGCTGACGCGGGTCCATGGCCTTCGCCTCGCGAGGCGACAGTTCGAAGAACAACGGATCGAACTCCGCCACCCCTGGCACGCTGCCCATCCAGATGCAGCGGGTCTTGCTCGGGTCTTCCCGGTGGTCGCCATAGTAGTCCCGCCAGGCGAAGCGGTCGGCCGGGATCTCGCCGACCTGGTCGAGTCCTTCGGCGAGTACCGTCCAGAATGCGTCGGGGTCGCGAGCACCCGGGAAGCGGCCGCTCAGACCGATGATGGCGATGGCGTCGTCGTTCACCGGAACGGCGGCCGCCCTGCCCGGCTCGCCTGCCGGGACCGCTGGAGCCACCACGGGCGCGCTCGCTGCAGCGCCGCTGCGGTAGCACGCCGTCATGGCATCCGGATAGCGCGCCAGCAGGTGGTCGGCAATCCTGCCGAGGCTGGAGTGATTGAAGAACAGCTCCGGTGTCAGGGACAGGCCGAAGTGGCGACTGAGCAGCCGCGCGTACTCGGCGAGGCTGATGGAATCGAAGCCGAAATCCGCCAGATTGGTGGTCTCGCCCAGGGCCTGCCGCTCCGCCTGCAATGGCCGGCTGGCCAGTTCCTGCAGGTCCCACAGCAGGGCCTGGCGCAGCGTCAGGCCCTTGAGTTCGGGACGTTCGCGCCCGGCCCCCGCTTCCGCGACAACCGGACCCTCGGCTGGTGCTTTCTGATCGGCAGGCCGATTCATGCCCGCCACCCACCGGTCGAGCCGATCCGGATCACCCGCCAGTACCAGCGGCTGGGCGATATCGCTGGCGACGATCCGCCAGAGCAGCGCCAGGCCCTCTTCGTCCTCCAGCAACCGCTGGCCGCTGGAGCCGAGATAGAACGCAGTGGACGTGGTATCGCCCATGGCCATTCCGCCGTTGCGCCACAGCGGCCAGTCGATGGCCACCACGCGACGGGCGCGCCCCTCCTGCACGTGACGCGCGTAAGCCTGCAGGAACCGGTTCGCCATGGCATAGCTGCAGGCGCCCATGTCGCCCAGCACCGCCGAACTGGATGCGAAGTGGCAGATGAGTGCCAGGGGCTGCCCCACCAGCACCTCGTCCAGGACCTGCACGGATTTCACCTTGGCATCCAGCACCGCGTCGATGTCCGCCTGTGCGCTGTCCAGCAGGCTGCCCGTGGCCTTCAGTCCGGCGGCATGGATCAGGCCGTCGATCGGGCCACTCAGGGGCAGCACGGTGGCCAGCGCAGCGGCCAGTCCCTGGTGATCGGTGCAGTCGGCCTGCAGGTGGAAGATGCGGCAGCCATCGTGACGCAGCGCCTCCAGGCGCGCGTGCGTTGCGGCGGACGGCGCCGAGCGGCCATTGAGGATCAGGTTGATCGGGGCGGCTGGGTGCCGGGCGCGACGAGACAGTTCGCCGGCCAGCATCAGCCCCAGCTCGCCGAGGCCGCCGGTGATCAGCACGGTCTTCAGCCGGTCCGGCGTCAGCGGGTCGGCCGCCGCCTGCAAGCGGGTCGGCACCAGCATCGACCGGAAGGTCTGCGCTCCCTGGTAGAGCCGGCTGCCCGGCACGCTGCTGCACAGCTGCCGCCAGAAACGATCCGGCCAACGCGCCTCGGTGCCCGCGCCATCGACCAGCTCGATGGCCACCTCGACCGGGCAGTGCGGCATGACGGCCCCCAGAGAGCGCTCGATGCCAATCCAGGCATCCAGGTGGCAGCGCGCCAAGGCACCGCCGGCGCGACCGGCCAGCACCAGGCGATCCCAGTGTCCAGCGCCACCGGAAAGCGCCTTGACCAGGGCAACGATGCCCCGGGTATCGCTGAGCCAGCGAGGTGAGTCCAGGCTCCAGAGGTAGAGCACGCGGCCTCCGCCCTGGGCCGACAGGATGCGGTGCAGGCTGTCCTGCAGGCGTCGTGGATCGTCCACCGCGACCTGGTGATGGCCCTCGTCGTCGCGCCCGTCACGCTCGCCCGCCGCGATGAAGACCAGCCGGGTACGGGGGCTCCGCTCGGCGACGCATGCCGCCAGCCGCCGGCGCAGCTCGCGGTCGCCCAGCAGGCAGACGACACACTCGGGCGAGACGCCCTCCGGAGCCTCCTCGACGGGTTGCCAGTGCTCCGTGTAGATCGCCAGCGTGCGATCGGCTTCCGGCTGATGAGTCTCGGGCAGACTGGCTTCGGACAGGTTGGCCTCGGGCTGATGAGCCGCGGGCCGGTGACCATCGACGCTTACCCCGGGCGCCTCAAGGGCGGGCTTCTCCGACGGGCCCGTCTCCGGCGCCTCCAGCCAGTAGCGGTCGCGGGCGAAGGCGTAGGTGGGCAGTTCGATGCGCGCCGGCGATGGCCGCCCCTCGTACAGGCAGTTCCAGTCCAGCGTCTCGCCCTCCTCGCCCAGGCGCCAATGGGCCGCCAATTGCTGCAGATCGGCGGACACCAAGGCCTCATCGATACCCAGGGTCGGCGTGACGCATGCCGTGGGGCCTTCGCTCCGGAGCCACGCCTGTAGTTGCTCACGCAGGGCAGCAAGGCTGGCTGCCGGGAAGACGGCCCGGGCCGCCATCGCCTCCCGGCCGGTTTGCAGGGTATAGGCCAATGCCGCGAGGTCCGGGGTATGGTCCTCGAGGTAGGCATGCAGGCGGGCAACCTGGTCCCGCAGACGTTCGTCGTTGCGGGCCGACAGTGGCACCAGCACCGTTTCGCCCTGGTGCGAAGCAAACGTGCGCCGCTCGCGGAATTCCTCCAGCACCACGTGGGCGTTGGTACCGGAGAAGCCGAACGAACTTACCCCGGCGCGCCGCGGCGTGTCCTGTTCCGGCCATTCGCCGCCCTGGGGATCGATCGCCAGGGGTGAGTCGTCCAGGTGGATGTGCGGGTTCAGTTCGCGGAAATGCCCCAGGGCTGGATGCTGGCGATGCTTCATCTGCTGCAGCACCTTGAGCACGCCGGCGATCCCCGCGGCACCTTCGGCATGGCCGATGTTGGCCTTGACCGAGCCGATCTGGCAGAAGCCACGATCCTGCGTATAGCGGGCGAAGGCCCGTTTCAGGGCATTGATCTCGATGGGGTCGCCGAGGGCGGTGCCGGTCCCGTGGGCCTCGATGTAGCCCAGGCTGCGGGGGTCGATGCCGGCGCTCTGCCAGGCCTGGACGATCACGTTTTCCTCACCGGCCACGCTGGGTGCGGTGAGTGACGGGGTATAGCCGCCATGCAGCGCCGCCGACCCCTTGACCACGCCATGGATCGGGTCGCCGTCGGCCAGGGCACGGGACAGCGGCTTGAGCAGCAGGGTGGCCACGCACTCGCCGGGGACATAGCCATCGGCTCGGGCATCGAAGGTATGGCAGCGCCCGCTGGGCGACAGCGCCCGGATCGCCGAGAAATAGCGGTAGTGCCAGGAGGACAGCAGCAGGTTGCTGCCGCCGACGAAGGCCATCTCGCACTCGCCGTTGCGCAGCGATACGCAGGCCGCATGCAGTGCCACCAGGGAGGAGGAACAGGCCGTATTGAACATCAGGCTCGGCCCCTTGAAGTCGAACCAGAAGGAAATCCGGTTGGCCGCGATCACACCGCTGCCCGTGGCGATGTAGGGGTCCATCGGCAGGCCGAGCTCGCTGATTCTGTCCAGGTACTCGTTGAAGCACGAGCCGATGAACACGCCGGTGCGGCTGCCCCGCAGGCCCTGGATCACGCCGGCGCCTTCCGCGCAGGCATAGGCACTCTGCAGCAACAGGCGGACCTGGGGGTCCATCCACTGCGCCTCGCGGCGGGACATGTGGAAGAACCCGGCATCGAATTTGTCGACATCGTCGAGAAAGCTGCCCCACTTGGAGTAGGTCCGGTCCTGGGCATCCGGATCGGCGTCGAACCATGGCTGCACATCCCAGTGATCCATCGGCACTTCGCCGATCAGCTCCCGTTTGTCCCGCAGGTGTTCCCAGAATTGGTCCAGGTTCTCGGCCTGGGCGAATCGGCCCTGCATGCCGATGATGGCGATGTCCTGGTCCCGCTCGCCCGCCGCCGGGGCGTGCACGGGGCCCTGGAGCGCCGGCTCGGTTGATCGCGGCAATTCGGGAGCCGTGGACTCGCTGTTGCCCGAGCGCGCAGCGAAGGCGTCCCCGTGGGCCTGCCAGAGGAATTCCGCCAGTTCGGCGAGGCTCGGGTATTCGAAGAACAGCGTCGGCTCCAGGTCGACGGCGGCGTCGCGGCCGATCCGTGCTGCCAGGTCCACCAGCTGTGCCGAATCCAGGCCCAGCTCCATGAGGTTGCGTCGGCGGTGCTGTCGGCCGATCCGCGCCGCGCCCAGGGCTTGCAGCTGCACCTGCAGGTAGTCCTCGATCGCGTCGGGGCCACTGCGAGTGGCCGCCGTGGCGGTCGCGTGCGGCGTCTTTTCCACGTCCTGCTCGGTCGCCTCGGGGCGGCCTTCTCGCAGGCGTTTCAGCGAGCAGCCTTCCAGCTCGGCGATCAGCGCCCCCTGGTCGTCATAGAGGTCGGCATCGAACAGCACCAGTTCCCCGGTGTGCTTCACCAGTCGGGCATGCACCCAGCCCGTGACCGGCACGTCCCGCCGGTGAAGCAGCAGCGATCTGGCACCGAAGGGAATGAAGGGCTCGTCCAGGCGAGCCGCTTCCAGCAACGGAATCACGGCGAGGAACGCGCTATTCAGCCACAGCGGATGCAGCGGGTAGGGCACGTCGTCCATCGTGCCGCCCTTCAGCGCGACCCGGGCCAGGGTCGCCGCGGCGGTGGGATGCCAGTAGAGCGTGTCCAGGGTCCGGAAGCTGTCGCCGATGTGCATTCGCTCGCAGATCCGGTAGATCGAGGCGATCGGCTCCACGGCCTGCATGCCGTCGCGCAGCGCCTCCAGCTCTACCAGCCGCGGTTCCGCCTGGACGGCCCGCAGCTCGCCGCTGGCCATGGTCTGCCAGGGCCCTTCCGGATCGTGGCGACAGATCGCCTCGAAGGCACCGGCGACTGCCCCGCCGCGGATCGCCACCTCCACCGCCTCGCCCGGCGCCACTATCACGGGCGCAGCGAAGGCCAGTGCCTTCACCTGCACCGCTTCGCCCGCGGCGAGCTGGCCAATCCCTTGGTCCAGAGCGAGGCTGGCGGCGGTCAACCCCAGCAGGATGCGCTGGTCGTCGAACCGGTGGTCCCGCAGGTAGGGATCGTCATGGCGGTAGCGCACGACCGCCACCGGCGCCTGGTCCGCCGATGGCGCCAGGATCGCCCGAGCCTGACCCTCGCGGCGATAACGCGCCCTGATCCGCTCGAATGCCTGGGCGGCCTCTTCGACGGTGATCTCCTGCCGCTGGATTTTCCGGTGCAAGGCGCTGATTTGACTGTCCACTGTCTTCACTCTCGGTACGGGATTGCGGTAGCTGAACGACGCGGCCGGGTCCGGCTCAGCGACCGCTCAGGTCAAGGAATGCCTTGTTCGACGGGCGCAGGAACGGCAGGTACGACGGGGGCGGCATCTTGCCTGCCAGGCGTGGCGAGAGCCCCCGCGGCCCCAGTTCCCGGGCCAGCATGGCGATGAACAGGGTGATTTCCAGGGCAGCCACATGGCGCCCGAGACAGGCATGGGGGCCACCGCCGAACTGGCAGGTCTCCACCGCGTTGAGGCCGCGCTCGATGCCCAGCCAGCGCTCCGGCCGCCAGCGGTCGGGGTCCGGGTAGCGCTCGGGGTTGCGCGACACGTGCAGCAGGCTGACGCCGGCCATCGCGCCCGCGGGAATCTGCCGGCCCATCAGCTCGAACGCGGTGTGCACCTTGCGCATCTCGAACGGGGCCGGTGGATACAGGCGCATGGTTTCGCGGAACACCGCCTCGGCCAGGGGCACCTGGCGGACCAGTTCCTCGTGGGTGAATGGCAGGGTCTCCAGCCCCGCCACCTGTTCGCACAGCTGCTGCCAGACCTCCGGGTGCTGGGACAGCATCAGTGCCGACCAGGCCATGACGGCCGCGGTGGTCTCCGAACCGGCGAACCCCAGGCCGAGGATGTTGTGCACCAGCTCGACCTCGGACATGCCATTCCCGCTCTCGTCGCGACCGAAGATCATCGCCCCCACCAGGCTGTCATGGTCGTCGCGGGCCCGGGCATCGGCGACGATCTTCGCCACCCGGTCCTCCAGCCAACCCCGCGCCTTGCGGCACCGCCAGGCCGGAAAGCCCGGCAGGTCGACCTTCAGCGGGATCATGCCGAGGAAGAATTCCTCGTACTGGTGGCGCCATTCGGACAGTTCGTGGGTCTGGATGCCGAGGATGCGGAAGACCACCTCCAGGGCGATGTCCTTGGTCTCCGGGAAGATGGCCAGCTTGCTGTCCCCGACCCAGCGATGCAGCCGCTGCTCGATGGTCTCCACCACGAACTGGCCTACCTGGGCGCGGGTCAGGCCCTTGGGCGTGAAGGCATCCAGGCTGGCGCGCCGGGCATTGCGATGGCGCTGACCGTCGAAGGCGTTCATCGCCTCGCCGGTGATCACGGGCATCTGTTCGCGCAGGAAGGAGTTGTCGGTGTACTTGTTCTGCAGGATGGCCAGGCCCTCCTCGTCCATGATCTGCAGCACCGGCAGCTTCGAACCGAAATAGGTCCAGAAGATCGGGCCGCACGCCGCCTCCGCCTGGCGCAGCTCACTCAACGCATCCCGGCTGATCCGGTGGACATGCCCCAGCAGCGGAATCTTGCCGGGCATCACCGGAAAACCATCCTTCATGACCAGGCCGTCGGCCACCGGACGGGCCACCCGGGCCGGCTCGCGGCGTGGTGCCTCGCTCGTCGCCGGCGAACGCGTGGCGTCCCGGCTGTCGGTCATGGTGGCGGTGTCTTGCTTGTAGTCGTCCATCACAGTCCCTGTCGTCAGTGTGCGGTGATCAATCGTTCGAAGTGTTCCGCGCTCAGCTCGCCGCGGGTGATTTGCCGATACAGCCGGTCGTCGAACGCCGGGGCCGATGCCCCCTGCACCGGACCGTCAGGCGTATCGCGGTCGAACACGTAGCCCGGCAGAGGCAGCCGCTGGCCACGGGCAAACAGCGCCTGCAAGTCCAGCCGGGCGCCCTGGCAATAAGCCGCGGCCTGCTCGGAAAGCGAGCCCGACGCCATGTCGCTGCCATCCGCATCGACCCCTTCCGGCGCGGATCGCCAGCACCCGTCCAGCGGCTCTGCCCTATGCGCGGCCCGCAAGCGTTCCGCCAATTGGACGGGATCATCCAGCACCAGGGCGAGGCGATGGGCCATGTGGCATTCCCTCTGCGCCAGGCTGAAGGCGAGATCGCCCAGGTCCGGGATATTCCCGGCTTCCACCATCGCCTCCAGGCGCTGCAGGTATCTCAGGAGGCTGGATCGGCTGGCCGCGGAGAACACCAGCAGATACGGACCGCCCGAACGGGCTGCGAGGACGGCGGGGGCAGGCGCCTCCTCGACCACCAGGCTGGCGTAGCTCCCCCCGGCGCCGAACGAGTTGATCAGGCACCGACGAGGCTCGCCCGTGGTCGGCTCCGGCCAGGGTGCGGCGCGATCCTGCAGGCGGAAGGCACTGCCCTCCAGTCGGATGTGCGGGTTGAGCGGTTCGGCGTTGATGGTGGGCGACAGTTGCCGGTGGCGCAGTTGCAGCAGCACCTTGGTCAATTGCGAGATGCCCGAGGCTGCCTCCAGGTGGCCGATGTTCGACTTGACCGTCCCCAGCACGCACTGTCCCAGGCGATCGTTGCCGAACACCTTCTTCAGCGCCGCCACCTCGATGGGATCGCCCAGTTCCGAGCCGTTGGCCGCCGCCTCCACGCAATCGATCTGCGCCGGCGTCAGGCGGGCCCGCTGGAGCGCCGCGGCGATGAGGGCGGCCTGCTGCCGGGTATCCGGGGCCGAATACATCAGCCGGCCGCCGCCATGGTTGGCGCTGGAGCCCTTGATCACGCCCAGGACCCGGTCACCATCGGCCAGGGCCGCGGTCAGCGGCTTGAGCAGCACCGCGCCGGCACCCTCGCCCGGGATCATCCCGTCGCCCTGCCCCAGGGCCCGGCTGAGATCGCTGCTGCCCAGGTACTGCGCCAGCCGCAGGGTCTCGTACTTGGAGGGGTCGAGGATCAGGTTCACGCCGCCGGCCAGGGCCATGGCGCAGTCCCGCTGGAGCAGGCTCTGACAGGCCAGGTGAATCGCCGTCATCGAACTGGAGCAGGCCGAATTGACCGCCAGGCTGGGACCGCGCAAGTCGAAGCAGTGGGAAATCCGGTTGGGAATCTGCCAGTCGGTGACGTTCGACTTGATGGCGGCCCGTTCCAGGCTGCGCTCGGCCCAGGGGGACTGGTGGTACATCGAGCCGATGAACACGCCGACCCCCGCGCCCTCGCGCGCCTGCAGCCGGCCCAGGGCCTCGCGGCTGTAGCCGGCATCCTCGAAGGTGCGCCAGCTCACTTCCAGCATCTGCCTCAACTCGGGGGAGAGGTTCGCCGCCTGCTCCTCGTCAAGACCGAACAGCCGGTGGTCGAAGCCTGTCACCTCATCCAGGAAGCCCCCGAAATAGCGCGCCTGGGCCCAGCGTTCGCTTCCGGTCAAGGATGCGGCCCAGCGCTGGCTCGGCGCCTCGCCAATGCAATTGCGCCCGGCCTGAAGGTTGTCCCAGAACTGTTCGAGTTCGGTCGCCCGGGGATAGCGCCCGGCTACCCCGATGATGGCGATATCGCTGTCCACCGTCCGTAACGGCGTAGGCGCAGGCGCGTGCGTCGTCGCGGGGGGCACGGGTGCCTCGTGCGGGGTGGACGCGGCGACGGCAGGCCCATGGCGGGCCGCCCGCAGGGGCGCTTCGAGCGACACCGGTGCCTTCGCCGCAAACGTTGGCGTTGGCGATGCGGCCCGGTCGAACTGCCGGGCGAGCGCGGAACGGTGCTCGCTCACCAGGTAATCGGTGAGCTGATCGATGGTGTTGTAGTCGAACAGGATCGTGCGCGACAGCTCGCCCACGGTCTGCTCCAGGCGCTGGATCAGGCTGATCTGCAGGATCGAGTCGATTCCGTAGCGATCGAACCCCACGTGCCCTTGCAGCCGTTCGATGGGCAGGTTCACCAGGGCCGACAGCGTTTCGGTGACCATCCGGCGACACTGCTCCGTCAGGTCGGCATCGTGTTCGGGCTCCACCGGGTGCACAGCCGACGCCCCCTCCGGCGCCTTTACCGGCGGCAGTGGCACGGGGAACGCGCCTTGATCCTGCCGCGGGGCCAGCGAGCGGCGCCACGTGCCATCGCTGGCGGCCACCACGATCTGCTGGCCCAGGGCATGGCTGTCGGCCAGGGGGAAGGCCACGTCCACGAACCCTTCGGCCTGCAACAGCTGCAGCCAGCGTTCCGGGTAAACCCCTGGCCCTCCTTCCATGCGCAGCACTTCGTCGTCGTACAGCCACCAGCCCTCCAGCAGGCCGAACGTCAGGTGGGTGAACAGCGAAGGCCGGCTGATCTCATTGAGCAGCAGCAAACCGCCGCGACCCAAGGTGGCCTTGGCATTGCGCAGGGTCTGGCGCAAGTCCGGCGTGGCATGCAGAACGTTGGTGGCGATCACCAGGTCGTAGGCGCCCTGTTCGATGCCCTGCTCGGTGGCGGGACGGCTCACGTCGAAACGTGCAGTACGCAGGTAGGGCGCGGCGGCGGCGAATCGCTGCCGCGCATGCTGGAGGAAGGCCTGGGAGATATCCGTGAAGCAGTATTCGGTGATGCGGTCGTGCCATGGGGCCATGGCCTCGATCAGGCCAGCCGTGGTGCCGCCGGTGCCCGCGCCGATCTCCAGGATGCGCAGGGGCCGGTCGCTGCCGGTGTGCTGCAGCACGGCCAGCACCAGGGCGCACACGGCCGCATTGAAGTGATCGGAGACCCGGTTGTGCTTGTAGACGCCTTCCACCGCGTCCATGGAGCCGCCAGGAAACATCACGTCGGTGGCTTGCCGCTCGCCGCGGAGGATCGCCGGCAACGCCGCGATGCAGGCATCCACCAGCCGGACCTGGGCGCGTACGTCGTCGTCTTGGTCCCAGGCGTCCCGCGCCTGGGACCAGGCGGCCGCGGCAGCCGCCTCGTCCGGAATCGGTGCCCGGGGATGGCCTTCGCGATCGATCAAGCCTGCCAGGGACAGGCGTCGCAGGCTCTCGCGCAACCAGCGGCGATAGAACGGCCTGGCCGCCAGGGCAGTCGCCATCACGGGGTTGGCGGCGATCCGCTGTTCGGTCAACGGGCCCTCGTTCGCCAGCGCGCCGAGGCAGGCGAAGACCCGCGCCAGCAGCAGACGATCCAGCGTTTCGGCCCCTTCGGGAGGCGCCGGCCTTGGCAACCCGGCCACCACGTCCGACCAGGTGGGGTACGCCCGGGATTCGCCCGGGCCGCACACCAGGGCCTGCGTGGCGTCGATGCCGGCGATGGCCTGGGGCTCGAGCAGCTTCACCAGGCCCGCCTGGCCCAGAGGCAAGGCGAGCAACCACTCGAGGGACGCCATGCCCTCCTCCGGCTCGATGGAGCCCATGCCGGCTTCGGTCATGCGTGCCCGGTGGCCAGGGTTCGCCACGACGCCGACGCTGCCCCAGTAGCCCCAGTTGATCACGTTCACCCGGCAGGGCCAGCAACGGCCGAGGCGTTCGGCGAGGGCATCGGCGAAGGTACAGCCGGCGGCGTAGTTGCCCTGGCCGGCCGCACGGCTGAAGGCGACCATGGACGAGAAGAACAGCACCCGGTCCAGTTCCGGATTGTGCGCAGGGTCGAACACCCGGGCCAGGGCCAGGCTGGTGGCGCGCTTGGCGTCCAGGCCGGCACGGAACCGCGCCTCGTCCATCTGTGCCAGGCGCGCGTCATCCAGCACCAGGGCGGAGTGCACAACCCCGTTGACCGGGCCGAAGTCGTCGAGCACCTGTCGCCGGGCCCGAGCCAGCTGCTCGTCATCGGCCGCGTCGGCCTGGACGTAGACAGGTGCCGGCGCCCCGCTCCGACGACCGAAGGCGGCGAGCGATTCCAGCCGGGCAGCAATGCCATCGTCGAGGGGCCGTCGCCCCAGCCAGACGACCTGGGCCCGATAGTGCGCCATCAGGTGGCGGGTCCACACCTCGCCGATCCCGCCCGCACCCCCGATCACCAGGTACACGCCGCCTTCGCGATAGGGCATGGCGTCGACTGCCGCTGACGGCGAGTCCGCCAGGGGCAGCAGGCGCTGCTGGAACCATTCGCCCCCGCGCCAGGCCAGGCATTCGCCCGGCAACGCCTGCAGGGGCAGCGCGGTGGGCAGCGGCTGGGTATCGGCTGGCAGGTCGATGGTCTCGACCCGCCAGCTCTCGTGCTCCCGTGCCAGCGAGCCCAGCAGCCCGTGGCAGGCGGCCTGCTCTGCCGAGGGCCCGCCGTCCGCCAGCACCCCGACGCTGGCGGTGAGGATCGCCTGGAGATGCAGCGCGTCTCCGGCATGCCGCTGGATCACCACCTTGACCAGCCTGAACAGCGACACTACGAGCGGCTCGCCCTGGGCGGGTGCGGTCCAGGGTTCCGCCGAGGCGGGGGGCGCCACCCAGATCAGGCGCTGGTACGGCGCGCAGGCCGCCAACTGGGTGGCGATGCCGTCCTGGGTGGATGCCAGTGCCGGGAGGAATTCGATTTCCGGGTGAAGCTCGGCGAGCCAGCCCCGGTGTTCGGCGCCAGCCCCGATGACCAGGGTCGAGAGCCCCTCGGGTCGCGCCAGCGTGGCGGCGAGCGGCGACCAGCGCGGCGCCAGCAGGGTCAGCCCGGCGGGCAAGTGTGCATCGGTCGGGTCTGCCCGGAACTCATCCCGGTCGCCCGCCAGGGGGCGTGAGCTGAAGCCGCGCAACGCCACGGCCACCCGTCCCTGTTCGTCACACAGCTCGATGTCGACTCGCTGGACAGAGCGGTCCGGGCTGCGGCGCTCGGCTCGAATGAGCGCCCACATGACCGGCTGGCAGGCACCGAAGGCTTCCAGCCGTTCCAGCGCGAAGGGCAGCCGGGTGTCTCCCGGCTCGTCGCCGTGGCGCAGCAACAGGCCGACGGACGCCTGCACCGCCGAATCCAGCATGCCCGGGTGCAGCAGCCAGTCGCTACCGAAAGTCGCAGGGGCCAGGGCCAGCCGCGCCAGTACATGGTCTTCCCCCAGCCACAGTCGCTCGACACCCCGATGGGCGGGCCCGTAGTGGATGCCCAAGCCCTCGAACACGTCATACAGTTCGGCGGCGTCCAGGCTCCGTAGCCAGGGGCCCTCGCTCAGGGCGGCCAGGTCCAGGACGGGTGCCACCCGGTCGACGACAATCTCTGCCCGCCCCTTGCAGTGCTCAACCGCTCCGGAGGCGTCGTCGGAGGAAAACCGGAAATCCACCGCCTGCTGTTCCAGGCTCAGCTCGAGGTGCAGCTCACGGCCCTCTGCTTCCACGACGTGGGGCGTCAACCAGACCACGTTACGCAGGCACAACGTGCCGCGGGCCAGAACCTGCGGGTCCCAGGAACGGGCGATCGCCGCGCGGGCCATTTCCAGGTAGGTGACTCCCGGCAGGATCTTGCGGTTTCCCACCTGGTGGTCGACGAACCAGCTTTCCGTGCCCAGCCAGCGGCTGCTGAAACGCTGCTGGTAGAAATCCGAGGTGTTGCGCTCCAGCAACGGATGCAGCCAGGCAGGCCTCGTGGCAACCGCCGGACGCGCGCCCGCCAGGTCCGTGACCCAGTAGCGGTCCTCGGCAAAGGGGTAGCCCGGCAGGCTCAGGCGTTGCCGGACGCCGTCGCGATGGAACGCGCGCCAGTCGATCTCCAGGCCCTGGCACCAGAGGGCCAGCAGCTTGCTGTACTTGCGCTTGTCGATCCAGGCGGCCAGGGCGGACGCCATGTCCTCGTCCTGGCGGAACAGCGCCAGCGCAGCGGGATCGCCGTCACGGCGCCCCTGGTAGGTCGCCTCGCCCTCCTCCGCGAACGCGACGAGCTGACGCTGCAGATCGTCCAGGGAGTCGCTCAGCAACGCGACCCGCTCGTCCATCGCATCCCGGCCCACCTGCAGGGTGAACGCCAGGTCGTCCAGATAACGCTCCGGGTCGGCCTGGGCCTCGGCAGGCCGGTCGGCCAGGAAGGCACCGAGGCGCCGAGCCTGGACGCGCAGCCGCTCCGCCGTCTTCGCCGACAACGGGAACGCCCGCAACCCGGGGTGGGCGGCTTCCGTACCGCGTGCCACCGGCTGATATTCCTCCAGCAGGATGTGAGCGTTGGCGCCGCCGAAGCCGAAGGAACTGACACCGGCCCGACGCGGCAACGCGTTGCCTTCGCGGTCCTGGGGGGCCGGCCACGGGCGGCTCTGCTGCACGATATAGAACGGGCTGTGCTCCAGCTCGATGTAGGGATTGAGCTGCTCGCAGTGCAGGCTCTTGAACAGCGTGCGGTGCTTGAGCTGCAGCAGCACCTTGATCACGCCCGCGACACCCGCGGCCAGTTCCAGGTGACCGACGTTGGATTTCACCGAACCCACGCCGCAGTAACCCTGCCCCGGATCTTCCAGGCCCTGCTCCTGCGCCAGCTCGCGGAACGCCATCTTCAGGCCGTTGATCTCGATGGGGTCGCCCAGTTCGGTACCGGTGCCGTGGGCCTCCACGTAGCCCACGCTGCGGGGGTCTACGCCGGCCTGGCGGTAGGCTGCCTTCAGCAGGTCGGCCTGGGCCCTGGGGTTCGGCGCGGTGAGGGAGTTGGCCTTGCCGCCGTGGTTTTCCACGGTGCTGCGGATCACCCCGTAGATATGGTCGCCGTCGGCTTCCGCCTGGCGTCGCGTCTTCAGTACCAGCATGCCGACGCCTTCGCCCCGCGCATACCCGTTGGCCTGGGCGGAAAAAGTCTTGCTGCGCCCATCCAGGGCCAGCATGCCGGCCTTGCTGAAGCTGATCTGCGCTTCGGGGGCGATGAGGGTGTTGACGCCTCCGACGATGGCCATCCGGCAGTCGCCGCCGCGCATGGCCTGGACCGCCCGGTGAATCGCCACCAGGGACGAGGAGCAGGCGGTCTCCACCGGTTCGCTGGGTCCGTGCAGGTCGAGCAGGAAGCTCATGCGGTTGGGCCCCACCGAAGGCACCATGGCCGTGGCGCTGTAGCCCTCGATGGGTACGCCGGTCTTGGCGATCAGGCTGCTGTAACCGGTCACGCCAGTGCCGATGAACACCCCGGTATCGCTGCCCGCCAGGTCGGCGGTCGCGTAGCCGGCATCCTCGATGGCCAGCCAGGCGTAGGTCATCAGCAGGCGCTGCTGCGGGTCCATCAGTTGCGCTTCCCGCGGCGAGATGCCGAAAAACAGCGGGTCGAAATGGTCGACGCCGCGAATGAAGCCGCCCCATTTCACGTTGGTCTTGTCGGCCTCGCGGTGAGGGTCGCCGTAGTACGCACGCCAGTTCCATCGGTCGCCGGGCACTTCGCTTATGCAGTCACGACCGTCACGCAGGTTGTGGAAGAACTGCTCCACGTCGTCGGCCATGGGAAAGCGACCACTGACGCCGATCACCACGATGTCGTCGTCTCCGGAGGCGGACCCGACCGGCTCGTGCCCAGCGCGGCTCCGCCGCTCCACGAGGGCGGAAGGCGTCGTGCTCGTGGATGACGACCGGTCGGCGACAGGCGCAGCCATCGGTTTCGTGGCCGCGACCCGGGCGGGGGTGACCAAGGTGCCGAGCGCCTCACCATGCTCGCGCGCCAGGTAGCCCGAGAACCGGGCGATGGTGGGGTGCTCGAAGAAGATGGTCGGGGCGAGGTTCAGCCGCCATTGTTGCTTCAGGGTGTTCGCCAGCGTGGTCAGGCTGATGGAGTCGAAGCCGTACTGGCTGAATTCGGCATCCGCACGGATGTCTTCCGCGGGAATCTTCATCTGCCGCGCCACCAGTTCGGTGAGACGACGACGCAGCGTATCCTCGTCCGGCGCGTCCGCGGCCGGCGCCTCGATCCGGGCAGGCTCCGGACGCGAGGGCGTGAAAGCAGACCGCTCCGCGGGGCTGGTGTCGCACACCAGCGCGGTGAGCGGCGCGGCATGGCCGTGCATCACCAGCACCTGTGGCAACCCCAAGGCGATGCATTGGCGCAAGGCATGGACGCCGGCATTGGTGGGCATCGGCAGCATGCCGGTAGCGTCGGCCATGCGCTGGGCGGTCGCCTCGTCCACCCTCATGCCGCCCTCCTTCCACAACGGCCAGTCGATGGCCAGGCTGTGGCCACTGCGCCGCCCCTCCGCCACCAGCCGTTGGCGATAGGCGGCGTAACGATCCAGAAACGCGTTGGCGGCGGCGTAGTCCGCCTGCCCGGCGTTGCCGACCACCCCCGTGCCCGAGGCGAAGAAGATCAGGAAGTCGAGAGGCAGCTCCGCCGTGGCCAGGTCCAGGTTGCGGGCACCGGCCACCTTGGCCGCCATGACCTGCTCCAGGTCGTCGTCGCGCTTGTTGGGAAGCAGGCTGTCGCGGATCGCCCCGGCGCAGTGCAGCACGCCATCGAGGCGGCCATGCTGCGCCAGGACCTGGGCCACCAGCGTGTCCACCGCTGCGCGCTCGCTCACATCCACCTGCCGGTACTCGACGCATGCCCGGCCGCCGCCCAGATCATCGAGGGCCTGGGAATCCCCGGGCGAGCGGCCGGTGAGGACCAGGGTGGCGTCGTCGGCACCCGCTGCGATGGCCCGGGCGAACACCTGTCCCAGTCCGCCCAGTCCGCCGGTGATGAGGTAGACGCCGCGTGCCTTCCACGGCGCGGCGATGGCCAGGTCCATGGCCGGGCAGAGTTGCCAGCGCAGGACCTGGCGTCGCCCTTCCCGGTAGCGGATCTCCACGTCGCCCTGCGCCGCATCGCCCTCCAGCCGCCGGGCCAGTGACCCGGGTTCGTCCATCACGATCACCTGGCCATGGATGCCCGGTGCCTCCTGGCGCAGGCTGCGCAGCATTGCCGACAGGCCGCTCACCAGGCGCTGGCCCCGGGGGTCGAGCACCACCAGTTGCAATAGGCGTCGCCCTCCCTGGGACGCCAGGGGGCGGAGGCGCTGGAGCAGCGCCAAGGCAGTGTGGCGATAGTCCTCGGCCGGGTCGTCCTCGGGCGCATCCAGGGACACCCACCGGCAACCGGGGTCGCGTTGACGCAGATCGGCGGTGGTGCGCTCGTCGAAGCCGCTCAGCAGCACGATGCGCTTGTCGAAGCCGACAGCCTCCCCGGGGACCGACGCCTCGTCGCGCCAGCCCGGCTGGAACAGCAGGGTACGCGCCGGCACCGGCGCACCCGAGGCTTCACCGTCCGCTTGCCCCAGCACCCGGGAGGTGAAGCCCTGCAAGGCGACGCAGAGCCGGCCCTCGGCATCGAACAGTTCGATATCCAGCCGCTGCAGGCTGGCGTCGGTCGGCTGGTCGGGACGGGGCGCCGCATAGCCGACCCGCGCCCACATCCGTTCATGGCAACGGTTCCAGATGCGCAGGTGCTCCAGCGCGAATGGCAGGGTCGGTCGGCTCGAGGGCGGCAGGCCGCTCCGCTCGCTTTCCGCCAGCACCACATCGGCGCCCAGGCTGAGACCGATGGCCGCCTGCAACGCCGAGTCCATCAGCGACGGATGCAGGTAATAGTCGGCCAGGCTGCAGTGCTGGCAGTCCGGCAGGGCGATTTCCGCCAATACCTCGCCGTGCCCCAGGCCCACCCCCTGCAACCCCTGATAGAACGGGCCGTGCTCGAAGGTCATGGTCCGGTAGGCCGCGTAGCACTGCGCCGCGCTCAGACGGCCCCGGGCGGTACGTGCCTGCAGGGCAGCCAGGTCCACCCGGGGCTGGGTCGCCTCGTCGAAACTGGCCAGCCCCTGACTGTGGAGGACGGCATCGTCACCGGCCTGGCCGGTGGGGTCCAGGGCGCGGCTGCTGATCTCGAACCGGATGCGTCCGTCCTCGTCCGGGCTCAGGCTCACCTCCACCTGGCGCGGCGTCTCATCGATCACCAAGGGTCGAAGCCAGACCACGTTGCTGAAGGACGGCTGCCGCCCGCCCGCGTGCCCCTGTGCAGCCAGCGCCACCGCGGCCCGCGCCATCTCCAGGTGGCCGACACCGGGGAAAATCCGCTGGCCGCCCACCTGGTGCTGCCGGAGGACGGCCTCTTCGCCGTCGAATATCGTACGGAACCGGATGCCTTGCAGGTCCGAGGCGTTGTGCCCGAGAAACGGATGCAGGCGTGCCGGCGCATGTTCCCCGGCCTGTTCGAAGTCGCCGCCCGCGGTGCCGCGCAGGGCCGGCGGAATCCAGAAGCCCTGGCGGGCGAACGGATAGACCGGGGCATGGACACGCCGCGCGCCCGGGTAGTGCTGGCGGTTGAAGGCGCTCCAGTCGACCTGACCGCCCACGACCCAACGCTCCGCCAGCCGTTGCAGGTCCTCGACCTGTGCCGTGGCCGGCAGTGCGACCGGGGTGTCCACCCCGGGCTGCGCCTCGTCCTGCCAGACCCGGGCAGACGGGCGCCCTTCCAGCCAGTCGACCAGGTGCTGCGCCAGTTCCGCGGGGGTGGCGGCCAGCACCGCCAGTCGATGGGCCAGGGCCGGCCTCGCGACCTGCAGGGTGTGCACGAGGTCGAGCGGTCGCAGCGAGCCTTCGCCCAGCGCATCGCGCACCTGGCCGGCATAGCGGCGCAGGCTTTCCAGGGTCCGCGCCGACAGCGTCAGCAAGAGCGGACAGGACGGCTCCGCCTCGTGCGCAAGGGGCGCTTCCACCGCTTCGCGCAGCACCAGGTGCACGTTGGTGCCGCTGTGGCCGAAGGAATTCAGCGCCGCCATCAGCGGCTCGCCGTCAGCGGCGGACCAGTCCCGCGGTTCGCGGTCGATGTGGAACGCGGAGCCGGCCAGCTCGATACGCGGGTTCAGGGCTTCGTAATGCAGCAACCCCGGTAGCCGCCGGTGTTTCATCGACAGCAGCACCTTGATCAGGCTGACCACGCCGGCAGCGGCCGACGCGTGGCCGATATGCGCCTTGGCGCTGCCCAGGGCGCAATAGCCGGTATCCGGGGTGAAGCCACGGAATGCCCGGGCCAGGGCGTTGACCTCCACCGGGTCGCCCAGGGGCGTGCCGGTGCCGTGGGCTTCGACGTAGCCGATCCGCCGCGGGTCAATGCCAAAGCGCCGGTAGACCTCGCCGATCAGCCGCTCCTGGGCTTGCCCGCTGGGGGCGGTGATGCCGTTGCTGGCGCCGTCCTGGTTCATCCCCGAGGCGCAGATCACGCCATGGATGGGGTCGCCATCGGCCAGAGCGTCCGGCAGTCGCTTGAGGACCAGCATGCCGACCGCTTCTGACAATACGATGCCGTCGCTGCGCTGGTCGAAGGTGTGGCAGCGGCCACTGGGCGACAGCATGTCCATCTGCGCCAGGCTGACCAGGCTACGCTCGCCCAGGGAGGCGAACACACCGCCGGCCAGAGCCATGTCCGCCTCGCGGGTACGCAGGCTTTCACAGGCCAGGTGGATCGCCACCGCCGACGAGGAACAACCGGTGTTGACCACCAGCGCCGGGCCCTTGAAGTCGAGGACGTATGCCAGCCGCGAAGCGATGATGGCGTCCGACGCACCGATGAAGGTCTCGTGGAAGTAGCCGGTGGGCTCGGCGCCCACATAGAGGCCCACCGCCCGGTTGCGCAGGCTCCTGGGGTCATAGCCCGCGTCTTCCAGGGCCTTCCAGCCTTCCTGGAGGATCAGCCGCTGGTGCGGGTTCATGGACTCCGCTTCGCGGGGCGAGATGTTGAAGAACAGCGGATCGAAATCATCCCGATGCTCCAGCGTGCCGCCCCACTTGCAATAGGTCTTCCCCGGCTGGCGTTCGGGCGAATAGCGGCGGCGATCCAGGTAGCGCTCGCCCAGTTCGGCGACACCGTCCAGCCCCTGCTCGAGGTTGCGCCAGAAGCCTGCCACGCTGTCGGCCCCGGGAAACTGGCCAGCCATGCCGATCACCGCGATCTCCAAGTGCGCCTGATCGTCCTTCGCCGTTGGAACACGGGCCGCGTCGGCCTTCAGTCGAGCCAATTGCTGCCGGGCGTCGGCCTCGCTGATCAGGCCTTGCTGGAGCTGGGCGAGGATGGAGTGGAATGCGAGGCTGCTCATGGCTGGGGGTTCTCGGCAAGGGCTTGCGGGGAAGGCGGGGCGTCCTGGCCGACCAGGTCCAGCAGGGCGTCGATCGACAGCTCGCCGGACAGGAAAAGGTCTTCCAGTCGTGGGGAAAACGGAGCGGATGCGGGCGCCTGGGAGGCACGGCCCGGAGGCTCCGGCGCGAGGCCAGCCGTCGGCTCGTCCTCGACCAGGGTCGCAAGGTAGGCCGATAACGCCAGCACGCTGGAGTACTCGAACAGCAGTGCGGTACTCAGCTCCAGCCCCAGGGCATTGCCCAGGCGGTCGACGAAACTCGCGCCGAGGATGGAATCCAGGCCGTAGTCGAAGAACGGTTGCTGGGGGTCGATTCGCGTGGCGTCCAGTTGCAGCGCCTGGGCCAGTTCCTGCCGCACCCGGGCCGCGATGGCCGCGTGGTGGTCCCCGGCGGCGACCGCCGTGGATGGCGTGTGGATGGCCATTGCGCCACCTTCCAGGCGAGCGGTTTCCGCCGGGTAGCGCTGGGCCAGGTAGTCCACCAGCGTCTCCAGGCTCGGGTAGTCGAACAACAGCGCGGTGTTGAGCTCCACGCCCAGCGCTTCGCCGAGGCGGTTGACGAAACTCACCCCGAGGATCGAGTCGATCCCGTAGTCGGCGAACGGCTGCACCGCGTCGATGCGCGTCGGCTCCAGTTGCAGGGTGGTGGCCAACCCGTCCAGGGCCAGGGCGGTCAACGCCCGTCGACCGCCTTCCTGACCAACCGGAGCGACCGGGGCGGGACGGGGACTGGCTGCCGGAGCTGTCGCGGCCGACGGCCGTGTACCGCTCGGCCCCCCGGCGCTGCTCCGGGCGATCACGATCTGCTGGCCCAGGCCATGGGCGCATGCCGCCGGGAAGCGGACATCCCGGAAACCGACCTCGCCCAGCACCCGGCTCCAGCTCTCGGGGTAAAGGGCCGGTGTGCCCGGGATGCGCAATTCCGGGTCTTCGTACAGCCACCAGCCCTTGAGCAGGCCGAAGGTGAGGTGAGAGAACAGCGACCGGTCACTGATCTCATTCATCACCAGCAGGCCGTCGGGGCGTAGCAACGAACGCACGTTCGCCAGGGTGCGCTGCATGCGGCCGGTGGCGTGCAGCACGTTGGCGGCGATCACGATGTCGTAGCCGCCAGGCTCCACCCCCTGCTCCGCGGGCGCGCGCTCGACGTTCAGTAGGTGATAGGTCAGGAACGAGTTGCCCGGGCCGAAGGTTTTCTCGGCGTACATCAGGAATGCCTTGGACAGGTCGGTGTAGCAGTACTCGGCGATGTGGTCGCGCCAGGGCTGCAGCGCGGGAAGCACCCGTGCGGTCGTGCCACCGGTTCCCGCGCCGATCTCCAGCAGGCGTATGCGCCGCCCGGGCGCCTGCGCCCGCAGCGTTTCCACCTGCTGCTGCACCACGCCCGCCACGACCTGGTTGAAGTAGTCGGACAGCGGGTTGTCCCGGTACACGCCTTCGACCTTTTCCATGGACGAGCGCGGGAACATCACCTCGGTGGCTTGCACCCGACCGGCCAGTATCGCCGGCAACTGCTCCAGGCAGGCCTCCACCAGCTCCACCTGGGCCCTGCGTGAGGGAACGCCTTTCAGCGCGTCGGCAAGGCGCTGCCAGCGCGCTGCCAGGTCCGGCGCCACCGGCGCCTCGACGCCGACCTGCTCGCCCCGCCGCTGTAGCAGGCCCTGCTGCTGCAGCAGGTCGAGCACGGTGGTCCACCAGCGCGCATAGGGCTCGGCGATGCCGGCCTGGCCACGCAGGACCTCCGGGTCCTCGAAATGCCCCGGCTGCGTGAACAGGCCCATTCGATGCAGGTGGACCAGGGTCATGCCCGCCATCGCCGCATCGAAGGGATGCGGATCGTGGTCCGCCAGCAACGGGGCGGCGGCCTCGCGGTAGCGGGCGAACGGGTCCCCGGCCATCGCCGGCCTCACCTCACCCGCCATCACCGGCTGCGGCTGCAGGTGCATCAACTGTTGCACCGGTGCCGAGGCGTCCATGCAGATCGCCTGGTTCAGCCGGCCCTGCACCAGGGCGTCGGCAAAGCGCGCGAAGCACGCGAAACCGGCCCGATCCTCCAAGGCACCGGCATGGCGACTCATGGGTTGCGCCGAGGGGTCCGCCGCCTGTTGCTCGGTCAGCGAGGACAACCAGAACCCCCAGTTGATTGCGCCCACCGGGAAGCGGGCACGCCCCTGCAGGCTGCGCACCAGGCTGTCGGCGAACGTGATCCCGGCGGCGTAGGCGCCCAGGCGGGCCGCGCCGGAAAACGCGAAGCTCTGGGCCGAGGAGAAGTAGCACATGAACGCCAGTGGCTCGTCGGCGAAGGCGCGGTAGAACGCCACGGCGCCGCGGCTCTTCACGTCGAGGATCGACCGGAAGCGTGGCTCGGGCATCCGCGTGAGGGAGTCCTCCGCATCGAAGACCACCCCGGAAAAGATCGCGCCGTGGATGCGGCCATGACGCGCCCGGATGATGGCCACGGCGTCCGTCAGTGCGGCCGGGTCGTTGGCATCGGCCTGGAGGTAGTCCAGCTGGCTGGCCTCCACCGCGGCGCCGGCGCTCGCCAGGCAGGCCTGACGCCGCTGGCGGACCCCGTCATCATCGGCCGGCCGCCTTCCCAGCCAGACCACCCGAGCCCGATGGTCGGCCATCAGGTAGCGGCTGACGATGCCACCCACCGTGCCGCTGCCCCCCAGGATCACGTAGAGACCTCCCGGTTGCAGGGCCGGCGAACCGGTCCCGGGCCCGGAATGGGCGTGGGCCCAGTTCAGGCGGAAAATGCGCTGGCGATAGCGCCGGCCGTCGCGCAGGCACAGCGCCTCGCCCCGGGGCAGCCCACGCTCTCCCCGCACCTGGCCCATGAGCCGCGGCAGGCGCTGCGGGTCCGCCAGCTCCCGGCTGGACACGTCGAGCGTGCGGACCCGGAAGCGGTGCTCGCCCTGGGCGATGGCGTAAGCCATGCCAGTGAGGCCACCGCCGAAGGCGCTGGCCGGGGTACCCCCGACGTCGAAGGCGTCCTGGCTGACGATGTAGCAGTCGATCGCCTGGGGGTGACCGTGCTGCTTGAGCCAAGTGACGACCCGCAGCAGCAGCAATTCGTTGTATGCCGGGCTGTCGAGCAAGGCGCTCCAGTCGTCCGCCTCGCCGGTGCTGGCGATGAAGTACAGGCAATCCACTGGCGGCTGTTCAGCCAGGCAACGTTCCAGCGCCTGGGCATCGCCTACGTCCAGGGACCAGCGGTGCAGGCCCTGCACGGCAGTCCGGGTACCGGGCTCCAGGCGAATCACCCGGCCGCCGCGGTCGGCGAAGGCCGCGCTGTCGAGGTAGGTGCGCGCAAGGTGCTCGGCGGCCGTTGCCTGGGGGGCACCGGCGACGATCAGCACGCAGCGGTGTTCGTCGATCCGGGCCTCGTTGGGCGCTGCCTCGTGTTCCCAGCGCGCCAGGTAACTCAGCCGGTCGCTGTCGATGGTTTTTTCAGGTCGCTGCGACGCGCTGGTGGCCTCCGCCTGGCTCGATGTGGGTGTAACCGGGTCGCGGCCCGGCAGCCAGTAGGTTTCACGGGCGAAGGGATAGGTCGGTGCACTGACCCGGAAGGGCTGCGGACCGGGTCGTGCGGCGTGCAGCTGCGCCCAGTCCACGGCTGCGCCATCGACCCAGCGCTGCAGCAGGTGCTCTGCGTCGTCCCCGACCACCTGCTCGTCTTTCGGCAGGCCCTGGCTGCGATACACGCCGTCGGCACCCGGCACGTCATCAAGGAATGCGCGCAGGCAGGCGGCCAACGTGGCGGGCGATCGCGCGGCCAGCCCGAGCCGGACGCTCAACGCCTCACGCCCGGTCTGCAGGGTATAGGCCAGGTTCGCCAGATCCGCGCCGGACATGTCCGGGCGGGCCTCCACGTGGGCCAGCAGCGCTTCGGCATAGGCACGCAGGCGCGTCTCGTCGCGGGCCGACAGCGGGATCAGCTCGACCTGCCCGCCGACGGGCAGGTCGCGGTATTCCCGCTGTTCCTGGAGTATCACGTGGGCATTGGCGCCCCCGGCGCCGAAGGACGATACGCCGGCGATGCGCGGCGCGCCCTCGACGGGCCGCCAATCGGCCAGGGTCCGCTGCAGGCGGAACGGCGTGGTTTCCAGCGCCAGGTTGGGGTTGAGGGTTTCGGCGTTCAGGCTGGGAACCAGTTGCCCGTGCCGGAACTGGAGGATGACCTTGGTCACCCCGGCGATGCCGGCCGCCGCTTCCAGGTGGCCGATGCTGGCCTTCACCGACCCCAGGGCGCAGTGGCCGGTCTCCACCCCGTCTGCAGCGAACGCCTGGCTCAAGCCACTCACCTCGATGGGATCGCCCAGCTCGGTGCCGGTGCCATGGGCCTCGATGTAGCTCACCTGATTCGCGCTCAGACCGGCCTGGGCCAGGGCGAGCCGGATCACGTCGGCCTGGGCCCGGGGGCTCGGAACCGTGTATCCGTGGGTACGTCCGCCATGGTTGACCGCGGCGGCACGAATCACCGCATGGATGTTGTCGCGATCCCGCAGCGCCCGGGACAGCGGCTTCAGCACCACCACGCCGACCCCTTCGCCGGGCACGAAGCCATTGCCACCCTCGCCGAAGCTGCGGCAACGGCCGTCACGGGAAAGCATCTGGCCGGCACACAACTCCACGTAGTTGGAGGGGTGGAGGTACAGGTTGACCCCACCGGCGAAGGCCATCTGGCATTCGCCACGCCGCAGGCTGTCGCAGGCCCGGTGCAGCGCCGAGAGCGAGGACGAGCACATGGTGTCCACCGGTTCGCTCGGACCGTTGAGGTTCAGCAGGTAGGAGACCCGGTTGGCGGTGGACGCGAACGACGTGCGGGGGAAGACCAGGTGGCCCTGCTCCCGCAGCGCCGGACCATAGAGGCTGTAACCGGTCTTGGTGATGCCGGCGAAAACCCCGACCTGCCCCTGGAAGCGCTCCGCCAGGTCGGCCCGGGTGAGGCCGGCGTCTTCCAGGGCATGCCAGCACGCCTGGAGGAACAGCCGCTCCTGGGGATCGAGGTTGACCGCCTCGCGGGGGGACATGGCGAAGAACAACGGATCGAACTCGGCGAACCCGTCGACGAAGCCGCCCCACTTGCTGTAGCTGCGACCGTCCCTCAGGGCTTCCTGCACCGAATCCACGAAGAACCCCTGCAACGGCCAGCGTACGGGCGGGATTTCGGTGATGCTGTCGCGCCCGTCACGCAGGTTGCGCCAGTAATCATCCAGCGTGGCGGCCTGGGGATAGCGGCCACTGAGGCCGATCACCGCAATGGGCTCGGCTTCGCCAGGCGCCACAGGAGGAAGGGTTTCGTCCTGGGCCGCCGCTGTGCCGGCTTCCGGGCAGTTGGCCGCTGGCGTCGGGGCAAGGCCGCACCACAGCAGGCAAGCCTGCGCGTGGCGATCCACCAGGTACCCGGCGAGCCGATCCAGGGTGTGATACTCGAAGAACACCGTCTTCGATACCTGGCGCTGCTCCGGCGACAGCGGGGCCAGGGTGGAGAACGCATCGTCCAGCGCCTTGTTGAGGCGCGTAATCATGATGGAGTCGATGCCGTATTGCTCCAGTGGCGCATCCGGCTCCACCCGCTCCGCAGGCAGCTTGGTCACCGCGCAGAACACCGCCGTGAGCCGGGCCCGGGTGGCGCTGAGCAGCGCTTCGCGATCCACCAGTGCGCCGTCCGCCCGTTCCATGGCGAAGGCAGACGGGGCCGCCTCCCCGCCGGTCTCGCGGAAAAGACCGCGGATACGGGTCAGGTCACCCTCGATCACCAGCAGCCGTTCCAGGCCGGCCTGCAGGCCACGCTGCAACGCATGGATGCCCTGCTCCGCCTGCAGCGGGACCATGCCGGTCTGGCGCTGGACATCGGCCTGCCGGGCGTCGTCGATGCGCATGCCGCCATCGCGCCAGAACGGGTAGTTGATCGACAGGGTATGGCCGAACCGCTGCCCTTGGGCGACCTGGCGGTTGCGCAGCCTGGCGAAGTGATCCATGAAGGCATTGGCCGCCGCATAGTCGGCCTGGCCCGGGCTGCCCAGCACCGCCGAGCAGGAGGAGAACAGCACGAAGAAATCTAGGTGCAGGTTGCGGCAGGCCCGGTCCAGCAGTTCGGTGCCGATCACCTTGGCGGCAAAGACCTCCACCAGGTCCTGGGGCGTCTTGCGGACCAGCGAGCGGTCCCGGTTGACGCCCGCGCAATGCAGCACGCCCTGCAGGCCGCCATGGCGCAGGCGAACCTCGGCGACGAACCGCTCCAGCGCCTGCGCGTCGGTCAGGTCGACCTGGGCATAGTCCACTCGCGCACCCAGGTTGCGCAGTGCCTGCAGGCGTGCGACCTGTCCGTCGTCCAGGGCCGACCGTCCGATCAGCAGCAGGGTCGCCTCGCGACAGCCCTCGGCGATGGCCCGGGCGAAGAGCAGGCCCAGGCCCCCGGCGCCTCCGGTGATCAGGTAGACACCGCCCTCCTTCCAACCGGTCTTCGCCGCCAGGGCGTCCGCGGGGGCCGCGTCGTCGGCCAACTCCTGCCACTGCAGTTCCTGGTGCTCGCCTGAGGCCAGCTGGCGCTGCAAGCGCGAGCGCCCCGCCGGTACGGTTTCGGCGAGGCTCGCCTGGAGCGACGTCAGCAGAGCGACCGGCAGCGGGCCGGGGTTTTCCACCTCCAGCAGCAGGCAGCGGGCGCTCAGGCCGGGGTGTTCCAGGCACGCGGTTTTCAGCAGGCCATCGAGGCCGGCCAGCAGCGTGTCGTCCGGCGTGCGCTGTGCCACCAGCAGGTCGATCCGCGCGCGCTCGCCAAGGGTCTGTACCTCACGCAGCAAGGCCAGGGCCAGGGCCTGGTAGCGCGCCGCCGGGGTGTCGGCGTCGGAGACCAGCCGCTGCCAGCGGTCGGCCGCGACCCGGGCCTCTACCTGGTCGGCCTGGACGGTATCGAACCCCACCAGGAACACCACGTGGGGGATCACCGCGTCCTCCGGCACGACGCCGTCCAGGGGTTCCTGCCAGACCGGCCGCGCCAGGAACAGACCGTTGGCGACCAGGGGCGACTGGCTGGGCGTCACAGCCTGAGTCGCAGCCGGCGTGCCCATGGCGGGACGGGATGCCTGGTCGATCCAGTAACGCTCCCGGGCGAACGGGTAGCTGGGCAGGTGCAGGCGCCTTCCACTCCCATCGGGCCAGAGGGCGGCCCAGTCCAGCGACGCGCCGCCGGTCCAGTCCCGGGCCAGCCGGCCCGCTTCATCGTCAGGCCAAGCGGGCGTCTCGCCGCTCGCCAGGGCAGCCAGTTGGGTCTGCAGATCCTGCAGGCTGCTCACCACCAGCGCGCCACGGACCCGCCAGGGTTCCCGGGCGACCTGCAGGGTGAAGGCCAGGTCGCCGAGAAGCGTCTCGGCGGGCATGGCCTGGCGGTCCAGCCAGGCCGCCAGCGACCGGGCGGTATCGCGCAGGGCGTCGGCGGTTTTCGCCGACAGGGGCACCACATGCGCGGCGGGGGACGACGCAGGCTGGCGCCCAGCTGCGGGGAGCCCCGGGTAGTCACCGATCACCAGGTGGGCGTTGGTACCGCTATGGCCGAAGGAGTTCAGGGCGGCCAGGCGCCGAGCGCCCGCGATCGGCGGCCACTCCAGGGGCTCGCGGTTGATGAGAAACGGCGACCCCTCCAGTTCGATCAGCGGGTTGAGCTGCTGGAAACCGGGCATGGCGGGCAGCCGACGGTGCACCAGCGAGAGCAGCACCTTGATCAGCCCGATCACCCCGGCGCCCGCCGCGGCATGGCCGAGGTTGGCCTTGGCGCTGCCCAGCACGCAGTAGCCCTGGGCATCGGTGAAGGCGCGGAAGGCGCGGATCAGCGCGTGGGCTTCCACTGGGTCGCCCAACCGGGTACCGGTACCGTGGGCCTCGACATAGCTGATCTGCGCCGCATCGATGGCGAAGCGCCGGTACGTTTCGCGGATCAGCTGTTCCTGGGCGTCGCCGTTGGGCGCGGTGATGCCATTGCTGGCACCGTCCTGGTTGACGCCCGAGGCTTCGATGACCCCGTAGATCGGATCGCCGTCGGCCTCGGCCTCCTCCAGGCGCTTGAGCACCACCATGCCCACGCCTTCGGAAATCACCGTGCCATCCGCCGCTGCGTCGAAGGTGTGGCACTGGCCGCTGGGACTGAGCATGTCGATGGCCGACAGGCTGACCAGCCCACGCTGGTCCAGCAGCGCATGGACGCCACCCGCCAGGGCCAGGCGCGTTTCACCGTGGCGCAGGCTCTCGCAGGCCTGGTGAAGGGCCACGCCGGACGAGGAGCAGCCGGTGTTGACCACCATGGCCGGCCCCCGCAGGTCGAGGAAATAGGACAGCCGCGAGGCGACGATGGCTTCCGAGCCCCCGGTGAAGGACTCGTGGTGGTACCCACCGGGCTCCGCGCCGACATACACCCCGACGGCCTGGCCGGCCAGCGTCATGGGGTTGTAGCCGGCGTCTTCCAGTGCCTTCCAGCTTTCCTGAAGCACCAGTCGCTGGTGCGGCGTCATGGATTCCGCTTCGTGGGGGGTGAGGCTGAAGAACAGCGGATCGAAGCAATCGCGATCCGCCAGGATGCCCGCCCGATTGCAATAGCTGGTACCGGGCCGCCGATCCGGGCTGTAGGCCGCCGGGTCGAGATAGGTGGGAGGCAGCGTTTCCACGCTGGTGCGGCCGGCCACTAGGTTGTCCCACAGGGCGTGCACGTCGGCCGCCCCCGGGAACTGACCGGCCATGCCGATCACGGCGATGCGAACGCCGGCGCTTCGATCCGACGATGTGTCGCGGCGGGCCGGCTGGGGAACGCCACCCAGCGCGGCGGCCATTACAGCACTGATGCCCGGGGATGTCGGTGCCGGTGCCGGTGCCGCGGACGCGGCGCTCCGCGGAGCCTGGATCTGCGCCCCATGGGCGGCCAGCAGGTGGTCGCGCAGGCGCGCGACGCTCGCATGTTCGAAGAGGACCGCGCTGTTGAGCCGGACGCCCAACTGCGCACCCAGCCGCTTGACGAAGCCCACGCCGAGGATGGAATCCACGCCATAGTCAGAGAACGGCGTACGCAGGTCGATGCTCTCCGGTTCGGCTTTCAGTGTCTCCGCCAGGCATTCGACGATGAGGCGCTGCAAGCGCTCGGCGGCGGCTTCATCCGGTTGGTCGGGCATGCGGGTCTCCGGCTCCCTGGAGGATGCCACCGGCTGGGCCGGCGGCATCGAGGTCAATATCGGCAGCACGCCATCGCTATAGGCGGTGATGACCTGCTGCCCCAGGCCGGCATCGTGTGCCAGGTCCGTTTCCACCTGGGTGAAGCCGGTGCTCCACAGCAGGTGCGTCCAGCGTTCTTCGTCCAGCAGCGGCGAACCGGGAATGCGCAGCTGCGGGTCTTCGTACAGCCACCACCCGTCCAGCAGGCCGAAAGTCACGGTCGACGCGGTGGTCTTGCGGTTCAGCTCGTTCAGCGCCAGCAGACCGCCTCCGCGCAGCATTCCCTTGACGTTGGCCAGGGTCTGGCGCAAGTCGGCAGTGGCATGCAGCACGTTGGTGGCGACCACCACGTCGTAGCGACCGATGGCCGGATCGGTCGCGTCCAGCGGCCGGCTGACATCCAGGATCCGGGTGGTGAAATAAGGGCGGCCCCCGCCGGGGCGGCCCTCGCCCGGGTGGCCCTCGCCGAAACGGCGTTCGCCATGCTGCAGGAACGCCTGTGACAGGTCGCTGTAGCCGTATTCCTCCAGGTGACCGGCCAGGGGCGCGAGGGCCTCCAGCAGAATCTCGGTGGTGCCGCCGGTGCCGGCGCCAACCTCCAGGAGACGCAGGGGGCGCTCCGGTTCGGCGGCCAGCCGGTGGCGAACATGCTCCACCACCCGGGACGCCAGCCGGCGATTGAAGAAGTCCGACAGGGTGTTACGCGCGTAGACGCCCTCCACCTTGTCCGGGGTTCCTTCGGGAAACAGCACGTCGGTGGCGTGTACGTGACCGGTGAGAATCTGCGGTAACTGGCGCAGGCACTCGTCCACCAGGGCCACCTGGACGCGCCGGTCGGCATCCTCGCGGTAGCCCGCGCACTCCTGCTCCCACGCGCTCCAGATCGCCGGGTGGCGGCTCTCGTCGATATCCACGGCGAGACCGTAGTCCGTCCCGTGCCGCGTCAGACAGCCCTGCTCCACCAGGATGGCCAGGCATTCGTCCCACCAGCGGCGGTAACGCTCTGCGATGCCCGCCCGCATCCGCCAGGTTTCGGCATCCCTCGGGGTCGGCTCCCGGAAGAGGCCCAGGGTCTGCAACTGGACCAGCAGCAGCACGGCGATGGACTGGTCGAGCCGGTGCGAGTCGAAGCACCCGCGCAGCCGAGCCCGTTCCTCGGCGCCCAGCCCGGCCTGCTGCGACGGCCTCGCGGGCGTCGCCCCAGGTGGAGCCAGCCGGTAACGCTGTCCATCCGATACGCCCATCAGCTGGCGCACCTCAGGCGAGGCCTTCAGGCACAACAGGCGTGGCAGCCCACCGCGGACCAGTTGATCGACGAAGCGACCGAAGCAATCGAAACCGGCCTCGTCGCTCAGGGCATCCATGTGCCGACTGACCGCCTGACGCTGCAGCGCGGCCTGCCAGAATCCCCAGTTGATCACTCCGACAGGAAACCCCGCCATGGGCCGGATCGCCTCGGCGAAGGCGTCGGCGAAGGTGATGCCACAGGCATAGGCCGACAGTTTCGCCGCACCGGAGAAGGCGAACCCCTGGCCCGACGAGAAATAGCAGAGGAAGTCCAGGCGCTGCTCGGCCAGGGCGCGGTAGAAGTTGATGCTGCCCCGGCTCTTGACCTCGAGGATCTGCCGGAACTGCGCCTCCGAGGTGTGTGGGATAGCGTTCTCGAAGTCGAAGACCATGCCGGAGAACAGGGCACCGTCTATGCGCCCATGGCGGGCCCGCACCTCAGCCACGGCGCGCTGCAGCTGCGCCAGATCCGTCGCGTCGGCCTGCAGGTAGTCGACCTGCCCGCGCAGCGTGGTGGCCGCGAGGTGCTGGCGCAGGGTGGCATCGTCGGCCGGGGTGCGGCCGAGCCAGATCACCCGGGCGTCGAAGCGCTCCACCAGGCAACGGCTGACCACCCGGCCGATGACACCGGCCCCGCCCAGGATCAGGTAGACGCCCTGGCGCTTCAAACCGTGGCCGCCTCCCGTGCCTCCGGGCAGCGCCAGGGGGCTGAGCCGCTGTACGAACCGCTCGCCTCGGCTGAGTTTCACCGGTTCGCCCCGCTCCGATGCCGGCTCGGCCAGGATCTGCGCCGCTACGGCCCGAAGGTCGGGCGAAGCCAGGTCGTGCGGATCGAGATCGAGGGTCCGCAGCCGCATGCGGTAATCCCCCTGGGCCAGGGCGAATGCCAGGCCGACCAGACCGGCCCCCAGCGGGTTGGCGACCCGGGGTTCGCCCGGGAATGGCTGGCGGCCCAGGGTCAGCAGGAAGCAGTCCACGCCGGCGTCGGGCGCTACATGCGCATGCAGCGCCTTGAACAGCCTCAGCACGGGCAGTTCGTGCACGGCCAGGCTGTCCGCCAGGGTGGAAAGGTCGAACGTGTCCCGGGGCGCCGGGCCGATGATCACCACCTGTACGAGCGCGCCGGCCGACGCGAGTATACGCGCGAAGCCCTCGGCATCGTCATGGCCGCATCGCCAGTGGCCAGGAGCAACCTCAGCGGTGGCGCCCGGGGCGCAGTCCACCCGTACCAGGGCGTTCCGCTCGCCCAGGTGACTGGCCAATGCCTCTTGCAGGCGGGCGCTGTCAGCACCGGGCGCCAGAGTCACCAGCAACGTCGCGCCAGGTCGGGCGGGCGCTTCGGGGGCGACAGTTGCCTGGGCCTGCCAGTGCGGCAGGTAGCAGCAGTCGCTCGGTTCGGCATCGTCCGAGGGTCGGGCGGTCGGTGCCACGTCGGCCTGCTCGCCGGGAGCGGCCGGCTGCGCCAGGCCGGGCATCCAGTAGCGATGGCGCGCGAAAGGGTAGCCCGGCAGGCCGATCCGCCTCGGCTGGCGTTGATCGCGCTCGGCCATGTACAGGCTCGACCAATCGATCGCGGCGCCCCGGACCCAGGCGTATGCCAGCCGATCCCACTGGCGCTGTGCGAGCCACTGGGCGACCTGCTCTGGCGAAGTCTCCGCGGACGTTGCCTCGGCGAACGGATCGACCTTGCCCTGGAAGGCTCCGGCGAGGGATTCACCGGAACGCCAGCCGTTCAGCTTTCTGCGCAGGTCCGCCAGCGAGGTGACCGGAATGGCCAGGCGCGAGGCCATGGCTTCGCGCCCGACCTGCAGGGTGAAGGCCAGGTCGTCCAGCTCGATTCGCGATGCCTCGTCGCTGTCCAGGAAGGTACCGAGGCGCTCGACCGCCGCGCCCAGGCGCTCCTCGTCCCTGGCCGACAGCAGCACCAGCCAGGGGCCGTTGCCGGCAGGGCGCGGCGGCTCTGCCGCGGAGTACTCCTCGACCACCAGCGACGCATTGGCGCCACCGGCGCCGAAGGACGAGATCGTGGCAACCCGGGTCTGCCCGCGGGCCTCCCAGGGGGCCAGCCGTTGCTGGACCCGGAACGGCGTGCGGGAGAAATCGATGCCCGGGTTGGCCTGGGCGGCATGCAGGGAGGGCGCCAGTTGACGATGCTGCAGTTGCAGGAGGACCTTGCTCAAGCCGGCGATGCCGGCGGCGCTCTCGCAATGGCCGATGTTGCTCTTCACCGAGCCGATGGCGCACAACGCCTGGGGATCGCGGGCTTCGAACGCGCGGCTCAGGCCGCTGATCTCGATGGGGTCGCCCAGGGCGGTGCCGGTGCCATGGGTCTCGACGTAGCTGACGCGGTCCGCGTCGATCCCGGCACGCGCCAGAGCCTTTTCCAGGACGCGCTGCTGGGCGCCGGCACTGGGCACCGTGTAGCCGTTGGTCTTGCCGCCGGCGTTCAGCGCACCGCCGCGGATCACCCCGTAGATCCGGTCGCCATCGGCAATCGCCCGGTCGAGGGGCTTGAGCAGCACCGCCCCTACCCCTTCGCCGTCGACGAAGCCGTCGGCGCCCTCGCCGAAGGGGCTGCACCGCCCGCTCGGCGACAGCATCATCATTTCGCACAGGCCTAGGTAGTGCTGCGGGTTGGTTATCAGGTTGACGCCCCCGGCGATCGCCAGCTGGCAGCCGCCATTGAGCAGGCTTTCCACCGCCAGGTGCAGCGCCGTCAAGGACGAGGAGCAGGCACTGTCCACGCCGAAGCTGGGCCCCTGCAGGTCCAGTTGGTAGGACACGCGGTTGGCGATGGACCAGTAGGTGCTGACCGGGTTGTAGCTGCCATTCATCACCCCGACGAACACCCCGACGTCGCCCTGCCGATGCAGGCACGATGGGTCGTAGCCGGCATCCTCGATGCAGTGGTAGGCGACCTCCAGGAATACGCGCTCCTGCGGGTCCATCCGCTCCGCCTCGCGCCGAGAGATGCGGAAGAACGCCGGATCGAACCGATCGATGTCCGGCAGGAAGCCGCCCCAGCGGGTGTACAGGTGGCCAGCCTTGCCTTTCTCCGGGTCGTAGTAGCGCCGCCAATCCCAGCGTTCGAGAGGAATCTCGCCGATGGTACAGGCACCGGTGGAGAGGTTTTCCCAGAAGGCGCTCATGGAGGCGGCTCCCGGGTAGCGGCCATCCAGGCCGATGATGGCGACCCCGCGCCGCTCGCTTGGCACTGACCCATCGGCTTTCTTCCGGCCGGCTTGGAGAATGGGAGCGTCGTTCCCCTGTGCCACCGGTGCCGGCTCCCCCTGGGACGGGCCCGAGTCACGGAGCGGTGCAACAGGCTCCGCGCCAGCTGCCGGGCTCAGCAACGCCTCGAGCTCGACCTGCCGGTGCTGGAGGAAATGCTCGGTGAGCGCGGCCAGGGTCGGCAGTTCGAAGAACAGTGCGCTGTCCACAGCCTCGAAGCGCTCGTTGAAGGCATTGGTCAGCCGCACCACCAGGATCGAGTCGAGCCCGTAATCCTCCAGCGGACGCGCCGCGCTGAGCTTTTCCAGCGGAATCTTCAGGGTCGAGGCCACCAGCGTTCGCAGGTAGTCGGTGACCCGCTGTCGCCAGCCATCGGTGCATTCGACGACGGGCGTCGCCTCTGCAGCGTCGGCAGCGGGCGTTTCGGCCGGGGCGGTCATGGGCGGGCGGCGGGCTGCTGGCTGGCGCACGATGCCATCGCTTTCGGCGAGGATGACCTGCTGGCCCAGGTCATGGGCGTCCCGGGCCGGGAACAGCACCGGGTCGAAGCCTTCCTGTTCCAGGACCGCCTGCCACCCGGCGGGCGACAGGCCGGGGCAGCCGGGAATGCGCAAGGCGCCGTCACGATAGCCCCACCAGTCCTCCAGCAGGCCGAAGCTGAGGTGGGTGAACAGGGATGCCTCGCTGATCTCGTTGAGCATCAGCAGCCCGCCCTTGCGCAGGGCGGCCTTGGCATTGCGCAGGGACTGGCGGATCTCCGGGGTCGCGTGCAGGACGTTGTTGGCCAGTACCAGGTGGTAGTGATCGGTGGCGACGCCCTGCTCCGCGCAGGGTCGGGAAACATCGAACAGCCGTGTCCGCAGGAAGGGGTTGTCGCGGCCGAAGGTGTCCGCTCCGTGCTGCAGGAAGGCCTGGGACAGGTCGGTGTAGCCGTATTCGCCGATTCGATCGCGCCACGGCGCCAGGGCCGCCAGCAGGCCCGCGGTGGCGCCGCCGGTGCCAGCGCCGATCTCCAGGATACGCAGCGGCTCGGCCTCGTCGGGGCGGCTCTCGATGAAGGCCAGGGCCGCCTCGGTCAGCACCCGGTTGAAGTAGTCCGATACCCGGTTGTTCTTGTACACCCCCTCCACCAGGGCCATGGAACCACCGGGGAACAGCACGCGGGTCGCCGGCTGCTCGCCGGTCAGGACACCGGGCAGGCCTTTCAGGCAGGCATCCAGCAAGCGGGCCCGGGCAGCCAGGTCGGCACGCTCGCGCCAGACCGGCAGGCAGGCCTGCCACTGGCTCCAGGCGGCCTCGGCGTCCACCGGCCCCACCGTCGCCACGTACTTCAGGCTTTCCGCCAGCCAGGCCTGTAGGTAGGCCGGCGCGGCCAGGCGGCCGGCATCACCGGGCTGGTCCAGCCCCAGTGCGCGCAACTGCACCGCCAGCAGGCAGCGGGCCTGACCGTCGAGGTCGGCCGCCAGGGATTCGGAGGGTTGATTGGCCTCTGTCAGCATGTTTCCTACTTCCTTGTGGCGCAGCTGCCCGGCTGGGGCATGGGGTTCGATGCGGTAGGCCATGGCGTCACACCAGTGCCGCCAGACGGCGGTCCAGGCGCTCGCGCATCGCGGCAAGGCCGCCATGGCTGTCCGGGTAGAGCGTGAGGTGATCGTCGCCCAGCAGAATGGCCAGGCTGTCGGGCGCGCCGGCCTCGTCAGGCACCACGACCTTCAGCAAGGCCAATTGGTCCAGGCGGCCCTGCAGCAACCTATCCAGTGCCTGCATGGCTTCCTCCGGTTCGATGGAGCCCAGGCCCAGGGCGCGCATCCGCTGGCGGTAGCGGTCGTCGCTCACCGACCCGACGCTGCCCCAGTAGCCCCAGTTGATGACTTTCACCGGGCAAGGCCAGTCGGCCCTGAGGCGGTCGGCGAAGGCGTCGGCGAAGGTACAGCCGGCGGCATAGTTGCTCTGCCCGGCTGCCGTGCTGAAGGCCATCATCGAGGAGAAGAACAGCACGAAGTCCAGCGACGCGGCATCGTCCCGGAAGGTGGTGGCCAGGGCCACGGAGGTGGCCACCTTGGCGTCCAGGACGCGGCTGAAGGTCGACGCCTGCATGGCGGCCAACCCCTGGTCCTCGAGCACGATGGCCGAGTGGACCAGCCCGGAAATGCGACCGAAGCGATCCAGGACCTGTTGCCGCACGGCGCCCAGTTGCGCCGCGTCGGTGGCATCCGCCTGGAGGTACACCGGCGCCGGGGCGCCCTGGCTCAGGCTGAAGGCGGTGAAGGCGTCCAGGCGTGCCTCCAGGTCCTGCTCGAGCGGGCGCCTGCCGACCCAGACGATGCGCGCCCGGTGCCGGGCCACGACATGCCGGCTCCAGGCAGCGCCGATGCCGCCCGCGCCGCCAATCACCAGGTAGACGCCGCCGTCGCGGTAGGTGGGCGCAGCAGCGTCCGGGGCCTGAGCGGCGACCTCGGCCAGTTGCCGGCGCCACCATTGCCCGCCGCGCCAGGCCAGCAGTTCGCCGGACGCCACGGCATCGAACGGCGCCTGGTGCAAGGCGGCCAGCTGCTCATCGGCCAGATCCGCGAGGCACACCTGCCAGTGCGGGTACTCCTTGGCCAGGGAGCCGGCCAGCCCGTGGACCGAGGCATGAGTCGGCCGGCAGGTGTCACCGGGCCGGACCGCCACGGCCTGTCCCGTGACCAGCAGCAGGCGCACCGGATGGCGCCCGTGATGCAGGTGCAGCAGCGCCTTGATCAGGTGGAACGCGCCCAGCGCCCCGAATCGCTGGGAGGCGACGCTGGGGTTGGCTTCGAGGGGCGCGTCATCGTCCGTCGGGGCCAGCCAGACCACCTCGGCGAGCGCCTCGCAGGCGTCGAGTTCGGCCAGGCAATCGGCTTCCGAAGCCACCGGAGTCCGTGCGAAACGCGCGTCCGGCCAGAGGCGGGCGAGCGCTTCGCGCCGCTCGGGGGTAGCGCCGAACACCAGGCGGACACCCTGGCGAATGGGTTGCCCGGCCCCTGCCCCGTCCACCACCGACCAGAGCGGCGCCAGCAGCTGCAGCGATTCGCCGGGGACCGGCGAGCGGTCGCTGGGGCGCTCCGCCTTTGCCGTGGCGCGCGAGGCCAGCGCTCGGGAGGCGAGGCCGGAGAACCGCGCGCAGACCCGGCCTTCCTCGTCGCACAGGTCGATGGCCAGCCGGTCGGCGGTGCGCCCGCGTACCAGGGCCCACATCCGGCCGCTGCACGGCGCGGTCAGCTCCAGGCGCTCCAGGGCGAATGGCATGAGCAACGGCGGCAGCGAGGTCACGCCTTCGTCGAGTGGCAACACGACGCCGATGGCCGCCTGCAGCGCGCTGTCGACGATCCCCGGCTCCAGCCACAGCGCGGTATCCGGTTCGCCGGTCGGCAGGTGGTCCAGCACCAGCTCCGCCAGCACCTCGCGCTGGCCATGCCGCTCCGCGACCCACAGCCGGCGGATGCCCCGGTGGGTCTTGCCATAGACGAGCCCCAACCGCTCGAACCGGGAGTACAGCGCCGCGTCGTCCAGGCACATCGCCCAGTGACGCCCACGCCAGTGGGCCAGGTCCACGGGCTCCGGCTCCTTCTCCAGGCCGAGGCTCACCCTGGCCTGGCAATGGAGTACGGCGTATGGGTCGTCGCCCTGCACCTGCACGGCGATCCCTGCGTCCTGGCGCTGCAACTCCACGGCGAGGCGATGGGAGCCGGCCTCGACCGCCAGCGGGGCCAGCCAGTTGAGGCGTTCCATTACCAACGGGGCCCCGTGAACTCCGGTCGCCGCGCAGGCGGCTGCCCGGATCATCTCCAGGTAGGCTGCGCCCGGCAGCATCCGCCGACCACCGACCTGATGGTCGCGCAGCCAAGGCTCCTCACCCGTGAACTCACTGATGAACCGCTGCCGGTCGAAGCCGGAGACGTTCTGCTGCAGAAGCGGATGCACCGGCCGGGGGAGTGAGGGCACAAGCCGCGAACCGGTGGGTGCCCAGTAGCGCTGGGTGGCGAAGGGGTAGGTCGGCAGGCTGATTCGCTGCGCCGGTCGACCACGCGAGGCCTGCAGGGCCGTCCAATCGATGGCCAGGCCCTCACTCCAGAGCTCCAGAATCTGCCGTTGCCGGCCGTCCGCCAGCAGGTTGGCCAGACGCGCGTGCCAGGCGTCGCCGGCATCCGCCTTGAAGCGTTCCACGCGCTCGCTGGCGATGCCGGCCTCACCCCGGACCCAAACGCTTTCGTCGCCCTCGGCGAGTGCCCGCAAGGCCTCCTTCAGCTCGTCCTCGTCCTGGACGATGCACGCCGCACGGTGCTCCATCGCTTCGCGGCCGACCTGCAGGGTGTAGGCAACGGCAGCCAGGCTGTCGCCAGCCTCGGGTCTCGCCAGGCGGGCCAGCAGCCGACGGGCCATGAGCGGCAGGCGATCGGGGTCGCGGGCCGACAGCAGGATCAGTTGCGGCTCCGCATCGTCCGCAGGCTGGTGGGTCACCCGGTAGTCCTCCACCACCAGATGGCCGTTGGAACCGCCGGCACCGAAGGACGAGATGCCCGCTATGCGCGGCACGGCCCGGCCATCCTGGAGAGGCTGAGGCCAAGGCCGCAGGCGACGGTTGACCTCGAACGGCGTCGACGCGAAATCGATGTAGGGATTGAGGGTTTCGGCGTGCAGCGACGGCGCGATCTCGCCATGCCTGAACTGCAGCAGCACCTTGGTCAGGCCGGCGATGCCGGCCGCCGCCTCGCAGTGGCCGATGTTGGATTTCACCGAGCCGATCCAGCATGGCTCGCCGGTCCGGGCAGAGCCGAAGGCACTGGCCAGCCCGGCGATTTCGATGGGATCGCCCAGACGCGTGCCGGTGCCGTGGGCTTCGATGTAGCTGACCCGGGCCGGCGCCACGCCGGCCTCGCGCAAGGCATTGCCGATGGCCGCCTGTTGCGCGCGGGGGTTCGGCACGCTGTAGCCGGTGCTCTTGCCCCCGTGGTTCAGGTGACTGCCCTTGATCACGCCATAGATGTGATCGCCGTCGCGCTCGGCGTCCGCGAGTCGCTTGAGGATCACCGCGCCAACCCCTTCGCCCGGGATGTAGCCATCGCCACCCTCGCCGAAGCTGGCGCAATGGCCCTGGTTGGAAATGAACTGGCCGCTGCTGAGCATCAGGTACTTGTTGGGATGCAGGGTCAGGTTCACCCCGCCCGCGATGGCCATGACGGTGCGGCCCGAACGCAGGTCCTGGCAGGCCAGGTGCAGGGCGGTCAGGGAGCTCGAACACATCGAGTCGACCGACAGACTGGGGCCCTGCAGGTTGAGGCAGAACGACACCCGGTTGGCGATGCTGGCGTTGCTCCCGGCGAACCCCATGCGCTGCCCGCGCAGGCTCGCCTCGGCGCCCAGCAACTGATATTCGGCGTACATCACGCCCACGTAGACGCCCACCTGGCGCGACTCGTCGTCGGCCGCGTGTCCCGGCCGACGGCAGTAGCCGGCGTCCTCCAGGGCGGCCCAGGCGGTCTGCAGGAACAGCCGCTCCTGGGGGTCGATCAGTTCGGCTTCCAGGGGCGAGATGTTGAAGAACAGCGGATCGAACCCATCGATTCCGTCGAGGAAACCGCCCCGTTTGCTGTTGTGGACACCGTGCCGGGTACGATCCTCGCTGTAGTAGTCACGCCAGTCCCAGCGCTCGGCCGGCACGTCGCCGATGCAATCGCGCCCTTCCCGCAGGTTCTGCCAGAACGCGTCCAGGTCCTCGGCACCGGGGTAGCGACCCGCCAGGCCGACGATGGCCACGTCGGCCCGTTCATGGACCGGTTGCTCTACCTGGGCCTTCGTTTCGAACAGGCGCTGTTGCCGAACCGGGGCTGCCGATACGACGGGCGTCTTCGACGCCGGGGCCGGGGCCGCCTCCACCGTCGGGCGGGCAACAGCCTCGCGTGCCAAGTGCTCGGCCAAGCGGCGCAGGCTGGACTGCTCGAACAGCAGCGTCGGCGGCAAAGCGCCCGTCCGCCTTTCCAGGCGGCGTGTCAGCTCCAGCGCCTTCAGCGAATCCAGGCCGTACCGCTCGAAGCATTGGTCATCGTCCAGGGACGCAGGCGGAACCTCCAGCGCCTCCGCCAGGGTCTCGCGCAGCCATGCGAGCAACGCCGGATCGGCACCCGCCTCTTCGACCGGGCGTTCGGTGCGGCTGGCCAGGTGCTCCGCCAGGGCTTGCAAGGTCGGGTACTCGTAGAACAGCGTTTTCGGCAACGTGCCGAAACGCTTCTCCAAGGCCGCCGTCATGTCCATGATCATCAGCGAATCGACGCCGTACTGCTCGAACGGCACGTCGGCATCGAGCCGGCTCTCGGCGATTTTCACCGCGCCCGCCAGCAGCCGGCGCAACAGCACCGGGAGTGCCTCGTCGGGCGCCAAGGACGGCGCGGAAACAGCGTCGCCCGTTTCGCCGGCAAGCAGCGCCACGAGTCGATCCGTCTGCCCCACCAGCACCATCAGCTGATCGTCGTCCTGCTCCAGGGCCTGGTACAGCGCACCCAGGCCGACGGCGGTGGTCATCGCCTCGAGGCCGGTGCGCTCCGCCAGCACCCGTCGAGCCGACTCGCTCATGCGCATGCCGCCTTCCAGCCACAGTGGCCAGTTGATCGCCACGGTGCGGCCCTGCCGCGACCCCGTCGCCACCAGGCGATTGCGCTGGTGGGCGAATGCATCCAGGTAGCCGTTGGCCGCGGCGTAGTCCGCCTGCCCGACGTTGCCCAGTTCGCTGGCGATGGACGAGCAGAGCACGAAGAAGTCCAGCGGCTGGCTTGCGCAGGCCCGGTCCAGGTGCCTTGCCCCCGCGACCTTGGCGGCGAACACCGCCTCGAAATCGACAGCGGTCTTGTCCAGCAACAGGCCATCGCGGGTGATTCCGGCGCAATGCAGGATGCCATGCAGGCCACCATGGTCGGCCTGGATCGAGGCGATCAGAGCGTCCACCTGAGCGGCATCGGCCAGGTCCACCGCGTGGTAGTCGACCCGCCCGCCCAACGCTGCGCAGGTCGCGGCCACGTCCGGGGCAGCCGCCTCGCGCCGGCCACAGAGCACCACCCGGGCATCGGCAGCGCCCTCGAGGATGGCGCGCGCCAGCAGCAGGCCGACGCCGCCAAGGCCGCCGGTGATCAGGTAGACCCCGTCGGTCCGCCAGGGCGTCGGGGCATCGGCCAGGGGCTGGTGCTCCCAGACCATGACCTGCCGCAGATTGCCTTCGGCTTCGCCGAGGACGCGTACGCAGCGCTCGCGCGGGACGGCGGCTTCCGCCGCCAGGCAAGCGTCCAGAGGGGCCTCGCCCAGATCCGTGGCGATCTCCACGAGCTGGGCGACCAGGGCGGGCCGCTCGCGGCTGACGCTGCGCAGCAGGCCGGCCAGCCCGGCGTAACCCTGTGGATCGTCCAGGGGAATGACCAACTGGATCAGGCAGGGCTGGCCGGCACGCACCCACGGGGCTAGCCGTTCGGCGAGGGCCAGGGCCGCCGCCGGGAAGCCCTCGTCAACCAGGGAATGGCTGGCTTCGCCTCGATCATGCAGGCGCTGTGCAACACCGGCGAAAGCCGGGTGGCCACCAAGCAGCAGCACCAGGCGTGGCACCGGGCTGGCCAGGGCCAGCGGTGCAGCGGCCGCTTGCCATCGCTTGTGGCACAGCAGGCCGTTTGCAGCGGCCCCGGGCCGGACCGAGGCCTTGAACGCCAGTCCGTCCAGACGGGCACAGCAGCGCCCCGCCTCGTCGAACAGGATCAGGTCGAAGCGTGCCCGATCCCTGTCCTGGGCGCGACGCTCGATCCGGACTCGTAAGGCAGATGGGCAAGGGCCGTACCACACGCTATTGGCAAGGCGCTCGGGCAGCCACAGCGCCGGCTGCTCGCCCAGGTCATCCATCAGCAAGGCCATGGCCGCCTGCATGGCGGCGTCGATCGGGCCTGGCGGAAGCACCGACTGCTCCCCCGCCTGCGCATCGCTCAGGTCGATCCGGGCCAGCACAGCGGTATCGCGCCGCCACAGGGCGCGGACACCCCGGTGACCGTCGCCATAGGCGATACCCATGGCGGCGAACCGCGCGTAACAGGCCTCCACGTCAACGGACTCGGCACCCTGGATCTCGAAAGGCGGCGAGGCAAGCGGTGGCACATCGGTGAAGCCGGCGCGCGCCTCGGCATGCAGGCATAGGTGCCCACCGGTGCCATATGAGTACAGCCCCACCCGGAAGTCGTCATCGGTCGAGGGCGCCAGTTCCAGGAACAGCTCGCCCTGGTTGTCGTCGTCGACGCTGAACGGCAGCCGCCAGGTCAGCTCGTGGATCACCAGGGCCTTCGCGTCGGGACCGAACGCGCCCGGCGCATGCTCGCCCCCGGCCTGGACCAGGGCCGCCTGGATCAGGCCGATGACCGCCGCCCCCGGCAGGACACCACGGCCTTCGACCCGATGATCGGTGAAGAACGGCTCGCGGCCACTGAACCGGCTGAGGTAACGCAGGCCCCGCAGATCGGACACGTTACGGTGCAGCAGCGGATGCAGCCGGGCCTCGACCGTCGCGCTCGGCGTCGTCGGTCGATCAGGGTGCCAGTAGCGCTCGCGGGCGAAAGGATAGGCCGGCAGGTCCAGGGGGACCGGCGCGCCCTGCGGGTACAGCAACTGCCAAGGGAGTACCGCGCCGTCCAGCCAGGCGTCCAGCAGCCGGGGGTATTCCCCACGCGATATCCAGTCGGCGACTACCTGCTCGTCCAGGGCAGCCCGTGGCTGGCGGATCTCCCGTACCGGCTGGTCGAGGGTGGCCCGCAGGCGAGCCTTCAGCTCGTCCATCGAAGCCGCCAGCACCCCCAGCCGGTGGCTCATGGCCTCCCGCCCCAGTTGCAGGGTACAGGCCAGGGCCGGCAGGTCGGCGTCACCCAGGCCATCGGCGTCCACGGCATCCAGAAGACGGCGCACCTGCTGGCGCACCTGCTGGTCGGACTTGGCCGACAGCGGGACGATCACCGGCCGCTGGGCGTCGACCACGATGGCCGGCCGGTCGCGGCGGTCCCGGTACTCCTCGATCACCACGTGGGCGTTGGCGCCGCCCGCGCCGAAGGACGATACGGTGGCGATCCGCCCGCCCTCCCCGTTTCCGCTGGGCGCCGGCCAGTCGGCGAGGACCTGCTGCACGACGAAGGGGGTCCGGGCGAAATCGATTTCCGGATTGGGTTCCCCGGCATGCAGCGATGGCACCAGGCGCCGGTGCTTCAGCTGCAGCAGCACCTTGGTGACACCGGCGATGCCGGCGGCGCTTTCGCAATGACCGATATTGGACTTGATCGAACCGATGGCGCAGGACTGCCTGGGCGGCGGTTCGCTGCCGGCGTCGAACGCCCGGGCCAGCCCGGCGATTTCCAGCGGGTCGCCGAGGGCGGTCCCGGTACCATGGGCCTCCACGTAGCCGACCGCTCGCGGGTCGACGCCGGCGCGGGCCAGGGAGTCGGCGACGAGCCGGCCTTGGGCCACCGGGTTGGGCACGGTGTAGCCGTTGGTCTTGCCCCCGGCGTTGATCATGCTGCCGCGGATAACCCCGTAGATCCGATCCCCGTCAGCCTCGGCGCGGGCCAGGGGTTTGAGCAGCAACGCACCGACGCCCTCGCCGTCGACGAAACCATCGGCTTCGCGGCCGAACGCCTTACAGGCCGGTCCCGGCGACAGCATTTTCATTTCGCTCAGGCCCATGTAATGGACCGGGTCCACCACCAGGTTCACCCCACCCACCAGGGCGCATTCGCTGACCCCGCTGTGCAGGCTCTCCAGGGCCAGGTGAATGGCCGTGAGGGATGACGAGCAGGCGGTATCCACCGCCAGACTCGGCCCCTGGAAATTGAATTGGTAGGACACCCGGTTGGCTACCGACCAGTAGCTGGACTGGCGCGCGTAGGTGCCGTTCATGACGCCGACGAAGACCCCTACCCGGCTGCCCTCGGCAAGACGCGCCGGGGTGTAGCCGGCGTCGCCGATGCAGTGGTAGGCCTGCTCCAGGAACACCCGCTCCTGGGGGTCCATTTTCTCCGCCTCGCGCGGGGCAATGTGGAAGAACAGCGGATCGAAGGCATCGATGTCCCGCAGGAACCCACCCCAGCGGGTGTAGATACGGCCCGCGCGTCCTGGTGTCTGGTCGAAATAGGCACGCCAGTCCCAGCGCTCCGCCGGGACCTCGCCGATGCAGCTTTCGCCGCGCTCCAGGCGCTGCCAGAGTTCGCGAACCGTATCCGCCTGGGCATACCGCCCCGCGAGGCCGATGATCGCGACGTCGGTGTCCCGGACCGATGGGCTGTCCGGCGTGTGCGCCGGCGCCATGCTCGTGAAACGATGGGTGCCCAGGTCCACGGGCGCTTCGGCGGCCAGCGCGGTGATCGGCGCGGCCGTCTCCGCTGGGGAACCCAGGCCCAGCAGGGCCTGCAGCCGCTCCGGCTGGGTCGCGGCCAGGTGCGTGGCCAGGGCCTCCACGGTCTGGTGTTCGAAGAACAGGGTGCTGCTGATGTCCGCCAGCTTGCCGCGCAGCAGGTTGGTCAGTTGCACCACCAGGATCGAATCGATGCCGTAGGTTTCCAGGGGCTCGTGGGCGTCGATCTCGTCGGGACGGATCTTGAAGAGGCCGCCGATCACCTCGCGCAGGTAGTCCACGGTCCGCGCCTTCATCGCCTGTGGAGGAGCGACGGTCGGCTGAGCGGGCGCCGCCGCGATGGCAACGGCGGGTGGCAGGGTCCGGGCCGGCGCCGCGGCCAGGACACGAGGAGCCAACCGCACCGGCGCCTCCTCGGCCGGGGCTCGCTGCCAGATCATCCCGTCGCTCTCGGCCACCACGATCTGCTGACCCAGGTCGTGCTCGGACAGGGCCGGGAACCAGACCTGCCGGAAGCCTTCGCGCTCCAGCGCCCGCTTCCAGTGCTTCGGAGCCAGAGCCGGCCCGCCGGGCAGGCGCAGTTCGCGATCCTCGAACAGCCACCACCCCGTGAGCAGACCGAAGGTCAGGTGAGTGAACAGGCCGTTGCGGCCGATTTCGTTGATCAGCACCAGGCCGTTGCGCATCAGCGCCGCCTTGGCGTTGCGCAGGGTGAGGCGCAGGTCGGCGGTCGCGTGCAGGACGTTGGTAGCGATCACCAGGTCGTAGGCACCGCTGGCGATACCCTGCTCCGCCAACGGGCGGTTCACGTCGAACAGCTGGTAGCGCAGGTAGGGGTTGTCGGCGCCATAGGCCTGCCGGGCATGGCTCAGGAACGCCTGGGACAGGTCGGTGTAGCAATACTCGGCGATCCGCGCCTGGTAGGGCCGCAGGCGATCGAACGCCCGGGCGCTGGTACCGCCGGTACCCGCACCGATTTCCAGGATGCGGATCGAGGCATCCGGCTCACGCGTCAGGCGTTCCTCGACGAAAGCCTGCAGCACATCGAGCAGCGCGTCGTTGAAGAAATCGGATACCGGATTGCGCTGGTAGATGCCTTCCACCCGGGCCATGGACGACTCGGGGAACAGGATATCGGTAGCCGCCAACCGGCCCAGGAGGATGTCCGGCAAGACCCGCAGGGTCGCCTCGGCGAGCAGCGCCTCGGCCTTCAGCCCCGGCTGCTCCAGCCAGGCCGGCCTGTGGGCGTCCCACTCGCGCCAGAGCGGCTCCACCGCCGGCGTGCGAACGTTCACCAGCCGGCAGGCGCCGGAATCGTCGCGCTGCCGCTGCAAGTGCCCTCGCTGGACCAGTTCGTCGAGGCTGGCGTCCAACCAACGCTCGTAGCGCGGCGCCACGCCCAGGCGCTGCATCAGTTCCGCCAGGGTTTCGTACCTCTCGCCGAAACCGCCCAGGCCCTGGAGTTGGGCATGGAGCAGACGGCCCTGCAGGTCCTCGAAGGCCGTTCTGTGAGACTCCATCCGCCGTACGGCCTCGCGAACAGCATGGCTGTCCGTCGCCGGCCGGCTTTTCAGCTGGGGGAGCACCGAGGGAGCGGCCTCCGCCAGGCTCTCGCCATACTCGCCGAACGGTCCATCCGGATGCGTCGGCAGGGCCAGTTTCTCGAAGGTCTCGCGCAGGCGACCCGCGCCGCGCAGGAACGTCACCTGCGCCAGTGGGCGGGCCAGCAGTGTCTCCAGGGCCGCCATGGCCGGTTCGCTCTGGATCGAGCCCAGGCCCACCGCCGCCATGCGTCGCCGATAGTCATCCCCGGCGACCGATCCTACGTCCCCCCAGTATCCCCAGTTGATCACCTTGACCGGATACGCGAGTCGCTGGGCGAGGTAGCGGCCGAATGCATTCTTGAACGTGCAGCCGGCGGCATAGTTGCTCTGCCCGGCCGACTTGGTGAAGCACTGCAGCGAGGAGAAGAACAGCATGAAATCCAGGGGCCGATGCTGGAACAGCTCGCCCAGGCGTACGCAGGTGTCCACCTTGGCCGCCAGTCCGGCCGCGAAACGCGCTTCGTCCATGCGTGCCAGGCTCTGGTCCTGCAGCTGCAGCGCGGCGTGCACCACGCCATGGATGGCGCCGTACTCCGCCAGTACCTGTTCCACCGCCTGGCGCAAGTCCGCGTGCACGGTGGCGTCGGCACGCAGGTAGCGTGGCGATGGTCCGAGCCGGCCAAGCTGCTCGATCGCTGCGTCGATCCCGGCATCGCGCTCACGGCGACCCAGCCAGATCACCTGGGCGCCGCAGGCGCGGATCAGGTGCTCGCTGAAAACCCTGCCGATGCCGCCGGCACCACCGACCACCAAGTAGATGCCGCCCTGGCGATAGGACGTGGTGCCTTGCCCTTCGAGAATGCCGGGCGCCGGCAGCGGCTGCCAGGGCGTCAGGCAGGGGCGATACCAGACGCCCTCGCGGTATGCCAGGGCATTACCCTGGGGGTCCGCAGGCAGCGATACCAGGTCATGCGCCGGCCATTCCTCCCCGGCCGGCAGGTCCAGCAGGCGGACCGGCCAATGGGGATATTCCTTGGCCATTGCCCCCACCAGACCCTGGAGACTGGCGTGGCTCGGCGCCATCGGTTCCGACTGGGCCTGATGAAGACGCTCCACCTCGCCGAAGACCGCCACCGTGGCGCGGGTGACGACCGTCCAGGCCAGCGGTCGGCGGTCCCACCCGTCTGCCTGCAGGGCCTTGAGCAAACGGAACAGACCCAGGGTGCCGGCCTGCTGCGCCTGGATCATGCCGTCCAGTGCGTCCGCCGCGGAGGCGGCGGGAGCCAGCCACACCAGGTGATCGAAGGGACCCGTGGCCCGCAGGCGGTCGATGAGGCACTCGATGGACTCGTGCCCTTCCAGGCGCAACGTGGCGGCACCCGGGTAACGGGCCTTCAGGGCGGCCTCGCCATGGGCGTCGCTGGAGATCAGCAACAGCGATGGGGCTGGCGAAGGCGCCGGCCGCGGTAGCACCACCCGGTTCCAGCGCTCCACAAGGAAGCCGTGGCGGTCGGGACGATCATCCAGCAGCGCCCGGAACGAGGCCGGTCGTTTCATCGCGCGCAGGGCGAATCCCCGCAGGGCAACGCACACCTGCCCCTGTGCATCGAACAGATCGAGATCGAAGCGGGGCTGCGCCGCATCCTCGTCGCCCGCGCCGCGGCGCACCCAGGCCCACGCCAGCGCCCCCAGGGTTCCGCCGCCCAAGTGCAGGCTTTCCAGGGCGAAGGGCACCCAGGTCTCCCGCACACGGGGGGTCTCGTCCTGCGCAAGGGACGCCGCCGCCAGCACCCCCACGGTGGCTTGCAGCGCGCCATCCATCAGGCTCGGATGAAGGACGAACCGGTGCGGCTCGGCGTGGCGCTCGTCAGGCAACTCGATGTGCGCCAACACCTGGCCTTCGCTGACCCTCAGTTCCCGTACCGTTCGATGCCAAGGGCCGTAGTGGATGCCCATGCCTTCGAACAGCTCGTACAACACCTCGGCCTCGAGGGTGCGGGTGCCGATGGTCGCCTGCAGCGCGGACAACGGTGTCGTCGCGGCATCCGCCTGGCCCAGCAGCACCGCTTCGCCCTGGCAGCAGAGGACCTGGTGCGCCCGCTCGACGATCTCGAAGGCCAGCCGCTGACCGTCAAGGCGGTCGACCTGTACATCCACGGCGACGGCTTCGTCGCCCTGTTCCTCGAGCCCCACCGGCTGCGCCCACACCACGTTGCGCAGGCTCGGAACACCGTCTCGGGCCTGCTCGCCGAGGGCGAGCACCAAGGCCTCGCGAGCCATCTCAAGGTACGCGACCCCCGGCAGCAGCTTGCGGGTGCCGACCCGATGGTCCCGCAGGAAGAATTCGTCGCCGGTGAATACCGAGGTGAATTTCTGCCGGGAAAGGTCAGACACGTTGCGCTGGACCAAGGGGTGCAGCCAGGCCGCCTCGTCGCGCGCGCCCACGGACCGGGACGCACCGGAGACCCACACCCGCTCGCGGGCGAAGGGATAGCCGGGCAGGCTGATCCGTCGGGCGCTCTCGCCGGGGACGCCCAGCGCCGCCCAATCGAGGGTCAGCCCCCGGACCCATACGTCCATGAGTTTGGCGTACTTGCCCTTCTCGGCCCACGCGGCGAGCGTCGCCGCCATGTCCTCGTCGTTGAACAGCCCGGTGAGGGCCGTTCGGTTGTCCTTCGTCCGGCCAACGAACAGCCCCTCATGGGCGCCGGGCTGCGGATCATCCGTCGCCAGGGCTTCCAGGGCCAGGGCGAGCTTCGCCAGCAGTTCCTCCCACGAGCTGATGGTGAACGCCAGGCGATGGTCCATGGCCTCCCGACCCCGTTGCAGGGTGAATGCCAGGTCATCCAGGCGCGGCGGTGAGCCCTCTTCCGCCGTGCGCAGGAGAAACCGCTGGACTTGCTCGACCCGCTGGCGCAGTTGGGGTCGGGTGCGTGCCGAGAGCGGGATGATCAGGGTCTGGCCGAGCCGCTCCGGAACGCGCTCCGGGCCGCGGTATTCGGCGATGATGACATGACCGTTGGACCCGCCTGACCCGAACGACGATACCGAGGCCACCCGCGGGTACTCCCGCAGCGTACCCTCCAGGTCCAGCATGGGTCTTGGCCAGGCCTGGAGTCGCTGGGGCACGTGGAACGGCGTCTCGGCGAAGGCGATGCCCGGGTTGAGCCGGTGCGAATGCAGCGACGGTGCCCACTGGCCATGCCGAAGCTGCAGCAGCACCTTGGCGATCCCGGCGATGCCGGCCGCGGATTCCAGGTGTCCGATATTCGACTTCACCGATCCCACGGCGCACGTCTGCGGGCCGGCGCCCGGGTGACCGAGCGTCGCGCTGCGGCGGGCGAAGCCCGACTGCAGGCCGGCGATCTCGATGGGGTCGCCCAGGGCGGTACCGGTGCCATGGGCTTCCACGTAGCTCAACTCCCGCGGGTCCATGTTCGCCTTGTCCAGGGAGGCGGCGATCATCGCCCCCTGGGCATTGGGGCTCGGCACGGTGTAGCCATGGGTCTTGCCGTTGTGATTCACCGAGGTGGCACGGATCACCCCATGGATCTGGTCGCCATCCGCCTCGGCCCGGGACAGGGGCTTGAGCAGCACCGCGCCCACGCCCTCGCCGGGAACGAAACCGTCGCCGCCTTCACCGAAGCTGCGGCAACGCCCATCGGACGAAGACATGGTCAGCTGCGATTGGATGAAGTACTTGTTGGGGTGCAACGACAGGTTGACCCCGCCTGCCAGCGCCAATTGGCACTCGCCACGACGAAGGCTCTCCACGGCGAGGTGCAACGCGGTCAGGGACGAGGAACAGATGGTGTCCACGGCCATGCTCGGGCCTTTGCAGTCCAGGACATAGGACACCCGATTGGCGATGGAGCCGAAGGACGCGTCCACCGCATCGTCGGTACAGTCGGCGGCCGTGGAGCGGGTGTAGAGCAGGTACTCGCCGTGCATCACACCGACGAACACGCCCATCTCGCCCTGGTAATGGCGCTGCAGGCCCGAGCGGTCGTACCCGGCGTCTTCCAGGGTCTGCCAGGCGGTTTCCAGGAAGATTCGCTCCTGGGGGTCCATCCGCTCGGCGTCACGGGGGGAAATGTTGAAGAACAGCGGATCGAAGCAGTCGGCGTGGTCGATGAAACCGCCCCACTTGCTGGTGATCTTGCCCTTTTCGCCCCGCTCGCGGCTGTAGTACGGACGGTGGGGCCAGCGTTCGAGTGGGATCTCCCGAATACTGTCGACCCCCTGGCTCAGGTTGGCCCAGAACGTCTCCAGGTCCGGCGCGCCGGGAAAGCGGCCGGACAGGCCGATGATGGCGATCGGCTCGTCATGGGCCTGCCGCCCACTCGGGACCGGGGCCTGCGCGCGTCTATCCGTGGCAGGGGCCGGTGCTGCGGGAGCCCGTGCCGGCAGATCGAGCAGCACCCGGCCGCGCGATCCATGGGTCCCGGCAAGATAGCCCGCCAGGGCCGCCAGGCTCTGGTACTCGAAGAACAGCGTGCTGGGGAGCGCACCGAAGTCCGCCGCCAGACGCTGGTTGAGGGCGGTGATCATCAGCGAGGTCAGGCCATAGCGGTCGAAGGTTTCCTCGCTGTCCAGGCTGGTCTCGGGAATGGCTGAAACCTGGGCGAATTGCCGACGCAAATAGCCCTCCAGCGCCTGCTGCAGTTCCTCGTCCCGGAAGGTGGGCAGCGGGAGCGGCTGTTCGGGGGCAGCCTGGTTCGCGGGGTGGCAATCCACCTGGGCGAAGGGATAAGGGGTCAGCGCGACCCGCCGCTGCCCCTGCCGGGCGACGGTGGACAGGTCGGCTTGCCCACTAACCCAGCGATTCGCGATCACCCGCAGGGCGGGACGGTCCAGGCCATGCAGGCGCTCTTCGCCGGATTCCGCCGGTGCGTCTGGCCCGAGGCGGCCGCGAACCACGTCGAGCGACGCGTCGTCCCGCGCGCTCAGGTGCGCCAGCAGTTCGTCACGCCCCGCTGCCACCACCGCCAGGCGATGCCCCATGACCACCCGACCAACGCAGAGGGTATACGCCATGTCAGCCAGGGTGGCGTCTTCGAAGCCTCCCGTGCGCAGCGCCTCGGCGAAATCCGCCACCAACCGACGCAGTTGCTCGTCACTGGCCGCCGAGAACGGGAACAGCCACGGACCCGCCTGCTCCACCGTGGCATCCGCTTCTGGCGGCGCCTCGAGGATCGCATGGCCGCCGGAGCCGCTGGCGCCGAATGCATTGATCAAGGCGCGCGGCGCGCCCTGCCACGGGGAGGGCCGGTCGACGATGGCCAGCGCGCCCGCCGCGTCGATCATCGGGCTGAGGGGCTGGCACCCGAGGGTGGGAGCGAGCTGCCCGTGCTTCAGCTGGAACAGCACCTTGGTGATCTGCGACAGCGCCGACGCCGACTCGAGATGGCCGATGTTGGCCTTGATCGAGCCCACCGACAGCGGCGGCCCTTGGCGCCCCTCGCCGAACACCTGGGCAAGGGCGCTGAATTCCGCTGCATCCGCCAGGCTCGCGCCCGGTGCGGCGGCCTCGACATGACCGATGTCGTCGGCGGACAGCCCCGCCTGCGCCAGGACCCTGCGCATGGAATCGGCCTGGCTGTCGGCGCTGGGTGCGCCATAGCGAAACGTTTGGCCACCGTGACCGATCGAAGTGGCCCGGACGATGCCGAGGACCGTATCGCCATCGCGCCGAGCATCTTCAAGAGGCCTGAGCAGCAGCGCGCCCACGCCCTCCCCGGCGACCCACCCCTTGGCCTGCAGGCCGAACGGATGGGCCTCGCCCTCTTCGGAGAGCAACGCCAGGGACGACAGCAGCTCCAGGTGGGCCGGATGGCTGATCAGGTTGACCCCGCCGACGATCGCTGCGCCGCATTCACCCTGGCGAATGCTGCTGCAGGCGAAATGCAGTGCGGTCATCGTCGAGGAGCAGGAGGTGTCGATGGCGACACTGGGGCCGTTGAAATCGTTGAAGAACGACACCCGGTTGGCGATGGCGGAATGGAACGAAGTGGTCCGCCCGCCGTCGGCGGCGGGCTGGTGGTGCTGGTGATCGCCCCACATGGCTCCGACGAATACCCCGACCCGACCGGCCTGGTGCCGCAGGCTCGCGGCGGTGTACCCGGCGTTCTCCAGACAGTGCCAGACCGCCTGGAGGAAAAGACGCTCCTGGGGGTCCAGGGTCCTGGCTTCCGCCGGGGTGATCCGGAACAGCAACGGGTCGAACAGCTGGGCGCCGGACAATGCGCCCACCCGCCACTGACGCGAGTCGTCGCCCAGGCCATGGCCACGGAGCAGGTCCTCGGCGCTCACCGTCTCGATGGCCGATCGACCGGCATGGAGGTTCTGCCACAACGCATCGGGCGTGGCCGCCCCGGGGTAGCGACCGCTGAGGCCGACGATGGCGAGCGCCTGCTCGCCGGGTGCATGGCTCGCATCCGGCTCACGGGAGCGACCCGGCTCGAGCCGCGGCCATCCGGCGGGTAGCGCCTGGGCCACCGCGCCACCGACGAAGCTGTGGATCAGCTCATCGCCCTCGTCCAGCCCGAATGCCGTGCGAATCCTGTCGAAATACAGCGAGCCGATGGGACATAGGCCGAGGCCGAACTCGGCCTGCTTCTCCAGGAGCAACTGGCCGATCCGACCCGCCTGCAGCAGGCACGCATGGCGGCCGGCCGCTTCGCGAACAGCCGCCGCCTCCGCCACCAGGAAGACCTGCAGCCGCGCCAGGTTGGCGTGCTTGCGGTTGAAGGGCGTATAGCTGTGGCCGATCGCCGTCGGGTCGGCCGGGCCCACCTCGAGCAGGCAATGCTGCACGGCATCGTAGCGATAGAGAGCACCCGGTACATCGCGCCCGTTCGGCTCGTCACGAACCCCCTGCTCGACGATATACAGGTAGGCGGTCAACCGTGCCCTGGTGTCGTCCAGATACAGGTGCTCGCCTTCCGGACCGGCCCGTAGCAGGTTCAGCAGGCGGCTCACCTGGTCCAGCCGGACCGGCCCGTCTCGGTACTGTCGCTTGGCGGCCCGCAGCTTCAGGGCAGCATCGGGAATGGGTGCGGCAGGCAGCGCGACCACGCCATCGCCCTGCTCCGGCAGGTCGCGACGTATCTGGCGCTGCGCTTCGTGGAGCTGCACCAGCTCCTCGCGGCTCGGCAATTCGAACCCCTCGTTACGCCCTCCCAGGAAGTCGGCGAGGGCGACATCGAAACGAGGCGATCGCGCCGCAGTCCCCGCGGGGTCGCCACCTTCCACCAGACAACGCACCACCTGATGGCTCGTCTGCAACGCGAACAGCGCCACGAGCGCGGCGGTGTCCACCGCCTGCGCCGGGGCCATCCGGATCTGGAAATCGGCCTGGCGGGACAGCAGCAACTGTTCGATGTAGCCCGCCTCCAATACCAGCAGGGACGGCGCGGCCTGATTGTAGAGGGGCACGATGGCAGCGGTTTCCGCCACCAGGGCCAGGAGGAAGCCCGCTCCACCCGGGGGCATGGTGCCTTTCGAGGCAAGCACTTCGGCGCCCGGCCCGACGGGCACGTGCACCGGCAGCAGGCGATTCAGCCGGGGCTGATAGTAGTACGCACCGCCGGGAAGGCCCTCAACACGGCCTTCCGCCACGTACAGGTAGCACTGGACGGCGTTGAGACCGCCGGCGGAGGAGTACAGGTACTTGCCTTGTCCATCCAGCGTCACCTCCCGCAGCAACGAGAGCAGACACCCCAGTCGGTCGAGGGTCGCCGGCAACCCCGTGCCAGGTCGACGGTAGGCGGTGGGCTCGAAGCGCACCTCATCCAGAGCGATGGTCGACGCTGTCGCCGGCTGACAGCCCGGAGACACCTGCGCAGGAGCCGCACCCGCCTCGGCTGAAGGGTGCGCGCTTCCTGCGTCCAGGATGCGCGCGGCGATGGCACCGACGGTGGGCTGCTGGAGGAACACGTCGATGGGCAGGGTGACCTGGTAGCGCTGCTGGATACTGTGGACCGCCTGTACCAGGGTGAAGGAGGTGGCACCCCGGTCGAACAGGTCGTCGTCGGCAGCCAGTGCCTCGCCGCCCAGCGCTTCGCTGAAATAAGCCTGCAGCCACGCGGTCAGGGACGGAGCGTCCAGTGCCGATGGCGACGCGGGCGGCGGCTGAATGGGCTCCCCGGCCAGCAGTGCCTTGCGGTCCGCCTTGCCATGGGCCGTGACCGGTACCTGGTCGATGAACGTGACCAGGTTCGGCGTCATGTACTCCGGCAGGCGCTCCTGGACGAAGGCTCGCACGGTTTTTCGGTCCAGCCCTTCGGCCACCACGAAGGCCACCAGCTTGGGGTCCTCGGTACCGGCGTCCTTGACCAGTACGACCGCATCTTCGATAGCTGGGTGGGCCTTGAGGGTGCTTTCGATCTCGCCCAGCTCGATGCGAAATCCGCGCAATTTCACCTGGGAGTCGAAACGTCCCAGTACCTCGATCTCGCCGTCAGCGAGAAAGCGTGCCTCGTCGCCGGTTCGGTAAAGCCGCGCGCCCGCCTCTGGGGAGAACGGATCACGGATGAATTTCTCGGCGGTCAGCTCGGGCCGGTTGAGGTAGCCGCGCGCGAGGCCGACGCCGCCGATGCAGAGCTCGCCGGTCTGCCCCAGGGGTACGGGCCGGGCCTGCTCATCGAGGATGTGGATCTGCAGGTTGTCGATGGGCCGGCCGATGGGCACGACACCATCCGGGCGGGGCTCGGCCCGCCAGCAGGTGACGTCCACCGCAGCCTCGGTGGGGCCGTACAGGTTGTGCAGCTCGGCCGTCAGGCGCTGGCGAAAATGCAACAACAGGTCATGGGTCAGGGCCTCGCCGCTGACGAAGACCTTGCGCAGCGTGCCGCATGCGGAAACCTCGGGGTGCTTGAGGAAAAAGCGCAGCATCGAGGGGACGAAGTGGCAGACGGTGACCCGCTCGGCCTGGATCGTCTGAACCAGGTACTGGGTGTCCTTGTGGCCCTCCGGGCGGGCCATGACCAGGCAGGCCCCGCTCAGCAGGGGCAGAAACAGTTCCCACACCGACACATCGAAGGTGAACGGCGTTTTCTGCAGGATGCGGTCTTCACCGCCGATGGCGTAGTGACGCTGCATCCACAGCAAGCGGTTGCAAATGGCCCGGTGGGGCACCATGCACCCCTTGGGACGTCCGGTGGACCCCGAGGTGTAGATGACATAGGCCAGGTGGTCGGGGCCGGCGAGCGGTACGGGATCGTTCTCGTGCGCCGACAGGTCCTGGCCGTCGGAAGAATCGAGGCAGAGTACCTCGCCATCGAAGTCCGACAGCCGCTGGCGAAACCGCTCCTGGGTCAGCACCACGGTCACGGAGGCGTCATCGAGGATCAGTGCCAGGCGTTCAGCGGGATAAGCGGGATCGAGGGGCAGGTAGGTGCCGCCCGCCTTCAAAATCCCCAGGAGCGCTACCACGAGCTCCGGGGAGCGCTCCATCTGGACGCCCACCAGGCAATCCGGGCCGATCCCAAGTTCGCGCAGGTAGTGCGCCAGCCGATTGGCCTTTCGGTTCAGCGCGTCGAATGACAGGGCGCGGTTCTCGAACCGGATCGCGATCGCATCCGGGCTCCGTTGCACCTGGGTCTCGATGAGCCGGGCCAGGGTGATGTCCAGCGGATACGGGTGATCGGTAGCGTTCCAGCTCGCGATGAGCTCGCGCTCGGAGGCCGAGGCTACGGTCCCTTTCTCTTCAAGTCGGAACGGCTTGTCTTGATACGCTGAATCTTTGTCAGACACTTTAACCATCCCTGCCCTGTGATTGTCGGTCCTGCGGACCTACGCTTCCGTGTCATTCCCGAAAAACCAGCACGGTCGTTCACCGTGGGGTTCTCAACGCCTCTTCGCGGCAGGCTTAATTATCAAGTTTTTTCTCATGGAGCAAATCCAGATGCTGAAATGAACGAGTTCCCTTGAAAAAAACTTTTTTCATTCCAGAAAAAACTACCTGATTAACGGTTTTCGACAGGGTTGATATAAACGTGAGCTCAGAATGATCAATGCCAAATAGCCAGTAGCGCCACATTCGAATTGCATCATGCGTTTCGCTTTTCGTTGCGAGCCGGTAACGCTGACGTGACAGATCATGAATGCGGTTCAGTAACCGAATTTTGTAAACTCAAGCGTGCAGTTATAAGCGCACTTTTGCATGTGATTCCAAATTACATGCAAAGACTGGCCAATAAAAAAATCCCTATTACGCTTACCCTTTTCAAACCGCGCCAACGAATGCATGGCAAAAAACGGTGTTGTTTTTCGTTTTTCAAAAATGGGAAGGTGTTTCCCGTCGCGGCTTCTAGAACGGGCGTTTCGAAACATAGCCAGTGTTTTCTTTGCGCAAACGAAACAGAATCGCACGAAATTTCACAGCGACATTGCATTAATGATTCACCTGTTTTTGGAAAACGATAAGCAATATGGGCCACCTCCATCAATATCTGCTCAGGGAGAGCGAACATGACTGAAACGACCCAATATCACATCTTCGGCATTGCGACACCGGCTGATGGGTGTCTATTCGTCGACTATATCCCTCATGAATTGACGGATCATGAGCAAAGCTTATTGCATCATATCCATCAACACCCTGATCGCGTCCTGCAGAACTGGGAAGCGGCCGCCTCTCCAAGGCCCGCCGATGTATTCGAGATCGAGTGCGTGAATGATGAAGAAACCGCCCGTGAAGCCGTGGAGTTCTGGCGAGCGTATTTCAAATACCTTGGCGGTTCGATTATTGAAGTTGGACACATCCATCCTCCCGTCGAATAACCGCTGTGATGCCACTGTAAATGAATAATTAAACACTGGAACGAAGAGTAACCAATTACTGGGTATATGGACTTCCAGCCCATAGCGCGTGAAGCGATATCGTAGCCATTCAAGTGAATGCAAAGACGCTTGAGGCTGGTTTGGACTCACGGGTGATTGCGGTGGCGCATCCTGGATGTACCACCCACCGCCGAGCATGTTCGGTGCCTACGTCGCCACTTTTTCAGACCCTGGGAGCGGCGTAGCCAAGATCAGCCGAGAGGCGAACGGGATCGAGGCATGCCACCGGGTCGGAACGCGCACGCCGGGAAAGCAATGCGTGGCCCTCTCCGCCCGTGTCGTCAAGCCCACAAGCCAGACAGCCCCCGTGCTGCTCGATCAGGCTCCTCCGTGCACCTCGCGACTATCCGCAGGCGCCTCCGTTCGATCTTCCAGGCCATAGTCGCGCCGGGCCTGGGCGATGCAGAGGCGGTAGTCGGCGAAGAGCCGAATCCGGCCCAGGCGCTGGGCGCTTCGGTGGCGTTCCAGAGCACGCCACTGGGCGACGGCCTGTTCCATCGCGCCAGAAGGACAGTGAGAGCAGCTTGCCCGGCTCCGCCAGGCTTTCGAACCGCTCGATGGAAAGAAAGCCGTCGATGCCCTGCAGCAACGGCTTCAGGTCGGCGGCGAGGTCCAGGTAGTGCCGACGGTGGCCCGGATGGGGCCAGGCCTCGAAGATCATGGCGATCATGGATGTGCGCGTCCCAGGAAGGCGGGCATGCGGCCGTTCAGGGAGGGCCGGTAACACCAGCGGCCGACCAGGAGCGCGGCGATGTCCAGGTCTGGAATCAGGCGAGTAAGTACCGCCCGGGCGATGGCGAGCGCCAGGGTCTGCCCGGGACACCGGTGGCGGTCTGCGCCGAAGCCGAATCCCTGCCGATCGGGCCGGTCGAGGAGAAAGCGGTCCGGCGACGCGTTGAGGGCCGGGTCGCGGTTCGCCGAGGCCAGCAGCACCAGGACCGTGGCGCCCTCCGGCAGGTGAACGCCCTGGAACGCCAGGGGCGTCGCGAGGAAGCGCCGGGTGTTCTGCACCGGCGGATCGAAGCGCAGCACCTCGGCGATCAAGGCATCGACGTGCTCGGGTTCACCGGCGATTTCCGCCTGGAGGCCGGGCTCCCTGGCCAGGGCCACCACTGCATTGCCGATGAGCCCCGCGGTGGCCTCGCAGGTCTGGGCCAGCAGGCCAATGAGGTTCGCGAGAACGCCCTCCTCGTCCAGAACGTCTTCCGCGTCACGGTGAAGCCGGCGCAACAATGGAGAGCGGCCCGCGTCGTCGCCCAGGCGTGCGCCCATGAGCCGCTGCAAGTTCCCGGCCGCTTCTTCCGCAGCTCGCAACTGCCCTGCGTCGCTGCGGGGCGACAGGCAGGCGACGAAGGTGCGGGTCAGGGTGGCCAGGGGGGACCCCTGACTCGCCTCGAAGCCCAGCAGGCGCCCCATTGCCGCCACCGGAAACTCGAACATCCAGCGCTCTATCGCCTCAGCGGAGGCCGGCAGGGGCAGTCCCGCCAGGAAATCGTCGGCCCACGCCTCCACCAAGTAAGCCGGGTCCCAGGCCAGGGCCGGCTGGAATACCCGTCGCGGGCAGCGATGGGGCGGACCGTCATTCATCCGCATCAACCGGCCGAAGAGCCGCGCGGTCAGGCCATTCCCGAGAGCCGCGGGGACCGGCTGGTCTACCGGACGAACCCGGCATGCCGGATGGGACAGCACGAGGGAAACGGCCTCGGCGCTGCTGGCCGCCCAGACGCCGGCCTCCGGGTGCTCGGTCAGCCCGCCACGGGCGCGCAGGGATGCGTAGTAGGGATAGGGATCCGCATGGGTCGCGGCGTCGAGGATATCCATGGCACAGCCTCAGGGTCGATGGAGGCTGCTACTATCCCGGTTGGTTTCCCGCAACGATTCGATGGGTGACGAAATATGGAAACGCTTCCGTTCGACGACTCGGTGTCCCGCGTGGCGGCGGCCATCGCAGAGCCGGCCCGGACCCGGATGCTCTGCGCGCTGATGGACGGACATGCCCGCACCAGCACCGAGCTGGCTGCCCTGGCGGAGGTCAGCGCTTCCACCGCCAGCGCCCATCTCGCCCGGCTCCGGGACGCAGGACTGGTGCACCTTCACGTACAGGGGCGGCATCGCTACTACCGACTGGCCGGGCGCCCGGTAGCCCAGGCCCTGGAGGCGCTGATGGTGATCGGCCAGCAACCCGCGCCCCGTTTCCAGCCCTCCACGCCTGGCCGCCTGCAGTATGCGCGGACCTGCTACGACCACATGGCGGGCACCCTGGCCGTTGCGCTGCACGACCATTTCCTGGCGCACGGCTGGCTGCTAGCCGCGGAAGACACTGCCGACTACCGGCTCAGCGAGGCCGGCGAACGCGCCTTCGGGCGTCTCGGCCTGCCCCTCGACGCGCTGCGGGCCCGCCGGCGGCGCTTCGCCTGCCCCTGCCTGGACTGGAGCGCTCGCCGCCCGCACCTGGCGGGCGCGCTAGGGGCGGCACTGCTGGACATGGCGCTGAAACACGGCTGGCTCACCCAGGACCTGGATAGCCGCGCGCTGGCCCTGAGGCCCGCCGGACGAAAAGCCCTCGGCCAGCGGTTCGGCGTGGCGCTGCCGGCACCCCCGCCGTTGCCTTCCATGGGCAGTCAGCCAGCGGCGAGACGGTCCGCGCGACCGGAGAAGCAGCCCCGCCCGAGCGATCCGGACCCAGGCCAGGCATCCTCCTGACGGCACTAGGCGGATGCCCTGGGTTTCTTGGGGGCGGCTCGACGGCTATCCTGCGACATCCGGGACCTCCCCCCTCCTCTCACCCTCGCGACCGGTAACGATCCACCATGCCTTTCCAGATCAGGGCCGCCGTGCCCGACGATGTCCCCGCCATTTTCGAAGTGCGGACCTCGGTCCGCGAAAACCTGCTCACCCGCGACGACATGCAAGCCATGGGCATTACCGAAGACGCCGTCTCGGCGATGATCCAGGACGCCCCATGCGCCTGGGTGGCGACGGAGGGCAGCGAGACCGTGGGCTTCTCCATGATCATCCCGGACGAAAGCTGCCTCTTCGCGGCATTCATCCTGCCCCGGCATGAGAACAAGGGGCTGGGCAGGCAGCTCGTGCAGGTCGCGGAAGCAGCGCTGTTCGCAGACCATGCCGTTGCCTGGCTGGAGACCGGAAGGAACACCCGGGCCGCCGGGTTCTACCGGCACCTGGGGTGGGGCCACGAGCAGGACCTGGGCAACGGTGACATCCGCCTGGAGAAATGGCGCGTCGGCTAGGCATCGCAGGCCGGCAGGAACGTGTCCGGGCGATTGCGTGCGGCCCGTTGGCGAAGCGCCTGCTCAGGTTTTGTACGAAAAGTGCCTGCGCATCGGTGATGCTTCGTTAAAAATGGGTTCGGAATGCTCATTTACAGCGCGTAAACTCCGCTTCTCTCCCATTTTTTCCTCGCCTGACCTTCGCTCGACGACTTTTCGTACAGAACCTAGCGAATGCACAATCGTCGTGATTCCGCTCAACCGCTGCGGTGAAAGCGCCCGCAAGGGCTCGCTCAATCACAGCCGGCCACCAAGCAGTCCCGGGCCGTTTTCAGGGAAACGCTCGACGAGCGCCCTTCATCACGCGAAGCACTGACAGCCTGAGGAATCGGCGTGCAGGGGCGCGCCTGCACACCCGGCTACAGTGCCAGGGCGCCGCGCCGAGCCGTTTTCATGCGCTGGCAGCCCTAGAGGTTGGTGCACTGCCCGGTGGTGCCGCTGCGCCAGGACTTGCCACCGCTGTTCTTGCAATTGTGGGCATCGCGGTTATTCAGCACCTTGCCGCTGCAGTCACGGGCGCTGTAGCACATGTCCTTGGCTTTCTCGGCAGCCGGCTGGCTGGGGTTGGGCTCGCCGATATCCAGGGTTGGCGGCTTGTCGGAGGTGGTGGCCGGGATGTCCGGCGGGACGGTGGTGTCGACGTCCGTTCCGCTGGCCGCGTGGGCGCCGGCCGATAGCGACAGCAGTAAGGCGAATGCGTAGTTCAGGTGGTTCATGACGTGGCCTCCTTGGGTCGTCCCATCAGGTTCTCGTTCCCGCATGCAACGGACCCGCCGCGCCGAGAGGCGGCGGGTCCGTTCAGCCTAGCGTGGCTCGGCGCCCCGCGCGTCGGCCAGGCGTCGTCCGAGCAGCGTGCTGATGGCGTCGGCGGCAGTCACCACGATGCCGTGCCCGCCGGGCAGGGTCTGCAGCTCACCGCCCGGCCGGCCCAGGGCCTGCCAGCCTTCCACTTGGGCGCGGGATACCCCCTTGTCCTGCTCGCCCAGCACCACGCTGATGGGAACGTCCAGCGGCTCACGGGGACGGTAGCGGTAGTCCGCGCTGAGGCGGGAGTCCGCCCGCAGGGTCGCCAGGGTGATGGCCAGCAGTTCGCGCTCGCCCAGCACTTCCGTGGGCAGCGCGTCGTAGTCCCGCAGCAGACGGGTCAGGGTGTCGTCGGCCATGGCGTGGAACGGCGGGTAGCTCAGAGACGGCGCCGGGGCGCGGCTGCTGACCACCATCAGGTGGGCCGGCAGCACGCCGTAGGCCTGGCCCAGGCGACTCGCCACCTCGTAGGCCAGCACCCCGCCCAGACTGGCCCCGACCAGGGCGAAGGGCCGATCCAACAGGGGCCGCATGGCATCGACGATGAGTCCCACCATGCGCTCGAACCCGGTCACGAAGGGTTCGTCCTGGCGGTTCTGTCGCCCGGGGTACTGGATCGCCACCAGCTCCACGTCGTCCGGCAGGTGCGCACGCCAGGCCCCGTAGGTGCCGGCGTTGCCGCCGGCGGGCGGGAAGGCGAACAGCCGCAGGCGCGGTTCGGCCGGACCCTGGCGTTGCAGCCAGAGGGCCCGCGCCGCATCCGACAGGCGCAGGCCGGTGCGCTCCAGCGGCGCCTCCTGGCAGCGACGGGCCACGTCCAGGGCGGTCGGGTTGTCCGCCAGCAGGTCCAGGCCCAACCGCCGCCCGGTGGCCTGGCGCAGCTCGGCGATCACCCGCACCGCCAGCAGGGAATGGCCACCGGCGTCGACAAAGCGCTCCGTTTCCAGGACCGGCCGTTCCAGGGCGCGACCGAAAGCGTCCAGCACACAACCTAGCCAGGGCAGGTGCTCCGCGGCGCCGGACAGGCCCAGCCGCGGCTCGTCGAAGCGCCAGACCAGGAGCTCGTCCAGGCTCTGCCGGTAGGTGCGGGCGAAGGCCGCCGCACGGCCCTCGTCGAAGCGCCGGGCATCGTACTGGAAGCCCAGCCGAAGCCGGTCGCCGGCCACCTCGAAATCCACCGTCAGGGGTATGTCCACGTCCACCACCACCTGTTCCAGCACCCCGTCGGCGACGGCCAGGCGATCACCCGCCGCTGGCTGGTCGTCCTGGTGGAAGTCGACGAAGGTGAACAGGCTGTCGAAGGCCGCCCCGGGGCTGCGCCGGCGAATGGCTGCCAGGGGATGGCGGCGGTGCTCCAGCATGCGCCCCTCGAAGTCGAAGCCCTGGCGGGCGATTTCCACCAGTCCCCTGCCCTCGCCCACCTGCAGGCGGCAGGGCACGGTGTTGAGGAACAACCCCAGGATGCGGTCGGCACCGGGTTCCTCGGGGCGGCCATGGGTGACGAAACCGGTGACCACCTCTTCCGAGCCGCTGAGCCGGCCCACTGCGCGCCCATGAACCGCCAGCAGCAAGGCCCGCAGCGGCAGGCCGGTGCGCTCGCCCAGGACCCGCAATCGCGGCAGGGCATCCGCCGGCACTTCCACCGAGCGCGCCGCCCTCCGGCGCTCGCCGACCATGGCCGCCGACGTGGTTGGCAAGGGCGTCGCGCGGGCGCCTGCCAGGTAGTCGAGCCAGAACAGCGCGGACGCGGCATCGTCCTCGGCCTGCCGTTCCAGGGCCACGTAGTCGCCGTAATTAACCTCGCCCAGCGGCGCCAGCTCGGGGGCCTGGCCGCCCAGGCGCGCGGCGTAGGCGTCGACCCACTCGTTCACCAGCTGCTGCAGGCTCCAGCCATCCAGGGCACTGTGGTGCTCGGCCACCGAGAGGGCGAAGCGCTGATCCGCCAGCCGGAGCGCGGCCAGCCGCACCAGGGGCGGATGCTTCCAGTCGAAGGCGCGCCGGTGCTCCGCCTCCATGAACTGCCGCAACCGGACCGCCTGGCTCGTGGCATCCAGGCCCGACAGGTCGTGGACCTCTACCTCGGCCGACACCCGGTCGGCGGCCATCACCAGTTGCAGCGGCTCGCTGTAGCCATCCAGGTCGTAGCGGGTGCGCAGGATCGGGTGCCGCGCCACCAGGTCCGCCCAGGCGGCCTGCAAGGCCTGGGGATCGAAGCGCCCGTGTATCCGGTGCAGCACCACGTTATGCAGCAGGCGCGGATCGTGGGCCGCCTCGGTCTGCAGGACCATGCCCAGCTGCAGCCGGCTCATGGGGTAGGCGTCGTCCAGCCCATCCGGCAGCAGCTTGCGGTCGCAGGCGGCCACCTGGCCGAACCGGGCCGGGCGTGCCTGGGCGGCCGGTTTCGACGGTCCTGCGCCGTCCGCCTGGCGGCCGCCCAGCAACAGCGCCAGTTCGCGGATGCTGGGATGACCGAACACGTCCCGCAGGGTGAAGCCCAGGCCGGCCTCCCGCGCCATCACCTGCATCTGGATCAGGCGGATCGAGTCCCCGCCGATCTGGAAGAAGTTGTCCGTCACCCCCACCAATGGACGCTTGAGCACGTCCTGCCAGATGGTCACCAGGGCCGATTCCACGGGGTTCGCCGCCGCCTCCACAGGCCGTTGCCGGTCATCCCGGGCCTGCTGGCCGAGCAGTGCGCGACGGTCCAGCTTGCCCTCGGCGGTGAGCGGCAGGCCATCCACCACGGTGAGTCGTGCCGGCACCATGTAGGCCGGCAGGCGCGCCTCGAGGAACCCGTGCAGCGCGGCATGCAACGCCTCCGGGGTCTGCGGGTCGACCGGCGCCGGACGGGCGGGCTCGGCCTGCCAGTCGATGCGGCGCGACAGGGTCTCGGCATAGCCCGGGCGCACGGCATAGCAGTTGTAGCGGTCGGTGCCTTCCAGCAGGGCATCCTGGCGAATGGTCACCTCGAAGCCATGCCGGCCCAGCAGGGCCTGCAGCTCCTCCACCCGGCCAGCGGTGGCGCCGTCCCGCTTGTCGTGGACCTCCATGACGATCTGCTGGATACCGGCGAAGGCTTCCTCGTCCAGGCCCCGCAGCACGTCCATCTCCGCCCGCTGCACGTCGATCTTCAGCAGGTCGATCCGCGCCAGGCCCTGCTCGCGGATCACCTGGTCGAGGCGCCGCAGGTGGCAGCGGTGCGGTTCCGCCCGCAGGCGGTCATCGAGGATCTCGTCGATGTTGTCCAGCAGCGCGTGGGCGTCGCCCTCCCCCTGGTTGCTGAGGTAGCGGCGGATCACGTCGCGCTCGCCGCTGGCATCGGCATAGCCGGTCTGGCCGGAGAACGTGGAATAGCCCGGGTAATAGGTGAAGGTCTCGTCCCGCTCCCGGTCCGACAGGCCGATGCCGCACACCTTCACCTGGGGTGCGTAGCGTTCCAGGTTGCGCTGCAGGCGGCGGCGGATCGGTTCCAACGGTTCGAAAGCGACGATCCGCGCCGCGGGTGCGCGGGCGGCGATATACAGGGAGAACAGCCCGATGTTGGCGCCCACGTCCAGCACCACGGCGTCCGGCGGCAGCACGATGCCGTCGCGGCTGTACACCTCGTCCACGAAGATCTCGTTGAACACGTAGTCGGTTTCGGTGAGGTTGAGGCCGGCCACCCGGTGGCCGCTGGGCAGGTCCACCTCCAGCCAATCGGCTTCGGCGTAATGGCGCCGGGGCACGACGAACGCAGCGATGCGCCGGTCCTCGTCGGCGCTCCCCGGCTGGTCATCGGTGATTACCGCCGCCTCGCGGACCGCCGGATGCTCCAGCAGCACGCTGCGGATCTCGCCCAGTTCGATGCGGTAGCCGTTGACCTTGACCTGCTCGTCGGCCCGGCCGAGGAACGCCAGGCTGCCGTCCGCCTGCCAGCGGCCCAGGTCGCCGGAGCGGTAGAAGCGTCCACCGCCGGGCCAGGGCTCGTCGAGGAAGCGCGCCGCGGTAAGGGCCGGATCGCCCACGTAGCCACGGGCCACCCCGGCGCCGCCGATCCACAGCTCGCCCACGGCGCCCTGGGTCTTCGGGCGCCCCGCGGGGTCGACCACCTGCACCGTGACGTTGGGCAGCGGATGCCCGAGGGTCGGGGCGCGGTGCTCACGAACCCGGGCGACCGTGGCGTTCACCGTGGTCTCGGTGGGGCCATAGAGGTTGAAGACCTGGCAGCGGACCCATCGCCGGGCCACCTGCCAGGTGGCGTCGTCGAACCGCTCGCCGCCCACCAGGATCCGCCCTGGCAGCGCCGGGTGGGCATCGTCCAGGCCAGCCTGGACCAGCAGGCGGAACAGCGACGGCGTGCAGTCCAGGACGTCGATACGCCGGGCCTGGAGGAAATCCAGCATCCGCGCGGGGTCGGTGCGCACCTCGGCGGGCACCGGGCAGAGGGTGTGGCCGGCCAGCAGCTGAAGGATCTGCTTGATGGAGGAATCGAAGGAGAACGGCGCGTTGACCGTCACCCGCAGGCCTCCCTCCGCCGGAGCGGCATAAATGGTCTGACGCAACGCCCGCGCCAGGTTCAGCGCGCTGCCGTGCTCCACCAGCACGCCCTTGGGCTGGCCGGTGCTGCCGGACGTGAAGATCAGGTAGGCCGCGTCGTCCGCCTGCAAGGTCGGCAACGGATGTGGAATCGTTTCCGGCAGCGCGCCCAGCGCCAGCACGCGCGCGCCGAACAGCGGCTCCAGGCGCATGCGGTGAGCCTCGTCGGTCACCGCGAAGGCGATGCCGGCGGCGTCGCGCATGCGCTCGATGCGGGCCGGCGGGAAATCGCCATTGAGGGGCGTGTAGACCGCACCGGCGCGCATGACGCCCAGCAGCGCCACCAGGGCATCGGCGGTTCGTCCGGTGAGCACCGCCACCGGCTGGCCACGCTGGACGCCCGCGGCCAGCAGCGCCGTGGCGAGGTGGTCGCTGCGCCCGCGCAACTCGTCGAAGTCCAGCACACCGCGCTCGTCCACCACCGCTGGCGCGCTGCCCTGGCGTGCCACCACCTGCAGAAAGGCGTCCACCAGCGACGCCGGAAGCGGATCGTCGAAGCGCGGACCCTGCCATGCCTGCAGGTGCTGCCATTCCTCCGGGCTCACCAGCGGCAGGTGGTTCACCGGCGCATCGGGCTGCTGGGCGATTCGCTCCAGGGCGTGCAGCCAGGCGTCCAGCAGGCGTTCGGCAGCCTCGGCGTCCCAGGGCCGGGGCAGGCTGAGCCAGGCGCTGCGGCCTTCGCCGTCCGGCAGCAGGGTCAGCGTCAGCGTGTCCGCAGCCGGATCCTCGTGCAGCCGCACCTGACGGAACGGTTTGCCTACTGGTTCACCAGTGGGTTCGCCAACCGGCTCGCCCGCGACCCATGCGAAACCCAGGGTCGCCGAGGCCGTCCCCAGGCCGGCGTCGAACGGGTCCAGCAGCACCGCGGCTTCTTCCTGGGCCAGGATCGCGGCCTCCAGGGCCTTCACCTGCTCGCGCACGGAGCCTTCCACGAACCGTTCCACCAGCAGAGGGCACGGGGCGGCGAACGGACCGATCAACGCAGCGAACTCATCGAATACCCGACCCGCCACCAGGCGATCCACGCTTACCGGGGCGCGCTCGTCCTCGGCGAATTGCCCGGCCACCTGGGTCCAGGCCAGCAGTGCGCAGGCCTCCGGCAGGCCGATGGCGGCCAGGGTGTCCAGCACCGCCGCTGACAGGGTCCGCTGGGCCCGCACGGGCCCCTGCTGGCTCGCTTCCGGCAAGGTCAGAGGGCTCGGCGCCGACTCGCCGGCAGGGTTGCGCCAATAGTGACGCGCAGCTTCGCCCGCCTCGCCTTCCAGGGCCTCGTTGGCCCATTCGGAGAAGTGCTGGAACAGCAGGGGCTCTTCACCCTCGGCGGGCGCGGGAGCGGCCTCCGCCAGCAGGCGACGCAGGGCGATCAGCAGGCTGGCGGGGTCGGCGACGAAGGGCGGCGCGGCCAGCAGCAGGGTCTCCACGGCGCCGTCCTCGCGACCCAGCAGGCGCGCCGCCAGCACCGGCTCCCTTTCTCGACCGAGGGGCTGGGCAGCCAGGCGGGCGGCCTCGTCGGTCAGCAGGGCTGGCAGGTCGTGGCCGGCCCTGTGGGCGCACTCCAGCATCGAGTCGACGTCGCGCCCGTCCAGCACCTGCACCGGCAGGCTCATGCCGGGCATCGCCCGGTAAGCCACGCGCAGGTGCGGCTCGCTCCGGCACAGCTGCCGCAGCCCGTCGATCAGGGCGTCCACGCCCTGGGGCGCCGACAGCGGCGCCACCAGCACGGTGTTGCGCGGGTGCTCTCCGTAGCGGCGCCAAGCCAACGTCTGCAAGGGGGAAAGCGGGAAGCCTTCCAGCGGCTCGGTGTACGAAGTGTCGTGCGGATTCATGGCATTCCCTCGCGCAATCGGTCAGGTCCGGTGGACGTGCAGGTCGGTCATGGTGACCAGGATCCGGCGCGCGCCGGAAAACGGTTCGCGGCCGTGCACGCTGATGAAGTTGTCAAGCATCAGCACGTCGCCCTGGCGCCAGTCGAACAGGCGCATCTCGCTGCGGTAGGCGGCGCGGATGGTTTCCAGGGTTTCGGGCTCGATGGGGCTGCCGTCGCCGTAGTAGGCGTTGCGCGGCAGGCCCGCCTCCCCCACGTCGTCCAGCAGCGCCCGGGACAGCGCCGGTGGCATGTTGGAGACGTGGAACATGTGGGCGTGGTTGAACCACAGGTGCTCGCCGGTGACCGGGTGGCGGACCATGGCCTGGCGCACCTGGCGGGTGTTCAGGTGCTGGTCGTCGAGCCAGGTCCACGCGGTGCCGGTCTGCCGGCAGTAGGCCTCGACCTCCTCGCGGCGCTGGGTCTGGAAACCCTCCTGCCAGGTGAGGTCGATCTCCGGGCCGTAGTTGCGGACATAGCACACGCCACCCTCGAGGAAGCGCTGGCGGATGGCCTCGGGAATCCGCGCCGTCACCCGGCGCTCGTCGGCCAGGGGCGTGCGGCCCTGGGCGGCGGGCGGCACGTCGCAGTAGAAATGGATGCGGGACGGCCAGTTGTGGGAGTAGGACATTTCGTGGTGCATCGGAATCCAGCCGTCCGGGGAGAACTCCGTGGAGGTGAAGACCCGGTGGGCCACTTCCTGGCGCGCGGCGGCCCGTTCCAGGTAGTCCAGGAGGTTCGGCGACAGCGCCTGCACCGCCGCGGAGAAGGCGCTGGCATCGGCGACGGCGAAGCCGCGGAACAGCACGCCGCCCTGCTCGACCAGGGCAGTTTCCAGTTCGGCCCGGTGGCCGGCGATCCAGGCGTCCAGGGCTAGGCCGGGGCGGCGGGCCTCGACGATCTTCAGGTAACCCTGCTCGGCGTCCAGCAGGCTCTCGCGTACCCACTCGGCACTGGAGACCGGGCGCGGTCGCAGGCGCGTGGCGGTGAACGGCGTGCTCATGGCTGCACCTCGAGGGGCAGCCGGTCGGGCGTCTCCGGTACGTCGGCTTCGGCCAGATGGCTGTAGGGCGTGGACATGATGGTGAGGATGCGGCGCGGCCCGGCGAACGGCTCGCGGCCGTGCTGGGCGAGCATGTTGTCGAGGATCATGACGTCGCCGCGCTGCCAGTCGAAGCGCACGGTTTCCCGGTCGATGGCGGCGCGGATCAGGTGCAGGGTCTCCGGCTCGAGAGGGCTGCCGTCGCCGTAGTAGGTCTGGTACGGCAGGTCCCCCGGGGCCACGCTGCTCAGCAGGGCGTCCCGCAGCCGGGGCTCCAGGCTGGTGGCATGGAAGAACATGCCGTGGTTGAACCACAGCCGCTCGCCGCTATGCGGGTGCCGCTGAAAGGCCGCCCGCCGCTGCCAGGTGCGCAGGTGGTCATCGGCCAGCCAGGCGTGGGCGATGCGGTGCTCGGCGCAGAAGGCCTCCACCGCCTCGCGTCGGTCGGTCTGGAACGCCTCGCGCCAGGACAGCCCGAGGCCGGCGCGGTAGTTGCGCACGTAGAGGATGCCGAGCCGCTCGAAGCGTTCCAGCAGCGCGTCCGGCAGGTGGCGGATGATCCGCCGGTTGGAGGCCACCGGGGTGGCGCCACCCCGCAGCGCCGGCTCGGCACAGTGAAACATGATGTAGAGCGGCCAGTCGGCGGTGTAGGACTGCTCGTTGTGCAGGACGATCGGCTGGTCCACCGGGTGCTCAGTAGAGGTGTAGACCTCGCCGCTCACCTGGCTGCGGGGCGAGGAGCGCTCCTTGTAGTTCAGCAGGTCGGGAGCGAACACCCGCGCCGCGTCGCGGAAGCGCTCCGCCGAATCCACGTCGAAGCCGCGGAACAGCAGGCCGCCGCAGCGCTGCAGGTCCGCGTGCAGGGCCTCCCGCTGCTCGAAGATCCAGCCGGCCAGGGACAGGCCTGGCACCCGCGCCTCCACCTTCAGCGGCAGGACGTCCGCCTGGGGCTCGGCGCGCCGCACCAGCTCCCCGTTGCCGCGGGGCCGCAGGCCCTGGGGGCGGGCGAAACCGCGGCTCGCCAGTGTCGATCGTTCCATCGTCGTTCCTCCCTTGCGCCACCCCACGATGGGCCGGCGACGGTTGTCAGGCGTGCGTCGGGTGCCCCGCGCCCTCGGCCAGCGTCTCGGCGCCTGCCAGCAGGTGCTGCGCCCAGCACGCGTGGAGCGCGCGCACCGCATCTTCTTCGTAGCGATCCCGGGCATGGGTCCACACCGCGGTCCAGCCGTCCGGCGCCTCTTCCAGCCACAGGGTCAGGTCGAGGCGGGCCAGGGGCGACGGCAGGAACTGCGCCTCCAGGCGACAGGTCCGTCCGGTGAACAGGGTCTGCCGCCCGGTATGGGCGCCGCAGGCGACCCGGAGCGGCACGCTGCCAACCTCGCGGCGGCGCAGGGCGTCGTTCAGGGTTTCCAGGGGGACGTCCTGGTGGGCCACCAGGTCCAGCAGGTCGCGGCCTACCTGGCGCAGGCTGTCCACACGGCCGCGCCCGAGCTCGACCCGGACGGCCAGGGGCAGCAGGTTGACGAAGTTGCTCACCAGCCCGTGGGTCTCCAGGCGCGAGCGCCCGGCCAACGCGATCCCCACCAGGACCTCACGCTCCTGTTCATCGGCCAGGGTCCGGGCGAAGGCGTCGAGAGCCACACCGAAAGGGCTGGTGCCGGCCGCGGTGGCCAGCCGGCGGCAGGCCTGGAAGACGTCCGGCCCCACCGGCACGGTCAGGGTGCCGCTGGGGCGCGAACCGGGATCGTCCGCCGGAGCCCGGTCGGGAGCCCGCAACAGCGGCGCGAGGTGATCCGCCCAGCGCGCAGCCACTGTCTCGGGCCGCCCCGAGGCCAGTTCGGCGGCCTCCCAGGCGGCGACCTGCTCGGGCGCGGCGGCGAGCGGCGGCAGTGGCTGGCCCTCCAGCAGGGCCAGCAGTTCGCGGGCGAACACCACCAGCGACATATCGTCGAACGCGCAGTGGTGCACGCTCAGCAGCAGGTCCACGCTGGTGGCGTCGCTCCAGGGCAGCAGGGATATGCGCAGCGGTGCTTCGCGGCCCAGGTCGAAGGGCGTTCGCGCGGCTGCCTCCGCCAGGGCCTGCAGGCGCGCCTCGCGCGGGGACGTGTCCATGGGGTCCAGGCAGGTCAGGGGCACCGCCTCCACCGCCAAGGGCACCGGACGCGGGCCGTCGGCCGCCAGTTCGATACGCCGGCGCAGGACCAGGTGGCGATCCAGCAGCCGACCCAGGGCGCTGGCTACGGCATCCGCGGTCGCGCCACTGATCCGCACCCGGGCCTGCAGGTTGTAGGCGGTGACCTCCGGCTCCAGGTGCTGGGCGATCCACAGGCGCCGCTCGGCCAGGGTCAGGCGGGGCGGGATCGCCGTCGGGTTGTCGGGGGTGGGCACGTCCGCGGCGTCCCGGACCAGTGCCAGCAGGTGATCCACCGTGGCCTCGCCTCCAGCGAAGGCCTGCAGCGGCACCAGGCGACCCAGGGCATGGCGCACGTGTGCCAGCAGGTGGACCGCGCGCAGGGAATCGCCACCCGCGGCGTAGAAGCCCTGGCCCGGTAGCGGCGCCGTGCCCAGCACCGCCTGCCAGGCCCCGTGCACCGCCCGCTCCAGCGGGTCCGCAAGGCCGTCCAGGGGGGCGTCCGTGGTGTTCGCCGGGGGCGGCGGCAGGGCCTTTCGGTCGATCTTGCCGTTGAGGGTCTTGGGCAGCGCCGGCAGGCGCAGGTAGGCGGAAGGCAGCATGTAGTGGGGCAGCGTGCGGGCCAGGTGCGCGGCGAGGGCCGGCACGTCCAGCGGTGCCTCGCTTACCAGGTAGGCTACCAGCCGCCGCAGGCCGGCACTGTCGGGGGCGAGCACGGCGACGGCCTCGACGACCCCGGGAGCGGTGGCCAGGCGCGAGGCGATCTCCCCCAGTTCGATGCGGAAGCCGTTGAACTTCACCTGGTCGTCCAGGCGCCCCAGGTGTTCCAGCAGGCCGTCCTCGCCCAGGCGCACCCGGTCGCCGGTGCGGTACAGCCGCTCAGGGGCGGCCAGGGGCAGCCGGCCGGCAGCGAGGAAGCGCGCCTCGGTCTGCTCGGGCTTGCCGAAATAGCCCCGGGCCAGGCCGACGCCCCCCAGGTAGAGTTCGCCGGGCACCCCCAGGGGAACCGGCGCCCCCAGGGGGTCGAGCACCTGGACGGTAGTGCCCGGCAGGGGTCGGCCGATGGATGGCTCCTTCTCCTCTGCCGCGCCCGCCCGGGGCAGCTCGTACAGCGTGGAATAGGTGGTGTCCTCGGTGGGGCCGTACAGGTTGAGTATCCGCCGCACCCCGGGCTGCTGGCGCAGTTGCCGCACCAGGTGAGCACGCAGCGGCTCCCCGGCGAGGTTCACCGTGCGCACCGATTCGGGCAGGTCGCCCAGGGCCAGCAGCGCGGCGCACACCGAGGGCACGGTGTTGATCAGGGTGATGACGTCGCGGCGCGGGTAGTCCGCCAGGGCGAACAGGTTCTCCACCAAGTGCACCGTGCCGCCCCAGGCCAGGGTGCCGAAGAGTTCGTAGATGGACAGGTCGAAGCACACCGAGGTCGCTGCCAGCACCTCGCGCCACTCGGCGGCCTCGAAGCACTCCCCCGCCCAACGGAGGAAGGCATGGGCGCTGCCGTGCTCGATGGCCACCCCCTTGGGCTGCCCGGTGGAGCCGGAGGTGTAGATCAGGTAAGCCAGGTCCGAGGGCGAGGCAGCGGAGGCCGCCAGCGGCGTCTCGTCGGGCGCGACGGCGTCGACGGACAGGGTGAGGAACCCCAGGGCGGCCACCTCCGTCTCGGTACTGGCATCCACCAGCACCAGGGCGCAGTCCGCATCCTTGAGCATGTAGGCGAGGCGCTCGCCCGGGTAGGCCGGGTCCAGCGGTACGTAGCAGGCTCCGGCGCGAAGCACGGCTAGCAGGCCCGTGACCAGGTCGCTGCCGCGCGGCAGGCAGACACCGATGCGCTGCTCGCGGCCGATGCCCCGGGCCTGCAGACAGGCGGCCAGCTGGCGGCTGGCGTGCTCCAGTTCGGCGTAGGTCAGGCTGCGGTCGGGCGCATGCAGGGCGATGCGAGACGGTGTACGCCGCGCCTGGGCCTCGAACAGCCCATGGACCAGCCCCACCGGTGGTGCCTGATCCGGATCGCCCCGCAAGGCATACAGCATGGTGCGCTCGGCGTCGTCCAGCCAGGCGAGGCGGCCGACCGGCTCGCGGCTCTCCTGCAGCCCCAGGGCCAGGCGCCCCAGGTGACCTGCCATGCGCGACAGCGCGGCGTCGGCCCGAGCACGAAGGAACAGGCGGGCGCCCTGGCCGTCGCGGTCCGGCTGCAGGGCCAGCCAGGCCTCGGTGCCCAGATCGCCCTCCTCGTCCACCAGCAGCACGCTGCAGCCCTGGGCACGCTCGCGGGCGACGGCGTGGTCGACCCCCGCCGTGTGCTGGATGGCCTCCTGCATATCCGCGTCCAACTGCGCCAGGCAGGCCTCCGGTACCGCCTCGGCGTCATGGACGCAGCGGAGCACCGGTGGCTCCTGGGCGTCCGCGAAGGATGGGAAACCGATGCAGCATGCCTCGTTGCCATAGCGACCCAGCAGGACCCGATAGGCCGCCAGCCATACGCGCCGCGCCGCCGCCGGCGCCACGCCCGGGAGATGCACCGGCACCGTCTCGCAGTGCCAGGTCGCGTCGGCATCCAGGCGCACGGGCAGCTCGATGCCCAGGGGCACGCCCTGCAGGTAGGCGTCGAGGGCCGATGCGGCCCCGGACGGGCGCGTGGGCTCAGCCGAGCGGCGGGCGGTCGCCAGCCCCTTGCCGGGGGAGAAACGTCGAAGCGGTAGGCCGTGCCGCGCGTTCATCGCGCTCTCCTGGGCGCCCGATGGGCCCTGTCGAAACGGTTCTGGAAGACCGGCTGAGACGACGAAACATCAGCGGAGCGGCGTTCAGGTGGGGTAGTGCTCCACCAGGATCGGATACAGGGACGCCACCAGCAGCAGGGCCATCCCGACGTTGAACAGGCGCAGCCAGCGCGGGTTGCGCAACACGTCTCGCAGCATGCTGCCGAAGCCGGCCCAGACCCCGACGCTGGGGGCATTGATCAGGGCGAAGACCGCCGAGATCACCAGCACGTTGGTGAAGTAGTCCTGCAGCGGCGTGTAGGTGCTGATGGCGCCCACCGCCATCACCCAGGCCTTGGGGTTGACCCACTGGAAGGCCGCGGCGGCCCAGTAGCCCAGCGGCTTGCCCTTGCGGTCGGGGTCGTTGGAGGCGGGGCCGGAGGTGGCGATCCTCCAGGCCAGGTAGAGAAGGTAGGCGGCGCCGACGTAGCGCAGGACGCTGTAGAGCACCGGGTAGGCCTCGAACAACGCGCCCAGGCCGAAGCCGACTGCCAGCACCATCACGAAGAAGCCGCAGCTGATGCCGAGAATGTGGGGGATCGAGCGGGTGAAGCCGAAGTTCACGCCGGACGCCAGCAACATGGTGTTGTTCGGTCCGGGGGTCACCGAGGTGACGAAGGCGAAAAGGGAAAAACCCATCAACAAATCCGCTGTCAGCGACATCATTCAATCCCTTGAGTGCGAGCGCGTGGCAAACACTACGCTTCTTTTCAAGGCGGTCCCGGAACAGTTGGTAAAAAAAACGCCGTAACAATTCGGCGTTTTCGCCATCCTCCCTGTTCGCATCGGCATCTTCCCGATGGGCGGGCCGCGGCCTGGAAACCGGCGGCCCGCGCTCGCCACGGCCGTTGAATGCCGACCAACGCGTCAGGCCCTGAACGAGACCGGGCGCCCAAAGGCGCCCGGCGATGATTCGGCGTTAGCTGCTCAGCGCAGCTTGGCCAGTCGCTCGGTGAGCAGGTCGAAGAACCCCTGGGCATCGCCCTCGGTGATCCAGGTGACGTTCTTCGGCTGCTGCAGGCCGTCGTACCAGTCCGGGACGGACTGGCCGAAGGTAAGACCCTCGCGGCTGTCCACCTCCAGGTGCACGCTACGGCCGCTGAACAGCTGTGGGCGCAGCAGGTAGGCGATCACGCTGGCATCGTGGATCGGCCCGCCGGACAGCCCGTAATGCTCCATGTCGCGCTTCACGTATTCGTTGAGGATGTCGGCGACGGTCTTGCCGGCCTGGTTGCCCAGCCCCTGCAGTTTGTCGATGCGCGCCTGGCTGGTGAGGACCTTGTGGGTCACGTCCAGGGGGATGTAGGTCAGCGGCACACCGCTGGCCAGCACGACCTGGGCGGCATGGGGATCGGCGTACAGGTTGAATTCCGCCACCGGGGTGATGTTGCCGCCGTTGAAGTGGGCACCGCCCATGACCACCACTTCCTTGATGCCCTTGACGATCTCCGGCGCCTGGATCAGCGCCAGGGCCAGATTGGTCTGCGGGCCGAGCATGGCGATGGTGACGCTCTTGGGCGGCGCGGCGCGCAGGGTGTCGATCAGGTAAGTGACCGCACTGCCCGGCGCCAGGCCCTTGGCCGGTTCGTGGACGGGAATCGGCAGGCCTTCCGCGCCGTGGATGTCGGCGGCGTAGATCGGCGTGCGCAGCAACGGCCTGGGCGAGCCAGCGTAGACCGGCACATCCTCGCGACCGGCCCACTCCCGGGCCAGCCGGGCATTGCGCGAAGTCTTCTCCAGGCGCACGTTGCCGGCCACGGTGGTGATGGCGCGGATGTTCAGCTCGTCGGGCGAGGCCAGGGCGAGCAGCAGCGCGACGACATCGTCGGCGCCCGGGTCAGTGTCGATGATCAGGTCGCGGCGGGCCTCGTCGGCCAGGGCGGTGGTCACGGTCAGGCTCACGAGCAGCAGGCTCCTCAGGGCAGTGCGGATGAAAGCGTTCATCGGTTCCTCTCGATGGTGCGGCATGACGGCGGACTCCCTCCACCGGGTGGGGCATTGGCGGCGCCGGGGCGCTGCCTTCGCGATTCGGACCCGCTGCACCTTTGTGCCTGCGGGCAGGCCGGGCGAGGCCATGGGGTGACCGCCCTACCCTTCACCGTCCAGCGGGCACAGCCACGGCTGCCGCCCTTCGCTCATTCGCCCAGGTTCCCGGGACGACTTCGCCCGGCGAGTCTGGGTTTCTGTGCGCCCCGTCGTGGAGCGCGGTGCGTGTGAGGCGAAAACAGGCGATGCCTGTTCCAAAGCCGTTTTCAACGACGCGCCACCGAGCGCCGGCACGTTCCGTGCGGAACCTAGAACACCACCCCGGCGATCAGGGCGATGTTGCTGTACGGCTGGCATTCGCCGGTGCGCACCAGCACCCGGGCCTGGCGGCTGAGGCGCTTGAACGCCTCGTGGGTGAGCAGCGTGCGTTCGCCCAGCTCGCCCGCTTCCGTCAGCCGCTCTACCTCGGCCAGGGCCGGTGGCAGGCGGACCAGCATTTCCTCGGCCAGGGCGTGGCGATCCACCTGCATTTCGCTCAGCACGGTGCGCAGGGTGGTGACGAAATCCACCGTGCCGGGGGTCAGGGCCAGGTCGATCAGCTCGACCTCCTTCGGCACCGGCAGGCCGGCGTCGCCGATCACCAGGATGTCGCCATGGCCAAGGCCGGCGATGGTCCGCGACAGGGCAATGTTCAGCAGAGCGGTCTTCTTCATGGCTGCTCCGGGGTGTCCAGTTCGTGCAAATGGGGAATCGACGGCTGGGCACCGGCGCGGGTGACCGACAGGGCGGCGGCGCGCTGGCCGAAACGGATCGCCTCGGCTTCGTCGAAGCCCCGGGCGAGCCCCGCGGCGAAGGCGCCGACGAAGGTGTCGCCGGCCGCAGTGGTATCCACCGCGCGTACCGCCCGGGTCGGGAAATGCCGCGCCCCGTCGTCGTCGACGAACAGCGCGCCGCGCTCGCCCAGGGTCAGGATCACCTTGGCCGCACCGGCCCGGCGCAGGTGCGCCGCCGCGGCGCCGGCGCTCTCCAGAGAGTCCACCGGCAGGCCGCTGAGCAGCGCGGCCTCGCTCTCGTTGGGAATCAGGTAGTCGATCCAGGCGTACCACGCGGGCGGCAGCGCCTCGCTGGCGGGCGCCGGATTGAGGATCACCGTCTTGCCCAGGGCATGGCCGCGACACAGCACGTGGGCCACGGTGAGGCTGGGAATCTCCAGCTGGCAGATGAGGATCTGCGCGCCCTGCAACACCGCGTCCAGGGCCTCCACCCGGGAGGCCGACAGCTCGCCGTTGGCCCCGGGGATCACCACGATGGCGTTCTGGCTGTTGTCGTCCACCACGATCAGCGCGACTCCGCTGGAGCAATCCGCCACCTCGGCCAGGGCCGAGCAGTCGATGCCCTCGGCTTCCAGTCCGGTGCGCAGCTGCGCGCCGTAGGCGTCGTCGCCGACGCAGCCGACCATCGCCACCCGGGCGCCCAGGCGCGCCGCGGCCACCGCTTGGTTGGCGCCCTTGCCGCCGGGCACGGTGGCGAAGCTCTCACCGCTCAGGGTCTCCCCTTCCCGGGGCAGGCGCGGTGCCCGCGCCACTAGGTCCATGTTCAGGCTGCCGATCACCACTACGTTCGCTTGCATGGCTGAGCGCCCTTCTCGTTCGTCATTCATCTGGGGTTGTCGGTGGAGGCGCCGGCGGGCGGCGCGGTGGACTCGCGCACCACCAGGGCCGGCTCGATGGGCGCCTCGCGCGCCAGGGGCACGCGCGGCCTGGCGATGCGCGCCAGCAGGCGCTCGGCCGCCCGTTCGCCAAGCTGGAGGATGGACTGCCCGACAGTGCTGAGGGCCGGGTAGACGTAGCGGCTCATCTGGATGTCGTCGAAGCCGATCACCGAGAGCTGGCCCGGTACGCTGATGCCGCGCTCGGCGGCGGCCCGCAGCACGCCGAAGCCGATCATGTCGTTGCCGGCGACGATCGCCGTGGCCGGGCAACCGGCCGCCAGCAGGCCGGAAGCCGCCTGATAGCCGCCGGGGCTGCTGAAGTCGCAGGTCACCACACCGTCGGCCGGCGTCTGGAGGCCGGCTTCGGCCAGGGCCCGCCGGTAGCCCTGCACCCGCAGGGTGGCGACGCCGGTCTGGACAGGGCCGGCGATGCAGGCGATGTGGCGGTGACCCAGGTCCAGCAGATGCCGGGTAGCCAGGTAGCCGCCCTGTTCGTGGTCGATGCGCAGGGTGTCGGTGTCCACCCCGTCCAGGGCACGGTCCACCACCAGGCAGGGAATCCGCAAGGCCTGCAGGGTCTGGGCGAAGCCGGGGTCGTCGCCCCCCGAAGCCAAGATCAGCCCGTCGATGCGCTTTTCCAGGAGGATGCGCAGGTAGTTGCGCTGCTTGGCTGGGTCATCGTCGGAGTTGCACAGGATCACGCAGTAGCCGTTGCGCTCGCAGCAGTCCTCGATGCCCCGGGCCAGTTCGGCGAAGTACGGGTTGATGCCACTGGGGATCAGCAGACCGATGGTGGCGGTGGCCCGGGCCTTGAGGGAGCGGGCCACCGCGCTGGGCACATAGTTCAGCTCGGCGATGGCCGCTTCCACCTTGCAGCGCACCTCGGGGCTGACGTGGCGGGTGTTGTTCAGCACATGGGACACGGTGGTGTAGGAAATCCCCGCCCGGGCCGCGACGTCCTTGATGGTGGCCATGCTCGCGTCCCGTCAGCCGCGCCGGCTGGCCCGGTGGCTGCGGTAGGTGTCCAGCACCACCGCCACCACGATCACCGCGCCGGTGATGATGCGCTTGGTGGGCTCGCTGGCACCGATCTGCGCCAGGCCCGCGGCCAGCACGGAAATGATCAGCACGCCGAAGAAGGTGCTGATCACCGAGCCGCGCCCACCCATCAGGCTGGTGCCGCCGATCACCACCGCGGCGATCACCTGCAGCTCCAGGCCGGAGCCGGCGTTGGGGTCGGCCGCTTCCAGACGGGAAATCTGGAACAGCGCCGCCAGCCCGGCCAGCAGGCCCATGAGGCTGAACACCAGCACCTTGTAGGGTTTCGGGTTGATCCCGGCCAGGCGCACCGCTTCCTCATTGGTGCCGATGCCGATCAGGTAGCGGCCGAACACCGTGCGGGTGAGCAGCACCTGGGCGGCGACGATCACCGCCAGGGCGATCAGGAACGCCGGCGAGATACCCGCCGCCAGGGGATCGGAAAGCCAGGCGAAGGCGTCGCCGATGTAGGCGGTGCGCGAGTCGGTGAGCTGGTAGGCGGCGCCGCGGGCCATCTCCAGCACGCCCAAGGAGACGATGAACGAGGGAATCCGCCAGGCCACGGTGATGCTCCCGGTGACGGTGCCGGCGGCCGCCGCGCAGAGCATGCCCAGCGCCGCCGCGGGCAACACGCCCCAGCCCCAGCCGAGCATCGCCACGCTGACCACCGAGGCCGCCAGGGCCAGCACGGAGCCCACCGACAGGTCGATGCCGCCGATGATCAGCACGAAGGTCATGCCCACCGCCAGCACCATCAGGTCGGGGATCTGGTTGGCCAGGGTGGTGAAGGTGTCGTAGGAGAAGAAGTGGCTGCTCAGGCTGGAGAACAGCACGATCATCGCCAGCAACGCGCCGGCCAGGCCCAGGTAGGTACCCAGGCCGAGCATCGGCGAACGGCGTTTGGCCGCGCGCGGCGCGGCGTCGGGGGACGGGTTGGTCATGGCGGAATCCTGGGTCATTGGGGAAGCGCCGCCGGCTCGGGGAGCAGCGCGTCGCTTGCGGTGTAGCCGGCGAACGCGGCGGCGAGCAGCGCGTCCTGGGTCCAGTGGTCGCGGTCGAAGGTGTCGATCAGGCGGCCGGCGGAAAGCACGGCGATGCGGTCGCAGATCAGCATCAGCTCGCGCAGGTCGCTGGAGACCACCACCAGGGCCTTGCCCTGGCGCGACAGCTCGCCGAACAGGCCGTAGATGTCGAACTTGGCGCCCACGTCGATGCCCCGGGTGGGTTCGTCGAACAGCAGCACCTGGCAGTCGCGCTCCAGCCAGCGGCCGATCACCACTTTCTGCTGGTTGCCCCCGGACAGCTCGCCCACCGGCTGCTCCGGCCCGGAGCAGCGGATGCGCATGGCCTGCATCTGGCGCTGGGCCAGGGCGGTTTCCGCGCCCCGGTCGATGAAGCCATGGCGCGAGACCTCGGCCAGGTTGCCCAAGGCGACGTTGGCGCTGATGGACTGCGGCAGCAGCAGGCCTTCGCCCTTGCGGTCCTCGGTAATGAGGGCGATGCCCTGCTTCACCGCGTCCGTCGGCGAGCCGATGGCCTTCACCTCCAGGGGGTGACCCAGGGCGACGGTGCCGCGGTCGGCCCGGTCGGCGCCGTAGATCAGCCGCAGTAGTTCGGTGCGCCCGGCACCGATCAACCCGGAAATGCCGAAGATCTCCCCGGCCCGGACCTCGAAGGACACGTCCCGCACCACCTCGCCGCGCCCCAGGCCGCGCACCGCCAGCAGCGGCGCCCCCAGGCTGCGCGGGCCGAGGTCGATGTGCTCGCCCAGCTCGCGGCCCACCATCAGGTTCACCAGGTGCTGGGGGTCGTTGCCGGCCACCGGCTCCACCGCCACCAGGCGGCCGTCCCGCAGCACGGCGACCCGCTGGGCGATCTGTGCCAGCTCTTCCAGGCGATGGGAGATGTAGACGATGGCCACGCCCCGGGCCCGCAGGCGGGCGATCTGCTCGAACAGCAGGTCCACTTCCCGGGCGGTGAGCATGGCGGTGGGTTCGTCGAGGATCAGCAGGTGGCAGTCGCCGATCAGGTTGCGGGCGATCTCCACCATCTGCTGATGACCGATGCCCAGCTCGCCCACCAGGGTGTCCGGGTCGAGAGCATCGAGACCTACCTGGGCCATGGCGTGCAGGGCGTCCTCCCGCAGGCGGCGCCGGGCGATCCAGCCGCCGCGGCTGGGCAGGCGGTCGAGGAACAGGTTCTCGGCGATGCTCAGAGTGGGCAGCAGGTTCAGCTCCTGCATCACCATGCGCACGCCCAGGCGCTCCGCCTCGGCACGGCTGGCCGGGGCATAGGGACGGCCCTCGAACTGCATGTCGCCGGTGGTGGGGTGGACCAGCCCGCCGATGATCTTCGACAGGGTGCTCTTGCCGGCGCCGTTCTCGCCGGTAAGGGCCAGCACTTCGCCCCGCACCAGGGTCAGGTCGACGTCGGCCAGCACCGGCTGTGCGTAGTGCTTGCCGATCCCGCGGATATGCAGCACCGGCTCCGCAACGAAGGAGGACATGAATGAATTCTCCGAAACCGCGGTCTCGCCGGAGCGCACCCCGGCGAGACCGCGCAGGGCGGGTCAGGGCTGGGTGACCAGCTCCACCGGGGTCTCGATGACGCCACTGGCATCACCCTCGGCCTTCTCCCCCTTCAGGGACGTGAGGGCGGCCTCGATGCCGAACACCGCCTGCTTGGCGGCGAACTGGTCGGCGGTGGCGAGCACGCGGCCATCCTTGAGCATCGGCTTGATGGCCTTGATGTTGTCGTAGCCCACCACCTTCACCTTGCCGGCCTTGCCAGCGGCGCGAATGGCGGACACCGCGCCCAGGGCCATGCTGTCGTTGCCGGCCAGCAACGCCTTGAGTTCGGGGTACTCGTTGAGCATCGCCGAGGCGACGGCGTTGCCCTTGTCGATTTCCCAGTTGCCGGACTGCACCGAGACCACCTTCATCCCGGCTGCTTCCATGGCGTCCTTGAAACCGGCGGTACGTTGCTGGGCGTTGGTGGTGGTGGACACGCCCTCGATGATCCCCACCTGGTCGCCGCCCTGGAGCTGCTTGGCCAGGTAGTCGCCCACCAGGCGTGCGCCCTTGCGGTTGTCCGGGCCCACGAAGGGCACCGCGATGCCCTTGCTCTTGAGGACGTCCGGGTCCAGGCGGTTATCGATGTTGATCACGGTGATGCCGGCGTCCACCGCCTTCTTCACCACCGGCACCAGGGCCTTGGAGTCGGCCGGCGCCAGCACCAGGGCGTCGACCTTGGAGACGATCATCTGCTCGACGATGCGGATCTGGTTGGCGGTGTCGGACTCGTCCTTGATGCCGTTCGACACCAGGTCGAACTGCTCGGCGTGGTCCTTCTGGTAAGCCTTGGCGCCGTCTTCCATGGTCAGGAAGAACTCGTTGGCGAGGGATTTCATCACCAGCGCCACCTTGGGCTTGGCCGGTGCCTCGGCGTGGACGCTGGAGAACGGCAGACTGGCGAGGAAAGCGAAGGCGAACAGGCGCCCGGGGACCGGCAGCTTCATGGGATGACTCCAGTTTTTTTGTCGTTTTTATGCAAACGCGCGCTTAGGCAAACGTTTGCGTGGCGGAACTATGGAAAAGCGGTCGGCCTTTGTCAACGACGGCGAACTGCTGGCGCCGGGGTACGAATGCGGGGCCTCAGTGAGGGTCCAGGCTCGCCCGCACCTGGTCGATCAGGGCTGCGGAGTCGGCATAGCGCTGGGCTTCGCCGGCGTAGGACAGGGAATAGGCCGCGCCCTCCCCCAGGGCCACCAGCAGGGTCTGGCGCATCAGGTCCACGTCGTCGCGCCGGGTGGTGCAGGTGGTCTCGAGGCCCGGCAGGCGGCCGAAGGTGCTCTCCCGGGGAGGCGTGCAGGCGGTATGCAGGCCCTGGCGCAAGGTCTCCAGTTGCACCGCCTTGCGCATGTGGGTCAGCACCTTGCGCAGGTCGATGTCCGGTTCGTGCTGAGCGGTGCGGGTGAACTCCATGATCAGCAGTGGGCTGCCGTCGCCTGGCGGGTTGGCCCGCTCGCGGATGTCCCCCGGCGCCTGCCCCGGGGCCGGCAGGGCGGTCACTACCCAGCCGGCGGGCCAGGTCACCTGACGGTCTTCCGAACCGGCGGCGGAAACCGGGCCCAGCAGGGCGAGGCAAGGTAACAGGACGAGCAGACGGCGCATGGCGGACCTGGCGGCAAGCGAAACGGTGATGGGCGGAACGTTCGCGCCGCCCGAAGGCCGAAGCATGCACCGCCGGTGGCTTTTTGCGAAGCGTTCCGCTTCCATCGGCCGGCTCGACAAGACCATTGCCTGACGAGGACTCCTGCGATGACTGTTCGCCCGCCCGCCCCCCTGCCCTTCGGTCGGCAGATCGCGCTCTTCTGCGCATGCGCCCTGCTGGGGGCCTGCGCCTCCTTCCACGACAGCGACCAGGCGCCCGAGCAGAAGAACTACACGCCCTTCCCCTTCGCGCTACTGCAGGCGGAAGACCCGGCGGGTACCTATTGGTCGGTGGTCACCAAGATCACCTACGACATCGACGACCGTGGCCAGCTGACCTTGGCCGACGAAGGCGAACCGCTGCTGAGCCTGGACGACGACCCCTCCCATGACCTCACCTGCCAGCGCTACGGCGGCGGCGAGAACCAGCGAACCTCGTGGTTCCCCTACACAGCGGTGTTCGTCAAGGGCGGTGAGCTGCACGGTATCGCCGACGCCCGCGGCGCGGCGCAGCCCCTGCGTCCCCTGAGCGCCGATGCGGACGGACGCATGACCTACACCGGCCCCCGGGCCCGCACGCCGGAATACAGCTTCATCCCCTGCGTAGGCGACCAGCCGGTGACGCGGGGCGTACGCCTGGACGGGTACCTGCCGGAGGCGGCGCGCCTGACCCTGCAGAAAACCGGGCAGGGCAGCAACCAGCGGATCGAGTTGCCCTCCCTGGACCAACCCTTCCTTTACCTCGGCTATCGCCATGGACGGATGATCCCGCTCCCCATGCGCCCGGTGCTGCTGGGCATCGACCTGGATGCCCGCCGCCTGGTGCTGCAGTACCAGACCACCTTCAGCGCCAACCGGCGCCTGAGCCTGTTGCAATATCGCTTCGTCAGCGCCCAGGGCGAGCCGTCGGAAGGCGAGACCGCGGCCCGCTACCAGGAGCGCACCGACGCCCTGATGAAGGACCTGCGGCAGTGCCCGCCGCCGACCCTGCTACCCCGGGAAGCCTGCGGCGATCCGGACCGGCGCCCGGATTCGCGCATTTTCTCCAGCGAGTGACCGCCCGTTCTCGACGGATGGGGGCGGCCGGCGCCGTCAAATCCTGAAGCTGCCCACCAGCACGGTCAGCCGCGCCGCCTGCCGTTCCAGGTCGGCGCAGGCACGCAACGTGGCTTGAAGGTTCTCCACGCCTTCCTGGTTGAGGGTGTTGATCTCGGTGATGTCCATGTTCAGGGTCTCGATCACCGAGGTCTGTTCCTCGGTGGCGGTGGCCACGGACTGGTTCATGCCGTCGATCTCACCGATGCGATGGGTTACGCTGCTCAGGCGCTCGCCGGCCTGGTTGGCGATCTCCACGCTTTCCTCGCTGTAGCGCTGGCTCTCGGTCATGGTGGTGACCGCTTCTCCGGCGCCCACCTGCAGCTCCTCGATCATCTTCTGGATTTCCTGGGCCGATTCCTGGGTCCGGTGGGCCAGGTTGCGCACCTCGTCCGCCACCACGGCGAAGCCGCGACCGGCTTCGCCCGCCCGGGCGGCCTCGATGGCGGCGTTGAGTGCCAGCAGGTTGGTCTGCTGGGAGATGCTCTTGATCACTTCCAGGATCTGCCCGATGTTCACCGTCTTGCTGTTGAGGGCCTCGATGTTGGCGCAGGAACCGCTGATCTTCGCCGACAGCTCGCTCATGGCGCGAATGGTGCGCTCTACCACCTGACTGCCATCCTCGGACTGCACCCGGGCCTCGGAGGCCTGGTTGGACGCATCCGCGGCGTTGCGGGCAATTTCCTGGGCGGCGGCGCCCAGCTCGTTGATGGCGGCGGCCACGCTGTTGGTGCGCTGGGCCTGCTCGTCGGAGTTGCTCATGGATGAGTTGGAGGCGTTGAGCACCAGCTTGGCGACTTCGTTGACCTGGGCGGTGGTGGAGGACACCTCACGGATCGAGGCGTGGATACGCCCGACGAAATGGTTGAAGGCCTTGGCCAGCTCGCCGAATTCGTCCTTGCCCTCGGCATCCAGGCGCTTGGTCAGGTCACCGTCGCCTTGGGCGATGTCTTCCATGGCCAGGCTCATCTGGTGCAACGGCCGCAGCAGCACGCGAATCAGCATGCCTAACAAGAGGATGGTGGCCACCACCGCAATCAGCGTCGCCAGGATCGCCGAGGTGCGGAACTCGCTGAGCATGGCGTAGGCCTGCTGCTGGTCCAGCACCAGGCCCACGTACCAGTTGGCCGACGGTACGCCGCGCACCGGCATGAACGACACGAACTCCGGCCCCTTGGCGCCCTGTACTTCCTGCACGCCCTGGACGATCCGGGGCGTCTCGCCGGCCGGATAGAGCTGGGCCAGTGGCTTCAGCAACGCATCCTTGTCGGGATGCAGCAGCACCTTGCCATTGGCGTCCACCAGAAAGGCATGGCCGTGACCGGCGAAATCCAGGGAATTGATGATGGCGGTGATCGCCTCCAGGTCCATGTCGGCGCCGGCCACCCCCAGCATGCGGCCCGCGGCGCGGACCGGGGTGGCGATGGTGATCACCAGCTTGCCGGACGAGGCGGCGATGTACGGCTCGGTGACCACCGTGGCATGGGCGCCGCTGGCGGCCTGGTACCAGCCGCGGGTTCGCGGATCGTAGTCCGCCGCGCGGTTGCCCGCCGGTACCGAGACCATAGAGCCGTCCTGGCCGCCGAAGTAGCTGAGCTGGAAGCTGCCGCCGTAGACCGGCAGGGAAATCGCCCGGGTCGGCACCTCGTTCTCGCCCTGGCGTTCCACCTGCTGGGCGATGGACTCCAGCAGGTGGATGCGTCCTTCCAGCCAGTTCTGGATGTTGCGCGAACTGAGGTCGCCGAGGGATTGCAGGGTCGACTGCACGTCGGCCCGCACCGATTGCCGCTGCCGGTAATCGTTGAACAGGACGAAACAGGCGAAGGCGACCGTGACCACCAGGGAGGCGGCCAGGAGGATCTTGTGGCTGAATTTCAAGGAGTTGTACATGGGACTGCAATACCCGGGGCACGAAGGGAAAGGAATCTGGGGATAGGAACGACCGCACTCGACGAGGCGCCTTTGGCGCACGGGAGCTGCTCGTTTACCGCTGGGTAAACCCGCTGCCTCGGCGCGCTCGCCTCACCTTGCCATCGCGCGATGACGTTTCCTGCTGGACCTGATGGCGCCGCCTGCGCCGCACGACGCCGCGTCGCCTGGCGGATGGCCAGGAAACGAACGAAGGGGCGAAAAATGGAGAGGCGAAACCGGGGCGCGCGGATGGTACGGAAGCCCCTTGCGGGGCGCCAGCCCCCGGCGGCTCTCCGGGGCGTCCAGTTGAACCTTGGCGACAACCGGTCAGTCAGGATGCTTTCGACACGATGACGGAGGCGTGCATGCCGACAGCCACCCCTGCGGGCTTTCCCGCAACCGCCTCCGCGCCCATCGGCTTGGCGCAACGGGTCGCCACCCGCGTGGCCTTCTTCATCGCCGGCTTCGGCATGTCCGCCTGGGCGCCCCTGGTTCCCTATGCCAAGCAGCGCGCCGGGCTCGACGAAGCCAGCCTGGGGTTATTGCTGCTGTGCCTGGGGGTGGGCTCCCTCGTAACCATGCCGTTGACTGGGCTGCTGGCGCCGCGCCTGGGTTGCCGCCTGCTGATCGTCTGCGCCGCCCTGGTGATCGCCGTCACCCTGCCCTTGCTGGCCACCCTGGATGCACCCCTGGCTTTAGCCCTGGCCCTGTTTCTGTTCGGCGCCGGGGTGGGCACGGTGGACGTAGCGGTGAACATCCAGGCGGTGCTGGTGGAGAAGGCCGGCGACCGGGCGCTGATGTCGGGCTTCCATGGGCTGTTCAGCGTCGGCGGGATCGCCGGGGCCGGCGGCGTCAGCCTGCTGCTGTCCCAGGGAGCTACGCCGCTCTGGGCAGCGCTGGCGGTGAGCGCGCTGATCCTGCTGGCCCTGGGCGGTGCCGGCCGTCATCTGCTGCCCTACGCCGAGGGCGACAGCCAGGGACGCGGCTTCGCCCTGCCCCACGGTATCGTCCTGTTCATCGGCCTGCTGACTTTCATCAGCTTCCTCGCCGAGGGCGCGATCCTCGACTGGAGCGCGGTGCTGCTCACCGCCCGTGGCCAGTTGCCGGCTGCGGGCGCGGGCCTGGGCTACACCGCCTTCGCCCTTGCCATGACCTTGGGCCGGCTGACGGGCGATCGCCTGGTGAGGGCACTGGGAGGCAGGCGAATTCTATTGGGAGGGGGACTGCTTTCGGCGGCGGGCCTGGCCCTGGCGGTCATGGCCAGCGAGTGGCACCTGGCGCTGCTGGGCTTCGCCCTGGTGGGGCTGGGGGCGTCGAATATCGTGCCGGTGCTGTACTCGGCCATCGGCCGGCAGCAGTTGATGCCCTCCCACCAGGCGGTGGCAGCGGTGACCACCCTGGGCTACGCGGGCATCCTGGCCGGGCCGGCGTTGATCGGCCTGGTGGCCCAGGGCATCGGACTGCCCTTCGCCTTGCTAGGGGTGGCGGCCCTGCTGCTGGTCGTGGCGGCCAGCGCGCGGATCGGCGCCTGAGGCTCAGGCGCGCACGTCGATGGTGTTGCCCAGGTGCGGCGGGTTGCTGGCAGGCTGCGGGATCGCCTCGATCAGCGCCATGGCGCCCTGGGCCTGCATGTCGATGGCTTTCTTCAGGGTCAGGACCGAGACGTCCGACGACAGTTGCGCATCTTTCGCCGCGATGATGTCGCCGGCACTGGCATTGCTGGCGTTGCCCACCGCCGCGCTGGCAGTGGCACTGGCCTGGGAAACGGCGCTGGCGATACGGGAAATGTCCATGGTGGATTCCTCCTCGGAAGGGCGGAGAGGCCTGCAAGGTTCGACCCATCGAACCCGCCTGGTGGTTTCGGCCCTATCGGCCAATACGGACGCTTCTTGACCGCTGTCCGATGAAAGGTCGTGATGGAACGCGCGTTTTCTTCCTTGGGCGCCCGGGAACAGGCCTCGGGAGGGCCACGGGTTATGACAACTACCCGTCGATCAGGCTAGGCTAGGGCCCTTTGTCACCGTCAGGGAGTTGCACATGTCCAACGAAGCGGACACGGTCACGCCATTGCATGCCCACGAGGCGCGCATTCTTGGTTGCCTGATCGAGAAACAGGCCGCGACGCCGGAAGCCTACCCCCTGACCCTCAACGCCCTGGTCCTGGCCTGCAACCAGAAGACCAGCCGCGAGCCCCTGATGAACCTCACCCCCGGCCAGGTCGGTCAAGGCCTGCGTGCCCTCGAAGGCCACGGCCTCGCCCGCCTGGTGATGGGCAGCCGCGCCGACCGCTGGGAACACCGCGCCGACAAGACCCTGGAACTGGTGGCGCCCCAGGTGGTGCTGCTGGGCCTGCTGCTGTTGCGCGGGCCCCAGACTCTGGGCGAACTGCTGACCCGCAGCGCGCGCCTGCACGACTTCGAAGACCTCGACCAGGTCCAGCATCATCTGGAGCGCCTGCGCCAGCGCGGTCTCGTGGAGCAGGTGGGGCGCCAGTCCGGCCAGCGCGAGGATCGCTACGTAACCACCCTGGCGGACCCGGCGGATACCCAGGCCCTGCTGGCGACCCGCCCGGAGCGCAGCGAACGCGCCGAGCGCGGCGCCCCGGCGGACAGCCGCCTGGACGAACTGGAAGCCCGCATCGCCGCCCTCGAGGCACGCCTGGCGGCCCTGGAGAACCCGGCCTGATGCGGCGCGCCCCGGGCCTGCTGCAGCGCGTCCCCAACGCGACCCGACCCGCCTGGCACAAGGAACCGGCCAGGCCTTCCCGAACAGGAATCGTTCCGTGACACCGTCTTCACCTTCCTCGGCGAGCCACGCCGACGTGTTCATCGGCGACAGCGAGATGGCCGAGCTGATGCGCCGCCACGACTGGGCGGCCACTGCCCTGGGCCCGCCCGAGGCTTGGCCCGAGTCCCTGAAACTGGCACTGCGCATCCTGCTCACGTCGCGCTTCGACATGTGGATGGGCTGGGGACCGGACATCCATTTCTTCTACAACGATGCCTATCGCCCGACCCTCGGCATGAAGCACGCCACGGCCCTCGGCCGGCCGATGCGCGAGGTCTGGGCGGAAGTCTGGGACGCGGTGCGGGACCGGGTCCAGACCGTCTACGAGCAGGGCCTGTCCACCTGGGACCGCGACCTGCTGCTGATTCTGGAGCGCGCTGGCTACCCGGAGGAAACCTACCACACCTTCTCCTACAGCCCGCTGCTGGACGACCAGGGCCAGGTGGCCGGGCTGTTCTGCGCCGTGGCCGAGGAAACCGAGCGCGTGGTCAGCGAACGGCGCCTGGCGTCCCTGCGGGAGCTGGCCGCCGCCCTCAACGGGGTGGACGACCGCGAGGACCTGTTCCGCGCAGTGGCCACCGCCCTGGGCGGAAACCCCCACGACCTGCCCTTCACCCTCACCTATGTCTTCGATCAGTCGGAGGTCGCGCACCTGGCGTGCACCAGCGGGATAGAGCGGGATCACCCCTACGCCCGGCAGATCGTCGGCCTGGAGGCGCGGGGAGAATGGCAGCTGGAACGCATCCTCGAAGGCGAAAGCCTGGAACTGGCCATTCCCCCGCAGGCCGTCGCCCTGCCCTGCGGCGCCTGGCAACGGCCGCCGCGCAAGGTGGCGCTGATCCCCATCGCCGGCCAGGGCGCTGGCCGGCCCCTGGGCTTCCTGGTGGTGGCGCTGAACCCGTTCCGCCCTCATGACACCGACTACCCGGGCTTCATCGGCTTGCTGGCCGGGCAGATCGCCTCGACCCTGGCCAGCGTCGACGCCTACCAGGCGGAGCGCTTGCGGGCCCAGACCCTCACCGAGATCGTGCGCATGCGCAAGCAGGCGGCGGAAGCACTGCGGCGGGCCAACGCCGGGCTGATCGCCGAGGTGGAGCAGCGCACCGCCGAGCGCGACCACCTGCACCGGCTGTTCCAGCAGGCGCCCAGCTTCATCTGCGTGCTGCGCGGCCCCGAGCATGTCTTCGAGCTGACCAACGACGCTTACCTGGACCTGGTCGGGCACCCTATCCAAATCGGGCAGACGGTACGGGAAGCGCTGCCGGAGATCGCCGGCCAGGGTTTCTTCGAGCGCCTGGACGAGGTCTACCGCAGCGGCCAGGTCTACGTCGGCCGCAACGTCCCCATCGTGCTGACCCGCCAGCCCGGCGGCATGCCGGAAACCCGCTACCTGCACTTCATCTACCAGCCGATTCTCGACGCCGACGGCTCGGTGTCCGGCATCTTCGTCGAGGGCAACGACCTCACCGAGCAGATCAACGCGGAAGCGGCGCTGAAACGGCTCAACGAAACCCTGGAAGCCAAGGTGGCCGAACGCACCGACGCCCTGGCCCTGGCTCTACGCGACCTCAAGCGCGAGGCGGCTGAGCGCGAGGTGGTGCAGGAAGCCCTGCGCCAGGCGCAGAAGATGGAAGCGGTCGGCCAGCTCACCGGCGGCATCGCTCACGACTTCAACAACCTGCTGACCGGCATCCTCGGCTCCCTGGACCTGATGCAGCGGCGCATCGAGACTGGCCGCGGCCAGGACCTGGAGCGCTACATCGAGGTGGCCACCGGTGCCGCTAACCGTGCCGCGGCACTGACCAACCGCCTGCTGGCCTTCTCCCGCCGCCAGCCCCTGGCGCCCCGGCCGGTGGATGCCAACCAGTTGGTGGCGTCGATCCAGGACCTGCTGCTGCGCAGCATCGGCGAGACCATCGCCCTGGAATTCCACACCGCCCGCGACCTCTGGCAGACCCGCTGCGACTCCAACCAGCTGGAGAGCGCTCTGCTCAATCTGGCCATCAACGCCCGGGACGCCATGCCCGACGGCGGCCGCCTGGTGATCGAGACGCGCAACGCCCCGCTGCGCGAGCCGCTGAACAGCGGCGGCCAGCAACTGCCGGCCGGCCACTACGTATGCATCAGCGTGGTCGACTCCGGCACCGGCATGCCCCGGGACGTGTTGGAGCGGGCCTTCGAACCGTTCTACACCACCAAGCCCATGGGCCAGGGCACGGGCCTGGGGCTGTCCATGGTCTATGGCTTCGCGCGCCAGTCCGAGGGTGGCGCCACCATCGACTCCAACCCTGGCAAGGGCACCCGGGTGAGCCTCTACCTGCCCCGTTACCTGGGCCCCGCACCCACACCTACCCCGCCGAGCGGTAACGGCCTGCCCGACGAGCAGGCCAGCGGTGACGTGGTGCTGGTGGTGGAGGACGAGCCGGCGGTGCGCGAGCTGGTGGTGGAAGTGCTGCATGACCTGGGCTGCAGTACCCTGGAGGCGGTGGACGGGCCCAGCGGCCTGCGCATCGTCGAATCCTCGCAACCGCTGGACCTGTTGATCACCGACATCGGCTTGCCAGGCCTGGACGGCCGCCGGCTGGTGGAGCGGACCCGCGCCCTGCGCCCGGACCTGCGCATCCTGTTCATGACCGGCTATGCGGAGAACGCCACCTCGGCCAGCGGTTTCCTGGAGGACGGCATGGACCTGCTGACCAAGCCGTTCGGCCTGGAGGACCTGGCCCAGAAGATCCGCGAGCTGCTGGGCTATGCCACGGCCGAAGCCCTGGAACCCAGCGAGCCCTGATCCAAGCGGTACGGGGGATCTGCTTCACCTGCTCCACCGGGCGACCCGATGGTTCGCCGCGCAACGGCTGTGGGCTACGGGCGTTTTTTGATCACTCGCACTCCGGGTCTGACACCGCACGGCGATTCGAACGCAGCCCCGCCTTGCTGCGGCCTGGTGTCACGGCCATTGCCAGCCATCTGTGGATAATACCGGGTAGCTGCGCTGGAGAGTTGGCGCGGTCTAAGCCCATTCAGCGCCATGGGCGAATCACATCACGCCATAGCGGCAGAAAAAAGGTACGCCCGTACCTCATTCGTGGTGAAATCAGCGGCTCGAAAGAGGCCTGCCAGGGCAGCCAGACACCTGCATCCAAGAGCGATGGAACTCAAACCGCGAAAAACAGTCCATCGCCCTCCGCTTGCAGTGGCAACTTCCTCTTTCGCCGGACGCTCAGGTGGGCTATTTTCGCTCATCCTTTTTTTCGGGGCAGGACCTTGGAACGTTTAACACGCTTTCGGAGCGGTATCGAAGGGCTGGATACGCTGCTGAAGGGAGGGCTCGTCGCGGGTGCTTCCTACATCATCCAGGGCCGCCCCGGCTCCGGCAAAACCATTCTCGCCAACCAGGTCGCCTTCAACCATGTGCGTGAAGGCGGTCGGGTGCTGGTCGCCACCCTGCTCTCGGAAACCCACGAGCGGCTGTTCCAGTTCCTCTCGACCCTGAGCTTCTTCGATCCCAATCGGATCGGCGCGGAAGTCCAGTTCGTCAGCGCCTTCGACACCCTGGAGAACGAGGGGCTGGACGAAGTGGTCAAGCTGCTGCGCCGGGAAATCAGCCGGCAGAAGGCCAGCCTGCTGATCGTCGACGGCCTGCTCAACGCCCGCTCTCGGGCGGAAAACACCATCGACACCAAGAAATTCATCTCCGAACTGCAAGGCCATGCGGCCTTCGCCGGCTGCACCGTGCTGTTCCTCACCAGCTCCCGGCTGGACGAAGGCAGCCCGGAGCACACCATGGTGGACGGGGTGATCGAACTGGGCGAAGAACTCTGCGGCGTGCGTTCGGTTCGTCGTATCCAACTGCGCAAGACCCGCGGCAGCGGTGCCCTCTCCGGCCTGCACGACTGCGTGATCACCGACGACGGCCTGGTGGTTTACCCACGCCTGGAAAGCATGCTCAGCCGACCCACCCGTCCCGACAGCGCCGACCTGACACGGGTGCGCAGCGGCGTCGGCTCCCTGGACTCGCTGATCGGCGGCGGACTGCCCAGCTCCTCCGTCAGCCTGGCCATCGGTCCGTCCGGCATCGGCAAGACCAGCTTCGGCCTGCACTTCCTCGGTCAGTCCAGCCAGGAGGAGCCGGGCCTGCTGTTCGGCTTCTACGAGACGCCCCAGCGGGTGCGCCTGAAAGCCCGCTGCATCGGCCTGGACTTCGATTCCCTGATCGAACAGGGCGCCCTGGACATCCTCTGGCAGCCCTCCACTGAGGGCAACATCGACGCCGTCGGCGCCAATCTGCTGCGGCAGGTGGAAGCCCGCGGGGTCAAGCGCCTGATGATCGACAGCCTGGGCGGTATGGCCCGCCTCGCCTCCACGCCCGGCCGCCTGGTCGAGTTCTTCTCAGTTTTGATGAACGAGCTGCGAGCCCGTGGTGTCACTGTCTTTGCGACATGGGAGATGCGCGATCTGTTCGGTTCGGACATCCATGCACCAGGCCCTGAGTTGTCCAGCATCGTCGACAACCTGTTCCTGATGCGCTTTGTCGAGCTGAACTCGGAACTCAAGCGGCTGCTGTCCATTCTTAAAATGCGCGACAGTTTTTACGATTCCTCACTCTTCGAAGTCGTCCTGAACGAACATGGCATCGATCTCAGCAAGGCATTCAAAAACGCAGCCACGGTGCTCTCAGGTTCCGCTATCCCGTTGCCTACCGAATAAGGTCGTAAGTAATAAGAACGGCCAGCCATGACGATCCTGATTGTCGATGACGAATATCTGATAGCCGATATCCTGGCGTTCGCGCTGGAGGACGAAGGCTACATGGTGGTCAAGGCCAGCAACGGCCGCAAAGGCCTGGACGTGCTGGAGCGCGAGCGCCCGCAACTGATCATCACGGACTTCATGATGCCGGTCATGGACGGGCTGGAGTTCGCCACCGCAGTGAAGGCACGGCCGCAGTCCGCGGAGATGCCCATCATCCTCATGAGCGGCGCCCAGGGCAGCGTGGGCCGTGCCAACGAGCACCTGTTCAACGCAGTGTTCGACAAGCCCTTCGACATCTTCGCGGTGGTCGCCAAGGTCCAGGAACTGATCGGCCCACCGTCGTAGTCGTCCAGGCGCATCCGTGGATGCGCCCTCTTCCCTTCCTTCAGATCACATGAGCCTCGTGCAGCGCGGTCAGGGCCTCGGCCTTGAGCGCCGCCAGTCGCGGGTCGCGCCGGTCCCGGGGCTGCGACAGGTCCACTCCCAGGCTGTGGCGGATGCGGCTGGGGCGATTCTCCATCACCAGCACCCGGTCGCCCAGGTAAAGCGCCTCGTCCACGTCGTGGGTCACCAGCAGCAGTGCGATATGGTGTCGCTGGGCCAGGTCCAGCAACAGGTCCTGCAGCTTCATGCGGGTGAATGCATCCACTGCGCTGAAGGGCTCGTCCAGCAGCAGCAGCGCCGGCCGGCCATACAGCGCCCGGGCGATGGCAGCCCGCTGGGCCATGCCGCCGGACAGGCGCTTGGGCAGCGCCTCGGCGAATCCGTCCAAGCCCACCTCGGCGATGAGGATGTCGACCCGCTGCCGGTCGCAGGCCGCGCCGTCGGCGAAGCCGATGTTCTGCGCCACCGTCAGCCAGGGCATCAGCCGCGGTTCCTGGAACACGAAAGCCACCGAAGCCTGGTCCGGCGAGGCGCGCTGCAGCTCGCCGTCGAACTGCCGTTCCAGGCCGGCGGCGATGCGCAGCAGCGTGCTCTTGCCGCAACCGCTGGGGCCCAGCAGGCTGACCCGCTCGCCCCGTTGCAGGCGCAGGTGGATGTCGCGCAGCACGGTGGCGCCCGCATAGCGTTTATGCACCACCCGCACGTCCAGCAGGACATCGTTCATGACCGCACCTCCCCCTGCTGCTCGCCCAGGGTGTCGCGCCAGCCCAGGCAGCGGCGCTCCAGCCCGGCCAGCAGGCCGTCGCTGAGTTTGCCCAGCAGCGCCAGGACGACGATGGCGGCCAGCACCAGGTCAGGCCGCGAGGTTTCCCGGCCATCGCTGAGCAGGTATCCCAGGCCGCGGGTGGCGGCAATCAGCTCGGCAGCCACCAGGAACATCCAGGCCAGGGCGAGCCCGCTGCGCAGGCCGGTGAAAAGGCCCGGCAGGGCCGCTGGCAGGAGGATGCGACGGGTCAGGCGCAGCGCGCCGAAGCCATACAGGTGGCCCACTTCCACCAGCTTGCGGTCGATGCCGCGGATCGCCGCGACCCCGTTGAGGTAGACCGGGAAGAACGCGCCGATGGCGATCAGGACCACCTTGGAACGCTCGTCGATGCCCAGCCACAGCAGCAACAGGGGCACCCAGGCCAGGCTGGGGATCGCCCGCAACGCGGCGAAGGTCGGCTCCAGGTAGCGCTCCGCCTCCCGGCTGAGGCCCACCCAGACGGCGAACACCAGCGCCAGGCCGGCGCCGATGGCGAACCCCAGGGCCACCCGAGCCAGGCTGGCACCGATGTGCTTCCACAGCGGGCCATCGGCCAGTTCGCCCAGGGTCAGCAGCACCTCGCTGGGCGCGGGCATCTGGTAGGCCGGTACCCAGCCCAGGCGCGCGGCCACTTCAAGTGTCGCCAGCAGGGTCACCGGCAGGACCAGGCCCTTGAGCCTCGGCCCCAGGGTGCGCCAGGCGCCCTGCAGGATCGCCCGGCGTCGCCCCGTGGGCCAGGCGCGGGAATCGGCGCTCATGGCTGCGCCCGTCGGACGGATGCGTGGGTCATGGCGCCACCGCGGCGCGGGCGAAACGCGGCTCGATCAATTGCTCCACCACCGTATCGACGTTCACGCCCCGGCGTACCAGCCCTTCCGATACCAGGATCGGTGCCGCGGCCTTGAGGGCGGTCACCTGCCGCTCGCCGGGCAGCGGGTCGCTGAAGTCGGTGCGTTGCAGCTGCAGACGCGCCACCTCCAGCGGCAACCCGGACGCCTCGGCCAGCAGCTTGGCCAGCTCGTCCGGGTGCTCCAGCGCCCAGTGGCGGGCACGCTCGTAGGCGCGCAACACCGTTTCGATGGTCTGGGGGTGAGCGGTGGCGAAAGCCTCGGTGACGTTGAGCACGCCGTAGCTGTTGAAATCCAGGCTACGGTAGAGCAGGCGCGAGCCGGCCTGCAGCTCGCTGGCGGCCAGGTGCGGGTCGAGGCCGGCCCAGGCGTCCACGTCGCCCCGCTCCAGGGCCACCCGGCCGTCCGGGTGCTGCAGGTGGACCAGCTCCACGTCATCCTTGCCCAGCCCGGCCTGCTGCAGCGCACGCAAGGTGAACAGGTAGGGGTCGGTGCCCTTGGTGGCGGCGATCTTCTTGCCCTTCAGGTCGGCCAGGGATTTCAGCGGCGAGTCCTTGGCCACCGCCAGGGCGGTCCATTCCGGGCGGCTGGCGATGTAGACGGTCTTCACCGGGCTGCCGTTGGCCCGGGCCAGCACGGCGGCCAGTCCGGCGGTGGAGGCGAAGTCGATGCTGTCGCCATTGAGGTATTCCAGGGAGCGGTTGCTGCCCTGGCTCAGCACCCAGTTCACCGGCGTACCGGGAAACGCCTGCTCCACCCAGCCGAAATGGCGCAGCACCAGGCTGGTGGGCGAGTAGTAGGCGTAGTCCAGGCGGATGGCCGCGGGAGCCTCCTCGCCATGGGCCAGGGGAGCGCTCACGGCCGCGGGCAGCAGTGCACTCAGCAGGCCAAGGGTGCGCCAGGCGCGTCGGGATACGGTGGAGACAGTCTGGAACAACGTGGGCACGGGCAACTCCTCGATACCGGTGTCGGAAGGACGGAAGCGTCCCGGCTCCCGTTGCAGCGGCCATGCCAAGGGGCGAAGGCCCCGGCGCGCCGGGTTTTCGCTCGAATGGAAGCCGTACGAGGCGCTGCCTGGCGGACATGGCTGTGGAACGACTGTTGCCCGGCCAACAGTGCGCCGTTCGGCGCGACCGGTTTCGAAGCGGGCCCAAGGCGGGTTTATAGTGACCCCGTCCGTACGCCCCAGACGTTCTCTCGCCGTCATGACCAGTCCCGACCGAAACACCGAATCTCACCCCGCCACGCCCCGCTCCCCGTCGGCGCGCCTCACGCCCGGCGAATTGCTCGCCTCTCTGGAAACCACCCTGCGCCTGCATCCGGGCGGCCCGCTCTGGCTGTTCGCCTACGGCTCGCTGATCTGGCGGCCGGAATGCCCGGCCGTGGAGGCCCGCCGCGCCCGGCTGCATGGCTATCACCGGGGGCTCTACCTGTGGTCGCAGATCCATCGCGGCACCCCGGAATGCCCGGGGCTGGTGCTCGGGCTGGACCGCGGCGGTTCCTGCTCGGGGTTCGCCTACCGGCTGCCCGACGAAGACCGCGACGCTCACCTGCTGGCCCTCTGGCAGCGGGAAATGCCCGACGCCGCCTACAAGCCGAAGTGGCTGACCTGCCGCCTGGACGACGGCAGCCGGGTGCCGGCGCTGTGCTTCGTGCTGCGCCGGGACCAGCCCTGCTACGCCGGCAGCCTGCCGGACCACGTGATCAGCCAGGTGTTCGCCGACGCCCGCGGCCACTACGGCAGCACCCGCGATTACGTGGAGCAGACCGTTCGCGCGCTGCGCACCCACGCCATGCCGGACCGCCGCCTGGAGGCCGCCCTCGCCCGCTGCTGCCAGCGCCAGGAAGCCTGAACGGGCGGATTCGCGGCGCACGCGGCGAAATCTATCGCCGCGATAAAATCGGCCCGGTTGATCGGCCATGGCCATTCGGCCAGATTCGAGGCGCCCGCGCTGCCGCAGCGCCCGCCATCGACCCGAGGCCTACCATGCTGTCCAGAATCTCCATCAAACAGTCATTGCTGCTGACGTTCGGCATCATCCTGGCCGCCATGCTGGGCCTGATGCTCTACCTCTACCTGTCCCTCAACCGCATCCAGGGTACCGTGGAATCCCTGGTGGACCGCAATGTCAGCCTGCTCAGCGCCATCTCCGACCTGCGCTACACCACCGTCACCTACCGCCGCTTCGCCCTGGACTACGGCCTCACCACCGAAGAGGCCGAGCACCGCACCATCAAGGCGAAGATCGACGCCAACGACGTCGCCGTGGAGCAATCCCTGGTCAACATGGAGCGCCTGACCCGGGACACGAGCCTGACTGGCCAAGTAGCCGACATCCGCCGGCGCCTGGCCGACTACAAGGCCATGCAGACCCATTACGTGGACCTGGTGGATGCCGGCGACATCGCCCGCGCCCGGGTGGAAATCCTCACCAACATGCTGGTGCCCTTCGACGCCATCGTCGGCCAGCTCAAGGACATCCAGGTGCGGATCATCGAGGACGCCAATGTCCTGCGCCGGGACGAGGTGTCGCTGATCGCCCGGATCACCTACGCCACCCTGGGCATCGGCCTGTTCATGGGTCTGTTCATCGTCGCCATGGCCCGCACCATCGGCCGCAAGATAGGCCGCCCCCTGGCCACCCTGAACCAGCAGATGGAGCGGGTCGGCAGTGGCGACCTGGGCCACCCCCTGGATCTCGCGTCCTTCGCCCACGACGAGCTGGGCACCGCGGCCCGTACTTTCGCCGGCATGCAGGGCGGCATCACCCGGCTGATCGGCGACATCCGCACCGGGGTCGATACCCTGGAAGGCTCGACCCGCCGGGTCAATGCGCTGTCGGTCCAGGCGGCGGACGTGCTGCGCAGCCAGCGCAGCGAGATCGAGCAGATCGCCACCGCCATGAACCAGATGGAATCCAGCTTCCAGGACGTGGCGCGCACCACCGTGGAGGCCGCCAGCGCCGCCGAACAGGCGACTCGCGAGAGCCGCACCAGCCATGGCGTGGTGCAGCAGGCCACCCAGCATGTGGAACGCGCCGCCGAAGGCATCGAACAGGCCGACGCCGCCAGCCAGGCCCTGCAGGGCGACAGCGCCAGCATCGGGCGGATCACCGACGCCATCAGCAAGATCGCCGAGCAGACCAACCTGCTGGCGCTGAACGCCGCCATCGAAGCGGCCCGGGCCGGGGAACAGGGCCGCGGCTTCGCCGTGGTGGCCGACGAAGTGCGCACCCTGGCCAAGCGTACCCAGGACTCCATCGTCGAGATCACCACCCTGATCACCGCCCTGCAGAACCGCAGCGGCCAGGTGGGCGAGGCGATGCAGAGCAGCCAGTCGATCATGCGCGACAGTGTGCAACAGTCCCGGGAGGCCAACCGCTCCATCGAGCGCATCGACCAGGCGGTGAACGGCCTGTCGTCCATGAACGACCAGATCGCCTCGGCGGTGGAGGAACAGTCCGCGGTGGCCGCCGAGCTGAATCGCAACGTGTCCAGCGTCAGCGCCGCCTCGCTGCGGGTTGCCGAAGGCTCGTCGGAGACCCTGGAGGCCAGCGCCCGCCTCACCGCCCTGGCCGGGGAATTGCGCCAGGCCATCGACCGGTTCCGCCTGTGAAGCGACCGGGGACGCGGCGCGTCATGCGCGTCGTGTACCGCCGGCATGATGGGCATGCGCAGTGGAGGGCTGTTCACTCACAGTGACCGACCGCCTTTCGACGGGGACCCCGCCCAGGCGCCCGCTTTTACCGGGCCAGACCTAGGGCTCGGCCCGGCTGGCGGTCAGCCACTCGCGCCCCTTGAGCATCAGGTCGAAGTACACCCGCGGCATTACCCGGGTCTTCAAGGCCCAGGCACTGCACCGGGGAACCCGCGGGTCGCCGGGGAAACTGGGCAGCAGGCGGCCGCCATAGCCGAACTCGGCGAGCACCACCCGCCCCCGCTCCACCGTCAGCGGGCACGCGCCATAGCCGTCGTAGCGCGCCCGTGGGGCCTCGTCGGCCAGGGTGCGCAGGAGGTTCTCCGCCACTACCGGGGCCTGCTTGCGCACCGCCGCCGCGGTCTTGGCGTTGGACGCGCCGATGATGTCTCCCAGGCCGAAGACGTTGGCGAAGCGGGGATGCTGCAGGGTATAGGGGTCCACCTCCAGCCAGCCCTCGGGATTGGCCAGCGGGCTGGTGCGCACGCTCTCCGGCGGGCGCTGGGGCGGCACGGCGTGCAGCAGGTCGAAATCGCGCTGCACCAGGCGGCTGCCGTCGCCGTCGACGACCCGGAAAGTGGCGCGCCGGGCCGGGCCGTCCACCGCCACCAAGGTTTCGCCAAAGTTCAGCCGGGCGCCGTAGCGCTCCACGTAGCGCATCAGCGAGGGCACGAAAGCCTCGACGCTGAACAGCGCGGTGCCGGCGCTGCAGAAATCCACCTGGATGTCCCCCAGCACGCCCTCGCGCCGCCACCAGTCGCAGGACAGGTACATAGCCTTCTGCGGGGCCCCGGCGCACTTGATGGGAATCGGCGGCTGGGTGAACAGCGCGCGGCCCTGGCGCAGCTCGCGTACCAGCTGCCAGGTGTAGGGCGCCAGGTGGTAGGCGTAGTTGGAGGTCACGCCGTTGCGCCCCAGGGTCTCCTCCAGCCCCTCGATGTCGCCCCAGGCCAGTTCCAGCCCGGTGCATACCGCCAGGGTGCGGTAGCGCAGGCGGCTGCCGTCGGCCAGCAGCACACGGTTGGCCAGGGGGTCGAAGGCCCGTACCGCCTGGCGAATCCAGGTGGCCCGCTCGGGGATGCAACGGCGCATCGGCCGCTGGGTGAAGTCCTGCTGGAACATGCCGGCCCCCACCAGGGTCCAGCCGGGCTGGTAGTAGTGCTGCTCCGAAGGCTCCAGCACGGCGATGCGCAGGAACGGCGCGCGCTTGAGCAGACTGGCGGTCACCGCGCACCCGGCGGCGCCGCCGCCCACTACCACCACGTCGTACTCCATCGGCCCGCCCGGGACGCTGCCGTTGCGAATCGCCGCGGTGCGGCGGGCCTGCAGGCGCGGGCGCAGCTGTGGCAGGTCGAAGCCGGCCAGGGCCAGCCGGTTCAGCAGCGCATCGGCCTCGTAGCGTGGCGCCTCGGCCAGGGCCCAGAGGGTGGCCAGGGCCTGGGCGTCGTCGCCATAGAGCACTGCCGGCCCGTTGCGTTCCAGCTCCTGGGCCAGGGCATCGGCGAGGCTGTCGGTCAGTTGCGGGCCGTGGAGCGGCAGGGGATGGTAGTCGAGGCCGTTCAGGCCCGCTTCCTCGGCCAGGGGCAACTGGGCGCTCGCCCCCGAGTGCAGGTCGATCAGCAGGCGGAACCGCTGGGCGCCCAGGGCCTGGAGCGTCTCCGGCTCCAGGCGCGTGGCGATGAAAAGGAAGGGGGTGAGGCGTTGCAAGGCTTCCATGCTCGGACATCCTGTCTGGGAAGAGGAAGCCCACAGCGTAGCCGCTGCAGGTGAATTTTCCTTTGTCGCCCTTCACAGACCGGGCACGCGGTCCTCAGCCGCGCTTGTTCAGCCAGCGCGCCAGGCGATCGCCCCCGAACTGGATCAGGGTCACCAGCAGCACCAGGACGATGATCACCGTGAGCATCACCTGGGTATCGAAGCGCTGGTAGCCGTAGCGATACGCCAGGTCGCCAAGGCCTCCGGCCCCGATGGCGCCGGCCATGGCCGAGGAGTTGATCATGGTCACCAACGTGATGGTGAAGCCGCCGACGATGCCCGGCCGCGCCTCCGGCAGCAGCACGTTCCAGACGATGTGCCGCCGCTGGCAGCCCATGGCCTGGGCCGCCTCCACCAGGCCATGGTCCACCTCCCGCAGGCTCACCTCGGCGATCCGCGCGAAGAACGGCGTGGCCGCCAGGGTCAGGGGCACCACCGCAGCCCACACGCCGTAGCTGGTGCCGACGATCAGCCGGGTGAAGGGAATCAGCGCCACCATCAGGATCAGGAACGGGATCGAGCGCAGGACGTTGACCACGCTGCCCAGGACCCGATTCAGCGGCAGCGCCTGGAAGATCCCGCCCGGCCCGGTAGTGACCAGCACCAGGGCCAGGGGCAGGCCCACGGCGAGGACGACCAGCGAGGAGGCGCCGATCATCAGCAGGGTATCCAGCAGCGCGTGCAGCAGGCGCTCAGACAGGGACGACATAACCCAGCACCTCCACGTGATCCGCCAACCCGTGCAGCCGGGCCGGGACGTCCTCGCCATCGTCGCCCACCTGCAGCAGCAGGCGGCCATGGGCATGGCCCTGGATGCGCTCGACCCCGCCCTGCAACAGGATCACCGGCGCCCCCAGGGCTTGGGTGATGGCCAGCAGGTCGGGTTCGCGCCGGCCGGCGCCGGTGAAGCGCACCTCCAGCAGCAGGTCGCCGGGCTCGGCCGGACGGCGGCTCTGCAGGCGCCCCTGGACGTCCTCGGGCAGGCCCCGCTCGCGTTCCCCCAGCAGGGTCCGGGTCACCGGATGGGCCGGGTCGCCGAACACCTCCCACACCGCGCCCTGCTCGACGATGCGGCCCTTGTCCAGCACCACCACCCGGTCGCAGACCTCGCGGATCACCGCCATCTCGTGGGTGATCAGCACCACGGTCAGGCCGAAGCGCCGGTTGATGTCCCGCAGCAGCGCCAGGATCGACTGGGTGCTCTCCGGGTCCAGGGCCGAGGTGGCCTCGTCGCAGAGCAGCACGTCCGGGCGGTGCACCAGGGCCCGGGCGATACCGACCCGCTGCTTCTGCCCGCCGGAGAGCTGGGCCGGGTAGGCGTCGTGCTTGTCCTGCAAACCCACCAGGCCCAGCAGTTCGTCGACCCGTTCGCGGACCCGGGCCGGCGCCACGCCCGCCACCTTCAAGGGCAGCGCCACGTTCTGCCAGACGGTCTTCGCCGACATCAGGTTGAAGTGCTGGAAGATCATGCCGACCCGCCGCCGCAGCCGTACCAGCTGGGCGGCGTCGAGGGCGGCGATGTCCTCGCCGTCGATCAGTACCTGGCCGCGGCTGGGGGATTCCAGGCGGTTGAGGGTACGGATCAGGGACGACTTGCCGGCGCCGCTGCGGCCGATGATGCCGAAGATTTCCCCGCGGCGGATCGACAGGTCGATGTCCTGCAGGGCTTCCACCGGGCCGGCGCCGCCGGCGTAGGTCTTGCCCAGGCCCTGCAGGCGGATGTGCGGCGCCTCCAGGGCAAGGTTTCGGTTGAAGCTCACCATGTGTCAGTTCCGTGGATGCAGAGAACGGCCGGGCCTGCCGGCCCGGCGCCAGGGGTCATTCCCAGCCCGGCTGGTAGAGCGTGCCGTGGGCCTTGTCGAGGGCCGCGCGCACGGCCGGGGAATGCTGGTAGATATCGATGAAGCGTCCCAGGCGGCCGTCATCCCGGTAGTCGCTACGGGTGACGAACTGGATCACGTAGGCGCGGTTCTCGATGCCGTCGAAGAGCAGCGCCTTTTCCGGGTCGATCACCCCGGACAGGCGGATGTAGTGGGGATAGCCCTGGGCCAGGTCCACGTCGTCCAGGGCCCGCGCCAGCTGCACCGCCTCCAGCTCGATGATCTGGATGTGCCGCGGGTTGTCGACGATGTCGTCCAGGGTGGCCTTGTAGTCCACGCCGTCCTTGAGCCGGATCAGGCCGGCCTTCTGCAGCAGGAGCAGGCCGCGCCCGCCGTTCACCGGGTCGTTGGCAATGGCCACCTTGGCGCCCTCCGGCACCGCGGCGAGGTCGGTGTACTTCTTCGAGTACAGGCCGACGTTGTTGATCACCCCGGGGGCGAAAGGCTTCAGATCGAAACCGCCCTCCTTGCGGGCATTCTCCAGGAACGGGATGTGCTGGAAATAATTGGCGTCGATGTCGCCGTTGGCCAGGGTGATGTTCGGCGCGTTCCAGTCGCTGAACTCCACCAGTTCCACCTGGAGGCCCTGGCGGGCCGCCTCCTCCACGGCCACTTCCAGGGGCGGCGCGAAGGCCGCTGTGGTGCCGATCTTCAGGGTGTCGTCGGCCTGGGCCAGTGCGGAGGCCGCCAGCAGCACGCCAAGGGTCAGGGTCTTCATGTACTCGAGCATCTGTCGCTCCCGGTAATGCAAGGAAAGGGATGAGGGCTGGAGACGCTCCAGTGGTCGTTGTCGGCCCAGTCAGCCGTGGCGTCGCAGGGCCGCCTCGGCGGGGCGCCAGCGGGCGCCCGCGTGGTTCCCGGGCAGGTGCGCATGGCCGGCGCCGAACAGCTTCTCCCGCAGGGTGCCCTCGGCGTAGGCGGTTTTGTAGGCGCCCCGGCTCTGCAGTTCCGGCACCACCAGGTCGATGAAGTCGGCGTAGCTTTCCGGCTCCACCAGGCGGGTCAGGTTGAAGCCATCCAGGCCGGTCTCGGCGATCCACGCCTCCAGCTCGTCGGCCACCTGCACCGGGGTGCCCACCAGGGTGACGTAGCGCCCGCCCAGGGCCATCTGTTCCAGCAGCTGGCGCACCGTGGCGTCGGTACGCGCCACGGTCAGGCTCTTCACCACCGATTCGATGGCGTTGTTCTTCTCGTAGCGGATCGGCTCGTCCAGGCCATAGCGGGCGAAGTCGATGCCGGTGGTGCTGCTGAAATGGGCCAGGCCCGCCTCCGGGCTGGCGTAGCGCCGGTAGTCGTCGTACTTGTCCCGCGCCTCCGCCTCGGTGGGAGCGACGATCACGCACAGGCCCATGAACACCTTGACGGCGTCCGCCGGCCGGCCCTGCTCCACGCAGGCGGCGCGGATGCGCTCCACCAGCCGCCGGGTGCTGTCGCGGCTCTGCCCGGACACGAACACGCATTCGGCGTGGCGCGCCGCGAAGCCCAGGCCGCGGTCGGAGGACCCGGCCTGGAACAGCAGCGGCGTGCGCTGCGGCGACGGCTCGCAGAGGTGGTAGCCGTCCAGCTGGAAGAATTCCCCCTGGTGGCGGATGCGATGCACCTTGTCCGGTTGCGCGTAGACCCTGCGCTCGCGGTCGGCCAGCACCGCGCCCTCCTCCCAGGACCCTTCCCAGAGCTTGTAGAGGACTTCCAGGTATTCCTCGGCGCGGTCGTAGCGGCGGTCGTGCTCCAGTTGCCGGCCCTCCCCCAGGGCCCGGGCGGTGCTCTCCAGGTACCCAGTGACGATGTTCCAGCCGACCCGGCCCTCGGTCAGGTGGTCGAGGGTGGAGAAGCGCCGGGCGAACGGGTACGGCGCCTCGTAGCTGAGGTTGGCGGTGAGGCCGAACCCCAGGTGCTGGGTCACGTGGGCCATGGCCGAGACCAGCATCAGTGGGTCGTTGACCGGCAGCTGGATGGCCTCCCGCAGGGGCAGGTCCACCGACTGCTGGTAGACGTCGTAGACGCCGAGGATGTCCGCCAGGAACAGGCCGTCGAACAGCCCGCGCTCCAGCAGCGTGGCCAGCTCGGTCCAGTGGGACAGCTTGCGGTAATCGGTGGAGCGGTCCCGCGGGTGGGTCCACAGGCCGTGGTTGATGTGGCCGACGCAGTTCATGCTGAAGGCATTGAAGCGCATCTGTTTCTTCGCCATGGCGAGGTCCTCAGAGCGTGCCGCGACGGGGCGGCAGGCGATCGTTCAGGTAGTAGTCGCCCACCGCGTGGTACTTCCAGCGCACCGGGTCGTGCAGGGTGTGGGTGCGGGCGTTACGCCAGTGGCGGTCCAGGTTGTCCTGGGCCAGGCAGCCGCGGCTGCCCGCCAGCTCCAGCAGCTTGCTGCCGGCCGACAGGGCGATCTCGGTGGTCAGCGCCCGTGCCTCGGCCACGGCGATGGAGGCGGCGGCCACCCGCTCGGCGTCCGGTGCCTCGGTGGCGGCGTCCAGGTACTGCCCGGCCCGCTCCAGCAGCGCTTCGGCGGCGTGCAGGCGGATGCTCAGGCGGCCCACCTCGTGGATCGCCAGGGGGTCGTCGGCGGCTTTTTCCACGCCGGCGTCCACCCACGGCCGCGAGCGCTCGCGGATGAATACCAGGGCATCCTCGTAGGCCGCCCGGGCGATGCCGACGTCGATGGCGGCGTGGAGGATCTGGGCGAACGGCCCCACGGTGGTGGGCCGCTCGAAGGCGCTCTGGAACGGCACCACGTCGTCGTCCGCCACCGCCACCCCGTCGAACAGCACCGTGCCGCTGCCGGTGGTGCGCTGGCCGAAGCCCGACCAGTCGTCGATCACTTGCACCCCCGGCGCCTGGCGCGGAATGTAGGCGAACTGCTGCACCCCGTCGTCATCGATCACCGAGGTGGGAATGCGCTGGGCATACAGCGCGCCGGTGGCGTAGAACTTGCGCCCGTCGACCCGCAGGCCGTCACCCTGGCGGCTCAACCGGGTGGTGCGGTCGCTGGCGGTGCGGGTGCCGAACTCCGCCAGGGCATTGCCGAAGCGCGCCCCCTCCAGCACCTCGGCATAGAGGCGACGCTTCTGCGCGTCGGTCCCGTTCACCCGCAGCACTTCCAGGGCATAGAAGTGGTTCTGCGGAATCTGCCCCAGGGAGCTGTCGGCGGCGCTGATGATCGCCACCACCTGGGCAAGGGTCACCCGCGACACGCCGGCGCCGCCGTACTCCCGGGGCACCACGATCCCCCACAGGCCGCTGCGGCTGAAGACCTCCAGCTCCTCGTGGGGCAGGCGCCGCTCGCGGTCGCGCTGGGACGCGTCGCTGCGGAACTGGCCGGCCAGGTCCCGGGCGACCGCCAGGGCGTCGGCGTCATCGCGGATCAGCGCTGTGGCGGGCGCGGTGGCGGGTTGAAACGATTGGGCAAGGCTCATCCGGAGCACTCCTCAGATCCAGGAATGCCGCGCCGGACGCGCGCCATTCAGGTGATAGTTGCCGACTGCGTGGTATTTCCAGCGCACCGGATCGTGCAGGGTGTGCACCCGGGCATTGCGCCAGTGGCGGTCCAGGTTGAATTCGGCCAGGGTGGCGCGGCTGCCGGCGAGTTCGAAGAGCTTCTCGCTGGCCAGCAGGCTGATCTCGGTGGTGAGGACCTTGGCCTCGGCCACGGCGATGGACGCCCGTGCGGCCGCGTCGGCATCGATGGGCTGGGCGGCGATCTCGTCCAGCACCCGGCCGGCCCGTTCCAGCAGCGCATTGGCGGCGTGCAGTTCGATCTGCAGACGGCCCACCTCGGCGATGGTGTAGAGCTCGTCGGCGGCCCGTTCCACGCCGGCGTCCACCCACGGCCGCGCCCGCTCCCGGACGAAGGCGATGGTGTCATCCACCGCGGCCTGGGCGATGCCGGCGTCGATGGCGGCCTGGATCAGCTGGGACACCGCGCCCTGGATACTCGGGACGTCCGCCAGGCGGCCGTTGTGGATCAGCATGTCCGCCGCCACCGGCACGTCGTCCAGCAGCACCGTGCCGCTGGCGGTGGTGCGCTGGCCGAAACCGGACCAGTCGTCGACGATGCGCAGGCCGGGGGCGCCGCGCTCGACGAACACCATCACCGCACGGTCCTGCTCATCGAGGGCCTTCACCGCCACCCAGTGGGCGAACAGCGCGCCGGTGGAATAGAACTTCTCGCCAGTCACCCGGTAGCCGTCGGCGCTGGCCACGACCCGGGCGCGCACGTCCAGGGTGTGCCGGGTGTTGCGTTCGGGCCCGGCATTGCCGATCCGCCGGCCCCCCAGCACGCCCTCGAACAGGGTGCGTTTTTGGGCCTCGCTGGCCACGTTGTCGATCACGTTGAGAATGCCGAAATGGTTCTGCGGGATCTGCCCCAGGGCCGGGTCGGCGGCGCAGATGATGCGGAACACCTCGGCCAGGGTCACGTAGGACACCTGGGCACCCTCATAAGCGCGGGGAATACCGATGCCGCCGAGGCCCAGGCGGGTAAACAGCTCCAGCTCGCGCCAGGGCAGTTGGCGTTCGCGGTCGCGCAAGGCCGCTTCCTCCCGGGCGACACGGGCCACCTCGTGAGCGGCCTCCAGCGCCTGGGCATCGTTTTCGATTCGCGCCGCCGGCAGTAACGGTGGCGCCTGGTCCCGAAAATCCTTGGGTTCGGTTTCGCTGTGCATACGCTTGAACGACCTTTCGTTGATGCGGCGTCGCAGCGGCGACGCCACGGGTGCCGGCGTGCGGGCCGGGTCCGTTTCGCGGTGCCGCGGCTGACCACGGCGCCCGACCCGGCCTCGGCTAGCTGAAAGCAGCCGCGTCCGGATCGACGAAAGCGTCAATGCACAGGCCGTGCCTGAAAATAAAACCCTTATTAAACAGATAGATAGGAAAAAAACCCAACAGTTGCCCCTGGCCGGCGTGCAACTGAATGCCTGGCAACTGTTGCTGAGCCAACAGTTACCAGGGTGAAACGGACGGAAAACCGGGGAAACCGAGAGCCTGCGGGGCGCTAGGACGAGACAGGCGTGCGACGGGGGTGTTGCTGGCGCAGCAGTCGATCAGCACAACTGCGCCGCATCACCTATCGCGTAAGGGGCGGGGTCGGCTGGCGGGGGCTCAGCAGTCGCTGCCCACGCCGCTCTGCAGGTTGGCCTGGGTGACGTTGCTGCCAGCCGGCACGCCGCGGGTCAGCCAGACATTGCCACCAATGGTGGACCCCTGGCCGATGGTGACGCGCCCGAGGATGGTGGCGCCGGCGTAGATCACCACGTCGTCCTCGACGATGGGGTGGCGTGGCTGGCCTTTCTGCAAGTTGCCCGACTCGTCCGCCGGGAAGCGCTTGGCGCCAAGGGTGACCGCCTGGTAGATGCGCACCCGGTCGCCGATGATGGCGGTTTCGCCGATGACCACGCCGGTGCCATGGTCGATGAAGAAGCTCTCGCCGATGCGCGCGCCCGGGTGGATATCGATGCCGGTAGCCGAATGGGCGATCTCGGCGATGATCCGCGCCAGCAGCGGCAGGCCGGCCTGGTACAGGTAATGGGCGATGCGGTGGTGGATCACCGCGAGAATCCCCGGGTAACACAGCAGCACCTCGTCGACGCTGCGCGCCGCCGGGTCGCCCTGGTAGGCGGCCAGCACGTCGGTGTCCAGCAGGCGGCGCAGGGCCGGCAGGGTCGCGGCGAACTCGCGGACGATGCCCAGGGCCTCGGCGTCGCTCCGGTCGTCCTCGGCGCCCTGCTGCCGCGCGCTGTAGCGCAACTCCTGGCGCACCTGCTGAAGCAGTGCGGTCAGGGCGGCGTCCAGGGTGTGACCGACGTAGAAATCCTCCCCTTCGGCGCGCAGGTCGTTGGGGCCCAGGCGCATGGGGAACAGGGCCCCGCTCAGGGCCTCGATGATCTGCGCCACGGCGGTGCGCGACGGCAGGTCGCGGGCGCGTCGGTCGAGGTTGCGGCGATGGCTGCTGCGCCAGTCCTCGCGGGCTTCGCGTAGCTGCGCGACGATCTGGCCCAGTTGCCAGTCGGCGCTGTCCGGCGTGGCGAGGGATGACGGGGCGGATTCGGCAGGATGGCTCATGGCGGTACCAGGGCTGGGAACGGAAAACGAGCGACCGGCAGCGTCGCGGAGCGGGCTGGAGTGAGCCCGCGCGATGCCGACAGCCGTTCCGACGCGCTAGGTTATGCCGTTCCCGCCGGCGAGCGCCAGCCTTCCCTCAGCCCTGGCGCGGACCGAACAGGCAGCGGAACAGGTCCGCGTCCGGCCGTCCGCGGTGGCTGACCTGCCGGTACGGCTGATCGGGGCGGGTCGCCGCCCACCACAGGGAACAGTCGTCGCCCCAGGCGAACCGCTCGAACACCGACGGCACCGTGGCCGGGGCGGAGAGCGGCCAGAAGCCCAGGCCGTCCACTTTGGCCATGAAGGCGTCGGGGTCGAGGCCTTCGTGAAGCACCGAGGGCATCGCCGCCGCCAGTTCCCCCAGGTGGGAACAAAGCCCCGGACGGTCGGCGGCCTGGACCTCGCTCAACTCCGCCAGGGCCACCAGCGGGAAGTAGCGGCCAACCCGGTCGACGCTGGGCATCAGCACGCCGCACAGGGCCACCTCGCCCCACTGTCCCCGGGGCAGCACGAAGCACCAGGCCGGTGTCACCAGGTAAGGCTGCAGCCAGTCGGGATCGCTCTGCTGCAAGGTGCCCAGCCCGTGCTGCAGCCACTGGTCGACGGGTTCCACCTGATTCCGGGCGAGGCCACGGACGATGAAATCGCCAATGGCCGGCAGCTTGCCGTAAAGCCCGAACCGCAGGCTCGGCGCGGCCACCAGCTCGTCGAACAGGTTGGTTCCTTCTTCCATCAAATCCGACTCGGGCACGAGAAGCTGGCCAATTCGCCTAAACGGAAGGGATTCTGCACGCTGCTGGCGGTAACCTCCAGCACCACCTTCTTGCCCTGGATCATCAGGGTGCTGACGAATTTCTCGGGGCCGGACACGTTGCGGCTCTCGCCCTCGTCGAACAGGCGCATCAACGCCCAGGGCCCGGTCTTCACCAGATAGGCGCTGGGGGCCGAGGACTCGGCCAGCTCCAGGCGAACCTGGTTGCTGCCCCGTGGCCCCGGCCAGTTGACCCGCTGGGGAATCTGCGGGCCGTGGGCGTAGCGGAAGATCTGTCCGTCGAAGTCGAAGGTGAGCTGGGTAATGGACGCATCCATCTCCAGCACGCGGAACTCGAAGGCCAGCTCGGGAGTGCGCCCGCCGGACGGGAAGAACACGTCGCGGATGCGCGCGGCGCGCTGGAACGAGGTCAGCGGTACCTGGACTCCGCCCGGCTGCCGCAGCACCCACGTGCCGCCGGACATGTCGGTCATGGCCGCCAGGTGATCGCGGTAGAACTGGTCCATCATCCCGCCCGGCGCGAACAGCCGGGAGAAGTCCGCCAGGGTCACATCCTGGCTGGACGAGCGCTGGAACGGGTAGCGGCCGCGGATTGCCTTGCGGCAGAACGCGCCCACCGAGCTGTCCAGCTCGCCGCCTAGGGTCCGCCGCACGCTGCCCACCGCCTGGGAGGTGCTGGAATCCGCCAGCGCTTCCAGCATGGTGCGCAACGGCATCGGCAGGTGCGCTGCCTCGGCGCGGATGCGGGTCAGGGCTTCGGTCTGCGGCACGTTGAGCTGGGTCGAGGCGCCGCCGCTGCGCAAGGCCACGTCGGTGCTGGAGAGGCTCATGTACATGTCGTTGAACATGCGCAGCACGGTCTGGATCGGTGCGGTACCGCCATCCGCGGTGGTCAGCCGGCGGATCGGCTCGAAGCGGTCGTCGACGATGCGCTCGAGCTGTTCCGCGCTGCCCTCGCGGCGGGTCATGTTGGACGGGCCGATTACCCGCTCCAGATCGGTTGCCGCGCTGCGTACGCGTCTTTTCGCTTGGCCCACCAAGGAGTACTGGTCGTCGTCCTGCTGCTTGTTCTCCACCCGCAGCAGCGTGGTTTCCCGCGCCACCGAGCGGAGGAACTGGGCGATGGGCGAATCGGGTGCCGACAGAATCCGCGCGGTCTCGATGCTCTGGGCCATGGACTGGCTTTCGATCAGGCGGATGTCGGCCAGGTACTCCTCCCACAGCCGCACGTACTCATGCAGGTAGAGGCGCTTGATGTCGCGCTGGGTGGTGCCTTCCACCAGTTGCTCAGCCTGCTGCTGGGCCGGCTGGGCGACGCGGCCCAGCACCCAGTTCTCCTCGCTCTCCAGCATGCCGAGGATGGAACGGGTCTCCGGCAGGAATACCTGGTGGTAGCCGTTGTAGGTGAACAGGCCTGGAATGCCCTCGGTGAGCGGCTTGCCGCTGGCCCGGGTGAACACCAGGGACGACTGCGGACCGCCGGCCTCGGCGACGGTGAAATCGCCAAGGCTGCCATCCATCAGGCGCCGTTTCAGGCGGCTGTAGGCGCGATGGGCGAGGGAGAAGCTGGCCAGTTGCTCGCGCTTCTGCTTCACCAGTTCCTCGTCCAGCGGGTACGGGGACACCACCGGGTGGTCGCCCAGCAGGGTGTGCAGGTGGCTGTACAGCTGGTCGCGCTGGTCGCGGGTCACCGACGGCGGCAGACTGCGTTCCCATTCCAACTGGATAAAGGCTTCCAGGGCGACCCCGTCGTAGTGCTTGGGATCGTTGAGCATCAGGTACGCCTTGAGCACCTCGTAGGACAGCTCGAGGTTGTCGTCCGGCGTATTGCGCAGCAGGTACTCCAGGCGGCGGACGATGCGCGGCAACAGGGCCTGCTCCAGGGCCGAGCGGTAGCTTTCCTGGGCCACCGCGTCCAGCTTGCCGCCCTGGTACAGCCCGTAGGTGTAGTTGAGCGGCGGTTCGCTGGCGGGGAAGTCCGGCCCGGCGGCCAGGCCGTTCAGGTCGTTGAGGATCGGGATCAACTCCAGCAGGCTGTCCCCTTCGGACTTGGCCAGGGCCTGCATGCGCCCCTGGAGACGATCGGTGCGCTGGTCCACCAGGTCGATGTAGCGGGTGTTGTTGTTGAAGCTCAGCGCCCAGGCGCCGATGGCCAGCAGCAACGCCAGGACCACCGCGCTGTGGCCGGCCAGGCTCAGCAGCCGCTCACGGCGCTCGGCGCGGCGGTTGCGCCCGGCCAGGTGCGCCTCGGGGAAGATCACCTTGCGCAGCAGGTCCTGGAGGAAAAAGCTCTTGCCGGTGGACGGCGACGACTGCAGCGCCACCCGGGCGTCATAGCCCAGGCTGCGGCCGAGCACCCCCAGCACGCGGTCGAACGGGGTGCCTTCCTGGGTGCCGCTGGTGAAGTACACGCCCCGCAGCATGGCGGTCTGGGCGAAGCGATGTTCGGCAAACACGTCCTGCAGGAGTTGGCTGATCAACGGCGACAGGTTGGCGAAGTGCTGCGGCAGCGCGTAGGCCCGTGCCCGGCGGCCGGTGTCGTGCTCGTCCAGCATCAGGTCCGGCAGGCCGTCGAAGAGGCGCCGCGAGAGCAGGTCCATCTCCTGCTCCAGCTGCTTGCCCAGGGCCTTGCCGTCCAGCACGGCGTCCGGCTGGTAAGGCAGCGTCAGGCCCCAGACCTGGGCGCGCTCTTCCTTGCTCAGGCCGGCGAAATACTCGTTGAAGCCGCCCAGCAAGTCGGCCTTGGTGATCAGCACGTAGACCGGGAAGGCGATCCCCAGGGACTCGTACAACTCGTTGAGGCGGGCTCGCAGGCGCGCGGCGTGGCGCGCGCGGTCTTCCTCGCTGGCGGCCAGCAGGTCCGGCACCGAAACGGTGAGGATCGCGCCATTGAGGGGCTGGCGCGGGCGGAATTTCTTCAGCAGGCGCAGGAAGCCTTCCCACTCCGCCTTGTCCGCCGAGGCATCGCTTTCATGGGTGGTATAGCGGCCCGCGGTGTCCAGCAGCACGGTCTCGTCGGAGAACCACCAGTCGCAGTTACGCGTACCGCCGACGCCCTTGATGCTTTCCTTGCCGAACTCGTCGGCCAGCGGGAAACGCAGGCCGCTGTTCACCAGGGCGGTGGTCTTGCCCGAGCCCGGCGCACCGATGAAGACGTACCAGGGAATCTGGTAGACGTACTTCTGCCGCATGCGCGCCCACCAGCCCTGTTCCTGGGTGCCGAAGCGCACCTTCTTGAGCTTCAGCAGGGCCTGCTCGAAGTTGCTGTGCAACGCCTCGATGGCAGCGTCCGACGGCCCCACGGGGGCCTTTTCCGCGCGCATGCCGGCGATGGCGTTGAGCAACATGCCGTTGACCCGGCGGCTCTTCCAGTAATGCACCAGGATGCGCAGGGCCACCAGCAGCAGGATGATGCCCATCACCCACAGGCGCACCACCACTGGTTCCAGCGGGCGCCAGTCGGCGAAGGCGAACAGCGGCCCGAGGTACCAGACGGCCAGCAGCAGCGCGACGATGCCCAGCGTGATGAACACGACGCGGTTGAACAGCAGGGAAAAAAGCCAGCGCATTTATCGAATCTCTTTCTGCAGATCGGCCGGAGACGCGAACACGCTGATCTCCACTCGCCTGTTCAGCGCACGGTTCGCCGCCGAGGTATTGGGTACCGCCGGCTCCGCGGAACCGCGACCCTGGGCCGAGACGCGGCCGCTGGTCTGGATGAAGCGCTCCAGCAGCGACGACACGGTGGTGGCCCGCTCCATGGACAGGTGCCAGTTGGACGGGAAACGCACCGAGCGGATCGGCACGTCGTCGCTGTGACCGGTGACCACCACCTTGCCATGGGTTTCGTCGATCGCTTCGGCGATACGCTGGAGAATCGGGTAGTAGCGCGAACGCACCGAGGCACTGCCGGAGTCGAACAGGCCGTCGCCGAGGATGGTCACGGTGCTCTGCTCGGGGGTTTCCCGGACCGACACCAGACCGGCGCGGATTTCCGGCTCGAGGAAGCGGGAGAAGCGCACCGGCGGCGCCGTGTTGCGCTGTACCACCGGCATTTCCGGCAGTTTCAACGCACCGATGGCGGCAAAGGTCCGGTCCGAGCGATCCGACAGGTAGAACGCGATGACCATGTAGATCGCCGTGCCCAGCAGCAGGCCGAGGATCGCCGAGACCCAGACCGGCAGCACGCGCCAGACCTTGGGCAGCTCGTGGGTCACGCCTTCCCAGTGGGGCGAGAGCGCGCTCACCCGTTCGCCCTTGGCGTCGCGGATGATCTCCGCCAGGCGACGGCGCAGGGTCTCCAGCTGGCTCTGGCCGTTGCTGATGATCCGGTAGCGGCCTTCGAAGCCCAGGGAAATGCAGTAGTACATCAGCTCCAGCAGGTCCCGGTGCTGCATGGGCGACTGGGCCAGCTTGGCCAGCAGCTGGAAGAACTTCTCCCCGCCCCAGGTCTCGTTGTGGAAGGTCACCAGCAGGCTGTGGCGCGACCATACGCCGGAGCCGCCCCAGGGCGTCTGGGCGGCGGTTTCGTCGAGCACCGTGCACAGGCAGTAGCGCGCCGCGATCAGGTGCTCCTGGGAGATCCCCTCGAACTTCGCCCGGCTCTCGAAGTTGCGCACTTCCTGGGCGAGGAAGTCCCGCAGGCGCGCCGGCTCGGAGTTATGCACCAGGGTACGGATCTGGTAGATCAGGTTCAGCAGCGGGTTCGCCGCCGCCACCAGGGGGTTGCTGCCCGAATGCACGTCGGGCTGGTCGAATTCCGGCGCGCGGGCGCGCTCGCCGGTGCCGCTGCCCGAAGGCGCGTCGCCGCCCGGGTTGGGCATGACGAACGTCCGGTCCTTACCAGTATTGAAGGGGTCTATGTCGGCCATGGCTCAGCACTGCAGGGAAAGAGGTTGCGCGGTCAGCGGCGGATCGCCCAGCACTCGAGTTCGAGTTCGGGGAAGTCGCCCGCCACGTGAAGCGCCAACGCGCCGGAAACCTGAAGCTGTTTCCAGAGATCGTTCGACGTGTCCATTTCGAAATAGTGATACCCGGCGTGGTACGGGATCTGCCGCGGCGCGATGGGCAGCGAGCGCAGCGCCACCCCCGGCAGGTGCAGGTTGACCAGGTCGCGGATCTTGTCCACCGGGCCGATCTTCACCTGGCTCGGGAAGTGCGAGCGCAGCGCATCCGGCGCCATGCTGGAATGCACCGCCAGCACGAACTGGGCGTTGCGCAGCAGCTCGCCATCCTTGACCTGCCCCACCCGCACGCCGTAGTTGCGGTCCAGCAGCTCGATCTGCACCGCGTTCTGCTCCAGCACCGAGGACAATGCCTTGCGCAGCTCGATCATCAGCGGCGGCAGGCAGGCCTGCAGGTCGTCGTGGTCGTACTTGGGCCAGTTGCCGGGGCGTCGCGATTGCTCGGTGAACGTAGCCAGTTCGCCCGCCACCTGCGCCAGGGTGCTGTACAGGCGCTCCGGGTGGATGACGCTGGACGCCATCATGTGGGCGAACAACGGCTGCACGCGGTTGAGCACCTGCAGCAAGAGGAACTCGCCCACCTCGGAGACGCCGCCCCGGCCCGGCTGGCTCAGGCGATCCGCCAGCACTTCGGCGCGCTGGTGGGCCAGGCCGTGCAGTTCGTTGAGCATCGACATCAGATTGGGGCTGGCGTGGCAGACCACCACCGGCGGAATGTGATGGGGATCGAGCACCAGTTGGCGGTCGCTGCGGCATTCGATCACCCGGGCCACGCCGATGCCCAGCCAGGCGTCGGACAGGTCCTTCTCCAGCACCAGGCGCAGGCGCGGCGAGGCCAGCTGCACCTCGGCGGCCTCGCCGGCCACCGAGTTGGCGTCGTCCACTGTGGAATCCTGCACCGTGTAGCGGGCCAGAGACGTGGGACTGTCCTCGAAGATCACCTCTTCGGTGCCGGGCCGCTTCAGCGGCAGGGCCAGGTAGACCCGCTGGTCCACGGCGCCCTCCTTGAACTGCAGCGGCTCCGGGCCATCGCTCTGCAGCGGGAAGCTGAACGGCGTGCCGTCGGGCAACAGCCCTTCCGCTTCCAGCAGCGACAGCTTGCCCACGGCCAGCGCCGCCAGGTCGAACTTGAGGGAACGGAAGCCCCAGTAGAACGGCTCCGCTGCCAGCCCACGCAGGTGGGTGAAGAATTCCAGATAACGTTCTTGCTGTTGGAAGTGCTGGGGGCGGAGGAACATGCCTTCCGCCCACACGACCTTTTGATAAGCGTCCATCAAGCCATCCCTAGTGACTGATCGTGGAAAGCCGGCCTGCGATCAATTCCCGCTCGCCGGGGCGAGGGTGACCTTGCGCTCGTCGAGGGTCGCGGTGTAGTCGACGGTACGGTCGCCCCAGCGCAGGAAGTCCGGCAACCAGGAATCATGGGGCGCCGGGATGTCCGTCGCCGCCCGCCAGGTGCTGGACTCCAGGTCGCGGTAGCCCACCATCACGCCCAGGGCGCGCCCGTCGTTCTCTACGGTGTACTCGTGCACCTGGGTTTCGCCCGGGCGCAACACGAAAGACTCGCGGAACAGCAGGTCGCCACCCAGGGCTTCCTGCTCGCGGTCGCTCAGGGTGAAGTAGTCGATGGAAGAAAAGACCACCGCCTGACGCAGGCGGAACAGGCGCACCACCACCGGCGAAGGCCGGCCATTCATGTCGGGGTTCAACGAATCCGTGGCCTTCAGGGTCACCCGAATCGCGGTGGGTTCGGGCGGCTTCGGCGTGGAGGAGCAGGCGCACAGGGCGCTCGCCAGCAGGCCGACCGCCACAGCACGGAACGCGACGCGTCCCGGACGACCGTCAGCCGGTGAAGGATTCGATGCAGTCATGGTGGTGGCAGGCGATCCTGAACGAAGTATGAGGGGGCGTATTATCGACATCACAATGCTATCTATCCGATATCCATTTCGCATTACAGACACGTTGGCGCAAAAAACGATTCCGCTCCGTCGAGCGGAGCGGAATCGTCGAATGCGCGGCAACGCCGTGGCTAGCCATTGCTGAGGTTGGCCGCTCCCACGCTGGGCGCGACCCAGGGCACCGTCATGTCGTTGGGCGAACCCACCCAGACCGCCAGCGCACTGTAGTTGTCCTGGCCGGGGGAACTGCGCTCGATGATCAGCCGCTCCATGCGCACCAGCCATTCCTCGGCGGCGCTGGCATACATCAGCTCATCGAGCATTTCCGATTCCAGCACCACTTCCCAGAAGCCGTCGGTGCAGATCAGGAAGGCATCGCCCTCCTCCACGTCGAACGGCACGTCCAGGGCAGCCGGCGGCACATCCTCGCCCATTCCCAGGGCGGCGAACAGCAGGTTGCGCTCGGAATGCCCGCGCACCCGGCTTTCGCTGAGCATCCCGGCGTCGACGAAGTTCTGCACGATGCTGTGGTCCTTGGTCAACTGCCGGCAGCCGCGCTTGCGGAAGTGGTAAAGACGGGTGTCGCCCAAGTGGATCCACTGGGCCTGGCGGGCGCTGCCATCGAGGAACAACGCGGTGACGGTGGCGCTCATCTGCCGCAGGCTGCCGGTCAGCCGCTGGCCGTAGCGAATGGCCGAGTCGGCCTGGGCGATCAGGCTCTCGATATTTTCCCGGGTCAGCAGCGGGCGTGAGGAGAACGCGCTCAGCAGGGTGCGTACCGCGGTCTCCGAGGCCACGTCTCCCCCGCCATGACCACCCGCCCCGTCGCAGACGACGAAGCAGGCGCCGCCCGGAGAAGTCCAGTAGCCACAGGCGTCTTCGTTGTGTTCACGGCGTCCTTGCTTCGAGAGGGTCGCGAATTCGACGCGCGGCCCCTCGACGGCGACATATACGCTCATTCTTCTCTCCCGGCGTAAATTCGCTCGATTTCCTGCTCGTAGGCGCGGGCGAAGGCGTTCTCGAACAATGCCTCGAATTCCTCGCGCGCCTCTCCGGCGATTTCGGTGAACCCGTTCTCGTAGAGTTCCCAGAGCTTAGCCTTGCGCATGGCCGGCACCAGCGTCTGCAGAAGGGTTTCCTCACCCAGGCGCTTCTGCAGGCGATCCGGACTGAAGCGACCCACTACGTCGTACATGGCGCTGCGGGCACCGGCCAGCAAGCCGACCTGGTGCGCGGAGAGGTCGTCGAAGGCGTCCTCGATGGCACGAAGCGGCTCCATGAACCCGGGGAAGCGATGACCCAGCAACTGCGAGATCGCGGACTGGGCGTCGGGGGCGAACTTCAGCGGGTTGTTGCCAGCCGTGGCGATGATGGTCACGTTGGCGCGCATCTCGTGCTTGGTGGCGGAGCGCGCGTGGATCAGGCGAATGGTACCGGCGGTCATGCTGGCGAACAGCCTTCCGACGGTTTCCATGAAGGCCGGGGTGAGTTCGGGCAGCGAGGTCTCCGGCATGCCGCAGCCACGGGCGAATGCCGCCCTCAACGCGGCCAGGTCAGCACTGGCGGCAGGCGCCGCAGCGGCTGGAGGGGCGGATGCCTTGCCCTCCGCCACCGGTGGAAGCGGGGACGAGGCGACCGGCTTCGCCTTGGGCGGCGGCGGAGCGGGCTGGGCTACCGGCTTGGAGAACGGCGCAGGAATCGCCGGCGTCTCCACGGCAGTGGCCATCAACGCGGCGAGGGGATCGTCCACCGGAGCGGAATCGGCTTCTGGCGGGAGCACGGGCGCGGCGGGGATGGCGGGCGCCGACGCGGGAGGCGTGGCAAGGGGTTGTTCGCTGCCCAGGGAGATCCCGTCGATGAACAGTGCGTCCGGCTCGCCCAGGGAAGCCGGCTTCGCCTCGGCGCGGGCTTCCTGCAGCACTGCCGGGGTGTGGAACAGCGAGTCCACCTCCAGGCCATGGTCCAGGGCCAGGCTTTCCGCTGGCGCCAGGACATCGAGCACATCGCCCTGGCCACCGAACATCGCCATGGGGTCCAGCTTGGGCGACGCCACGTCCAGCATCCGTTCCCGGTACAAGGCCTCGCCCGGGGCCGCCGGCAGCTCGGCCGCGCCGCTCAGGGGCAGCTCGTCTATCACCGCGCGGGCAAGCCCCTGGGGATCCTCGAAGTCCGACAGGGAAATCTCGCCCAGCGGCGAGGCCTCCACCGGCTTGGCGGGGATGGCGAAGACATCGAAATCCTCGGGGATCACCGCCATGGGCGCCGTGCCGGAATAGGCATTGGCCGGCTGAGCCAGGAACGGATCGGCAGGCTGGGCGAAATCCACCGCCGCCTCCCGTTCACGCAGACCCAGCAGGTAGCGGCCCACCAGGATGCGGTCGGACAGGCGCACCGTGCCGGACCCGCCCGGCGGGATCTCCGCCTCGTTGACCAGGATGATGCTGTTGCTGCTGATGTTGGCGAGGGTCGCCTCGCCCGTGGGAGTCAGGCGCATCCGGGCCTGGAAACGGGAAATGAGGCGATCGGGATCGTCCAGCACCAGATCGTTGGTGGGACTTCGCCCGACCGTCAATTCATCCTTATCGAAAGACCGACTGATCGGTGCGCTTGGTGCCTCTCCGTTATAAGACAGGACCACCAGCTCCATCTTGGCCGCCGGCATTCATTTTCTCCCTTGATACAGACCGCAGGGGAACCAGGGTCAATGCTGCCCAACGACAAGTCTTGCGCTTGCCTGGTTCCTTCAGAAAGGCGATTCTCTTCATTTATTGAGAACCAAGTCCATCAGAAATGATGAAAAATGGAACTTGCCAAGTCATCGAAGTGTCAGCCTGCAGGCAAACAGCCATCAAAACGATGCCTCGATCACAGACTCGCACAATAACCACTGTGCCGGCATGTTCAAATGGTAAAAACGAGACTCGACACTCAATTAAGCGGGGCTTTTTGGATTAGATTGGCCTTGCTTTTTTCCATACATCACCCAAACGAAGTGTTGTCTGCATGGATGCCTCCGTGAATCCGCGAACCCAACTCGCCATGAATGCCGAAACCGCTTTGCGCAGCGACCTGCCGCCGGCTGGCGCCCTGCCCGCCGGAACGCGCCTGCATGAATTCAACCTGCAGGCGACCCTGGGTGAAGGTGGCTTCAGCATCGTCTATGCAGCCCACGACACCCAGCTGCACCGCGATGTAGCCATCAAGGAATACATGCCCGCGGCCTTCGCCAGCCGGGTCGACGGCACCCAGGTGAAGCTGCGCGCCGAGCGCCACCGCGCCACCTTCGAGGCCGGGTTGCGCAGTTTCATCGACGAAGCGCGCCTGTTGGCCCAGTTCAAGCACCGCGCTCTGGTGGAGGTGCTGCGCTTCTGGGAGGAGAACGGTACCGCCTATATGGCGATGCCCCGTTACTCCGGCCGTACCATGCGCCACGTCCTCAAGGAATACGACCTGCAGTGCGACGAGCGCTGGCTGCGCAGCATCTTCGCGCCGATCCTCGACGTGCTGGAGCTGCTCCACGCCCACAACGTGTTCCACCGGGACATCGCTCCCGACAACATCCTGATCCAGGACGACGGCACGCCGGTCCTCCTGGACCTAGGCTCCGCCCGCCGCGTCCTGGGCGACATGCAGCATGCGCTGACCGTGGTGGTGAAGCCCGGCTACGCGCCCATCGAGCAATACGCTGAGGACCTGTCGGTTCCCCAGGGACCGTGGACCGACATCTACGCAGTGGGCGCCGTGCTCTACTACGCGGTGACCGGTAGCGCCCCGGTGGCCTCGGTGTCGCGGATGATGAAGGACACCTTGGAGCCGCTGGCGAAGTCCGCCCGCCCGGGTTATTCCCTGGAGTTCCTGCGGGCCATCGACCAGACCCTGGCCCTGCAACCGGGCGCCCGCCCCCAGAGCATCGCCGAGCTGCGCGCGCTGCTGGGCATGAACACCATGACCTGGAGCGTCACGCCCCTGGGCAACCTGCACCAGAAGTCCTCCAGCGCCGCGCCGCAGCACATCGACGATGCCAAGACCGTGGTGCTGTCGGCGGAAGAGATGGCGCAGCTGGCCTCACGCTTCGTCAACCTGGACAGGCCCTCGGCGCGCGCCGCCGCCTCGGAAGCGCCCACCGCACCCACCGCCCCTTTGCCCGATCCGTTCCAGACCAAACCCGCGCAACCCGTCGTGACCAACAGCTTCCCGGAGATGGACGACCTGCTGGCTGGCGATCGCGCTCACAAGGCCGGTGTCGTCGCCGTGCCGGGACAGAAGAAACCTGAACCCGCTCCTGCTGTGCAACCCCAGGCCACGCCGTCCGTAGCCCAGGTGCCAGCGAACAAGGATCGCGGCGGCAAGGGCGTCTGGCTCTCGGTCGCGGCTGTCGCTGCGCTGGTTGTGATCGGTGCATCCGGTTGGATGCTGCTGAACAGATCCGACGACGCCCCTTCTGCGGTCAAGCAGCCGGAGCAGAGCACCAAGATTGATGTGCAGCAGCCGGTCGCCGAATCGAAGAAGCCGGCCGAGCCGGAAGTCGTCCCGCCAGTGGCCAAGGTAGAAGCCCCCAAGGGGCCGGCAACTCCAGCCGAAGCCGTGACCCCGCCGCCCCAGGAAACGCCCAAGGCCATCTCGCCCATGGCGGAAGCCTTGAAAGCGGATGCGACGACCGAGCCTGTCCCCGTCACGCCGCCCCCGGTGAGCGATCCCGTAGTGGCACCGCCTGCCGATGTGCGTCCCACGCCGGTTGAGCCCACCCCGGTAGCCCGCATCGAACCCGTGACCCAGCCGGCTCGTCCCGCCAGCACGCCTCAGGAAACGCAGACTCCGCCCCGTGTCACCGCAGCGACCAATGAGCGTGCCGCGGAAAAACCGAAGGCGCCGCCCGCCAGCGCCGCCAGCACGACCCTGGTCAGCGCAGCGGTCACGCTCAACGTGAAACCCTGGGGCGAAGTCTGGGTGGACGGCCAACAGCGCGGCGTGAGCCCGCCGATCAAGAGCCTGGACCTGGAACCCGGTCCGCACACCGTTGAGCTGCGCAACCCTGGCCTGCCGGCCCTGAGCAAGCGCCTCACCGTGAAAGCCGGTGCGCCGATCACCCTGCAGCACGACTTCACCCAGGCTGGCGCTACCCGCGTCACTCAGGACGAACCGGCCCCGACCCGTACCGCCAGCAAGGCTCCTAGCGAAACGGCTGCGCCGCAGAAGACCGCGCCAGCCCAAGCGCCCGCCAAGGCTCCTGCCCCGGCCGAAAAACCCAAGGCACCGCCCGCGCAGGCACAAGCCGAACGTCGCGAGAACGGCCCCCGTGCCGCCCTCGGCGAAGTGGAGAAAGGCGTGGTCGCGTTCTCCATCCGGCCCTGGGGTGAAATCTGGGTGGATGGCCAGAAACGTGGCGTGAGCCCGCCGCTGCACGACCTGCGGCTGCCGGCCGGCACCTACAGCATCGAACTGCGCAACCCGAGCTTTCCCACCTACACCCGCAAGGTGGTGGTGGGCGCGGACCAGCGGGTCAACCTGGACCACAGTTTCGACTGAGCGGTGGCGCCCCCTGTGGGCGTCACCACGACGACACGATCAACCAAAGCGCTTGAAGAGAGTCTTTACCCGACATGAGCATTCAACACCGATACGCGACCCCGTTCCTGCTGGCCGTGCTTTCCCTGGGGCTCACCGGTTGCGTCAACAAACCCGCCAAGCCCGTCGAGCCGCCGCTGACGGAAGAGCAGAAGGCGCAGAAGGCCATCGAAGACAAGGGCCGCACCGTGCTGGGTGACGGCGTGTCGCTGTACCAGAACGGCTATTACTCCCAGGCGGAAGCGAAATTCCTCTCCCCCGACGTCTGGGCGGCGAGCGATGCCACCCGCGTCGAAGCCCTAAAGTACCTTGCCTTCACCTACTGCGTGAGCGAGCGCAAGGTCCAGTGCCGCCAGGCGTTCGAGCGCGCCCTGCAGATCAAACCGTCTTTCACCCTGGATGCCGCGGAAAGCACCCATCCGCTGTGGGGACCGGAATTCAAGGCCGCCAAGGCCTCGTTCAAGTAAGCCACCAGATCGCCCGGAGAAGCGTTGTCGATGTCCCTGAACCATGAAGCCCTGCTCGCGCCCATCAGCGCGGACGAACCGTGTGGGATCGAGCTCGATTACGACGCCGACTACCTCGCGCTCGAACGCAGCGTCGAGGGCCAGCCGGAGCGCCAGTACGGCGACACCATCATCCCGGCCGAAGAGCCGGACTGGTCGAAGGTGCTGCAGCAAGCGCTGGCGCTGCTGGAGAAGAGCAAGGACTTCCGCCTCGCGGTGATCGTGACCCGTGCCCTGACCCACGCCCGCGGCGTGGCCGGCACCGCCGAAGGGCTGAACCTTACCCTGGACATGGCGCGTCGCTACTGGGAGCAGGGTTACCCGTCCCTGGTCTACGACGGCGAAAGCGACCCGTTGCCACGCAGCAATGCCCTGGCCGGGCTCACTGCCCTGAACGGCCTGATCGGCGACCTGCGCAACGTAGAAGTGGCCAGCCGCCAACTGGGCAAGATCCCGTTGAGCACGCTGGAACGCATCGCTCAGTCCCGCGAAGACCTGGCGGATGCCCCGCTGCGGCGCGACCAGTTGCAGCAGTTCCTCAGCGACGAGCTGGGCTATGGCAACCCGGACCTGACCGCGCTGAGCGAGGTCAAGGAACTGTCCGTGGAGCTGGAGCGCTTCTGCCGGGAATCCCTGGGTGCCGAGAACACTCCGGAATTCCATCGGCTGGTCAGCTTGATCAACCTGGTCTGCCCCAGTCATCTGAATCCGGCCCCGGCGTCCGCCGAGACCGAGGCCCCCCAGGACGACGCGGCACCGGCAGCGGGCGACGCAGGGGCCGCTCCGGCGACCCCGGGAACGCCCGGCACGCCGCGCAGTCGCAGCGATGTCATCGCCATGCTCGATGCTGTATGCGACTACCTGGAAAAACACGAGCCGGCCAACCCGGCACCCCTGCTGATCAAGCGGGCACGCAACATGATCGGGCAGGACTTCCTGTCGATCCTGCGAGAGCTGGCGCCGGACGGCGTGGCCCAGGCCGAATTGATCGCTGGCGTCTCCAAGCGAGACTGACAACTACCGCATCATCCACCCGTCGAGAGCGGTTCAAGGAGAGAGATATGAGCAGCAGCCCTCGTTACGAAACAGTGAATCGTAAGAGCAGTCAGAAATTCATCGGCCGTAACCGGGCGCCGCGCGTGCAGATCGAGTACGACGTGGAACTGTACGGCTCGGACAAGAAGGTGCAGCTGCCCTTCGTCATGGGCGTGATGGCCGACCTGGCCGGCAAGCCCAAGGACGCCCTTCCGGCGGTCAGCGATCGCAAGTTCCTCGAGATCGACATCGACAACTTCGACGAGCGCATGAAGTCCATCAAGCCGCGCGTCGCCTTCGCGGTGCCCAACACCCTAACCGGCGACGGCAACCTGGCCATCGACATCACCTTCGAGAGCATGGACGACTTCTCCCCGGGCGCCATCGCCAAGAAAGTGGATGCACTCTCCTCGCTGCTGGATGCCCGCACCCAGCTGAACAACCTGCTGACCTACATGGACGGCAAGACCGGTGCCGAAGAGTTGATCGGCAAGGTGCTCAAGGACCCGGCTCTGCTCAAGTCCCTGGCCGTGGCGCCGAAGGCTGCGCCCGCGGGCGAGCGTAACGACCAAGACAGCGAAGCCTGACCGGCCCGAACAGTTTCCAGGGAGTAACCAATGGCGCTTAACCAGACAGAAGGCCTCCAGCAGGTCGAGCAACTGGAGACCGATGCGTTCTCGGCTCTGTTGCAGAAGGAATTCAAACCCAAGACCGACGAAGCCAAGGAAGCGGTGCAGATCGCCGTCCGCACCCTCGCCGAACAGGCGCTGGCCAACTCGGTGACCATCAGCAACGACTCCTACAAGGCCATCGAGGCGATCATCGCCGAGATCGACCGCAAGCTGTCCGAGCAGGTCAACGCGATCATCCACCACGCCGACTTCCAGCAGATCGAAAGCGCCTGGCGCGGTCTGCACTACTTGGTGAACAACACCGAAGTCGACGAGATGCTGAAAATCCGCGTGCTGCCCATCTCCAAGAAGGAGCTGCACCGCACCCTGCGTCGCCACAAGGGCATCGGCTGGGACCAGAGCCCGATCTTCAAGAAGATCTACGAGCAGGAATACGACCAGCTCGGTGGCACGCCCTACGGTTGCATCGTCGGCGATTTCTCCTTCGATCATTCGCCGCCGGACGTGGAACTTCTGGCAGAAATGTCGAAGATTTCCGCGGCTTCCCACTGCCCGTTCATCGCCGGCGCCGCGCCGTCGGTGATGCAGATGGAGTCCTGGCAGGAGCTGGCGAACCCCCGCGACCTGACCAAGATCTTCGAGAACACCGAATACACCGCCTGGCGCAGCCTGCGGGCCTCGGAAGACTCCCGCTACATCGGCCTGGCCATGCCTCGCTTCCTGGCGCGCCTGCCCTACGGCGTGCGCACCAACCCGGTCGACGAATTCAACTTCGAGGAAGAGACCGACGGTTCGGAACACAACCGCTACTGCTGGGCCAACTCGGCCTACGCCATGGCGGTGAACATCAACCGTTCGTTCAAGTACTACGGCTGGTGCACCTCGATCCGCGGCGTGGAATCCGGCGGTGCGGTCGATGACCTCCCCACCCACACCTTCCCGTCCGACGACGGCGGCGTGGACATGAAGTGCCCGACCGAGATCGCCATTTCCGATCGCCGCGAGGCCGAACTGGCGAAGAACGGCTTCATGCCGCTGATCCACCGGAAGAACACCGACGTAGCCGCCTTCATCGGCGCCCAGTCGCTGCAGAAACCCCACGAGTATTACGACCCGGACGCCACCGCCAACGCCAACCTGGCGGCGCGCCTGCCGTACCTGTTCGCCTGCTGCCGCTTCGCCCACTATCTGAAGTGCATCGTGCGCGACAAGATCGGCTCCTTCCGCGAACGCGACGACATGCAGCGCTGGCTGAACGACTGGATCATGAATTACGTGGATGGCGACCCGTCTAACTCCTCCCAGGAAACCAAGGCGCGCAAGCCGCTGGCGGCTGCCGAGGTGCAGGTGGAAGAGGTCGAGGGCAACCCGGGCTACTACACCTCCAAGTTCTTCCTGCGCCCCCACTACCAACTCGAAGGCCTGACGGTTTCCCTGCGTCTGGTCTCGAAACTGCCGTCGGTCAAGAACAACGGCAGCTGAGTGTCGCGCGGCACTGTTCGGAGTGCCGCTCGATGAAACAAGCAGTAGGCACGATGCAATACTGTTCGTCATCTCCACACAAAAGGAAAAATCATGGCTTCTCTTCAGGACTTTTTCATCAAGATCGACGGTATCCCCGGTGAGTCCAAGGACTCCAAGCACTCCGGCCAGATCGACGTGCTGAACTGGGGTTACGCGGTAAGCCAGACTTCCACCTCCCATGTCGGCGGCGGTTCGGGCGCGGGTAAAGCCAACTTCAGCGAGCTGGTTTTCACCCACTACGTAGACAAATCCACCGCCAACCTCATGAAGTACTGCGCCAGCGGTAAACACGTTCCCACCGTGGAACTGTCCTGCTGCAAAGTGGGCGACGGTTCCCAGGAATACCTCAAGGTCACCCTGAACGAAGTGCTGATCACTCACGTTCGCCCGATGGGTTCCACCAGCGACCCGCGCGTGATGGAAGAAGTCGGCATGTCCTACGGCAAGATCAAGGTCGAAGTGAAAGAGCAGAACACCGACGGTTCCATGGGCGCCACCGTTACCGGCACCTGGGACGTCAAGCAGAACAAGGAATAAGGAGTCGGCCAGCATGGTTCGCCATGCTGGCCTTCTTTCTAACTATGAAAGATTTTGAAGTTCAAATTTCCGTAGGCGGTGCGGTCGGGCACGTCATCGTGGGCGGCGGTGTCTTTGATGCCGAGGTCACGGACCTGAGCAATAACGAACGCGCGCTCTATACGATTTACGTACTGGGACTGGGCGTAGGCCTGCCAGCTTTCCGCGGCACCTCGCGGCCCTTCCGGTTCACCATGGACAGGGACACCAATTGCCGTAGTTTCACGGGCTATGGGTATATGGGGGGCGTATCGCTTGAGGCCGTTGCGGGATTGAAAATCGGCGGCGGGATCAAGATACCGAATGGCCCGCTCGTTACCACCACCGTGGGTACCGACTATGGTGGATTCGACGTTAGCGTTTCCCATAACGTAACCCGGTGGGCGCTATGATCGATGAAAAGTCGCTGGCCCTGGCCGTTGGTATTTTCCTCGGACTGAGCGGCATTCTTTTCATTTATTTCAGGGCCCCGTTAGCCGCAGCGATCACATCGTTTTACCGCAACTACCCGATCATCAGGCTTGCCAGCTCGAAACAGTTTGAGTTGAGGCCTTACTTTGTTTCTTTGCTGGGCTTCACGCTGATTCTTCTTGGTTTTTTTGTGTGGTTGATGAAGGGCCTCTAGCCCATCAGGCTTGGAATAGCGGCGGGCTCAATAGCCCGTGAAAAAATGATTCGGCTTCCTGGCCCACCATTCATTTCCTACCCACTCACGAAATAGAGTTGAGTGTTCAAGTCGGACTTGCAGCATCTTGGGTTGACAGACGCCCAACCCGTATCGCGATTTCCACGTTCAGGAGAGCAGTAGCCCCATGGATTCCACTTCCCGCCCTACCCTGCGCCACGACCTGCCCCTGAGCGAACAGCTGGATGCGCTGACCGCGGATATCCGCAAGTCGCCCGGCGACGCTAAGCTGCGGACCCACCTGGCACAACTGTGCATGGTGATGGGCAACTGGGAACGGGCGGTGTCGCAGCTGCAGACCGCCACCCAGCTGGATGCCTCCACCATCCCCATGGCCCAGACCTACCGTGAGGCCATCCGCTGCGAAGTGCTGCGGGAGCGGGTGTTCACCGGCGAGATCAGTGCCCAGACCGTCGGCGAACCGGCACCCTGGTTCGCGCAGTTGGCCCAGTCCCTCACCAGCCGTGCCTCGGGCGAGGCGGCCCTGGCGGACGATCTGCAGGCCCAGGCCTTCGAGCAGGCCGACGCGGTGCCGTTCTCCATCGACGGGCGCGACGTGGCCTGGCTGGCGGACGCCGACTCGCGCCTGGGCCCGGTGTGCGAGGTGATCCTCAACGGCCAGTACTACTGGCTGCCCTTCGAGCGCATCCAGTCCCTGGAGATCGAGGAGCCCGTGGACCTGCGGGATCTGGTGTGGGTGCCGGCGACCCTGACCCTGAGCAACGAGGGCAAGCACCCGGTGCTGATTCCCAGCCGCTACCCGCTCAGCTATCGCCAGGAGAACGATCGCCTGGCCCTGAGCAGCCTCACCGAGTGGCAGCCTCTGGGCGAGGACACCTGGTCCGGGCTCGGCCAGCGCATGCTGGTCAGCGATCAGGACGATCACCCGTTCCTCTCGGTCCGCAGCATTCGCGCGCTGGGAGCGGCCGCAGAGCGTCCATGAGCGGCAAGAAAGTCCTCAACACGGCGCGCAGCAGCCGGCTGATGCCGGCGCTGCTCGACCGCCTGACCGATCACGAGCCGCTCATGCGCAGCGAGACGCCCCAGGAGCGCATGATCAGCCGCACCGCGTACCGCGAGAGCGTACTGCGCGACCTGTCCTGGCTGCTCAACACGGTCAACGCCGAATCCGCCAGCGACTTCCTCGGTGCCGACCGCGCCCGCCTCTCGGTGGTCAATTTCGGCGTGCCCGGCCTGTCCGGCCGGCAACTGGCCGACGACGACTGGATGGACGTGGAGAAGGCCATCCGCCTGGCCATCACCACCTTCGAGCCGCGCATCCTGCCGGACACCCTGCAGATCCGCGTGCTGCCCACGGAGTCCGCCTACGCGACTCGCAACCAGCTGTCCATGGAGATCAAGGGCCAGCTCTGGTGCGAGCCCTACCCCATCGAGTTGCTGCTGCGTTCCCACATCGATCTGGAATGCGGGCAGATCCTCCTGGAAAACATGGGGAGCGCCTGAGCATGGACCCGAGACTGCTGAGCTACTACAACAACGAGCTGAGCTACTTGCGGGAGCTCGGTTCGGAATTCGCCGCCCACTACCCGAAGGTGGCGTCGCGCCTGGGCATGCAGGGCATGGAAATCGCCGACCCCTACGTTGAGCGCCTGCTGGAAGGCTTCTGCTTCCTCACCGCCCGGGTCCAGCTGAAGATGGACGCGGAATTCCCGCGGTTTTCCCAGCGGCTGCTGGAAGTGGTCTACCCCAACTACCTGGCTCCCACCCCGGCGATGTGCATCGTGCAGTTCGCACCGGGAGAGATGACCGGCAACCAGGGCAGCGGCTTCGCCATCCCCCGGGGCACGCGTCTCAAGGAGCCGGCCCAGGTGGAGCGCAAGACCCAGTGCGAATTCCGCACGGCGCATCAGGTCGACCTGTGGCCGCTGCGCCTGGGCAGCGCCAAGTTCGAGAGCGCGCCCGCCGACATCCGCCTGAGCCGCACCAGCCTCAAGCGCCCGGTGAAGTCCTCGCTGCACCTGCGCTTCGATTTCACCGTCTCCAGCAGCGGCAAGGCACCGGACCCGGATCGCCTGTCCCTGCACCTGCGCGGCGGCCACCTGGCCTCGCGGCTCTACGAATTGCTGTGCGCCCATACCCTGGGCGTGGCGATACGCGCGATGGGCCCGGAACGCAGCGAGTGGCACACCCTGCCCGCCTCGGCCCTGCAGCCCGAGGGGCTGGACGACGCCCAGGCGTTGCTGCCCTACTCCATCCGCGGCTTCCAGGGCTATCGCCTGCTCCACGAGTACTTCGCCTTCCCGGCCCGCTATCACTTCATCGCCCTGGAAGGGCTGCGGGAGATCCTGGGCACCGTCAAGGGCGCCCGGGGCTTCGAGGTGGTGGTGCTGCTGGACTGCGACACCACGGACTTCGAGTCGGTGGTGGACGCCGACAACTTCGCCCTGTTCTGCGCCCCGGCGGTAAACCTGATCGACATGCGTTCGGACCGCGTGCCGATCGCCGACAGCCGCTTCGAATTCCACGCCGTGCCGGACCGCGCACGGCCCATGGACTACGAGGTGTACGCGGTGCACTCCGCCGAAGGGTTCGGCCGGGATAACGCGGTGGAAGCGGAATTTCGCCCGTTCTATTCCTGTATCGCCGGCGACCGTGGCAACCACGGTGCCTATTTCTCCATGCGCCGTGAGCCGCGCCTGCCGTCCGACGCCATCCTGCGCAAGGGTGCCCGCAGCACCTACCTGGGCTCGGAGGTCTTCCTCTCCCTGGTGGACCAGCATGAGGCGCCCTACGCCCGCAACCTGCGCCAACTGGGCGTGGACATGACGGTGACCAACCGCGACCTGCCGCTGTTGATGTCGGTGGGCGGCGAGCACGACCTGATCCCGCTGAACTCCCTGCCGGTGTCCGCGGTGCGCGTTCTCCAGGGGCCGTCGCGGCCGGTGTCCTCTGCCGCCGAGGGCGAGCTGACCTGGCGGCTGATCAGTCACCTGGGCCTGACCTACCACACCCTCACCGAGAAGAACCCGGAAGAAGGCGCCCAGGCATTGCGCGAGCTGCTGGCGCTGTACACCGCCCTCGGCGACCCGGCGGTGGCGCGCCATGCCCAGGCGCTGATGCGCACCGAGCTGAAACCGGTGACCCGCCGACTGCCGGGCGCCGGCCCGCTGACCTTCGGCCGCGGCGTGGCGGTGGACCTGACGGTGGACGAGACCCTGTTCGCCGGCACCAGCCCCTACCTGTTCGGCTCCATCCTCGAGCGCTACCTGTCGCGCCACGTCAGCCTCAACACCTTCACCGAGGTGCGCCTGCACAGCGCCCAGCGGGGCGCCATCGGCCACTGGCCGCCGCGCTTCGGCATGAGGCCGGTGGCATGAGCGACGCGCTCCGCGAGGCCCACGACAAGCGCGAGGCCCTGTGGCAGTCCCTGGCGGACCAGCCCTTCGCCCACGACCTGTTCGCCTTGCTGCGCAAGGTGGAAGCCCTGAGCCCGCAGGCGCCGCGCCTGGGCTACGCCCGGCGCCCCCAGCAGGAGCCCTTGCGGATCGGCCAGGAACCGTCCTCGGCCTTCGCCCCGTCCACCATCGCCCGCCTCGACCGCAGTCGCAGCGACAGCCCGCCGAAAGTACGCATCTTCAGTTTCGGCCTGTTCGGCCCCAACGGGCCATTGCCCCTGGCGCTGACCGAATACGCCCGGGAGCGCGCCTCTCACAATGGCGACCACACCCTGGTGGAATTCGCCGACCTGTTTCACCACCGGCTGATCCTGCTGTTCTATCGCGCCTGGGCCGATGCCCAGGCCACGGTGAACCTGGATCGGCCGAAGGACGACGCCTTCACTCGCTACGTTGCCAGCCTGGTCGCCTATGGACAGGAATCCCTGCGGGATCGCGACGCGGTCCCCGACCACGCCCGCTGGAACCATGCCGGCCACCTGGTGCGGCAGACCCGCAATGCCGAGGGCCTCAGCCGTATCCTCGCCAACTTCTTCGGAGTGCCGGTAACGGTGGAGGAATTCTCCGGCCGCTGGCTGGAGCTGCCACCCGAGCAGCGCACCCGCCTGGGCGCCCTCAGCGGTGCCCAGCTGGGCCTCGACGCGGTGGCCGGCAACGCGGTGTGGGACCGCCAGCACCGTTTCCGCCTGCGGGTCGGCCCCATGAGCCGCCAGGCCTACGACACACTGCTCCCGCCCGGCGCCGACCATCGCGCGCTGCTGGATTGGGTGCGTACCTACATCGGCATCGAGTTCGCCTGGGACGTGCAGCTGGTATTGCGCGCCGAGGACGTGCCCGACGCCCGGCTGGATCGCGGCTCGCGCCTGGGCTGGAGCACCTGGATGGGCGCCCGCACGCAGCCACGGGACCGCGACGACCTGGTACTCGACCCCGAGCGCCTGGCCGCCAGCCGTTCCCGGAAGACGGAGCCTGCCCTATGACGGGCCGCCTTCCACCGGAAGCGTTCGCCGCTTCCGTCCTTCAACCCCGTTCATGAACCTACCATCGAGTCCGCCGACATGACGTCCCTGACCACCCTGTTCACCCGTTCCGCCCTGCTGCGCAACCTGGCCGCCCTGGGCCTCGCCCTGCAGGTCCACCACGCCCACGCCGAGGTCGACCCGGCCCTGGCCTACGCCCTGGAGGGGGTCTGGAAGATCGAGAGCCCGGCGGTCTCCTTGGTGAGCGACGAGTTCGACAGTCAGGAACAGAAGGACGGCAGCCTGCGCTACCTCGCCCGTTCCAAGGACACCCCGGCCTACGTCACCGCAGGCGAGGAAAGCGCCACCGTGGAATACGGCCGCAAGCGCTTCCCCGCCACCGACACCCCGTGGGGTGCCTTCCCGCAGCTCGACACCAGCAAGGCCCAGCTCATCGAGATGAGCGTGCCGAAGAAGCGCTACCTGGTGGTGGCCGGCAAGGGCAAGGGCCTGTTCGCCATCAACGACTGGCAGCGCTTCGGCTTCCTCCATGTGCTGGACGTCACCTCCCGCGGCGCCCCGGTGTACTACCCGCTGGTAGCCGAGGCCGACCTGGGCTACCGCGTGCTCGGCCGCCTGCCGGGTTCCTCGGTGCTCAACTACGCGCGCCTGGTGCCGTCGCGCTGGGCCAGCAACGTCGAGCCTAGCGCCTATGAAGTGGTGCTGTACGCCCTCAAGCCGAAAGGCCCGGAACAGGTGATCGAGAACGGCAAGCCCCTGGCGTACTCCCTGACCCACAGCGGCGCCACCTGGAAGCTGGAGCGCATCCGCCAGATCCCGGTGACCGAGGCCCGCGACCGCGCCAACCGTCCGTTCACCGCACCGGCCCCGCAGACCACCAGTGCCGCCCCGGCCGCCGCCAAGGCGCCGAGCCAACCCGCCCAGTGAAGGACGCCTGACGATGAGCGACATCAGTCGTACCGCCCTGTTCGGCAAACTCAACCCGGTCCTGTACAAGGCCATCGAGGGTGCCACCGTCTTCTGCAAGCTGCGGGGCAACCCCTACGTGGAGCTGGTGCACTGGTTGCACCAGCTGTTCCAGCTCAACGACAGCGACCTGCACCGCATCATCCGCCACTACGAGATCGATGAGGGCACGCTGGCCGCCGACCTGACCCGGGCCCTGGACCGGTTGCCCAGTGGCGCCACCGCCATCAGCGACCTGTCCGAGCACGTGGAAGGCGCCGTGGAGCGGGGCTGGGTCTACGCCACCCTGATGTTCGGCGACGACCAGGTCCGGGGCGGTACGCTGCTGCTCGGCATCCTCAAGAGCGGCAACCTGCGCAACGTGCTGGCCCACACCTCCCGTGAGCTGGCCAACCTGGACGCCGACACCCTGGCCCGCGAGCTGCCGCGCATCCTCCGCGGCTCGCCGGAAGACGGCCTGAACGCCGCCGACGGCAGCCAGTTGTCCGGTGCCGAGCCGGGCGAGGCCAGCGGCGCCCTGGCACCCCAGGGCAAGCAGGACGCCCTGGCCCGCTTCGCCGTGGACCTCACCGAGCGCGCCCGCAAGGGCGAGATCGACCCGGTCACCGGCCGCGAGGAAGAAATCCGCCAGATCGTCGACATCCTCATGCGCCGGCGGCAGAACAACCCGCTGCTCACCGGTGAAGCCGGGGTCGGCAAGACCGCCGTGGTGGAAGGTTTCGCCCTGCGCCTGGCCAGCGGCGACGTGCCGCCGCAGCTGCGCGACGTCTCCCTGCTGACCCTGGACATCGGCCTGCTGCAGGCCGGCGCCAGTATGAAGGGCGAGTTCGAGCAGCGCCTGCGCCAGGTGATCGACGAAGTGCACGCCAGCCCGAAGCCGATCATCCTGTTCGTCGACGAGGTGCACACCCTGATCGGCGCCGGCGGCAGCGCCGGCACCGGCGACGCCGCCAACCTGCTCAAGCCGGCCCTGGCGCGCGGCACCCTGCGCACCATCGGTGCCACCACCTGGAGCGAGTACAAGAAGTACATCGAGAAGGACCCGGCGCTGACGCGCCGCTTCCAAGTGATCCAGGTGGGTGAGCCGGACGAGGACAAGGCCATCGCCATGGTCCGCGGCATCGCCGACATCCTGGAGAAGCACCACAAGGTGCAGCTGCTGGACGAGGCCATCGCCGCCGCCGTGCGCCTGTCCCACCGCTACATTCCCGCCCGGCAACTCCCGGACAAGGCAGTGAGCCTGCTGGACACCGCCTGTGCCCGGGTCGCCGTCAGCCAGCACACCTCCCCGGCCGAGCTGGAGAACAGCGTGCGGCTGATCGAGATCCTGCGCACCGAGAAGGCCATCATCGAGCGCGAGCGCGCGGTGGGCCTGGACGTGGCCGAACGCGAGGCTCGCTGCCTGGGCCGCCTGGCCGAGGAAGAGGCCCGGGTCGAGCAGTTGCAGGCGCGCTGGGAGCAGGAGAAAGGCATCGCCGAGCGCCTGCTGGAACTGCGCGCCCAGTTGCGCCAGCCGGAAGCGGAGGCCAACGCCGACACCGACATCGAGCCAGGCGACGAAACGGCCACGCCAGCCCCGGACCGCGACACCCTGCTGGCGGAACATGCCCGGTTGCAGGCCGAACTCGCCGCCCTGCAGGGCGAGACCCCGTTGGTGCTGCCGGCGGTGGATGAGTCGGCGGTCGCCTCGGTGGTAGCCGACTGGACCGGCATCCCAGTGGGTCGCATGGTGCGCAACGAGATCACCGCGGTGCTTAACCTGGTGGATACCCTGGACCAGCGGGTGATCGGCCAGCGTCACGCCCTGGAACTGATCGCCCGACGCATCCAGACGTCCCGCGCGCGCCTGGATAACCCCAACAAGCCCATTGGCGTGTTCATGCTGGTGGGCCCGTCCGGCGTCGGCAAGACCGAAACCGCGCTGACCCTGGCGGAGACGCTGTATGGCGGTGAGCAGAACCTCATCACCATCAACATGAGCGAGTTCCAGGAGGCCCATAGCGTTTCCACCCTCAAGGGTGCGCCGCCGGGCTACGTCGGCTACGGCGAGGGCGGCGTGCTCACCGAGGCGGTCCGGCGCAAGCCTTACTCGGTGGTGCTGCTGGACGAGGTGGAAAAAGCCCACCCGGACGTCCACGAGCTGTTCTTCCAGGTCTTCGACAAGGGCTGGATGGAGGATGGCGAGGGCCGGCTGATCGACTTCCGCAACACGGTGATCCTGCTCACCTCCAACGTCGGCACCGACCTGGTGATGAGCCTGACCCGCGAACCGGAGCTGGCGCCCGAACCGGAAGCCCTGGGCACCGCGCTGCGCGAGCCGCTGCTGAAGGTGTTCCCGCCGGCCTTCCTCGGCCGCCTGGTGGTGATTCCCTACTACCCGCTGGTCAACGAGACCCTGGCGAAGATCGTCGCGCTGCAGCTGGACCGCATCCGCACGCGTACCGAGGAGCAGCACGGCATCCGCTTCGAGTACACGCCGGAGGCCATCGACCTGGTCATCCGCCGCTGCACCGAGGTGGAATCCGGCGGCCGGATGATCGACGCCATCCTCACCCACACGGTGCTGCCGGTGATCAGTCGCGAGTATCTGTCGCGCCTGGCCGATGGCAAGGCGTTGCAGTCGATCCGCCTGAGCGCCGCGGGCGAAGACTTCGACTACCAGTTCGAAGAACGCGCCTGACCGGAATGCCCGCCCGGCGCACTGCCGGGCGGGACCGTTTCTCCCGCCACCGCCACTTTTCTCCGATCCCGAAGGCTTCCCCACTCTTTTTCGCCCAGGTCGGGCCCCTCCCCCGTCCCCAGTGCTCTCCCTCAGCAATCCGTACCGTACCGCCTCAGAACAGGTCCATCTGCCGATCGATCAGCGCGCTGAAGTCGTCGTCGACGAAGGGCAGGATGGCGTCCGCCACCGGCTGCAGTTGGCGGGTCAGGTAGTGCTCGTAGTCGATGGCGGCGCTGCGGTTCTCCAGGGGCTCCGGGCCGGCCACGGTGATGACGTAGCGAATCCAGCCGCCGTTCTGGTACTGCCGCGGCCGCCCCAGGCGGTCGTTGTAGTCGTCGGCCAGGCGTGCCGCCCGTACGTGAGGCGGTACGTTGCGCTGGTAGTCGTCCAGGCGTCGGCGCAGGCGCTTGCGGTAGATCAGCTCGTCGTCCCGCTCGCCGGCCAGGGTCTGCCGGACGTACTCGCGCACGTAGTCCCGGTACGGCTCGCGGGCGAAGATCCGCCGGTAGAGTTCCTGCTGGAAGCGCTGGGCCAGGGGCGACCAATCGGTGCGCACCGTCTCCAGGCCCTTGAAGACCATGTCCTCGCGGCCGTCGGCCCGCTGCACCAGACCGGCGTAGCGCTTCTTGCTGCCCTCCTCCGCGCCGCGGATGGTGGGCATCAGGAAGCGCCGGAAATGGGTCTCGAATTGCAGTTCCAGGGCGCTGTCCAGGCCGAGGGTCTCCTGCAGGTGGGCCTGCCACCAGGCATTGACCCGCTGCACCAATTCACGGCCGATCCGCCCCGCCTCCTCCTCGTCGTGACCCCGTTGCAGCCAGACGAAGGTGGAGTCGGTATCGCCGTAGATCACCGTATGGCCCTCGGCCTCGATCAGCGCGCGGGTGCGCTGCATGATCTCGTGCCCGCGCAGGGTGATGGAGGACGCCAGGCGCGTATCGAAGAAGCGGCAACCGCTGGCCCCCAGCACGCCGTAGAGGGCGTTCATGATGATCTTCAGGGCCTGGGCCAGGGGCGCGTTGCCGTCGCGCTTGGCTGCTTCGCGGCCCTGCCAGATGCGCTCGACGATGGCTGGCAGGCAATGCCGCTCGCGGGAGAACCGTGCGCCGCGAAAGCCCGGCACCGTGTCCGCGTCGTCCGGTGCGTGCAGCCCCTCGATCAGGCCCACCGGGTCGATCAGGAACGTGCGGATGATGGACGGGTAGAGGCTCTTGTAGTCCAGCACCAGCACCGATTCGTAGAGCCCCGGCCGAGAGTCCATGACGAAACCGCCAGGGCTGGCCTCCGGGCTGCGGTCGCCCAGGTTCGGCGCGACGAACCCCAGCCGGTGCATGGGCGGCATGTACAGGTGGCTGAAGGCCGCTACCGAGCCGCCGCTGCGGTCGGCAGCCAGCCCGGTGACGCTGGCCCGCTCCAGCAGGAAGCGCAGCACCCCGGTCTTTTCGAAGATCCGCGTGACCAGTTCGCAGTCCTTGAGGTTGTAGCGGGCCAGGGCCGCCTTGTCCTCGGCGAACATGCGCAGGATTTCGTCGAGGCGCTGGTAAGGGGTGTCGATGGCCTTGCCCTCGCCCAGCAGGGTCTGGGAAATGTTCTCCAGGCTGAAGGAAGGAAAGCTCCAGGTGGCCGAACGCAGCGCCTCGATGCCGTCGATCACCAGCCGCCCGGCCACGCCGGCGAAGAAATGGCTGCGGCTGCCATGTTCCTGCCAGCTCATGGGCTCGCCGTGGCGCCCCAGGCGCAGCGGCACCTGCAAGCGCTGGGCGTGTTCGTGGAGGATGCGCAGGTCGAACTGCACCAGGTTCCAGCCGATGAGGGCATCGGGGTCGTGGCGGGCCAGCCAGTCGTTGAGCCGTTCCAGCAGCTGCGCCCGGGACTCGCAGTAGTCCAGGCGGAAATCCAGCGCCGCCTCGCCACCGGTGGGCGGGCCGAGCATGTACACCTGGCGCTGGCCGCAGCCTTCCAGGCCGATGCTGAAGAGCTGTCCGCGGGCGTCGGTCTCGATGTCCAGGGAGGCCAGGCGCAGCCGCGGGCGGTAGTCCGGCGACGGCCGCAGCATGGCGTCCCGCAGCAGCCCGTCCGCCCCTGGCGTGCCGCTGAAGGCCACCGGGGCGGTGATGAAGCGCTCCATCAGGTAGCGGTCCGGCGGGCGCACGTCGGCCTCGTAGACATCCAGGCCGGCGCCCCGCAGGCGTTTCTCCAGGTTCAGCAGCTGGCGGTAGTGACGGCAGTAGAGGCCGAACACCGGACGTTGCTGGAAGTCCCGCAGCGCCAGGTCCCGCAGCTCCACCCCGGTCTCGCCGCGCAGCAGGGTTTCCGCCTGGCCGCGCTGCACGTGGGGAATGAAGGCCACCGCGGGCTGTGCCGGCACCCGCACCCGGCAAGGACCGTCGTCGGTGGCGAGCCAGAACTCCACTTCGGTCCCGTCCGGCGTGTCGCGCCAATGGCGGGTCAGGACAAACCCCTGCCGTACCTCCAACCCCTCGCCCTCGCACGCCCGTTTCCGCGGATTCTAGGGGCCGGGGTCACCCCCGTCGAGGCGCGCCGCCCGAGCGGCTATGCGGCCGGGGCAGGCAGGACGGGCGATCGGGCGCCCGGCCTCAGCGGGCGAAACGCCGGGCCAGGGCCACGCAGGCCACCACCAGGACGGTGACCGCCAGCATCGACGGTTCCACCGTCTCGTGCAGCAGGCCAGCCGCCAGCCCCAGGCCGAGGAAGGGTTGCAGCAGCTGCAACTGGCCCACCGCGGCGATACCGCCCAGGGCCAGGCCGCGGTACCAGAACACGAAACCGATCAGCATGCTGAACAGCGACACGTAGGCCAGCGCGGTCCAGGCCGGCGCGCTCACCGACGCCCACACGGGCGCCCCCGCCGCCAGGCACGCCAGCAGCATCACCGGCAATGCCAGCACCAGGGCCCAGCAGATCACCTGCCAGCCCCCCAGGCGCCGCGAGAGCCGCGCCCCCTCCGCGTAGCCGTAGCCGCAGACCAGCACGGCCGCCAGCATCCAGCCATCCCCCCAGGAAGCGCCCTGCACGTCGCGGGTCAGGGCGAAGCCGGCCACGCAGGCGCTGCCGCACAGCGCGCACAACCAGAACGCCGGACGTGGCCGCTCACCCCCGCGCAGCACGCCGAACAGCGCGGTGCACAGGGGCAGCAGGCCGATGAACACCACCGAGCGGGCGGCGGTGATGTGCTGCAGCGCCAGGGCGGTGAACAACGGGAACCCCACCACCACCCCCAGGGCCACGGTCACCAGGCTGGCCAGTTCGCGCCGCTCCGGCCGGGTCGGCCGCAGCAGGCCCAGTATCAGCACTGCCAGCAGACCGGCGATCAGCGCCCGGGCGGCGGTGAGGAACAGCGGGTCGAAGTCCGCCACGGCGATCCGGGTCGCCGGCAGCGAACCGCTGAAGATCGCCACGCCGAGCAGGCCATCGAGCCAACCGCGGGTCGTCCGTTGCATGTGCACCTCTGAATCGGGAATTCGGACCGCCATGGTGGTACGCCCGCCCCTGGCGACGCCAGGACAGCACCCGTACACTTCGTCCGAGCCGTACCGGTACAGGAAGCATGACAGATGACCTCGACGCCCCCGCCCCTGCCCGCCGACCTGCCGGTGACCCTGACCGCCCAGGTGATGGACGAAGTGCGTCGGCGCATCGCCAGCCGGCAGCTCACCAGCGGCACGCGGCTGCCCTCGATCCGCGCCCTGGCGGATGCCCTCAAGGTGTCCAAGTCCACCGTGGTGGAGGCTTATGATCGGCTCGCCGCCGAAGGCGCGATCCTCGCCCGGCGCGGCTCGGGGTTCTATGTGGCGCAGCCCGCCGCGCCCCTGAGCCTGGAAGCAGTGGGCCCGCGGCTGGACCGGGAAGTGGACCCGCTGTGGGTGTCGCGCCAGGCCCTGGAGTCCGCCGACGGCCTGCTCAAACCCGGCTGCGGCTGGCTGCCGGCGGACTGGCTGCCCCACGAAAGCCTGCGCCGCGCCCTGCGCAGCCTGGCGCGCGCGGAGCCGGCGGAGCTGGGGGACTACGAGGCGCCCCAGGGCATGCTGCCGCTGCGGCAGTTGCTGGCCCGGCGCCTGGCCGAACAGAACATCGACGCCGGCCCCGAGCAGATCCTGCTGATGGATTCCGGCACCCAGGCCCTGGACCTGCTCTGCCGCTTCCTCCTGGAGCCCGGTGACTGCGTGCTGGTGGACGACCCCTGCTACTTCAATTTCCACGCCCTGCTGCGGGCCCACCGGGCGAAGGTGGTGGCGGTGCCCTACACGCCGGGCGGCCCCGACCTGGCCCGTTTCGAGCACGCCCTGGAGACCCACCGGCCGCGGCTGTACCTGACCAACTCGGCGCTGCACAACCCCACCGGGGCGACCCTCTCGCCGGTGGTGGCGCACCGGGTACTGAAGCTGGCCGAGCAATACGCACTGACCATCGTCGAGGACAACATCTTCGCCGACTTCGAGCCGGAGCCCTCGCCGCGGCTGGCGGCCTTCGACGGCCTGGAGCGGGTGGTGCACGTGGGCAGCTTCTCCAAGACCCTGTCCGCCGCGACCCGCTGCGGCTACCTGGCGGTGCGTCGCGACTGGCACGAACCGCTGCTGGACCTGAAGGTGGCCACCAGCTTCGGCAGCAGCCGGCTGTCGGCTGGGCTGGTGCACCGGATGCTCAAGGACGGCAGCTACCGGCGCCACGTGGAGGGCCTGCGCCAGCGCCTGGCGCGCACCCTGCCACCGGTGGCGGCGCGCCTCAAGGAACAGGGCATCACGCCCTGGGCGATGCCCCGGGCGGGGATCTTCCTCTGGTGCCACCTGCCGGACGGGGTCGACGCCGTGAGCCTCGCTCGCGAGGCCCTGACCCATGAGGTGGTGCTGGCCCCGGGCAACGTCTTCAGCCTGTCCGGCAACGCCAGCGGCTTCATGCGCTTCAACATCGCCCAGTCCACCGACCCGCGGCTCTACGAGGTGTTGCGCCGGTTGCTTGGCTAGGAGCGCGGGCCGCGCCAGTTCGTTGACAAGGCGGGAACCGGTGGCCATAGTCGCCGCCGTTCAGGTGTCTTGCGCCGCCGCGCGCGAGGTGAAACGGGAAGCCGGTACGTCACCGAGGTGACCAGTCCGGCGCTGCCCCCGCAACGGTATGCGAGTGACGCATTCGATACGCCACTGTGCGCTGCACGGGAAGGCGAATGCCTCCAGACTCGCGAGCCCGGAGACCGGCCCGGACATTCATCGGCAAACCTGCGGAGGGCGGGCGCATGCTGCGTCCGGCCTTGCCCGGTGCCCGCTTGCGCGCGTCCTCGCCATGAGGACGTAGTACATGGTATTTCGTGGCTTCACCCCGTTTTCGAACCGGCCTTCCACCCTGCTGCGGATGGCCTGGGGCGGCGCCTGCCTGGCCGCCGCCGATGCCCTCGCGGCGCCCCTGGCCCTGGACGGCCTGATCGTCAACGCGCCCTCGGAGGAATCCATCGCCGCCCAGGACATGGCCGACTACGGCGCCGAGCGGGTGGTGGTGGAACGCGAGCAGATCGAGCGGGCCGGGCCCAGCGCAGACGTCAGCCGGGTGCTGCAGATGTACGTCCCCGGGCTGTTCGTGGCACCCAAGAACGGCCCCTTCGACTACGGCACCTACTCGCTGCAGGGCAGCCGCAGCGATGACATCCTGATCCTGCTGGACGGCGTGCGGCTGAACAACCGCCTCTACGGCGGCCTGTACCTGGACACCCTGCCCACCACCGCGGTGGAGCGCATCGAAGTGCTCAAGGGCGGCCAGGGCATCCTGTTCGGCACCCAGGCGGTGGCCGGGGTGATCAACATCGTCACCCGTGACGCCCGCCGCCGCGACCTGGGCGGCCAGTTGGACCTGGGGCTCGACAGCTTCGCCGGGCGCAGCGCCGACGCCCGCGCCGAGCGCATCCTGAGCAACGGCCTGGGCGACCTCGGCCTGCTGGCCTACGTCAGCCGCAACCGGTCCGACGGCTACCGCCCCTACCGCGACCGCGACCTCACCGCCACGGTCAGCGACAACCGCCGCTCCTATGACGTGACCACCCTGGGTGCCAAGGCGATCCAGGGGTTCGGCGACCAGGCGCGCCTGGCGCTGTTCTACCAGCACACCGATGCCGACCTGGACTTCGCCCGGCCCACCAGCAACCGCCATACCGAGAACGAGCGCATCCACCAAATCGCCACGGCCACTTGGACCCAGCAGGCCGGGGAACGCCTGAGCTACTTCGTCAAGGCTCACCTGAACGTCTGGGACACCCGCTACACCCGGGTCTACAACCTGCCGGACGGCGGCACCTCGGTGCTCAACGATGGCGACTACTGGGGGTTCCGCGACTGGGGCGTGCAGCTGGAGGGCAAGGCCCGACTGCCGGGCGAGCACGAGCTGATCGTGGGCAGCGACCACCAGTGGTACCGCGGCCAGGACGACGTGCTGGTGATCGACGACAACGAGGCCCGCGCCCACGCGCTGTACGCCCATCTGCGCCCGCACCTGGCGGCGATCCCCGACTGGCACCCGAGCCTGGGGGTGCGCCGCGAGGCGCTGTCCGGCGGCGAAGGCGCCACCGTCTGGATGCTCACCTCCCGCTATGACCTGACCCGGGCGGTGGCCCTGCGCGGCCAGTTCGGCACCGCCTTCAAGCTGCCCAACGCCGAGCAGCTCTACGTCAACGAGCCGGGCTCGGAGATCGGCAACCCGTCATTGAAGCCGGAGCGCAGCCGCAACGCCGAGTTGGGCGTGGATTTCGACGGCGACCTGTTGCAGCGCCCGGCGACGGCCGGCGTGACCCTGTTCCGCCGCTCCATCAGCGACCTGATCGCCCTGGACGGCGAGCGTTGGGTCAACGGCGGCGGGCGCATCGACGTGCGGGGCGTGGACCTCAACGGACGCTGGGAACCACGGCCGGGCTGGCAGGTGTCGGCGGACCTCACCCGCAACTGGGTCGAGACCCACCAGGGCGTCACCCTGAACAACATCCCCGCGTTCTTCGCCCGCACCCGCCTGGGCTACGACAGCACCGACGGCCGCTGGGGCGTGGGCGGCGCGCTGCGCTACATCGGCAGCCAGGAGAACGCCCAGGGCGAGGACTACGGCCACTACAGCGTGGTGGACGCCGACGCCTATCGCTACCTGGACGCCGCCCGCCAGCATCGCCTGAGCCTGTTGCTGGAGAACCTGCTGGACCGCGACTACGCCACCGGCACCACCAGCAACGGCCTGCGCCAGGTGGACAACCGCGGCCGGCCGCGCACCGCCGAACTGCGCTACACCCTGAGCTTCTGATGACGCCCCTCGACGCACCCCGGCAGGTCCTGCTGGCCGGCCCGCTGCATCCCGCCCAGGGTGACGCCCTGCAGGCCCAACTGGCCGGGCCCGGCGATCAGGTGCTGGCCGTGGACACCACCGACGGCTTCGACGCGCTCTGGCGGTTGGCCGCGGAACACCTGGCACGCCGGGAGCGGCTACTGGTGGTGGACCTGGAACCCACGTCCGACGGCGCCTATCTGGACTGGCTGCGGGCCGAGCTGCAAGCCCTTGCCCAGGCCGCCGGTGTTGAGCCGGCCGCCGGCCCGCGGGTCACCCTGGCCGCCCTGGGCCGGCGCGGCCTGGATGCCCGTGCCATCCGCCAGGCCCTTGATGACCCCGGCCAGCAGGTCGACTGCCTGGACGTGAAGCCGGCGGCGTCGCAGCCGGACTGGTCGCTGCCGCCGCCCCACCGTCGCCACGTGTTCCTCTGCACCGGCCCGCGCTGCGTGCGCCGGGGCGCCCTGTCCCTGTGGAAAGTCCTGCGCCGGCGCCTGGTGGAACACGACCTGGTGGAAACCCCGGGCGGCATACTGCTGACCCGCAACGGCTGCCAGTTTCCTTGCAACCGCGGGCCGCTGCTCACCGTCTACCCGGATCGTTGCTGGTACGGGGTGCAGGACCCGCAGCAGGTGCTGCGGGTGGTGGACGAGCACCTGCTCCACGGCCGTCCGGTCGCCGCCCTGCGCCTGCCACTGCCTGAGGACGAGACCTGATGCGCCGGCTGCTGGCGCTGGCCTGGCTGGCCTGGGTGCTGCCGGCCCAGGCGGTGGCAGGCCAGTCCTTCGCCAACTGCGGGGAGACGTGGCGGGTGTCCCAGCCACCCCGCCGCATCCTCGCCCTCAACCAGCACGCCGCGGACCTGCTGCTGGCGCTGGACGCCGGGCCGGCGCTACTGGGGGTGGCCTACATCGACGACGACCCCCAGGCCCTGGCCAGCCGGCGCTACCACGGTGTGCCGCTGGTCGCCGCACGCTACCCCACCGCCGAGGCGCTCTATGCCCTGCAGCCGGACCTGGTGGTGGGCGGGTTCGCCTCGGCGTTCGGCCAGGGCCTGCTGGCGCGTCGGACCCTCGCCGAGCAGGGCATCGGCAGCTACCTGCTGGACGCCGCCTGTGCGCGTCGCGCCGATCAGTATTTCACCGGCATCGAGACGGACCTGCGTACCCTCGGCGCCCTGCTGGGCCGGGAAGCCCTCGCCGAACGCCTGATCCGCCAGCAGGCAGGGCGCCTGGCCGAGGCGAAGCGGCTCGCCCGCCTGCCCCGGCGGCCCACGGTGTTTTACCTGGACAGCGTGAGCCACGGGCTGGACAGCGAGGGCGGCCGCGGCTTCGTCGACGAGCTGCTGCGAGCGGCCGGCGCCACCCACCTGTTCGGCGATCTCCCGCTGGGGCGCACCGCGGTCAGTCGCGAGACGCTGCTGCTGCGCGACCCGGACGTGCTGCTCCTGGCCGATGCCGTCTGGTCGCCCGCCGCCGACAAGATCGCCTACCTGCAGGACGACCCAACGCTGTCGACGCTGCGCGCGGTGCGGAACGCCTGCTGGGTCCGCATGCCGTTCAGCCACCTGGTGCCCTCGGTGGACAGTGCACGGGCGGTCGAGGCGCTGGCCCGCCAGCTGGCGGCGCTGGAACGCTGCCTGGCACCCCCCAGGCCGGCGCCCTGAGCCGACGAAAGCGTCATGGCCCTGGCAGAACCCCCGTCCCAGGGCCCCCGCGGCCCATCCACTGGGCGACTCGCCGTGACGGAGGCGGGGCCGGGCGCGTAGAATAGCGGCATTCGGCCGTACCCCGCCTCATTCCAAAAACAACCATCCTCTTCTCGCCCGTGGCTACCTGGATCCCGCATCCGGATGGCGCGCAGCCCCTGGCTGGCGGCGATCCCGGCATCACCGGGTCGGCTTTTCGCCCTGCTACCGGACTCTTCCCATGGATACCGCATCACACACCCCCAACGGCAGTTGGTTGAGCGTCTTCGCCCTGGCCCTGGCCGCCTTCATCTTCAACACCACCGAATTCGTCCCGGTCGGCCTGCTCAGCGACATCGGCCGCAGCTTCGACCTGCCCACCGCGCAGGTGGGCCTGATGCTGACCCTGTACGCCTGGGTGGTGTCCCTGGCCTCGCTGCCGATGATGCTGATGACCCGCAACATCGAACGGCGGCGCCTGTTGGTGTGCATCTTCCTGCTGTTCATCGCCAGCCACGTGCTGTCCGGCCTGGCCTGGAGTTTCGGCACGCTGATGCTCAGCCGCATCGGCATCGCCTTCGCCCATGCGGTGTTCTGGTCCATCACTGCCTCCCTGGCGGTGCGCGTGGCGCCGCCGGGCCAGCAAGCCAAAGCCCTCGGGTTGCTGGCCACCGGCACCACCCTGGCCATGGTCCTGGGCATTCCCCTCGGCCGGGTGGTGGGCGAGGCCCTCGGCTGGCGCACCACGTTCCTCTGCATCGCCGGCGTGTCGGTGCTGACCCTGCTGTTCCTGGCCCGCTCGCTCCCGCGCCTGCCCAGCCAGAACTCCGGCTCCCTGCGCAGCCTGCCGCTGCTGGCGCGACGCCCGCCCCTGGTGGCCCTCTACGCCCTGACGGTGCTGGTGATCAGCGCCCAGTTCACCGCCTACAGCTACGTCGAGCCCTTCGCCCGCGAAGTGGCACGGCTGAGCAGCGCCAGTACCACCGCCCTGCTGCTGGTGTTCGGCGGCTCCGGGGTGTTCGGCTCGATCCTGTTCAGCCGCTACAGCGAGCGCTTCCCCCGCAGCTTCCCGCTGCTGGCCATCGTCGCCCTGAGTCTGAGCCTGGCGCTATTGACGCCCCTGGCGGGGCGGCCATCGGCGCTGATGGCCCTGAGCGTGGCCTGGGGCATGGCCATCATGTGCTTCAGCCTGGCCCAGCAGTCCCGCGTGCTGCGCCTCGCGTCGGACGCCACCGACGTGGCCATGGCGCTGTTCTCCGGCCTCTACAACGTGGGCATCGGTGCCGGCGCGCTACTGGGCAGCCTGGTGAGCCTGCACCTGGGCCTCGCCTACATCGGCCCGGTGGGCGGCGGGCTCGCCCTGCTCGGCCTGGGCCTGGGCCTCTTCGCCACCTGGCGCTTCGCCGACTCGTTCCGCCACACCAGTTGATCGTCGAGGGCCCAGGCACCCAGCCTGGCGAATTCGCCAGACGCGAACGGCGCGGCTGCCCGGACCCTTAAGTTCCGGCTGCCGCGGGCCTAAACACGGCGTACGTGCGGCTACCCAGGTGGGTGTTCGCGATCCGCGGCTAACGCCGCGAGTGGTTATAAGCTTATTCCCACTTTTTTATTCCGGTTTTTCCTGTGGTACTTTCGACGGGCAACACGACGTTGCACGCCCGGTTGGCCATCCCATGAGAGCGTTCCAAAACGCCAGGCCAGCGGGCGGCATTCACCACAACCGTGATGAGGCGACAGATGAAAGGAACTCCACGCGCCCTCGCCGGGTTTTGCGTCCTGCTGGTTTCGATCCAGGCGCAGGCTGGCGACGAGGGCAAACCTGTCTATTCCAATGGGGGCGCCAACCCGGCGGCCATGGCCTGCGGCACCTGCCATGGTGCCGACGCCCTGGGCCTGCCCGCCGCCGGCTTCCCGCGCCTGGCCGGCCTGCCCGCGGCCTACACCGGCAAGCAGTTGCAGGACTTCCGCAGCGGTAGCCGCGCCAACCCGGTGATGCAACCCATCGCGGCGGCCCTCAGCGATGCGGAAATCCAGCAGGTGTCGGCCATGCTTGCCGACCTGCCGGCACCGAAGACCGCCCTCGTCGGCCGCGCCGATGACGCCGCCAGCGTCGGCGCCGAACTGGCTCTGCGTGGCGCCTGGGCGCGCAACGTCCCTGAGTGCGTTGCCTGCCACGGTCCTGGCGGGGTCGGCGTGGGCACGGCGTTCCCGCCTCTGGCCGGGCAATCCGCGGCCTACCTCGCGGCGCAGCTGGACGCCTGGCGCCAGGGCACCCGCAAGAACGACCCCAACGACCTGATGGGCCACGTCGCGCGCGCCCTGGACGACAACGAGGTCAAGGCCGTGGCGGAGTATTTCGCCGGCCTGGGCTCCCAGGAGGTGACCCCATGAACCCGATCGTCACTGCCCTGCTGGTATCCCTGAGCAGCGCGCCCGTGCTCGCCGCGTCCATCGCCATGGACGACCAGTCCCAGCTGCCGGGCAAGACCCCCGAGGACAATGCCTTCCACCCGCCCCGGGAAAGCGAGTTGCCGGACAACGCCTTCGGCCGCCTGGTCCGGGAAGGCCACGCGATCTTCGTCGACACCCGCAACAAGGCCCCAGCGTTCGTCGGCAACGGCATGAACTGCACTAACTGCCACATCGAGCAGGGCCGCAAGGCCGGTTCCGCGCCGCTGTGGGCGGCCTACCCCATGTACCCGGCCTACCGGCAGAAGAACGACAAGGTGAACAGCTACGCCGAACGTCTGCAGGGCTGCTTCCAGTTCAGCATGAACAGCCCGAAGATTCCGCCGGCGGATGGCCCAGTGATCGGCGCCCTCACGGCCTATTCCTACTGGCTGGCCACCGGTGCGCCCGTGGGCAAGGCGCTGCCCGGCCGGGCCTACCCGGACGTGCCGGCGCCCAAGGAGGGCTATGACCTGGCCCGGGGCGAGCAGGTCTATGTCGAGCAGTGCGCCGTCTGCCATGGGCCGGACGGCCAGGGCCAGAAGGTCGGCAACGACTACGTGTTCCCGCCCCTGTGGGGTGCCCAGTCGTTCAACTGGGGTGCCGGGATGCACCGCATCAACACTGCGGCGGCCTTCATCAAGGAGAGCATGCCCCTGGGCAAAGGGCGTTCCCTGAGCGATGCCGATGCCTGGAACGTGGCCGCGTTCATGAACAGCCACGAACGCCCTCAGGACCCTCGGCTGATCGACGGCTCCATCGAGAAGACCCGTGACAAGTACCACGCCAACGATGGTGTGAACCTGTACGGGCAGACGGTGAACGGGGTGTTGCTGGGCCAGGGCATCCGCTGAAACGACGATCCCCGGCGGGCCGCTGCGGTGGCTCGCCGATGGATCGCAGCGGTGGGCGCACGTGTCTTCTACGCTCAGGGCTCCCCCTCACCGGAAGGACCCACGACCCATGAAAGCGATTCTCTGCGTGTTCGCCACCGCCACCCTCGCCTTCTCCTCCTTCGCCCTGGCCAAGGACGACCATCATCAGTGCGAAGAAGCGCTGGCCAAGCTGGATGCAGCGGCGGATAGCCGGCATACCTCGGATACCCACCATCAGCACCAGCAGGCCAAGGAAGCGAAGGAGTCGGGTGACTATAAGAAATGCGAGGACCAGGCCCATAAGGCCCTGGACGGTCTGAAGAAGGAATAGCCGGAAGAAGCGAGGGGAGCCTCTGGCTCCCCTCGTACGGTTATTCGAGCTTCTTCAGCTCCTTGTCATCATGGTGCTCGGCTTTCTTCAATTCCTTGTCGTCGTGCTTGGCGCCGTGGTCCACCTCGTCGGCGTCATGCTTCACCCCATGGTCGATCACCGTCTCGTCGTGCTTGACCTCCCGATCGACGCTCTTGCCGGTGGAATCCACGCCGTGCTCGACCTTGTGTTCCTCCTTGTGCAGTTCCTTGAGTTCTCCCTCCGCGGCCAGTGCGTAGCCCGCCCCCAGGGACAGGGCAGTGAAGGCGACGAGAATCGAATTCTTCCATTGCATGAGCGTTCTCCTTGTAGCCGGGCTCTGGCCCGATCATGTCGGTGACCACCATAGGCGAGGCGCCCGGCAGTCCTTGCCGGCCCGGCGACCACTCAGCGGGCCAAACGGATCGACGACGCAGTGACCGCTCACACCGCACCGTCGAGAAACCCTAAGCGACCAGTTCGCCCAGGTTGAAGCCGGTGACCGAGGCGATGGTGCCGCGCCAGAGCACGCCATGGGGCTCCAGTTGGCCACCGATGAAGAAGCGTGCGTTCTTCAGGTGAATGAACTGGACCGGCGGCGAACCGCCTTCATCCTCGTCCAGCCACAGGGACTTGAAGGCATCGCGGATTTCCTGGGTCTCGTCCGCAGAACCACCGCCAAAGGCTTCGGCCATGGTCTTAAAGTAGTGCTTGCCGCTGATGAGCTGGCCGGAGATCAGCCCGGCATCGACGGTGAGGGTGATACCGAATTCCAGCTCGGTGTTGTTGACCAGTTGCACCAGGCGTTGCAGCAGCCAGTCGGTCTGGCGGCCGTGCCAGACCAGATTCAGCTGGGCCGGATCGCTCAAGGCTGCGCGGGTTTCTTCGTACCAGGCGGGAAACGAGCCTTGGGAGTTCTGTTGTTTCTGGTCCATGGTTCAATCCTTCATAGCCAAAAGAGAGGAACTGCCGAAATCCAACTAACTACAGCATCAACCGAACGGTTAGACAAATGACGCCGTTTCTTTCCCCATCGCTGGGCCTTGGGCGTGGCGTCGGTCCACCACCTACTCGCTACCCAGCCCGGGCTGTTCACGCGTCCGGGTAGCGGACGTCGACGATGCGGCACCCCAGCAACGAGGCGCTGTCCAGCGCGTCTTCCGGGGATCAGGTAAGCCCGTGCATCATCGCGAACCGGTGGCAATAGCGCTTTGCTGTCCCGGGCGCTGGTGACCTTCGCCACCCAGCCTGACGCGCTCCATATAAGAACCGCGTCGAGGCGATGCGCAGGTCTCCTGTTGCGTACCCATCGGAGCCATCTGTCGATGCCTGTCCAGACGATGGACCGCGAAACCCGCCGATTCGTTTAACGGGCGTGCGCGCATGCCGCAGCCGGAGGGTTATTCGTCAATCGGATAAAACTTCCCGGGACACCGCGGGGTCGGCATAGAGGTAAGGCCACCCGTTGCGGTTGGCACTACCTCCCCCGTATTACAAAGAAGAGAGGATGATCCATGAGTCTATTCAGCAAGATTCTGGCAAAACTCGGCATCGGCCAAGCCCACGCGGATACCGCGTCCCCCACTGCCCCTGCCGGCACGCCTCAAGCAGCTCCGGTCGCCACAACCGGCACCGCCCCACAGCAGGCCGCGCCCCAGGCCATCAGCCAGGTCGACGTAGCGGCCAAGCTCGACGGCATCGCCGCCAACCATGGCGAGAAGCTGAACTGGAAAACCTCCATCGTCGACCTGCTCAAGCTGCTCGACCTGGACAGCAGCCTGACTGCGCGCCAGGAGCTGGCGAAGGAACTGGGTTGCCCGGCCGACAAGATGGGCGATTCGGCCCAGATGAACATGTGGCTGCACAAGGCTGTCCTGCAGAAGCTGGCCCAGAACGGCGGCAACGTGCCCGCCGACCTGCTCGACTGATCCACACCGAGCCGGAACGGGCGTTTTGCCCGTTCCGGTTTTTGTCTCAGGCGCTCCAACTCCGCACGTTCGACTCCTTCTGCGTCCTTGCGCCAATCCGGACGGTCGTCGCTCACCTTCTCCACACATCTGTGCGACAATCGCACCCTTTCCCATCTTCGTCTCCCGGCCTTCGATGCCCCGTGACCCCGCAATCTCGCGCCGTCACGCCGTGTGGTATTCGAATGGGCGAGCCGCGCCGTTCCGCGCGGCCCGTTCCGGCCCGAAGTCATTCACGTTCGTCCTGACAGGTAAGCGCGTTGATCTCCACCGCCAACATCACCATGCAGTTCGGGGCCAAGCCCCTGTTCGAAAACGTCTCCGTCAAGTTCGGTAACGGCAACCGCTACGGCCTGATCGGCGCCAACGGGTGTGGCAAGTCCACCTTCATGAAGATCCTCGGCGGTGAGCTGGAGCCCAGCGCGGGCCAGGTCATGCTGGAAAGCAACCTGCGTCTCGGCAAGCTGCGCCAGGACCAGTTCGCCTACGAAAATTTCAGCGTGATCGACACGGTGATCATGGGCCACGAGGAACTGTGGCGGGTGAAGGCGGAGCGCGACCGCATCTATTCGTTGCCGGAAATGAGCGAAGACGACGGCATGGCCGTGGCGGAACTGGAGGTGCAGTTCGCCGAGATGGATGGCTATACCGCCGAGTCCCGTGCCGGCGAGCTGCTGCTGGGTCTGGGCATTCCCCTGGACCAGCACTTCGGCCCCATGAGCGCCGTTGCCCCCGGCTGGAAATTGCGGGTGCTGCTGGCCCAGGCGCTGTTCTCCGACCCGGACGTGCTGCTGCTGGACGAGCCCACCAACCACCTGGACATCAACACCATTCGCTGGCTGGAAGGCGTGCTCACCGCGCGCAACAGCACCATGGTGATCATTTCGCACGACCGTCACTTCCTGAACAGCGTCTGCACCCACATGGCGGACCTGGATTACGGCGAACTGCGCCTGTTCCCGGGCAACTACGACGAGTACATGACCGCCGCCACCCAGGCCCGCGAGCGGCTGTTGTCGGACAACGCGAAGAAAAAGGCGCAGATCGCCGAGCTGCAGACCTTCGTCAGCCGCTTCTCGGCCAACGCCTCGAAGGCCAAGCAGGCCACCAGCCGCGCCCGGCAGATCGACAAGATCCAACTGGAAGAGGTCAAGCCTTCCAGCCGCGTCAGCCCGTTCATCCGCTTCGAGCAGTACAAGAAACTGCACCGCCAGGCGGTGACCCTGGAGCGCATCAGCCAGGGCTTCGACGGCACCCCGCTGTTCAAGAACCTGTCGATGCAGATCGAGGCCGGCGAACGCGTCGCCATCATCGGTCCCAACGGGATCGGCAAGACCACCCTGCTGCGCACCCTGGTGGGCGAGCTGCCGCCCATGAGCGGCGAGGTGAAGTGGACCGAGAGCGCCGACGCGGGCTACTTCGCCCAGGACCACGCGGATGACTTCGCCGACGACGTGACCCTGTTCGACTGGATGGCCCAGTGGACCCAGGGGGGCGAGCAACTGGTGCGCGGCACCCTCGGCCGCATGCTGTTCTCCAGCGACGAGATCCAGAAGTCGGTGAAGGTCATTTCCGGTGGCGAGCAGGGCCGCATGCTGTTCGGCAAGCTGATCCTGAAGAAGCCCAACGTGCTGGTGATGGACGAACCCACCAACCACCTGGACATGGAATCCATCGAGGCCCTCAACCTAGCCCTGGAGAACTACCCGGGCACCCTGATCTTCGTCAGCCACGACCGCGAGTTCGTCGGCTCCCTGGCTACGCGCATCATCGAGCTGAGCGAGAACGGGGTCACCGACTTCAGCGGCACCTACGACGACTACCTGCGCAGCCAGGGCGTGATCGTCTGAGCCCGCGAATGCCGGTGTGAAAAAAGCCCCGCGATGCGGGGCTTTTTCGTTGGCGGGTGCTTCAGGCGGCGATGAACAGCTGGCCGATGGCCTGCTGAGCCTGGCCCAGGGCCGTGGCCCGCGGCGCCTCGCCATAGGCCAGGCCTTCGGCCCGGACGATCTCGATGTCGGTGATGCCCAGGAAGGCCAGGACCTGCAGCAGGTAGCCTTCGTGGCCATTGCCGGTGGGCTGGCCGGCATGGATGCCGCCGGTGGTGGAAACGATCACCACTTTCTTCCCCACTGCCAGGCCCTCGGGGCCGTGCTCGGTGTAGCGGAAGGTGCGGCCCGCGACGCAGATGCGGTCGATCCACGCCTTGAGCTGGCTCGGCAGGCTGAAGTTGTACATGGGCGCGGCGATCACCAGGGCGTCGGCCGCCAGGAATTCCTCCAGCACCGCCTCGTTCAGCGACGCCGCGCGCGTCTGCGCCTCAGTGCGCTGCTCGGCGGGCGTGGTCAGGGCGGCGAAGTCATCCGCGGTGAAATGGCCGATGGGGTCCCGTATCAGGTCACGGTGGATCACGTTCAGATCGGGATCGGCGGCGCGCCAGGCGTCCACCACGGCGCGGCCGAGGGCACGGGAAGCGGATACATCGCCGAGGATGCTGGAATCGAGGTGCAACAGGTTCATGGCAAAGCTCCTTGTCGTGTGACGCCCTGAGGCGTCGTGAATGGGTCCATCCTATCCATGATGACAATGCCCGATTAGACGGGCTATTCGCGACGCAGCGTCCCACTCATGGAACGCCGGTGATGTCACTCGCGACCGACGAAATCCACCTTGCCGATCTCGACGCCCAGGTGGCGCAGGATGGCGTAGGCGGTGGTCACGTGAAAGTAGAAGTTGGGCATGGCGAAATTCAGCAGGTAGCCTTGCCCCTTGTATTCCAGGCGCACGCCCGGGAATTCCAGCACGATCTCCCGCTCTTCCGTCCCATCCACCTGGGACGGCTCGATGCCCTCCAGGTAGTCCGTCACCCGCTGCAGGCGCGCCTGCAACTCGGCGAACGTGGTCTCGGTGTCGGCATAACGGGGTGCCTCGCTGCCGGTGAGGCGCGCCGCGCAGCCCTTGGCCAGGTCCGTGGCCACCTGGACCTGGCGCACCAGGGGATACATGTCCGGTGCCAGGCGCGCCTGAAGGAAGACCGCGGGGTCGATCTTGCGGGCCTGGGCGTGGGCTTCCGCCTTGGCGAGCAGCGCCGACAGGTTGCGCAGCATGCGCACGAACACGGGGATCGAAGCGGGGTACATCGACAGCGACATGGTGAACTCCTGAAAAACGAACGAAAGCCACAGCCTAGACGCTTCGGCGCCGGATCGCCTCATGGCAATGGCGGTCTCGTCGCCCACGACGGGCGTGCGGGTGGATTGTCCGCTCCGGCGCCGCCCAGTAGGCTGCGCCCATCGCCCGTCAGGACATCCCGATGCACGACCTCAACGACCTGTACTACTTCGCCAAGGTGGTGGAGTCCGGCGGGTTCGCCGCCGCCGGGCGCCTGCTGGGCATTCCCAAGTCGCGCCTGTCGCGGCGCATCGCCGAGCTGGAAATCCGCCTGGGCGCGCGGCTGCTGCAGCGCACCACCCGCAAGCTGGTGCTGACCGACGTCGGCGAGCGCTACCTGCGTCATTGCCAGGCCATGCTGGCGGAGGCCGAGCAGGCCGAAGAAGCGGTGGCCAGCCTTACCAGCGAACCGCGCGGCCGCCTGCGGGTGTCCTGCCCGGTGCACCTGGCCAACACCGAATTGCCGGCGATGGTCAGCGACTTCCTCGAACGCTACCCCCAGGTCCAGCTGGAGATGCTGCTCACCAACCGCCGGGTGGATTGCTCAACGACGGGGTGGACGTGGCCCTGCGGGTCCGCGACGACGGCGACGAGGACCCGTCGCTGATCGCCCGCCGCCTGCACCCGGCCGAGGCCTGCCTGGTGGCCGCGCCGTCGCTGCTGGCCGGCCGCGACATCCGCACCCCCGACGATTTGCTGCAACTGCCGGCCCTGGGCGTGCTGGAAGCCGACCGCCGCGTCCACGTGAACCTGCGTCGCCGCGAGGACGGGGCCCGGCGCGAACTGGCCCTGGAGGGGCGCCTGGGGGTCGACGACTTCCGGGTGCGCAAGCTCGCCGCCCTGCGCGGCCTGGGTGTCACCCTGCTGCCCTGCCTGTACTGCCAGGACGAACTGGAGGACGGACGCCTGCTGCGGCTGCTGCCGGACTGGGAGGCGCCCGAGGGCTACCTGCAGGCGGTCTACACCCACCGGCGCGGCATGCTGCCGGCGGTGCGGGCGTGGATCGAGCACCTGCCCGCCTACTTCCGCGGGGGCTGCAGCGAAACGCGCTGAAAAGGGGAATGGCGAGGACGCGGCGGGGAAGGAAACCGACCCGCTGCGGCAGCGGCGACTGAAACGCAGCGGGTCGGGGGTGAGCCGGCTTGACGGCTCCCTATCACTGACTCCCGCCCACGCGGCCAAGTTCTTGAAACGCATCGTGATCCGCCCAGCGGTCAACCGAGAGGCGCGCGGCCGGGGAACTGGCCGCGCGCTCCGGTCAGGCATCCACCGGCGGACGGCTCTTGGCCAGCAACGCCTCGCGCTGCTCCGGGGTCAGGCTGTTCAGCTTCAGCCGTACCTGGGCGGTACGCTCCAGGGCGCCCGGGCTCGACTCGCGCTCCCGCAGGGCATCGGCCAGGCCGGCCACGCTGGGATGGTCGAACACCAGACCCGGGTGGACCTCCACCTGCAACTGCTTGCGCAGCCCCGCCACCAGCTTGATCACCAGCAACGAATGGCCGCCAAGGGCGAAGAAGTCCTGGTGGATGCCGACCCGCTCCAGCCCCAGCAACTGCGCCATGCCCTCCGCCAGCAGGGTTTCCACGGCATTGCGCGGCGCCACGTAATCGCCTGCGGCCAGGAGGGTGTCCGGGCTCGGCAGCCCGCGCCGGTCCACCTTGCCGTTGGCCAATCGGGGCATCTGCGCCACCGGGAAGAGCCGGGCCGGGACCATGGCCGCCGGCAGGCGGTGCGCCAAGGCCTCCTGCAAGCGCTCCAGCCAGTCCTCGCCGAGGCCCTCCCGGGGCTGCACATAGGCGATGAGCTGGAGGTCGGCCGACTCGCCCGGGCACCACGGCTGGACCACCGCCTGGGCCACCGCTGGCTCGGCCAGCAGCGCCTGCTCCACCTCGGCCGGCTCGATGCGGAAGCCGCGAACCTTGACCTGGTGATCGCGGCGTCCGCAGAGCAGCAGCGTGCCGTCGGGCAACAGCCGGCCCAGGTCACCGCTGCGGTACAGGCGTTCGCCGGGCCGCTGCGGGTCGTCCACGAAGGCTGCGTCGCCCGCCTCCCCCAGGTAGCCCCGGGCCAACTGGCGGCCGCCGATGTACAGCTCGCCCTGGGCACCGGCCGGCACCGGGCGCAGACGGTCGTCCAGCAGCTCTACCCGGCAGCCGTCCAGGGCCTGGGCCAGGCTCACGCCGGCGCTCAGGTCCTGGCCCGGTTCCAGCCGGCGGTAGAGCACGCCCACGGTGCTCTCGGTGGGGCCATAGTGGTTGTACAGGCGGCAGTCCGGTGCCAGGCGGAACAGGCTGTCCACCAGGCTCGCCGGTATCGCCTCGCCCCCCAGCACCACGGTCGCCGGCAAGCGGATGCTTTCCGCCGTCAGCAACGCCGCCAGGTGTGACGGCACGATCTTCAGGCAGTCGATGGCGCCGCCAGCCAGGAACCCGGCGAAGCGCGACGCATCCTGCACGTCGGCGTCGGCGGCCACGTGCAGGGTGGCGCCGTTGAACAGCGCGCCGAACAGGGTGGTATGCCCCAGGTCGGCGGCCACCGTGGAGGTCATCGCGAACTGGCGGCAACGCTCCAGGGCCAGCGCATCGCTGGCGGCGACTACGTAGTTGAGCAGGCTCTGGTGCTCGACCAGCACGCCCTTCGGCGTGCCGGTACTGCCGGAGGTGAACAGCACGTAGGCCGGCTGGTCGGCGCGTGCCGGTTCGAAGGTACAGGTCGGGGCGTCCTCGGTGTCGGCGGCGTCCAGGAACAGGACATCCAGTCCTTCGGGGTTCGGCCAGCAGGTGCGTTCGCTCAGTACCAGGTGGGCGCCGGCCTGTTCCAGCAGCAGGCGCCGACGCGCGTCCGGCCAGCCCGGGTCCAGGGGCAGCCAGGCACCACCGGCACGCCACACCGCCAGCAGCGCCGTCACCAGCCCGGCGGAACGCGGCAGCGCCAGGGCTACCACCTGCCCCGGGGTCACGCCGCGCTGCCGCAGGCGCCGGGCCAGGCGTTCGACCTGTGCCTCCAGCTCCGCGTAGCTCAGGCGGGCACCGTCATCCACCAGGGCCAGGGCATCCGGGGTGCGCCGCGCCCAGTCGGCGATCCGCTCGGGGAGCTGCGGCCCGGCGTCCGCCGCTGGCGCGCCCTCGAAGGCCGCCCACAGCGCCTGTTCCTCAGGCGCCCGGGCATCCAGGTCAGCCAGGGCCGCCCGGCCGTTCTCCGCCAGGGCCACCAGCAAGGTGCGGTACTGGGCCAGCAGCAGGCCGGCCACCTCCGCCGGGTAATGGCGGGTATCCACGCGCACGCTCAGCCGGGTCAGGCGCTCGTCCCGGCATTCACCGCTCAGCAGCAGCTCGAATTCGCTGTCGCCTCCTTCCCGCACCGCCACCTGCCAGTCCTCGGCCAGGGCCGGCAGGCGCTCCAGGACGAACCCGGCGCGGAAATGGCCGTCCAGGGTGGGGGCTTCCACCGGCCACTGTTCCTGCCAGGCGGCATGCTGCTCCAGGACCTGCTCCAGGTCGTCCAGCCAATCGGCGAAAGATCGCTCGGCGGGCAATGCCAGCACCAGGGGCAGGCTCTTCTCGAACAGCCCGATGCAGCCGGCGAAATACTCGTAGTCCCGTCGGCAATCGTGGCGCCAGCCCACCAGCAGGCGATCCTGCCCGGCGAGATGCCCCAGCAGCGTCCACCAGGCCCCCTGCAGCACGGTGTCCAGGGGCTTGCTCAGCTCAGCGCACAGCGCCTGCAGGCGTTCGGCCAGCGCGGCGTCCACCGCCTCCCGCAGCACTGCCGCGTCCGCCGTGGTCCGGGAGCGTTCCTGGCGATACGGCAGGCGCAGCCAGCCGGAACGGCCCTCGCCGACCACCGGCTCCAGGTGCTGCTGCCAGTAGGCACGGCCCGCGCCGGCATCCTCGTCCTGGGCCATCTCTTCGCGCCACTCGACGTATTGCCCGTAGTGCGCCGCCTCGTCGCTGACGTCGCCCTGCGGATAGCCGCCCTGCGGATCGCCGCCCCGCGGATGGTCGCCCCGCTGGTAGGCATCCCGCAGCGCGGCGGCGAAGGCCGCCAGCCCGCCCCGGTCGCTCAGCAGGTCGGCGATCACCAGGGCCAGCCCGTGACAGGTATCCGCCACCCGGCACAGCTGCACCCGGCAGAGAACGTCGGCATCCAGCGGGAAGCCCGCGCGACGCCGCGCCTCCACGTCGGCCAGGAAGGCCGTCCAGGGAGCCGGGCGATCGCGTCCGTCCTGCACCTCCAGCCCGCCGAACCCGGTATCGTCCGGGGCCTGGCGCAGGCCCCGATAGGCCGCCACCCGGAACATCCGGTGTCGCAGCAGCGGCTGTTCGCTCGCCACCCGTTGCAGGGCGCGCTGCAGGCGCGGCAGGTCCAGGGCACCCTCCAGGCGCAGCACCAGGGCCAGGGCCGGGCGCACGGCGGCATCGCCGTGGCGCAGGCAGGCCTGCTGCTCGGGGCTCAGGGGCAACCCGTTGTCGATCGCACTCACAGCTCCACCTCCGTGGCCAGGGCCGAGGCCGGCCGGGCGGCGGGTGCCTGCTCCAGGGCGGACCGGTCGTACATGTCGCCCATGGCCACCACGATCTTGCGGGGCCCCTCGTACGGGTCGCGGGCATGGGCGGCGAGCATGTTGTCCAGCAGCACCACGTCGCCCTTCTGCCAGTCGAAGCGCACCGCGCACTCCTCGTAGACGCGGCCGACGGTTTCCATCACCGCGTCGGGGATCGGCGTGCCGTCCCCGTAGTAGACGTGGCGCGGCATGTTGTCGAGGCCGAACAGGCCGATCAAGTCGTCGCGCACGTCGGGGTCCAGGCACTGGATGTGGTGCAGCTGCACCTGGTTGAAGAACGAACGCTCGCCGGTCAGCGGGTGGCTGATCACCGCCGGGCAATAGGTGCGGGTCTGCAGCTCGTCATCCTCCAGCCAGCGCCAGTCGATGCCGGCGGCGCGGCAGCGGGCCTCCACCTCCTCGCGGCTATCGGTCTTGAAGAAATGCCGCCAGGACACGTCGAGCTTCTCGGTGAAGGTGCGCACGTAGAGCAGGCCCTTGCGCTCGAAGGTCTGCAGCACGTCCTGGGGCAGGCGCCGACACATTTCCCGGCAGTCGACGATGGGGGTCGCGCCGCCCTTGGGCGAAGGCTGCTCGCAGAAGAACATCTGCTTGCGCGGCCAGCGGTCCTGGTGGGAGCTCTCGTTGTGGAACAGGATCATCTTCTGTTCCGGGTACGGGGTGGAGCGGTAGGTGTTCTTGCCGCCCTCCTTCTTCGGCAGATCGCCGTAGCGACCGTAGAGGCCCGGCTGCACCGCCTCGGCGAACTGCTCGAACTCCTCGATGCCGCGCAGGCCGAAGCCGCGGAACAGGATGCAGGCGTGGGTGACCAGCTTCTCTTCCAGCAGCGGGCGGTTCTGCGCGATCCACTCGATGACGTTGAGATCGCCACCCTCGGGCTGCGCCAGCAGCGGGAAGTCGTGCCCCTCCCGCAGCGCCGTGAACCGCACCGAGGGTGCGGCCTTGGCCGCGGTGACCGGGCCTTTCTTGAGGAACTTGTTGAGCTTGTCGAACTTGTTGCTCGCCGCCTTTTCCGGGGCAGCGCTTTCGGGCGCGATGGCCATGACGAATTCTCCCAGCAATGTGTGCCGGTCCCGCAGGGTCTGTTCGAGGATGCCGATCCAGCTGTGCATCAGCCGTTCGATGCGCTCGCGCCTGAACAGAGCGACGGCGTAGGACCAATTACAAACAAGGCTATTTCCGACTTCTTCCACGAACAGGCCCATCTCGAACTTCGAGTGGCGCTCTTGTAATGGGAGCGGCTCCAGGCGGAGCCCCTCGATTTCCAGGGTGCCGGACGGGGTGTTGTCCATGACGAACAGCACCTGCACCAGCGGGTTCACGCCCTTGATGCGCTCCACCGCGCAGGCTTCGACGATCAGGTCCAGAGGCAGGTCCTGGTGCTCGAAAGCCTCCAGGGCCTCGCGCTGGACCCGCTCCAGGTAGGCGGAGAACGGTTGCGCCGGATCGAAGCGGGAGCGCAGCGGCAGGACGTTGACGAAGAAGCCGATCAGCCCCTCCAGCTCCCGCTGCTGGCGCCCGGCGACGTCGGTGCCCAGCACCAAGTCGTCGCCCCCGCAGGCCCGGTGCAACAGCAGCTGGAAGCTGGCCAGCAGCAGCAGGTAGGGCGTGGTGTCCAGGCTCCGGGCCAGGGCCTTGAGGCGGCCATAGAGCGGTTCGTCCAGGCGGAACTCCAGGCTGTCGCCGTCCAGGCTCGGCACGCTCGGCCGCGGCTGGTCGGTCGGCAGCGCCAGGCGGGCCGGCGCGCCGGCCAGGCGCTGGCGCCAGAACGCGGTGTCGGCCTCCAGCCCGCCGGCCTCGCGGCGGCGCTGCTGCCAGAGGGCATAGTCCAGGTACTGCAGCGGCAGCGGCGCCAGGTCGGCGGGCCGCTGCAGGGCGCAGGCGCGGTAGAAGGCCAGCACCTCGTTGACCAGCACGCCCATGGACCAGCCATCGGACACGATGTGGTGCATGGCGAAGCAGACCTGGTGGTGGTCGGCCCCCAGGCGCAGCACGTGGACCCGCAGCAGCGGCGCCGTCTCGATGTCGATGCGCTGCGCCAGGCAGCGCGCCAGCCAGTCCACCCGCGCCGGTTCCCGGGCGGCCGGCGGCAGGTCGGCGATGTCCTCGAAGGCCAGGGGCAGCTCTACCCACTCGGCCACCACCGCTTCCGGGTCGCCCTCCTCGTTCTGCCGGTAGGCGGTGCGCAGGATCTCGTGGCGCTGCAGCAAGCGCTCGAAAGCCTGGGCCAGGGTCGGCAGTGCCAGCGGCCCGCGCACGTCCAGGGCAGCCGGCATGATGTAGGCGGCGCTGGGGGCGGAAATCCGATCCACCAGCCACAGCCGCTGCTGGGCCAGGGACAGAGGGAGCGGCGCGAGACGCGGCTGTGGTGCCAGGCTCGGCAGCCCGTCATCGGCCGGCACGCGGGTGGCCCCCTGCCGGGCGATGCGCTCGGCCTGGGCGGCCAGGTCGCGGCACTCGAAGAAGTCCCGCAACTGCACGCCTTCCAGCCCCTCGGCCCGGGCCAGGGATACCGCCCGGGTGGCCAGCAGCGAATGACCGCCCAGGGCGAAGAAATTGTCGTCGCGCCCCACCCGCGAGATTCCCAGCACCCGGCGCCAGAGGTCCGCCAAGCGTTGCTCCAGGGCACCGACCGGTTCGGCGAAGGCCCCGTCCCCGGCGTCCTCGGAAGGCGCGGGCAGGGCCGTGCGATCCAGCTTGCCGTTGGGCCCCAGGGGGAAGGCGTCCAGCATCACCCACTGGGCGGGCACCATGTAGTCCGGCAATTGAGCCTGCAGGTGCGCCCGCAGAGCCGTGCGCAGGGCGGCGGGATCGCGGTGGTCCGCCGAGGCGCCTGGCACCCAGTAGGCCACCAGGCGCTTGTCGCCTTCCTGCTCCAGGGCCAGCACCAAGGCCTCGCGGACATCAGGGTGATCGGCGAGGCACGCCTCGATCTCCCCCAGTTCGATGCGGAAGCCGCGGATCTTCACCTGGTGGTCGGCACGGCCGACGTACTCGATCAGGCCATCGGCGCGGTAGCGCGCCAGGTCACCGGTGCGGTACAGCCGGCCGCCCGGCTGCGCGCCGAACGGGTCGGGCAGGAAGCGCTCGGCGCTCAGCCCCGGGCGGCCGAAATAGCCCCGGGCCAGCAGCGCGCCACCGATCAGCAGCTCGCCGGTCACGCCCACCGGCACCGGGTTCAGGCTCGCGTCCACCAGGTACACGCAGCGTCCGTCCAGGGGTCGCCCGATGGGCATGGTGGCCGGCAGCGGTTCGCGTCCCGCCAGGTAGTCGGCGCAGTCCAGGGCCGTGGCGGACACGGTGGTCTCGGTGGGGCCATAGGTGTTGAGCAGGCGCACGTGGCCGAGCCCCGCGCGGGCCCAGTGCTGCAGGCCGTCCGGTGGCATCGCCTCGCCGCCGATGTGCAGCTGGCGCAGGCGGCCGAAGTCCTGGGGCCCCCGCTCGGCGACGTCGCGCACCAGCATGTACCAGTAGGCGGTGGTCACGTCGATGACGCTGACGCCCTGCTCCACCACCTGGCGGCGGAAGGTCTCGCTGTCCCACAGCTCCGGTCCGCGCATCAGCACCGAGGCGCCACAGGTGAGGGCCGGGTACAGCTGTTCGACGAAGGCGTCGAAGTTGAAGGTGCCGAACTGCAGCGCGCAGTCCTCGGGCTGCAGGGCGAACAGCGCGGTGATCACCTGCACGTGGCGCGCCAGGGCGGCGTGCTCGATGCCGACCCCCTTGGGCCGCCCGGTGGAACCGGAGGTGAACATCAGGTAGGCCAGGTTGCGCGGCTGGGCCAGGGGCGCCGGGTCGTGGTCGGCGCCCGCCTGCAGGTCCTCCTGGTCCAGGCACAGGCAGCGCACGCCCGCGGGGACCGGCAGGCGCTCCACCAGGGCGCTGTGGCTGAGCAGCAGGCGCAACCCGCTGTCCTCCATCATCCAGCCCAGACGTTCGGCGGGGTATTGCGGGTCCAGGGGCACGTAGGCGCCGCCGGCCTTGAGGATTGCCAGCAGGCTCACCACCAGGTCGAGGGAGCGCTCCAGGGCGACGCCCACCGCCACGTCGGGGCCCACGCCGCGCTCGCGCAGCCGGTGGGCCAGGCGATTGGCGCGGCGGTTCAGGGCGTCGTAGTGCAGCACCTCGCCGTCCAGCTTCAGCGCGACCCGGGCCGGGGTGCGGGCCACCTGGGCCTCGAAGGCCTGGTGCACGCAAGGCAGCGCCTGCGCCGTTTCCAGGGGGCTCCAGGCCTCCAGCAGGGTCCGGGTCTCGGCCTCGCCGGTGAGACGCAGGGCGCCCAGGCAGCCCTCGGGCGAATCCACGAAGCCCTGCAGCAGGGTCACCAGGTGGTCGTCCAGGCGCGCCATCGTGTGCTCGGTGAAGCGGTCGCGGCGGTAGCCATAGTCCAAGGACAGCCGCTCGCCCAGGTGCACGGTCAGGGTCAGCGGGTAATTGGTGCGCTCGTGGTTGGCCGCCGCGGAGAAGCGCAACCCGGCGCCGTCGCTGCGTTGCAGGCTTTGCGCCACCGGGAAGTTCTCGAACACCAGGATGCTGTCGAACAGGGCGTCACCGGACGCCCCGGCCCAGCGCTGGATGTCGTACAGCGGCGTGTATTCCTGCTCCCGCAGCGCCAGGTTCAGGGCCTGCACCGTCTGCAGCCAGTCGCTCACGGTCTGGGTGGGCCGTGGCGCGGCGATCAGCGGCAGGGTGTTGATGAACAGGCCGATCTGCCGCTCGATGTCCGGCAGCTCCGCCGGGCGGCCGGACACGGTGGTGCCGAGGGCCACGCAGCGCTGGCCGGTGTAGCGCTGCAGGAGCAGCAGCCAGGCGGCCTGGATCAGGGTGTTGACGGTCACCTTGTGTTGCCGGGCGAAAGCGGCCAGGCGCGCCGACGTGGCTGCGTCCAGCAGGCGCTGACGCTCGCCATGGCCAGTGGCCTCCGGCGCAGGACGGGGCAGCGCCGCGGCCAGTTGAGTCGGTCCCTCCAGCGCGGCCAGCTGGCTGCGCCAGAAGGCCTTGGCGGCATCGGCGTCGCGCCCCCGCAGCCAGGCGATGTAGGTGCGGTAGGCGCCCGGCGCGGGGGGCTCGGGATCGCCGGCGTAGCGGCCGAGGATTTCCCCCAGCAGCTGCGCATTGCTCCAGCCGTCCATGAGGATGTGGTGGCTGGTGTGGATCAGGTGATAGCGGGTGTCGTCCAGGCGGATCAGGGTCAGCCGCAGCAGCGGCGGCCGGGCCAAGTCGAAGCCGCGCTGGCGGTCCGCCTCGGCGAAGGCATCCAGTGCCTGCTCGGAGGCCTGGCCCCGCCAGTCCAGGCATTCCAGGGGCAGGGCCAGCCCGCGCCGGACGAATTGCAAGGGTTGGGCACCATCGTTCAACCAGACGAACCCGCTGCGCAGGATGTCGTGGCGCGCCATGCCGGCCTGCCAGGCGGCTTCGAAGCGCGCCACGTCCAGGCCCTCGACGTCCACCCGCAACTGGTTGACGTAGGTGTCCTGCTCACCTTCGTACAGGCTGTGGAACAGCATGCCCTGCTGCATCGGCGACAGTGGGTAGAGGTCCGCCAGCTCGGCGGCCGGCAGCGGCAGGCTGTCCAGCTGGTCCTGGCTCAGGCCGGCCAGCGGGAAGTCCGAAGGCGTGGCGCCCCGCGGGCCACCGGCGGCGCAGTGCTCGATCACCGCCAGCAGCTCGTCGCGGTAGGCGTCCAGCAAGGTCTGGATGGTCGCCTCCCGGTACATGTCGCCGCTGAAGGTCCAGTCCAGGCTCAGGGCGCCGTCGTAGACCTGGCCGTCGATGGCCAGCCAGTTGAGGACTTCCGAGTCCTCGCTCTGGCCGGCGCCGCTGCTCTCGCCGGCGGGACGCAGCAGGGCCTCCGCGTCGAAGCTGGCGTCGAACTGGCCCAGGTAGTTGAAGGTGACCCGTGGCTCGGGCAGCCCGGCCAGTTCCTGGCGCGTCTCGGGTTCGGCCAGGTGCCGCAGGATGCCGTAGCCGAGGCCCTTGGACGGCACCGCCCGCAGCTGCTCCTTGACCGCCTTGAGGGTGCCGGGCAGGTCGTCCGCCGGGGTCAGGCGCAAGGGGAACAGCGCGGTGAACCAGCCCACCGTGCGGCTCGGGTCCAGGTCGTCGAACGGTGCCTCGCGGCCATGGCCCTCCAATTGGATGCGCACCGACGGCGCCTCGGTCCAGCGGCACAGCACCCGTGCCAGGGCCGCCAGCAGCAGGTCGTTGACCTGGGTCCGGTAGGCGGCCGGGGCCTGCTTCAGCAGGCGCTCGGTCTGGGTACGGTCCAGGCGCAGGTTCAGGCGCCGGGCATGACGCTGGGCCAGGCTGCCGCCGGGATGGTCCCGGGGCAGCTCGGGCAGGTCGTCCGCCAGTTGCTGGCGCCAGTAGTCCAGCTCCGCCCGCAGGGCCGGGTCGGCGGCATGGGCCTGCAACCGTTGCGACCAGGCCTGGAGGGAGCTGCTGCGCGGCGGCAGGACCACGTCGCGCCCGGCGAGGCGCTGCTGGTAGGCGCTCTGCAGGTCCTCCAGCAGCACCCGCCAGGACACCCCGTCCACCGCCAGGTGATGGATCGCCAGCAGCAGGCGCTGGCCGTCCGGCGCCTGGATCAGCGCGGCCCGCAGCAGCGGCCCCTGGCGCAGGTCGAGACTGGCCTGGGCGGCGTCACAGACCGCGGTGATCGCCTCGGCGTGCGCCACCTCGCGCACCCACAGGCTCTGGACACCGACGCCCGGCTGCCAGTCCCGGTAGCGGGCGCGCCAGTCACCCCGCTCGTCCTGGAAGAAGCTCAGGCGCAGCGCATCGTGATGCGCCAGCACGGCGTCCAGGGCCTCGGCCAGGCGGTCGCCGTCCAGGGGAACGCGGCTGCGCAGCAGCACCGACTGGTTCCAGTGGTGGGGCTGCGGCACCTGCAGGTCGAAGAAATGCCGCTGGATCGGCAGCAGCGGCAGCTCACCCTGGGGCGGCGCCTGTTCTCTTGACGGCGCCCCACCCTGCCCGGCCGCCGCGGCGAGGCTCGCCACCGTCTGGTGCTGGAACAGGTCGCGGGGGCTCAGTTGCAGGCCGGCCTCCCGGGCGCGGCTGACGATCTGCAGGGAGACGATGGAGTCGCCGCCCAGCTCGAAGAAGTTGTCCTCGCGGCCCACCCGGGCCATGCCCAGCACTGCCTGCCAGATGTCCGCCAGGGCCTGCTCGGCGGCGTTGGCCGGCGCCTGGTAGTCGCTGCGGGCGACCTGTTCCGGCTCCGGCAGCGCCTTGCGGTCCAGCTTGCCGTTGGGGGTCAGGGGCAGGCGCGGCAGCAGCAGGAGATGGGCCGGCACCATGTAGTCCGGCAGGGTCTGGCGCAGGTGCTCCCGCAGCTCCGCCAGCAAGGCGTCGTCGCCTGCCGTCTCGCCCAGCGCCACGTAGGCCACCAACTGGGCGCCCTGGCCGGTGTCCCGGGCCAGCACCGCCGCTTCCTGCACCCGCGGGTGGGCCAGCAGGCGCGCCTCGATCTCGCCCAGCTCGATGCGGAAGCCGCGCACCTTCACCTGATGGTCGATGCGCCCCACGTAGTCGATGCGCCCATCGGGCAGGTAGCGTGCCAGGTCGCCGGTGCGGTACAGCCGCCCGCCGGCAGGGCCGAAGGGATCGGGCAGGAATTTCTCGGCGGTGAGCGCCGGGCGATCGAAGTAGCCGCGGGCCAGGCCGGCACCGCCCAGGTACAGCTCGCCTGCGACCCCGACCGGCACCGGCTGGCCGCCGCCGTCGAGAATGTAGGCACGGGTGCCGTCCAGGGGCCGGCCGATGTTCGGCATGCCACCCGCCTCGCGCAGGGCGAAGGTGGAATAGGTAGTGTCTTCCGAAGGGCCGTACAGGTCGTGGACCCGCTGGATGCCCGGCACCTGGTAGAGGGCGTCCACCAGGCTCTGCTTCAGTGCCTCGCCGGCCAGGTTGACGATGCGCACGCTGGCCGGGATGCCGTCGGCCCGCAGCAGCGCGGCGATGGCCGAGGGCACGGTGTTGATCAGCCGTACCCGGTCTCGGGCCGGCAGCGACGGCAGCGCCAACGCGTTGTCCGCCAGTACCGCGAAGCCCCCGCGACAGAAGGTGACGAAGAACTCCCAGACCGACAGGTCGAAGCACACCGAGGTGGCCGCCAGCACGCCGCTGAGGTCCTCCCGGGTGTAGTGCCGCCGCGCCCAGTCCACCAGGGCGGTGGCGTTGCGGTGCTCGATGGCGACGCCCTTCGGCTTGCCCGTAGAGCCGGAGGTGTAGATGAGGTAGGCGAGGTCTTCCGGACGGGCACGGGCCGGCGGGTCGAGTTCCGCCGACGCCTGGGCGGCGTCCGGCTCGTCCAGGCAGAGGACCCGGGCCTCGCTGGCCGGCCAGCGCGAGCGCAGGGCCGAGACGCTCAGCAGCACCCCGGCGCCGCTGTCGGCGAGCATGTAGGCGACGCGCTCGGCGGGGTAGTCCGGGTCCAGGGGCACGTAGGCGCCGCCGGCCTTGAGCACTGCCAGCAGCGCCACCGGCAGGTCCACGGTACGCGGCAGGGCCACGCCCACCCGCGCGCCGGGCGCCACGCCCAGGGCGATCAACCGATGGGCCAGGCGGTTGGCGCGGCGGTTCAGTTCGGCGTAGGTGTAATGCGCCTCGCCGACGATCAGCGCCAGGGCGTCCGGGGTGCGCTGCACCCGTGCCTCGAACAGCCGGCCGAGGGTCTCCGGCTCGGCCAGGGGCTCGCTGTCGTTCCAGGTGTCCAGCAGCGTGCGGCGCTCCTGGGGATCGAGCATGTCCAGCTCGCCCAGGGGACGCTCGGGATGGCTCACCATGGCCTGCACCAGGTTGCGCCAGTGGTTGGCCATGCGCCGCACGGTGGCGGCGTCGAACAGGTCGCTGGCGTAGGTCAGCGCGGCATGCAGGTCGCCGTCCCGCTCGTAGGTGTCCAGGGTCAGGTCGAACTGGGTGACCCGGGTCTCCCCCGCCAGCCGGCCCAGGCGCAGGCCCGAGCGAGTGGCCAGGGCGTCCACCGCGCGCACCTCGGGCTGGTGGTTGTACATGGCCTGGAACAGCGGGTTGCGGCTCAGGCTGCGCTCAAGCTTGAGGGCCTCCACCAATTGCTCGAAGGGCAGCTCCTGGTGGCTCTGGGCGCCCAGGGCGGTATCCCGCACGTCCTGCAGGAAGGCCTCCACCGTGCGGGTCGGGTCGAGCTGGGTGCTCAGCACCTGGGTGTTGACGAAGAACCCGATGAGCCCTTCCACCTCGGCCCGGTTGCGGTTGGCGATGGGCACGCCGACGCGGATGTCGGCCTGGCCGGAATAACGGTGTAGGAGTAGCTTGAAGGCGCCCAGCAGGAGCATGAACGGCGTCAGGTTGCGTTGCCGGGCGAAGGCCCGCAGGCGCTCTACCCAGGCGCCCTCGAGGGCGAATTCGACGCGCTCGCCGCGGTGCGAGGGCACCGCCGGGCGCGGATGGTCCAGGGGCAGCTCCAGGGCCGGGTGCTCGTCACCCAGGCGCGCCTGCCAGTAGTCCAGCTGGCGCTGCAGCTCGCCCGCCCCGAGCCAGCAGCGCTGCCACAGGGCGTAGTCGGCGTACTGCACGGGAAGCGCCGGCAGCCCGGGCGCCTCGCCCAGGGCGAAGGCGTCGTAGAAGTGGGTGAACTCGTCGATCAGCACGTTCATCGACCAGCCGTCGGAGACGATGTGGTGCAGGGTCAGCAGCAGCACGTGCTCCGCCTCGCCGAGGCGTACCAGCACGATGCGCAACAGGTCGCCGCCCACCAGGTCGAAGGGCGCGCGGGCCTCGTCTTCGGCCAGCCGCGCGACCCGAGCCTCGCGCTCGGCCTCGGGCTGCCGGCTCAGGTCTTCGCGGCGGATCGCCGGCTGGAACGGCGGCCGCACCTGCTGGCGGACCTGGCCGCCTTCTTCGACGAAGCCGGTGCGCAGCACCTGGTGCCGCTCCACCAGGGCGGCGAAAGCCTGAGCCAGGGCGTTTTCATCCAGGGCGCCGTGCAGGCGCACCGCCCCCGGCAGGTTGTAGGCGCCGCTGTCGGGGGCCAGCTTCCAGAGGAACCACATGCGCCGCTGGGCATAGGACAGGCCGTCGCGCTCCGGGCTGTCCACCCCGGCCGGGATCGGCAGCAGGCTGAAATCGATGCCTTCCTGGCCCAGCACGTCGAGGAACATCCGGCGCTTCTCGGCGGGCAGCCCGATGAAACGTCGGGCCAGGTTCAGGGCGTCTTGTGCATTCATGTGTCGATCCGTCCGGCTGTCCGGGGGACGCCACGCATCCCCGCCATACCCAGTTGAACGAAACAACCTCGGCATCATTTAGCGGGGGATGGCCGCCGTTCGGGTGAAGGGGAATACACGCTGCACCGAGCCCCACGGCATGCGGCAGGGTTGCCCCCGGCGCAGGCGCCGGAAACGACGAGGCCGCCCGGCGCGGAGCAGCGGGCGGCCTCGTCGGGCAGAGGGGAAGGCTCAGGCTTCCAGAGCGGCCCGCAGCGCACGGGCGAAGCGCGTCGCCACCTCGTCCACCTGCTCGGCGCTGATCACCAGCGGCGGCAGAAAGCGCACCACGCTACCGTGGCGGCCGCCCAGCTCCAGGATCAGCCCGCGGCGCAGGCACTCCTGTTGCACCCGGGACGCCAGGCGGCCGTCGGCGGGCGGGTGGCCAAGAGCATCGGCGCGCCCCGCCGGGTCCACCAGCTCCACCCCCAGCATCAGCCCGCAGCCGCGGATGTCGCCCAACTGCGGGTAGTCCCGCTGCAGGGCGCGCAGGTGGCCGGCCAGGCGCTCGCCTATGGCGGCCGCGTGGGCGGGAATGTCGTGTTCCACCAGGTAGCGCATCACCGCCGAGCCAGTGGCCATGGCCATCTGGTTGCCGCGGAAGGTGCCGGCATGGGCCCCCGGCTGCCAGGTATCCAGGTGCTCGCGGTAGACCATCACCGCCAGGGGCAGGCTGCCGCCGATGGCCTTGGACAGCACCACCACATCGGGGACGATGCCGGCGTGCTCGAAGGCGAACATCCGTCCGGTGCGGGCGAAGCCGCTCTGGATCTCGTCGACGATCAGCGCCACGCCCGCCGCCTCGGTGATCCGCCGCAGACCGCGCAGCCAGTCCAGGTCGGCCGGGATCACCCCGCCCTCCCCCTGCACCGCCTCGACGATCACCGCGGCCGGCGGCTGCACGCCGCCCTCGGGGTCGTTCAGCAGGTTCTCCAGGTAGTGCAAATTGGCCTGCACGCCGGTGGCGCCGCCGAGGCCGAACGGGCAGCGGTAGTCGTAGGGGAACGGCAGGAACTGCACGCCGTTGCCCAGCAGCGCGCCCAGGGCTTTCTTCGGCCCCAGGTTGCCCATCAGCCCCAGGGCGCCCTGGCTCATGCCGTGGTAGCCGCCCTGGAACGCCAGGACGGTGCTGCGCCCGCTGGCGGTGCGCACCAGCTTGAGGGCAGCTTCCACCGCATCGGTGCCGGTGGGGCCGCAGAACTGGACCTTCGCCTGGCGGGCGAAGGCCTCCGGCAGCAGGCCGAACAGGTCCTGGACGAAGCGGTCCTTCACCGGCGTGGTCAGGTCGAGGGTGTGCAGCGGCAGTTCGTCGTCCAGCACCTGGCGGATGGCGTCGATCACCACCGGGTGGTTGTGGCCCAGGGCCAGGGTCCCGGCGCCGGCCAGGCAGTCGAGGAACACCCGGCCCTCCACGTCCTCCACCTCCAGGCCGCGGGCCCGCTTGAGGGCCAGGGGAATGCGCCGCGGGTAGCTGCGGGCGTTGGATTCCTGCTGCGCCTGGCGGGCCAGCAGCGGCGATTCCTCGAACCGGTAGAGCGTTTCCGTCGGGGCCGCGGCGGCACCGGCCTGCTGCGGGCGTTCGTCCACCTCGCGTGTAGCGACTTGCATAGCTGAACCCTCGATGAGTGTGGGGTGCCGGCACCGCCCCGTCCGGGGGCGGCGTGCACGGCTGTTCTGGTAACGGGTGGCCGGTGTGGCGATTTAGCGCGCCCGCCCGGCGTCGCGGGGACACCGGGCGAGGCACGGCCCTCAGAGCGCTTCCAGGCGGCTCATCAGGTCGTTGAGGCGCTCGGCCTTCTGCTCGGTGATGGCCGAGGCGTCCAGGGCGTCGATGTAGGCCGCCAGCTCCGCCACCGTGGCGGACTCGAACATCGCCCGCAGCGGCACGTTGCGTTGCAGGACCTTCTGCACCCGCGAGGCGATCTGCGTGGCCAGCAGGGAATGCCCGCCCAACTCGAAGAAGTTGTCGTGGACACCGACCCGCTCGACCTTCAGCACCTCGCTCCAGATCTGCGCCAGGCTGCGCTCCAGGTCGTTGCGCGGCGGCGTGTGGGCGCCCTGGGCCTGGCCGATCTCCAGGGCCGGCAAGCCGCGCCGGTCCAGCTTGCCGTTGGCGTTCAGCGGCAGGCGCTCCAGCAGCATCCAGTGCAGCGGCACCATGTAGTCCGGCAGGTCGGCGCGCAGGTCCTGCTTGAGCCGTTCGCGCAGGGCGCCCTGCTCCACCAGGCTACGCGCCGCCTGGTCGCCGTCCAGGAGCAGCAGCGCCGGGTCGGCCGGCACCACGTAGCCCACCAGCTGTTTACCGTTGGGCCCCTCCTGGACCGCCACCGCGGCGTCGCGCACCTCCGCGTGCTGGTGCAGGCGCGCCTCGATTTCCCCCAGTTCGATGCGGAAGCCGCGGATCTTCACTTGGTGGTCGATGCGCCCGACGTATTCCAGCACCCCGTCCGGCCGGCGCCGGGCCAGGTCGCCGGTGCGATACAGGCGCTCGCCGGTGGCGCCGAACGGGTGCGGCAGGAAGGTCGCCGCGGTGCGCCCCGGATCGCCCACGTAGCCACGCCCGACACCGGTGCCGGCCACGCAGAGTTCCCCCACCGCGCCCACCGGCACCGGCTGCAGGTCTTCGTCCAGCAGGTACAGGCGGTTGTTGTCGGTGGGCGTGCCGATGGGCAGGTAGGTGCCGCCGGTGGAAGCCTCGTCGACCCGGAACAGCGCCACGTCGTCGGAGCACTCCGCCGGCCCGTAGGCGTTCACCAGGCCGACCCGCGGGTGGCGTTGCAGCCAGGCCCGCGCCAGTTCGGGCGGCATCGCCTCGCCGGTGGGCAGCATCCAGCGCAGCGACGGCAGCGCGGCGTGCTCCTCGGCCAGCAGGCCCTGGATCAGCGACGGCACGCTCTCCAGCACGGTGATGCCGCGCTCGGCCACGTGCCGCAGCAGCGCCGCCGGGTCATGGGCGACCGTGTTGGGCACGATGTCCACCCGGGCGCCGCAGAGGGCGGCGGTGAGGAACTGCCAGACGGAGATATCGAAGCTCTGGGACGCGGTCTGGGCGATCACGTCGCGCTCGTTCAACCCCAGGTACGGCAGCTTGCTCAGCTGGTTGTTGAGCATCCCCGCCTGTTCCACCATCACGCCCTTGGGCAGGCCGGTGGAGCCGGAGGTGTAGATCACGTAGGCCAGGTGGTCCGGGCCGGTGACGATGCGCGGGTTGTCCGCCGGGCCGGCGGCGGCCTGCAGGGTTTCCCAGACCAGCAGGTGCGGTCGCGGTGCGTCGCCCAGCTCGTCCAGCAGCCCCTCGGCCTGGGCCTGGCTGGCGCGGGTGCAGACCAGCAGCGGGGTGCGGCTGAGGGCGAGGATGCGGGTCAGCCGCGACGACGGGTGCGCCGGGTCCAAGGGCAGGTAGCCGGCGCCGGACTTGAAGCTGCCGACGATCATCCCCAGCAGCGGCAGGTCGCGCTCCGCCAGCAGCGCCACCGGCTGGTCCGGGCGAACCCCGGCGGCCAGCAGCCCGTGGGCCAGGCGGTTGGCCCGCTGGTTCAGTTCGGCGTAGCTCCAGCAGCGTTCCAGGCAGGCGGCGGCGATGCGCTCGGGGTGGGCGGCGACCCGGCCCTCGAACAGCTGTGCGTAGCTGCGGCCCAACGGGTAGTCGCGCTGGGTGCGGTTGCAGGTGTCCAGCAGGAAGTCGCGCTCCGTATCCCCCAGCAGCGGCAGGTCGGCGAAGTCGCCGTGGAAGCCATCCACCAGCGCCAGCAGCAGGCGCTTGAAGTCCCCCAACAGGCGCGCCATGGTCGGTTCGTCGAAGAACCGCTGGTCGTAGGACAGGTGCAGGCCCAGGGCGTCGCCCGGGTAGCAGACCACGGTCAGCGGGAAGTTGGTGTGGGTGCGGCCCGACTCGGAGCGCGCGTTGAGGCTCTGGGCGCGGTCCAGCACCGACACTTCCACCGGCGCGTTCTCGTAGACGAACAGGCTGTCGAACAGCGGCTGGCCCTTGGGCAGTTCGCTGCAGGCCTGGATGTCCACCAGGGGCAGGTATTCGTGCTCGCGCAGGGCCAGGTTGCGCTCCAGCAAGTCCCGCAGCCAGTCGCCGACCCGGCGCCGTTCGCCGGCGGCGGGCATCGGCACCCGCAGCGGGATGCTGTTGATGAACAGGCCGACGGTGCGCTGCATCTCCGGCATGCCCACCGGGCGCCCGGCCACAGTCACGCCGAACAGCACGTCGCGCTCGCCGCTGTAGCGGCGCAGCACCAGGGACCAGGCCGCCTGGGCGAAGGTGTTGGCGGTGAGCTGGTGCCGCTGGGCCAGTTCCCGCAGGCGGCGACCATCGGCCACGTCCAGGCGCTCGTGCAGGTCGGCGACCCGCATGGCGCCGTTGTCGTGGAGGATCGGCCGGTCGCTGGGGATATAGGTGGGCCGTTCGAAACCACTCAGGGTCTCGCGCCAGAACGCCAGGGCGTCGCCGCGGTTCTGCCGCTGCAGCCAGGCGATGTAGTCGCGGTAGCGCGGCGCCGGCGCGAGGCTCGGCTGCTCGCCACGGCCCAGGGCCTGGTAGACCTCGAGGAAATCGCCCATCAGCAGCGAGCGGCACCAGGCGTCGATGAGGATGTGGTGGTTGCTCATGACGAACCAGTGGCGCGCCGCCCCCAGGCGGATCAGGCGCAGGCGGAACGGCGGCTCGCGCAGCAGATCGAAGCCCGCCTCGCGCTCCTCCACCAGCAGCTGCGCCAGGCGCGCCTCGTGATTCGCGTCCGGCTCGCCGCTCCAGTCGAGGAAGGCCATGTCCACCCGGCCCGGCCGGTGGATGATCTGCTGCATGCCGTCGCCGGCGTCCCAGCGGAACGACGCCCGCAGCGCTTCGTGACGCGCCACCACGGCCTCCCAGGCCAGGGCGAAGCGTTGCGTGTCCACGTCGCTGTCCAGGGTGTAGCGGTCCTGCATGAAGTACACGCCGGAGCCCGGCTCCAGCAGGGTGTGCAGCAGCAGCCCTTCCTGCATCGGCGTCAGCGGGTAGACATCGTCGATCTCGGCGAACGGCACCGGCAGCGCGTCCAGCTGCGCCTGGTCCAGCTTCGCCAGGGGGAAGTCGGACGGCGTGACGCCGCCCGCCTCGGGTTCCAGGCAATGGGCGATCAGCGCCTGCAGTTCGTCCAGGTAATCCTTGGCCAGGGCCTCCACCGTGGACGCGTGATACAGCGCCTCGCTGAAGGTCCAGCGCAGCTGCAGCTCGCCGGCGAAGACCTGGCTGTCCACCCCCAGCCAGTTGGGCAGTTCGGACTGCTCGTCGTGGGCGGTGCCGGCGGGTTCCTCCAGGGGCCGGAACAGCGCGTCCTCGGCGAAGCTCTGGTCGAACTGGCCCAGGTAGTTGAAGGTGATCCGCGCCTGGGGTAGCGCTTGCAAGACGGCACATCGCTCGGCGTCCGCCAGGTAGCGCAGCACGCCGTAGCCCAGGCCTTTGTGGGGCACCGCGCGCAGTTGCTCCTTGATGGCCTTGAGGGATTCGCCCGGGGTGGCCGCGGGGGTCAGGCGCAGCGGGTAGGCACTGGTGAACCAGCCGACGCTGCGGGTCAGGTCGATGCTGTCGAACAACGCCTCGCGGCCGTGGCCCTCCAGCTGCACCAGCGCCGAATCGCTGCCGGTCCAGCGGCACAGGGTGCGGGCCAGGGCGGCGAGCAGCAGGTCGTTGACCTGGGTGCGGTAGGCTGCCGGTGCCCGTTGCAGCAGGTCGCGGGTGCGCGCCGCATCCAGCCGCACGCTGACGCTGCGGGCCTGGCTCCGCCGATTGCCGCCCTCGGGCATGTCCCGCGGCAGGCTGGCCGGCGCACCGTCCAGGCGGCTGCGCCAGCCGTCCAGTTCCTCACGCAGGGATTCGCTGCTGGCGTAGGCCTGCAGGCAGCGGCCCCAGTCGCGGAAGGCGCTGGTCTTCGCCGGCAGCCGCGGCGGCTCGCCGGCAGCCAATTGGCGATAAACCGTCTGCAGGTCCTCCAGCAGCACCCGCCAGGACACCCCGTCCACCACCAAGTGGTGGATCGCCAGCAACAGGCGCCGGGTGTCCCCCGGACCCTCCGCCAGCACCGCCCGCAGCAGCGGCCCCTGGCCGAGGTCGAGGCTGCGCTGGGCCTGTTCGAACAGCGCCAGGCGCTCCGCCTCGTCCGCCACCTGGCGGGTCCAGAGCAGGTCGTGCGCCTCGGCGACGGGCCGGTGGTCGGCGCGCCAGGTGCCCGCGGCATCGCGAACGAAGCCCAGGCGCAGGGCGTCGTGGTGCTCACAGAGCAAATGCAGTGCCCGCGCCAGGTGCTGTGGCTCCAGGGCCATGGTCGGCTCCAGCACCAGGGTCTGGTTCCAGTGGGACGGCGTCTCGCCGGCCTGCTGGAAGAACCACTGCTGGATCGGCGTCAGCGGCGCCTCGCCCTGCACCGGGCCCTGGTCGATATCGGCCCGCGCGCTCACCTGGGCGGCCGCCGCCAGGGTCTGCACGGTCTGGAAGCGGAATAGCTCCTTGGGGGTGAAGTGCAGGCCGGCCTGGCGGGCCCGGCTGACCACCTGGATGGACAGGATGGAATCGCCGCCCAGTTCGAAGAAGTTGTCGTGCAAGCCCACTTGGTCGACGTTCAGCACCTCGCGCCAGATCTCGGCCAGCAGCCGCTCCGACTCGCTGCGCGGGGCGACGAAGGCCTGCCGCCCCTGGGTGACGTCTACCGCCGGCAGCGCCTTGCGGTCCAGCTTACCGTTGGCGGTCAGGGGCAGGCGCTCCAGCAACAGCAGGTGCGCCGGCACCATGTAGTCCGGTAACTGCACCTGTAGGCCGGCCTTCAGGGCGTCGCGCCAGGCCACCTGGGCGTCCTCGTCCCGCAGCGGCTCGGGCGTGCCCGGCACCACGTAGCCCACCAGGTGGCCGTCCAGCGCCAGTACCACGGCGTCCTGTACGTCGGGCAGGCCCTGCAAGCGCGCCTCGATCTCGCCCAGTTCGATGCGGAATCCGCGGATCTTCACCTGCTGGTCGGCGCGTCCCACGTATTCCACCTGGCCGTCGCGGCCCTGGCGCACGCGGTCGCCGGTGCGATACAGGCGGCCGCCGCCCCGGGGATCGAAGGGGTCGGCGACGAAGCGCTCGGCGCTCAGGCCGGGCCGCGCGTGGTAGCCCCGGGCGAGGCCGGCGCCGCCGACGTACAGTTCGCCCACCGCGCCCGGCACCACCGGGTTGAGGTCGGCGTCGAGGATGTACAGGCTGCGCGCCCCGATCCCGCGGCCGATGGGTACCCCGCTGGCCTCGGCCGGCAGCGTGTCCGCGACCCGGCTGGCCAGGGGCATCACCACGGTCTCGGTGGGGCCGTAGGCATTGAAGAAGACCTGGGGGACGAAGGCGGCGCGGATCACCCGCACGTGCTCGGGGGTCAGTGCCTCGCCGCCGGTGATGCACACCCGCACCGGCAGGGTCTCGCCACGCTGGCCGAGCCACTGGGCCAACTGCCCGCCGTAGCTGGGGGTGAAGCCGACGATGGTCACCCGCTCCTGGCCGATCAGCCCGCAGATCTCCTCGGCGCCCCACTGGCCCTGGGCCCGCAGCACCACCCGGGCGCCGCACAGCAGCGGGGTCAGCAGGCGCTCGCTGGCAGCGTCGAAGTTGATGGAATAGAAGTGCAGCTCGCAGTCGTCCGGACGCATGCCGAAGCGCTCGATCACCGCCTGGCAGTGCATGGCGATGGCACCGTGGGCCACCGCCACGCCCTTGGGCTGGCCGGTGGAACCGGAGGTGTAGATCAGGTAGGCCAGCTGGCGGGGGTCGACCGCCACCCCCAGGTCATCATCGGCCAGGGCGTCCAGGGCTGCGCCGTCCCGCTCCTGGCACCAGCCCTGCACGCCCGCGGGCAGCTCGCCCAGCGCCTCGAACAGCGCGGCATGGCCCAGCAGCAGGCCGATGCCGCTGTCCTCCAGCATGTAGCGCAGGCGCTCGGCCGGGTATTCCGGGTCGAGGGGCACGTAGGCGCCGCCGGCCTTGAGGATCGCCAGCAGGCCGATCACCAGCTCCGCCGAGCGCTCCAGGGCGAGGCCCACCCGCACTTCGGCACCGACGCCCCGTTCCCGCAGGTAGCGCGCCAGGCGGTTGGCCCGGGCGTTCAGCTGGCGGTAGCTGAGGGTCTTACCGGCGAAGGTCAGCGCCGGAGCGTCCGGAGTGGCCGCCACCTGCTGCTCGAACAGGCCGTGCACGGTGTCGGGCAGCGCCGACTGGGCCTGGGCCGCGCCGCTCCAGTCCAGGCCGGCCCGGCGTTCCATGGCGTCCTGCAGGGGCAGCTCGCCGAGACGCTGCTGCGGTGCGTCGATCATCGCCTTCAGCAGGGTCTGCCAATGACGCGCCATGCGCTCGATGGTGCCGGCGTCGAACAGGTCGCTGCTGTAGGTCAGGCAGCCATGCAGGTGGGCATCGAAGTCGGTCACCTCCAGGTTCAGGTCGAACTTGGTGGCCCGGGCATCGTTGACCAAGTACTCCAGGCGCAGCCCGCCGGCGATCTCGCGGGTCTGCTGGAACTCCCAGCGCTGCACGTTGCACATCACCTGGAACAGCGGGTTGTAGGCGGCGCTGCGCTGGGGCTGCAGAGCTTCCACCAGGTGGTCGAACGGCAGGTCCTGGTGGGACTGGCCTTCGATGGCGGTCCGCCGCACCTGCTCCAGCCACTCGCTCACCGTCATCCGCCCCTGGGGGCGCAGGCGCAGCACCTGGGTATTGAGGAACGCGCCGATCAGCCCTTCGCTCTCGGGGCGGATGCGGTTGGCCACCGGGGTGCCGATACGCAGGTCTTCCTGGCCACCGTAGCGGTACAGCAGCAGGCCGAGGGCGGCGGTCATGGTCATGAACAGGGTCAGGCCGTGCTCGGCGTTGAACGCCTTCAGGCGCCGCGCCAGGTCGTCGTCCAGGCTGAACCGGTAGAGGTCGCCGCGGTGGCTCTGCACCGGCGGACGCGGGCGGTCGAACGGCAGCTCCAGCAGCGGCTGCTCGCCCCCCAGTTGCTCGGTCCAGTAGGCCAGCTGGCGTTGCAGCTCGCCGGCTTCCAGCCATTCCCGCTGCCAGACGCTGTAATCCAGGTATTGCACCGGCAGCTCCGCCAGGGGCGAGGGACGCCCTTCCAGCTCGGCCTCGTAGAGGGCCGCCAGCTCCCGGGCGAAGATGTCCATGGCCCAGCCTTCGGTGACGATGTGGTGCAGGGTCACCACCAGGTAGTGATCCTGCGCGGACGCCCGCAGCAGGCACACCCGCAGCAGCGGGCCGCGCTCCAGGTCGAACGGCGCGTGGGCCTCCTGATCGGCGAAGCGCTGCAGCTCCGCCTGGAACGCCGCGGCGTCCAGGGCGGAATGGTCGATGCGTCGAAGGGGCAGCCGCTGCTCGGCGGCGACCTGCTGGCAGGGCACGCCGTCGACGCTGGGGAAGGTGGTGCGCAGGGTTTCGTGGCGGCGGATCAGCGCCTGCAGCGCGGCGTCGAAGCGCTCCACGTCCAGCGGGCCGCTCATGCGCGCCACGCCGCCGACGTTGTAGGCCGGGCTGTCGGGCTCCAGTTGCCACAGGAACCACATGCGCTGCTGGGAATAGGACAGCGGCACCGGCCGGTCGCGGTCGATGCGCGGGATCGGCCCCAGGCGGTTGCGGGCGCCGGCATCGCGGGCCTGGCGGACCTCCTGGACGAACGCCTCCAGGCGGCTGGCCTCGAACAGGCTGCGCAGGGGCAGGTCCACGTCGCAGGCCTGGCGCACCCGGGACACGATGCCGGTGGCCAGCAGCGAGTGGCCGCCCAGCTCGAAGAAGTCGTCGTCGAGGCCGGGCTGCTGGATGCCGAGCACTTCGCTCCAGATGGCGGCGACCCGGCACTCCAGTTCGTCACGCGGCGGACGGTGGCTGCGGGCCGTCCACTGGGGCGCTGGCAGGGCCTGGCGGTCCAGCTTGCCACTGGGGCTCAGCGGCAGGGTCTCCAGGCCCATGACCAGGGCCGGCACCATGTAGTCGGGCAGGCTGCGTTGCAGCGCCTGGCGCAGGTGCTCGTTAAGCTGGGCTTCGTCGCCCTCGGCCACCACGTAGCCCACCAGTTGATCGCCGGCGGCCCCCTGGCGGATCGCCACGGCCGCCTGGCGGACACCGGCCTGGGCCAGCAGGGCGGACTCGATCTCCTCCAGCTCGATGCGGAAACCGCGCAGCTTCACCTGCTGGTCGATGCGGCCCAGGTATTCCAGCACGCCATCGGCGCGCCAGCGGGCCTTGTCGCCGGTACGGTACAGGCGCTCGCCGTTGCCGTCGGGGCTCGGCACGAAGCGGCTGGCGGTCAGCCCCGGACGCCCCAGATAACCGCGAGCCAGACCACTGCCGCCGATGCACAGCTCGCCGGCCACGCCCACCGGGGACGGCTGTAATCCGGCGTCCAGCACCAGGCAGCGCACGTTGCCCAGGGGACGGCCGATGGGTACCAGCGGGCGGTCCTCCGCCACGCACGGCCAGTGGGTAACGTTGATGGCGGTTTCCGTGGGGCCATAGCGGTTGTGCAGCGCCACCGCCGGCAGGCGCGCCAGGATGCGGTCGCGCAGCTCGCCGGACAGCGCCTCGCCGCCGGAGAACAGCAGGCGCAGGCGCTCGCAGCGGTCGACGTCCGGTTCGTCGACGAACAGCCGCAGCAGCGACGGCACGAAGTGCAGCACGCTGACCCCGTGGGCCGCCACCCGCTCCACCAGGCGACGCGGGTCGCGGTGCTCGCCCGGCGCGGCCAGCACCAGGCGGCTGCCCGCCAGCAGCGGCAGGAAGCATTCCCAGACCGACACGTCGAAGCTGATGGGCGCCTTCTGCAGGAACACGTCCCGCTCGTCGAAGCCATAGGTCTCCAGCATCCAGTGCAGGCGCTCGCTCATGGCCCGCTGGGTGTTGCCGACGCCCTTGGGCTGGCCGGTGGAGCCAGAGGTGTAGATGACGTAAGCCAGTTGCTCGCCGTGGACCACCGCCTGCGGCGCAGCACCGTGGCCGGGTTGAGGCTCGAAACGGTCGAGCGCCAGGACCGCCAGCCCCGCCGGCACGGGCAGCGCGGTCAGGTGGCTCTGGGTCAGCAGCAGCGCCAGGCCGCTGTCCTGCATCATGTAGGCCAGGCGTTCGGCCGGGTAATCCACGTCCAGCGGCACGTAGGCGGCGCCGCGCTTGAGCACCGCCAGCAGGCCGACGATCAGCTCGGGCGAGCGCTCCAGGGCGATGCCCACCCGCTGCTCCGGGCCGATGCCACGCTCGGCCAGGGCACGGGCCAGGTCGTCCGCGCGGCGGTGTAGCGCCTCGAAGGTCAGCTCGCCGCCGTCCCAGGTCAGGGCGACCCGCCGGGGATGGCGGCGGGCCGTCTCGGCCAGAGCATCGGCCAGCAGCGGCCGCGTGCCGCCATCCGGGCCACGTCCCCAGGTGTCGAGCTGCGCGCGCTCGGCGTCGTCCGCCAGTTGGAAGGCGCCAATGGGGGTGTCCGGTTGCGCCACGGCCTGGCGCAGCAGCGCCTGGAAGTGGGCGGCGAGACGCTGCACGGTAGCGGCGTCGAACAGCGCGGTGGCGTAATCGAACGCCAGGGCGATGCGGCCGTTCTCGTCTTCCTCGGTCTGCAACTGCAGCTCGAACTTGGCGTCGCGGCTGTGCCAGGGCAACTCGTCGGCCAGCAGGCCGGGCAGGCGCTGCAAGGCGCGGCGGTCGCGTTGCTGGTGGTTGAACAGGACCTGGAACAGCCCCGGCGACTGGCCGCCCTGGGCGCCCAGGGCCTCCACCAGGTGGTCGTACGGCAGGTCCTGGTTGGCCTGGGCGCCCAGGGTGGCGGTGCGGGCCGCGGCGAGCACCTGGGCGAACGTCATGTCCGGGTCGAGGCGGCCGCGCAGCACCAGGGTATTGATGAAGAAGCCCACCACGCCTTGGGTCTCGGCGCGGCCGCGGTTGGCGGCCGGCACCCCGAGGCGGATATCCTCCTGGCCGCTGTAGCGCTGCAGCAGGCTCTGCCAGGCGGCCAGCAGCACCATGAACGGGCTGGCGTCATGGTCCCGGGCCATGGCGGCCAGGGCCTGGCAGAACGCCGGCTCCAGGCGCAGCGCCAGGCGCTCGGCACGGCCGTCGACGGCGGCCCCCCGGGGCCGGTCCAGGGGCAGCGCCAGGGCGGGATGCTCATCGCCCAGGGTGTCGCGCCAGTAGGCCAGCTGCCGCTCGCCCTCGCCGGCCGCCAGGGTCTCGCGCTGCCACGCCGCATAGTCGGCGTAGTGCACCGGCAGATCGGCGAGGCTCGGCGCCTGGCCCTGGGTGAAGGCTGTGTACAGGCGGGAGAACTCGTCCATCAGCAGGTTCAGGGACCAGCCGTCGGCGATGATGTGGTGCAGGGTCACCAGCAGCAGGTGTTCCTGTTCGTCCAGGCCGACCAGGCGCAGGCGCAGCAAGGGGCCCTGGGTCAGGTCGAAGGGCCGCAGCGCCTCCTCTTCACGCAGGCGACGGGCCTCGGCGTCACGGGCGTCGACCGGCAGGTGCTCCAGGTCCAGGCGGGCGAAGTCCAGGGGCATGTTCGGGTGGATGCGCTGCCAGGCGCTGCCCTCCCCGTCGAAGAAGGTGGTGCGCAGGGACTCGTGGCGCGCCACCAGGGTTTCGAACGCCCGGCGCAGGGCGCTTTCATCCAGGCGCCCGCGCAAATGCAGGGCGCCAGGGATGGTGTAGGCGGCGCTGGCGGGGTCCAGTTGCCAGAGGAACCACAGCCGTTGCTGGGCTGCGGACTGGGGCAGCGGCGTCGCGCGGGACTGGCGTGGCATCGCGTGGGCGACGGCACCCTGCCCCCGCTGCTGCGCCACCAGGGCGAGGAACCCGGCGAAGGTGGGCGCCTCGAACAGTTCGCGCGGTGTCAGCGCCAGGCCGAAGGCTTCGTTGACCCGGGCCACCACCTGCACGGCGCGGATCGAATTGCCGCCCTCGGCGAAGAAATGATCGTCGTCCGCGACGTTCGCCACGCCCAGGTGTTCGCGCCAGATTCCGGCCAGCACGTCCCGCAGGCCGTGGCCGGCGTTTTCGTGCTCCGCGGGCGCGGCCGCCCCGGCCCGTTCGTCACGGTGCAGGGCATACAGGTCGAGGCTGCCCTCGTCCAGGCCCTGGCGGCAGGCAGAACGCTGCAACTTGCCGCTGGAGGTCTTCGGCAATGCGCCGGGGTTGAGCAGCGCCACCACGTGGGGGGTTTCCCCGTGGACTTCCGCCACCGCCTGGCGGATCAGCCCGACCAGGGTCTTGGCCGGCACCAGCTTCTGCACCCGGCGCCCCACCTCGGCGGCGATGCCGATGCCTTCCTGTCCCTCCACGGTCACGGCGAACGCGGCTACCCGCCCCTTGCGCACGCCTTCCACCTGCCCTTCGACGGTCTGCTCGATGTCTTGGGGATAGAGGTTCTGCCCGCGGACGATGAGCATGTCCTTCAGCCGCCCGGTGACGTACAGCTGGGCGTCACGGCGGAAGCCCAGGTCGCCGGTACGCAACCAGGTGCGCCCGTCCCGCTGGACGAACGTGGCGGCGCTGGCTTCGGGGTTGCGCCAGTAACCGTGGGCGATGCTGGGGCCGGCGGCCCAGACTTCCCCGACCCGATCATCGGGCAGGCTGTCGCCGCTCAGCGGGTCCACCAGCATCACCGCATGTTCCGGCTGGGCGAAGCCGCAGCTGGCCAGGGCCAGGTTCTCGCCGGCCTCGGCGCGGTGCTCGCCCAGGGCCCGGGCGTCCAGATGCAGGCTCGGGATGCCCTCGCCGCGGCGGCCGCCGCTGACGAACAGCGTGGCCTCCGCCAGGCCGTAGCAGGCGAAATAGGCCGAGGCCTCGAAGCCGCAAGCGGCGAAGCGTGCGGCGAAGTCGTTCAGGCTGTCCTGGCGGATCGGCTCCGACCCGGAGAACGCCACCCGCCAACCGCTCAGGTCCAGCCGCGCCAGGGCGCTGTCGCTGATGCGCTCGGCGCACAGGCGGTAGGCGAAGTCCGGACCGCCGCTGACGGTGCCGCCGAAGCGGCCGATGGCGTCCAGCCAGCGCAGCGGCCGTTCGAGGAAGTACGCTGGAGCCATCAGCACCACCGGGATGCCGCTGTACACGCCCTGCAGCAACCCGCCGATCAGGCCCATGTCGTGGTAGAGCGGCAGCCAGCTGACGATCACGTCGGTCTCGGTGATGCCGAAGCCGTGGCGGATCAGCCGCTCGTTGGCCACCAGGTTGCCATGGCTCACCTGCACGCCCTTGGGGGTGGCGGTGGAGCCGGAAGTGTATTGCAGGAAGGCGATGTGCTCGCCACTCAGCGCCGGGGAGTGATAATCCTGCGGGGCTGGTCCAACCTCATCCACCGCCAGCCACTGTAGGCCCGGGTGGGTATCGGTGAAGGCAGCGAGGCCCTGGCCCAGGGCCGACGACGTGAGGATCAGAGTCGGCTCGGCGTCCGCCAGGATCGACAGCAGCCGCTCCTGGTGATGGCGGCGGGCGGACTCCGGCGGATAGGCCGGCACCGCGATCACCCCCGTGTAGAGGCAGGCGAAGAACGCCGCAACGTAGTCCACTCCGCTATGGAACAGCAGCACCGCCCGGTCACCGGGTGCGGCGCGGACCGCCAGGGCCGCCGCGATGCCACGCACCCGCTCGTCCAGCTGCCGGTAGGTCAGGCACTCACCGTCGCCGTCGTCAGACAGGAACCGCAGCGCCAGCCGATCCGGGGCCTCGGCCACGCGCAGGCGCAGGGCGTCGGCCAGGGTATCGAGGCGCGGCGCGCCCGGGAGATCGAATACGTCCTTCATGTCTTTACCTGCCTGGATCGGCTGCGTGTCGGTGGGTGGTGAGGGAGGGAGTCAGTGACTCGGCAGCGGCGCCCGCGCCGCCCCGTGGGGGCTGGCCGGCCGCGCATAGGCGTGCCCGTGGCGTTCGAGGAGGGCCAGGACCTCGGGCTCGCGCTCATGGATGAAAAAGTGGTGGCCGTCGAACAGGTCGACGGAACAGGGACCGCGGGTTTCCTCGCCCCAGGCCTGCAGATCCTCAGGCTCGACGTCGTCCTCGTGGCCCCCCAGCACGTGGATGGGCAGGTCCAGGGGTGCGCGGATCTGGTGGCGGTAGCGGCCACAGAGCAGGAAGTCCGCACGCAGGATCGGCAGCGCCATTTCCAGCAGCTCGCGGTGGGCGAACACCTCTTCCGGGGTGCCCTTCAGCGCCCGCAGGCGCTCCACCAGCTCATCGTCGCTCTTGGGCCTGGCGTAGTCCTGGAAATCCCGCCGGGCCGGCGCGGCGCCGCCGGAGACGAACAGCGCCCGGGGCGCGGGTGCGCCGTGCTGGCGCAGGGCGTGGGCAACCTCGAACGCCAGCAGGCTGCCAAGGCTGTGGCCAAACAGCGCGTAGGGCGCGTCCAGCTGGGGCAGCAATTCCATGGCGAGGCGGCCGGCGAGCGCCACGGCGTCCTCGGCGAAGGGCTCGGCGGCGCGCACGCCACGGCCCGGCAATTCGACCGGGCGGACCTCCAGCCAGGTGGGCAGACGGCGACGCCAGCGGGCGTAGACCATGGCGCTGGCCCCCGAATAGGGCAGGCAAAACAGGCGAAGCCCAGGCATGTCGGCCATCTCAGGCGATCGCTTGGTCCTGGTCCATCTTCTGCCGCAGGCTCAGCGGTCGCATGTCGGTCCACACCTCTTCGATATAGGCCAGGCACTCGGGCTTCAGCCCGCGCTTGCCGACCGCGCGCCAACCATTGGGAATCTCCTTGTACTCCGGCCAAATGGAGTACTGCTCTTCGTGGTTGACCACTACCTGGAACACCACGTCGTCACGATCGAAAACCATGTTCTCCCCTCGATTGCTGCGGGGGCACGGGCCCCTGCCCGACCTCCCACTGAGAAGAACGGATGGGTTTTGCGAATAATTAGCGTGGGAAAAAAGGGTTTCACATCCTCGGGATTGGCGCGTTCCCAGAGGGGACGCAGGTGAGCGAAAGGCCTCGACCGCTGCCAGAAAAGCAACGACTGATCAAGCACGCTCGATAATGATTCTCATTTGACAATAATCATCAGTCGCCCTATTTTGTCCGGCGTCTCAGGGATCCCAGACGTTCACCTTGCGTACCAACCTTCGCCGTACAGGTAAATTCCCATGCAGAAACAAGGATCCGTTGATTGTCTGGCCAACGGGTTACACGCCCCGTCGTTGCAGGCGTTCCTCGAACATCGTTCGGTTCTGGTGAAGACCGCTGCACGCATCACGGGCTGCCATTACCGGGCCGAAGACATCGTCCAGGACGCGTATTTCCGCCTGGAATCCGCCCCGCTGGTTTCGCTGTCGTTCAAGGCACAGATCAGCTACATGTTCCGTACCGTGCGCAACCTGGCCATCGACCATTATCGAAAGCAGGTGCTGGAGCGGCGGTATTCGGGGAGCGAGGCGGAAGGCCTCGAGGTGGAGATCAACGAGAGCGCGTCCCCCGAAGCGACTCACATCCATCAAGAGACCCTGGACATGCTCGAAGGCGCCCTGGGCCAGTTGCCTAAGCGAACGCGCTACGCATTCGAGATGTATCGCCTGCACGGCGTGCCGCAGAAGGAAATCGCCAAGGAACTGGGCGTGTCACCGACGCTGGTGAACTTCATGGTGCGCGATGCGCTGGTGCACTGTCGCAAGACGGTGGAAGCCGAACGCGCGCGGCTGGACAAGACCGCCTGACGCGACGAACGCGCGCCGGCTGGAATCAGGCGCGCTCGTCCCGATGGGGAATCTGGGGCGCATGCCCCTGGTTGTCATGGGTGCCGCCGGTCAGCTTCTCGCTGCGGCGTTCTTCCTGCCCGCGCTCGCGTTCGTCGGCGATATCGGCGGGGCTGGCATCCGGATCGTTGAGGGTTCGGGTGGCGGTGTCACGGCTCATCGCTTCACTCCTCTGGCTGGATGGAAAAAGCCCTGCCGAGGCAGGGCTTTCCGGGCTTCAGTTCTTCGGCGGGGCGTCGGTGGGCGTACCACCGGTGGTGCCGGTGCCAGCACCGGTCTCGGACTTCACGCCTGCGCTCTCGCTGCCCACCATGGAGTCGGTACCACTGCCAGCATCGGTGCTGGCGCCGGTGGTGGAGCCCTTGGTCTCACCTTTGTTGGTGGTGGTTTCGTTGTTCACGTGGCCTTCGTGCTTCGGTGGCTGGCTGGTGGGCGAGCCGCTGGCCGAAGTATCGGCAGCGAAGACGGGGAAGGAAATCACCGCGGCAATGGCGAAGGCGCTGATACGCTTGAGGGTCATGTGTCGATCTCCATGTCATGAGGGGGCTTACGGAAAATTGGGCCGCTCCCCCAGCATAAGGTGCTTCTTTCCTGACAGGCGGTAGTGGACAGCGGATGAAGCCGGCCGTTTACCGGTCGTTCGCCGGCCCACCGCCTTTCTGTCCATTGGGATCGTTGTGGTACGAGCCCGGTTTGCCCTGCTCGTCCCGCTGCGGCTTCAGGGTGGTACCCAGGTCGCGATCCTGGCGTGCATCCTCGGTGGTGTTGGAAACGCCTGCCTTTTCCTTCTCGTTGCTCATGGTTCACCTCGTTCTGGCTCGGAAAATCGGTTCGACCGGCTGGTAGCAGGGGCCTGTCGTGCGCCTCGGTCTTGCTCGCGGCGCATCAGGTACACCGTGAGAATGAAGCGCGCGGGAATCAGCGACATCACGCCCAGCATTCCGGTCACGGCAATGAGGGCGATGCCGGGTGGCGTCTGGCGCAGGTCGGTAAAGGCGCCCAGGCCCACCGCCAGCAGCAGCATCGCCAAGCCGAACCACTGGGCACGTCGGGCCCAGCGGAACCAGGGGTTGCCTACCATCAGGTCGAGATTCGCTTTGCTCACCGCCCGCCTCCGTTCACGCACCTTTGTAGATGGGAGGAAAGCGGTTTGCCGGAGGTTCTGCCCACATGGCGGGTTACGGACGGGCGGTCACCGCTTCGATGAGCTGAACCCGTACCGCGGGGACGGTCTGAGACAAAGACCCCAGCCGAAATAAGGAAAAGCACATGGATGCTCACCCGTTGATCATGCAGCTCATCCGCAGCGGCCTGGCTGCAGCGCTGGTGTCGTGTTTCATCCTCTACGTGAAGTCGGTGAAGCCCTTCGACCTCAGCCCCTTCTGGTACTACCTGGTGCTGATCCCCGTGCTGGCCGCGCTGGCGTTCTTCCCCCATGGCCATGCCTGGCTGATGCCCCAGGCGGCAGGCCGCACGGAGGGTGGCGACCTGCCGCTGCTGTTCCTGGCGGACTCCGTCGGCGTCCTGGCGGGGCTGGCGCTGGGCTGGATGGTGGCGCAGCTGCTGCGCCGCAGCCTGCGCGATCGATTCTGAGCCTGCCGGGGTCAACGTTTCGGCCGCAGCCGCTCCAGGATATCCGCGGTGACCCGTTCGGCCCGGGCCTCGGCGGACAACGCGCGCGCCAGCATGCCCAGTGCCACCTGCAACTCGTTACGGCTGGTCGGGCTGAGGGTGTCCCAGTCGCGGATCAGCGATTCGAATACCAGCACGCCCACCCGACCGGGTGAGTAGTCCGGCAGATCGTCGCGCTGGGCCAGTTGCGTTATCCGCGCCAGCAGTTCTTTCTCGGTCATGTCACCTCGCATGGCAGGGCATCGTTTGGCGGTTCGTCAATGCAGCGCCAAGGCGGTGGCGCAGATCACCAGGAACACGCAGAACAACGACCGTAGCAGGATTTCCGGCAGACGATGAGCCAGGCGCACGCCCCAGCTGATGCTGAGCAGCCCGCCCATCGCCAGCGGTATGCCCATCGTCCAGTCCACGTGCCCATGAAGGGCATAGGTGGTCAGGGTCACTGCGGTACTGGGCGCCGCCAGCGCAAGGGACAGGCCTTGGGCGACCACTTGTGTGGTGCCGAAGACGCTGGTCAGCACCGGCGTGGCCAGCACCGCGCCGCCCACTCCGAACAACCCACCGAGGATGCCGGCGAAGCTCCCCAGCGCCGCTAGCCATGGCCAGGGATGGCGCAGCGTTGGCGAGGGCGCCCGCTTGTCCATGAACATCCGGGCGAAGTTGTAGGCGGCCAGGAGCACCAGGAACACCACGAAGCCCACGCGCATTCGCTCGGCATCCAGGCGAACGGCATAGACGGACGCCAGCCAGGCGAAGGCGAAGCCGGATAGGGCAAGAACCAGGGCGTTACGCGGGTCTATGCGATTGCGCTGGTGATAACGCCACAGCGCCAGCAGGACATTGGGCACCACCATCACCAGGGCGGTGCCCTGGGCCAGTTGCTGGTCCAGGCCGAACAGCACGCCCAGTGCGGGAATCGCCACCAGGCCGCCCCCGATTCCGAACAGGCCTCCCAGGGTCCCCAACAGCAGGCCCAGCCCCAGGTCCAGCACTCCATTCCACAGCGTCATCGCGAGCCCTCTTCGTTGGAAGGCGCCATGGTAGGCAACGACCGCTAACCGGGAAACGCATAAGCCGGCACAATGGCTGTGCAGAACGCGCACAGGCAACTTTTCATGAATCCCGATTTACTTACCCAGCAACTGGCGCTGTTCCTCGATGTGCTGGAGGCTGGCAGTTTCTCCGCGGCGGCACGCCGACACGCCTTTACCCCGTCGGCCGTGGCCCGGCGCATCGATGCCCTGGAGCGCGCCCTGGGCAGCCAGCTGTTCGCCCGCACCACCCACGTGGTGAGGCCGACTCCCGCGGGCCTGGCATTCGCCGAGCGGGCCCGCCGCATTCTCGCCGAACTGCACCAGGCCCAGGCCGAGGCCGTGTCCCTGAGCAGCGCGCCGGAAGGGCTGATCCGCCTCGATGCGCCGGCACCGTTCGGGCGACGGCACCTGGCCCCTGCCCTAGCGGACTTCCTGGCCCAGTACCCTGGCCTCGACGTGCACCTGCGGCTCATCGACAGCTTCGTCGACCTGCGTGGCGATCACCTGGGCAAGGTGGACGTGATGGTGCGCATCGGCCCGCTGGCGGACAGCCGCCTGATCGCTACGCCCCTGGCGCCCATGACCCGCATCGCCTGCGCCAGCCCCGCCTATTTGCAGCGACGCGGCGTGCCGCGCCGGCCGGAGGAGCTGCTGGACCACGACGGACTCGACTGGGATGCGCTGGCCCCGCCGTTCGCCTGGCGATTCGAGGAGGATGGCCGGTTGCTGCTGGCGCGCCCGCGACGCATGCGGATGCTCGCCAACAACGCCGAGACCCTGTTGTTCGGCGTACTGGGCGGACTGGGCATCGCCCACCTGCCCACCTGGCTGTGCAGCGAGTACCTGGTCAGCGGCGAGCTGCTGCCGCTGTTCTGCGCCGAGGGCTTGCCGCCCACCGAGCCCAGCGGTATCCACGCCCTGCACCTGGAGGGCGAAGCCAGCTCCCGCAGCCGACTGCTGCTGGCGTTCCTCCGGCAGCGCTTCGGCCCCGTCGCGCCCTGGGACCTGGCGTTGCAGCAGGCCCTGGCCAGCAGCCAGGGATGAGCGGAAACGAAAAGGCCCGGCGGATGCCGGGCCTTTTGGGGTCACGCGCGGAGCGGCTCACGCCTTGACGCGGGACTTGTACTCGCCGGTGCGGGTGTCGATCTCGATGGAGTCGCCGATCTCGCAGAAGGCGGAAACCTGCACTTCGGAACCGTTGTTCAGGCGGGCAACCTTCATCACCTTGCCCGAGGTGTCGCCACGCACGGACGGCTCGGTGTAGGCGATCTGGCGAACGATGGTGGTCGGCAGTTCGACGGAGATCACCTTGTCGTTGAAGAAAACTGCCTCGCAGACATCGGTCATGCCGTCTTCGATGAACGGCAGCACCGCCTCCAGGTCGTCCTTCTCGATCTCGTACTGGTTGAACTCAGTGTCCATGAACACGTACAGCGGATCGGCGAAGTAGGAGTAGGTGACTTCCTTACGCTCGAGGATAACCGGCTCCAGCTTGTCGTCGGCCTTGTACACGGTCTCGGTAGCGGAACCGTTGAGCAGGTTCTTCAGCTTCATCTTGACGACCGCGCTGTTGCGGCCGGATTTGTTGAACTCGGCCTTCTGGATGATCCAGGGCGAGCCATTGACCATGGCTACCTGGCCAGCGCGGAACTCTTGAGCGGTTTTCATACGGATATCCGATGGATTGATGACAAAAAACAGGCCGCACATCATAGCCAATTTGCCTTGAGGTGTAACCCTACGGCCCTTCCGCCCCGCCGGCCGGGCTCCGCTCAGGCCGCAGCCCGGGCCGCGAACGCCGCCAGTGCAGTGGCCAGGTCCGGACGCTGGATGAGTCGCTCGCACCAGGCCTCGGCGTGATCGCGGAGACGGTCCAGTTGCCCGGCGACGCCGGCCCAGGCCGCCCCGGCGCCCTCCCCCCGGTTCCAGCCGTACCAGAACGCCCGCGAAGCCTCGGCCAGCTCGGCCGGCAGCGCCTCGTCATAGCGGGCCAGGAAGGCGTCCAGCTTGTCCCAGTGGGCGTCGTCCGCCTGGGGATAGATGTGCCAGAGCAGCGGCCGCCCGGCCCATTGCGCCCGCAGGAACGAGTCCTCGCCGCGCACGGCGTTGAGGTCGCAGCACCAGAGCAGGCGGTCGTAGTCGTCCTGGGCGAGGAAGGGCAGCACGCAGACCTCCAGGGCGCCCCGGCGATGGTGGTCGCCCGCCTGGGAGCGACACCCCAGCCAGGCATCGACATCGGCCAGGACGCGCCCCTCGGGCACCAGCAGGCAGGTGGGTCTTCGGTCGTCGTCGGCCAGGGCCTCGAGCCAACCGGCCAGGTCAGCGTTCTCGTAGGCGAACAGCGAGACCAGCCGGACACCCTCGCGGACTGGCACGCCGAGGCCCTGGAGGAACGCGAGCCGACAGGACGCATCCGCCTGGAAGGCACGCCGTCGCGCCACCAGGTCGCGCTCCCGCAGCAGGCCGCCGGTATCGGCGGTGAATCCGGGAAAGAAGAAGAACTTGCGCAGGCCGTTGTCCTGCAGGGACGGCAATCCATGGCAGCCCTCCACCCAGTCCTCGGCGCTCAGGTAGTCCAGGTTGATCCAGACCGGCGGACGTGCGCGCAGGACCATGGCCTGGCGGTAGGGCGCCGGCAGCTCGCAGGCGAAGGCCTCGATCACCACGTCGGCGGGCTCGGTAGCCGTCCAGGCCGGCTGCCACTGGCGGACCTCCACGCCCTGGATCGTCTGCGCAGGGGCCGCCGGGTCCGCTGTGGGGCACAGGCGCTGGAAGGCGGCCGGTTCGTCGATCCACAAGCGGACCCGCAGCCCCTGCTCGGCGACCAGTTGGCGCGCCAGGCGCCAGGTGACACCGACGTCGCCATAGTTGTCGACGACCCGGCAGAAGATGTCCCACTGGGCGGATACGGTAACCGACATGATCCCTCCGGCTGTGCCGGCCGATGATAACGCTACGCGGCGCGGTGACCAGAAACGAAAAAGCCCGGCGCTGGGCCGGGCTCTTCGTCTTTCTATCTGGCGGTGAAGGTGGGATTCGAACCCACGATACGATTTCTCGTATACACACTTTCCAGGCGTGCTCCTTCAACCGCTCGGACACTTCACCGGATCTCGCCGTACCAGTCTGGTCCGTCGAGGCGCGCTAATGTAGTCGAACGATTTTTCGATGGCAACTCTTTTTTCAACTTTTTCATGCAGTTAAGCCGAGGCGCCCGGACCTGGCTCATTGCCACGGCCACAGCCGCTACACAACAGGCATCCCAGGGAGGCCACCAGCCCGCTGAATAGCAGCAACGCGAGGCCCGCCGGGTTGTGGGTATGAGGGTCGGCAGAGAGGGTCAGGGAAGCGGCCAGCGCCAGCAGCACCAGCGGCAGACAAAGAAAGGAAAGGATGCGTGGCATGGCGGGCCTCCGGCGAAACGAATGGGCCGATCCTCGCGGATCGGGCACGGCACGGCCAATTGCCTGGGCCAATCGGGTCGATAGGGCTGACCTGCCGGTCAGTCAAAGCGCTTTACCTGGTACCGGGGCCTGCGTAACGTCGGCATCTTCGCAGCCAACCGTGCCTTAAAAGGAACTGCCATGAGCGACCTGATCAGCTACCAACTCGAAGACGGCATCGCCACCCTGACGCTGAACAACGGCAAGGTGAACGCCATTTCCCCAGACGTGATCGCCAGCCTGAACGCCGCCCTGGACCGCGCGGAACAGGACAAGGCCATCGTCATCCTCACTGGCCAGCCGGGCATCCTCTCGGGCGGCTACGACCTCAAGGTGATGACCTCCGGCCCGCAGAACGCCGTCGACCTGGTCGCCGCCGGCTCCACCTTGGCCCGGCGCATGCTCGCTCACCCCTTTCCGATCATCGTCGCCTGCCCGGGCCACGCGGTGGCCAAGGGCGCCTTTCTACTGTTGTCGGCGGACTACCGCATCGGCGTCGAGGGCCCGTTCAACATCGGCCTCAACGAAGTGCAGATCGGCATGACCATGCACCACGTGGGCATCGAGCTGGCCCGCGACCGCCTGCGCCGCTCCGCCTTCCATCGCTCGGTGATCAACGGCGAGATGTTCGACCCGGTGAGCGCCGTGGACGCCGGCTTCCTCGACAAGGTGGTCGCCGTCGGCCAGTTGCAGGCCACCGCCCTGGCCGCCGCGCAGCAATTGAAGAAGATCAACATGACCGCCCACCGCACCACCAAGCTGAAGGTTCGCCAGGCATTGCTGGAGACCTTGGACAAGGCCATCGAGCTGGACAAGCGCCACCTCGGCTGAATCTTTGTGGCGGCGTCCGCTCCACGCCGCCGCACCTCCCCTGCCCGCTCGTGCATTCGCCTTCCCCCCACCGCTCACGAAATTTCGCTCCTGGCACGGGCGTTCTGTCCAGTCTGTATTACTGTTAGGTAGAGCCTCCACGGATGCAGGCCAATCCGCGTCGCCCTTACCAGACATGCAGTTCTTGGAGCCCTCCCGCCATGAAGATCATCCACAAGGTCGGCATCGCTGCCGCCGCGGTACTGTTCCTGACCACCAGCCTGTTGTCCGTGACCCAGATCAGCCAGGTCCGCTCGACCCTGCGCAACCAGGTCGAGGCCAACATCATCGAGACCAGCAACTCCCTGGCCCGGCAGATCGAGAACTGGCTGAACGCCAAGCTGCGGCTGATGGACCTGATGGGACAGGCCATCGACAGCCGCTTCAGCCCCGAAGAAATCCAGCACCTGATCCGCCAGCCCATGCTCAAGGATGAATTCCTGCTGGTGTTCGGCGCCCTGGACAGCGACGGCAAGCCCATCAAGAACACCGATACCTGGCAGCCCAAGCCGGACTGGGATGGTCGGGCGCGCCCTTGGTACTCCACTGGCAAGGCCTCTTCCCAGGCGGTGCTGACCGAGCCCTACACCGACTCCACTAGTGGCGAGATCCTGATTTCCGCCGTCACCAGGCTGACCAACGCCGGAGCGTTCCAGGGCGTACTGGGTGGCGACATCCGCCTGCAGAAGGTGGCGGACGCGGTGAACACCCTGGACTTCAACGGTGCCGGCTATGCGTTCCTGCTGACCCGCAACGGCAACATCATTTCCCACCCGGACGCCAAGCTGAACGGCAAGGCCTACAGCGAGCTGTTCGGCGGCCAGAGTCCGGCCCTGGAGAGCACGCTCAAGGAAGTGGACACCGACGGCAAGGAGCTGCTGGTCGCCTTCACCCCGCTACCCAACCTGAAAGGCATGGACTGGTACATCGGCGTGGTGCTGGACAAGCACATCGTGATGGCCGAAGCGGACGCCCTGACCTGGCGCGCGGTGATCGGCACCATTCTCGGCGTGGTGATCAGCCTGCTGGTGCTGGGCTGGCTGATGGCCCGGCTGCTCAAGCCGCTGGAATGGCTCAATCGCTCCCTGAACGAGGTCAACCGTGGCGGCGGCGACCTCACCCAGCGCCTGCCGGCCCAGGGCAGCGACGAGATTTCCCTGGTCTCCCGGGAATTCAACGGCTTCCTGCAGAACCTGCAGACCCTCATCAGTGACGTCATGAACAGCTCTAACCGGGTCCGCGAGAGCACCACCCTCACCTCCAGCGAGGCCGACCTGGCCGCGCGGCGGCTGCAGGAACAGTTGATGGAGCTGGACCAGCTGGCTACCGCCATGCAGGAAATGGCCTCCACCGCCGAGGAAGTGGCGCGCAACGCCCAGGCGGCCGCCCAGGCGGCCCTCGCCGCCAACCAGGAGACCGAGAACGGCGTCGCCGTGGTGTCCCGGTCCACCGAGGCGATCAAGCGCCTGGCCAACGAGATGGACGAGACCAGCCATGCCATCAACGAACTGGCCAAGCTCAGCCACAACATCGAGTCGATCCTCTCGGTGATCACCAGCATCGCCGACCAGACCAACCTGCTCGCCCTCAACGCCGCCATCGAGGCGGCCCGTGCGGGCGAGTCCGGCCGCGGCTTCGCCGTGGTGGCGGACGAGGTGCGTTCCCTGGCCTCGCGGACCCAGCAGTCCACCCAGGAAATCCGCCAGATGATCGACCAGTTGCAGAACGGCGTGAAGCAGGCCGAGGCCCGCATGCAGCAGAGCAGCGACACCGCCAGCCGTACCGCCGAGGAAGCCGGCGCGGCCAACGAGATGCTCGGCCGCATCCGCGACGCCATCACCCGCATCAACGACATGAACCTGCAGATCGCCACGGCAGCGGAACAACAGAGTGCCACCACCGAAGAGATCAACCGCAATACCACCAACATCCGCGACATCAGCCACGAGGTGGCCGGCGGTGCGGACAAGCAGGTACAGCAATGCGCGGTGATGGTGGATCAGGTGGGCCAGCAGAATCATTTGCTGGGCCGCTTCAAGGTCTGACCCCCGAAAGGCGCCACCCGGTGCCTTTCTTCATTTCACCCGCCAGACGGGCCCGTTGTCGCATCCAGTGCACACCTATACACTGGAGTGCCCTTTTCCCAGCGGATGCGTCTCGTCATGGTCTATCTGCCGCGCCTGGCCCTGGTCGGCGTCGCCTTTCTCATCAGCGCAGTCGCCGGCCTGCTGCTGACGCTGGTGCGACCGTTCCATCCTGACAACAGCCGCCTGTGCGCCCGCCTCTACGCCTGGCCGATCCTGCGCCTGCTGGGCATCCGCATGGAGGTGGACGTCGATACCCTGGATGCCTTGCGAGAGAGCTGCGTGGTGATCGCCAACCACCAGTCCAACCTGGACCTGTTCATCCTGGGCTCGGTGGTGCCGCGGCGCACCGTGAGCGTGGGCAAGAAGAGCCTGAAGTGGATTCCGCTGTTCGGCCAGGCCTACTGGCTGGCTGGCAATATCCTGGTGGACCGCGGCAACCCACGCTCGGCGAAGCGCGCCATGCGTGTCACCCATGCCGCCCTGAAGGAGCGGGATACCTCCATCTGGGTGTTCCCCGAAGGCACCCGCAGCCTCGGCCGGGGCCTGCAGCCTTTCAAGAAAGGCGCGTTCCAGATGGCGGTGGCCGCCGGGGTGCCCATCGTGCCGATCTGCGCCAGTTCCTACGTGGGGCGCCTGCATTTCGGGCGCTGGCGCAGTGGACGGGTGCGTATCCAGTCGCTGCCGCCGATTCCTACCGAGGGACTGAGCGCCCGGGATGTCCCGGCCCTGATGGAACGCTGCCAGGCCAGCATGAGCGCCTGCATCGAGCGGCTGGACACCCAGGCCTCGCCGCGAGGCTGGGCGGAGCCGGCCTGAACTTCATTCGGCCGGCCGCCTCACAGGTTCAGGAGTGACGACAGCCGTCGCCGGAATCTGAGAAGGAACGCGTGAAATGGGTCGAGTGGTCGCCGCCGCGGCGTATGCGAAGGGTCACAAGGTCGCCGATATCTCCCTGGACCAGGGCAAGGAATGGGCGTCCCGCCCGGATCATTTCGTCTGGATCGGCCTGCATGACCCGGAGCCCGCCGAGCTGCTGCGGTTGCAGACCCAGTTCGACCTGCATGAACTGGCCTTGGAAGACGCCCTGGCGCAACACACCCGGCCCAAGCTGGAAACCTTCGGCGACGCCCTGTTCCTGGTGCTGTACTCGCCCGTCGAGGAAGACGGCAAGCTGGTGTTCGTCGAAACCCAGCTGTTCGCCGGCAAGGGCTACGTGATCAGCGCCCGCTATGGCGAGTCCCACTCCTTCACGCCCGTCCGCCAGCGCTGCGAGGCCCGGCCGCTGCTGCTGGAGCACGGCGAGGACTTCGTACTCTACGCCCTGCTGAACTTCGTCATCGAAAACTACCGGCCGCGCCTGGAACACGATCGGGCCGAGTTGGAGAAGATGGAACAGCGGGTGCTCAACTGCCCCCTGACCCAGTCCGACGTGGAACGCATCCACGGCATGCGCCGCGAGCTGCTGCGCCTACGCCGCTACGTGGCGCCCCTGGTGGAGATCTGCCAGGAGCTGCAGCACCTGGAATTCCCTTTCATCGACAAGCACATGCGGCCCTACTTCCGCGACCTGGCGATCCACGTGAATCGCCTGCTGGAAGATCTGACTGGGCTGCGGGAGATGGCCGACCACGCCTTTGAGATCGGCATGCTGCTGGAGTCGTCGCGGCAGAGCGTGGTGCAACGCAAGTTCGCCGCCTGGGCGGCGATCCTCGCCTTTCCCACGGCCATCGCCGGCATCTACGGGATGAACTTCCAGAACATGCCGGAGCTGACCTGGCACTACGGCTACTTCATCGTGCTGGGCGTCATCGGCGTGGGGTGCAGCGGGCTGTACGTCAACTTCAAGCGGCTCGGCTGGCTCTGACCGCCGAGCCGGGCCTTAGCGCTGCTCCTGCTCCAGGGCCTCGATGGTCTCCCGGGGCTGGCTGACGAACCGCATCATCCATTCCGCCACGGTCAGGCCATGGTGGTCGTCCTGCAGGCTGTCGATGGCCTGGTCGTAGAGTTCATCCCCCAGGTGCTGGCGGCGCAGGTCCAGCAAGGCGCGGGAATAGGCGTGAATGAATTCCGGATGGCCCTGGAAGCACAGCACCTGGTGGCCGATGCGATAGGCGGCGAAGGGGCAGAACGCACTGGACGCCACTACCGTGGCGTTGTCCGGCAAGGCGGTTACCTGGTCCTGGTGGCTGATCAGCAGGGTGAGGTCATCGAGGCGGGGGGTCATCCAGGACGCCTGCTCTTCCAGGCGGTAGCGGTGGGTCCCGAGGCCCCAGCCCTGGCTCGCCCGCTCGCTCTTGCCACCCAGCAGGAGCGCCAGCAACTGGTGACCGAAGCAGATGCCCAGGAGCTTGTCGCCGCGCTGGTAGCGATCCAGCAGGTACGCCTTGAGGGTCTGGATCCACGGGTCGCTGCCGAAGGAGTCGGCCTTGCTGCCGGTCACCAGGTAGGCATCGAAACGCTCGTCATCAGCGGGATACTCGCCCTGCACCACGTTGTAGACGAAGAACTGCGCGGGAACCGGTTGGCGGGCGAACAGCTGCTCGAACATGCGGCCGTACCCGTGGTACTGGTCGATCAGCTCGGGACGGAGAACATCGGTTTCCAGAATGCAGATGCGTAACGGCATGGAGGTTCCTGAAACGGCAGGCAAAGTGTGCGTTTTATTTAACACACCCTGCCTGGGAGGGAAAGTGAAAGCTTCGCCTGGCCCGAGTCTTCGCCATGCCAGGCGACCGGCTACGAAGCGGCTGGTCGGCCTGTCAATAAAATTTGACAAGCCGCCGGCATGTTTCAGCGATACGTATCGCCCCGCTCCGCTCGGGCCCGCAAGCCCTCGGTGGGACGGAAGCGTTCGCCATAGCGGGCCGCCAGCGCGTCGGCACGCTCGACGAAGGCGCCCAGACCGTACTGGTTGATGAACTGCAGCGCCCCGCCCGTCCAGCTGGCAAAGCCGATGCCGAAGATCGACCCGACGTTGGCGTCGGCGACCGAGGTCAGCACCCCCTCCTCCAGGCAACGCAAGGTTTCCAGCGCCTGGACGAACAAAAGCCGGTCGCGAACATCCGCCGCTGGCACCGGGTCGCCCTGGCCGCCGAAGTGCTTCGCCAGGTCCGGCCAGAGCCGTTTCTGCCCGCCCTCGTAGTCGTAGAAGCCCGCCCCGGCCGCCTTGCCGGCCCGCTGGAAGGTGCCGGTCATGCGCTCGATCACGCCATGGGCCGGGTGCTCCGGCGCCGCCTGGCCGGCTGCCCGCAAATCCTCCTCGGTCTGCCGGCGGATGTGACTCATGAGACTCAGGGAGACCTCGTCGGAAACCGCCAGCGGGCCCACCGGCATCCCGGCGTTGCGGGCCTCGTTTTCGATCAGCGCGGCCGGCACCCCTTCGCCCAGCATGGCGATGCCTTCCTGGGCGAAGGTGGCGAACACCCGCGAGGTGAAGAAGCCCCGGCTGTCGTTGACCACGATGGGTGTCTTGTGGATCTGCTGCACGAAATCGAAGGCGCGGGCCAGGGTCTGCTCGTCGGTGCAGGCGCCGCGGATGATTTCCACCAGGGGCATCTTGTCCACCGGGCTGAAGAAATGCAGCCCGATGAAGCGCTCCGGTCGCGCCACCGCCTCGGCCAGGCCACTGATGGGCAGGGTCGAGGTATTGCTGGCGATCACCGCCTCGGCTCCGGCCGCCCGCTCGGCCGCGGCGCTCACCTGCCCCTTGAGCGCGCGGTCCTCGTAGACCGCCTCGATCACCAGGTCGCAGCCGGCGAAGTCCTCGTCGCGCTCGCTCGGCTGGATGCGGGCCAGGAACGCCTCGCGCTGCTCCGCCGTCATCCGACCCTTGGCCACCTGGGCGTCCAGCAGGGCCGCCGAGCGCTGGCGACCATGCTCCGCCGCGGCCAGGGAGACGTCCTTGAGCACCACCTGGATGTCCACCGCCGCGGCCACGTGGGCGATGCCCGCCCCCATCATGCCGGCGCCGATCACCCCCAGGCGTTTCACCCGGCTGCGGGGCGGGCCGGCGGGGCGTGAACGTCCGGAGGTGATGTCGTTGAGCTGGAACCAGAAGGTCCCGATCATGTTCTTCGCCACCTGCCCGATGGCCAGCTCGGTGAAATAGCGCGCTTCGATCAGCTGTGCGGTGTCGAAGTCCACCTGGGCGCCCTCCACGGCCGCGCAGAGGATCTTCTCCGGCGCCGGCAGGCAGCCACGGGTCTTTTCCCGCAGGATCGAGGGGGCGATGGACAGCATCTGGGCCACGGCGGGGCTGGCCGGGGTGCCGCCGGGAAGCGCGTAGCCACGCGTGTCCCAGGGCTGGGCCACGGCCGGGTTGGCCAGAATCCACTGCCGCGCCCGGACCAGCAGGTCCTCGCGGTCGCGGGCCAGCTCATGGACCAGCCCGGCCTTGAGCGCCGCCGCCGGCCGCAGCTTCCGGCCCTCCAGCAGGTAGGGCAGCGCCTTCTCCAGGCCCAGCAGACGCACCATCCGCACCACCCCGCCGCCGCCGGGCAGCAAGCCCAGGGTGACTTCGGGCAAGCCGACCTGCACGGAGGGTTCGTCCAGGGCGATGCGCCGGTGGCAGGCCAGGCAGATTTCCCAGCCGCCGCCCAGGGCCGCGCCGTTGATGGCGGCCACCACCGGCTTGCCCAGGGTTTCCAGGCGGCGCAGGTCCTGCTTGATCCGCAGCACCATGCGGTAGAAATCGCCGGCGGTGTCGGGCGTGGCCTGCACCAGCTCGTTGAGGTCGCCACCGGCGAAGAAGGTCTTCTTGGCCGAGGTGACGATCACCCCGGCGATGCTGTCCTTCTCCGCCTCCAAGCGCTCGATCACGTGGGCCATGGCATCGCGGTACACCGCGTTCATGGTGTTGGCGCTCTGCCCGGGCAGGTCGATGGTCAACACGACGATGGCGTCGTGGTCTTTTTCGTAGCGAATGGCATCGGTCATGGCAAAGGCTTCCGTCGGGCGCGATTAGAGACGTTCGATGATGGTGGCGATACCCATGCCGCCGCCGACGCACAAGGTGGCGAGGCCGTACCGCTGCTGGCGGGCCTCCAGCTCGTCCAGCAGCGTGCCGAGGATCGCGCAGCCGGTGGCGCCCAAAGGATGGCCGAGGGCGATGGAGCCGCCATTGACGTTGACCCGCGCCTCGTCGACGCCCATTTCCCGCATGAACCGCAGCACCACCGAGGCGAACGCCTCGTTGACCTCGAACAGGTCGATGTCCTCCACCCGCAGGCCGGCCTTGGCCAGTACCTTGCGGGTGGCCGGCGCCGGGCCGGTGAGCATGATGGTCGGGTCGCTGCCGGTGACCGCGGTGGCGACGATTCGCGCCCGGGGCGCCAGGCCCAGGGCGGCGCCCTTCTGTGGCGAGCCGATGAGCATGAGGGCCGCGCCGTCGACGATGCCCGAGCTGTTGCCGGGGGTGTGCACGTGATCGATCCGCTCCAGGTGGCTGTACTTGCGCAGCGCGGTGGCATCGAAGCCCATGCGCCCCATGGCCTCGAAGCTGGGCTTCAGCTTGCCGAGGCCCTCCAGGGTGGAATCGGCGCGGATGAATTCATCGTGGTCCAGCAGGACGATGCCGTTCTGGTCGGTCACCGACACCAGGGAGCGGGCGAAGGCGCCGGCATCCCGGGCGCTCGCTGCCTTGCGCTGGGAGCGCAGGGCGAAAGCGTCCACATCGTCCCGGGAAAAGCCCTCCAGGGTGGCGATCAGGTCCGCGCCGATGCCTTGGGGAACGAACTGGCTGTGCAGGTTGGTAGCCGGGTCCAGGGCCCAGGCACCCCCGTCGCTGCCCATGGGCACCCGCGACATGGACTCCACGCCGCCGGCCACCACCAGGTCCTCGAACCCCGAGCGCACCTTCATCGCCGCCAGGTTCACCGCCTCCAGACCCGAGGCACAGAAGCGGTTCAGCTGCACGCCGGCCACCCGGACGTCCCAGTCCGCCACCAGCGCAGCGGTCTTGGCGATGTCCGCACCCTGGTCGCCCACCGGGGTCACGCAGCCGAGGACGATGTCGTCCACCTCGCCGGTGTCCAGGTCGTGGCGCCGCTGCAGCGCCCGCAGGAGTCCCGCGGCCAGGTCCACCGGCTTGACGCTGTAGAGGGCGCCGTCCTTCTTGCCTTTGCCGCGGGGCGTGCGCACCGCGTCGTAGATGTAAGCCTCGCTCATGTGATCCTCTCGGAGCCGGTGATCGGGAAGACAGCATAGGGTCCAGCCGCCGCGCGTGTCGGCCGTGACGGCATGACGCACGTACCCGGTCGGCCACGACGACCTTGCCCGGACGAACGGTTGTTCGATCCGACGATCCGTCAAGGCGCCCACGCGAACCGTCTGGCACAGGCATTCGGCGCCTCCAACGCGGTACGAAGGGTGGAATTGCCCTCATTTCCGTGCCCTTATCGGGGCTTTTCGGACCATCGTCCCTGACGGAGGGCGCGGAATTATCTAAACCTTAACGAATCGTACCCAATGATGTCGCCGGGTCTGCCGGGACATCATCGATCCATGCCACGGGTCTTTCCTTCCGCCAGGCCGTCGGAGCGGACCAAGGAAACCCAACAACAAAAAAGGCGCCGGCCATGTTCAAGCACCCCAAATTGCGGCAAGCGAGCCTGATCCTGTTCGCGACCACCGTCATCCTGATCCTTCCCAACCTCACCCGCTGGTTCGGCTGAGCGCCAGCAGGCGCGGCCGCTGGGCTAGCCCGACGCGCTGACGTAGGATGGGCGCCCTTCGCACTGCCAAGGAATGCCGAATGCGCGCCCTGCTGCTCACCCTGCTCGTCACCTGCCTGCCGGCGACCGCTGCGGAGCTGACGATCGAGACCCCGAACGGCGCCCATGCCTGGACGACCGCCGACCTGCTGGCACACCCCGCACGAACGGAAATCGACATCCCGCAGGACGTTTCCTACAAGCGCGCCATGCACTACCAGGCGGTTCCGCTGGCCACCTTGCTGACCGGCCTGAAACCCGACGACACCCTCCAGGCGGTAGCCCTGGACGGCTTCGCCGCGGAGCTGCAGGCCGCCCCGCTGCTGGCGGCCCAGGGCGCCCGGGCCTGGCTGGCGATCGAGGACCCGGCTCACCCCTGGCCCCCACTGGGCGATGAAAAGCCCAGCGCCGGCCCGTTCTACCTGGTCTGGACCGACCCCGCCGCCGGCCGCATCGTGCCGGAACAGTGGCCGTTCCAGATCGCCCGCCTGCGCTACCTGGCGCCCATCGCCCAGCGCTTTCCCGCCCTGTTGCCGGCTGCCGATGCCAGCCCGGCGGTGCGCGAGGGCTTCCTCGCCTTCCAGAAGAACTGCCTCGCCTGCCATCGCCTCAACGGTGCGGGCGACGCGGCGTTCGGCCCGGACCTCAACCTGCCCTACAGCCCCACCGAGTATTTCGCCGACGATTTCCTCGGCCGCTACATCCGCGACCCGCAAAGCCTGCGCCGCTGGCCCCAGGCAAAAATGCCGGCCTTCAGCCGGGAGATTCTCGACGACGACACGCTGCACCACCTGATTGACTACCTGCGTCACATGGCCAAGCGAAAGGCCTGACCGGGGAACTATCGCCCCCGGGTGCCCACGAACCTAGGGTCTGCAGAACAGCCCGGCAGGACCGGGACGGGCATGATGGGGCGGTTCGCGCTCGACTCTCCTTCGCCTCGCCCTCCTCCTTCCTGCCCGCGCCTGCAGTCCACGTGGCCGGTACGCGACCGGCTGGACCCACCACCCGCCGGAGGACGGTCTCGTGGAAAACTGGATATTCGGTTTCGATCAGCAACGCCTGTTGGACGCCTGCCTGGTGTCGGGCGTCTCCATCGTCAGCTATCTGATACTGCGCGCCGTGCTCGGCGTGCTCAGCCGCCGCCTGGCGACCTTTTCCACCCGCCATGACAACGCCTGGTACGGCTTCGCCAGCGAAGTGCTGGCCAACACCAATCGTCTGCTGCTGGCGGTGTTCTCGCTCCAGATCGGGCTCAAGCTGGTTGAACTGTCGCCCCGCTGGGAAAGCACCTTCAACCATGGCTGGTTCATCGCCCTGGCGCTGCAACTGGCGCTCTGGGTGGACGCCGGGGTGCGCCTGTGGACGGTGAACTACATCAACAACGAGCGGCACAACCCGGTGACCAGCGTGATCATCGCCTACATGGTCCGGGGCGCGCTGTGGTCGGTCTCGCTGCTGGCGGTGCTGTCCAACCTCGGGGTGAACATCACCGCCTTCGTCGCCAGCCTGGGGGTCGGCGGGATCGCGGTGGCGCTGGCGGTGCAGACCATGCTCAGCGACCTGTTCGCCTCCCTCTCCATCGGCGTCGACAAGCCGTTCGAGCGGGGCGACTTCGTGGTGTTCGGCGACATCGCCGGCACCATCGAGCACATCGGCATGAAGACCACCCGCATCCGCAGCCTGAGTGGCGAGCAGATCGTCTGTTCCAATGCCGAGCTGCTCAAACAGACCCTGCATAACTACAAGCGCATGGCCGAGCGGCGCATCGTCTTCGGTTTCGGGCTGTCCTACCGCACCCCGGTAGAGAAAGTGCGGGAAATGCCCGGCGTGGTGGAGCGGATCATCCGCTCGACGCCCGACACCCGCTTCGATCGTGCCCACCTGCTGGCCTTCGAGCAGACCGCCCTGCGCTTCGAGGTGGTGTATATCGTGCTGACCGCCGACTACAACCGCTATATGGACATCCAGCAGCACATCAACCTGGAGATCATGCAGGCGCTGTCGGAACGGGACATCCAGTTCGCCTTCCCGACCCAGAACCTGGTGATGAACGACCCCCTGTTCGCCGCCAGCGCTGCCGGAAAGGAACGGCAGGCCGCCGCGCCACGCAATGCCCCTGCCTGGCAGCAGGACGGCACGCGACGGACCTAGGTTTCACGCAAGTGCACCGCCGGTGGCCCGGCCAGTGCGGCTGGGCTTCGGCGTGGCGACTGGCTTCAGAGGCGCTGACGGAACAGCGCCTGGTGTGCCCGGCACTGCTCGGCGCTGAGCATGAACACCCCGTGGCCACCGTTCTCGAATTCCAGCCAGGCGAAGTCCACCTCGGGATACAGCGCCTCCACGTGGACCTGGCTGTTACCCACCTCGACGAACAGCAGCCCCGCCTCGTTCAGGTGATCGGCCGCCTCGGCGAGGATCTGCCTCACCAGGTCCAGGCCATCGTCGCCGCAGGCCAGCCCCAGGGCCGGCTCGTGGTGATACTCCGCGGGCATGTCGGCGAAATCCTCCGCGTCCACATACGGCGGATTCGAGAGGATCAGGTCGAAGCGCTGGCCCGGCAGACCCTGGAAACCGTCGCCCTGGACCGCATAGACGCGGGTCTCCAGCCCGTGGCGCTCGATGTTCAGGTTGGCCACTTCCAGGGCGTCGAAGGACAGGTCGGCCAGGACCACCTCCGCCTCCGGAAACGCCTGGGCACAGGCGATACCGATACAACCCGAGCCGGTGCAGAGATCCAGCACCCGGGCCGGCGGCTGGGCGAGCCAGGGCGAGAAGCCCTGCTGGATCAGCTCGGCGAGGGGCGAGCGCGGGATCAGCACGCGTTCGTCGACGATGAAGGGCAACCCGCAGAACCAGGCTTCGCCCAGCAGGTAGGCGGTGGGCACGCGTTCGTCGATCCGCCGCTGCAGGAGGAAGCGCAGGTACTCCCGCTCGTCGTCCTCGAGGGCGCAGTCCAGGTAAGCGTCCGCCATTTCGTAGGGAAGGTGCAGCGCCCCCAGGATGAGCTGGCGGGCCTCGTCCCACGCGTTGTCGCAACCGTGGCCAAAAAACAGATCTTCCTGATGGAAACGACTGACAGCCCAGCGGATGTGATCGCGCAGGGTTCGCAGGCGGGATTCGGACACGACAGGGCACCTCCATGGATGAGAGGCGGATTCTAGCAGCCACGCCCCCGCTTTACCCATGGCCCGGCCCAGGGCGGTTTTTCCACGGGGGCCTGGCAGACCGGCGGTCTCGAGGCGGGCGGGCGTGGCGCACCGCCCCTGCCGGTGACGAATGGCCCGGACGGTTCACAGAACGCTCGCGGCAGCGGACAATGGCGGCTGAGTCGTATGAGGAGTCGTGTCCATGTCCGCACCGAAAACCATGCTGCAACTGACCGGCCGGGGTTATCTGCCCGCCAGCCTGGGGCAGGCGACCCTGTTGATCATCGATGCCCAGGAGGAGTACCGCAGTGGCGTGCTCAGCCTGCCGGGGCTCGATGCAGCGGTCGCGGAAATCGCTGCGCTGCTTGCCGAGGCCCGGCGGCTGGGATCGCCCATCGTCCACGTGAAGCACCTGGGGGTACCCGGCGGCCTGCTCGATCCCCAGGGCGAGCGCGGCCGTCACCTGCCCGAGGTGGCCCCGGACGGCCAGGAGATCGTCGTGGAGAAACGCCTGCCGAACGCCTTCGCCGGCACCGAGCTGCACGACCGCCTGCAGGCCATCGGCAACCTAGACCTGATCGTCTGCGGTTTCATGACCCACTCCAGCATCAGCACCACGGTGCGGGCAGCCAAGGACTACGGCTACCGCTGCACCCTGGTGGACGAGGCCTGCGCAACCCGGGACCTGCCGGATACCCGCGGCGGGGTGGTTGCCGCCGACGAGGTGCACCGGCTGGAGGTCATCGCCCTGGCGGACAACTTCGCCTGCGTGGTCGCCAACGCCCGGGCCTTGCGCTGACCCTCCCGCCTGCCTCGAGCGGGGCCTGCCGGAACAATCCCGCCCTGCCCCGGTCACACGCCGACCTGAATAAGAGGACATCCGGATGAAATTGTCCGATGGTTTCGACGCCCGCCGCTTGCGTCCGAAGGGCCCGTGCCGCTGGCGCTGGCGTTTCGCGGCGGCCCTCGCGGCGCTGTTCGCCGGCATCGGGGTGCTGCTGGCGATGGCGGGCCTGGCGGCGGTGCTGGGGCGTGCGACCACCCTGGGTCCGCTCAATACGACCCCGGTCAACGGGGCTGTCCTGCTGGTGCTCGGCGTGATGCTGCTCTGGGGAGGCGTACGCGCCTGGCGGGGCTGCCGGCGGCGAGGCACGCGCCACAGCGACCTGAGCCTGGCCCCGCACCTGATGAAGAAGGACTGACGAACCGGCTCTTCCGAGCCGCTCGCCCCACCGCTACACTGCGCGCCCCCGTCCGGAGGCCCCATGCAAGACGACGATTTCTCCCTGTTCAGCCAGGCGGTGCGTGGCGTCAAGCCGATCACCCACGATCGCGCCGACACCGGCAAGCCCAAGGCGGATCGCAGCCAAGTGGCCAGCCGTCGCCAGAACGCAACGGTGGGCACCGCCGAGCGCACGGTGGATGGCCTCTCCGATCAATTCGTTATCGACGTCGGCGGCGATGAGGAACTCTACTGGGGCCGCGACGGCGTGCAGGACAGCCAGTTGCGCAAGCTCAAGGCCGGTCAGGTCGCCTTCGAGGGCAGCCTCGACCTGCATGGCATGAGCGTGGAGAAGGCCCGGGAGACCCTGTGGGCGTTTCTCGCCGAGGCAGCGCGCTTCGAGGTGCGCTGCGTCCGGGTGACCCACGGCAAGGGCATCCGCCTGGATGGCAAGCGCCCGCTGATCAAGAGCCATGTCAACACTTGGCTGCGCCAGCATCCACAGGTGCTGGGCTTCACGTCCTGCTTGCCCAAGCACGGCGGCGCCGGCGCCCTCTACGTGCTGCTCAAGCGCACCATGCTGGAAGGACGCGACGAGTAGTCCTTCCGCCTGACTCAACCCGTCCGGACGCGCGCGCCGTGGCGGGAGAAGGTCCCGGCAGGCAGGGTGAAGAACTCGATCAGCCGCTGCAGATCTTCCGACTGGGCACTCATTTCCTCCGACGTGGCAGCCAGTTCCTCTGAGGCGGAAGCGTTCTGCTGGGTGACCTGGTTCAACTGGCTGATGGCCGCGCTGATCTGCCCCATGCCGGTGGCCTGCTCACCGGAAGCCGCGGCGATTTCCTGCACCAAGTCCGAGGTGCGCTGGATGCCGGGGATCATCTCCCGCAGCAGGCTGCCCGCGCCCTCGGCCGTCGACACGCTGGCGGTCGCCAGTTGGCCGATCTCCTGGGCCGCCACCTGGCTGCGCTCGGCCAGCTTGCGTACCTCGGCCGCCACCACTGCGAAGCCCTTGCCATGATCGCCCGCCCGCGCCGCCTCGATGGCCGCGTTCAGCGCCAGCAGGTTGGTCTGGTAGGCGATGTCGTCAATGATGCCGATGCGCTGGGTGATGCTTTTCATCGCCTCCAGCGTGTCCTCCACGGCCTCGCCGCCCTGGCGTGCCTCGTCGGCGGCCCGGGTGGCGAGGCCATCGGTAATCCGGGCGTTCTCGCTGTTCTGGGTGATGGACGCGTTGGCCTGCTCCACCGTGGCGTAGGTCTCCTCGACGCTGGCGGCCTGCTGGCTGGCGGCCTGGCTCAGGGACTGGGTAGTGGCGCTGACCTGGGCCGCGGCGCCGCTGAGGGCCTCGGTGGTATTGCGCACCTCGCCGATGGTCTGGGCCAGGCGTTCCACCATGCTGCGCATGGCCCTGAGCAGGCGGCCGGTCTCGTCCCGACGGTCCACATCGACCCGTAAAGTCAGGTCGCCCTCGGCCAGGCGCTCCGCCACCTCCACCGCACGGTCGATGGGCCGCGTGATGGAGCGGGCGATGAGCAGGCCGGTGAGCACGGAAAGCAGGATCGCCGCCACACCCATGATCCAGACCACCCGCCGGGTTTGCCGGTAGACGTCCTCGGCTTCCTCCCGCTCCTGCTTGGCCACGCGCAGCTGCAGATCGATCAATTGGCTCAGCTTGGCGCTGATGGGGTCGACGCTGCGGTACAGCGCGCCGTCATAGTCATCCAGCAGGCCCTGCTGGCTGCCTCTGCGCTGCTCGAGCACCTGGGCGACCTGGCGGATGTCCCGGTCCGCCGCATCGAACAGCGCCTCGGTGTCGTTCACCAGGCGGGTTTCCTCGGGGGTCAGCCGGGTGGCGGTATAGGTGCTCCACTCCCGCTTGATCCGCTGCTCGGCCTGGACGATGCCGGCATAGGCGGTCTGGGCATCCAACAGCCCGGCATTGGCCTTGTTCACCGCGTCGATGACGTTCACCGCGTAGTCGTCGGCGATCACCTTGAGGCCCCGCAGGGGCACCACCCGGTCCTGGTAGACCGTCTCCAGCCCCTGGTTGGTGTCGCGCAACGCCTGGATGCCAACGTAGCCGTTCACCACCAGCAGCAGCACCGGTATCAGGAACGCCAGGCCCAACCGCTGGCCAATCCTCATGTTCTTGAACATCTTGCCTCTCCCTCGCTCGGCCTACGCACACACGGAAACGCTCCACCCGAAATGCTCCGGGCAGAACTTCGACTCAAGGGGAAACACGATGTCCGTAAGAATGTCGCCCGGGCGACACCCGGTCATCGCGGCCCCCGCCTGGAACGGCAGGTGGCGGCGACGACGATTGGAACGCGGCCACAGCAGAATGCCCCACGGAGGACAGCGTAGCGGCTGCGGCATTTTTTGCCGTACGCCGGACAGCCGGCGCACGGCGGTGGATCAGCCCAGCATGGCGATGTGACGGGGATGCTGCGCCACCCGCTCCAGCCAGGCACGCACCGCCGGGAAACCTTGCAGGTCGAAGCCGGTTTCCGGCGCGACGTGGGTATAGGCGTACAGCGCGATATCGGCGATGGAGTAATGCTCGCCCACCAGGTAGGGCGTGCGCTGCAACTGCTGTTCCATGACCTTAAGGGCCCGCGCGCCTTCCTTCAGGGCCGAGTCATACTCCGCGCGACGCGCCTCCGGCATCCCCTCGAACAGCTTGATGCGGCGCGCCTCTGCCAGGTACGGCTCGTGGCTGAACTGCTCGAAGAACTGCCACTGCAGGACCTGGGTGCGCAGGCGCGGCTCCTGGGGCAGCAGGTCGCTACCTTCGGCCAGGTAATTGAGGATGGCGTTGGACTCCCAGAGAGTCGATCCATCCTCCAGTTCCAGGACCGGCACCTTGCCGTTGGGGTTCTTCTCCAGGAACGCGGGGCTCTTGTGTTCCTGCTTGACGATATCCACCGGCACCCATTCGAACGACTTGTCCAGCAGATTCAGGATCAGCTTGACCTTGTAGCAGTTGCCGGAGCGGTAGTCCCCGTACACCTTGACCATCGGGCGTCTCCTCAGGCCGCTTGGGCGGCCAGTGCGACACGCACCACGCTGGCGAGGCGGCTGAGGCCTTCGCTCAAGCGTTCCGGCGCGACATGGCTGAAATTGAGCCGCAGGTGGCCCGGGTTCAGGTCGGGGTCGATGAAGAACGGTTCGCCGGGCATGAACGCGACGTTCTGCTCCAGGGCCGGCGCCAGCAGCGTACGGGTATCCAGCGGGCGTTTCAGGGTGAGCCAGAAGAACAGGCCGCCCTGGGGCACTTCCCAGGTGGCGAGATCGGCGAAATGCTCCTGCAATGCGGCCTGCATCGCATCGCGGCGCTGGCGGTAGAAGTCCCGCAGTTCGGCGAGGTGGCTGCGATAGCGCTCGCTGCCCAGCCATTGCAGGGCCTGCCACTGGCCGATGCGGTTGGTGTGCAGGTCCGCCGACTGCTTCAGGCGCAGCAGGTAGGGGAACAGGTCCGGGCTGGCGATCAGGTAGCCGACCCGCAGCCCCGGCAGCAGGGTCTTCGACACGGTGCCGGTGTAGATCCAGCTGGCCTTCTTCAGGCGGGTGACGATAGGGGTCGCGCTGCCGGCATCGAACACCAGTTCACGGTACGGCTCGTCCTCGATCAGGGTCACGCCGAACTCGTCCAGCAGCGCCGCCACCGCGTCGCGCTTGGCTTCGCTGTAGCGCACGGCGGACGGGTTCTGGAAGGTGGGGATGAAATAGGCAAAGGCTGGCTTGTGCTGCTCCAGGCGCTGGCGCAACGCGGCGATCTCCGGGCCGTCGGCTTCCTGGGGCACCGCGATGCAGTTGGCGCCGAACAGCTGGAACGCCTGCAGCGCGGCCAGGTAGGTCGGCGCCTCCAGCAGAACCTCAGTACCCGGGTCGATAAACAGCTTGGCCGCCAGGTCCAGGGTCTGCTGGGAGCCGCTGACGATCAGCACCTGGCTAGCGTCGCAGGGCACGCCCAGGGCCTTGGCCTCGGCGGCGATGGCTTCGCGCAGCGCCGGCTCCCCTTCGCTCATGCCGTACTGGCCTACGCTGGTCGGCATGGCCGACCACTCCACCTTGGGCAGCATCGGCTCGGCGGGCAGGCCACCGGCGAACGACATCACCTCCGGGCGCTGCGCCGCGGCGAGGATTTCACGGATCAAGGAGCTTTTCAGGCGGGAGATGCGTTCGGAGAAGGCCATGCGGGGGTCACCAGTGGCAAGCGGGGGGAAATGGGGCAAACTGCTTGACCGAAACTACGACGCCCCGGCCGAGACCGTCAATATGCCCGACCTGAAAAAAGCCGCCGCCCAACAGCAGGCCATGGAAGCCTTTTTCTTCGGTTACCAGGCATTCACCGCTCGCCCCGACGCGATCCTCGCCCGCCGCGGGCTGTCTCGCGTTCACCACCGCATCCTGTTCTTCATCGCGCGCTACCCGGGCCTGAGCGTGAAGCAACTGCTCGGCTATCTGGACGTGAGCAAGCAGGCTCTGAGCGTGCCGCTGCGGCAACTTATCGAGATGAAGCTGGTGGTGAGCGTGGCGGCCGACGACGACAAGCGCCGCCGCCTGCTGGGCTTCACCGCGGAGGGCGCCCGGCTGGAGCGTACCCTGCGCCGGGAGCAGACCCGCCTGCTGGAACGGGCGCTCGCACTCACGGGGGAACAGGCCATGGCCGGCTGGCTGGACGTGAATTGCGCCTTGGGCGCCGCCCACGAGCGCGATGGCCAGGCATGTATATCGCCATCTGCCCCGCCTGCCGCGCCGGCCAGGGTGAGACCGTCCTCGGCCGCCTGAGCAGGTCTGCGGGACTGTACCGGGATCTCGCCCGACGGCTGTATGGGGCGGCCGGCCGCCGGGCCGCTTAGGCTTTCCGGGTTCGATGTCGGGGACGGCATCGGCCGATGGCCAGGCGACGCCGCGTCGCGCCTGCAGTGCCCAGCCCGAGGAATCCATGACCGATAATCCCGCAACCCGCCCACGCTTCCTGTCCGACACCTCGCCTTCGGCGATCGTCGCCGGCCTCATCGCCACGATCACCGCCTATACCAGCTCCCTGGTGCTGATATTCCAGGCTGGCCAGGCAGCCGGCCTGAGCGACGCCCAGATCGCGTCCTGGATCTGGGCGCTGTCCATCGGCATGGCGATCACCACCATCGGCCTGTCCTTGCGCTTTCGTGCGCCCATCGTAGTGGCATGGTCCACGCCCGGCGCGGCGTTGCTGGTCACCAGCCTGCCCGGCGTGGCCTACGAAGATGCCATCGGCGCCTTCGTGGTCTGCGCCATCCTGCTGACGCTGGTGGGCCTCACCGGCGGCTTCGAACGCATCATGCGCCGCTTGCCGGCATCCCTCGCGGCGGCGCTGCTGGCGGGCATCCTGTTCAAGATCGGCAGCGGCATCTTCCTCGCCGCCCAGACGGACACCGCCCTGGTGCTGTCGATGTTCTGCAGTTATCTGGTGGTCAAGCGCGTGCAGCCTCACTACGCCGTACTGGCAGCGCTGGTGGTGGGCAGTGTCGTTGCCCTGGTATCCGGGCTGGTGAATTTCGAGCGGTTCAGCATCAGCCTCGCGCGTCCGATGTGGACCACACCGCACTTCTCCCTGACGGCGATCATCAGCATCGGCATCCCGCTGTTCATCGTCGCCATGGCGTCGCAGAACATCCCGGGCATCGTCGTCCTGCGCAGCGACGGCTACCAGACGCCCGCCTCCCCACTCATCTCGGTCACCGGCCTCGCCTCGGTGCTGCTGGCGCCGTTCGGCTCACATGGCATCAACCTGGCGGCCATCAGCGCCGCCATCTGCACCGGCCCCCATGCCCATGAAGACCCGAGCAAGCGCTACACCGCGGCCGTGTGGTGCGGCCTCTTCTACGGCGTGGCGGGCATCTTCGGCGCCACCCTCGCCGCCCTCTTCGGCGCCCTCCCCTCGGCCCTGGTCCTGTCCATCGCCGCCCTGGCGCTGTTCGGTTCCATCAGCAATGGCCTGACCGCCGCCATGCAAGCACCCGAGCAGCGAGAAGCGGCCCTGGTGACCTTCATGGTCACCGCATCCGGCATGACCCTGTTGGGGATTGGTTCGGCCTTCTGGGGATTGATCGCAGGGATGCTGGTCTTGCTGGTGCTGAACGGCGGCCGTGGCCAGATTTCCGCAGTGCGCTGAACGCCCTGCAAATGGGGCTACCGCTCAAGGAACAGGTGTTAAAGGAGAAGGAGAGGTGGAACGCGAGATCGACGCCGAATGGCCGATTTCGATGGTGCCCGGAGCCGGGGTCGAACCGGCACGCCCTTTCGAGCGAGGGATTTTAAGTCCCTTGCGTCTACCGATTTCGCCATCCGGGCGGTAGCGCGTCGAGTCCGGAAAGCCGAAAGGCGGGACTCGAAAGAAGGGCAAGGACTATATACAGCTCGCCCCACCCGCGCAAGGCACGCATCCCGTTGATCGAAAAGGAAAACCGAACGGCGCCCTGAAGAGCGCCGTTCATGCTTCAGACGATTTCCTGCAGGGAGATATCCGAAATGCCGGTGATGGGCAGCTGTTCCATGATGGCGCTACGGCCCCCCAGGGGGTGTTCCGGTACCACGAAGCCATGGTGTTCGAACAGCTCGGCCGCGGCGTCCTCCAGGGACAATTGATCCGCATAGGAAAAATGCGTCATCGGCTCGCCATGCAGCAGATACGAAATAGCGAACGTGGGTTGGTCGGTCATGAGGAAGCCTCTGAAAGGGATACCTGTTCTCAGACCGCGGCGGTAGGGGTTCCGTTTCCCTCTTGCGTGCCCTCGGGATGCGCTCGTTTATGGATGTTGCCATTGGCTACAAACAAACGATTGGAATAGCGCCGATAGACTGATCGACGCTCATCAAAGCACCCATGAGTGGGTTGTCATCGGCAAAACTGTCTACGGCTGTCACTTTTAACAGTAATCAGCACGAGCACTCTGGAACTCCCATTTGTATCAGCTTCGAGCCGATGCTCACGGTTTATCGTGATGAAACTTCATCCTGAAGTACACCGTATAGGGAGATCATCATGCAAACCGCCGCACAATTCGCCGCCACCCTCATCGAGACCAACTTCGACTCTGCCGAGATCCAGGCGCTGTTCAAAGCCTCGGAACTGCCAAAAGAGGAATTCCTGCAGAAGCTGGGCTCGCAACTGGTTGAGCATAACGGCACGCTGGTCAATGGCCAGGCTTCTGCCAAGGGACTATTCCCGCTTCACAAGGTCATCAATTTCGAAGTGGTGGAATTCGATATCACCGTTACGAACCCCAGCAACGGGCGCTACATCGTCGAGGTCGTCAGCAAGATCATGGGTTACAAAGTTGGCGATTCCTTCCTGAGCTTCGATAACGGAACGCTCAGCCGCCATGAAACCGTGGGAAATTCCACACTGGGAGCGGAATACGATGTCAAACTTCAACTCAGCGGCGGCTTCAATGTGAGTTTCGAAGCCTCTGTCTGGATCGACATCGGTTTCCTGAGTAAAAAAGCGCACTTCGGGCCCAAATGGCTGTTCTGAAAGACATCAAAGACGGCTACTAAGCGAAACGCGTCCAAAAGCCTTTCCTTACTCTAAGTTGTGTTAGGAAGTTGCTAAAGGATAGAAGCTGGAAGCAGTTCGTACTCTACTTCCGCCGCTGGTCAAACATTGCAGATGAGCAACAAACCGCCCCAGTTGTTGGCAGCCCAGGCCAAGGCGCGCGTTGTGTTCAATGCAAAAGAAAAAGCCCCGTCGATTTTCATCGACGGGGCTTTTGAATATGGAGGCCGATGTCGGAATCGAACCGGCGTACACGGATTTGCAATCCGCTGCATAACCACTCTGCCAACCGGCCTCATGTCAGCGGCGTGCCGTCTGACGGGGCGGAATTGTGTACTAGTTTCAACGAGTTGGCAACCCCCCGCTGAGTCGAAATGGACGGCGCACTCCTGATGCGTGAGCCTGGGACGATGAAGCCGCTCAGGCCGAGACCTGGCGGCGCCTGGAGCGTCGGCGCGCCAACAGCCCCGCCGCCAGGTCGAGACTGGCGCAGAACACGAAGTACACCACGGCCACGAACAGGAAGATTTCCGTAGGGTGCACCATCACCCGGTTACTGACCTGGGTGGCGACGAAAGACAGCTCGCCCACCCCGATGACGTAGGCCAACGAAGTGTCCTTGATCAGCGCCACCCATTGGTTGAGAAACGACGGCAACATGATGGGCAGGGCCTGGGGCAGGATGACCAGGCGCAGTACCTGCCCCGGGCGCATGCCCAGGGCCCGCGCGGCGGCCCACTGCCCTTCCGGCAGGCTGCGGATTCCCGCATGGACCGAATGGGCGAGGTAGGCACCGCCAATCAGCGACAGTGCGCAGACCACCGTGGCGAGCGCCGGGACGTCCACCTTAAATAAGATGGGCAACAGGAAATACGCCCAGAAGATCAGCATCAGCACCGGAATCGCCCGGAAGAACCCCAAGACCGCGAGGAGCGGCAAGCGGCGCCGGCCGCGGATCAGGGTAAGAGCAACTCCCAGCCCGAGGCCGATGATCGCCGAGGCGAGCCCCGAGAGCACACTGAGTGCCAAGGTGAGCGCCGCCCCACCCAGCGGTCCGTCTGGGTAGGCGCCCAGGAGGAAATAGCCGAGGTTGTCCCGGATCACGGTGAAGTCCATCAGATCACCCCCCGGCGAAAGCGCTTGCGCTGCTGGAGCATCTGCCCGATCACTTCGATGACCGCGATGGTGGCGATATATAGAAGAGTGGCGATGCCGAATGCCTGGAAAGTCTTGAAGGTCTCGGTCTCCACTTGGCGGGAGGCATAGGACAGCTCGGCCAGCCCGATGGCCATGGCCAGGGACGAGTTCTTCAGCGCGTTCATATACTGGCCCAGCAAGGGCGGCAAGGCGGTGCGCAAGGCCTGGGGCAGGATCACGTAGCGCCAGACCTGCGCCGGCTTCAGGCCGAGTGCAAGGCCGGCGGCCCGCTGCTCGTCGCGGACGGACGCGACACCGGCGCGAAACTCCTCGGCGATGAAGGCACTGGTGTAAAGGGTGAGCCCCCATAGCCCCGCGATGAACTCGAAACTGGGCCACTCCAGATGGGCCGGGCCGAGCGCCACCTCATGGGGCATGTTCAGCCAGGCCACCAAGTCCTCCGGCAACAGCGAGGTTACGCCGAAGTACCAGAAGAACAACTGGATCAACAGGGGTGTGGTGCGGAACACCATCAAGTAGGCCCGGGCAGGCCAGGACCAGAGGCGCCGCGGTGACAACCGCGCGAGACACAGTGGAAACCCCAGGGCCGTGGAAAACAGGCACGCCAGCGCTGAGAGGACCAGGGTGAGCAGGAAACCATCGAGAAGCCAGGTCAGATATTGCGGTGCGAGCAGTTCGCCGAACATGCGCGAAATTTCCCAGAGAAAACCAAAAAGGCCCGCATCGAGTCATCGAAGCGGGCCCCGCGACAGGCAGTCTGTCAGCTCTTGTCGCCGATCTTGTACAGGCGCTCCAGCGGCGTCTTGGTCTGGGGGCCGAACCAGCTGTCGTAGATTTTCTGCGCCTGGCCGTTGGCCTCCAGCTCCAGCAGAGTCTTGTCGACGAACTCGGTGAGCGCCGTTTCGCCCTTGGGAATCCCGACCCCGATCAGGTCGTTGGAGATGGTGAAAGGCGGAACCTCGTACTTGTCGCGGTCCGGCACGTTGGCCAACAGACCGATCAGCTTCGGCCCGTCCTGGGTAATCGCCTGGACATTGCCGTTGCGCAGGGCAGTGAACGCAAAAGGCGTATCGTCGTAGGCCACCACTTTCGCACCCGGGAATTTCTTGCGCAGCACGCCTTCGTTGACGGTCCCCTTGTCGACACCCACGCGCCAGCCATTGAGGTCCTCCTGGGACTTCAAGGTGCCTTTCTTGACGATGAACTGCTGACCCGAGGCGAAGTACGGGATGCTGAAGTTCACCTGCTCGGCGCGCTCCGGCGTGATGGTGAAGTTGGCCAGCACCAGGTCGACCTTGTTGGCCACCAGCAGCGGCACACGGTTGGCCGGGTTGGTGGGCTGCAGCTGCAGCTTCACGCCGAGCTTGTCGGCCAGTGCCTTGGCATAGTCCACATCCAGACCTTCGATCTGCTTGCTCTGGGGATCGACGAAACCGAACGGCGGGTTGCTATCGAATGCGGCCACCCGCAGAACGCCCGCCTTCTTGATATCTTCCAGGCGGTCGGCATGAGCCAGACCCGACACGACAGCGAGTGCAAGAGCGGTAAGAGCAGTCAGCTTTTTCATGGTCTTCCAATTCATGAAGGAGGCGCCGTCGGTGCGGTTCACGCGACGTCACGTCTCGCTTGGAGGAATGGCTGCAGGTTCGGTGAAACCCTCGCCGTAGAGAGGAAGGATGGCTTCCTTGAGGTGAAATTCTGGCAAATCGGAGCGACGTTTTAGAAGGAACGAATTCAGCTAGCTCATGCTTTAACGATCTAAAAAAATATTACAAATCGCCTCATAGCATAAAGCATCATCGTAAATTCTTTGTGTATCACGTTACCTCCAGGCAAACAGGTGCGAGGCAACGGATAGCTTGCAGCACGTCATGGCTGCAGGCGCGAGATGGCCCAGGAAGCTCCCGACCAGCGATAGAGCAGCCTCTCATGCAACCGCTCGCGGCCATTGGCCCAGAATTCCACTTCGTCGGCGATGAGTTCGTAGCCGGTGTAAGTGGCGGGTTTGTCGAGAGGCGCCATCTGGGCGAAGCCCCGGGCGACGCTTCGCAGGCGCTCGACATCCATGAGCGGTTGGCTTTGCCGCGAGGCGGTGGACATGGCGTGGGTGAATAACGGCCGGGCGCTCCACAGCTGGCGCGCGGTCTCGTCCGGCAGGCGGTCGATGCGCCCCCGGATGGCGATCTGTTCGCTGGTCTCGCGCCAGTAGAGCAGCGCCGCCGCGCAAGGGTTGGCCGCCAGTTCCCTGCCCTTCCGGCTGGTGGAGTGGGTCGCGAAAATGATGCCGCGGTCGGATACCTCGGAAATCACCATGGTCCGTACCGACGGCTGCCCCGTCTCGCTGGCGGTCGCGAGGGTCATGGCCAACGGTTCCCTGACGCCCACCCGCATGGCGCGCTTGACCCTGGATGCCAGCAGAGGAATCGGGTCCTCGGGAGGATCGAGGTACTCGGGGAAATCGACCGTCAAGTCTCCGCTCAACGCCTCGAAGGGGGGAATGGTCATGGCATCGTTTTCCTGAACGGGCGAGGTGACGGCCGCCGGGTCCTGTAGCGGCCTCGCGTGCGTCTGACACTGTGTACGGAGCTGTTTGGAAAGGCTCTGGGCGTATTCCAGGCGAGGCTTCCGCGGACATCCACCCTGCCCGGCAACCACGGGACGCCGGCCTAAAAAGAAGATCAGGCCACCAGCCGTTTTGGCATGACTGCCGAAACAGTGATCGCCGACCTCACCTCACGGGCCCACCTGAATGCTGCCCGTCCACCTAAGACCAAACGAGGGACGCCGCGAAGTGGCTCGCTCGCCTGACAGCCACATTTCAAGTTCACATCACCCGGACGCCTGGCCGCCGACTGATTCCGGAACCAACGAGCCATGCCACCCGGTTTTCGAGCGACATGGTCCAGGCACAAGTAATCGACGATTACTCGGCCAACGCCGGCGTGTCATGCCGCTTGGGAATGCCCTCACGACGGATGACCGGAACAGGGATGCGCAATGCTCGCATCTGTTCCGTCGGGTTCATGAACTCCCGGGCGCGGGCGATCAGGCCGTCCTTCATCTCGAAAGAGAAGATGAAGTGATTGTGATAGTCGCCGACCGGGTAGCCGGGGAAATGGATCTCGCCCCGTCCCTCACACTCCACCCAGAAGATGTTCGGGTCCTGGCCGGGATGGATGCGGATGTTGTACCACTTCCAGTCGGGCAGGCACTTCAACGACCACGCAGCGTGTTCCGCCATGCTCTGGTGCCCGTGGATCTTGATCGGCTTGCCGGTTTCGGTCGTCCACAACCCACAGATGCCGTCGGGCTGGAACAGGTGGTGCCGGGTCAGTCGGTCCTGCCCGAGGCTGTGCATGTAGCGCTCCACCGTGGCGTAGTTGCGCTGGCGCAGCGCCTCGTCATCAGTCGCATCCGCCTTGGACTGCACGAGCGTCAGCGACGGGCTCCCTGCTTGGGTGAAGCCGGGGAAACCATGGGTCCGTTCGTGATCGAGGATCGACAGGTATTCCTTCAGCCCGCCGAAATAGAACAGCACGCGCGGCTGGTTGCTGTGGACGTTGGTGCCGAAGATCCAGGACTTCACCTGGGCGAAGACCGTGTAGTTGGCCATCTGGCTGCACTGCTCCGACCAGGTCGACAGCGCTTCGGGCGTCGCCTCGATGGCCGCGCCCGGCCTGTCCTCGGCCCAGCGGATCGCATCGCCGATGAAGTTGACTTCCGCCTCGATACCGGCCGCCAGGTTGGAGAAGATGCCCTGCGGCCCCAGGACCGTGAAGAGGTTGGGGAACCCCGGCGTGGACAGGCCCAGGTAGGCCGCGGGGTGCTCGCCCCAGGTATCCAGAAGGGTGCGGCCGTTCCGACCGATCACATTGAAGTCGCGGTAGGCGCCTTCGACCGCCTCGAAGCCGGTGGCGAGGATCAGGATGTCGATCTCGTGCTCGACCCCATCAGCCGTGAGGATGCCGTTCTCGGTAACCCGTACGATTGGCGTTTCCTGGATGCTCACCAGCTTGACGTTGGGCTGGTTGAAGGCCTCGTAGTAGCCATCCACCGACACCGGTCGCTTGGCATAGGGCTCCGAAGGCGTGAGCCGGCGCGCCGTCTCCGGGTCACGGACGATCTGCTTGATCTTCCCGACGATGAACTCGCACGCCGCGCGGTTGGAATCCGGGTTGATCACCAGGTCGCCGAAGGTCCCGAACATGAAGCCGAAACCACCGCCCTCGTTCCAGGCGTGCTCGAAGACGGCCTTGCGCTCCTCCGGGCTGGCCTCGGCTGCGCTGGTGGCCGGTTCCTCGAAACCACAGGCCAGGCGGGTCTTGCGCCATTCGCGGAAATTCTCATCGAAGTGGGAGAGGAAGCTGTCCACCTCGGTATCGGTGTGGCGGCGTTGCCCAGCCGGCACCACGTACTGGGCGGAACGCTGGAACACCGTCAGGTGGGAGGCTACCTTGCTGGCGGCCACGGCTACCTGAGTCCCGGTGGAGCCGGTGCCCAGGAGCCCGACCCGCAGGCCATCGATCCTCAGGCCCTCCGGCCAACGCGCCGTATGGACGACACGGCCCTTGAAGTCGTCCAACCCTTCGATTTTCGGCGCCACGGGTTTCGACAGAACGCCGACCCCATTCACCAGGTAGCGACAGGTCACCACATCCCCGTGGCTGGTCTTCACCCGCCAGAGGTTGTCCGCCTCGTCGTAGGTCGCCTCGCGGGCCTCCACCTCGAAGCGGTACAGGCGGGAGAGATCGTTGCGACTGGCCACGTTCTCCAGGTAGTCGCGAATCTGCGCGCCGGTCTGGTAGCGGGCATGCATGTCCCAGCCCGGCGACGCCTCGCGGTCGAAGGAGTAGCGGTAGACGAAGCTGTCGGTATCGGCCTGGACACCGGGGTAACGGTTCCAGTACCAGGTACCGCCGACGCTGCGGGCCTTTTCCAGACCCAGTACCTTGAGACCCAGCTCGTTGCCGAGCTTGTGGGTGGCGTAGAGGCCGGAAAGTCCGGCGCCAATGACGATCGCATCGAATTGGGCAATAGAAGACCGCTTAGTCATCGAAGACGCTCCTGTACGGTGTAGTTCTTGTTTGGGTGCTTGCCAGCGACGCGACAGGTTCAGCCCGGGCGGGTGACTGCCGTTTTTGCCTTGTAGCTGTCCGCGGTGGAGATGAGCTCCTGGATCCGCTCGTTCTTCTGCAGCGCGTGGCTGGCCTGCTCACGGACGTTCATTTCGCGGTTCGCCAGGACGATTTTTGAAACTGCCGGAATCCGCAGGCGCTCGTAGTCGGCGATGGCGGCATCCAGGTCGGGCGCCTCGCATACCCGGGTGGCCAGGGTTTCGGCATCGACGATGGCCTGGGTGGCCCCGTTGGCGCCGATCGGGAACATGGGATGCGCCGCATCGCCGAGCAGTACGCAGCGGTCGCGGCTCCAGCTGTCGATGGGTTGCCGGTCCGCCAGGTCGGTCCGCATGAGTCCCTGGCTGTGGGTCACCAGGGCGCTGAGATCGAGCCAGTCGAAATGCCAGTCCCTGATGATGCCCAGCAGGAAGTCGGTGGTCTGGGTGGGGTTCGAATTATCGACGGGCCCGCCGCGGGAGGACGGCACCAGCATGACCCAGTTGACCAGGCTTTCGCCGCGCTGGTCGTGGGCATGGGAGACCGGATAGGCGATGAGGCGTACACCGGTGCCGTCGTTGGCGATGATCATGGTGCGTCCATCCAGCAGCCGCGGCACGGGCGTGATGCCCCGCCACAACACCATGTCCCCAGAGTTCAGGTCCATGGCCTCCGGGAACAACGCCCGGCGCACCACCGAATGGAGACCATCGGCCCCCACCAGCAACCCGTCCGTGGGTTGCCCGGAAGCGGGGTCCCTGGGAGCGATCCGGTCGAGCTGCTCGGGTGCGAGTTCCGTGCCGAAGTGGAAAGTGGCGCTGGATTCCACGGAGGAATGGATCAGGTCGAGCAGGTCGGAACGGCGGATCGAGAATTGCGGCGTGTCGAAGCCGGCATCGATCCCGCGCGCTTCTTCGAACAGCACGGCTCCCAGATGATCCACGTAGCGATGGGCACGGGTGCGAATCCCGGTCTCGTCGAGCTTCTTCTCGAGCCCCAGGCGATACAGGACCGCAACCGCGGCGGGCTGGATGTTCAGCCCGAAACCATCCCCGGACAGCTGCGGACGTCGCTCATAGACCTCGCACGCCATCCCGCGCCGGGACAGCGCAGCCGCCAGTGTCACGCCCCCGATGCCCGCTCCCACGATTACTGTCTTGGTCGAATCCTGCTGTGTTGCCGGCATAACGAATGCCCTCATTCAGTCCATGTTTAATGCCACACACTCAACTTCTCCGGGTTACGCATCACCCAGATGTCGCTGATGCGACCTTCCCTGACATGTGTAGAAATCACTGCGACCGTTCGGTCGGCTGCCTTGCCCACGAGCCCGGGCTCGCCATTCACCAGCACCTCTTCGATTCGAAGATCGCGCTGACGCTGGAAGGCGGAGAGAAAGAATTCGATGACTGCCTCACGGCCGCACAACGGCTCGATGGACGCGCTGACGCGCCCTCCGCCGTCGGTGACGGCACGGGCGCGCTCATCGAGGACGGCGGCCAGGTCGGCGATGTTGCCGGTGGTCCAGGCTGCCCTGAATGCAGCGTTCACATGGGCATGCTCGGCCGGCGAAGCATGCAGCGAGCGCTCCTGGCCGATGCGCTTGCGCCCGGAAGACGCCAATTGCCGGCAGGCCTGGGGTGTGCGTCCCACCACCTCGCTGATCTCGTCGAAGGAGTACTGGAAGACATCGTGGAGGATGAAGCTGACCCGCTCCGCGGGGGTCATCTTGTCCAGCACCACCATCAAGGCCATGGAGACCGAGTGGGCGAGCATGAGGCGATCGGCCGGGTCGCCCCCTTCGGGAATCGCCCCCAGGGAACTCTCGTATTCGTCCTGGGTGACGGGCTCGGGTAGCCACTCGCCCACATAGGTTTCCCGCCGGGTCTGGGCCGACTTCAACTTGTCGAAGCAGACGCGGGTGAGAGTCGTCCGCTGCCAGGCCATGGGGACGAGGATCTGCTCACGCTCGGCCCGGGACAGCTTGTACCAGCGCAGATAGGTCTCCTGCACCGCATCCTCGGCGTCCGAGACGGTGCCCAGGAGACGGTAGGCCAGGGATTCCAGCTTGGCGCGTTCGGAATAGACGCGAGCCAGGTCTTCCGAGGAACCGCTTCTCGCCCGTTTCGTCTCGTCGTGCATCCTGCTCTTCCTTAATACGATTCCGAAGAAATAACTTGGGAGCCGGCGTCACGCTTTCCGCCTACCGTCGCCGAAGCGCCGGGCGAGCACGAAACAGCCTCGATTCGGTACCTGCAGGGCGCTGCTGCATGTATTTCCCGGATACGCGATACCAATCGCGATACCAAGGAACGTCGTGCGGCAGGCAGTTGAATCCGCCCTCGAATTGGATGACGAGGACCATAGCAAGAATGTCAGGCGGGGAGCGTCGGACTACCAGAATAGGTAGTCGCCTGGGGCGGAGCGGGGTTTTCGCCGAGCGCGGCCTGACACTTATGTGCGCTCGATCGTCATGTGCAAGGACTCGGCAGCGGTTGATCAACCCGGCGAGTCGCCATGCGCCCATAAGGGCTTGGCAGAACCCTCAAGGAGAGTACGTAATGTCTGGATCCGAAGTTACCTTCATCAATGTCATCGACGTCGACCCGAGCAAACAGGCCGAAGTGATCAAGCTTCTGCAGGAAGGCACCGAGTCGGTCATCAGCAAGCGCCCGGGCTTCGTTTCGGTCACGCTGCTGGCGAGCAAGGACGGCAGCCGTGTCGTGAACATCGCGAAATGGAAAAGCGCCGCCGACATCCAGGCAACCCAGGGCGATCCGGCAGCTGCGGAATTCGCCAAGCGCACCGCCGCACTCGCCAAGGCGAGCCCGGGCATCTTCGAAGTGGTCGGAGAGTACTCGGCCTGATGTCAAAGGGCGGGCCTTGCGCTCGCCCTCTCTTGCCCTTCCCCCGGGTCCAGAGCCAGTCGTATAGGCTCATACGATCGCTCCCACGACTTCAGTGGGACGCAGTCTCTGGGGAATCTCTGAAGCGCTATCGGCAGAACGTCAAACCCCGCGCACGCCTCTTCGGGCATGGTGAAGCGCTCGGGCGGCTGAACATATGATCTGAACGGTCAAGCGGGTACCCGCAGGGATGCGGGAGGGACGTTCGAGAGCGGTCTTGTCAGAAGCAGCGGAGCTGCCGAATCACCCGGCGCCGCCCGATATCCACCAAACCGCTGAAACGAAAAAAGGACCCGAAGGTCCTTTCTTGCCGATTGCAGGCAGCGCCTGAATCGTGATTTGGAGCGGGAAACGAGACTCGAACTCGCGACCCCGACCTTGGCAAGGTCGTGCTCTACCAACTGAGCTATTCCCGCGTCGTGTTGACGGGCGCCATTCTATCGTTTTGAAAACGCCAGTCAACCCCTTGATTCAAAAAAGTTTATTTCTTCTCCGAATCGGTACTGAGGTGCGGCCAGGCGGCCATCAGGTAATGCAGCATCGACCACAGGGTCAATGCTGCGGAGACGATCAACAGGATGTAGCCGACCAGTACCCAGAACGTCATCAGCGGCGGGTTCGCCAGCAGGATCACCAGGGCCAGCATCTGCGCCGCGGTCTTCCACTTGCCGATGGAAGATACCGCCACGTGAGCCCGTGCCCCCAGCTCCGCCATCCACTCCCGCAAGGCCGACACCACGATCTCACGGCCAATGATGATCACCGCCGGCAGGGTCAGCCAAAGGTTCGCGTGCTCTTCCACCAGCAGCACCAGTGCCACCGCGACGATCAGCTTGTCCGCCACCGGGTCGAGGAAGGCGCCGAACGCCGTGCTCTGCCCCAGGCGCCGGGCGAGGTAGCCATCCAGCCAGTCGGTGGCGCAGGCCAGGGCGAAGATGGTGCTCGCGGCCCAGTAACTCCAGGGAAACGGCATATAGAACAGCAGAATGAAGACAGGGATCAGCAGGACGCGCAGGATGGTGAGCAGGTTGGGAATATTCATCTGAACGGCTGGGCTGCTAGGTGAATCGGCATTCTACTCGCTGTGCAGGGCCGCATAAATCGACTCCGCGAGCTTTTTGCTGATACCCGGCGCCTTGGCGATCTCTTCGGTGCTGGCACGGTTCAGCTCCTGCAGCCCGCCGAAGTGCTTGAGCAGCTCACGGCGCCGCTTCGGCCCGACCCCCGCCACCTCCTCCAGGCTGGAGGTTCGCCGCGCCTTGCCGCGACGGGCCCGATGGCCGGTGATGGCGAAGCGGTGCGCTTCGTCCCGGACCTGCTGGATCAAGTGCAGCGCCGGTGAATCCCCCGGCAGGGTGAACTCATGGGCGGCGTCGTTGAGGTACAGCGTCTCGAAACCCGGCTTGCGGGTGACGCCCTTGGCCACACCCAGCAGGATCAGGTCCGGCACCGCCAGTTCTTTGAGCACGTCCTGGGCCATGGCCAACTGCCCCTTGCCGCCGTCCACCAGCAGCACGTCGGGCAGCTTGCCCTCCCCTTCCTTGAGCTTGCTGAAACGCCGAGTCAGCGCCTGGTGCATGGCGGCGTAGTCGTCACCCGCGGTCACGCCTTCGATGTTGTAGCGGCGGTAGTCGGACTTCAGCGGCCCCTCGGGACCGAACACCACGCAGGAAGCCACCGTCGCCTCGCCGCTGGAATGGCTGATGTCGTAGCACTCCAGGCGCTGGGGCGACTCGTCCAGGCCGAGCGCCTCCGCCAGGGCCTCGAAGCGCGATGCCAGGTGCTGGCGGTTGGCCAGGCGCGCGGCCAAGGCCTGCTCGGCATTGGTCACCGCCAGCTGCTGCCAGCGTGCCCGCGTGCCTCGTACCCGGTAGCCGATGGCCAGTTCGCGGCCGCGGGTCTCGCCGATGGCTTCCAATAGGGTGCCGAAATCCTCGTGCTGGGTGTTCACGATGAGTTCGCTGGGAAGGTCGCGTTCCTGGTTGCCCAGGTAGTACTGGGACAGGAAGGCCAGCAGCACCTCGCTGGCGTCTTCCTCGATCGCCACCTGGGGAAAGAAGTTCTTGCTGCCCAGCACCCGGCCGCCGCGCACGCTGATCAGATGCACGCACGCACCACCCGGGTTGACCAGGGCGGCGATCACGTCGATATCGCCTGTCCCGCCTTCCATGCTTTGCTGTTCCTGGACCCGCCGCAGCAGCGATACCTGATCCCGCAGCTCAGCGGCCCGCTCGAAGTCCAGGTTCATGGCGGCCTTTTCCATGGCTGCCGACAGTTCCTCGTTGAGGGCGCGGCTGCGGCCTTCCAGGAACATCACCGAGTGGCGCACGTCTTCGGCGTACTCGGCCGGCTCCACCAGGCCAACACAGGGCGCCTTGCAGCGCTTGATCTGGTATTGAAGGCACGGGCGGGTGCGATTACGGAAATAACTGTCTTCGCACTGGCGGACCAGGAACGCCTTCTGCAGCAGGTTCAGGCTCTCGCGAATGGCGCCGGCGCTGGGATAGGGGCCGAAGTAGCGCCCCTTGCCCTTCTTCGACCCCCGGTGGATGCCGAGGCGTGGGTAGTCGCCCGCGGAAAGGTAGGCATACGGGTAGGATTTATCGTCCCGCAGCAGGATGTTGTACGGCGGCCGCCACTCCTTGATCAGCGTCTGCTCCAGCAGCAGCGCCTCGGTCTCACTGCTGGTGACGGTGGTCTCCACCTGGGCGATCTTCGCCACCAGGGCAGCGGTCTTCGGCGCGAGCCCGCTCTTGCGGAAGTAACTGGACAGGCGGTTCTTCAGATTCCGCGCCTTGCCCACGTAGAGCAACTTGCCCTGCTCGTCGAACATCCGGTAGACACCGGGGCGAACACTGCAGGCGGCGAGCATCGCGCCGGAATCGAATGCAACGGACATCGTTTCAGTTGACAGCGTCGACCATCCCGTGGCGAACCGCCAGCAGTGCCAGCTCGACGTCGCTGGTGATGGAGAGTTTTTCGAAGATCCGATAGCGGTAGGTATTCACCGTCTTCGGCGACAGGCATAGCTTGTCGGAAATGGCCTGGACCTTCTGGCAGTTGGCGATCATCAGGGCGATCTGGATCTCGCGTTCGGACAGCAGGTCGAAGGGCGAACCGCTGTTCTGGGGCTGGAATGACTTCAATGCCAATTGCTGGGCGATCTGCGGGCTGATGTAGCGCTGCCCGGCGAAGACCTGACGGATGGCCTGGACCATCTCTTCCAGCGCTGCGCCCTTGGTCAGGTAACCCGCCGCACCGGCCTGCAGCAGGCGGGTGGGGAACGGGTCTTCCTCGCACACGGTGACCGCGATGATCTTCAGGTCGGGATTGCTGCGGAGGAGTTTGCGGGTCGCCTCGAGGCCACCGATGCCCGGCATCTTGACGTCCATCAGGATGACATCGGGCTTGAGTTCCCGGGCTTTCTTCAGGGCCTCTTCGCCTGACTCTGCCTGTCCTATGACTTGCAGGCCATCGATATCGGCCAACATGCGCGTGATGCCTGTACGTACCAGATCGTGGTCGTCGACCACCAGGACCTTAATCAAGCGACACCTCACTGTGCATCGCATGCCGCACGATGCGGCAGTTCAAGAAAACCGGTCCATGGAAACCGGCCGGACTGCCCAGGGAACGCGGGTTGCATCGCGGGAAGTCGTGGTTCGGAATCGTTCAGAAGGCTTGGGGACCACAGCGCACCGGAAGGCCGGTTGCCTCGTGTCGCTCCAACGCTCCATGCGCCTTCTTTGTCCGGGCATCTTACAGCCTAAGCTTGTCAGACAACACCCCAACCGGTCCGGCGCAGGGGGCCCGGCGACACTCGCCAGCCAACCTCGCCGCCCTTCCGACCGGCCCGAAAATATGCTCCCGCCTGGCCTTTATCACGACCGGAAAACGACCAAATACCTGGCCGCCGGTCCTTTTCGAACGAAACCCTGGCATCCATCACAAAACGGACTGGCGATATAGGATATGCAACGGATTGCCCCATGGCAGTGCGCCATTGAAGCGCCACCCTGGTGGCCTTCGCACCGGCGACCGATGGCGCTACGGTGTGGAACGCCCAGGCACAGGGACACGCTCAGCAGAAGGAATGAAGGGATGCCCATACACAACCTCAACCACGTCAACATGTTCCTCCAGGTGATCGCGTCCGGCTCGATTTCCTCGGCGGCTCGCATCCTGCGCAAGTCTCACACCGCGGTGAGCTCCGCCGTGAGCAACCTGGAAATCGACCTCTGTGTGTCACTGGTGCGGCGCGACGGCTACAAGGTGGAGCCCACCGAGCAGGCGCTGCGGCTGATCCCCTACATGCAGAGCCTGCTGAACTACCAGCAGCTGATCGGCGACATCGCCTTCAACCTCAACAAGGGGCCCCGCAACCTGCGGGTGCTGCTGGACGCCGCCATCCCCTCCTCCTTCTGCGAAACAGTGAGCGACCTGCTGCTGGACGAGTTCAACGTGGTTAGCCTGATGCGGTCTTCCCCGGCCGACAGCCTCTCCGCCATCAAGCAGGACAAGTCGGAGATCGACATCGCCATCACCATCGACGAGGAGCTGAAGATCGCCCGCTTCAACCAGTGCGTGCTGGGCTACATCAAGGCGTTCATCGTCGCCCATCCGGAGCACCCGCTGTGCGATACCACCCTCAGCAGCGTCGCCAGCCTCTGCAGCTACCGGCAGATCAGCCTGGGCAGTCGCTGCGGTGTCCATTCGAACCTGCTCCGGCCGGTGAGCGACAAGGTCTGCTACGTGGAGAACTTCGAGGACATGCTGCACTTGGTGGAGGCCGGGGTCGGCTGGGGCATCGTGCCCCATTACTTCGTCGAGGACCGGCTGCGGGCGGGCCGCCTGGCGGTGTTGAGCGACTTCTACGAACCCGGTGGCATCGACACCAAGATTTACTGCTACTACAACACCGCCCTGGAGTCGGAACGCACGTTCCTCGACTTCCTGGAGAGCGCCCGCCGTCGCCTGCGGGACATCGAGGGTCCGCGCCTGGAACCGCACCACCAGCCCGCACCCGACGTGCGCGTCGAAGCCTGAGCGAACGACCCGTCCATCGCCGGATGGACTCCAGAAAAATTCGGGAAACGCACCCAGGCCCCGTACGAGCCCGAGCCACGTCACTTCGCCAGGTGACGAATGCACCTCGGCATTTCAGGCGCTGCGGCGGTCGCGAACGGGCGGTGCGACGCACCAGTGCAGCGCGTTCTCCAGCAAGCGCTGGCCCTGGGTGGTGAGCACCGACTCGGGGTGGAACTGCAGCCCCAGCTGCCGCTGAAGGGAATCGGCCATGGCCATGATCTCGCCGTCCGACTCCGCCAGCGTCTCGAAGCCGGGCGGCAGCGTGGAAACCACCAGGGAGTGATATCGGGCCACCCGCAGGTCGTCCAGGCCAGCGAACAGCCCATGCTGGCGATCGAAGCTCAGCCGGGAGCTCTTGCCATGTACCGGTTGGCGCGCCGGTCCCACCTGCCCGCCTGCCGCGATGGCCAGTGCCTGGTGACCGAGGCAGACCCCGATCACCGGTAGCCGGCCCCGCGCCCAGTTCAGCAGCGGCAGCAGGCATCCCGCCCGCTGGGGATGCCCCGGCCCCGGGGATACCAGCAACAGGTCGCTGTCCTGCTCCAACCGGTCCTGCAGCGTTAGCAGCGGCGTGTCATTGCGCATCACCGTCACCGCGACGTCCAGCAGGCGAAGCTGCTCGACCAGGTTGTAGGTGAACGAATCGAAGTTATCCAGCAGTGTGATGCGCATCGCGGCCTCCCGTTTCGCCATCGGCGGCGGTCAGTGCCGTGAGCACCGCCAGCGCTTTGTTGCGGGTTTCCTCGGCTTCGAGCCGGGGGTCCGAATCCAGCACCACGCCAGCGCCCGCTCGCACCCGGGCGATGCCGTCGCGCACTTCCGCGGCGCGGATGACGATGCTGGTGTCGAGGTTGCCGGCGCTGTCCAGCAGGCCGATGGCGCCCCCGTAGCTGCCGCGATAGCCGCCCTCGTACTGCCGCAGCAATTGCATGGCGCGGACCTTCGGGGCGCCCACCAGGGTGCCCATGTTCAGGCAGGCGCGGTAGGCGTGCAGCGCATCCAGGTCCGGATGCAACTCACCGGTCACCCGCGACACCAGGTGCATCACGTGGCTGTAGCGGTCCACCTTGAGCATATCCTTCACCTGCCGGGTGCCGCTGCGGCACACCCGGGCCAGGTCATTGCGCGCCAGGTCCACCAGCATCATGTGCTCGGCGATCTCCTTGGGGTCCAGACGCAGTTCCGCTTCCAGCCGGTTGTCCAGTTCCGGGTCGATCTCGCCGTCCGCACCCCGCCCTCGCGGGCGAGTGCCGGCGATGGGATACAGCTCCAGCTCGCGGGTGGCGGCGGTGTATTTCAGGGCCGACTCCGGTGACGCGCCGAACAGGCAGAACTCGCCGGCGTCCAGGAAGAAACGGTAGGGGCTGGGGTTGCGCAGGCACAGCTGGCGATAGGCCTTCCAGGCATCGCGGCAGGGCGCGCTGAAACTGCGGGAAGGCACGATCTGGAACACGTCGCCGGCCACCACGTGGCGCTTGAGGGCGTCCACCTGGGCGGCGAAGCACTCGTCGTCCTGATCCACCTGGAAGATCGCCGAGCGCCGCGCGGCCAGCGTCGGGCTCGGCGACTCCGGCGCGGCCGCGGCCTCTCCCGCCAGGTCACGCAGATGCGCCGCCAGGGAGTCGCGTGCCACTGGGTCATGGACGAACGCCTGCAGGCGGGAGCGCCGCTGCACGTGGTCGATGTCCAGCAGGCACTCCGGCAGCAGGAACAAGTAGTCCGGGCAGGGCCGTGCCTCGTTGGCCGGTGCCTGCAACGGCTCGAACTGCTCGGCCAGGTCGAAGGCGAACAGGCCGCCGAGGGGAATGTCGCCCTGCGCCGGCCGCGCCGCCGCCAGCACCGCCCGCAACGCATCCAGGCAGGACAGCTGGCGCAGGCGCCGCCACTCGTCCGCCTCGGTCGCCTGGTCGGGGAAGCGCCAGCGCCAGACATCGCCGTCCCGCTCCGCGACCACGCCCTGCGGGCAATGGTGGGCGAGGCGTTCCAGCAGGGCACGGCCGTTGGCGCTCAGGGCCCGCAACGTCACGTCGTGGCCCCGGCACTCCACCCGCAGGCTGCTGGAGAGGATCGCCAGGGTGCGTCGCGGTGCCTTGCTGTCCACGTCGTAGCAGTCGAACAGCATCCGGTTGGCCGTGCCGTCCCGCCAGAGGCCCAGCGCAGCCGGGTTCAGCGGGCGATAGGGAAGGTCTTCTTCCAGTAGCTGGGTCGGCGCGCTCATGACGGGCTCCCCGAGACGAGCGGCATGGTGCGCGGGCGGCCGGGCGGCTCGGCCTGCGTTGGATACGGGTAAGCCTCGTTCTCGAGGCATCGAAGAACCACGATCATCGTTCCATCTCCCTGTCGATCGTCAATCCATGAACCCGGACAGGCCCGTCCGGGCCGTTCGGCTAGCCCAGCGGCGGTGCCTGGCGGGACAGGATGTCCAGCATCCGCTGCATGCTGCTCAGGTGCAGGCCAGCGGGGAGGAAGTCGCGGCTCTGGGCCTCCCAGGCCTGGTTAAGCTCTTCCCCCAAACGACCGGCGTCGGCCCCGTGGGCCTCGCGCCAGCGCAGGCGGCGACAGAGCCGCAGGCATTCGCGGTAGGCGGACTCCGCGGCGTCGGCCGCCAGGGTCCCGGCGAACAGCCCGCCGTGGCCCGGCAGCAGCTGGCGCAGGGTAGGCAACGCCTGCAGGCGCCCCAGGGTCGCCAGGTAGGCGTCGAGGTCGTCGAACACCAGGGGACGCCAGAGCCCGTCCTGCTCGTCGAATTCGCCCAGGGCGTCGCCGCAGAACAGCCGCCACCGGCGGGGATCATGGAACAGCACCTGGTCGTCGCAATGGCCGCCCCCCTCCAGGACCTCCAGGCAATGGCCCGGCCCCAGGGCCAGGCACTCGCCGGCGGCGATGGCCTGCACCGGCAAGTCCTGCCAGGGCATCGCATCCGGCAGGGACTGGCCGGGGCGCAGCAACGGCTGGTTGAGGCGCTCCACCACCCGCACGGCCTTCTCCGACTGCCAGGACTGGCAGGCCCGCGCGGACGCCAGCACCCGAACCTCGGGCAAGCGTGGGCAGAGGTACGGCAACAGGCCGCAGTGGTCGTAGTGCTTGTGGGTGATCAGCCAGTAGCGCACCCGCGCCGGATCGCCCACCCAGCGACAGAGATCGGCCCACACCGCCTCCACGTCGCGGCTCAGCCCACCCTCCACGAGCGCCCAGCGTTCCTCCCCCAGGTCCAGCAGGAAGACCGGCACCTGGGGGTCGCCCAGCAGGTACAGGTCGTCGTCCAGCCGGCCGGGGGTCGCCTGCCTCAGCATAGGCCGCCTGCCTGCGGGGGCTTGCGGTAGAGCGCCGCGCCCCAGGTGGCGCCGGACCCGTAGGTGAGGATCAGGATGCGCTCGCCCGGGCGAATGTCCGGCCAGTACATGGCCAGAGTCACCGGGGTCGAAGCCGACGCCATGTTGCCCAGGCGGTCGACGGTGACGGCGAACTTGTGGGCCGGGATCGCCAGGCGTGCCTGCACTTCGTCGAGAATGCGCAGGTTCGGCTGGTGGCAGATCACGTGGTCCACGTCATCCAGGGTCAGGTCGTGGGCGGCCAGCAGCTCGCCGGCGATGCGTACCAGGGTCTGGCTGGCGTGCTCGAACATCGGCCGGCCGCGCATGAGGAACTCGCCCCCACCCTCCCGCAGTACCGCCTCGTCGAGGAAGGTGGGTGATGCCGTCCCCGGCGCGGCGGTCATCAGCAAGTCGAAGTAGTCACCGTCGGCCCCCAGGCGCAGGTCCAGCAGCCCGTCGTCGTCCCCCTCCCCGGCACTCACCACCGCCGCGCCCGCCCCATCCCCGAGAAGGATCGACAGGTTGCGGCCGCGGTCGGAGCAGTCCATGCGCTTGGACAGCACCTCGCCGCAGACCACCAGCACGTGCCGGGCGAGGCCCGCGAGGATCTGCCCGCGGGCCATCTGCAGGCCGTAGAGCAGCCCGCTGCACTGGGCGCGGATGTCCAGGACCGGGATGTGGCGCAGGCCCAGCATGGGCTGGATCAGGCAGGCCTGGGACGGGTCGTGGTGGTCCGGCGACAGGGTATTGACCAGCAGCAGGTCGATGTCGTCCGGCGCGAGGCCGGCCGCCTCGATGGCCTGGCGGGCCGCCGGGACCATCAGCGCACTCACCGCCTGGTCCGGCTCGACGTGGTAACGGGTGCGCACCCCGGTGCGTTCGACGATGAACTCGTCCGAGGTGTTGATGCGGTCCAGCAGGTCGTGGTTGCTCACCTGCCGCTTCGGCAGGCTGAAACCCAGCCCGGCGATGATGGGGTTGCCCATGGCGTGTCTCCTCGTGGGTCGAAAATGAGCGGCGCGGGTCAGCAGACCAGCACGTCGTCCAGGCGCCAGACCTGGGCGGCGAAACCCCAGCCGGTGGCGGCGCCGGCCATCACCACGTGATCACCGGGGCGGATGTGCTCTTCCCGCAGCGCCTTCGCCAGGGTGTAGGGGATCGCCACCGAGATCATCACGCCGGTCTCGCCCATGGTCAGCAGGTACTGGTCGTCGCGGCATCCCACCCCGCGGGCCCAGGCGTTCACCAGGAACGGCGTGGGCTGGTGGAAGACGAAGTGGTCGATGTCCGAGGCCTGCAGGCCGGCCTTCTCCAGAGCGCGGTTCACGGCCAGGGGCACGTTCTCCGGGACGAAGGTCTGCATCTTGTTCTGGCCGTCGCTGAGCAGGGAGAACAGCAGGCGCGGCCGGGCGTCGGCGGCGGGCTTCTCCGGCAGGCGCCAGCGGCCGGTGGCCACTTCATAGAAGGTCGCGTCGCTGTGCTCGGAGGACGCCAGCAGATCGGCCTCGCTGTCGCTGCGGGTCAGCAGGGCCGCGGCGCAGCCATCGGCGAACAGCGTGGAGGAGCGGGAGGTGAAATCCAGCATGTTGGAGATGTATTCGCTGCAGACCACCAGCACCGTTTCGGCCTTGCCCTGGCGGATCAGGCTGGCGGCGAGGCGCAGGTTGAGCAGGAAGCTGCTGCACTCCATCTGCGAATCCAGGGGCAGCGCCCGCTCGAGCCCCAGGTGTTTCGACAGCACGTTGGAGAGCCGTGGATAGAGCCGGCCGCTGATGCCCGGCAGCACCTCGCCGGCGTCGGTCATCACCGGGCAGGAGGCCGAGCAGATGAGCACGTCCACCGCCTCGGGCGCGGTCCCGCTGCTGGCCAGCAGGCGGCTCGCGGCGCGGGCCGCCATGGTGAATTCGTTCTCGCCCTGCCGCGGGTCGAAGTAGCCCCGACGGTCCACCCCCCAGAACTGCCACCAGGTAGGCTGCAGGTCGCTGACCTGGTCGAATACCGGGTCGTCGTTGGCGTAGGACGTGGCGGGGAGTTCGCAAGTGATCGCAGCCAGTTTGACCTTATGCATGTTGCTCTCCCGCGAGTTTCAGGGTGACGCCCTCGACCACCATGGCGAAGGGATCGAAACTGACCAGCACGACCTCGTCCAGCCGGTCGCGCTGGGCCGCACGCAACTGTTCCGCCACCTCGAACGGGCCCAGGCAGCGCCCGCCCGGACGCTGCTGGCCGAACCATTCCTCGCGGATCGCCAGCAACGCCGGGAAGCCGGACGCCAGCCGCTCCACCTGGCCACGCAGCGCGTCCAGCAAGCCGGGCTGGGCCGGCAGGTCGAGCCGCCCCTTGGGATCGGTCGGTTCGCGCAGGTCGCCATTGAGCGGGATGCTCAGGCCTTGCCAGGCCAGCCCGAAGCCAGGCGTGGCGAGCGGTTCGCGGCGGAACACGGCATGGCCGGTAGGCCGGCACAGCAGGGCCATGGCGCCGTCGGCCAGGGCGAAGCCGGATGCCTCGTCCGCCTGGTAGCCCTGGCTCGACTCGCCGCGCACCACCAGCACGTTGCGGTAGCCCTGGTCGATGGCGAGGGTGTCGGCCACGTACAGCGCCTTCGCCAGGCTCGAATCGGTGAGGTCGAAGACGTGGGCCTTGCGGGCGCCCAGGCGCTTTTGCAGCGGGTGGCCGATCTTCGGCCCGATCACGTCGCGCTGTTCGATGAGGTGGTCGGGAGACAGCGCCAGGCCAACGATCAGGTCGATGTCGCCGGCGTCCACGCCGGCTTGCTCCAGGACCTCCTGGACGGCTGGCAGCAGGCGCTCCAGCAGCACCTCGTCGCCGGTCGCGCGCGGCCGTTCGCCGCCCAGGGGGCCCTCGCGGCGTTCGTAGGTCGGGGGCAGGTTCACCCCGATGGCCTGAATCAGCATGCCCGTTCCTCCTTGAGGCTTTCGTGATAAAGGGTGTCCGCCCGCAGGCACAGCTCGGCGCGGGCCAGCTTGCCGTTGTCGTTGCGCGGCAGGCTCGGCAGCACGTGCAGGTACTGCGGGAGCGCATGGGACGGCAGGTCGTCGGCCAGGCGGTGCTCGATCCGCTGGCCCAGCAGGATGCGATTCACCCCGGGGTCGGCCTCCAGGGTGACGAACAGGGTCGGCCGCAGGCCGTCGTACTGGCGGCAGGTGGGCACCAGGGCAGCCTCGAGGATTTCCGGGAAGCGCTGGCACACGGCCTGCTCCACCTGGGCCGGGACCACCCAGCGGCCGTTGACCTTGAACAGGTCGTCCTCACGCCCCCGGTAGCGGTAGGCGCCGCTCTCGTCGCACTCGAAAAGGTCGCCGGTGCGGTACCAGCCGTGGTCGAAGCGCGCCTGCTGCGTGGCATCGGCGCGCCAGTAGCCCGGGCTCACGCCCGGCCCGCGCACCCAGAGCACGCCGCGCTGGGTGCGCGCGCTCAGGGACTCGCCGTTGCGGTCCATCAGACGGCAGTCGTAGCCGGGTACCGGAAAGCCGGTGACCTCCGCCCGGGCCGCGCCGGGGCGATTGGCGAGGAACACGTGGCCGACTTCCGTGGCACCGATGCCGTCGCAGATTTCCAGCCCCTGCTCCTGCCAGAAGTCGAACTCCGTCCTGGGGAGCGGCGACCCGGCGGAAAATGCCAGCTCGACGCAGTCCAGCAACACCTGCGCCTGGTCATGCAGGGCGGCATAGATGGCCGGTACCCCGAACAGGACGTTGGGGCGGTACGCCTGCAGGTTCTCCAGCACCCGCGCGGCATTCGGCCAACGCGCGTCCAGCAGCGCCGAGGCGCCGCAGAACCAGGGGAAGAACAGCGCGTTGCCCATGCCGTAGCCGAAGAACAGCTTGGGAATGGAGTACAGGCGGTCGCCGGGTTTGAGCCCCAGATGCGCCACGGCGAAGGCCTGGCAGAAGCCGAAGGTGGTCTCCAGGCTGTGGATCACGCCCTTCGGCGCACCAGTGGAACCGGAGGTGTACTGCAGGTAGGCGGGAGCGGTCCGGTCGCGGCGCCGGAACGACTGCCAGTCCGGCACCGGCGGCCCGACGAGGGCCGTCAGGGTGAAGTCGTCGAAGCTGCCGATGCGGCCGCCGGCACGCAGCGTCAGGGGCGCCTGGGACCCGCCGAGGGACGGGGCGTCGGCCTCGCGCACTACCAGGCTCGCCTGGCAGTCGGCGACGATGGCGGCCAGGTTGTCTTCCCGCGACTTGGGGTTGACCACCGCCGGGATGGCGCCCACGGCGATGCAGGCAAGGAACAAACAGATCAGCGAGGGGGAGTCGTCGAGGGCGATCACCACCCGCTCCCCCGGTTCCATCACCCGCTCCAGCTGGCTGGCCATGGCGGTGATGGCGTGTTGGCACTGGCGGCGGCTCAGGGTCTCGCCGGCGTGGTGGTAGAGCGCGGCGTCCGGGTCGAAGTCGAGGCGAAACAGGTCCTCGGTGAGGTTGGCCAGCGTGGACATGATGAACGATCCTTCTTCAGCGATGCCGGTGGGCGAGCCGGGCCAGGTGGCCGCGGCAAGGCCCGAGATAGAGCGCTTGGTTTCTCCTGGGCCGGAAAATTAACCGGGCACGCCGAAGCGCGATATTCGGAGTCCGAACGAAAAAGTTTCGGTAACCCAGCGGTCATCTGCTGCCACGCCGGCTAGGACGGGGGTCCTGGCCGGACGGCACGGAGCGGCGAAAGAAGGAAGAAAAACGCTACAGCGGCAGGGAGGATCGCAGCATCACCGACTTCAGGGCGAAGGCCGAGGTGACGCTGGCGACGCCAGGGATGCAGGTCAGGGTGTGGGTCAGGAAGGACTGGTAGGCGGCGAGGTCCTTCACCACCACCCGCAGGATGTAGTCGGCGTCCCCGGTCATCTGGAAGCAGCTCATGACCTGGGGCGACTGCACGATGCGCTCCTCGAAGGAGGCCAGCAGGTCCACGGATTGTTTTTCCAGCCGGACCGAAACGAAGACGCTGACGGTGCCGGACAAGCGGCTTTCATCCAGCCGCGCGAAGTAGCCCTGGATGTAGCGCTCCTCTTCCAGGCGCTTCACCCGGCGCAGGGTCGGGGTCAGGGACAGGCCGATGCGCTGGGCCAGTTCGCGCCAGCTCAGGCGACCGTCCTCGGCCAGGGCGCCGAGAATCTTCAGGTCCGTTCGATCCAGTTCAGACATAGTTCATTTAAACCACTTATTCGTTTTTATTGGTTCAATCGCACTAAAAAATACGCTACCACACCGGCATTTTGAAGCAAAACGCCTATCGGCCGGAGCATATACTAGGTCCCACAAGAAACATAAAAAGAGGTCTAGAAATGGATATTTCCCATGGCCGCCGGATGGATTCTCCCCCCACGCAC
>NZ_VJOY01000020.1 GCF_007109405.1 Pseudomonas mangiferae
GATTGGGAGGCGGGCTCTCGGGCGGCGTGGATCCTGCCCACCTGCCCGTCGTCGGGATCAACGGCCCCATCAAACACTGATCAGGGAGGAACCGCCGTGGGTCAACCCGCTGCGCGCATGGGCGATGTCGCCCTGCACAAACAAGCCGAAGGCGCCATCCTGCAAGGCGAGCCCAGCGTACTCATCGGGCGGCTCCCCGCCGCCCGCGTGGGCGATCTGGTGAGGCACAACCATGCTGAAGAGCCGATCGTCGAAGGTGAACCCACCGTACTGATCGGTGGCCGCCCGGCGGCGCGTCTGGGAGATCTCGTCGCCTGCCAGGGGGCCATCGCAGTGGGCTGCGACAGCGTGTGGATCGGCCTGAATCGGCAGGGCGAGTGCTTGAAAAGCGCGGGGGATCACGGCACGGCCCTCGTACGGTCCGATGAGGGATGAGCCCGCCTGTTCCCTCCCCGTGTGAATGGTTCGCCGCTCGCCTCGATCCAGCGGCGGGCAGTTGCTTCGCCTTGATCGACAGCAGTCGTCACCCTCTTTTTTCTGACGTGCTGAAGCGGCATGGCATACGGGCCCGCTGTTTGTTCACTGGGATTGCCGAGGTTCGCCTCGGGCGGTATGCGCCCTACTGCGCCGAGTTTCCTCTGGATGGCGCTTTGGCTGCATTCTGGTTCAACCATCAGGGCCAAGGATGGCGCGAACAGTGGGGATGGTTGTTTCAGAGCCAAGCCGACCTGGATACGTTAAGGGGGCACTTCAAGAAATTCGTTCAGGTGGAGCTATCCGATGGAAGCTCCGCCTACTGGCGCTTCTATGACCCTCGCGTGTTCTGCAAGATCGTCCCGCTGATGACCCAGGCTCAGCACACCCAGATGTTCGGTTCTCTGATCAATCGCGCCTATTGCTTTCACGACCCCCAGCGAGCACTGCTGGAAGTGGGTTGGAAATCCTCTTGGCTGGATACGCTCTCAGGCGTACGCAGCCTGGAACTCAAGACCCACATACTCCCGGACTTTCCATGATTCAGTTCAATGCTCATCAACTCCAACAGCTTGCCCAGGCGGAACAGGACACGTTCGTCGATAAGGTGCAGGCGCATTTCCTGCAAACCTACATCCCCGATGCCAGGGAACCCTGGGGCGACTATACGCCACCCGAGTTGCGTGCCCTCATTGAGCGAGGGATCGCGCGTGCGAAACAGTACGGTTTTAACAGCGAAGAAGAGTGGTTCGATTTCCTCGTATGCCAGATGGCACTGGGAGAGGGATTCGAGTGTGATCCGCGTTATCCCTGGGCAGCGGCCATTCTGAACGACACGCAGGGATTGGAGCGTTCGCAGCGGCTATACAAGGCGATGATCATGCAGAGGCACATCGATATAAGGGAAGAGGTCCGCTGATACATGCACCCAATGGAGCGATACCCTGGCGAATTCGATGAATTTGCGCAGCTCGTCTATGAGGCCAAACTCGAGCGCGAGCGGAAGGTGGAGCAGGCCAATGCAGTGTTTCGAGACACACTGCGCAAGATGCGGGCCGATATCCCAGTCTACCAATGCAAGGATGGCAACTGCTGCGATGCGCGGTGGGCAGATGTGATGAAAGAAGTGGATTTCATCTCTGAACACCCTGACCCTATCGAGCGCAATCGCCAGATCAATGCTCTGTATGCCGACCTTTACCTCAAGGACCCCAACCAGAAATGGGCTGCAACTGCCGCCATCGTGTCCAAGCAGGTAGGATGTACGATGATGGGAAATCCGCTTGTAAATAATGATGTCCTAGGAAAAGGCAATGTTGCAATTTTTCAGAATATCTACCCCATCCTGAAGGTTTATCAAACGGCGAGGCCGCCTTTGACGGATGAGCAGCTTTTGAAATGCATAGAGCAGCACTTGATGCATTTGGATCCACGAGACCGCAAGAATTTACTAAAAGCAATTGATTTTATGATGAAAAACAAGCCGCAGGAAGCAGCATTAGCCATTGCGGAGCACGAGCAAAGTGTAGTAGTGCAAAACGCTATGTGGGATGATAATTTACTTGTCGTACAAGCATGGGTTAATGCCAAAACTGGGGAGATCGCTGTAGACCAAAGCGTTTATTTCACTTCCGGGTGCGATAAATCCGATAGCACTCGACTGAGCTTCCCCGGAGACCTGAATGTTTCCAACGCCAAAGATCGCGTAAATTTCTATAAAAATAATTTTTTACCGAAATTTGATGAAGTCAATACACAACCCGATAAGATTAATGAAATTCTGGGCGGAATCCGGGGCAGAGGGGAACGTTAATAATGCATAGAACGTTCCAGAGGCTTTCAAGTAAACTCACCTCAGGCTGGGGCATACTTTTTTCCTTCATAATCGCTATAGCAGGGGTAGGTCATATGGTTTATGAAAAGGTAAAAAATCCATGGGCCTCCTATATTAATAGGCCTCCTAGGGTCCTCAGAGTAGAACTGGGTATGCCATATGATGCGTTCATTGAAAATAATTCGAAGGATATTTTTGCTGAAAGTAACCCCTATGAAGGAGTCGACGATTATATAGTTTTTTCCATGGATCCTATCGCTGAGCCCAATATGAGCACCGTTATTGTCGAATATGGGGTCCCGAAAGTCGTTTTCACTTTACCGCGCTCCACGTTTGTGTCAACGGATTTTGTAGCAGGACATCTTAGGAGTTTATCGGTTAAACCACTTATATATCCAGTCAAGCGCGAAGAAGCTCTGAGGCTGGCGGGTGATTTGATAAAAATGTTCGATAACAGCAGCCTGAAAGCTGTCAGCGGAGGATTCCAATTCACCTTGGATGAGGTCAAGCTACGTATGCAGCTTCCAGTTAAGGATATGGATTATAAGTCGTTTCCTGTGGGTAGTTGGCAGCGCAAGGAGTCCTACGGCATAGGCGAATTTCAGGTTTTAATCAAAGTACTGGACAGACAGCTGCCGCCCGCAGAGCAACTTTATAGTGTCGATGTATCGATAACTGGATTGGACCTTCATGATCGGTTACCTGATTTGGTTAAAGAGGCTCGTCGACGTATTCATTTAGTGGGGACCAATGGCCCTTGTTCACCAGATGACTATCAGAGCTGTAAATACAACGATATGCGCATTTATTTGAATGCCTTGCGAAAGGCAGGCCTAAGTCCGCTTAAGCCGCAATAGACCATCTGATTCCTATAATTTTGGCTGGTGTATCGCTACCGAGATGTTGCAGGTGATGAAATCAAGGCCGCCTACCGCTACGAGGGCCTCTCCCGGCGCATCCTCAAGCAGGTGCTGCGCGGCGACACCCTCTCGACCACCCGCTTCGGCTGGGAGGGCGATCGCCAGTGCGCCGAGGTCGGCGAAGACTGGCAGCGCACCACCGTGCACGAACCGGGCGGCTTCGTGCCGCTGCTGCGCCTGGAACAGGCCCCCGCCCCGGACCCGCTGGAGCTGATCCAGGCCCGGCGCCTGCTGGCGAGCCAGGGCTAGGCCCTGCCCGCTGCCTACCGGCCGCCGGCGGACGCGCTGCGACTGGCCTGCTTCCATACCGACCACCTGGGCACCCCACTGCGCCTGACCGGCGAAGACGGCCAACTGCGCTGGCAGGCCGAACCGGACGACTGGGCCGCGGTACGCGCCGAACGCGGCGACACCGACCAGCCGATCCGCTTCCAGGGCCAGTACCATGACGAGGAAAGCGGGCTGTACTACAACCGCTACTACGCCCCGAGCTGGGACGCTACGTGAGCCAGGACCCGATCGGGTTGTTGGGGGATGAATGGGTATGCGTATCCGCTTGATCCGCATCTAAATGTTGACCCTAACGGCCTTGCTCCTTGTCCGCCTGGAACCGTTTCTCCTGGTACAGCTTGCTATATATCTGACGCAAGTGGACGGACTGGGCATCCAAATGAGGGAAGATGTGCAACAGGCGACTGCGCAGCTGACATGCCAAGAAAAAATGATTTAAGAGCTCCGGATTTTATCAATTTTCAAGTTGATATGTGTATGCTTAGTGCTTGGGGTACTTTTAGCAGAGACGGAAAAGCATTTTTTGGGTTTGGCACTAACAAAACTTATCCTTCTTTATTGAATATTTCTGGAAGTACTAGTGCTGGATGGCTAAATAGAGCTCAAGTTTATGAAGGGGATGTAAACAATTTTTTAAATGGATATTCAGCAAGCGGTACTAAAGCTTATTATTATCTAGGTGGCGGCGTAGTTTCATCACCCGGTAATGGTACAGCGACACTTATTGGGTTTGGCGCTGGCGCAAGTAAGGGCGTAAACAGCAATGCTGGAGGAAGTGCTGGCGCAGGTTACACTTATGAACAGGGCGATACAGGGGTGACTTGGTAATGTTTGGCGGTTTTCTGGAAAAAATCTTAATAAGAAAACTATCAGACCTTGGTTGACGGTTTTTCTATTTATTTTTATGCTTGGAACTATTATTTATGCAATTTCTAATGGGTAGAAAAGTAATCCTTGCTAAGATTTTAGTGGCAATTAATTTCATTAATATATTTTATAGTATTTCTAATATCTGATCGATGCTTGGCATGTTTATATAGTTTTTAAATTGTTATTTAAAGTTAGGCTGCTGAAATGTTGAGCAGGTTGAAATTTACTGCGCTACAGGAAATCTTAAAGAATTATTTTTGGTGTCGTTAACTGTCTATACTTAAAGAGATATAAAAATTTTTAACTCCTGATGAAGTTGTGCTTAGAAAGCATTGGTATTAATGGTTTTGCTTTAACCTCTACATCCAGTGGGGGCTGGGTAGGCGAAAGAGGTGCGGCGGGTTTAATGAGCTGTCAGCAGTACTCATATTGTGCTATAGATTAATTGAGGAATGAAAATGGGTTTGGTAAGTAGGGTTTTTCTTATTTTTTTATTTTCTTCAATTGTATCCTGTTCTCAGAGTAATGATGGTAGAGAGGAAGAAGGTGAAAAATATGTTGATTATTTTAACGGAAAATTCAACTCCAGGAAAATTTCTGAAATTTATGAAAATGCTTCAGAAAAACTCAAGGTTGGGGTAAGTAAGGATGATTTCGTTGGGAGTATAGAAAAAATTAGAGAAATACTTGGTGAAAGAGTTTCAACAAAAAAGGATAAGGTTTTTTATTTGAAAGATGGTGATGGTGTTCCATTAATAGTCTTGACATACAATACAAGATTTACTAATGGGGTGGGTGCAGAGTCTTTCCTTTTAGAGTTGGAAGATAATCGCGTTTCTTTGCACCGGTACAATATTAATTCGGATGACCTTATTCGTAGTCTTCTACTAGGCGAAAAGAAGAAATAGGCTCAATTATTTATTGTGGAGAATGGGCAAGGGTGCCTTAGCGCAACAAGTACTGGGACTACTAGCGAGCGGAGTCTAGTCTTGTCGGAGCCGTACCGCCTACCGCCTACCGCTTTCAGTAAAGGAATGGATGCTACCAAAGCGGCCTTGGAAGGGCTGCAGGCCTTAGTAAATGTTTACTTGGGAAGGGTTTGTCCGGAGTAAAGTATTTGGAAGGAATGAGCGCGGGAATGGCTATGAGTGGTTGTAAATGAAACTCCGCTTTTTGCTTTATGTAGTAATTATTTTTTTGGTCGCATTGTGTTGGCATGTCAAAATGGCGATGATTCCTTATATGCCTCCCAGCAGCTTTATGCATCAGGTCTTCTGAAGTTAGAGGTGGGCGATTTAAAAGCTGCAATAGATAATTTTAAAAGATCAGCAGGTCTAGGGTCGCCTTCGGCCGAAATTAAGTTATGTGAATTAAATGTTTATCAAGCTGGTTCTAGCGATCGAGATTCAGATAGTTATTGGTGCGAAAAATCAAATTCAAAAAAAATATATAGAAGAACTGAGTTCTAACGCTTCCAAGAATTTAAAGGCTAAAGAGTACCAAAAAGCCATTGCTCAGTATCAATTGGCAAAGAAACTTGGAAGTAATGAGGCGAGTTTACAGCTTGGAGTTATTTATGCCTCTGGTCTGGGGGTTGAAAAGGATTATGAAAAGGCGTTTTCTTACTTGCAGCCTTTGGCTAGCAACGGTGACGCTAAAGCCCAATTCATTTTGGGGTCAATGTACGAAATGGGTCAGGGTGTTAAAAAAACATGGTCTGATGCTGTAGCTTGGTATGTGAAATCCGCAGGTCAGCAGAACACAGCAGCTACTAGTGCGCTTGCATATTTATATCGGACGGGTGAGGCCGATCCGGTAATTAAAAAAGATGCTAAAAAGCGCGAGAATTATATAGCGCAATAGAAAATTATTCTCTGGCCCAACGTGAGCTGGGGCAAATGTATGAGCTGGGCGAAGGAGGAAGTGCCGATGAGGAAAAAGCAGCGGAGTTTTATAAGAAGGCAGCCAGGCAAGGAGATGCTTTAGCCAATCAACGCTTGGCAAGCTTGTATTTAAGAGGAGCAGGTGTGGAGAAGGATATGATTAAAGCTGCCGCCCTGTTCATAGTAGGTGATGGCGAAAACCTTAGCGATAGTAGTCAGGAACTATTGAGTATAATGAAGCCTGAGCAGAAAAAACGTTTTGGTAGATCTGCTTGATAACACTGAAAAATTATATGAGTAGAATGGTGAATATTATGAGGGTATCTGATTTTTGGGTTTTGATGTGATCATATGAAACGATGACCGTTGGCGCTCTATAAATCCCGGTACCTGTTACCGCATAGCTCGATGGTTATTGTCGAGCGCGAAGCGATGAAGCTATTCATGGAAACTGTTTTGTTAGCGGTTTTTCTGGAGGTACAACAGGAGATTACAGAGAGATGGGTTCCGGTGTCGGCAGCTTTTCTGGGCAAGAACAGCCACATTAATAGACGGTGGCCTGGGAGCAATGGCTGGGATCTTCTGTCGGAGTGTGTGATGTGTTTGGAGGGAGTGTTGCAGCTAATCCATCGGGTGCAGCATTAAACCTCGGGCTTGGTTGGGGAGGAGCAGGTATTACCCCTGAGTCTAACACCAAAAAAATAGGGAGTATAGATGGGAAATAGAAGTGTGGATTTTCTGAAACTGCTAAAGGGTTGCATCTTCACTATCTTTCTTGCCTTCTTTTTGGGGGTTTGGATTTTATTTGAGGCGCCTAAAAGCTCGGGCGTCGCAGACCTAAAGAGGCTGGAGGAGGAATTCGTAAAAATTCACCCCCCTGCATATTCCTACCAATCAGGGGAAAAACATGCATCTTCTAAAGTCAGCTCGGGTTTGGTTCAGCAGTTTTATCTAACTAAAATGGCGGAAGTAGATGTTAAGGATTTTTATGAAAAGCAACTTCTTGCTAATGGTTGGCGTGAATCACCCATAGAAAGCTTAACAGAGTGGACCTATTGTAAGGGAAGGCTTCGGGCTGAAATTTCTCCACAAGCGAAGCCGTCAGGCTATACATTTTCAATAAGTTGGTTTAGTCAAAATACATCAGGCTGTCCATAGCGAGTATGTCGACCCCCCAAATAGTCGACTGGGGTGATGTTGATAATGCCGAAAGGAATTGGGGTAAAGATTTGTTGTTTTCCGTATTTGTCTAAGTTCGCAGGTTGCCGCCGCAACATCTGAGGTTTTCATGTATTTTAGATTTTCCCTTTATAGTAAATTTTTTTGAGCTGTAGCGCTGGTTTAATTTTTGCTCTTTCTACGGTAGTTGCAAGTGCTGCGATGGCAAGGAAGCAGGGTTGTATATGGTCAGAAAAATTTCATTGTTTTTATGATTCTCATGAAGGGCCTGAGTTATCTGCTCAAGCTGCTTGTTCGCCGAATCACATATTTTACATTTCGAGTATTGAGCGGAAATTAATGCTGGTAAATCATGCGAGCTCCACCGTATTGGCTACTTATGTGAATCCGGGGTTGATGGAAATTTCGTGGGCACCGAACTCCAATGCTTTTTCAATAAATGTCAGTGATGGGGGTGGCGTAGGAAGCTGGGGTGTTGACTATTACACTGTTGACGGAAATGGTCTGCCTCAAAAGCACGATGTCACTATTCAAGTAAGTAAGGCTTCCGAGAAATTAGCCAAATGCGATGAGCAGGAAGAGCCCAATATCGCAATGTTGAGCTGGCTGAATAATGGACAGGGGGCCCTGATGGTGGCGGAGGTCCCGCCTCATTCTTCCTGTTCGAATATGGGGGCGCTACAAGGCTATAGGGTAAATTTGAGTGGAGGGGAAATTCTGGAAGTACTAAGTGAGAGCGAGCTTAGGCAGAAGTGGGGGAGGGTTTTAGGTGATAGGATAAAGCGGATACCATAAAAAATTTTACTTCCTGCTAACTGATAAGCATCGCGTTCTTTATTGTTTTGTAATTAAGAAAATTAAACTATATGAAAATTCTTAAAAAAATCTCATTGGTAACTCTGTTCGCTTTTCTCGTGGCTTGTGCGCGGATCGATCAGGAGATGACCAAGTCCGCCCAGCCCCACATGGATAGCCTGCACCAAGCCTATAATGCAAAGGATTTTTCCGGAATTTATAAGCGATCCGGTTCAGGCCTCAAGGCAGGCTGCACTGAAAAAGAGTTCACCAACTTTCTCAAATTCGTGCATGCCACCATGGGTGAGGCGGGAGCTTCAACGGTAGTGGGCATGCAAAAAATGCTGAACACGCAGGGTGAGCGGCTCACGATTTACACCTTGAATACCCACTTTGCCCAAGGTGAGGCGCTGGAGATTCTCTACATGCGCAATGACGACGGAAAGCTTGCCTTGCACCGCTATGAAATCAGGTCCGATCGGATAATGAAGCGCTTGGCCGAAAAGCTGGCGGAAGACGACGACGCTTGAGGGCATGAACATTTAGGGAAATAAAAAACGGGCGCCGTGGCGCCCGTGCCGGGTTTCCCCGGTGAAAGCTGCGCCGGCCGGAGCCGGCGCGGTTGGCATCAGAACTTGTAGCCGATGCCGACCATGTAGACCCACGGGTCCACGTCCACGTCGACCTTGACCTTGCCCACGCCATCCAGGTTCGTGGTGGCCTTGGTGTCGATGTCCATGTACCAGACAGCGGCGTTGAGGATCAGGTGGTCGGTCAGCATGTAGTCCATGCCGGCTTCCAGGGCCAGGCCCCAGGAGTCGTCCAGGTCCAGGTTGCTGAAGCCCTGCTGCTTGCGCTGGCCGGTCAGCTTCTCGTCGAAGAACACGGTGTAGTTCAGGCCCGCGCCGACGTACGGCTGGAAGGCGGAGTGCGGGTCCAGGGGGAAGTACTGCAGGTTCAGGGTCGGCGGCAGGTGCTTGATGTCGGCCAGCTTGCCGTCCAGTGCGCCCAGGCCTTTCACGCCCACTTCGTGCTTGAAGGGGGTGGCGGCGATCAGCTCGATACCGAGGTTGTCGGTGAGCATGTAGGTGCCGGTCAGGCCGAGCTGGGTGTCGCTGTCCAGGGTGGCTTTGGTTCCGCCTACCTTCGAGCCGGCGATGGACAGCTTGGAGCTGTCTTCATGGGGATCGACCGTTGCGGCGCCGGCACGGATGATGACGTCGCCGGCCTGGTGCGCGTTGGCCAGCGGTGCGGCGATGGCCAGGGCGAGCAGGGAGGCGGTGAACAAAGACTTGCGCATGATGGGCTCCATCAGGTTATGAGCATGTGTTGGCTGAGTTCAATGTTAGGCAGCGCGCTGCCCCCGGTCTTGATCCAGCTCAATGGATGGCCATATGACGGAGCGGGAGGACCCCGAAACGGGGAACGAATCGCGGTGCCGGCACTCAGTCCGGCGTGTCGTACGGGTACAGCTTGCTGGCGCGCATCCGGTATCCTGCCTGGGCCAGTTCGCTGTGGGTCGCCTCGACGTGCAGCGTGCCTTCCACCCAGAACGGCTGGTAGAGCGCATCGAGGCGGACGCCGTCCGCGTGCTCAATGTAGACGATCTGATTGGATGGCGGCGGCGGCACGTGGATGCAGGCGCCCAGGTAAGGAACGAAGAGGAAGGTGGTCACGTTACCGTCTTCGTTGACGTCCAGGGGTACCACGTAGCCAGGCAGCTTGATCCGCTGGCCGTCCAGGGCCTGGACCACCGGCGCCGCCGGGGACTGCTGGAGCGCCGCCGGCCCGCTTTCCGCCGCGGCCAGGGCATCGGCCAGAGTCTGGGCATGCAGTGGCAGGGGCGGCGGCTCGGGCGGGGCGTCGGCGGGGATCAGCTCGGCCCAGTTCAACTCGCGCAGGGCATCGGCGCCGGCGGGCGCGGTTCCGGTGACCAGCAGCAGAGCCAGCAGGCCGGTGAGCAAGGCGCGCGTCATAGCCGGATCGACAGGCCGTCGGCCAGGGAGTGGCGATAGGCGCGCCAGGCCGGGATGGCCCCCATCAGCAGCGCCGCCAGCAGGATCGCTCCCAGCAGCGCCCACTCGTAGGCGCTGGGCGCCTCCAGGGGCAGGTAGAGGCCGAAGCGGCTCTGCACGTAGCCCTGGCCTGCGAGTATCCCCAGGTAAAGCAGCGCCAGTCCGGCCGCCACGCCCGCCAGGGCCAGGGCGAAGGCTTCCAGCACCAGCAGGCCGGCGATGTGCCAGGGGCGTGCGCCCACGGAACGCAGGATCGCCATTTCCCGACGCCGCTCGTTGAGGCTGGTGAGGATCGCGGTGAGCATGCCGATCAGCCCGGTCAGCACCACGAACAGCGAGACCACGAACAGCGCCTGTTCCGCGGTGCCCATCAGGCTCCACAGTTCCTGCAACGCCACGCCGGGCAGGATCGCCAGCAGCGGTTCGCCCCGGTACTCGTTGATCTGCCGCTGCACCGCGAAGGTGGCCACCTTGTTGTCCAGGCCCAGCAGCATGGCGGTGATGGCCGTGGGCTGCAGGTCCAGGGTGCGCGCCTGTTCCGCACTGACCCGGCCGGCGCCCCGGGCCGGCATGCCGTTGCGCCAGTCCACGTGCAGGGCTTCCATGCCCGCCAGGGAAATGTGCAGGGTACGGTCCACCGGCGTGCCGGTGCGGGCGAGGATGCCGCTGACCACGAAGGGCTTGTCATCGTGCTGCACCAGGCTGACGGTGCTGACGCCATGAGACAGGACGATGCGGTCGCCCAGGCGGTAGTGCAGCGCCTCGGCCACCTCGGCCCCCAGCACCACGTCGAACAGGTCGTCGAAGGGCTTGCCCTCGGCCAGGCGCAAGGGCTGGCCACGGCCGTAGTGGTAGTGCTCGAAATAGCGGGCGTCGGTGCCCATCACCCGGTAGCCACGGTGGGAGTCCCCCAGGGAAATGGGGATCGCCCACTTCACCCGCGGGTGATGGGCGAAGGCCTCGAAACTGTCCCAGCGGATGTTGTTGGTGGCGTTGCCGATGCGGAACACCGAGTACAGCAGCAGGTTCACCGCGCCGGAACGGGCGCCCACCACCAGGTCGGTGCCGCTGATGGTGCTGGCGAAGCTGGCGCGGGCCTCGCTGCGCACCCGTTCCACCGCCAGCAGCAGGCAGGCCGACAGGGCGATGGCAAAAACCGTGAGCAATGCGGTGAAACGGCGGTTGTTGAGGCTGGCGAGGGCGAGGCGCAGCAGGTGCATGTCAGGTCTCCGCCGGCTGGCTGGCGCGATTGAGCGCATTGAGGGACAGATCGCGGTCGAACAGGCCGGCCAGGCTACGGTCGTGGCTGACGAACAGCAGGCTGGAGCCGGCGGCCCGGCATTCGGCGAACAGCAGGTCGAGGAAACTTTCCCGGGCATCGGCGTCCAGGGCCGAGGTGGGTTCGTCGGCGATCACCAGTTCGGGTTGGCCGATCAGCGCCCGGGCGGCGGCCACCCGCTGCTGCTGGCCGATGGACAATGTGCCGGCGCGGCGCTCGTGCAGTCCCTCGGGCAGGCCCAGGTGGCCCAGCAGGGCGGCGGTCGCCGTCGCCACGCTGCCGTGGCGCTGGCGTGCCCGGTCGCGACGCAGCCGGGAGAAATGGCAGGGCAGCGCCACGTTCTCCCGCACCGAGAGAAACGGCAGCAGGTTGAACTGCTGGAAGATGTAGCCGGTATGGTCGACCCGGAAGCGGTCCCGTGCCGCCGCGGACAGCGCGGCGAGATCCTGACCCAGCAGGGCGACTCGCCCGCGCCCGGCCTTCTGCACGCCGCCCAGCAGGCCGAGCAGGGTGGTCTTGCCACTGCCGCTGGGGCCGCGCAGGAACAGGGTTTCGCCCGGCGCCAGGGTGAAGTGGCGGATGTCCAGCAACTCCGGCTGGCCGGGCCAGGCGAAGCCGAGGTCGGTGAGTTCGAGCAAGGGCGTCATGGAAGGTCCCCGGGGGCGCCAAGGGCGCGGCGAGCCGCCGCGCGGTGGGTCAGAACTGCAGGGTCGCCTCGGCGGGCGTGAGGGACACGCCTTGCTGCCCCTTGGGCCCGATGACCTGGGCGCGCAGGGTGTGGGTCGCCGGGAAGCGTTTGAAGAACGCGCCCAGGTCTACCTGGCCGAGGGAGCCAGGGTGGGTGCAGGCCAGGCTGTAGTCGGCATCGATGTCACTGTGGACATGCTCGTGGTGCTCGCCCGAGGCTGCGTGGTCGTGGTCGTGGTCGTGGTCGTGGTCGTGGTCGTGGGTCGCGTCGCCGAACAACGGGCTTTTCACCGCGAGGCTGCTCACCGAGCAGCCGGCGGCGGCCGGGATGCCGAACAACTCCAGCGGTCGTTCCAGCTGTGCCCGGGCGGCGGCCAGGGTCGCCTTGTCCGCCTCGCTGGTGGCGGGGTGCTCGAAGCCCACCAGGTTCATCGCCGGGCTTTCCAGTTCGATCTCCAGGGTATTGCCTTCCAGCGCCAAGTTCAGGGTGGCTACGCCGTGTTCGTGCGGGGCGAGGCTGGCATGGTCGTCATGGGCAACGGCCAGCAGCGGCAACAGGGCGAAAGGGAGAAGCAACGAGGACGTGCGCATGACGACTCCGGACAGCTGGGAATAATTTGGTTACGTTATAACAAATTTTACCCGCTGAACAGGGTGCTTGGCGCGATAACGGAGGCCATGGGAGCATGCCGGCTTGAACGAAGGAGTGACCCATGCGGATTCGCGGCATGATCGGCGACTGGCCGGTCGACCTGACCCTCGAACTGGACGCCTCGGAGTGGGCCGCGCTGGCGGGGACGACATCGGCACCCGCCACGGTGGACGCCGCGCCTCTAGTCGCACCGAGTCCGCCACTTGCCGAACCGCCGGCGGATGGGCTCTGGCTGTCGGCACTGGACCTGGTGCGCCAGGCCGGTCATCTGGATGGCCCGCGCCTGCTGGCCGACCTGGAGTCCCTGGCGGGTGGCGCGGCAGCGGGCAAGCGGTTGCTGGTCCGGCTGCGCCACTGTCCGCAGATCGCGGTGGAGAGCGGGTCGGACGCGCCCGTTTACCGCTGGGTCGGCTGACGATCACCTGGCGGGAGGCCCCGCCAGGGCAAGGCTTAGGCGAAGAACGCGCGCTGCGTCGCCCGGTCGGGGCGACACGCTCAGAATGAGAAGGGAAGGGCGGGGCGGTACAGTCCGCCCCGGGAGGCACTCAGTACAGCGCCTGGTAAAGACGGCGGCGATAGGTCGCCACCAGCGGGTGGGCGCTGCCCAGCAGGTCGAAGACCTGCAGCAGCGTCTTGTGGGGCAGACCGTCGGCATAGCTGCGGTTGCGCACGAAGAGCTTGAGCAGAGCGTCCAGCGCCGGCTCGTACTGCTGGCGGGCCAACTGCTGGATGGCCAGTTGGTAGACGGCTTCGTCGTCCTCCGGTTGCTGAGCCAGGCGGCTCTTCAGGGTGGCGACTTCCGGCAGGTCGCCGGCCTGGCGCAGGAAGGTGAGCTGCGCCCGGGCCCCGGCCAGGGCCTGCTTGTGCTCGTCCCCCTGCACGGCATCGAGGACGGTCTCCGCCTCGCCCAGTTCGCCCCGCTCGGCCAGGCAGCGGGCATAGAGGATCAGCGCGGCGGCATTCTGGTTGTCCTCCACCAGCACCTGCTTCGCCAGGGCCTCGGCCTCGCCGATGCGGCCCTCGGCGAACAGCGCCTGGGCGCTCTCCAGCAGGTCCGCTTCCGGTTCCGGCGGCAGTTGCACGTGGGGTTGCAGCATGGCGCGGATGGCCGATTCCGGCTGCGCACCGGCGAAGCCGTCCACCGGCTGACCGTCCTTGAACAGCACCACGGTGGGCAGGCTGCGCACGCCGAAGCGCATGACGATGTCCTGCTCCACGTCGCAGTTGACCTTGGCCAGCAGCAGCTCGCCCTGGTAGCTCTCGGCAATCTGCGCCAGCAGCGGCATCAGCGCCTTGCACGGGGCGCACCACTCGGCCCAGAAATCCACCAGCACCGGCTTGTGGAAGGAATTCTCGATCACCAGTTGATCGAAGCCGGCGGCGCCGGACACGTCGAAGATGTAGGGGGTGGCGCTCATGGCTCGCGTCTCGCAGGCGAAAAGTTGCCACTATAGATGCGGGCGCGCGGGGCTGTCTTCAAGCCCGCCGTGCGGTACGGGGCTGCCGGGAAATGCGGGAGAACGGGCGGCGGAATCAGGCGGATGCCGGCGCGTCAGCGTCGTCTCCGGGATTCCGGCCATCCGGCCCGCCGTCCGGCAGGCGCACCTTCACACCCCATCGCGGCGTGCGTGGTACAGGCTGACGTGGCGGAATTCCGCGGGTTCGGCCAGGTCCGGCCAGGTGCAGGCCTCGAGGCGCGCCAGGCGGCGGTACAGTGGATGGGCGAAGTCCCGGACCCGGGAGTCCGCCACCAGGGCTTCCCGGCCGCGCTCCAGGAAGGCGTCCAGCAGCGGCAGGTTGGCCCGGTCGTAGAGCACGTCGGCCACCAGGATCAGGTCGAAGCGGTCGGCCTCGGCGAAGAAGTCCTCGGAGTAGCCGAGGGTGACCCCGTTCAGTGCGGCGTTGGCGCGGCTGGCCAGCAGCGCCAGCGGGTCCAGGTCGCACGCCACCACCTCGGCGGCGCCGGCCCTGGCCGCGGCGATGCCGGCGACCCCCGAACCGCTGCCGAAATCCAGCACGCGCCGGCCGCGCACCCAGTCGGGGCGCTCCGCCAGCCAGCGGGCCAGTACCAGGCCACTGGCCCAGCAGAAGCACCAGTAGGGGGGCGCCTCCAGCAGGCGGCGGGTTTCCTCCGGGTCGAAGGCGCGATCCATGTTGGCGGCGTCGATCAGCCACAGGGACAGGTCGGTACCGGGCAGCGGCTGGGCCAGCAGGCGCGCTTCCCCGAGCAGATCGCCCAGGGCGTCCTGCAGGGCCGCCGGCGGGGTCACGGGGCCGGCACCATCTGCAGGGCGCCGAGGGTCTGGGTCTGGGGCGCGGTAATGCGCTGGGCCGGCAGGTGCTGGGTCAACTGGCCGGACTGGCTGACCCGGCCGCGCAGCTCCACCCGGGCCTCCGGGGGGAACACCTCGGGATTGAAACGCAGGCGGAACGGCAGGTCGGCGCCGGTGCCCTGCAGCTTGAGGCTACCCAGCAGGCGCTGCGGGCGGTCGCGCTCGTCGATGACCAGCAGCGCCAGTTCCACCTCGCCGCCCGCGGGTACGTTCTTCAGGCTGCCGACGAGTTCCCGCAGGTTGGCCGGCAACGGTTCCTCCAGCGGGGCCACCGGTTTGCGGGCGACGGGCTTCGGCGCCGGGGCGGGTTTGGCAGGGGTGGGCGACTCGCTGACGCAGGCGACCAGCAGGACGAGCACCGCGGACGGGATGAGCAGGCGCAGCAGCATGGCAGGGCTTACCGATGGCGAAGGAAAGGCGGATTTTCCTGCGTGCGCCGGGATAACGCAAAGGGTGTGCGGGGTGGGCGCCGAACGGCAGCGACGCGGGGCGCGGCAGCGGAGGCGGGCGGCTTGTCTCGTCGGTCGGATGCGCTACCATGGCCGCCTCCTTTCCCGTTGCCCCTTTCTCCCCATGCATTGTCCTTTCTGCGGCGCCCACGACACCAAGGTCATCGATTCGCGCCTGGTCGCCGAGGGCGAGCAGGTCCGCCGGCGGCGCGAATGCCTCGCCTGCGAGGAACGCTTCACCACCTTCGAGACCGCCGAGCTGGTCATGCCGCGGCTGATCAAGCAGGACGGCAGCCGCCAGCCCTTCGACGAGGACAAGCTGCGCGCCGGCATGCAGCGGGCGCTGGAAAAGCGGCCGGTGAGCGTCGAGCGCCTGGAGGAGGCCATCGCCCACATCAAGCACCGCCTGCGCGCCACCGGCGAGCGCGAGATCAAGTCGCGGGTGCTGGGCGAGCTGGTGATGGCCGAGCTGCAGAAGCTCGACGAGGTGGCCTACATCCGCTTCGCCTCGGTGTACCGGCGCTTCCAGGACCTCAACGAATTCCGCGAGGAGATCGAGCGCCTGGCCCGGGAGCCGGCCAAGGAATGAGCGCGAACGATCCGGCGTTCATGGCGCGCGCCCTGGAACTGGCGCGCAAGGGCGTGTATTCCACCCACCCCAACCCGCGGGTCGGCTGCGTCATCGTCGCCGACGGGCAGATCGTTGGCGAGGGCTGGCATGCCCGGGCCGGCGAACCCCACGCCGAGGTCCATGCCCTGCGCCAGGCCGGCGCCCGGGCCCGCGGTGCCACCGCCTACGTGACCCTGGAACCGTGCAGCCACCACGGCCGCACGCCGCCCTGCGCCGACGCGCTGGTAGCCGCCGGGGTGGCCCGGGTGGTGGCGGCCATGCAGGACCCCAATCCCCAAGTGGCCGGGCGCGGCCTGCTGCGCCTGGCGCAAGCCGGCATCGCCGTGCACAGCGGCGTGCTGGAAGAAGAGGCGCGGGCCCTCAACGTTGGCTTCCTCAAGCGCATGGAGCACGGTCTGCCATTCGTGCGGGTGAAGCTGGCCATGAGCCTGGACGGCCGCACCGCCATGGCCAGCGGCGAGAGCCAGTGGATCACCGGGCCCCAGGCGCGGGCCGCGGTGCAGCGCCTGCGGGCCCGTGCCAGCGTGGTACTGACCGGCGCCGACACCGTGCTGGCGGACGATGCCCGGCTCACCGTACGCCCCGACGAACTGGGCCTGAATGCCGAGCTCACCGCCCTGGCCATGACCCGCCCGCCCCAGCGCCTGCTGGTGGATGGCCGCCTGCGGGTGCCCCTGGACGCCGCCTTCTTCCGCGCCGGTCCCGCCCTGGTGGCCACCTGCGCCGCCGCGGCGGCCCGCGACCGTTACCACGACGACGGCCACGAACTGCTGGCGGTCCCGGCCGCCAATGGCCACGTCGACCTGCACAAGCTGCTGCTGGCACTCGCCGCCCGCGGTGCCAACGAGGTGCTGGTGGAGGCCGGGCCGCGGCTGGCCGGCGCCTTCGCCCGCCTGGGCCTGGTGGACGAGTACCAGATCTTCGTCGCGCCCAAGCTGCTGGGCTCCAGCGCCCGCCCACTGCTGGACCTGCCCCTGGCGCGGATGGCCGAGGCCCGGGCGCTGACCATCGTCGACATCCGTGCGGTGGGCGACGACTGGCGGATCGTCGCGCTGCCGGCCCGGTGAGCGCTTCGGCGTCTCCGCCCTTCCGACCGAGCGGCGTTCTGTGTTAAAAACACCGTCCGGCCGCGAAATGGCCGGTTACGTTCTCAGGGCGGGGTGAAAGTCCCCACCGGCGGTAATGGCGAATGCCTAGCCCGCGAGCGCCCGGTACGGCTCACGCCATCCGGGGTCCAGCAGATCCGGTGCGATTCCGGAGCCGACGGTCATAGTCCGGATGAAGAGAGAACGGGATGCTGCCTTCATGGCCGCCGTCCGGCGCGTCCGTGCACTCCCTTTCGATCGAAAAGCCCTGTTTTGTCATGAAACAGGAGATCACTCATGCCTTATCCCCTTGCCGCACGCACCCCGTGCCCGCGGCCCCTCAACGCGAACCGCGCCCTGTCGCGCGCCGTCGGGGAGGTCCCATGTTCACCGGCATAATCGAAGCCATCGGCACCCTTCGGGCCCTGACGCCCAAGGGCGGCGACCTGCGCGTACGGGTCGCCACCGGCGCCCTGGACCTGGGTGACGTCAAGCTCGGCGACAGCATCGCGGTGAACGGCGTCTGCCTCACCGTGGTGGAACTGCCCGGCGACGGCTTCTGGGCCGACGTCAGCCGCGAGACCCTCGCCCGCAGCGCCTTCCCCGGGCTGACCGTGGGCAGCCGGGTCAACCTGGAAAAGGCCCTCACCCCCAGCAGCCGCCTCGGCGGCCACCTGGTCAGCGGCCACGTGGACGGCGTCGGCCAGGTGCTGGCCCGGGAGGATAACGCCCGCGCCGTGCAGTTCCGCCTGGCGGCGCCCCCGGAGCTGGCGCGCTACATCGCCCTCAAGGGGTCCATCACCGTGGATGGCACCAGCCTCACGGTGAATGCGGTGAACGGCGCCGAATTCGAACTGACCATCGTGCCCCACACCCTGGCCCAGACCATCATGGCCGACTACCGGCCGGGTCGCGCGGTGAACCTGGAGGTGGACCTGCTGGCCCGCTACCTGGAGCGCCTGCTGCTGGGCGACAAGGCCGCCGAGCCCAGCGGTTCCGGCATCACCGAAGGTTTCCTGGCCGAACACGGCTACCTGAAGCATTGAGAAGGAGCGCCCCATGGCACTCAACAGCATCGAAGAACTGATCGAAGACATCCGCCAGGGCAAGATGGTCATCCTCATGGATGACGAGGACCGGGAGAACGAGGGCGACCTGATCATGGCCTCCGAATGCGTGCAGACCGAGCACATCAACTTCATGGTCAAGCACGCCCGCGGGCTAGTGTGCATGCCCATGACCCGGGAGCGCTGCGAGACCCTCAAGCTGCCGCTGATGGCGCCGCGCAACGGTTCCGGCTTCGGCACCAAGTTCACCGTCTCCATCGAGGCGGCGGAAGGGGTGACCACCGGCATCTCCGCCGCCGACCGCGCCCGCACGGTACAGGCCGCCGCGGCGAAGAGCGCCCGCGCCGAGGACATCGTCAGCCCCGGCCACATCTTCCCGCTGATGGCCCAGCCCGGCGGCGTGCTGGCCCGCGCCGGCCATACCGAGGCCGCCTGCGACCTGGCGCGGATGGCCGGCTTCGAGCCCAGCGGGGTGATCTGCGAGGTGATGAACGACGACGGCAGCATGGCCCGTCGCCCGGAGCTGGAAGCCTTCGCCGCCGAGCACGGCATCCGCATCGGCACCATCGCCGACCTGATCCACTACCGGCTGATCCACGAGCGCACCGTGCAGCGGGTGGCCGAGCAGCCCCTGGACACCGAGGTGGGCCCGTTCAACCTGGTGACCTACCGCGACGCGGTGGAGGGCGACGTGCACATGGCGCTGACCCTGGGCCACATCTGCCCGGAGGAGCCGACCCTGGTGCGGGTGCACAACATGGACCCGCTGCGCGACCTGCTGATGGTGCGCCAGGCGGGCCGCTGGAGCCTGCGGGCGGCGATGCAGGAAGTGGCCAAGGCCGGCAGCGGCGTGGTCCTGCTGCTGGGGCATTCCCTGGACGGCGACGAGGTGCTGGCGCACCTGCGGGACGCCGACGCCAGCGCCAAGACGCCCAGCACCTACAGCACCGTCGGCGCCGGCTCGCAGATCCTGCGCGACCTGGGGGTGCGCCAGATGCGCCTGATGAGCTCGCCGATGAAGTTCAACGCGATATCCGGTTTCGACCTGGAGGTTGTAGAATACCTGCCCGCCGAATGAACCCTGCCCGTCGGACCGGCCCCTTAGCCGGCCCGGCGGCGTCCATTATGTTCAGTGCGGCGCGCGTCGCACTGGCTCTTTAATTCGAACGAGATCGTCCATGACCCTGAAGACCATCGAAGGTAACTTCATCGCCCCCCAAGGCCGCTTCGCCCTGGTGGTCGGCCGCTTCAACAGCTTCGTCGTCGAAAGCCTGGTGAGCGGCGCCGTCGATGCCCTCGTGCGCCACGGCGTGAGCGAGAGCGACATCACCGTGATCCGCGCCCCCGGTGCCTTCGAGATTCCCCTGGTGACCCAGAAGGTGGCCCAGCGCGGCGAATATGCGGCGATCATCGCCCTCGGCGCGGTCATCCGCGGCGGCACCCCCCACTTCGAGTACGTCGCCGGCGAGTGCACCAAGGGCCTGGCCCAGGTGTCCATGGAGTTCGGTGTCCCGGTGGCGTTCGGCGTGCTGACGGTCGATTCCATCGAGCAGGCCATCGAGCGTTCCGGCACCAAGGCCGGCAACAAAGGCGCCGAGGCCGCGCTTTCCGCCCTTGAAATGGTCAGCCTGCTGGCGGCCTTGGAGGCCAAGTGAGCTTCAACAGCGACATCGACCACCCCGAAGAGCCGGCGGCCAAGCCCAAGGGCAAGACCGCCGCGCGCCGCGCCGCCCGCAGCCTGGCGATGCAGGCCTTGTACCAGTGGCAGCTGGCCGGGCATTCGCTCAACGAGATCGAAGCGCAGTTCCGCGTCGACAACGATTTCTCCGCTGTCGACGGGGCCTACTTCCGCGAGATCCTCCACGGCGTGGCGACCCAGAAGACCGAGCTGGACGCCGAGCTGACCCCGTGCCTGGACCGTCCCCTGGACGAGCTGGACCCGGTGGAACTGGCGATCCTGCGGTTGTCCACCTTCGAGCTGCGCAACCGCCTCGACGTCCCCTACCGGGTGGCGATCAACGAAGGCATCGAGCTGGCCAAGGTGTTCGGCGCCACCGACGGGCACAAGTTCGTCAACGGCGTGCTGGACAAGCTGGCGCCGCGCCTGCGGGCCGCCGAAGTCAGCGCCGGCCGGCGCTGAGCGCATCCTCGGGCCGGCGGAGATGAACGAGTTCGAGCTGATCCGTCGCTACTTCGCCGTGTCGCCCTGCGCCGGGCGCGCGCCTGGCGTGGCCCTGGGCATCGGCGACGACTGCGCGCTGCTGGCGCCGGCCGCCGGCGAACAGCTGGCGGTCTCCACCGACACCCTGGTGGAAGGCGTGCATTTCCCCGCGGACTGCGACCCGTTCCAGCTCGGCCAGCGTGCCCTGGCGGTGGCCGCCAGTGACCTGGCGGCCATGGGCGCGACGCCCCTCGGCTTCACCCTCGCCCTGACCCTCACGCAGGCCCTGCCGGCCTGGCTGGAGGCCTTCGCCCGCGGTCTCGACCGGATGGCCCGGGCCTGCGCGCTGGCCCTGGTGGGCGGCGACACCACCCGTGGCCCCCTGAGCCTGACCCTCAGCGTGTTCGGCCGGCTGCCCGCCGGGCAGGCGTTGCGTCGCGACGGCGCGCAGGCCGGCGACCTGCTGTGCGTCGGCGGCAGCCTCGGCGACGCCGCCGGTGCATTGCCCCTGGTGCTGGACCAGCGCCAGGCGCCACCGGAGCTGGCCGACCCGCTGCTGGCGCGCTACTGGGCGCCGCAGCCGCAGCTGGCCCTCGGCCAGGCGCTGCGCGGCCGGGCCAGCGCTGCCCTGGACGTGTCCGACGGCTTGCTGGCGGATTGCGGCCACCTGGCCCGCGCTTCGGGCGTGGCGCTGTACGTGGAGCGGGAGCGGCTGCCGCTGTCCGCGCCGCTGCTGGATTTGCTGGGCCGCGAGGCGGCCCTGGCGTGCGCCCTGGCCGGCGGCGACGATTACCGGCTAGCCTTCACCCTGCCCGCGGAGCACTGGCCGGCCCTGCAGGCCGCCTTCCCGGAGGCCCGGGTGATCGGCCGCGCGGCGGCCGGCGAGGGCGTGCACCTGCTGGACGCCGATGGCCGCGAACGTCAGCCCCTGGCCCTGGGCTACCAACATTTCGGACCTTCCCGTGACTGACCACCCCAACCAAGTCTCCGCCGAAAACGTGCCGCCCTCGGTGTGGCGCAATCCCTGGCACTTCCTCGCCTTCGGCTTCGGCTCCGGCACCCTGCCCAAGGCCCCGGGCACCTGGGGCTCCCTGGTGGCGCTGCCCTTCGTGCCGCTCTGGCAGTGGCTGCCGGACTGGGGCTACTGGCTGGCCCTGGCGCTGACCATGCTGTTCGGCTTCTGGCTGTGCGGCAAGGTGGCCGAAGACCTGGGGGTCCACGACCACGAGGGCATCGTCTGGGACGAGATGGTGGGCATGTGGATCACCCTCTGGCTGGTGCCGGAAGGCTGGGGCTGGCTGCTGGTCGGCTTCCTGGTCTTCCGGGTGATGGATATCCTCAAGCCCTGGCCGATCCACTGGATCGACCGCCACGTGCGGGGCGGCGTCGGCATCATGCTGGACGACGTGCTGGCCGGGGTGTTCGCCTGGCTGGCGATGCAGGGCCTGGTCTGGCTCAAGCCGCTGGTCCTGCCCTAGGAGAGACGCCCATGCGCGCCTGGCTGCTGCTGTCTCTGCTGCTCTGGCTACCGGCCCTGCCGGCGGCCGAGGCGCCCGTGAAGGCGGTGCGCCTGGTGAGCGGCGATTGGCCCGGCTTCACCAACCGCGACGGCAGCGGCCTGGTCTGGGACATCATGCGCCTGGTGTTCGAGCCGGCCGGGGTCACCCTCAGCTACCGCACCGAACCGTACACCCGGGGCGTCGGCCTGGTGCAGCGGGGCGAGGCCGATGCCTGGCTCGGCTCCTACGCCGACGAAGGCTTCGATGGCGTGGTCTACGGCCAGCTCACCTATGGCATCGACCGCATCGCCGCGCTGAGCCTCGCCCGCCAGGTGGTGCCCGAATTGAAGGCCATCGGCCGCTACCGCCTGGCCTGGGTCCGCGGCTACGGCTACCAGCGCCACCTGCCGGGCGTGACGTCCTTCCGCGAGGTGGAGCGGCGCAGCGGCATCCTGGAAATGCTCGACCGCGACCGCGCGGACTTCTACATCGATGCCCTGCCGGACGTGGAGGGCGTGCTGGCCCAGAGCCCCGAGCCGCAGCGCTACCGAGTCACCGAGCTGACCGGCATTCCCCTCTACCCCGGCTTCGCCGACACCGAGCACGGCCGTCGACTGGCCGCGTTCTATGATCGTCGCATCGCCGCGCTGATGGCCGACGGCAGCCTGCGCCAGCTCTACCAGCGCTGGCAGCAACCCTATCTGATCGATTCGTACCGGGAGTCCACCGATGCGTCCCAGTGAGCGTTTCCTCGCCTGCCTCTGCCTGTTGCTCGGCCTCGCCGGCACGGCCCAGGCCCAGCCGACCTCGGTACAGGTGGTCGGGCTGTTCCCCAACGCCGCGGTGGTGCTGGTGGATGGCCAGCGCAAGCTGGTCAAGGTGGGCCAGACCGGCCCCGGCGGGGTGCAGGTGGTGAGCGCCGACAACCACGGCGCGGTGCTGCGGGTGGACGGCAGCGAACGCCGCTACGAGCTGACCCGGGAGTACAACGCCGTCACCTCCGGCCTGGGCGGGTCGTCCAGCCGCGCCCAGGCCAGCATCGCCAAGGGCGCCGGCGGCCACTTCTGGGTGGCCGGCTCGATCCAGGGCCAGGGCGTGCAGTTCCTGGTGGATACCGGCGCCAGCGCCGTGGCGATGAACGAAGGCCAGGCCCGGCGCCTGGGCATCGACTACCGGGTGAGCGGCCAGCCGATGCGGGTCAGCACCGCCAGTGGCACCGCCGGTGCCTGGCGGATCACCCTGAACAGCGTCAAGGTGGGCGCCATCGAGGTGCTTGGGGTGGAGGCCGTGGTGATCCAGGGCGACGCCCCTACCGAAGTGTTGCTGGGCATGAGCTTCCTCAACCGCGTGCGCTGGCGCGAAGACCAGGGCGTGCTGCTGCTGGAATCCAAGACCTGAGCGCCCGACCCCGTCCCATTCAACCCGCGGAGCGCGCCGGCCAGCCTGTCGCCACGCCCTCCGCCCTGCCAGGAGTACCCGCGGTGCCCGTCGTGTACGTCGCCACCTCTCAACTGCCCACCCCCTTCGGCGTGTTCGCCATGCACGGTTTCCTCGACGAGGAGACCGGCAAGGAGCACGTGGCGCTGACCCTCGGCCAGGTGGACGACGGCCAGCCGGTACTGGGCCGGGTCCACTCGGAATGCCTGACCGGCGACGCGCTGTTCAGCCTGCGCTGCGACTGTGGCTTCCAGCTGGAGGCCGCGCTGCGGGCCATCGCCGAGGACGGGCGCGGCGTGCTGCTCTACCTGCGCCAGGAAGGGCGCGGCATCGGCCTGATGAACAAGATCCGCGCCTACGCCCTGCAGGACGCCGGCGCCGATACCGTGGAAGCCAACGAGCGCCTGGGCTTCAGCGCCGACCTGCGGGACTACGCCATCTGCCTGCCGATGCTGCAGCACCTGGGTATCGCCTCAATCCGCCTGATGACCAACAACCCGCGCAAGGTCAACGCCCTGGAAGGCTTCGGCATCCGCGTGGCGGAGCGCCGGCCGCTGCAGTTCGGCCTCAACCCCCACAACAGCAAGTACCTGGCGACCAAGGCCGGCAAGCTCGGCCACATGCTTGGCCAGCAGCACCAGAACGAGGCCGATCCGGAGTGACTCGCGGCCAGGTCCGGCAGCGGCTCGCCCTGGAATGGTGGCGGCAGCTGGGGTTCACCCTGGCGCCGCTGTTCGTCTTCAACCTGCTGTTCGGCGCCGCGCCCACCCACCTGACGGTGCTGCAGCTGCCGCTGTTCGCCGCCGGCGGTGCCTCGATCTTCCTCAGCCTGCCGCTGTTCTCCGCCTACAAGCGGGCCTTGTTCGACACCCAGCGTGCCCTGGACAGCGAGGCCGAGCCGGCGGCCTGGATCGAGCTGGCCCGGCGCCGGCGCATCGCCTTCCTGGCCGCCAGCCTGCCAGCCTGGATCGGCGCCGCGGCGGCGTTCACCGGGCTGCACGCGGCGGCCCTGGTGCTGCTGGCCCTGAGCAGCGTGATGCTCCTGTGCCTCTACCGCATCCCGCGCCAGCTGGGCTGATGGCCCGTCTGCTGGCGGGGTTGCTGGCGGCGTGGCTGGCGACCACGGCCATGGCCGCGCCGCCCCGGGTGGTGAGCCTGGCGCCCTCGCTCTCGGAGATCATGCTGGACCTGGACGCAGGCGACCTGCTGGTGGGCGTGCTGGACGGCGGCGAGCGCCCGGCGGCGCTGCGGGGCGTGCCCTCCGTGGGGCGTTACGGCCAAGTGGAGGCGGAGCGCCTGCTGGCGTTGCGCCCCGACCTGGTCCTGCTCTGGCCCGGCAGTGTGCCGCCGGCGCAACGCGAGCAACTGCAACGCTTCGGCATTCCCACCTACGTGGTCGAACCCCACAGCCTGGACGAGCTGGCCCGGCAATTCGCCGAGATCGGCACGCGCATCGGCCAGCCCGCGCGTGGCCAGGCGCGCGCCGCGCAGTTCGCCGCGGGGCTCGCCGAGCTGCGTCGCCGCTACCGGCGCGAGACGCCACTGACGGTGTTCTACCAGGTCTGGAACGCGCCCCTGTATACCGTTGGCGGTGGCCAGATCATCAGCGATGCGCTGCGCACCTGCGGCGCGCGCAACGTTTTCGACGACCTGCGGTTGCCGGCGCCCCAGGTCAGCCTGGAGGCGGTGCTGGCCCGCGACCCCCAGGTGGTGATCGCCGGCAGCCATGCCGAGCTGGACCTGTGGAAGGATTGGCCCCAGGCCCGTGCGGTGCGCAACGGGCATCTGCTGACGGTGCCGGACAAGGGCCTGGAGCGGCCCAGCTTCCAGATGCTGGAGGCGACCCGGCGCCTGTGCGAGCAGTTGGCGCCGATCCGCTGAGGGTTTCGCCGGGCGGCACGGGAAGGCCGGCGCGAACGGGGCGTCGCGCCGGGGTCGGCGTCAGATCGACGGTGTCCAGGTCACGCCCAGGGTGGCGCTGCGGCCTTCCTGGCGGTAGCCGTAGGCGTCGCCCTCGTAGCTGTACAGGGCGCGGGTGTAGTCGCGGTCCAGCAGGTTGTCGAGGCGCAGGTCCAGCTTCACCTCGGTGGTCGCCTGCCAGGCGCCGCGCAGGCCCAGCAGGCCATAGCCGCCGATGCGCTGGCGGTTGTCCGGGTCGTTGAAGCTGCTGCTCACCGCCTGCCAGGTGCCGCCTACGGACAGTGCGCCGAAGCGCCGGTCCAGGTCCAGGCTGAGGGTGCGCCGCGCGCGGCGGTTGAGGGTGTGCCCGGTGTCGCGGTCGCGCGGGTCGACGAAGGCCACGCCCAGGGCGCTCTGCCAGCCGAACAGCTCCTGCTGCAGCGAGGCCTCCGCGCCGTGGATGCGCGCCTCGGCGATGTTCTGCGGCACGAAGCGCGAATCGCTGGCGATGGCGTCCTCGATGTCGGTGCGGTACAGCGAGGCCTCCAGGCGGGTGCGCTCGGCCAGTTGGCTACGCCATTGCACCTCGTAGCTCTTGGAGTGCTCGGGCTTCAGGTCCGGGTTGCTGTAGCCGGGGTAGTAGAGGTCGTTGAAGGTGGGCGCGCGGAAGCCCTCGGCGTAGGAGAAGACCAAGTCGTTGGCGTCGTTGAGCGGCACGGTCAGCGCGCCGCTCCAGGTGTTCTCGCTGCCGAACTGCTCGTTGCGGTCGTGGCGCAGGCCCAGCTCGGTGGAGAAGCCGTCGCCGCGGTAGCGGTGCTGCACGAAGGCTGCCTCGTTCCAGCGCGAGGTCTCGTCGTAGACGGTGCTGCTGTTGAGCCGGTCCTCGTAGAGGTCGGCGCCCAGCAGCAGGCTCTGGCGGTCGTCCAGGGTCACGGTGTTGAGCCAGTTCAGGGCGTCGCGGTAGGTGTTGAATACGTCCGTGCCCGGGTGCAGCTTGTCCCGGCTGCGCTCGCGGTTCTCGCTGTGCCCGGCTTCCAGGCGGCTGTTCCAGCGCTCGGCCAGTTGCGCATCCAGGTAGGCAGACATGTTGCTCAGGTGGAAGTCGCTGTAGGGCTGCTGGCCTTCCACGGCATAGGTGACCGGGTCGAAGTAGCCGAACGGGTTGTCGTACTCGCTGCGACCGCTCTGGTCCAGCACGTTGACCCCGGCTTCCAGGTTCTCGCCGAAACTGTGGCTCAGGGCCAGGCTGAAGGCCTTGTTGCGATAGGCATCGTGGTCCTCGTCGCTGGCGAAGGACTCGCGGGTGCGGTCGATGCCGTGGGTGTCGTCGAGGCTGCCGCTGAGGCTGAAGCGGGTCGCGCCATCGCCGCCGGACAGCCCGGCGCTGCGCTGCCAGGTGTCGCGGCTGCCGTAGGCCAGGCGCGCCCACGGGGCGAGGCCCTGGGCGTCGCCGCGGCGGGTGAAGATCTGGATCACCCCGCCGATGGCGTCGGCGCCGTAGATCGCCGAGCGGCTGCCACGCAATACCTCGACCCGCTCGATCTGGTCGACGTTGAGGAACTGCAGGTTGCTGTCCCCGGAGCTGGCCGAGGCGATTCGCATGCCGTCCACCAGCACCAGGGTCTGGGCCGACTTGGTGCCGCGCAGGTAGACGCTGGTCTGGCTACCGAGGCCGCCGTTCTGCACGGTCTGCACGCCGGGCACCCGGTCCAGCAGGTCGCTCACCGAGCGCGGTTGCAGGCGCTCGATGTCGGCGCGGGTGAACACCGTGCTGGCCGCCGGGCTGTCGGCGCGGGGCTGGGCCTCGCGGTTGGCGCTGATCAGGGTGTCGGAGAGCTTCAGGGCATCGTCCTGGGCGGCGCCGGCGAACGGGACGGCGGGTAGCAGGGCGATCGCGAGGGCGAGTCGGGACAGTTTCATCGGGATGGAATCCTCAAAAGGGCGAGACTTTTGAGAAGGGCAGGCAAGCGCGGGCCCCGGGGCCGGACGCTTGACGGTGATGCCCTCCGCAACACCAGTCGGAATCCGCCAGGCCGGTCTCCGGGCTCTCGATCGTCGGAAGGCTCCGTCGCGCCGCCCGGCCTTCCCGGGCGGACCCAGTGGCATGAGGGGCGGCGCGCAGCCGAGGCTGCGCTCGATCACCGTTGCGGGGGCAGCGCCGGGTTTGCTCCGAAGAGCGCACCGGCTTCCCGTTTAACGCCGTCCGGCGGGACGGCGCACCATGGCGGAAAGTGAAACGCCGGCACCTTATGCGCGGGCGCGGCGCGATGCAAGCGCGCCCGGCGGACGGCCGGGCGGGGGCAGGAGGATCAGCCGGGCAGGCGTGCCAGGCGGGCGCGCACCGAGGCTTCCAGGCCGGCAGCGTCGAGGCCGCACTCGGCGAGCATCTGCGCCGGCTTGGCGTGCTCCACGTAGCAGTCCGGCAGGCCCAGGTTGAGGACCGGCACCTGGCGGTTCTCGCCGGCGAGGAATTCGTTGACCGCCGAGCCGGCGCCGCCCATCACGGCGTTCTCCTCGATGGTCACCAGCAGGTCGTGGCCCTCGGCCAGGTCCCGCAGCAGGGCCTCGTCCAGGGGTTTGACGAAGCGCATGTCCACCACCGTGGCGTCCAGCGCCTCGCCCACCTTGAGCGCCTCGCCCAGCAGCACGCCGAATACCAGCAGCGCGATTCGCCGGCCTTCCCGACGGACCCGGGCCTTGCCGATCTCCAGGCCTTCGAGGCTGGCGTCTAGGGGGAAGTCCGGGCCGTTGCCGCGGGGGTAGCGCACCGCCGCCGGGCCGGGGTAGTGGAAGCCGGTGCTGAGCAGGCGGCGCATCTCGTTGCCGTCGCTCGGGGTCATGACCAGCATGCCGGGGATGCAGCGCAGGTAGGACAGGTCGAAGCTGCCAGCATGGGTCGGGCCGTCCTCGCCCACCAGCCCGGCGCGGTCGATGGCGAACAGCACGTCGAGGTTCTGCACCGCCACGTCGTGGATCAGCTGGTCGTAGGCGCGCTGGAGGAAGGTGGAGTAGATCGCCACCACCGGCTTGGCGCCGTCGCAGGCAAGGCCTGCCGCCAGGGTCACCGCGTGCTGCTCGGCGATGGCCACGTCGAAGTAACGCTCCGGGAAGCGCTCGCTGAACTCCACCAGGTCGGAGCCTTCCTTCATCGCCGGGGTGATGCCCACCAACTGCGGCGCCTGCTCGGCCATGTCGCACAGCCACTGGCCGAATACGCTGGAGTATTTCGGGCCGACCGCCTTCTTCGGCGCCGCCGGGGCGTTCAAGGGTTCCAGCTTGGTGATGGCGTGGTAGCCGATGGGGTCGGCCTCGGCCGGGGCGAAGCCCTTGCCCTTCTTGGTCACCACGTGGAGGAACTGCGGGCCCTCCAGGTCGCGCATGTTGCGCAGGGTGGTGATCAGGGTCGGCAGGTCATGGCCGTCGATGGGGCCGATGTAGTTCCAGCCCAGTTCCTCGAACAGCGTGCCGGGCACCAGCATGCCCTTGGCGTGTTCCTCGGTCTTGCGGGCGATCTCCCAGGCGCCGGGCAGGCGCGAGAGGATCTTCTTGCTGCCCTCGCGCATGCTGGCGTAGGTGCGGCTGGAGAGGATCTTCGCCAGGTAGTTGGACAGCCCGCCGACGTTGTGGGAGATGGACATGTCGTTGTCGTTGAGCACCACCAGCATGTTGGCGCGCACGTCCGAGGCGTGGTTCAGCGCCTCGAAGGCCATGCCGGCGGTCAGCGCGCCGTCGCCGATCACCGCCACCGCCTTGCGTGCGCTGCCCTGCAGGCGGGCGGCGATGGCCATGCCCAGGGCGGCGCTGATGGAGGTGCTGGAGTGGCCGACGCCGAAGGTGTCGTATTCGCTCTCGCTGCGCCGGGGGAAGGCGGCGATGCCGTCCTTCTGGCGCAGGGTGTCCATGCGCTCGCGGCGGCCGGTGAGGATCTTGTGCGGGTAAGCCTGGTGGCCGACGTCCCAGACCAGGCGGTCCTCGGGCGTGTCGAAGACGTAGTGCAGGGCGATGGTCAGTTCCACCACCCCCAGACCGGCGCCGAAATGCCCGCCGGTGCGACCCACCGTGTAGAGCAGGTACTCGCGCAGCTCGTCGGCCAGGGTTTCCAGTTCCGCCTCGCCCAGCAGCCGCAGCGCGTCCGGGGTCGCGGCGCGGTCCAGCAGGGGCGTCAGGGGGCGCTCGCGGGGGATCTCTTGGAACGTCGTGGGCATCAGGCGAATCGTTATAGGTGCGGAAAGGGCGGCAGTTTACCCGATCAGGCGCCGATGCTTGAAGTTGTCTGCGGATCGCCGCCCGTTCCAGCCAGGGCCCGCGCCCGCGGCGTTCGCGGCCCGGGCCAGGCCTGCCGATGACCGGCGTGGGCGACGGGCGGCGCTCAGTGCCGCCGTTCGACGATGTAGCGGGCGAGGGCGCCCAGCGCTTCGGCGTCCGGCCCGAAGCGGCCGAGGGCGTCCAGGGCCTGGTCGCGCAGTTCCAGGGCGTAGCCCTTGGCGCGGGCCAGCCCGAGCAGGGCAGGGTAGGTGGGTTTGTCCCGGGCGATATCGGCGCCCTGGCGCTTGCCCAGGGTGACGGTGTCGCTTTCCACGTCGAGGATGTCGTCCTGCACCTGGAACGCCAGGCCCACCGCCCGGGCGTAGCGCTGCAGGTCGGCCAGGCCGGCCTCGTCGGCACGGCCGCTGGCCAGGGCGCCAAGGCACACGCTGGCCTCGATCAGGGCGCCGGTCTTGTGCCGGTGCATGACTTCCAGGGCCGCCTGATCCAGCTTCAGGCCGATGGAGCCCAGGTCGATGGCCTGGCCACCGACCATGCCGGCGGGGCCGGCGGCGCGGGCTAACTGGCCCACCATGCGCAGGCGGGTGTCGGCGTCCCGGGGGTTGCGCACGGGGTCGGCGAGCACCTCGAAGGCCAGGCTCTGTAGGCCGTCGCCGGCGAGGATCGCACACGCCTCGTCGAATGCCTTGTGGGTGGTGGGCTGGCCACGGCGCAGGTCGTCGTCGTCCATCGCCGGCAGGTCGTCGTGGACCAGGGAGTAGGCGTGGATCAGCTCCACCGCGCAGGCCGCGCCGTCGGCCTGGCCGGCGTCACCGCCCAGGGCTTCGCAGGCGGCGTAGGCCAGCAGCGGGCGCACCCGCTTGCCGCCATTGGTGACGCTGTAGCGCATCGCCTGGTAGAGGCGATGCAGTTCCGCTCGGGGTGGGGTGAACAGCTCGGCCAGGGCCGCATCGACGCGCTGCTGGCAGCGCGCCTGGTAGGCCGCGATCATGCCTCGCCATCCGCCTCGAACGGCGCTTCCTGCAGCTCGCCGTCGCGCTCCAGCAGGATCTGCACCTTCTGCTCAGCCTGGGTCAACGCGGCCTGGCATTCGCGGGTCAGGCGCACGCCCTGCTCGAAGGCGGTGAGGGAGTCCTCCAGCGACAGCTCGCCGCTTTCCAGGCGTTCCACCAGTTGCTGCAGGTCGGCGAGGGATTGTTCGAAATCGAGGGCGGCTTTCTTGCGTGCCATGGCGGTCTCAGGCGGGTTCACAACCGGCGGGACACTAGCAGAGGCGCGCCTTGCGGGCAATCGGCGGGGGCGCCGAATGGCTCAGGCATGGGCCTCCGGCGGCGCGCCGGGGGTGGCGTCGTCGGCCGCGAAATGCAGACGCTCCACCAGGAAATCGACGAACGCCCGCACCTTGGGAGAGCGGCCATGGCCCTGGGGGAACACGGCATTGAAGGCGGGGCGCGGGCCGTCCCAGTCCGGCAGCACCCGGCGCACCCGCCCTTGCTCGACGAAAGAGCGCAGGTTGATGCCCATGGTGAGCAGGATGCCCTGGCCGGTGAGCAGCGGGTCGTACAGCGCTTCCGGGTCGCTGGCCACCAGGGTCGGGGCGATCGGGTAGTCCTGCCACTGGCCGTCCCGGCACAGCGCCCAGGCGTAGCCGTCGTGGCGCCGGGCCAGGGGCAGCGCCAGGGTGCGGTGCTCCCGCAGTTCGTGCGGGTCGCGAGGTTCTCCGTAGCGCTGCAGGTAGGCCTCGCTGGCATACAGGTGCATGGCGAACGTCGCCAGGCGCCGCGCCACCAGGCTGGAGTCCGCCAGGGGACCCAGGCGCAGGGCGATGTCCAGGCGCCGATCCAACAGGTCCAGCCGTTCGTGGCCCAGCAGCAGCTCCACCCGGACCTCCGGGTAGCGCTCGCTGAACGGCCCCAGCAGCGGCGCGATCCAGCGCACCCCGAAGGAGTGGGGCGCCGCCACCCGCAGCCAGCCCCGCGGGCCGCCGAGCACCTGTTCGATCTCCGCCTGCCCCTCCGCCAGGGCCTCGGCGGCGCGTAGGCCGTGCTCGTAGTACAGGCTGCCCGCCTCGGTGAGGGCGATGCGCCGTGTGGAACGGTGCAGCAGGCGTGTGCCCAGGCGCTTCTCCAGCTCCTGGACCTTGCGGCTGACGGTGGTCTTGGGCATCCCCAGCAGCTGGGCGGCGGCGGTGAAGCCACCGGCCTGCACCACCCGGACGAAGACCAGGGTGTCGTTCATATCCAGCGATGGATTCATGGATTGTCCCGTGAGTGGTCCGGTATTTCCCGGAGCAGCCTACTAAACCGGTGAGGGAATCGGGTCCATGCTGTCCACTGTCCCGACGAAGAAACGATTCTTCGCCATTCACCCCTGATAGGAGATCCCCATGACCCTTCCCCCCTTCCTGCGCCAGGCTCTGGCCGGCGCGCTGCTCGCCGGGCTTGGCCTGTCCGTCCTGGCGCCCGCCGCGGTGCAGGCCGCGGCACCCCAGGTGCGTACCCAGGCACCGGGCTTCTACCGGATGATGCTGGGCGACTTCGAGATCACCGCGCTGTCCGACGGCACCGTGCCGCAGCACATGGACCGCGAGCTGAAGGACGCCGCCCCCGGCCAGGTGGAAGCCCTGCTGGCCCGCGCCCACCAGACGTTGCCGGTGGAAACCTCCATCAACGCTTTCCTGATCAACACCGGCAAGCAGTTGCTGCTGGTGGACACCGGCGCCGGCCGCGCCTTCGGCCCCCAGGTCGCCAACCGCCTGGTGGGCAATCTCCGGGCCGCCGGCTACCGGCCCGAGCAGATCGACGCGGTGCTGCTGACCCACGTCCATTCCGACCACTCCGGTGGCCTGGTGGTGGACGGCCAGCCGGTGTTCCCCAAGGCCCGGGTCTACCTCGACCAGCGGGAGCTGGACTACTGGTCCAGTGACGAGGCCCGGGCCCAGGCGCCGGAGCAGAAGAAACCCTGGTTCGCCGCCGGCCGCGCATCCCTGGCGCCCTACGCCCAGGACGGGCGCCTGCGCCCCTTCAACGCGCCGCAGACCCTGTTCGCCGGCGTCAGCGTCATCCCTGCACCCGGCCACACCCCGGGGCACAGCTTTTACGTCGTGGAGAGTCAGGGGCAGAAACTGGTGTTCTGGGGCGACCTGGTGCACGCCGAGGCGGTGCAGTTCCCGGTGCCCACCATCACCATCTCCTACGACAGCGACCAGGGCACCGCCGCCCACCACCGCCTGGCCGCCTTCGCTGACGCCAGCCGCGAGGGCTATTGGGTCGCCGCGCCCCACATCAGCTTCCCCGGCCTCGGCCACGTCGTCCCCGACGGCGACGCTTACCGCTGGCTGCCGGCGCCGTACAGCCTGGGCGTGGAGAAGCGCTAGGGCGAAGGGAGCAAGGCGGGCCCGCCTTGAGGCAGGTGCGCTCTTTCGACGCAACCACTGGAAAGTAGTGATGCGCCCCGGGGGTACGCTTCGCTGGCGGCGCACTGATGGCGCGCAGGGAGGTTATTGGTAGGCCGTTAGGTTCTGTACGAAAAGTCGTCGAGCGAAGGTCAGGCAAGGTAAAAACAGGCGAAGAAGCGGAGTTTACGTGCTGTAAATGAGCATTCTGAACCTGTTTTTTTTCGCAGCATCACCGAGCGCAGACACTTTTCGTACAGAACCTAGTAAATCCCCTTGCAGCATTGCCAATGGAATTGGTTGTCAACTCGAGGCGGCACTGCCGAACTGCAGCCGGAGAGATTTACTGCGCGGTGAGAGAGGAACTTGAAACTCGTCTTGCCGCGGTTCAAGCGAAGAAAGTGGTTTTGCACGCTGTGTGAAGCGTTCACCCGCCAAAACAGTGCTCAAGTGCCTGCCGAGGGTAGTGCAACGATTTAGGGCTCAGATGAATCGTCTGTCCTGTTCGAGGATAATGAGTTGCCCGGAAAAGTATTCCGGGTTGTACGGTTTATCGGCAGTGCTTGTCGATAAACGATCCGTTGTACTCATCCTCTATCGCCATGAAGCCGATTTCTGCGAAGTAGAATTTTCTGAATCCGGTGTAACCACCGTATGAGTTCTTCGCATTGATGAGCCCGCAGTACTGCTTCGTGCCGGGAGCGTCTTCTTTGTCACCGACCTTCACTGATCTATAGCGTGCACCGAGGCCGTCCTTGAGGTAAAGGTCCGCCTGCTTGGCCAGGGTAGCCAAGTCCTCGGCCTCCGCTTGCCTCCAGACGGTTAGGCGTTTTGCCTTGTACTGCTCGAAAGCTGTTTTGTGTGGCGGGGAGGGCGAATTGTCTGGTGGTCTCAGGTCTTCGGGGGCGGGGCCACGCGTCCCACTTTTGCAGCTAGGGTGGTCTGGCTGTAGTGAGCAGAAATCCCCATGTGCAACGTCTTCTTTCCCGTCCCACTCGATAAGGTGTGCTGGGCAGGTCTGGGAGGGTCGATAGAAATTGCCATAACCCTTGGTGATCCAGAACTCCTGTGTTTCGAGGACGGGGAATCCATTCATATTCGCTGCGGTGTACTGGAAGCATGTCTTGAAACCGCAGACGTCTCGTCTTCCCGGCCCTCGCGATGTGCAGCCAGGTTCAGGCTTGGCTATGACGAGAGTTTTCAGCGAGTCAGGGCTAAAGAGATAGGACTCGAGCTGCGAAATGATCGAGGAGTGCAAGGAACCAATATCTGGTCTCGTGCCGAATCCATAGTAGCGCGCGGAGCGACTCGTACAGCCAGACAGGATGAGAGCGGTCAGTAGCAGAATAATGAAGCGCATCGCTTGCCCTTGATGAAAGAAACTATGCCTTGTCCCGTTCACTCTTGCTCATCCTGAAACCTGCTTTGCTCACGATACCGTTCTAAGGCGGCCTTCATCTCGCCACTCATGAAAACTCTCGTTTCTTAAGAAGATTGGAGTGATAGCAACTTCTTGTTGCCTGCGTTGGCATGGGTTGGCCCGAGCCTGCACGTCCCTTCAGGTAGAGCAATGCAAGAGGTAGCAGGGGGCGCCTGAAAGGCTCTGTTTATCCAGCAGTGAAGGATGCCATTGAATTCTCCGAATAATAAAAAAGCCGGCTTGTGGCCGGCTTTCAGGGGGTGGTTCCGGCTCGCTTCTGGTGAGCCGCAACCGCCTTCGGATGCGTTACGCGAGGACGAGCCTGCGCGAAGGGTGCAAACCGTAGCAGATCGGGCGCTTTTTCACTACCGCTAAATGCTCAGTGGGAGACGATCCAAAGATGGGGGCGATCGGTGAGCAAGTGGGTGGTGGCGCAATGATACTGCGGTTCCGCCTCGACCAGCCCTTGGGAAGGACCCCTATGCAATGTCCAACGTGTGAATACGAAGCGCCCGTCTCGGCATTCGGCGATCCGCTTCGCTGTCCGGAATGCGGCGCCTGGTACGAAAAGGCGGTGCAGTTGAAGGTGATTGAACCACAGCACCAACGGCATCAATGCGCACGGCAGCCTCGCTGAGCATCATCGACCCGCGCAGCTAGCCCATTTGGCTGCAGGCACGCTTCGCCCCCGCCCAAACGAAAAAGCCCGGACAGGTCCGGGCTTTTTTGGCGTCGTGAGCGCTTACGGCTTGTAGGCGGCGACGGCCTTGGTGATCTCGGCGCGGGCGGCGTCGGCGTTGCCCCATCCCTCGACCTTGACCCACTTGCCCTTCTCCAGGTCCTTGTAGTTCTCGAAGAAGTGCTTGATCTGCTCCAGCAGCAGGGCCGGCAGGTCGGTGTATTCCTTCACGTCGACGTAGAGCTGGCTGAGCTTGTCGTGGGGTACGGCGAGCAGCTTGGCGTCGCCGCCGGCTTCGTCGGTCATGTGCAGTACGCCGACGGGACGGGCACGGATCACCGAGCCGGGCGTCACCGGGTAAGGGGTCACTACCAGCACGTCCAGCGGGTCGCCGTCGTCGGCCAGGGTGTTGGGGATGTAGCCGTAGTTGGCCGGGTAGAACATGGGGGTGGCCATGAAGCGGTCGACGAACAGGCAGTCGCTGTCCTTGTCGATCTCGTACTTGATCGGCGCATGGTTGGCCGGGATCTCGATGGCGACGTAGATGTCGTTCGGCAGGTCCTTGCCGGCCGGGATCTTGCTGTAGCTCATGGGAAACGCTCCTGAAACGGGCCAAAAAAGTGGCCGGATTATAGGCGCATTCCGGCGGCCTTACTACGCTGGCCCGGCGCCCGGGAGACGAGGCGCGACCCCGGCCCTTCAGCGCGGGTGATGAGGGGCGTGGGTGCGGTAGTCGGGGTGCTCGCGCTGCAGCCGCTGCAAGCGGGCCAGCGGGTCCTGGCGGTAGAAGGCCCGCAATTGGGCATACACCGCCGGCCAGGTACGCGCCAGCAGGTCCGGGGCGCTGAAGAAGTATTCGCTGGTGACGGCGAAGAACTCGGCGGGGTTCTCGGCCGCATACGGGTCGATGGCGGTTTCCGCGTCGGGGTGGGCGTCCAGTTCGGCGTTGAGGCGGTCGTAGGCCTGCTGCATGGCCTCGGCCCAGTCCGACGGGCGCATGTCCCGGTGCAGCGGCGGCTGGCCGTTGGCGTCGCCGTTGAGCATGTCCAGCTTGTGGGCCAGCTCGTGGATCACCAGGTTGTAGCCTTCCCAGCCTCCGCTGGCCTGCACTCCGGGCCAGGACAGGATCACCGGCCCCTGCAGCCAGGCCTCGCCGCTGTGTTCGGCGTCCCATTCGTGGACCACGCCGCTGGCGTCGCGGTGGCGCTGGGGGCTGCGGAAATCGTCGGGGTAGAGCACCAGTTCGTGGAAGCCCTGGTACCAGTCCAGGTCCGCCAGGTGCAGCAGCGGCAACTGCGCCTGGGCCGCCAGCAGCAGCCGGGCCTCGCCATCCAGTTCCAGGCCACCCAGGGTGGTCAGGCGCTTGTCATGGAGGAACAGCACGCTGCGATCCCGCAGCCGCTGGTCTTCCTCGGCGTCCAGGCCGTCCAGCAGCGGCAGCGTCTCGCGCACCCGGGCCCACAGCGCCGGGTCCACCGGGTTGCGCGCGAGGATGCGCCGCTGGCGCCAGGCCCGGAGCGACCACATGGGCTAGCGCCCGTAGCTGTCGCCCGGACGCAGGCGGTGGCGCAGCAGGCCGATGGCCATGGGCAGCAGGGACAGGGCGATGATACCGATCACCAGCAGCGAGAGGTTCTGCTTGATGAAGGGCACGTTGCCGAAGAAGTAGCCGAGGGTCACCAGGCCGCCGACCCAGGCCACGGTGCCGATCACGCTGAAGAACACGAAACGCGGGTAGGACATCTTCGCCATGCCGGCGACGAAGGGGGCGAACGTGCGCAGGATCGGCAGGAAGCGCGCCAGGGTCACGGTCTTGCCGCCATGCAGCTCGTAGAAGTCATGGGTGCGCTGCAGGTAGTCGCGGCGGAACAGCTTGGAGTTCGGGTTGCTGAACAGCCGCTCGCCGAGGGTGCGGCCGATCAGGTAGTTGGTGCTGTCGCCGGAGATCGCGGCGACCATCAGCAGCCCCCCCAGCAGCAGCGGGTCCATGCCGCCCCCGGCGCAGATGGCGCCGGCGATGAACAGCAGCGAGTCGCCGGGCAGGAAGGGCGTCACCACCAGGCCGGTCTCGCAGAAGATCACCAGGAACAGGATCGCGTAGATCCACACGCCATAGTTGCTGACCAGCAGGTTCAGGTAGGTATCCAGGTGGAGGATGAGGTCGATCGGGTTGAAATCCATGGTGCGCCTGTGTCGAGCCAGCCGGCTGGGGAATGCGAAGGCGGGCATTATAGGGATAAGCGCCGGGCGTGGGCGGGCACTTTGTCGCACCTGGCGGCAGCGCCTGGCGCAGGCATGGCGCCGGAGTGTTGCCGGAGGTTTCCACAGGCGAAGCGGGCCGCCTGGGGCGGCCCGGCCGGGCGTTGCGCCTCAGCTCTCCATGTCGAGGACGATGCGGCCCTCGATCTGGCCCTTGTGCATGCGTTCGAACACCGCGTTGATGTTCTCCAGCTTTTCCGTGGCCACGGTGGCCTTCACCTTGCCTTCGCCGGCGAAATCCAGGGCTTCCTGCAGGTCCTGGCGGGTGCCGACGATGGAGCCGCGCACCGTGGTGCCGTTGAGCACCATGTCGAAGATCGACAGCGGGAACTCACCCGGCGGCAGGCCGTTGAGGGCGATGGTGCCGCCGCGCCGGGTCATGCCGATGGACTGCTCGAAGGCCTTGGGCGAGACCGCGGTGACCAGCGCGCCGTGGGCGCCGCCGATGGTTTCCTTGAGGTAGGCCGCCGGGTCCTGCTCCCGGGCATTCACCGTCACCTCGGCGCCCAGCCGCCGCGCCAGGTCCAGCTTGGCGTCGTCCACGTCCACCGCGGCGACGTTCAGGCCCATGGCCTTGGCGTACTGCACGGCCATGTGGCCGAGACCGCCGATGCCGGAGATGGCCACCCACTGGCCCGGCCGGGTGTCGGTCATCTTCAGGCCCTTGTAGACGGTGACGCCCGCGCAGAGCACCGGGGCGATCTCGATGAAGCTGACGTTGTCCGGCAGGCGCCCGACGTAGTTGGCGTCCGCCAGGGTGTATTCGGCGAAGCCGCCGTTCACCGAGTAGCCGGTGTTCTCCTGGGTCTCGCAGAGGGTTTCCCAGCCGCCCAGGCAATGCTCGCAGTGGCCGCAGGCGGAATACAGCCAGGGCACGCCGACCCGGTCGCCTTCCTTGATGTGCTTCACGCCGGCGCCGACCGCTACCACGTGGCCGACACCCTCGTGGCCGGGGATGAACGGCGGGTTCGGTTTCACCGGCCAGTCGCCTTCCGCGGCGTGCAGGTCGGTGTGGCAGACGCCGGACGCGGCCACCTTCACCAGCACCTGGCCCGGACCGGGCGTGGGCACTGGCACTTCGCGGATTTCCAGCGGCTTGCCAAAGGCGTGGACGACGGCGGCTTTCATGGTTTTCGGCATGGGGGAGTCCCTCCTCGTATGCGGACGAATGGAAAACACGCTCAGCGCGGAGCGGGGCGGCTGCCCCGCTCCGATTGGCTCAGAAGAAGCCCAGCGGGTTGATGTCGTAGCTCACCAGCAGGTTCTTGGTCTGCTGGTAGTGGTCGAGCATCATCTTGTGGGTCTCCCGGCCGACCCCGGATTTCTTGTAGCCGCCGAAGGCGGCGTGGGCTGGGTACAGGTGGTAGCAGTTGGTCCACACGCGACCGGCCTTGATGCCCCGGCCCATGCGGTAGGCGCGATTGATGTCGCGGGTCCAGAGACCGGCGCCGAGGCCGAACTCTGTGTCGTTGGCGATGGCCAGGGCCTCGGCTTCGTCCTTGAAGGTGGTGACGCTCACTACCGGGCCGAAGATTTCCTCCTGGAACACGCGCATCTTGTTGTGGCCCTTGAGCAGGGTCGGCTGGATGTAATAGCCGCTGGCCAGGTTGCCCTCGAGCTTCTCCACGCCGCCGCCCACCAGCACCTCGGCGCCTTCCTGCTGGGCGATGTCCAGGTAGGAAAGGATCTTGTCGAACTGCTGCTCGGAGGCCTGGGCGCCCACCATGGTGTCGGTGTCCAGCGGGTCGCCGCGCTTGATGGCCTGGACCTTCTTCATCACCTCGGCCATGAACGCCGGGTAGATCGATTCCTGCACCAGCGCCCGGGACGGGCAGGTGCACACTTCGCCCTGGTTGAAGAACGCCAGCACCAGGCCTTCGGCAGCCTTCTCGATGAAGCTCGGCTCGGCCTGCATGATGTCTTCGAAGTAGATGTTCGGCGACTTGCCGCCCAGCTCCACGGTGGACGGGATGATGTTCGCCGCCGCGCACTTGAGGATGTGGGCGCCCACCGGGGTGGAGCCGGTGAAGGCGATCTTGGCGATGCGGGTGCTGGTGGCCAGGGCTTCGCCGGCTTCTTTGCCGAAGCCCTGGACGACATTGAGCACGCCCGGCGGCAGCAGGTCGCCGATCAGCTCCATCAGCACGCTGATGCCCAGGGGCGTCTGCTCGGCGGGCTTGAGCACGATGCAGTTGCCGGCGGCCAGGGCCGGGGCCAGTTTCCAGGCGGCCATCAGCAGCGGGAAGTTCCACGGGATGATCTGGCCGACCACCCCCAGCGGCTCGTGGATGTGGTAGGCGACGGTGTTTTCGTTGATCTCCGCGGCGCCGCCTTCCTGGGCGCGGATGCAGCCGGCGAAGTAGCGGAAGTGATCGGCCGCCAGGGGGATGTCGGCGTTGAGGGTCTCGCGCACCGCCTTGCCGTTGTCCCAGGTTTCGGTCACCGCCAGCAGCTCGAGGTTCTGCTCGATGCGGTCGGCGATCTTCAGCAGGAGATTGGAACGGTCCTGGACCGAGGTGCGGCCCCAGGCGTCGGCGGCGGCATGGGCGGCGTCCAGGGCCTTCTCGATGTCTTCCGCGCCGGAGCGGGGGAATTCGGCGATGGGCTGGCCGTTCACCGGCGAGGTGGAGGTGAAGTACTCGCCTTTCACCGGCGGGACGAATTCGCCGCCGATGTAGTTGCCGTAGCGGGACTTGAAGGAAACGATGGCGCCTTCGCTGCCGGGTTGGGCGTAACGCATGGGGTCTCTCCTGGCTCTTGTGCTTGTGTGGAGGTGGCCCGGGCCGCATCGCCTGGCGCAGGGTGAAGGGAGGGCGGGCAGCGCCGCTCCGTTCGCGGCCCTGGCAGCGGTCCGGAAAGCCCGAAGCCTGGAGCAAGGGCCGGGCCAGAAACGGCCGAGGCCCGTGGCACGGGGATGTGCGTCGCCCAGGCGTGACGTTCAGGGGCGCGATTGTCGCGGTGCTGGTACGGCGAGGGTGACAAAACGTACCGCTGGCGTTACAGCCCGTGACCTGGGAGTCATCCAGGCGTTGCGCCCTCACCCTGCCTTGGAGGATGCTGGCCGGCACGACGGGTCGCCGCGAGGCGCGCAGGCGACCGCGCGGTGCTTCCGCCGGAGGACGACCATGACGCGCAACGACGAACGCCGCCACGCCCAGCAGGTGCTGACCGTGGCCCAGGGACGGACCGTGGGCACCGCCGTCGATCCTTCCATCGCCCGCTCCTGGCGGCGCTGCCTGGAGCAGTACCGACTGGACCCGGCGCTGCCCGTGGCGCCGGCGGTACTGGAGTCGGCGCGCATGCGCGAGCGCCGCGAGCCGCTGCGGGACATGCTGGAGATCGCCGGCGGCGAACTGCACAGTCTGCACCGCCAACTGGCCGGCCGCGACCATGCGGTGCTGCTCACCGATGCCCGCGGGGTGATCCTCGATTGCGTGACCCACGAGGCCGAGCGTCGCACCTTCGAACGGGCCGGGCTGTGGCTCGGCGCCGACTGGAGCGAGGCCTGCGAGGGCACCAACGGCATCGGCACCTGCCTGGCCGAGCGCCAGGTGCTGACCATCCACCAGGCGGAGCATTTCCGCAGTTGCCACACCGGGCTGACCTGCTCGGCGAGCCCGGTGTTCGACCCCCACGGCGACCTGCTGGCCGTGCTGGACGTCTCCTCGGCCCGCTCGCGGGTGTCGCGGCAGAGCCAGTTCCACACCCTGTCCCTGGTCAGCCTGTCGGCCCGGGCCATCGAGACCCGCTACTTCCTCCGTCGCTATGAGCACGACTGGCTGCTGCGCTTCCATCCGCAGCCGGACGGGCTCGGCCTGCTCAGCGAAGGGCTGCTGGCGTTCGACGGCGAGGGGCGGGTGCTGGCCCTCAACGCCGGTGCCCTGGCGCAACTGGGGTGCGAGCGCGAGACGGTGCTGGGGCGCCTGCTGGAGGACCTGTTCGACACGCGCCTGGACGACCTGCTGGGCCGCGCCACGCCGCAGCCGGCCAGCGTCTGGCCGCTGCACACGCGGAGCGGCCAGCGCCTCCACGCTCAGTTGCGCGGCCGGGCGCGCCCGGTGGCCGCCGCGCCCATTGCATCGGCGGCGCCGGTTCCGCCCCAGCCCCCGGCGCCCACCCTGTGCCTGGCGGACCCCGCGCTGCAGCGGGACTTCGTCCGCGCCGGGCGGGTCTACGAGCGTGACGTGCCGCTGCTGCTGCACGGCGAGACCGGCAGCGGCAAGGAAGCCTTCGCTCAGGCCCTGCACCGGGCTTCGTCCCGGGCGGGCCGCCCGTTCGTCGCCCTCAACTGCGCGGCGATCCCGGAGACCCTGATCGAGAGCGAGCTGTTCGGCTACCGCGGCGGCAGCTTCACCGGCGCGCGCAAGGACGGCATGCGCGGCAAGCTGCAGCAGGCCGACGGCGGCACCCTGTTCCTCGACGAGATCGGCGACATGCCCCTGGCGCTGCAGGCCCGCCTGCTGCGGGTGCTGGAAGAGCGCCAGGTGGTGCCCCTGGGCGGCGAGGCCCAGGCGGTGGACCTGCGGTTGATCAGCGCCACCCACCGCGACTTGGGCGAGCGGGTCGCCCAGGGCACCTTCCGCGAGGACCTCTACTACCGCCTCAACGGCCTGGTGATCGAACTGCCGCCCCTGCGCGCGCGCAGCGACCGCAGCGACCTGCTGGAGCAGTTGTTGCGCCAGGAGGCCCGCGGCGAGCCCATCCGCCTCACCGCCGATGCCCACGAAGCGCTCCACGGCTACCCCTGGCCGGGCAACATTCGCCAACTGCGCAACGTGCTGCGGACCCTGGCGGCCCTCTGCGAGGACGGCTGGATCCGCCTCGACGACCTTCCCGCCGACATCCGCCGCACCGAACCGGCACCCGCCACCCCGACGGCCGCGCCCCTGGACGTCGCCGAAGGCGCCGCCCTGCGCGCCGTGCTGGAAGCCCAGCGCTGGCACGTCACCGCCGCGGCGGAACAACTGGGCATCAGCCGCAACACCCTGTACCGCAAGCTGCGCAAGCACGGGATCAGCCGCTCCGAACCCTAGGTGCGAGCTGACGCAGCTAATACCAACGGTTAAATTCTTCGCTTTCGTTAAGGAGAATGGCCATGGCAGGCAAGTATTGCGGTAACGCGGAGGCTGTCCTGTTCATCAGGACGTACAGGGATGAGAGTTTGCGTATTGCTCGAAAGCTGGATGTTCCTGTCGAGTTCAGCGCAAGAGAGTCAGTACGGCTCAGGCCGCATAGCACGCGATTATCACAACTATTTCTCGATGCATGCCCCGGCGCTCCTGCAAGTCGGAGAAGGGGAGGCGAGGAACAACCCAAGCGTCAGATTGGCCAGATACAGTTCATTCGGGCAGGCGGCCGAGTCATTTGCCGCTAGATATGGTGCTTCGGTCAGAGGGGTAAAGGACGTCCATCAATTCGCGAATGCTCTTGTGAGAGCTGGCTTCAACAGTGGTGACGACATGAATGGCGGAAAGACGGGTTTCGCCAACTACCTGATCGGCATCATTGGAATGGTCAAGATCAGAATGGAGTGCGAGTCGTGACAAGGTTGAAAACGGCCGCTTGCTTCTTGCTGCTTACCGCTTGCACAACTGAGCCTGCTCTCGGACCGGTCGAGCCCCAAGGGCTGACGCGTGAGCAAGCTGCACAATGGCTTCGTCTGGCGCTTGAAGCGCAAGGCCAGGCGGTGCAGGGCCCTGGCTGTTTTATCGATAGTGATTTAGTGAACGATGCGGGGGAGCCGCCTCATCCAGGGTTCTACGATCTGAGCGTAGGGTGCGATTCAGAGGCGTCAGGGGCGACTCAATTCAGCGGGCTGTACGCTGTGGACAGGGCAAGTGGCGACATCTGGGAAATCAACCTTTGCGAACCGGTGCATGCGCCTATCTTGGAGCGGGCCCAGGTACGCCTGCGCCATGCTACGGGCTCGACACCGGAGCAGGCGGCGGAGCGGCTGAAGGGGTTGGGCTGCGAGAGCGACTGAGGCCCGGCCGCGCCTGGGTCGGCGGGGCCCGCTGTGCTAACCTGCGGCGATCTTCCGGGCCGCCTCGGGCCCGCCACAGAGGTTCTCCATGCATATCCACATCCTCGGCATCTGCGGCACCTTCATGGGCTCGCTGGCGGTGCTCGCCAAGGCGCTCGGCCATCGTGTCACCGGTTCCGACGCCAATGTCTACCCGCCCATGAGTACCCAGCTGCAGGCCCAAGGCATCGAGCTGATGCAGGGCTACGAGCCCGCCCATCTGGAGCCGGTGCCGGACCTGGTGGTGATCGGCAACGCGCTGTCCCGGGGCAACCCCGCGGTGGAGCACGTGCTGAACAAGGGGCTGCCGTACGTCTCGGGGCCGCAGTGGCTGGCGGACCACGTATTGCAGGGGCGCTGGGTGCTGGCGGTGGCGGGGACCCACGGCAAGACCACCACCAGCAGCATGCTGGCCTGGATTCTGGAGCATGCGGGCATGAGCCCGGGCTTCCTCATCGGCGGGGTACCGCAGAACTTCGGCATCTCCGCACGCTTGGGCGACACGCCGTTCTTCGTGGTGGAGGCCGACGAGTACGACAGCGCCTTCTTCGACAAGCGCTCGAAGTTCGTCCACTACCGGCCGCGCACGGCGATCCTCAACAACCTGGAGTTCGACCACGCGGACATCTTCCCCGACCTCGCGGCCATCGAGCGGCAGTTCCATCACCTGGTGCGCACCGTGCCGGGGGAGGGGCTGATCGTTCACCCGGCCGGCGACGAGGCGTTGCAGCGGGTGGTCCGCATGGGCTGCTGGACACCGGTGCAGACTACCGGCGCCGGCGGCCGCTGGCACGCGCGGCTGCTGGCGGAGGACGGCTCGCGCTTCGAGGTGGGCTTCGACGGCCAGCCCCAGGGCGTGGTGGAGTGGGCCCTGAGCGGCCAGCACAACGTCGCCAACGCCCTGGCCGCCCTGGCGGCGGCGCGCCACGTCGGCGTGGTGCCGGCCCAGGGGGTCGCCGCCCTCGGTGCGTTCCTCAGCGTGAAGCGGCGCATGGAGCGCTTCGCCGAGGTCAACGGGGTGACCCTCTACGACGATTTCGCCCACCACCCCACGGCCATCGCCACCACCCTGGACGGCCTACGCAAGCGCATCGGCGACGCCCCGCTGATCGCCATCATCGAGCCGCGCTCCAACTCCATGAAGCTGGGCGCCCACCGCGACGGCCTGCCGGAATCGGTGAAGCTGGCCGACCAGGTGTTCTGGTACGCGCCGCCGAACCTGGGCTGGGACCTGCACGCCACCTCCGCCCGCTGCAGCGTGCCGTCTCAGGTCTGCGACTCCCTGGAGGCCATCGTCGAGCAGGTGCGCGCCCAGGCCACCCCGGGCACCCAGGTGGTGATCATGAGCAATGGCGGGTTCGGCGGGCTGCACGGCCGCCTGGCCGCGGCCTTGGGCGGTTGACGAGGTGTCCATGAGCGGCCCCGAGCGCGTCACCCTGGCCATGACCGGTGCCTCCGGCGCCCCCTACGGCCTGCGCCTGCTGGACTGCCTGGTGCAGGAGGAGCGGGAGGTGCACTTCCTGATCTCCAAGGCGGCGCAACTGGTGCTGGCCACCGAGACCGACGTCAGCCTGCCGGCCAAGCCCCAGGCCATGCAGGCGTTCCTCAGCGAGTACACCGGCGCGGCGCCGGGGCAGATCCGCGTGTACGGCAAGGAAGACTGGATGGCGCCGCCGGCCTCCGGCTCCGGCGCGCCAGGCGCCATGGTGGTAGTGCCCTGTTCCACCGGTACCCTGTCGGCCATCGCCTGCGGCGCCAGCAACAACCTGATCGAGCGGGCCGCCGACGTGGCCCTGAAGGAGCGCCGGCCGCTGATCCTGGTGCCGCGGGAAGCGCCGTACTCCGCGATTCACCTGGAGAACATGCTCAGGCTGACCCAGTTGGGCGCGGTGATCCTGCCGGCCTCGCCGGGCTTCTACCACCAGCCGCGCACGGTCGACGACCTGGTGGACTTCATCGTGGCGCGCATCCTCAACCTGCTGGGCATTCCCCAGGACATGCTGCCGCGCTGGGGCGAGCATCACCTCGGGGGCAGCGAGGAGTGACCGCGCGGGGCGCCGGGCCGCTGCTGGCGCTGACCCTCGCCCTGGACGGTTGCGCCAGCGTGCGCATGCTGGATGCCGACCACGCCGACGCGCCGCTGCTCTACGCCGGCACCCGCCTGGACCATTACGCCCTGCAGGGCGGTTGCTGCTCCCAGGCGCGCTTCGGTGCGCAGCCGCCCGCCCATCCGGGGCTCGACCTGCCGGCCAGCGTACTACTGGACACGCTGCTGGCACCCTTCGCCCTGGCCGCCGAGCTGGGTATCGGCCTGGGCGTGCGCAACTGAGCGCGCGGCGGCGCCGGCCGGTCGCCTATCCCGGGCAGTTTCCGTAGCGGCCCCAGGCGTCAGACCAGATCCTGGCAAACATCTACCCACTGCGCATCCACCAGCGCCGCCAGGCGCGCCGTGCCGATGCGCACCGCGCTGTGCACCGCGCCCGCCGCCGGCACCACCTCGTCGAAGGCTTGCAGGGACTGGTCGCAATAGACCGGAAGCGAGGTGGCCAGGCCGAACGGGCAGACCCCGCCCACCGGGTGGCCGGTGAGGGCCTGGACTGTCTCGGCGTCCAGCAGCCTGGGTTTGCTGCCGAAGGCCTGCTTGAACTTGCGATTGTCGATCCGCGCATCGCCCCGCGCCACCACCAGCAGCACCCGCTCGCCGACGCGGAACGCCAGGGTCTTGGCGATCCGCCCGGGCTCGACGCCATGGGCGTCGGCCGCCAGGGCCACGGTGGCGGTGCTGGTGTCGAGTTCGATGACGGCGATGTCGGGGGCATGTTCGGCGAAGAAGGCGCGTACGGATTCGAGGCTCACGGGGACGGTCTCCGGGCGGAAACCGCCATCCTCGGCCGTGGCCTTCGCCAGCGTCAACCCGGCGCCGGCGCTACTCGGCCAGGTCGCGCACCTGGGCCAGGGGCTGCGCCAGGACGAAGCGGCCGCCGGCCTCGCGCTGCAGCCGACCGAGGGCGATCTGCGGGTCATGGGTGAACACCAGGCGCCCGCCACGGACCAGCAGGTCGTACAGCAGCGCCTGCTTCTCGTCGATCAGGCCTTCGGGGAAGCGGTCGTAGCCCATGGTGATGGGCAGGTGCAGCCAGGCGGCGCCGGGCACCAGGTCGCCAGCGAACAGCACCGGCCCGCCAGGCATGGCGACTTCTGGCAACAGCTGCCCCGGGGTGTGGCCGTCGCTCCAGTGCAGGCGCCAGTCGGGGCCGAGGGTGGCCGAGGTCGCGTCCTCGTCCAGCAGTTCCAGGCGGCCGCTGGCCTCCAGCAGGTCCAGCAGTTCGGGGATGTAGGAGGCGCGGTCGCGGGAATGGGGCTGGCGGGCGCGCTGCCACTGGCGGCGGCCTGTGACGAAGCGGGCGTGGGGGAACAGCAAGCGCGCCGGCTGGCCCTCGCGCCAGGCTTCCAGCAGGCCACCGGCATGGTCGAAGTGCAAGTGGGTGAGCAGCACCACGTCGATATCGGCGTCGCTCAGGCCCACCTCGGCCAGGCTGTCCAGCAGCACGTGGCGGTCTTCCTGGACGCCGAAGCGGCGCTTCAGCTCGGGGCTGAAGAACGCGCCGATTCCGGTCTCCACCAGCACGTTGCGCTCCGCCTCGCGCACCAGCAGCGCGCGGCAGCCCAGGTCGATGCGGTTTTCAGTGTCCGGCGCCAGCCAGCGCGCCCATAGCGCCCGGGGCGCGTTGCCGAACATGGCGCCGCCGTCGAGCTTCTGGCTGTTGCCGGCGAGGGTGGTGAGGGTGCGCATGGGGCTTCCTTGGCGGCGAAAACGCCGAGGATAGCGGAAGCCGCCGGTTCAGCGGCCCAGCTTGCGCAACTCGTCGGACTCCACCACCCGGGTGCCGGTGCTTTCTTCCAGGGCCAGGCGCCAGAGCGCGCGGGCCAGTACCGCCACCTCGATGCCCTGGTACTTGCCCGGCAGCAGCTTGCTGAAGGGCGCGGCGAGGCGTTCCCCCAGGCGCGGCTCGTCCCGCGGCCCCAGCAGCAGGGACGGCCGCGCCAGGGTCAGCTGCGGCCAGTTCTGGGCGCGCAGCGCCTCTTCCAGCTCGCCCTTCACCCGGCTGTAGAACACCGAGGCCTTGGGGTCGGCGCCCACCGCGCTGATCACCAGCAGGTGACGGGCCCCCAGTTCCCGGGCGCGGCGGGCGAAGGCCAGCACCAAGTCATGGTCGACGGCGCGGAACGCGGCCTCCGAGCCCGCCTGCTTGAGGGTGGTGCCCAGGCAGCAGAACGCGGTGTCCACCGGCCCCGCCAACTGCGGCAGCAACGCCGCCAGCTCACCCACCGGGTTCTCCAGGTGCGGGTGCTCGGCGAGGGGGCGCCGGGTGGGGGCCAGGACGCGGGTCACGGTGGGTTCGTCGAGGAGTCGGTCGAGCAGATGCTCGCCGGTCAGGCCGGTGGCGCCGGCGAGCAGGATGTGCTGGGGCGTCAGGTGCATGGTGAGGTCTCCGCCGGTCTCGGCTCAGGGTGTCGTAGACGCTTGGACCGCACCGTCCTGCGCGTGTGCGGCCGATGCGCGCGCGGCCTGCTGCGCCCGCAGGGCGCGCCACTGCCCGAGCACCGCCAGCGGCGCCCAGAGCTGCGGTTCCGAGGGGGCGAAACCCTGGGCCTTTTCCCGCTCGGCGACGGTGGCCTTGGCCAGGGCGAAGGCCTGCTCCAGGTCGTCGGTCTGGTTCAGCGCCTCGGCGAACAGCGCACGGCCGAAGTAGGTGAAGTCGTTCTCGTCGGAGCAGCCGAAGGAGACCCGGTCCGCCCGCGAGGCGGTCATCACCAGGGTCTTGTCGTCCTTCAGCGCCGGCAGGAAACCGCCGGAATAGCAGGCGGAAATGACCACCACCTTGTACCGCTCCTTGAGGGGCGCCAGGACCTGCGCCAGTTGCCAGGCCGGCAGGTCGCCCAGGGCCAGGCCGGGCTGGCGCAGGCTGAGTTCGTGCTGGGCGGAGCCGTGGCTGGTGAAGTAGAGGAAGACCAGGTCCTCCGGGCCGCTGCGCTCGGCCAGGGCGCGTACCGCCCGGGCCAGGCTCTCGCGGGTGGCCATGGGCCGGTCGGCCAGGTGGTCGCGCTGGTTGACCAGGGTGATCCGCCCGCGGGCGCCGAAGCGCTCGCCCAGCAGGGTGGCGACGTAGTCGGCCTCACGCATGAACACGCGCTGCTGGCCGTCGCCGCCCAGGGTCAGGGCGTAGAGTTCCTTGGCCGGGGTCGAGACGGGCAGCGCGGCCAGGGCTTCGTCGAGCAGGCGGCCCTGCTCCAGCAGGCCGACTTCCAGCGGGTCCGGCACCGCGTCGCCGCTGGCGTCGCGCACGCGCGTGCCGCGCCGCCAATGGCCGTCCTCCAGGCGGCCGTCGGCCAGGCGCAGGCGCCCCTCGCCGTCGTAGCGACCGTAGGCGAAGCGGCCCTCGTAGACGCTGCCGTCCGGCTGTTGCAGGCGGCCCTTGCCGTGGAAGCGGAACTGCCTGAATGCGCCGTGGTAGGCACTGCCGTCGCTGCCGCGGTAGTCGCCCTCGGTCAGCTCACCCTGGACGAAACGGCCGCTCCAGACCGCGCCCTGGCCGTCCTCGTAGCGGCCCTTGCCGTGGAACTGATCATCCTTGAATTCGCCGCTGTAGCGGTCGCCGTCGCGACCCACGTAGGTGCCTTCGCCGTTCAGCCCGCCGCGGGTGAAGCGCCCGCTGCTCTGGTTGCCCTCGGCGTCCACGCGCACCCCTTCGCCCGCCGGCTCGCCCTTGGCGAAGCGGCCCTGGAAGCTGCCGCCGTCGGCGGTCTCCAGGCGGCCCAGGCCATGGTAGCGGTCGTCCTTGAACTGGCCGCGGTAACGCCCGCCGCCAAGCAGGGTCAGGCTGCCCTCGCCGGACATCCGGCCCTGCTCGAAATGACCGTCGTAGGTGCTGCCATCGGCGTAGTGCAAGGTGCCGGGACCCTGGAACGCGCCGCGGTGGAAGTCGCCGGCATAGCGCTCGCCCGCGGCGCCCCGCCATTCGCCGGGGCCTTCCAGCAGGCCGTCCTTGAACGACCCGCGGAATACGCTGCCGTCGGGGTAGTCGAGGCGGCCCTCGCCCTGCAGCAGGCCCGCCACCACCTGGCCGTGGTAGACGGCGCCATCCGGCAACCGGGCGTCCGGCGGCGTCAGCGGCTGGCCGTCGCCGCAGGCAGCCAGCAGCAGGGCGAAGGAGAGGGGAAGCAGCTGGCGCATGGCGGACGTCCGGGTCGGTGCGGGCGCGCCAGTAAAGCGCAGCCGGCCGGCGCGGTGCAAACCGCTCGGCGGCCGCGCGCGTCAGCCCAGGGTCAGACGAAGCACAGGCTCAGGGTCTCGGCCACGTAGGCGGGCTTCTCCTGACCCTCGATCTCCAGGGTGGCGCGGGCCTTGAGCAGCCACTGGCCGGGCTTCTTTTCGAAGACATCCAGCAGCTCCAGCCCCAGGCGCACCCGGGACCCCACCGCCACCGGCTGGATGAAGCGCACGCTGTCCAGGCCGTAGTTGACCGCCATCTTCAGGCCCTCGGGGCGCGGCAGCAGGTCGGCGCTGAGGGTCGGCACCAGGGATAGGGACAGGAAGCCGTGGGCGATGGTGCCGCCGAACGGGGTCTGCCGCGCCCGCTCCGGGTCGATGTGGATGAACTGGTGGTCGCCGGTGCAGTCGGCGAAGCGGTCCACCCGCTGCTGGTCGATGGTCAGCCACTCGGAGTGGCCCAGGTCCTTGCCGATGTAGTCCTTGAGCGCGTCGACCGGTACGGAAGGCATGGCAGTGTCCTCTGAATAGGGGTGTCGGAAGGGCCGGCTCGCGGCCGGTCCCGACAGGTCAGCACGCTGGGGGCGGTGCGGCAAGCGTGCGCGCCGCCGCGAATACCCCGTCATAGCGGCGACGGGGTGCGACCGGCCGGTCGCCCACGGGCCTGTGCCTATAATGGGCGCCCGTTCCGCCGGAGACCTTTCCATGCTGCTACGTGGCCTGACCTGGCTGGTGCTGTTCCAGTTGCTCGGCACCGGTCTGAATGTCCTGCTCCTGCCCATGCTGCCGGGGCCGATCATCGGCCTGCTGCTGTTGTTCGGCGCGCTGCTGGCCCGCGGCGGCGTGGACGACGCCCTGAGCCTGGCGGCCGGCAACCTGCTGCGCTACCTGCCGCTGCTGCTGATCCCCCCGGCGGTGGGGGTGATGGTCTACGCCGAGGCGATCCGGGCGGAATTCTGGGCACTGCTGGGGGCGCTGGTGCTGCCACTGCTGCTGGCGTTCTTCGGCACCGGGTTGCTGATGCAGAAGCTGATCGAGCGCCAGGCGCGCCGCCGGAGCGCGCCATGACTCCCCACTGGCAGGCCGCCTGGCAGGCCATCGTCCATCACCCGCTGTTCGGCTTCGCCATCACCCTGGGTGCCTACCAGCTGGCCCTGGCCGCCTACGAGAAGACCCGCTGGATGCTGCTGCAGCCGGTGCTGGTCTCGGTGCTGATCCTGGTGGGCGTGCTGCTGATCTGCGGCATCGACTACGACGAGTACCGCCGCAGTACCACCCTGCTGAGCCTGTTCCTTGGCCCCGCCACCGTGGCCCTGGCGGTGCCGCTGTACCTCAACCTGCGGCGTATCCGCCAACTGCTCTGGCCGATCCTCCTGAGCCTGACGGCCGGCGGCCTGCTGGCCACCGCCTCGGTAGCGGCGCTGGCCTGGTCGCTCGGCATCGAGCGAACCCTGGCCATGACCCTGTTGCCGAAATCGGTGACCTCGCCCATCGCCATGCTGGTGGCCGAGCAGATAGGCGGGGTCGCGCCCCTGGCGGCGGTGTTCGTGCTGATCACCGGGATGCTCGGGGCGATCCTGGGGCCGGAGTGCCTGCGCCGGCTGGGGGTCGTGCACCCGGCCGCCCAGGGCCTGGCCCTGGGCCTGAGTGCTCACGCCGTGGGCACCGCCCGGGCGCTGCAGGAAGGCGAGGAATGCGGCGCCTTCGCTGCCATGGCCATGAGCCTGATGGGCGTGGCCACCGCGGTGCTGCTGCCGCTGGCGGTGGCCCTGGTGGCCTAGCCGCTATCACGAGGAGAAGACCGATGCAGTTGCCGCTGTTCCCCCTGGACACCGTCCTGTTCCCCGGTTGCGTGCTGGACCTGCAACTGTTCGAGGCACGTTACCTGGACATGCTCGGCCGCTGCCTGAAGCAGGGCCATGGCTTCGGCGTGGTGGCGCTGTATGCCGGCAGCGAGGTGGGCGAGGCGGCCAGCGACTTCGCCGAGGTGGGCTGCGAGGCGCTGATCCGCGACTGGCAGCAGCGCCCCAATGGCCTGCTGGGGGTGCGGGTGAAGGGCGGGCGGCGGTTGCGGGTGACCGCCAGCCAGGTGCGGCCGGATCGCGCCCTGATGGGGGACGTGGAGTGGCTGCCGGAGCCCGCCGACCTGCCTCTGGACGACGCCCACGACGACCTGCTGGCGCTGCTCGGCGCCCTGGGCGAGCACCCCATGGTGGCGGCGCTGGGCATGGACGGGGCGGTGCAGGGCCAGCGCGACCTGGCCAACCGGCTGGCCTACCTGCTGCCCTTCGAGCTGCCGCGCAAGGTGGAATTGCTGGCCCTGGACGACCCGCGGCGGAGGCTGCAGCGCCTGCAGGCCCTGCTGGAGCTGCTGCAGGGCGAGTCGTTCGGCTGAGCCGCGCCTGGCGGCCGCGTCGATGGCCTCCGGGCCGGCGGCGCCATGGCCGCCCTCAGAGCGCGCGGTAGCGCTCGATCGCCTCGGGCAGTGACCAGCCGGCGTGGATGCCCAGCAGCGCCAGGCTCAGGGGCAGGATCAGCCACCACAACCGCGCACCCAGGGCCAGCAGCGGCGCCCGGCGCTGGGCCAGGCTCAACCCGGCGGCGCAGAAGCCTCCGGCCAGCAAGGCGCCGGCGAGTACGTCGGTGGGCCAGTGCACCCCCAGGTAGACCCGCGACAGGGCGATGGCCAGGGCCGGCAGGCCGGCCAGCAGCATCCAGGCCAGGCGCATGCGCGGCGGCTGGTCGCGGCCGGCCAGCACCCCCAGGGTGAGGAAGAAGGCGAAGGCCGCGGAACTGTGGCCGCTGGGTAGGCTGAAGGTGGTCAGCGGCTCGCTGAGCACGTCCGGCCGGGTGCGGGCGAACAGTTGCTTGAGCACGCCGTTGGCCAGGGCGGTGCCCAGCAGGGCGACCCCGGCGAAACACAGGGCGCCCCAGCGCCGCGCCAGCAGCAGGATCACGCAGAGCAGTACGCCCACCGCGGTCTGCACCCGCAGGTCGCCGGCCCGGGTGATCAGCACCATGGCGCTGTCGAGGGCGGGCTGGCGGTGTTCCTGGATCAGCGTCATCAGGCCCCGGTCGAGGCTGTCCAGGTGGGTCCAGCCCAGCAGCAGCGCGGCCAGCAGGACCAGGCACAGCCCGGCGGCCAGCGGCCCGGCGCGGCGGGCGCCGCCGAGGCTGGCGTGGACCATCAGCGCCAGGGCCGCCGCCAGGGCCGCGGCGACCACGCCGGCGGCGGTCCAGAAGCCCTCCGGCAGCGGCAACCGCAGCGCGGCGCCGGCGGCCCAGCCGGGCAGGATGTAGGCCAGCGCCCAGCCGGCGGAGGCCACCAGGCTCACCGCCAGGAAGCGCGGGAAGGGCATGTCCACCATGCCCGTCACCATGGGCAGCATCGGCCGCAGCGGGCCGATGAAACGCCCCACCAGCAGGCTGGCCACGCCGTAGCGGTGAAAGTAGCGCTCGGCGCCGCCGAGCCATTCCGGGTGGTCCCGCAGCAGCGGCAGGCGGCGGATGTTCTGGTGGAAGCGCCGGCCGAGGGCGTAGGACAGCAGGTCGCCGGCCAGACCGCCGCAGTAGGCCAGCACCAGGGTTTCCCACAGCCCCAGGGCGCCGCCGCCGGCCAGCACGCTGACGGCGAACAGCAGCACGGTGCCGGGCACCACCAGGCCGGCCACCGCCAGGCATTCGGTGCAGGCGATCAGCAGCACGGCCACGCCCAGCCACTGCGGGTGGGCGCCCAGCCAGGCGGTGAGGCTGTCGAACCAGTGACTCATGGGGAAGGCTCCTGGGGCTCGATCCATCGATAGTCCCGACCTTCGACCTGACCCCGGCGCAAAGGGTTGCGCGTGCAGTGGCGGGCGCCGTCCAGGTCGACGAAGCGATAGGCCAGGTGCTCGTCGCGACCGGCCGGGATGCCCAGCCGGGTGGTCTGCACGATGCGCGCCGGGCGCAGGCCCACGTCGTCGATGAAGAACCGCGTCGGGTCGAAGCGCCGGGCGTTCCAGTCCGGCACCTTCAGGCCCAGGGCCTTGCACAGCAAGGTCTGCCCGGCGCACAGCCGCTCGGGCGGGCGCGGGTGGCCGGCCGGGGTGGGGTTGTTGCGCTGCATCGCGGCCAGGCTGTCGGCGTCGGAGACCGCGTCGACCCAGGGCAGGGCGGACTTCACTAGCACCGCGTCCCCCAGGCCGGCGTCACCGACGCTGACGTTGAGGCTGTCGCCGCCGCGGGCGTAGTACATGTAGATGTGCCCGGCGCCCATGAACATCGCCCGCCGCGACGGGGTCTCGCCCAGGGACGAGTGGCTGCCCTTTTCCTCGCGGTAGTAGGCCTCGGTCTCGATGATCCGCGCCGCCAGCCAGAGGTCGCCGACCCGGTGCCGCAGGACCTTGCCCAGCAGGTCGCGGGCCACCACCTGGGCATCGCGCGCGAAGAAGGCCGCATCCAGCGGGCGGGCGCCGGGCCAGGGCGGGGCTGTCT
>NZ_VJOY01000021.1 GCF_007109405.1 Pseudomonas mangiferae
ACGCCTGCGGCTCCGCCCCTCCAGGAAACGCACCAGTCCCGCTTCTTCCGCCCGCAGGCCCTTGCGTGCACGCGCCTTGCGCTGGCCCCGCAGCGAACCCGCCAGGTACGCCGACAGCACCGCCGGGGTATTGCCCAGCTGACTCGAGACCTGGCGGATCACCTCCACTACCTCGCGCTTGGCTCGGGCTTCATCCTCCCAGGGGGCCTCGCGCAAGTAAGCCAAGGCCAGTGCGCTGCCGGCCCAGGTCCGGTAGTCCTTGGCAGTGAAGTATTGAGCGGTAAGGGGCGGGGAATTCTGCCGCCTGGGCGAGGCCTCGTCAGGCAGGTCTTTGCCGGCTCTTGGGGTCACTTCGCTGCGCGCCTCGGCTTACCGTTTTGTAGGAGGCCTGCCCCACACTTGATAGGCAATCCCCATCTGCATCGATATGATGCAGCCTCCTTGAACCGTCGAGTCGGGTTGATGCTGTCCCTGTTAAAGCTCCTCGAAGATGGCCAGTTCCATTCTGGCGAAACGCTCGGTAAACAGTTGGGTGTCAGCCGCAGCGCTGTCTGGAAGCAACTGCAACATATCGAGGAGCAATTAGGCATCTCCTTCCACAAGGTGCGTGGGAAAGGGTATCGCCTTGCGCAGCCCTTATCGCTTCTCGATGAGCAGACGATCAGGAACGCAGTTCCTGACTGGGACGTTCATGTCCTCACAGAAGTCGACTCGACCAATGCCGAGGCGATACGGCGCATGGCTGGTTCGCGAAGCCACCCGATTTTGGTATTGGCGGAACGGCAGACCGCTGGGCGAGGCCGTCGGGGGCGCAAGTGGGTCAGTCCCTTCGGAGAAAACCTCTATTACAGCGTGGCGCTCCCAGTCACCGAGGGCGCGCGGCAGCTTGAGGGGCTCAGTCTGGTCGTAGGGCTGGCAGTGCTTGAGGCACTGGACGCCACAGGTATCCAGGCGGGGTTGAAATGGCCTAACGATCTCCTGGTGAATGGCAAAAAGGTCGCGGGTATCCTGCTGGAGCTAGTGGGCGACCCGGCAGACGTATGCAATGTGATCATCGGCATTGGGGTCAACGTGAACATGACCGTGCCGCCCGAGCAGATCGACCAACCCTGGACGTCTTTACGAGACATTCAGGGTAAGTCCGTCGAGCGAAATGCCTTGGCCATCCGCCTGAGTCAGTCATTACAGCGCTTTCTGGTCCGCCTGCGGCAAGAGGGTTTTTCCGGATTGCGCGCGCTGTGGGAGCACCATCATGCCTGGCAGGGGCGCGCCGTCAGCCTGACTTCCGGAGCCCAGCAGATCGACGGCGTCGTATTGGGTATCGATGAGCAGGGAGCGCTACGGTTGAAAACGGAGCAGGGCACCATCCATTACAGCAGCGGAGAGTTGAGCTTGAGGCTACGTGATGATTCTTGAGCTCGATTGCGGGAATACCTTCATAAAGTGGCGAGTGATCGAAGCCGGCCACGATCGCGTGATCGGTTCCGGTGTGGTGGGTTCGGATGACGAGCTGGTCGCCCGGCTGAAAGCCATTCCCCGACTTCAGCTCCGCCATTGCCGCCTGGTCAGTGTTCGGACGGATGAAGAGACCGAACGATTGATGGCGAGCCTGCAGGTGCATTTCGGCGTCGTGCCGGTCATGGTCCGGCCGGCAGAGCGCCTGGGGGGCGTGACCAACGGCTACGAGCAGCACCAGCGCCTGGGGCTCGACCGCTGGATGGCGATCGTGGGGGGGTACCGCCTCGCGCGCGGCGCCTGCCTGGTGCTGGACCTGGGGACCGCGGTCACCTCGGATCTGGTCAACAGCGACGGCGCCCACGTCGGAGGCTTCATCTGCCCGGGCATCTCCATGATGCGCAACCAATTGCGTACCCACACACGCCGCATTCGCTACGATGACCTGGCCGCTGAGCGAGCGCTGCAGGCAATCGAGCCGGGGCGCTCGACGGTGGAGGCGGTAGAGCGTGGTTGTCTCCTGATGCTCCAGGGTTTCGTGAAAACCCAGATCGACATGGCGCACCACGCGTTCGGCGAATCCTTCACGGTGTTCCTGACCGGCGGAGATGCCGTCCTGGTACAGGACGTATTGCCTGAGGCGAAGGTGGTTCCCGATCTCGTGTTCGTCGGCCTGGCGATCGCCTGCCCCTTGTCTTGAGGCCCATGTAATGCGCTGGTCATTTCTATTCCTGCTTGTCCTGAACCTCTTCTATTACGTATGGCATCAGCAACAGGCTCCCCTGCATCCCAAGGAGACGGGATCGCTTACCGTCTATAAGGATGCGAAGCAAAACATCCAGTTGCTCAGTGAATCAGTTACACAACCGCGCCGAGAGACGACCGCGTCATTGCCAGGCGCTCCCGAGGATGTCTGCCTGTTCCTGGGCGGCTTCGAGCGTGAGGAGGAGGCGCGTGAAGTGGAGCAGCGGCTGCTCAGCCTGGATATCCAATCCCGTGTACAGGCGGTGGATGCGGCGGCGGGGATGGACTACTGGGTCTATCTCGCGCCACTGGCATCGCGACAAGCTTCGCTTCGCCAGCTGAAAGAGTTGCAGGCGCGCAAGATCGACAGCTACATCATCACCCAGGGCGATCTGTCGAACGGCATTTCCCTGGGAATCTTCCCGCGCAGCGATTCGGCGGAAAGCGTCTTGCAGCGCCTGCGGGATGCAGGTTACGAGCCGCTGATGCGGGAACTGCCGCGTGCCCACCGCAGCTTCTGGGTGCGGATCGCGCCGGAAAGTCGACGGCTCGCGGACGATGCGCTGCTCGGCCAACTGTCCAGCAGCTTCAAGGATTTGCAGCATCAATTAATGCCTTGCGAAAGCGTTGCATCGGCTCGCTAGTTTGTCTAGAATGGCGCCCGCTCCGCAGCGCTAGTGTCCATGCCTGGTTCTGAAGAGCGGTTGTCGAAGTAGCTAAGCTCAAGATTTTAATGAGAAAAAGCTTGACAGCCGGGTGGCAGATATTGAAAATGCCGCCTCCTTTGGAGGGATTCCCGAGTGGCCAAAGGGATCAGACTGTAAATCTGACGTCATAGACTTCGAAGGTTCGAATCCTTCTCCCTCCACCAGTTTCAAGCGTGAGCTGCAGGCTCCGCGGGTATAGTTCAGTGGTAGAACCTCAGCCTTCCAAGCTGATGATGCGGGTTCGATTCCCGCTACCCGCTCCAGGTTTGCTGCTGATGCAATAGGTTTGGCTCATGTAGCTCAGTTGGTAGAGCACACCCTTGGTAAGGGTGAGGTCAGCGGTTCAAATCCGCTCATGAGCTCCATTACGTACAAAGGCAGATATGAAAATATCTGCCTTTGTTTTAATGGCGGCGTGACTCGCTCAATTACATGATGGGGGACGGTCTCGATGGCAAAGGAAAAGTTTGAACGTAACAAACCGCACGTCAACGTCGGCACCATCGGTCACGTTGACCATGGCAAGACCACTCTGACCGCTGCGCTGACCAAGGTCTGCTCCGAGACCTGGGGCGGCTCCGCTCGCGCCTTCGACCAGATCGACAACGCGCCGGAAGAGAAGGCTCGCGGTATCACCATCAATACCTCCCACGTCGAGTACGACTCGCCCGTGCGCCACTACGCCCACGTGGACTGCCCGGGTCACGCCGACTACGTGAAGAACATGATCACCGGTGCTGCCCAGATGGACGGCGCGATCCTGGTCTGCTCGGCTGCCGATGGCCCCATGCCGCAAACCCGCGAGCACATCCTGCTGTCCCGTCAGGTAGGCGTTCCGTACATCGTCGTGTTCCTGAACAAGGCCGACATGGTCGACGACGCCGAGCTGCTCGAGCTGGTCGAGATGGAAGTTCGCGATCTGCTGAACACCTACGACTTCCCGGGCGACGACACCCCGATCGTCATCGGTTCCGCGCTGATGGCCCTGAACGGCCAGGACGATAATGAGATGGGCGTCTCCGCCGTGCGCAAGCTGGTGGAAACCCTGGACTCCTACATTCCGGAGCCCGAGCGCGCCATCGACAAGCCGTTCCTGATGCCGATCGAAGATGTGTTCTCGATCTCCGGCCGCGGCACCGTGGTAACCGGTCGTGTCGAGCGCGGCATCGTCAAGATCCAGGAAGAAGTGGAAATCGTCGGTATCAAGGCGACCACCAAGACCACCTGCACCGGCGTCGAGATGTTCCGAAAGCTGCTCGACGAAGGTCGTGCTGGCGAGAACGTGGGCGTGCTGCTGCGCGGCACCAAGCGCGAAGACGTGGAGCGTGGCCAGGTTCTGGCCAAGCCGGGCACCATCAAGCCCCACACCAAGTTCGAGTGCGAAGTGTACGTACTGAGCAAGGAAGAAGGCGGTCGCCACACTCCGTTCTTCAAGGGCTACCGTCCGCAGTTCTACTTCCGGACCACCGACGTGACCGGTAACTGCGAGCTGCCGGAAGGCGTTGAGATGGTAATGCCGGGCGACAACGTGAAAATGGTTGTCACCCTGATCGCTCCGATCGCCATGGAAGAAGGCCTGCGCTTCGCGATTCGCGAAGGCGGCCGTACCGTCGGCGCCGGCGTGGTTGCCAAGATCGTCGAGTAATCGATTGATCTTGCTCTGTCAGGCCGGCATAATGGCCGGCCTGACTTCAGTTACAGGCCAGTAGCTCAATTGGCAGAGCAGCGGTCTCCAAAACCGCAGGTTGGGGGTTCGATTCCCTCCTGGCCTGCCAGATTTCCAAGCGCGCGAAGTCTGGCCTTTCTCCAACAGGATCCATGCTGATGAATGCCAAGGCTGAAGCCAAACCCAATCGCTTCGATGCTCTGAAATGGCTCGTCGTGGCTGTCCTTGTTGTGGTTGGTGTGGTGGGTAATCAGTACTTCTCCGCCCAGCCGATTCTTTACCGCGTTCTTGGTTTGCTGACTTTGGCCGCCGTCGCAGGATTCATCGTCCTGCAGACCGTCAAGGGTCAGGCCTTCTTCGTGCTGGCCAAGGAAGCGCGTGGCGAGATTCGCAAGGTCGTTTGGCCCACTCGTCAAGAGACCACTCAGACCACGTTGATCGTCGTTGCGGTGGTCCTGGTTATGTCGCTGCTGCTGTGGGGGCTCGATTCCCTGCTCGGCTTGATTGTTTCGATGATTGTTGGTCGGTAGGTGCGCCGTGGCTAAGCGTTGGTACGTCGTACATGCTTATTCGGGTTACGAAAAGCATGTCATGCGTTCGTTGATCGAGCGCGTCAAGCTGGCCGGAATGGAAGACGAATTCGGCGAGATTCTGGTCCCCACTGAAGAAGTGGTGGAGATGCGCAATGGCCAGAAGCGCAAGAGCGAGCGCAAGTTCTTCCCCGGCTACGTGCTGGTGCAGATGGAAATGAACGAAGGCACTTGGCACTTGGTCAAGGACACGCCTCGTGTCATGGGCTTCATCGGTGGTACCGCGGACAAGCCCGCGCCGATCACCGACAAGGAAGCCGATGCGATTCTGCGTCGTGTGGCCGACAGCGGTGACAAGCCGAAACCCAAGACGCTGTTCGAACCGGGCGAGACCGTCCGGGTCATCGACGGGCCTTTCGCCGATTTCAATGGCGTCGTCGAGGAAGTCAACTACGAGAAGAGCCGGATCCAAGTCGCCGTGCTCATTTTCGGACGCTCTACTCCGGTGGAGTTGGAGTTCAGCCAGGTCGAAAAGGCATAACTGGCATTGCATCCCTTACCCCGCAGCCGATGGTTGCGGGGTTTTTGCGTCACCGGGATAAACGCGAAAGCAACCGGGGAGCCGTCAAGGCGTCCGCACCCGTAATTGGAGTAGCAAATGGCTAAGAAGATCCAGGCTTATATCAAGCTGCAAGTGAAGGCCGCCCAGGCCAACCCGTCGCCGCCGGTCGGTCCCGCACTGGGCCAGCACGGCGTGAACATCATGGAGTTCTGCAAGGCGTTCAACGCCCGTACCCAGGGCATGGAACCGGGCCTGCCGACTCCGGTGATCATCACCGTCTACAGCGACCGCAGCTTCACGTTCGAGACCAAGAGCACCCCCGCTTCCGTGCTGCTGAAGAAAGCAGCCGGCATCGCCAGCGGTTCTGCGCGTCCCAACAGCCAAAAAGTCGGCACTGTGACCCGTGCCCAGCTGGAAGAGATCGCCAAGACCAAAAATGCCGACCTGACCGCCGCTGACCTCGACGCGGCCGTGCGTACCATCGCCGGCTCCGCTCGCAGCATGGGTCTGACCGTGGAGGGTGTGTAAATGGCTAAGCTGACCAAGCGCCAGAAGGCGATCGCCGAGAAAGTCGAGGCGGGCAAGCAATACGGCTTCGAAGACGCTGCCAAACTGCTGGCCGAGCTGTCGACCATCAAGTTCAAGGAATCCGTGGACATCGCCATCAACCTGGGCGTCGATCCGCGTAAATCCGACCAGGTCGTGCGTGGCGCCACTGTGCTCCCCAACGGCACCGGCAAATCCGTTCGCGTCGCTGTGTTCACCCAGGGTCCGGGCGCCGAAGCCGCGCTGGCTGCGGGCGCCGATCGTGTCGGCATGGACGAGCTGGCTGCCGAGATGAAGGGCGGCGACCTGAGCTATGACGTGGTCATCGCGTCCCCTGACGCCATGCGCGTCGTCGGTCAGCTGGGCCAGATCCTCGGCCCGCGCGGCCTGATGCCGAACCCGAAGGTCGGTACCGTGACCCCGGACGTCGCCACTGCGGTGAAGAATGCCAAGGCCGGTCAGGTTCGTTTCCGTACTGACAAGAACGGCATCATCCACGCGTCCGTGGGCAAGATCGATTTCGAGCCGACCAAGCTGAAGCAGAACGTCGAAGCACTGTTGGCCGACCTGAAGCGCCTGAAACCGTCCACGTCCAAAGGCATCTACGTGCAGCGCGTGACCCTGAGCAGCACCATGGGTCCCGGCCTGCAGATCGACCAGGCTTCCCTGGAGGCGTAAGGAACATGTGGCCGACGGTTCGCCGTCGGCTGCCACTATTGGGGTCCCTGCCTGGCGGGGGCTGTCCAAGACCGTAGGTGGCGCAAGCCTTAAATCACCCGCCTACGCAGATGGTGCTCCCGATTCTTACCGAATCAGACACCAAAGCCGTCCGGCTCCGGCCGGGCGAAACGGTAACATCCAGGAGTAAACCCGTGGCAATCAAACTCGAAGACAAGAAGGCCATCGTCGCTGAAGTCAACGAGGCTGCCCAGGCTGCCCTGTCCGCTGTCGTGGCCGATGCCCGTGGCGTGACTGTCGGCGCCATGACCGGACTCCGTAAAGAGGCCCGCGAAGCCGGTGTGTACGTGAAAGTCGTGCGTAACACCCTGCTGCGCCGCGCCGTCGAAGGCACTCAGTTCGATGTGCTCGGCGACGCGTTCAAAGGCCCGACCCTGATTGCGTTTTCCAACGAGCATCCTGGCGCTGCCGCCCGGATCTTCAAGGACTTCGCCAAGGGTCAGGACAAGTTCGAGATCAAGGCCGCCGCCTTCGAAGGCAAGCTGATCGCAGCCAACCAAATCGACGTACTGGCTACCCTGCCGACCTACGACGAAGCGGTTTCCCAGCTGATGAGCGTGATCCAAGGCGCTACCAGCAAGCTGGCCCGCACCCTGGCCGCCATTCGTGACCAGAAAGAAGCCGCTGCCGCCTGAGGCGCCCGGCCGATTCTGCTCAACCCCATTCCAGGCGGCTTAGGGTCGCCAACCGATACAGGAAACTAGAGTCATGGCTCTGACCAACGAAGACATCATCAACGCCGTATCCGAAATGTCCGTCATGCAAGTGGTGGAACTGATCAAGGCGATGGAAGAGAAGTTCGGTGTGACCGCTGCTGCCGCCGTTGCCGCTGGCCCGGCTGCCGGCCCGGCTGCTGCCGCTGAAGAGCAAACCGAGTTCACCATCGTCCTGACCGAAGCCGGCGACAAGAAAGTGAACGTGATCAAGGTCGTTCGCGAACTGACCGGTCTGGGCCTGAAAGAAGCCAAGGCTGTGGTCGACGGCGCTCCGGGCGTGGTGAAGGAAGGCGCTTCGAAAGAAGAAGCCGAAGCCGCCAAGAAATCCCTGGAAGAAGCAGGCGCCAAGGTCGAGCTCAAGTAAGTTCGCTCTTGCGTCTACAGCCTGAGCGACTCGCGAAAGGCTGATGGCTGGTGGCTCATGCCACCGGCCTTTTTCCGTTCTAGACAGGCAGTCTGGTGGCTGCCTGTCTAGAACGGAAAACCCCACCCGAGGGTGGCGCGAACATGGGTTCGCACGATTTTCTGGCTGCTTCCGTCGGGATGGAGCCAAACAAGCAGGTGACCAAGCTGGGGAACGCTGATGGCTTACTCATACACTGAGAAAAAACGTATCCGCAAAGACTTTAGCAAGTTGCCGGATGTCATGGATGTGCCCTACCTCCTGGCCATCCAGCTGGATTCGTATCGCGAATTCCTGCAGGCAGGGGTGAGCAAGGATCAGTTCCGCGACATCGGCCTGCACGCGGCCTTCAAGTCCGTCTTCCCGATTATCAGCTATTCCGGCAACGCCGCTCTGGAATACGTCGGCTATCGCCTGGGCGAGCCGGCGTTCGACGTCAAGGAATGCGTGCTGCGCGGTGTGACCTTCGCGGTCCCGCTGCGGGTGAAAGTGCGCCTGATCATCTTCGACAAGGAGTCGTCGAACAAAGCGATCAAGGACATCAAGGAACAAGAAGTCTACATGGGGGAAATCCCCCTGATGACCGAGAACGGTACCTTCATCATCAACGGTACCGAGCGCGTCATCGTCTCCCAGCTGCACCGCTCCCCGGGCGTGTTCTTCGACCACGACCGTGGCAAGACCCACAGCTCCGGCAAGCTGCTGTACTCCGCGCGCATCATTCCGTACCGCGGCTCCTGGCTGGACTTCGAGTTCGATCCGAAGGATGCCGTCTTCGTTCGTATCGACCGTCGCCGCAAGCTGCCGGCATCCGTGCTGCTGCGTGCGCTGAACTACAGCACTGAGGAAATCCTCAATGCGTTTTACGACACCAACGTCTACCACGTCACGGGCGAAAGCCTGAACCTGGAACTGGTACCCCAGCGCCTGCGTGGCGAGATCGCGTCGTTCGACATCAAGGACGCCGGCGGCAAGGTCATCGTCGAGCAGGGTCGCCGGATCACCGCGCGCCACATCAACCAGCTCGACAAGGCCGGCATCAAAGAGCTGGAAGTGCCGATGGAATACCTGCTGGGCCGCACCACGGCCAAGGCCATCGTGCACCCGGCCACCGGCGAGATCATCGCCGAGTGCAACACCGAGCTTACCACCGAGATGCTGGTGAAGGTCGCCAAGGCCCAGGTCGTCCGCATCGAGACGCTCTACACCAACGATATCGACTGCGGTCCGTTCATCTCCGACACCCTGAAGATCGACTCCACCGGCAACCAGCTGGAAGCCCTGGTCGAGATCTACCGGATGATGCGTCCCGGCGAGCCGCCGACCAAGGAAGCCGCCGAGACCCTGTTCAACAACCTGTTCTTCAGCGCCGAGCGCTACGACCTGTCCGCAGTCGGCCGCATGAAGTTCAACCGCCGCATCGGTCGTACCGAGATCGAGGGGTCCGGCGTGCTGAGCCGCGAGGACATCGTCGAGGTGCTCAAGACCCTCGTCGACATCCGTAACGGCAAGGGCATCGTCGACGACATCGACCACCTGGGTAACCGTCGCGTCCGCTGCGTCGGCGAGATGGCCGAGAACCAGTTCCGCGTGGGCCTGGTGCGTGTCGAGCGGGCGGTGAAAGAGCGCCTGTCCATGGCCGAGAGCGAAGGCCTGATGCCTCAGGACCTGATCAACGCCAAGCCGGTGGCCGCTGCGATCAAGGAGTTCTTCGGCTCCAGCCAGCTGTCCCAGTTCATGGACCAGAACAACCCGCTCTCCGAGATCACCCACAAGCGCCGTGTCTCCGCACTCGGCCCGGGCGGTCTGACCCGTGAGCGCGCCGGCTTCGAAGTCCGCGACGTACACCCGACCCACTACGGCCGCGTGTGCCCGATCGAGACGCCTGAAGGTCCGAACATCGGCCTGATCAACTCCCTGGCCGCCTATGCCCGCACCAACCAGTACGGCTTCCTGGAAAGCCCGTACCGCGTGGTCAAGGAAGGCAAGGTCACCGACGAGATCGTGTTCCTCTCGGCGATCGAAGAGGCTGACCATGTAATCGCCCAGGCGTCCGCGACCCTGAACGAACAGGGCCAGTTGGTGGACGAACTGGTGGCCGTGCGGCACCTGAACGAGTTCACCGTGAAGGCGCCGGAAGACGTGACCCTGATGGACGTGTCGCCGAAGCAGGTGGTCTCCGTCGCCGCGTCGCTGATCCCGTTCCTCGAGCACGACGACGCCAACCGTGCGTTGATGGGTTCGAACATGCAGCGTCAGGCCGTGCCAACCCTGCGTGCCGACAAGCCGCTGGTGGGCACCGGCATGGAGCGCAACGTCGCCCGTGACTCCGGCGTCTGCGTGGTGGCCCGTCGTGGCGGCGTGATCGACTCCGTCGATGCCGGCCGTATCGTGGTGCGCGTGGTGGATTCCGAGGTCGAGACCGGTGAGGCCGGCGTCGACATCTATAACCTGACCAAGTACACCCGCTCCAACCAGAACACCTGCATCAACCAGCGCCCGCTGGTGAACAAGGGTGACGTGGTGGCGCGTGGCGACATCCTGGCCGACGGTCCGTCCACCGACATGGGCGAGCTGGCCCTGGGCCAGAACATGCGCGTCGCGTTCATGCCCTGGAACGGCTTCAACTTCGAGGACTCCATCTGCCTCTCCGAGCGCGTGGTCCAGGAAGATCGCTTCACCACCATCCACATCCAGGAACTGACCTGCGTCGCCCGCGACACCAAGCTCGGCCCAGAGGAAATTACCGCGGACATCCCGAACGTGGGTGAGGCCGCGCTGAACAAGCTGGACGAAGCCGGCATCGTCTACGTCGGTGCCGAAGTACTGGCCGGCGACATTCTGGTGGGCAAGGTCACGCCAAAGGGCGAGACCCAGCTGACCCCGGAAGAGAAGCTGCTGCGTGCGATCTTCGGCGAGAAGGCCAGCGACGTGAAGGACACTTCTCTGCGCGTGCCCACCGGCACCAAGGGCACCGTCATCGACGTCCAGGTCTTTACCCGTGACGGCGTGGAGCGCGACAGCCGTGCCCTGGCCATCGAGAAGATGCAGCTGGACGAGATCCGCAAGGACCTCAACGAGGAGTTCCGCATCGTCGAAGGCGCGACCTTCGAGCGCCTGCGTTCCGCCCTGGTCGGTGCCAAGGCCGAAGGCGGCGCGGGCCTGAAGAAAGGCGCGGCGATCGACGACGCGTTCCTCGACGGTCTCGAGCACGGCCAGTGGTTCAAGCTGCGCATGAGCGACGACGCGCTGAACGAGCAGCTGGAGAAGGCCCAGGCCTACCTCAGCGATCGCCGTCAGCTGCTGGACGACAAGTTCGAGGACAAGAAGCGCAAGCTGCAGCAGGGCGACGACCTGGCGCCGGGCGTGCTGAAGATCGTCAAGGTCTACCTGGCCATCAAGCGCCGCATCCAGCCGGGCGACAAGATGGCCGGCCGCCACGGTAACAAGGGTGTGGTCTCGGTGATCATGCCGGTCGAAGACATGCCCCACGATGCCAATGGCACCCCGGTGGACATCGTCCTCAACCCGCTGGGCGTACCGTCGCGGATGAACGTCGGCCAGATCCTCGAGACCCACCTGGGCCTCGCGGCCAAGGGCTTGGGCGAGAAGATCAACCGCATGCTCGAAGAGCAGCGCAAGATCGCCGAGCTGCGTCAGTTCCTCAACGAGATCTACAACGAAGTGGGTGGCCGCCAGGAAAGCCTGGACGAGCTGTCGGACAACGAGATCGTCGCCCTGGCCAACAACCTCAAGGGTGGCGTGCCCATGGCGACTCCGGTGTTTGACGGTGCCAAGGAGCGCGAGATCAAGGCCATGCTGAAGCTCGCCGACCTGCCGGAAAGCGGCCAGATGCGCCTGACCGACGGCCGCACCGGCAACCAGTTCGAGCGCCCGACCACCGTCGGCTACATGTACATGCTCAAGCTGAACCACTTGGTCGACGACAAGATGCACGCCCGCTCCACCGGCTCCTACAGCCTCGTCACTCAGCAACCGCTGGGCGGCAAGGCGCAGTTCGGTGGTCAGCGTTTCGGGGAGATGGAGGTCTGGGCGCTGGAAGCCTACGGCGCCGCCTACACCCTGCAGGAGATGCTGACGGTCAAGTCGGACGACGTGAACGGCCGCACCAAGATGTACAAGAACATCGTGGACGGCGATCACCGCATGGAGGCCGGCATGCCCGAATCCTTCAACGTGCTGATCAAAGAGATCCGTTCGCTCGGCATCGACATCGAACTGGAAACCGAATAACACGCGACGCTACACGGTGCGGCCGGCAGGGCCGGTCGCACCGGGTCCGTGAGGAGGAAAGGCCTTGAAAGACTTGCTCAATCTGTTGAAAAACCAGGGTCAACTCGAAGAGTTCGATGCCATCCGTATCGGTCTGGCCTCGCCCGAGATGATCCGCTCCTGGTCCTTCGGTGAAGTGAAGAAGCCGGAGACCATCAACTACCGTACCTTCAAGCCGGAGCGCGACGGCCTGTTCTGCGCCAAGATCTTCGGCCCGGTGAAGGACTACGAGTGCCTGTGCGGCAAGTACAAGCGCCTCAAACACCGTGGCGTGATCTGCGAGAAGTGCGGCGTGGAAGTCGCCCTGGCCAAGGTGCGCCGCGAGCGCATGGGCCACATCGAGCTGGCTTCGCCGGTCGCTCACATCTGGTTCCTCAAGTCGCTGCCGTCGCGTATCGGCCTGCTGCTGGACATGACCCTGCGTGACATCGAGCGCGTGCTCTACTTCGAGAGCTACGTGGTGATCGATCCGGGCATGACCACCCTGGAGAAGGGTCAGCTGCTGAACGACGAGCAGTACTTCGAAGCCCTCGAAGAGTTCGGCGACGACTTCGATGCCCGCATGGGCGCCGAGGCCGTGCGCGAGCTGCTCAATGCCATCGACCTGGAGCACGAGATCGGCCGCCTGCGCGAGGAAATCCCGCAGACCAACTCCGAGACCAAGATCAAGAAGCTGTCGAAGCGCCTGAAGCTGATGGAAGCCTTCCAGGGCTCCGGCAACCATCCCGAGTGGATGGTGCTGACCGTGCTGCCAGTGCTGCCGCCGGACCTGCGTCCGCTGGTGCCGCTGGATGGCGGTCGCTTCGCGACCTCCGACCTGAACGACCTGTATCGCCGGGTGATCAACCGCAACAACCGCCTCAAGCGCCTGCTGGACCTCGCCGCGCCGGACATCATCGTGCGCAACGAGAAACGCATGCTGCAGGAAGCGGTGGATGCCCTGCTGGACAACGGCCGCCGCGGCCGTGCTATCACCGGCTCCAACAAGCGCCCGCTGAAGTCCCTGGCCGACATGATCAAGGGCAAGCAAGGTCGTTTCCGCCAGAACCTGCTGGGCAAGCGCGTGGACTACTCCGGTCGTTCCGTGATCACCGTGGGCCCGACCCTGCGCCTGCACCAGTGCGGTCTGCCCAAGAAGATGGCCCTGGAGCTGTTCAAGCCGTTCATTTTCGGCAAGCTGGAAATGCGTGGTCTGGCGACCACCATCAAGGCCGCCAAGAAGATGGTCGAGCGCGAGCTGCCCGAGGTCTGGGACGTGCTCGCTGAAGTCATCCGCGAACACCCCGTACTGCTGAACCGCGCACCGACCCTGCACCGTCTGGGCATCCAGGCGTTCGAGCCGGTGCTCATCGAAGGCAAGGCCATCCAGCTGCACCCGCTGGTCTGCGCTGCGTACAACGCCGACTTCGACGGTGACCAGATGGCCGTGCACGTGCCGCTGACGCTGGAAGCCCAGCTGGAAGCGCGCGCGCTGATGATGTCCACCAACAACATCCTCTCGCCCGCCAACGGCGAGCCGATCATCGTGCCGTCCCAGGACGTCGTGCTGGGTCTGTACTACATGACCCGTGAAGCGGTGAACGCCAAGGGTGAAGGTCGCGTATTCGCCGACCTGCAGGAAGTCGACCGCGTGTTCCGCGCCGGCGAGGCGTCCCTGCACGCCCGGGTGAAAGTGCGGATCAACGAGACCGTCAAGCACAAGGACGGCAGCATCACCAAGAACACCCGTATCGTCGACACCACCGTCGGCCGCGCGCTGCTGTTCCAGGTGGTTCCGGCCGGCCTGCCGTACGACGTCGTCAACCAGCCGATGAAGAAGAAGGCGATCTCCCGCCTGATCAACCAGTGCTACCGTGTGGTGGGTCTGAAGGACACCGTCATCTTCGCCGACCAGCTGATGTACACCGGCTTCGCCTACTCGACCATCTCCGGTGTGTCGATCGGCGTGAACGACTTCGTCATCCCGGACGAGAAGGCGCGCATCATCGATGCCGCTACCGAGGAAGTGAAGGAGATCGAGAGCCAGTACGCCTCCGGCCTGGTGACCCAGGGCGAGAAGTACAACAAGGTGATCGACCTCTGGTCGAAGGCCAACGACGAAGTGTCCAAGGCGATGATGTCCAACCTCTCCAAGGAGAAGGTGGTCGATCGCGAGGGCAAGGAAGTCGACCAGGAGTCCTTCAACTCCATGTACATGATGGCCGACTCAGGCGCCCGGGGTTCCGCGGCCCAGATCCGTCAGCTGGCCGGTATGCGTGGCCTGATGGCCAAGCCGGACGGCTCCATCATCGAAACCCCGATCACCGCGAACTTCCGTGAAGGCCTGAACGTACTGCAGTACTTCATCTCCACCCACGGTGCGCGGAAAGGTCTGGCGGATACCGCCCTGAAGACCGCCAACTCCGGTTACCTGACCCGCCGCCTGGTGGACGTGGCCCAGGACCTGGTGGTCACCGAGGTGGACTGCGGCACCGAGCACGGCCTGCTGATGACCCCGCACATCGAGGGCGGCGACGTGGTCGAGCCCCTCGGCGAGCGCGTACTGGGCCGTGTCATCGCCCGCGACGTGTTCAAGCCGGGCACCGACGAGGTCATCGTGCCCGCCGGTACCCTGGTGGACGAGCAATGGGTCGAATTCATCGAGCGCAACAGCATCGACGAAGTGATCGTGCGTTCGCCCATCAGCTGCGACACCCGCTACGGCATCTGCGCCAAGTGCTATGGCCGCGACCTGGCCCGCGGGCATCAGGTCAACATCGGTGAAGCGGTCGGCGTCATCGCCGCCCAGTCCATCGGTGAGCCGGGCACCCAGCTGACCATGCGGACCTTCCACATCGGGGGTGCGGCCAGCCGGACCTCCGCCGCGGACAGCGTCCAGGTGAAGAACGGCGGCATCATCCGCCTGCACAACCTCAAGCACGTCGAGCGTGCCGACGGCGCCCTGGTAGCGGTATCCCGTTCCGGCGAGCTGGCGGTGGCGGACGACTTCGGTCGCGAGCGCGAACGCTACAAGCTGCCCTACGGGGCGGTGATTTCCATCAAGGAAGGCGACAAGGTCGAGCCGGGCGCCATCGTCGCCAAGTGGGACCCGCACACCCACCCGATCGTGACCGAAATGAAGGGTACCGTGACCTTCGTCGGCATGGAGGAGGGCATCACCATCAAGCGCCAGACCGACGAACTCACCGGTCTGACCAACATCGAGGTGATGGATCCGAAGGACCGTCCGGCCGCTGGCAAGGACATCCGTCCCGCCGTGAAGCTGGTCGACGCCAGCGGCAAGGACCTGCTGCTGCCGGGTACCGACGTGCCGGCCCAGTACTTCCTGCCGGCGAACGCCCTGGTGGGCGTGGCCGACGGCTCGCAAGTGGGCGTGGGTGACGTGATCGCCCGTATCCCGCAGGAAACCTCGAAGACCCGGGACATCACCGGTGGTCTGCCTCGCGTGGCCGACCTGTTCGAGGCGCGTCGTCCGAAAGAGCCGTCGATCCTGGCGGAAATCAGCGGCACGATCTCCTTCGGCAAGGAAACCAAGGGCAAGCGTCGCCTGGTGATCACACCCACCGACGGTTCCGATCCGTACGAGGAGCTGATTCCGAAGTGGCGCCACCTGAACGTCTTCGAGGGCGAACAGGTGAACCGCGGCGAGGTGATCTCCGACGGTCCGAGCAACCCGCATGACATCCTGCGTCTGCTGGGCGTCAGCGCGCTGGCCAAGTACATCGTCAACGAGATCCAGGACGTGTACCGCCTGCAGGGCGTGAAGATCAACGACAAGCACATCGAGACCATCCTGCGGCAGATGCTGCGCAAGGTCGAAGTGACCGAGTCGGGCGATTCCAGCTTCATCAAGGGCGACCAGATGGAACTGACCCAGGTGCTGGAAGAGAACGAGCGCCTGGCCGCCGACGATCGCTTCATCGCCAAGTTCGACCGCGTGCTGCTGGGTATCACCAAGGCCTCGCTGTCCACCGAGTCGTTCATCTCGGCGGCCTCCTTCCAGGAGACCACCCGCGTCCTCACCGAGGCGGCGGTCACCGGCAAGCGCGACTACCTGCGCGGCCTGAAGGAGAACGTGGTGGTGGGTCGTCTGATCCCGGCCGGTACCGGCCTGGCCTACCACAGCGAGCGCAAGCGTCGCCGCGATGCCGACAAGCCGGTGCGCGTCAGCGCCAGCGAAGTGGAAGCGGCGCTGACCGAAGCGCTGAATTCCAGCGGTAACTGAGTACGGGGCCCGGGCGTTCGACGCCCGGGCCTTGTCTTGACTGGGCGCTGCAGTCTCTTTAGACTCATGCACCCTTAAATTTGGCAGGGCATAACGCTCTGCCATTTTGCTTTCGTAATGCAATAGCGTCGAAAGACCACAGTGGAGCGTATAGATGGCAACGATCAACCAGCTGGTACGTCAGCCGCGCAAGCGTGTCGTCGAGAAATCCGACGTCCCTGCGCTGCAGAACTGCCCGCAACGTCGTGGCGTGTGCACCCGCGTGTACACCACCACGCCGAAGAAACCGAACTCGGCACTGCGTAAAGTCTGCCGTGTGCGTCTGACCAACGGCTTCGAAGTCACCTCCTACATCGGCGGTGAAGGCCACAACCTGCAAGAGCACAGTGTCGTGCTGATCCGTGGCGGTCGTGTAAAAGACCTTCCCGGTGTGCGCTACCACACTGTACGCGGCTCGCTCGACACCTCCGGTGTCAAGGGTCGTAACCAGGGCCGTTCGAAGTACGGCACCAAGCGTCCGAAGTAATCGCCGCATCCTATTTATCTGAGTCGATAAGAGTAAGGTCGGGCACAACGTCCCGGGTTACCTGAAGACCGTTTTGAGGGCTTATCAATGCCAAGACGTCGTGTAGCAGCCAAGCGCGAGATCCTTGACGATCCGAAGTACGGAAGTCTGATCCTCGCCAAGTTCATGAACCACGTGATGGAAAGCGGCAAGAAGGCCGTGGCCGAGCGCATCGTTTACGGTGCCCTGGACAAGGTCAAGGAACGCAAGAACAGCGACCCCCTGGAACTCTTCGAGAAAGCTCTCGACGCCATCGCTCCGCTGGTCGAAGTGAAGTCCCGCCGTGTAGGCGGTGCGACTTACCAGGTTCCGGTCGAAGTTCGTCCGTCCCGTCGTAATGCGCTGGCTATGCGCTGGTTGGTCGACTCGGCGCGCAAGCGCGGCGAGAAATCCATGGCTCTGCGTCTTGCTGGCGAGTTGCTGGATGCCGCGGAAGGCAAGGGCGCTGCCGTGAAGAAGCGTGAAGACGTGCACCGCATGGCCGAAGCCAACAAGGCCTTCTCGCACTACCGTTTCTAATCACGGCACCAATTTTTCTGCGAGGGCTTTATGGCTCGTACTACAGCAATCAACCGCTACCGTAACATTGGTATCTGTGCCCACGTTGACGCGGGCAAGACCACCACGACCGAGCGGATCCTGTTCTATACCGGCCTCAGCCACAAGATGGGCGAAGTGCACGATGGTGCCGCGACCACCGACTGGATGGTGCAGGAGCAGGAGCGTGGTATCACCATCACGTCCGCTGCGATCACCACCTTCTGGGAAGGGTCGCGCGGCCAGTACGACAAGTACCGCGTAAACGTCATCGACACCCCCGGTCACGTTGACTTCACCATTGAAGTGGAGCGCTCCCTGCGCGTGCTGGATGGCGCGGTCGTGGTGTTCTGCGGGACGTCCGGCGTCGAGCCGCAGTCCGAGACCGTGTGGCGTCAGGCCAACAAGTACGGTGTCCCGCGTATCGTCTACGTGAACAAGATGGACCGTGCGGGCGCCAACTTCCTGCGCGTCGTCGGTCAGATCAAGAGCCGCCTGGGCCACACCCCGGTTCCGATCCAGATCGCCATCGGTGCAGAAGAGAACTTCGAAGGTCAGGTCGATCTGATCAAGATGAAGGCCATCTACTGGAACGAAGACGACAAGGGCACCAGCTACCGCGAGGAAGAAATTCCGGCTGAGCTGATGGACCTGGCCACCGAGTGGCGCAACAACATGGTCGAGGCGGCTGCCGAGGCCAACGAAGAGCTGATGAACAAGTACCTCGAAGAAGGTGACCTGACGGCTGACGAAATCAAGGCGGGTCTGCGTCTGCGCACCCTGGCCAGCGAGATCGTCCCGGCTGTCTGCGGTTCTTCCTTCAAGAACAAGGGTGTTCCTCTGGTTCTCGATGCCGTCATCGACTTCCTGCCCGCGCCGACCGAGATTCCTGCGATCCAGGGTATCCACCCGGATCACGTCGACGATGGCGACGAAGCGCCGAAAGACGAGCGTCATGCCGACGACAACGAGCCGTTCTCCGCGCTCGCGTTCAAGATCGCGACCGACCCCTTCGTCGGCACGCTGACCTTCGTCCGCGTGTACTCGGGTGTCCTGGAGTCTGGCCAGTCGGTCATCAACTCCGTCAAGGGCAAGAAAGAGCGCGTTGGCCGTATGGTACAGATGCACGCCAACCAGCGTGAAGAGATCAAGGAAGTGCGCGCAGGCGACATCGCCGCCCTGATCGGCATGAAGGACGTCACCACCGGTGAAACCCTCTGCGATCCGGACAAGCCGATCATCCTCGAGCGCATGGACTTCCCGGAGCCGGTGATCTCGGTCGCTGTCGAGCCGAAGACCAAGGCCGACCAGGAGAAGATGGGTATCGCCCTCGGCAAGCTGGCCCAGGAAGACCCGTCGTTCCGCGTCAAGACCGACGAAGAAACCGGCCAGACCATCATCTCTGGCATGGGCGAGCTGCACCTGGACATCCTCGTTGACCGCATGAAGCGCGAGTTCAACGTCGAAGCCAACATTGGCAAGCCGCAGGTTTCCTACCGCGAGACCATCACCAAGGACAACGTGGAGATCGAAGGCAAGTTCGTTCGTCAGTCCGGTGGCCGCGGTCAGTTCGGTCATTGCTGGATCCGCTTCTCCTCGGCCGACGTGGACGAGAAGGGCAACATCACCGAAGGCCTGGTCTTCACCAACGAAGTCGTGGGTGGTGTGGTTCCGAAGGAATACATCCCGGCGATCCAGAAGGGCATCGAAGAGCAGATGAAGAACGGCGTCGTTGCCGGCTATCCGCTCATCGGCCTGAAGGCGACCGTGTTCGATGGCTCCTACCATGACGTCGACTCCAACGAGATGGCGTTCAAGATCGCGGCCTCCATGGCCACCAAGCAGTTGGCCCAGAAGGGCGGCGGCAAGGTGCTCGAGCCGATCATGAAAGTGGAAGTGGTAACGCCCGAGGACTACATGGGCGACGTGATGGGTGACCTGAACCGTCGTCGTGGTCTGATTCAGGGCATGGAAGACTCGGTTTCCGGTAAGGTGATCCGCGCCGAGGTTCCGTTGGGCGAGATGTTCGGTTACGCGACCGATGTCCGCTCCATGTCCCAAGGGCGTGCGAGCTATTCCATGGAATTCTCCAAATACGCCGAAGCTCCGTCGAACGTCGTCGAAGCGCTGGTTAAAAAACAAGGTTGATTCAGCCCTTTAAGTAAGAGGTTTACTGTCGTGGCTAAGGAAAAATTCGAACGTAACAAACCGCACGTCAACGTCGGCACCATCGGTCACGTTGACCATGGCAAGACCACTCTGACCGCTGCGCTGACCAAGGTCTGCTCCGAGACCTGGGGCGGCTCCGCTCGCGCCTTCGACCAGATCGACAACGCGCCGGAAGAGAAGGCTCGCGGTATCACCATCAACACCTCCCACGTCGAGTACGACTCGCCCGTGCGCCACTACGCCCACGTGGACTGCCCGGGTCACGCCGACTACGTGAAGAACATGATCACCGGTGCTGCCCAGATGGACGGCGCGATCCTGGTCTGCTCGGCTGCTGACGGCCCCATGCCGCAGACCCGTGAGCACATCCTGCTGTCCCGTCAGGTAGGCGTTCCGTACATCGTCGTGTTCCTGAACAAGGCCGACATGGTCGACGACGCCGAGCTGCTCGAGCTGGTCGAGATGGAAGTTCGCGATCTGCTGAACACCTACGACTTCCCGGGCGACGACACCCCGATCGTCATCGGTTCCGCTCTGATGGCCCTGAACGGCCAGGACGACAACGAGATGGGCGTCTCCGCCGTGCGCAAGCTGGTGGAAACCCTGGACTCCTACATCCCGGAGCCCGAGCGTGCCATCGACAAGCCGTTCCTGATGCCGATCGAAGACGTGTTCTCGATTTCCGGTCGCGGCACCGTGGTGACCGGTCGTGTCGAGCGCGGCATCGTCAAGATCCAGGAAGAAGTGGAAATCGTCGGTATCAAGGCGACCACCAAGACCACCTGCACCGGCGTCGAGATGTTCCGCAAACTGCTGGACGAAGGTCGTGCGGGCGAGAACGTGGGCGTGCTGCTGCGCGGCACCAAGCGTGAAGACGTGGAGCGTGGCCAGGTTCTGGCCAAGCCGGGCACCATCAAGCCCCACACCAAGTTCGAGTGCGAAGTGTACGTACTGAGCAAGGAAGAAGGCGGTCGTCACACTCCGTTCTTCAAGGGCTACCGCCCGCAGTTCTACTTCCGGACCACCGACGTGACCGGTAACTGCGAACTGCCGGAAGGTGTTGAGATGGTAATGCCGGGCGACAACGTGAAAATGGTTGTCACCCTGATCGCTCCGATCGCCATGGAAGAAGGTCTGCGCTTCGCGATTCGCGAAGGCGGCCGTACCGTCGGCGCCGGCGTGGTTGCCAAGATCGTCGAGTAATCGGTGATCCCTGGAAAAAGGCCCTTCGGGGCCTTTTTCTTTGGATTGATCAAATATTGACACCCCTCGGGGCCATCCGTACAATTGCGCCTCCTTTTTATCGGGCGTATGCGTCCGAGGGGAAAGGCAACTTGGAGTCTGAGGCAAATGCAAAACCAACAAATCCGTATCCGGCTGAAGGCTTTTGACCATCGCCTGATCGACCAGTCCACCCAGGAAATCGTGGAAACCGCGAAGCGTACTGGGGCTCAAGTGCGTGGTCCGATTCCTCTGCCTACCCGCAAGGAACGCTTCACGGTGCTGATCTCCCCGCACGTCAACAAAGATGCTCGCGATCAATACGAGATCCGTACCCACAAGCGCGTGCTGGACATCGTTCAGCCGACCGACAAGACCGTCGATGCGCTGATGAAGCTTGATCTTGCGGCTGGTGTAGAAGTGCAGATCAGCCTCGGCTGAAATCCTTCGGGGTTTTAGTCGTGTAACGCTCTGAAATGGGCGGCCATAGCGGGTGAAAGCCCCGTACACTCATGAGGTTTTACAACATGACTATTGGTGTAGTCGGTCGTAAGTGCGGCATGACCCGCATTTTCACCGAGGAAGGTGTCTCCATTCCGGTTACGGTCATCGAGATCGAGCCGAATCGCGTCACCCAATTCAAGAGCGAAGAGAGCGATGGCTATCGCGCCGTGCAGGTCACTGTCGGCGAGCGTCGTGCCTCTCGTGTGACCAAGGCGCAAGCCGGTCACTTCTCCAAGGCCAACGTGGCCGCGGGCCGCTCGACTGTCGAGTTCCGTCTTGAAGAAGGCGAATACAAGGCGGGCGATCAGCTCAACGTCGAGTTGTTCCAGGCAGGCCAACTGGTGGATGTCACCGGTCAGTCCAAGGGTAAAGGCTTCGCCGGTACCATCAAGCGCTGGAATTTCCGCGGCCAGGACAATACCCACGGTAACTCCGTATCTCACCGTGTCCCGGGTTCCATCGGCCAGTGCCAGACTCCTGGTCGAGTGTTCAAGGGCAAGAAGATGTCCGGTCACCTGGGTGCCGAGCGCGTAACCGTGCAATCCCTGGAAGTCGTCCGTGTCGACGCCGAACGCAATCTGCTGCTCGTCAAGGGCGCCGTTCCCGGCGCTACCGGTGGCGATGTGCTGGTGCGTCCGGCTGCCAAGGCTCGCGGTTAAGGGGAGAGCATCAGATGCAATTGAATGTAAATGGCGCTCAGGCGATCGAAGTTTCCGAGCTGACCTTCGGCGGTGAATTCAACGAAACGCTGGTTCACCAGGCCGTTGTGGCCTACATGGCCGGTGGCCGTCAGGGCACCCGTGCCCAGAAGACCCGTTCCGAAGTCCGTGGCGGCGGCAAGAAGCCGTGGCGTCAGAAGGGTACCGGCCGCGCCCGTGCCGGCACCATCCGTAGCCCCATCTGGCGCTCCGGTGGTACCACCTTCGCCGCCAAGCCTCAGGATCACACCCAGAAGCTCAACAAGAAGATGTACCGCGCAGCCCTGCGCTCCATCCTCGCCGAGCTGGTACGTCAGGATCGTCTGGTCGTGGTGAACGAGTTCGCCGTCGACGCGCCGAAGACCAAGTCGCTGCTGGGCAAGCTGAACGACATGGGCCTGAGCGACGTACTGATCGTGTCCGACGCCGTCGACCAGAACCTGTATCTGGCCGCGCGCAACCTGCCTCACGTCGACGTTCGTGATGTGCAGGGTTCCGACCCGGTCAGCCTGATCGCCTACGACAAGGTGCTGATCACCGTGTCCGCCGTGAAGAAATTCGAGGAGCTGCTGGGATGAACCAGGAACGCGTTTTCAAAGTGCTGCTGGGCCCGCATATTTCCGAGAAGGCAACGGTCCTGGCTGATGGCAAGAGCCAATTCGTTTTCAAGGTTGCCACCGATGCAACCAAGCTGGAAATCAAGAAGGCCGTCGAAAGCCTGTTCAGCGTGAAAGTCGCCGGTGTCAGCACCCTCAACGTGAAGGGCAAGACCAAGCGTACCGCTCGCGGCCTGGGCAAGCGCAACGACTGGAAGAAAGCGTACATCGCTCTTCAGCCGGGCCAAGATCTCGATTTCGCCAGCAGCGCTGAGTAAAGGGGTGCACCATGGCAATCGTTAAATGCAAACCGACTTCCGCTGGCCGCCGTTTCGTGGTCAAGGTCGTCAACAAAGATCTGCACAAAGGCGCTCCCTACGCTCCGCTGGTCGAGAAGAAGTCCAAGTCGGGCGGCCGCAACAACAATGGCCGTATCACCACCCGTCATATCGGTGGTGGTCACAAGCAGCACTACCGTCTGGTCGACTTCCGCCGCAACAAGGATGGCATCCCTGCCATCGTCGAGCGTGTGGAATACGATCCGAACCGTACCGCGCACATCGCCCTGCTGAAGTATGCGGACGGCGAACGCCGCTACATCATCGCGCCGAAAGGCATCGTGGCGGGTGATCAGCTGGTCTCCGGTGCTGGCGCGCCGATCAAGGCTGGCAACAGCCTGCCGCTGCGCAACATCCCGGTCGGTTCCACCGTTCACGGTATCGAGCTGAAGCCTGGCAAGGGCGCTCAGATCGCTCGCTCCGCTGGCGCTTCCGCTCAGCTGGTAGCGCGTGAAGGGGCCTACGTGACGCTGCGTCTGCGCTCCGGCGAAATGCGCAAAGTCCTGGCCGAGTGCCGTGCGACCCTGGGCGAAGTCTCGAACACCGAGCACAGCCTGCGTTCGCTGGGTAAAGCCGGTGCCAAGCGCTGGCGTGGCGTTCGTCCGACCGTTCGTGGCGTGGCCATGAACCCGGTCGACCACCCGCACGGTGGTGGTGAAGGTCGTACCTCGGGTGGTCGTCATCCGGTGTCGCCGTGGGGCTTCCCGACCAAGGGCGCGAAGACCCGTTCGAACAAGCGCACCGACAACATGATCGTTCGCCGCCGCAAGTAAATAGAGGGTTACGACAGTGCCACGTTCTCTGAAAAAAGGTCCCTTCATCGACCTTCATCTGTTGAAGAAAGTCGAAACGGCGGTGGAAAAGAACGATCGCAAGCCGGTGAAAACCTGGTCGCGTCGCTCCATCGTACTGCCGCAGATGGTCGGTCTGACCATCGCCGTGCACAACGGTCGCCAGCATGTCCCGGTTCTCGTGAACGAAGACATGGTCGGCCACAAACTGGGCGAGTTCGCCGGTACCCGCACTTATCGCGGGCACGCTGCGGACAAGAAAGCCAAGCGTTAAGGGGTAAGGAAAGATGGAAGTAGCCGCTAAGTTGTCGGGCGCTCGCATCTCCGCCCAGAAAGCCCGCTTGGTCGCCGACCAGATTCGCGGGAAGAAGGTGGGCGAAGCGCTCAACCTCCTGGCTTTCAGCAGCAAGAAAGCCGCCGAGATCATGAAGAAAGTGCTGGAGTCGGCCGTGGCCAACGCCGAGCACAACGAAGGCGCGGATGTGGATGACCTCAAGGTCAGCACCGTCTTCGTCAACGAAGGGCGTTCGCTGAAGCGCATCATGCCGCGAGCCAAAGGTCGTGCTGATCGCATCGTCAAGCGGTCTTGCCATATCACTGTCAAGGTTGCGGACAAGTAACGGAGTCGTTCAGATGGGTCAGAAAGTACATCCCACTGGCATTCGCCTGGGAATCGTCAAGGAGCACACCTCCGTCTGGTACGCCGACAAGCGCACCTACGCGGATTACCTGTTCGCCGACCTGAAGGTCCGCGAATACCTCCAAGACAAACTAAAAAGCGCGTCCGTCAGCCGTATCGATATTCATCGCCCGGCTCAAACCGCACGCATCACCATCCACACCGCTCGTCCCGGCATCGTGATCGGCAAGAAAGGTGAAGATGTTGAAAAGCTGCGTCAGGACCTGACCAAGCAGATGGGTGTGCCGGTGCACATCAACATCGAAGAGATCCGCCGTCCCGAGCTCGACGGCATGCTGGTTGCGCAAAGCGTGGCTCAGCAGCTTGAGCGTCGTGTGATGTTCCGTCGCGCCATGAAGCGCGCTGTACAGAACGCCATGCGTATTGGTGCCAAGGGCATCAAGATCCAGGTGAGCGGTCGTTTGGGCGGTGCTGAAATCGCTCGTACCGAGTGGTATCGCGAAGGTCGTGTGCCCCTGCACACCCTGCGTGCCGATATCGACTACGCAACCTACGAAGCGCACACCACTTACGGTGTGATCGGTGTGAAGGTTTGGATCTTCAAGGGTGAGGTCATCGGTGGCCGCCAGGAAGAACTGAAGCCGGTCGCGCCCGCGCCTCGTAAAAAAGCTGCTAAGTAAGGAGTACGCACATGCTGCAACCCAAGCGTACGAAATTCCGCAAGCAAATGACCGGCCACAACCGTGGTCTGGCTCAGCGCGGTAGCAAGGTCAGCTTCGGCGAATTCGCCCTGAAAGCTGTCGCTCGTGGTCGTCTGACCGCTCGCCAGATCGAGGCCGCTCGTCGTGCCCTGACTCGTCACGTGAAGCGTGGCGGGAAAATCTGGATCCGCGTGTTCCCCGACAAGCCTGTCACCAAGAAGCCCCTCGAAGTTCGGATGGGTAAAGGTAAGGGTGGGGTCGAGTACTGGGTAGCCCAGATTCAGCCGGGCAAGGTCCTGTACGAGATCGAGGGTGTTTCCGAAGAGCTGGCGCGTGAGGCTTTCGCCCTGGCTGCTGCAAAGCTGCCGCTCGCCACCTCTTTTGTTAAGCGGACGGTGATGTGATGAAAGCGAATGAACTTCGTGAAAAATCCGCGCAACAGCTGAACGAGCAACTGCTCGGCCTGCTGCGCGACCAGTTCAATCTGCGCATGCAGAAGGCAACTGGCCAGTTGGGGCAGTCTCACCTGCTCTCGCAAGTCAAGCGTGACATCGCTCGCGTGAAGACTGTGCTCAACCAGCAGGCAGGTAAGTGATCATGGCTGAAGCTGAGAAAACCGTCCGCACGCTGACCGGCCGCGTCGTCAGCGACAAGATGGATAAGACCATCACCGTACTGATCGAGCGTCGCGTCAAGCACCCGATCTACGGCAAATACGTGAAGCGTTCGACCAAGTTGCACGCCCACGACGAGACCAACCAGTGCCGTACCGGTGACCTGGTCACCATTCGCGAGACTCGTCCGCTGGCTAAAACCAAGGCTTGGGCCCTGGTGGAAGTCGTCGAGCGCGCCGTTGAAGTTTGAGGTGAGGAACCATGATTCAGACTCAATCCATGCTCGAAGTGGCCGATAACAGCGGTGCACGCCGTGTCATGTGCATCAAGGTGCTGGGTGGTTCGCATCGTCGCTATGCGGGTATCGGCGACATCATCAAAGTGACCGTGAAGGAAGCGATTCCGCGCGGCAAGGTCAAGAAAGGCCAGGTGATGACCGCTGTGGTAGTCCGTACCAAGCACGGCGTTCGCCGTCCGGACGGCTCCATCATTCGCTTCGATGGCAATGCTGCCGTTCTGCTGAACAACAAGCAGGAGCCCATCGGCACCCGCATCTTCGGGCCCGTGACCCGTGAGCTTCGTTCCGAGAAGTTCATGAAAATCGTCTCGCTCGCCCCCGAAGTGCTGTAAGGAGAAGCCGTCATGCAAAAGATTCGTCGTGACGACGAGATCATCGTCATCGCCGGCAAAGACAAGGGCAAGCGTGGCAAGGTGCTCAAGGTGCTCGCCGACGACCGTCTGGTCGTCGCCGGGATCAACCTGGTCAAGCGCCATACCAAGCCGAACCCCATGTCCGGCATCCAGGGCGGTATCGTCGAGAAGGAGGCGCCGCTGCACGTCTCCAACGTCGCCATCTTCAATACCGAAACCAACAAGGCTGATCGCGTAGGTTTCAAGGTCGAAGAAGGCAAGAAGATTCGTGTCTTCAAGTCGACCCAGAAATCTGTCGATGCTTGAGCACTGCTAGGTAGAAGACCATGGCACGATTGAAAGAGATTTACCGGAAGGAAATTGCGCCCAAGCTGAAGGAAGAACTGAAGCTTGCGAACGTGATGGAAGTTCCGCGCATCACCAAAATCACCCTGAACATGGGTCTTGGCGAAGCGATCGGTGACAAGAAGATCATCGAGAACGCCGTTGCCGACCTGGAAAAGATCACCGGTCAGAAGGTCGTCGTGACCCACGCCCGGAAATCCGTTGCAGGGTTCAAAGTTCGTGAAGGCTGGCCGATCGGTGTGAAAGTGACCCTGCGTCGCGATCGCATGTACGAATTCCTGGATCGCCTGCTCTCCATCTCCCTGCCGCGCGTGCGTGACTTCCGCGGCCTGAATGCCAAGTCCTTCGATGGTCGTGGCAACTACAGCATGGGTGTAAAAGAGCAGATCATCTTCCCGGAAATCGATTACGACAAGATCGATGCGCTCCGTGGTCTGGACATCACGCTCACCACTACTGCTCGTACGGATGATGAAGGGCGTGCACTGCTGCGCGCTTTCAACTTCCCGTTCCGCAACTGATTGGAGTAGGACATGGCCAAGAAGAGCATGAAGAACCGTGAGCTGAAGCGTCAGCTGACGGTTGCCAAGTTCGCCAAGAAGCGCGCCGAACTCAAAGCGATCATCGCCAACCCGAATTCCGCCCCGGAAGCTCGTTGGGAAGCGCAGATCGCTCTGCAGAAGCAGCCTCGTGACGCCAGCGCCAGCCGCCTGCGTAACCGCTGCCGTCTGACCGGCCGCCCGCACGGCGTCTATCGCAAGTTCGGCCTCGGCCGTAACATGCTGCGCCAGGCCGCGATGCGCGGCGACGTACCGGGTCTGGTGAAAGCCAGCTGGTAAGTCGGTCTCGGGGCCGACAGTTCGTCGGCTTCAGAGGAACCAAACGAATCAAGCCCCTGCCGGGGCTTGATTCGTTTCTGGCCGGTCTCTAGAATGACCGGCTCGCCGAAGTGGGCCCTGTTTTCTGGTGCCCGGGCGATACGAGCCGCAAGGCTGATTCTTTTGTATTAGGAGCTACTAGCCCATGAGTATGCAGGACCCGTTAGCGGACATGCTAACTCGTATCCGTAATGCCCAGATGGCTGAAAAGACCGTCGTGAGCATGCCCTCTTCCAAGTTGAAGGTGGCTGTAGCCAGCGTTCTGAAGAACGAAGGCTACATTTCGGATTACAACGTCACCAGCGATGCCAAGCCGCAGCTGTCGATCGAGCTGAAGTATTTCGAAGGCCGTCCGGTCATCGAAGAGCTGAAGCGCGTCAGCCGTCCTGGTCTGCGCCAGTACAAATCCGTCGACCAGTTGCCGAAAGTTCGCGGTGGCCTGGGTGTTTCGATCGTCTCCACCAACAAGGGTGTGATGACTGATCGTGCTGCCCGTGCTGCAGGTGTCGGCGGCGAAGTGCTCTGCACTGTGTTCTAAGGGGAGTAAGCATGTCTCGCGTTGCTAAGAACCCCGTCAAACTGCCGTCCGGTGTTGAGATCAAGCTCAACGGCCAGCAGCTCTCGGTGAAAGGCGCCAAGGGCGCTCTCGAACTGAACGTACATCCTTCCGTGGAAGTGATCCAGGATTCCGGCGAGCTGCGTTTTGCCGCTCGCAATGGCGATCAGCAGAACAAGGCCATGGCCGGCACCACCCGTGCGCTGGTGAACAACATGGTCGTCGGCGTCAGCCAGGGCTTCGAGCGCAAGCTCCAGCTGGTCGGCGTTGGCTACAAGGCGCAAGCCAAGGGCCAGGTGCTGTCCCTCGCGCTCGGCTTCTCGCATCCGGTGGATTACGAACTGCCGCAAGGCGTCACCGCTGAAACCCCCAGCCAGACCGATATCCTGATCAAGGGCATCGACAAGCAACTGGTCGGCCAGGTAGCGGCGGAAATCCGCGACTTCCGTCCGCCGGAGCCTTACAAAGGCAAGGGCGTGCGTTACTCCGACGAAGTCGTCCGTCGTAAAGAAGCTAAGAAGAAGTAGGGCATAGCAAATGAGCGTAAAGAAAGAAACTCGTCTGCGCCGTGCTCGCAAGGCACGCCTGAAAATGCGCGAGCTGGAAACCGTGCGCCTCTGCGTGTACCGCTCTTCCCAGCACATCTACGCCCAGGTCCTTTCGGCCGACGGCGCCAAGGTCCTGGCCAGCGCCTCGACCCTGGACAAAGAACTGCGTGACGGCGCCACCGGCAACGTCGAAGCGGCCAAGAAAGTCGGCCAGCTGGTCGCGGAGCGTGCGAAAGCCGCTGGCGTCACCCAGGTGGCGTTCGATCGTTCTGGCTTCAAGTACCACGGCCGTGTGAAAGCGCTGGCTGATGCTGCTCGTGAAGGCGGGCTGGAGTTCTAAGTTATGGCAAATAACGAGCAAAGACGCGACAGCCGCGACAATCGCGATGACAGCCGCGATGAAGGCTACATCGAGAAGCTGATCCAGGTTAACCGCGTCGCCAAGACCGTGAAGGGTGGTCGTATCTTCACCTTCACCGCCCTGACCGTCGTTGGCGATGGCAAGGGTCGAGTCGGCTTCGGCCGTGGCAAGTCCCGCGAAGTGCCGGCTGCCATCCAGAAAGCGATGGAAGCGGCTCGCCGCAACATGATCCAGGTCGACCTGAGCGGCACCACGCTGCAGTACCCGGTGAAGTCCGCCCATGGCGCTTCCAAGGTCTACATGCAGCCGGCTTCCGAAGGTACCGGGATCATCGCGGGCGGCGCCATGCGTGCGGTGCTGGAAGTGGCGGGCGTCCAGAACGTCCTCGCCAAGTGCTACGGCTCCACCAACCCGGTGAACGTGGTGTACGCCACCTTCAAAGGCCTCAAGTACATGCAGTCGCCCGAATCCGTGGCGGCCAAGCGTGGCAAGAGCGTCGAGGAGATCCGCTGACCATGGCTAACGCTACTGTCAAAGTCACGCTGATCAAGAGCGTGAACGGCCGTCTGGCTAACCACAAAGCCTGCGTCAAGGGTCTCGGCCTGCGTCGCATCGGTCATACCGTCGAGGTTCAGGACACGCCTGAAAACCGCGGCATGATCAACAAGGCTTACTACCTGCTGCGCGTTGAGGGTTAATCCATGAAACTGAACGATCTGCGTTCCGCGCCGGGTGCCCGTCGCGAGAAGCACCGTCCGGGTCGTGGCATCGGTAGCGGTCTGGGCAAGACCGGTGGCCGTGGTCACAAAGGTCTGACTTCCCGCTCCGGCGGCAAGGTCGCCCCGGGCTTCGAGGGTGGTCAACAGCCGTTGCACCGCCGTCTGCCGAAGTTCGGCTTCGTTTCCCTGAAAGCCATGGATCGTGCGGAAGTCCGTACCTCCGAACTGGCCAAGGTGGAAGGCGACGTCATTACCGTGCAGGCCCTCAAGGATGCCAACGTGATCAACCAGAACGTACAGCGCGTGAAAATCATGCTGTCCGGCGACGTTGCTCGCGCAGTCACCCTGAAAGGGGTCGCCGCCACCAAAGGTGCGCGCGCGGCTATCGAAGCAGCTGGCGGCAAATTCGAGGACTAAATGGCTAAGCAAGGTGCTCTCTCTTCGCTGAGCAACGGCGGTCTGTCCGAGCTCTGGGCGCGTTTGCGCTTCCTGTTCCTGGCGATCATCGTCTACCGGATCGGCGCTCACATCCCAGTCCCGGGCATAAACCCCGATCGCTTGGCGGCGCTGTTTCAGCAGAACGAGGGAACCATTCTTAGCCTCTTCAACATGTTTTCCGGCGGCGCGCTGGAGCGGATGAGCATCTTTGCACTTGGGATCATGCCGTACATCTCGGCATCGATCATCATGCAGTTGATGACTGCCATCAGCCCGCAGCTGGAGCAGTTGAAGAAAGAAGGGGAGTCTGGCCGTCGCAAGATCAGCCAGTACACCCGCTACGGCGCGATGATTCTCGCTTGCGTCCAGGCCTTTGGCATGTCCATGGGGCTGGCTGGTCAAGGCGTCGCATTCTCGGCTGATTTCAGCTTCTACTTCGTGGCGGTCACCACTTTCGTGGCGGGCTCGATGTTCATGATGTGGCTGGGCGAGCAAATCACCGAGCGTGGCGTGGGCAACGGTATTTCGATGCTGATCTTCTCGGGCATCGTGGCCGGTTTGCCGAGAGCCATCGGGCAGTCCTTCGAGTCTGCGCGTCAGGGCGATATCAACATTTTCGCCCTGGTCGCGATCGGCTTGCTGGCGGTCGCCATCATCGGCTTCGTGGTGTTCATCGAGCGTGGTCAGCGTCGCATCGCGGTGCACTACGCCAAGCGTCAGCAGGGCCGCAAGGTCTTCGCGGCGCAGACCAGCCACCTGCCGCTGAAGGTGAACATGGCCGGGGTCATCCCTGCGATCTTCGCCAGCAGCATCCTGCTGTTCCCGGCGTCGCTCGGCTCCTGGTTCGGTCAGTCCGAAGGCATGAGCTGGCTCCAGGACCTCGCCCAGGCGATCGCTCCCGGCCAGCCGTTGAACATTCTGCTGTTTAGTGCAGGGATCATTTTCTTCTGCTTCTTCTACACGGCATTGATGTTCAACCCGAAGGACGTGGCGGAAAACCTGAAGAAGTCCGGTGCCTTCATTCCGGGCATCCGTCCGGGCGAGCAGTCCGCACGCTACATCGATAGCGTACTGACCCGCTTGACTCTGTTCGGCGCTCTGTACATGACGGCCGTCTGCCTGCTGCCCCAGTTCCTGGTGGTGGCGGCCAACGTACCGTTCTACCTTGGCGGGACCTCGTTGCTGATCGTGGTCGTGGTTGTGATGGACTTTATGGCCCAAGTGCAATCTCACCTCGTTTCGCACCAGTACGAATCCCTGATGAAGAAAGCCAACCTGAAGGGCTACGGCGGCAGCGGCATGCTGCGCTGAGTGGCCCGTAAGGTTAGAGGAGTTGGTGATGAAAGTTCGTGCATCGGTGAAGAAGCTGTGCCGTAACTGCAAGATCATCCGTCGCGACGGCGTCGTGCGGGTCATCTGCAGCGCGGAGCCGCGTCACAAACAGCGCCAAGGCTGAGTGTGATCCACGCGTGATGAGCCCGGCAGCTAGTGCGCTGCCGGGTTGTATATTTGATATTACAGCGCTAATATCTCGCGCCCTTTTCTTGGCTTCCGGGGCGTAGGTAGCTGTCAATTGGAGTTTCACTGAATGGCCCGTATTGCAGGCGTCAACATTCCGGATAACAAACACACTGTTATCTCGCTGACCTACATCTACGGTGTTGGTCGCACCTCTGCGCAGAGCATCTGCGCCGCCACCGGGATCAACCCGGCGGTGAAGATCAAGGATCTGTCCGACGAACAGTTGGAACAGCTGCGTGGCGAAGTCGCCAAGCTCACCACCGAGGGTGATCTGCGCCGCGAAATCAACATGAACATCAAGCGTCTCATGGACCTGGGCTGCTACCGCGGTCTGCGCCATCGTCGTGGCTTGCCTGTTCGTGGTCAGCGTACCAAGACCAACGCGCGTACCCGCAAGGGCCCGCGTAAGCCGATCCGCAAGTAATTGCGCCCGCGAATCGACAGGAATTAAGTCATGGCCAAGCCAGCTGCTCGTCCTCGTAAAAAAGTCAAAAAGACAGTGGTTGATGGGATCGCCCACATCCACGCGTCGTTCAACAACACCATCGTGACCATCACCGATCGTCAGGGCAACGCATTGTCCTGGGCGACCTCGGGTGGTTCCGGTTTCCGTGGCTCCCGTAAGAGCACCCCGTTCGCTGCCCAGGTAGCCGCGGAGCGTGCCGGTCAAGCCGCACTGGAATACGGTCTGAAGAACCTCGACGTGAACGTCAAGGGTCCCGGTCCGGGTCGTGAGTCCGCCGTGCGTGCACTGAACGCCTGCGGTTACAAAATCGCCAGCATCACCGACGTGACGCCCATCCCGCACAACGGGTGCCGTCCGCCGAAGAAGCGTCGCGTGTAATCAGGAGACAGTGAGAAATGGCTCGTTACATTGGTCCCAAGTGCAAACTGTCCCGTCGTGAAGGCACCGATCTCTTCCTGAAGAGTGGTTCGCGCGCGCTCGAATCCAAATGCAACATCGAACAGGCTCCCGGCCAGCACGGCGCTCGCCGTGGCCGTCTGTCCGACTACGGCACCCAGCTGCGCGAGAAGCAGAAAGTGCGCCGTATCTACGGTGTGCTGGAGCGTCAGTTCAGCGGTTACTACAAGGAAGCGGCCCGTCGCAAGGGCGCTACCGGCGAGAACCTGCTGCAACTGCTCGAATGCCGTCTGGACAACGTCGTCTATCGTATGGGCTTCGGTGCCACCCGCGCCGAGTCCCGTCAGTTGGTTTCCCACAAGACCATCAGCGTCAACGGCCAGACCGTGAACATCCCGTCCTACCAGGTCAAGGCCGGTGACGTGGTTGCCGTTCGCGAGAAGTCGAAGAATCAGCTGCGCATCGCCCAGGCTCTCGAGCTGAATGCACAGCGCGGCCGCGTTGAGTGGGTCGAGGTGGACGCCGAGAAGAAATCCGGTGTGTTCAAGAGCGTGCCGGCTCGCGGCGATCTGTCTGCCGACATCAACGAAAACCTGATTGTCGAGCTCTACTCCAAGTAAGGGCTAGAAAATAGGTGCATCCATGCAGAGTTCGGTAAATGAGTTTCTGACCCCCCGCCATATCGATGTGCAGGTGGTCGGTCCGACCCGCGCCAAGATCACGCTCGAGCCTCTCGAGCGTGGTTTCGGCCATACCCTGGGCAACGCGCTGCGTCGCATCCTGTTGTCCTCCATGCCTGGCTGTGCAGTAGTCGAGGCCGAAATCGATGGCGTGCTCCACGAGTACAGCGCCATCGAAGGTGTGCAGGAAGATGTCATTGAAATCCTGCTCAACCTGAAAGGTCTGGCTATCAAGTTGCACGGCCGCGACGAAGTAACGCTGAACCTGGTCAAGAAAGGTTCGGGCGTGGTCACCGCTGCCGATATTCAGCTGGATCATGATGTCGAAATCGTCAACGGCGACCACGTGATCGCCAATCTGGCGGACAACGGTTCCCTGAACATGAAGCTGAAGGTTGCCCGTGGGCGCGGCTACGAGCCCGCCGACGTGCGCCAGAGCGATGAAGACGAAAGTCGCAGCATCGGTCGCCTTCAGCTGGATGCTTCGTTCAGCCCGGTCCGTCGGGTCGCCTACGTGGTGGAAAACGCCCGCGTCGAGCAACGCACCAACCTGGACAAACTGGTCATCGACCTGGAAACCAACGGTACCCTGGATCCCGAAGAGGCCATCCGTCGTGCCGCGACCATCCTGCAGCAGCAGCTGGCCGCGTTCGTCGACCTCAAGGGTGACAGCGAGCCGGTGGTGGTCGAGCAGGAAGACGAGATCGATCCGATCCTTCTCCGCCCTGTCGACGACCTGGAACTGACCGTGCGTTCGGCCAACTGCCTGAAAGCAGAAAACATCTACTACATCGGTGACCTGATCCAGCGCACCGAAGTGGAGCTGTTGAAGACGCCGAACCTGGGCAAGAAGTCCCTGACTGAAATCAAGGATGTTCTGGCTTCCCGTGGTCTGTCCCTCGGTATGCGCCTCGACAACTGGCCGCCGGCAAGTCTGAAGAAGGACGACAAGGCGACTGCCTGATCGTCGTAATCACCGAACTCAAGGTTTGGTAAGGAATTTCAATCATGCGTCATCGTAAAAGTGGCCGTCACCTGAGCCGCACCAGCGCACACCGCAAAGCGATGTTCCAGAACATGGCCGTGTCGCTGTTCGAGCACGAACTGATCAAGACCACCCTGCCGAAAGCCAAGGAACTGCGCCGCGTTGCCGAGCCGCTGATCACCCTGGCCAAGGAAGACAGCGTCGCCAACCGTCGCCTGGCCTTCGACCGTACCCGTTCGAAAGCCATCGTCGGCAAGCTGTTCAACGACCTGGGCAAGCGCTACGCCAACCGTCAAGGTGGCTACCTGCGCATCCTGAAGTGCGGCTTCCGCGCTGGGGACAATGCGCCCATGGCCTACGTCGAGCTGGTCGACCGTCCGGTCGCTGGTGAAGTGCAGGCTGCCGAGTAATTCTCGGACGTCATAAAGAACCGGGCCTAGGCCCGGTTTTTTATTGCCTGATCAATTGTCAGGCTCTATCAATCTTTTTGCCTTAATAAATTGGCTGTTGTTTTGTGCTGCTCGGTACGCTGGTGCCCGAACCTCGAGCCGGAATCCAGGAGCACATTAATGAGTGACACGATCCTTACCAGCGCCAGTGGCATCCCGATCGCCGATAACCAGAACTCCCGTTCCGCAGGCCCACGCGGGCCTCTCCTGCTCGACGACTTCCACCTGCTGGAAAAATTGGCCCATTTCAACCGGGAGGTCATTCCAGAGCGGCGCGTGCATGCAAAGGGCTCCGGTGCCCATGGCACCTTCACCGTAACCGCCGAGCTCAGTCGCTACACCCACGCCAGGCTGTTCGAGGTAGTCGGCAAGCAGACACCAGTCTTCCTGCGCTTTTCAACCGTCGGAGGCGAGCGGGGCTCGGCCGACACCGAGCGTGACCCGCGGGGGTTCGCGCTCAAGTTCTACACCGAGGAAGGCAACTGGGATGTGGTGGGCAACAACACCCCGGTGTTCTTCATCCGCGATCCGCTGAAATTTCCCGACTTCATCCACACCCAGAAACGCGACCCCCAGACCCACCTGAAGAGTCCGCGAGCCATGTGGGACTTCTGGTCGTTGTCCCCCGAATCCCTGCACCAGGTCACCATCCTCTTCTCCGATCGCGGCATTCCAGATGGCTATCGCTTCATGCACGGCTTCGGCAGCCATACCTACAGCCTGATCAACGCCCAGGGCGAACGCCATTGGGTGAAGTGGCACTACAAGTCCATGCAGGGCATCCGCAACCTGGCGCCCCGGGAGGCCATGAGGCTCGCTGGGAGTGACCCCGACTATGCGCAGCGGGACCTGTTCCAGGCCATCGAGCGGGGCGAGTACCCGAGGTGGCGGGTGTGCATGCAGGTGATGAGCGAAGCCCAGGCTGCGAGCCACCCCGAGAACCCGTTCGATGTCACCAAGACGTGGTCGCAGCGGCAATTCCCGCTGGTGGAGGTGGGCGTGCTCGAGCTGAACCGCAACCCGCTCAATTATTTCGCGGAGGTGGAGCAGGCCACGTTCGCCCCCAGCAACGTGGTGCCTGGTGTGGGCTTGTCACCGGACCGCATGCTGCAGGGACGGGTATTCGCCTATGCCGATGCCCAACGCTACCGGGTCGGCACCAATCATCAGCAGCTGCCGATCAATGCGCCCCGCAGCCCGGTCAACAGCTACCAGCGCGACGGTGCCATGGCGCTCGGCAGCAATGGCGGCGCGGCGCCGAACTATGAGCCCAACAGCGTCGAGGGTTCGCCCCGGCAGACGGCTCGGTCTGCCGAACCGCCGCTGCCGCTGAGCGGTGCTGCAGGTCGCCACGACCATCGTCTCGACGACGACTACTACAGCCAGGCCGGCGCACTGTTCCGGCTAATGAGCCCGGCCCAGAAGGCGTTGCTGATCGACAACATCGTGAATGCCATGAGGGGCGTCGACCGGGTGATCCAGCGCCGGCAGATCGCCCACTTCCTGAAGGCCGACCGGGTTTACGGCGAGGGTGTGGCCTTGGGACTGGAGGTCGCCCTGGCGGAGGTGGAGTGACGACTCACTCTGCCGGCGACCTGCCTCCCCGTGCAGGCCGCCACAGGCGTCCATCAGGCCCGGTCACGCTCCAGCAGGGGCTTGAGGAAGTGCCCGGTGTAGGACTTGGGATTGGCCGCCACGTCTTCCGGGGTCCCGGTGGCGATGATCCGTCCACCCTTGGAACCGCCCTCGGGTCCCAGGTCCACCAGCCAGTCGGCGGTCTTGATCACATCCAGGTTGTGTTCGATCACCACCACGGTGTTGCCGTGGTCGCGCAGGCGGTGCAGCACGTCGAGCAGCTGCTGGATGTCGGCGAAGTGCAGGCCGGTGGTGGGCTCGTCGAGAATGTAGAGGGTCTTGCCGGTATCGCGCTTGGAGAGTTCGCGGGACAGCTTGACCCGCTGCGCCTCGCCGCCCGACAACGTGGTCGCGCTCTGGCCCAACTTGATGTAGCTGAGGCCCACGTCCATCAGGGTCTGCAGCTTGCGGGCGATGGCCGGGACCGCGTCGAAGAAGGCCCGGGCCTCCTCGATGGTCATGTCGAGCACCTCGGTGATGCTCTTGCCCTTGTACTTCACTTCCAGGGTTTCCCGGTTGTAGCGCTTGCCCTTGCACACGTCGCAGGGCACGTAGATGTCCGGCAGGAAGTGCATCTCCACCTTGATCACGCCATCGCCCTGGCAGGCCTCGCAACGGCCGCCCTTGACGTTGAACGAGAAGCGCCCCGGGCCATAGCCCCGGGAACGGGCTTCCGGCACGCCGGAGAACAGCTCGCGGATCGGCGTGAACAGGCCGGTGTAGGTGGCTGGGTTGGAGCGGGGCGTACGGCCGATGGGGCTCTGATCGATGTCCACCACCTTGTCCAGGTGCTGTAGGCCGTCGAAGGTGTCGTGGGGCGCCACTTCCAAGGTGGTGGCGCCGTTCAGCGCGGTGGCGGTGATGGGGAACAGCGTGTTGTTGATCAGGGTGGACTTGCCCGAGCCGGACACCCCGGTGATGCAGGTGAACAGGCCCACCGGGATTTCCAGGTCGACCTTCTGCAGGTTGTTGCCGCGGGCACCCTTGAGCTTGAGCAGCGCCTTCTTGTCCCGTGGCGTGCGTTTCGGGGGCACGACGATCTTGGTGCGGCCCGACAGGTACTTGCCGGTGAGGGAGTCCGGGTGGGCCATCACTTCGTCGGGCGTGCCTTCGGCAACGATGCTGCCGCCATGCACACCGGCGCCGGGGCCGATGTCCACCACGTAGTCGGCGAGGCGGATGGCGTCCTCGTCGTGCTCCACCACGATCACCGTGTTGCCCAGGTTGCGCAGGTGGGTAAGGGTCCCCAGCAAACGCTCGTTGTCCCGCTGGTGCAAGCCGATGGACGGCTCGTCGAGGATGTACATCACCCCCACCAGGCCGGCGCCGATCTGGCTGGCCAGGCGGATGCGCTGGGCCTCGCCGCCGGACAGGGTGTCGGCGCTGCGATCCAGGGTGAGGTAGTCGAGGCCCACGTTCACCAGGAACTGCAGGCGCTCGCGGATCTCCTTGAGGATCTTGGCGGCGATCTCGCCGCGGCGGCCGGTCAGCGCCAGGCCGCCGAAATAGTCGCTGGCGTCGCCCACCGGCAGGTTGGTCACCGCCGGCAGGGTCTTCTCGCCCACCCACACGTGGCGTGCCTCGCGGCGCAGGCGGGTGCCGCGGCAGTCCGGGCAGGGCTGGGTGCTGAGGAACTTGGCCAGTTCCTCGCGGACGGTCTGGGACTCGGTCTCCCGGTAGCGGCGCTCCAGGTTGGGCAGGATGCCCTCGAAGGGGTGGGAACGCTTGACGATGTCGCCACGGTCATTGAGGTAGCGGAAGTCGACGTTTTCCCGGCCGGAGCCGTGCAACACGACCTTCTGCTGCTCCGGCGGCAGGCTGTCGAACGGCTCTTCCAGGCTGAAGCGGAAATGCGAGGCCAGGGAGCCGAGCATCTGGAAGTAATAGACGTTGCGCCGGTCCCAGCCGCGGATCGCGCCCTCGGCCAGGGTCAGCTCGCCGTTCACCACCCGGCGTGCATCGAAGAACTGCTTCACCCCCAGGCCGTCGCAGGTGGGACAGGCGCCGGCGGGGTTGTTGAAGGAGAACAGCTTGGGTTCCAGCTCGCTGATGGAGTGGCCGCAGACCGGGCAGGCGAAGCGCGCGGAGAAAATGGTCTCCTCGCCGGTCTCGCCCTCCATCGGCGCCACCAGGGCGATGCCATCGGCCAGGGACAGGGCGGTCTCGAAGGATTCCGCCAGGCGCTGCTGCAGGTCGCCGCGGACCTTGAAGCGGTCCACCACCACGTCGATGGTGTGCTTCTTCTGCTTGTCCAGCTTGGGCAGCTCGTCCAGTTCGTAGAGCTTGCCGTTGACCCGGGCGCGGACGAAGCCCTGGGCGCGCATTTCCTCGAACACCGACAGATGCTCGCCCTTGCGCTCGCGGACGATGGGCGCCAGCAGCATCAGCTTGCTGCCCTCGGGCATCGCCAGGACCTGGTCCACCATCTGGCTGACGGTCTGGGCCTCCAGCGGCGTGTCGTGGTCGGGGCAGCGGGGGATGCCGACGCGGGCGTACAACAGGCGCAGGTAGTCGTAGATCTCGGTGATGGTGCCCACGGTGGAGCGGGGGTTGTGGGAGGTGGACTTCTGCTCGATGGAGATGGCCGGGGACAAGCCTTCGATGGTGTCGACGTCGGGCTTTTCCATCATCGAGAGGAACTGGCGGGCGTAGGCCGACAGCGATTCCACGTAGCGGCGCTGGCCTTCCGCGTAGAGGGTGTCGAACGCCAGCGAGGATTTCCCGGACCCGGACAGGCCGGTGATGACGATCAGCTTGTCGCGGGGCAGTGTCAGGTCGATGTTCTTCAGGTTGTGGGTACGTGCCCCACGGATCAGGATCTTATCCAAAACAGCCTCGCTGTAGCGGGCGGGAAAACCCGCGAGTATACGGTTCGCCCAAGGTGTGCGGCAAAGCGACACCGCTGTGCCCGCACAGGTTGGACTGCTAGAATCGCCGCCGGTTTTGATGAGGTTATTCCATGCACGACTCGCACAGCGAACGCATGAGCCGCGGCGAGACACGCGCCGCGGGCGGCCTGGCGCTGGTGTTCGCCTTCCGCATGCTCGGCATGTTCATGGTGCTGCCGGTCCTCGCTACATATGGGCGCGACCTGAGCGGTGCAACCCCCGCGCTGATCGGCCTGGCCATCGGCGCCTACGGCCTGACCCAGGCCGTGCTGCAGATTCCCTTCGGTATCCTCGCCGACCGCATCGGTCGCCTGCCGGTGATCTACGTCGGGTTGCTGGTGTTCGCCGCCGGCGCGGCGCTGGCGGCCAACGCCGATTCCATCTGGGGCGTGATCGCCGGCCGCGTGCTGCAGGGCGCCGGGGCGATCTCGGCGGCGGTGATGGCGCTGCTTTCCGACCTCACCCGCGAACAGCACCGTACCAAGGCCATGGCCATGATCGGCATGAGCATCGGCCTGTCGTTCGCCGTGGCCATGGTAGTGGGGCCGGTGCTGACCCACCTGTTCGGCCTCGCTGGGCTGTTCTGGACCACCGCCGGCATGGCGCTGCTGGGCATCCTCATCACCTGGCTGGTGGTGCCGCGCACCGCCGGCCCCCTGCAGCACCGGGAGTCCGGCGTGGCGCGCCAGGCGCTGGGGCCGACCCTGCGCCACCCCGACCTGCTCCGTCTGGACTTCGGCATCCTCGCCCTGCACGCGATCCTCATGGCCAGCTTCGTCGCGCTGCCCCTGGCGCTGGTGGAGCAGGGCGGGCTGCCCAAGGAGCAGCACTGGTGGGTCTATCTGACTGCCTTGCTGGTGGGGTTCTTCGGCATGGTGCCGTTCATCATCTACGCCGAGAAGCAACGCCGGATGAAGCGGGTGCTGATCGGCGCCGTGGCGGTGCTGCTGCTCTGCGAGCTGTATTTCTGGGCCTTCGGTGACAACCTGCGGGCGCTGGTACTGGGCACCATCGTGTTCTTCACCGCGTTCAACCTGCTGGAGGCTTCGCTGCCGTCGCTGATCAGCAAGGTGGCGCCGGCCGGCGGCAAGGGCACGGCCATGGGCGTGTACTCCACCAGCCAGTTCCTCGGCGCGGCCCTGGGGGGCATACTCGGGGGCTGGCTGTTCCAGCACGGCGGCCTGGGCAGCGTGTTCCTCGGCTGCTCGGTCCTCGCGCTGCTTTGGTTGGTCATTGCTGCTACGATGCGCGAGCCGCCCTACGTGACCAGCCTGCGCCTGCCGCTGGACGCCGATGCCCTCGGCGATGCCGGACTCGTGGCGCGCCTGCTGGCGCAGCCGGGCATCACCGACGCCATGGTGGTGGCCGAGGAATCCGCCCTGTACGTGAAGCTGGATACCCAGCAGGTGGACCGTGCGCTCCTGGATGGGCTGATCGCACCGGCTGGCGCGGCGCCCGGGCACTGAGGCCCTCCACCGATTATGCTTGGACGGGCGAGCCGGCCCGCCAGGCTTCCGAACCAACCCGGGGCGTTTGCCTCGACGATCAACAGAACAATGCGTGCCGGACTGCCGCTTTCGGCGGGGCCCGGTCGCCTCTAGGAGAACGCTATGGCCCGTGGGGTTAACAAAGTCATTCTGATCGGCAACGTCGGCGGCGACCCGGAAACCCGCTACCTGCCCAATGGCAACGCGGTGACCAACATCACCCTGGCCACCAGCGACAGCTGGAAGGACAAGCAGACCGGCCAGCAGCAGGAGCGCACCGAATGGCACCGCGTGGTGTTCTTCGGCAAGCTGGCGGAGATCGCCGGCGAATACCTGCGCAAGGGCTCCCAGGTCTACGTGGAAGGTCGCCTGCAGACCCGCGAGTGGGAAAAGGACGGCGTCAAGCGCTACACCACCGAGATCGTGGTGGACATGACCGGCAGCATGCAGATGCTCGGCGGCCGGGGCGGCAACGAAGGCGGTGGCGACTACGCGCCGCAGCAGCGTGCACCGCGTCCGCAGCGCGACCCCCAGCAGCAGGCCCCGCAATCCCGCCCGGCCCCACAGCAGCAGGCACCCCAGCCGGCCCCGGACTACGACAGCTTCGACGACGACATTCCGTTCTGATGCGCTGACCCGGTATCCATCCAGAAGCCCCCTGGCCCGCAAGGCCCGGGGGCTTTTTCGTGGGCGTGCACAATTCAGGATGGGCTGATGCCCAGCCGGGCATGGGCGAAAAAGGGATCGCATCGGCCCCAGTGAGGGAGGTCGACCTGGGCCAGGTTCGTCTCGGCAAACGCCGGAATCGGCGGGCCCTGTCATCACCCCCTCACGGTCCCGGAGAGCGGAATTGCACGGGAAGATTCCGTCCGGATAGAATTGAGAATTGTTCTTGTTTATGTCCGGGGTAACCGTGTCCCTATCGCCATCCGCCGAGTCGTCCGCGAGCCGCGACGTCGGCGCGCTCTACCGCAGCCACCACGGCTGGCTGCATGGCTGGTTGCGGACGCGCCTGGGCAACGCCTGCGAGGCGGCAGACCTGGCCCAGGACACCTTTCTCCGGGTACTGCTGGCCACCGCCTCGGCGGAGCGTCCGCTCCGCCTGGAACAGGTTCGCGAGCCGCGGGCCTACCTGGTCACCGTGGCGCGGCGCGTGCTGTGCAATCACTACCGGCGCCAGTCCCTGGAGCGGGCCTGGTTGCAGGCCCTGGCCCTGGTGCCGGAGGCGGAGCACCCGTCGCCGGAGCAGCAGTTGTTGCTGGTCGAGGCCCTGCACGAGGTGGATGCGTTGCTGGAGGGACTGGCGCCGCGGGTGCGCGAGGCCTTCCTTCTGGCCCAGCTGGAAGGGCTGGGCTACGCCGAGATCGCCCTGCGCCTGCAGGTCTGCGAGCGCAGCGTGAAGCGCTACGTGGCCCAGGCCCTGGCCCACTGCATGCTGGCGGCGCCATGAGCGCCCTCGATCCCCGGGTCGCGCGGCAGGCGGCCGAATGGTTCGTCCTGCTGCAGGACCCCGACGCCGCCCCGGCCGAGCACGACGCCTGCGCCCACTGGCGCGCCAGCCATGCCGACCACGAGGCGGCCTGGCAGCGCGCCCTGTGGGTCAGCCAGCGGGTCGGCCAGTTACCCGCGGCGGTGGCCGTGCCGGTGCTGGGGCGTCGCCAACTGGCCCGGCGTGACGTGCTGAAGTCGATGGTGCTGGCTTCCGGTGGCGCGACCCTCGCGGTCCTCGGCTACCGGGAAGGGGCGGACCATCACTGGCTGGCGGACTACCGCACCGGTACCGGCGAGCATGCCCGCCACACCTTGAGCGATGGTTCGCAGTTGCACCTGGATACCGCCAGCGCGGCGGACGTGCGCTACGACGCCGCCTGCCGACGGGTCAGGCTGTTGCGGGGCGAGTTACTGGTGGAGGTGGCGACGGACGTCGCCGGCCGACCCTTCGTGGTGGAGAGCGCAGCGGGCTGCGCGCAGGCGCCTTCCGGGCGCTTCAGTCTGCGGGAGGAGGGGGTCGGCAGCCGCCTCACGGTATTCGAGGGGCGGGTCCAGGTCCGTACCCGCAGCGGCGGGCAGCCCTCCTTGGACGTGAACGCCGGCGAGCAACTGCTCTTCGGCGAGACCTGGCTGGGCGCCCCGACCCCGGCGGACCCACGGCGGGACGCCTGGACCCGCGGCGTGCTGCACGTGGACGGTATGCGCCTGGATGCCTTCGCCGTGGAACTGCAGCGCTACCGAGCCGGGGTGCTGACCTGCGACGCGGCGGTGGCGGCGCTGACCCTGTCCGGCAGTTATCAGTTGGCCAACACCACGCCGATCCTCGACAGCCTGCCGGGGCTGCTGCCGGTGCGGGTGCGCTACCGGACCCGCTACTGGGTCAGCCTGCTGCCGGCCTGAAAAAAACGCCGGCACCCTGTCCCTTTTCCGGCGCTCGCGTGTCAAGGCGGGCAGAACCCTCCTTTACACTCCTCAGCAGAGCTCCGTTGCCATGTCCCTATCCTCCGCGGCCGCCGGCCATTCCCGTTTCCTTCTCGCCCCGGCCGCCGTTGCCGTCCGCCAGGGGCTGCTGCTGGGCCTGCTGTCCGCAGGGCTGCCATTCGCCGCGGCTCCGGCGCTGGCGGCGACGGCGGAACAGGGCGGCTACGCCATTCCCGCCGGCCCCTTGAGCGGAGCCCTGGCCAGCTTCGCCGAGCAGGCCGGGGTCAGCGTGTCGCTGCCGCCAGGCCTGGCGGCGGGCAAGCGCAGCGCCGGGTTGTCCGGGCACTGGTCGGTGGCGGACGGCCTGCGGCACCTGCTGCAAGGAACCGGGCTGGACGCGCTGCCCAGCGGCGAGGGCGTGTACCGGGTGCGCGAGGCGCCGTCCGTGGGCAGCGCCGTGGAACTGGGCGCCACCGACGTGCATGCCAATGGCCAGAGCGCCACCGGGCCGGTGGACGGCTACCTGGCCGAGCGCAGCGCCGCCGGCACCAAGACCGACACGCCGCTGACCCGCACCGCCCAGAGCGTATCGGTGGTCACCCGCGACCAGATGGACGACCAGGCGGTGGCCAACGTCGCCCAGGCGCTGCGCTATTCCAGCGGTGTGTTCAGCGAATACCGCGGCTCGTCGCGGCGGGTGGACGAAGTCTTCGTGCGGGGCTTCGGCTATGCGCCCACCTATCTGGATGGGCTCAGCTTCGGCGGCGAGTCGCGCTCCCAGATCGACCCCTGGATGCTGGAGCGGGTCGAGCTGATCCACGGCCCGGCCTCGGTGCTCTACGGGCAGGCCAACCCCGGCGGCCTGCTGAGCATGGTCAGCAAGCGGCCCTCCGTCGAGGCGCGCAACGCCGTGCAACTGGCAGCCGGGAGCGACTCCCTGGTGCGCGGCGCCTTCGACCTCAATGGCCGGCTCAGCGAAGACGGCACCCTGCTGTACCGCCTGAACGGCGTGCTCAGCAAGGGCCAGGCGGAAGTGGACCATGTGGACGAAGAGCGCCGCGCCATCGCCCCGGCCCTCACCTGGCAGCCGGACGAGAACACCAGCCTGACCCTGCTGGGCTACTACCAGCACGACCCGGAGGCCGGCTACCGCAACTTCTGGCCCACCGAGGGGGTGGCCAACGACGGCCGCTACGGCCGCCTGTCGCGGCACTTCGACGTGGGCGACCCGCACTTCTATGTCTCCCGGCGCGAAGAATCCGCCCTTGGCTACCAGTTCGAGCACCGCTTCAACGACACCCTGACCGTCCGCCAGAACCTGCGCTACCTGGAGGAACGCGGGCGCTACCGGCAGATGGTGTTCATGAGCGCCAGCGCCGATGGCCGCTACCTGCAGCGGGCGCCGTCCGAGTCCCGCGAGGACCTGCGGCAGTTCGTGGTGGACAACCAGATGCAACTGGACCTGCAGACCGGGCCGTTGAACCACACCGTGCTGGCCGGGGTGGACTACAAGCGTACCCATCTGGACACCGACACCGCCCGCGACCAGGACTGGCGCGGCCGCTACCTGCTGGACGTGCGCAACCCGGTGTACGGCGTGCCGGTGGGGCCGCTGACCATGATCGCCGACGACACCCAGCGCGCCGACCAACTGGGCGGCTACCTGCAGGACCAGATCGAGATGGACGGCTGGAACCTGATGCTCGGCGGCCGCCACGACCGCTCCGAGATCCGTACTGACAACAACCTGGGCGGTAGCCGGGTGACGGTAAAGGACGACAAGGTCACCGGTCGCGCTGGCCTGCTCTATGCCTTCGACAACGGCCTGTCGCCCTACGTCAGCTACAGCACCTCCTTCGAGCCCGAGCTGAGCAGCGGTGCGCCGGGCAGTGCGCCGTTCAAACCCACCACCGGCAAGCAGGCCGAGGTGGGGCTGAAGTACCAGCCGCCAGGCACCGACAGCCTGTTCACCCTGTCCGGCTTCGACTTGCGCCAGCGCAACGTCAGCGCCTGGGACAGCAACCTCGGCTACAACGTGCAGAACGGCGAGGTGCGTTCCCGCGGCGTGGAGTTCGAGGCCCGCGGCCGGGTCGGCGAATCCCTCGACCTGGTGGGTTCCTACACCTACCTCAAGCCCGAAGTCACCGAGACCGCCCAGGCCGGGGTCGAGGGCAAGCAGCCGGCGCGGCAGCCCAACCACCTCGCCGCCCTGTGGGGCAGCTACCACCTGGATGGTCTCGGCCTGGCGGGGCTGACCGTGGGCGGTGGCGCGCGCTACGTCGGCTCCAGCTTCGGCGACGCCCGCAACACCTACAAGGTGGACGCCGTGACCCTGTTCGACGCCATGCTCGGCTACGACCTCGACCACCTGGCGCCGGCCCTGAAGGGCACCTCGCTGCAGCTCAATGCCAGCAACCTCACCGACAAGCGCTACGCGGCCTCCTGCGCCAGCGTCGACTCGTGCTTCTACGGTGCCAGCCGCACCGTCACCGCCAGCGTGAACTACGCATGGTGATCCGCGGCCTGCTGTGGGCCGGCCTGCTGGCCGGTCTCGTCGCCCTGGCGAACGCCGACCCGGGGCCGCGCACCGTCGAGGGTCGCCTGGACGCCCGCGGCCAGCAGCGCGTGCCGCTGTCCCTGGAGCGGGACGCCTACCTGAGCGGCGAGCTGCCCGGGCGCGGGCTGCAACTGGAGCTGGCGGATTCCGCCGACCGGCCCCTGCGCCGACTGGTGGAGGCCCAGGACGGTCGCCGCGGCTTCCAGCTGGTGGCCCCGGCCGGGAACGACTTCCTGCTGCACCTGAGCGGCGCGCCGGACGCCGCCTATCGCCTGGTGCTGGCCGCGCCGGTGCCCCTGGCGGCGCAACACGCGCCCGCGGAGACCCTGGACAGCCCGCGGCTGCGGCGCCTCCAGGCGGAGTTGGAGCGGGGCGGCGACAGCACGGCGTTCTGGGCGGAGAGGGCCGCCCACGGTACGCCCTTGGTGGAACCAGCGGGCCCTGGCGAAGACTGGGTGACCTTCCTCTGGCGTGGCGCGCAGCGCAATGTTCGGCTGTTCGGCGGCCCCGGCTACGACCACGCGGCGCTGCAACGGCTGGGGCGCTCCGACGTGTGGTTCGTCACCTTCCGCCTGCCCCGGCAGACCCGGCTGTCCTACCAGCTGGCGCCGGATGTCCCGGAGCTGAATGCCGACCCGGGCACCCGGCGCCGGGCGATCCTCGCCACTGCCCAGGCTGACCCGCTCAACCCGCGGGCCTTCCCGGCGCGGCAGGCCGATCCGTTCCGCTACGACTCGGTGCTGGAACTGGCCGACGCGCCGCCCCAGCCCTGGGTGGCGCCGCGCCCGGGCGTGGCCAGGGGCAGCGTGGAGCGCCATCTGTTCGACAGCCCGTTGCTGGGTAACCAGCGGGCCGTCTACCTCTACCGCCCCGCGGGCTACCAGCCGGGTGGCGCCGACAACCACCTGCTCTACCTGTTCGACGCCGGGCCCTATCTGGACAAGGTGCCGACCCCGACCGTGCTGGACAACCTGATCGCCGCCGGCGCGCTGCCGCCCACCGCCGCCGTGCTGATCGACAACCCCAGCGGCGACACGCGGGCGGCGGAGCTGCCCGGCAATCCGCGGTTCGCCCGCTTCCTCGCCGAAGAGCTGCGGCCCTGGCTGCAGGCCCGGGGGCTCGATGCACCGGCGTCGCGCACCGTGGTGGCGGGTTCCAGCTACGGCGGCCTGGCTGCGTCCTACGTGGCGCTGCGCTACCCCCAGGTGTTCGGCAACGTGCTCAGCCAGTCAGGCTCCTACTGGTGGGCGCCGCCCGGCGAGGAGCCGGAATGGCTCACCCGGCAGTACGTCGAGGCGCCGCGCCTGCCGGTGCGCTTCTACCTGGAGGCGGGGCAGTTCGAGCAGGGCGACGGCCAACTGGGCATCTTCGAGACCACCCGCCACCTGCGCGATGTGCTGCGGGCGAAGGGCTACCCGGTGGTGCACCGGGAGTGGGCCAGCGGGCACGACTACCTGAACTGGCGCGGCACCCTGGCCGAGGGGCTGCTGGCGCTGATCGGCACGCCGCCACCCCGGTGACGCGGCCGGCGTCGCGCGGGCTGCCGCGGCGCCGATCACTTTGCGGGTGACGAGCCAGGGCAAAATCCGCACAATACGGCTCTTTCCGGCCGCTCGCCGCGGCCTCATCACCTGTTCACGCCACGGTCGCGGTCCTCGCCGCGCGGTGGTCCTTTCACTGGAGTGACCTGCACCACCATGCGCATGCGCCTGATGTTGTTGGGTGGCGGCAATGCCCTGGGGCAGGCGCTGATCCGATTGGGAGCCGAGGAGGACATCGGTTTCCTCGCACCGCGCCCGCCCGAGCAGGGCTGGGATGTCCCCAGCCTGACCCAGCTGCTCGACGATACCCGCCCGGACGCGGTGATCAACCTCGCCTACTACTTCGACTGGTTCCAGGCCGAGCAGGTCAGCGAAGCGCGCTGCGCTGCACAGGAAGAAGCCGTGGAGCGTCTCGGCGAACTCTGCCAGCACCACGGCATGCTGCTGCTGCAACCCTCCAGCTACCGCGTCTTCGATGGCACCCGCGCCACCGCCTACAGCGAGAAGGACGAGCCCGCGCCCCTGGGGTTGCGGGGCCAGTCCCTCTGGCGGATCGAGCAGCAGGTCCGTGCCGTCTGCCCCCGTCACGTGCTGCTGCGCTTCGGCTGGCTGCTGGACGATAGCCGCGAAGGCGTGCTGGGCCGCCTGCTGACCCGTGCCGAGAACGACGAGGACGTGCTCCTTGCCGACGACCGCCGGGGCAACCCGACGCCGGTGGACGACGCCGCCCGGGTCCTGCTGGCGGTGCTCAAACAACTGGACTGCCAGGCGCCCCTGTGGGGCACCTACCACTACGGCGGCCAGGAGGCGACCACGCCCCTGGTGCTGGGCCAGACCATCCTCGGCGAGGCCCGCGGCCTGCATCCTCTCAAGACCCGCGAGATCACCGCCCAGGCCCACGCCGAGCGTCCCGATGCCGGCGCCGAGCCGCAGCACGCGGTGCTCGCCTGCAAGAAGATCCTGCACACCTTCGGCATCAAGCCCCGCGCCTGGCGCAGCGGCCTGCCGGACCTGCTGAACCGTTACTACCGCCATGTCTGACGCCCCCATCCTGATCACCGGCGGTGCCGGTTTCATCGGCTCGCACCTGGCCGACGCCCTGCTGGCCCGGGGGCATGCCGTGCGGGTGCTGGACGACCTCTCCACCGGCCGCCCTGGCAACCTGCCGCTGGACGACCCGCGTCTGGAGCTGATCGAGGGCGACGTCGCCGACCCGGCGCACCTGGCGCGGGCCGTGGCCGGCTGTCGCGCCGTGGCCCACCTGGCGGCGGTCGCCTCGGTGCAGGCCTCGGTGGATGACCCGGTGGGCACCCACCGCAGCAATTTCCTCGGCACCCTCAACCTGTGCGAGGCGATGCGCGTGCACGGCGTGCGCCGCGTGCTGTTCGCCTCCAGCGCGGCGGTGTACGGGCAGAACGGCGAGGGCCTGGCGGTGGACGAGGACACCCCCAAGGCGCCGCTGACGCCCTATGCCGCCGACAAGCTGGCCAGCGAGCACTACCTGGACTTCTACCGGCGTCAGCACGGCCTGGAGCCGGCGATCTTCCGCTTCTTCAATATCTTCGGGCCGCGCCAGGACCCGTCCTCGCCCTATTCCGGGGTGATCAGCATCTTCGCCGAGCGCGCCCTGGCGGGCACGCCCATCGACATCTTCGGCGACGGCGAGCAGACCCGCGATTTCGTCTACATCGGCGACCTGGTGGGCGTGCTCTGCCAGGCCCTGTTGCGGGACCACATCGAGCCGGGCCCGGTGAATGTCGGGCTCGACCGCAGCATCAGCCTCAACCAGCTCCTGGACGCCGTGCGCGAGGTCCTCGGCAGCCTGCCACCGGTGCGCCATCGCCCCGCTCGGGCCGGCGACATCCGCCACTCCCGCGCCGCCAACCGGCGCCTGCTGCAGCGCTACGACTTCCCCGAACCCACACCCCTCGCCGTCGGTCTCGCCCATCTGCTGGAACGCTGAGCGTCCTGCGGATTTTTTTCGGTTTGCGAAACCGTCGGCATTCGCCGGCGGTAGAAGCGGAAGGCCATCACAGAACGCCGGACGGCTACCGCAGTAGCATGCCGCCATCATTTTGGAGGGCCACTCGGCCGCCTCCGCCTTCCTGAACTCGACACGCCGCGACGGACTTCGGCCCCTCATGGCAGGGAGCCTATTCGTGAACCGCGTCCTCAACGTCACCACAGCCCTGGGCCCGACCGTGCTGCGCTTCGCGGCGCTGAGCGGGCGGGAAGCGCTTTCCCGGCTGTTCGACTTCATGGTGACCCTGAAGAGCGAGCAGAAGGACCTGGACCCGGAGTCGATGCTGGGCACGCCGGTGACGGTGGAGATCGAGCTGCAGGGGGGTGGCACGCGCCACCTCAACGGCC
>NZ_VJOY01000022.1 GCF_007109405.1 Pseudomonas mangiferae
AGCCCACCCACCGCCACCGCCGCCCACACTGGGCGACGCCCGCACCGCAGGTCGCCCAGCAGGCTGAACAACCCGAGGAACAAGCCGGGCAGCGCGTCCACCATCAACCGCGCGCCGTAGGACCAGCCCGCCCACCAGTGGGGAAAATGGCTGATGGAAACCAAGTGCGCCAGGGGCCAGGCCAGGGTGAGCAGACCCAGGCCGAGGGCGTCGCGGCCCTGCCCCAGCCGCCCCAGGCTGCCCGCCAGCGACACCAGCAGGAATGGCGAATAGACCAGCAGGCCGCGGGCCGGGCTGATCAGGTTGCCCCACAGTGCCGTAGCGAAATCGCCATCCTCCAGCCGCTTGGGCAGGTAGTAGTCCGGTAGCCACTGGCCGTATTCCAGCTGGCTGAAGCCGGCGAACAACGCCAGCCAGGCCAGCAGCACGGTCCCCGCCAGCAGGGCCAGCCGGCGATCCCGGCAGCAGAAGCAGTAGAGCAGCAGGCAGGGCGCCAGCAGCGCCAGGGTGGGCCGGCACAGGTAGGCCAGGAACAGCGCGCTGCCGATGGCCAGGGCGCGCCAGGCCATAGCCCAGGGCGGGTTGCGCACCGCCCAGTAGAGCGCGGCGCTGGAGAACACGAAGGTGAAGTCGTGGGACCAGAGGCCGGTGCCCACGGTACTGGCCAGGGAACTGCCGAACCAGCACAGCCCGGCCAGCAGCAGGCTCTGCCGCGGCCCCAGGTACAGCCGCGCGGTCTTGTACAGCAGGTAGAGGATCAGCCAGGCCGCGCCGGTGGAGAGGATCAGTTGCAACGGCGCCTCGTCCTGGGTCATCCGCCACCCCGCGGCATGGGCCACGGCGACGGCGGGCGTGCTCAGCAGGGCTGTGCCCAGGGGGAAGTAGTTGTAGAAGTGCCCGTTCTTTTCGTGAACGCGGAAGCCGAAGGTCTTCAGGTAGTCCGCGCCGTAGGCGTCCAGCTTCAGGGTGCCGCGTTCCACCAGGGACTCGCTCACCAGCAGCGTGCCCAGGGGGTCGCTCTCGGTGTTGCGGGTGCGCTGGGTGGCGATCACCAGCGCCACCAGCAGGGCCAGCAGCAGGGCGAGGCCGAAGGGCCTGGAAAGCGGTGAGGTCATGGTCGGCGATCGCCTGCGCACCCGGGAAGCCGGGGATGATAGCGGCGCGCGGGGCAGGTTCAAGCCCGGCGACGCAGCCGCGTGCCGGGCGTCACTCGCTGCGGATCTGCGCGTGGCTGATCAGGGCGAAGATCAGGCTGCCGCCGACGATGTTGCCGCCCAGGGTGGGCAGGGCGAACTGCAACCAGAACGCCTTCCAGCCGATCTCCCCGGCGAACACCAGGTAGCCCACTTCCGCGGAGCCCACCACGATGTGGGTGAAGCTGCCCAGGGCCATGCAATAGGTGACGATGATGATGATCCAGACCTTGGCGTTTTCCGCCGCCGGGATCAGCCAGACCATGGTGGCGATCATCCAGCCAGAGACGATGGCCTTGGCGAACATGCCGTAGGCATCGTTGTGCATGACCTCCCGGCCGATCTCCAGGAAGGCCTGGTCGGTGGCGGCGTCGAAGATCGGCAGGTGCAGCATGGCGTAGGCGAACGCCAGGGTGCCGGTCAGGTTGCCCAGCAGCACCACCGTCCACAACCGCAGCAACAGCAGGGCCTTGCCCAGCCCCGGCTCGGCCATCAGCGGCAGCACGGCGGTGAGGGTGTTCTCGGTGAACAGCTGCTGGCGGGCGAGGATCACCCCGAGGAAGCCCACCGGGTAGCCGAGGCTGGCCACCAGGGCGGTCAGCGGATGGCCGTCCAGGTGGGCGCGGAACAGGCCCATGGCCATCAGCGACAAGCCCAGGGTCGGCCCGGCGGCCAGGGCCGACCACCACAGCGCCTGCAGGGTGCGCTGCAACTCGTGGTCACCCTGGGTGCGGATGACCTCGTGGAGCACCCGCGCCTTGGGCGGCTGGCTCTTCTCGACGGTTTCCTGCTCGTCCCGGGACAGGTCCGGCTTGCCATGGCCGGAGGGGGAACCGTCCAGAGGGCGTTCGTCCCGCTCGTTGCGTGGCCTCTGGTCGGCGGCCTGCCAGTCCTCGTCCCGCGTCCCTTCACCTGCTGCCATGTCCGGCCCCTACTGCCTCGCGCGTTCCGCTATAGGCAGCGGGGCGCGGGCGGCGGTTCAACTCACCTGCGCGGGCCCGGCGTCCTAGAAGCGCAGGTACCAGAACAGCGCGGTCTCGCCCTGGAGCCCGTTCTGGGCGCTGTAGAGCAGGCGGTCGATGCCGCCCAGCTCGAACCCGACGTGTTGGTAGAAACGGCAGGCCGGCACGTTGGTGTCCTGGGTCTCCAGCATCAGCCCCGCCAGTCCGCGCTGTCGCGCCCAGGTCACCGCGGCCTCCATCAGCCGCTGCGCCACGCCACGGCGGCGGTGGCGCGCCTCGACACCCAGGTCCTCCACGCAGGCGTAGCCGTTCCATTGCTCGCCGAGCAGCAGGTAGCCGGCCCAGCCCTCTGCGTCCCGGACCGCCAGCAGGGCCCGGTCGGCCGCGTCGCGGGCCATGCGGAACGCCTCGGGGTCCTGGCCATAGTCCTTGCGGTAGGCGGGCACCGGCCGCAGGCAGTCCTCCACCCGAACGCCGAAGGCCGGCTCGAACACCTGCGCCACCTCGAAGGCGAAATCGCCGTGCGCCAGCCAGGCGAAGAATTCCTCGTCTACCGCTTCGATTCGCATGCCGCCCTGCCCTCCTGGTTGCGATGCGGCTCATCTCAGCGGATGCCCCGCGACCTGGCAAGCCTTCAGTACCAGACCCTGGCCGCCTCGCGCATGAAAATCTCCACGGTCTTCGGGCCGATGCCCTCGAACGCCTGCAGGCGTTTCTCGCAGTCGGCCCGGTCCGTGCTGGCCGCCCGCAGGTTGCCCAGGCGGCCGCCATAGTCCGCCTGCAGCCGGGCGCACAGCGCGAGCAGGCGCGCCGCGGTGGACTCGTCGTAGCGCACGTAGCGGGCCTCGCCCAGCATGCGCACCAGTTGGCGATGGCTGCACCGGCCCAGGGCCTGGGGCGTGTCGCAACGGTGGCGTTCGGCGATGACCCGGTAGGCCTCGGCAGCGATCTCACGCTGGATGCGCTTGCCGAACAGGAAACTGGCCAGCAGCCACTTGAACAGCCCGCCCTCGTCGCCCGGGTCGATGCCCAGGTCCTTCGCGGTGATCTCGCCCATGGCGCCCCTCCTGTGACCGGTCCCTGGTTTCGAGCGCCGCCGCCCCGTCGGGGTTCGCCCAGGACATCGCCCGTTCCGGCGTGGCGAATTCACCGGCCTGTCACGCTAGCGTCACGAACCTTCCCTAACGTCCAGCCTGCTTCATTCTGGCGGTGTCCGCGGAGCATCCGGCTGGGCCGGCGCGGTACCGGAATTTTTCATAGCGAAGGATAGAGACATGACGACCCGCCACGCCCTGGCACTTTCGATCGCAGCCTCCATTGCCCTGCTGGCCACCGCCGGCTCCGCCTCGGCTCAGGACAGCCAGGAAAGTTCGACCAAGCTGATGCGGCACATGAGTGATCGCGCCGCCCGCGGCGACGTCACCCAGTTCGGCGGCGCGCGACGCGTCGACCGCAACCTGACCAACGAACTCAAGAATTCCCTGTCCGACGCGCCGGCGAAGAACGTGATCCTGCTGATCGGCGATGGCATGGGCGACTCGGAAATCACCCTGGCGCGCAACTACGCCATGGGCGCCGGCGGCTACTTCAAGGGCATCGACGCCCTGCCCCTGACCGGCCAGTACACCCACTACGCCCTGCACAAGGACACCGGGCTGCCGGACTACGTCACCGATTCCGCCGCCTCCGCCACCGCCTGGTCCACCGGCACCAAGAGCTACAACGGCGCCCTCGGCGTGGACATCGACGAGAAGGACCACGTCACCCTGCTGGAGCTGGCCAAGGCCAAGGGCCTGGCCACCGGCAACGTGTCCACCGCGGAACTGGAGGACGCCACCCCCGCCGCGCAGATGTCCCACGTCACCTCGCGCAAGTGCTACGGCCCCAGCGTCACCAGCACGGACTGCCCGCGCAATGCCCGCGAGAACGGCGGCCGTGGCTCCATCGCCGAGCAGATGCTGGACACCCGTCCGGACGTGGTGCTGGGCGGCGGCGCGAAGACCTTCGGCGAAGTGGCCAAGGCCGGCCAGTGGCAGGGTCTCACCCTGCTGGACCAGGCCCGTGCCCGCGGCTTCAAGGTGGTGAACGACCAGGCCGGTCTCGATGCCATCAAGGTGGCCGACCAGAACCAGCCGGTGCTGGGCCTGTTCGCCGACGGCAACATGCCGGTGCGCTGGATCGGCCCCAAGGCCAGCTACCACGGCAACCTGTCGCAGCCGGCGGTCACCTGCGAGGCCAACGCCGAGCGCGGCGCCAGCGTGCCCACCCTGTCGACCATGACCCAGAAGGCCATCGACCTGCTGAAGACCAACCGCAACGGCTTCTTCCTGCAGGTGGAAGGCGCGTCCATCGACAAGCAGGACCATGCCGCCAACCCCTGTGGCCAGATCGGCGAGACCGTCGACCTGGACGAAGCCGTGCAGGTGGCCCTGGCCTTCGCCAAGGCCGAGGGCAACACCCTGGTGATCGTCACCGCCGACCACGCCCACTCCAGCCAGATCATCCCGCCGGAAACCTCGGCGCCGGGCCTGTCCCAGGCCTTGCTGACCAAGGACGGCTCGGTCATGGCGGTGAGCTACGGCACCTCCGAGGGCAGCTCCCAGGAGCACACCGGGACCCAGCTGCGCGTTGCCGCCTATGGCCCGAACGCTGCCAACGTCACCGGCCTCACCGACCAGACCGACGTGTTCTTCACCATCCGCAACGCGCTGCAACTGCGCTGATCCACGGCTCGACGCCACCCACGAAAAACGGACCCTCGGGTCCGTTTTTTTCGTTTCGGGCCGGCCTCAGGCCGGGGCGTCGAAACGCTGGCGCAGGCGCACCGCCAGGCGCTCCAGCTCGGCGGGGTCGGCCTTGCCCTGGGCATGGTTGCCCAGCCCCTGGTCGGCGTAGCGCGGGACGATGTGCATATGGATATGGAACACCGTCTGCCCGCCCGGGGCGCCGTTGAACTGCATGAGCTGCACGCCGTCGGGCTTCAGCTCATCCACCACCACCCGGGCCACCTTCTGCACCGCCAGGGCCAGGGTGCACAGGGTGTCCGGCTCGATCTCCAGCAGGTTGCGCGCCGTGGCCCGCTTGGGGATCACCAGGGTGTGGCCGAAGGACTGGGGGAACAGGTCGAGGAAGGCGAGCACGTCGTCGTCCTCGTAGATGCGGAAGCAAGGGGCATCGCCGCGGATGATCTGGGCGAAGATGTTCTGTGGATCGTAATCGCCGTACAGGCTCATGGTGGTCTCCATGCAAGGGTTCGCAGGCGACCATACCGGTTTATCGACGACGGGTTAAGGTGGCCGCCGGTTCGCCGGTTCGCCGGTTCGCCGGGTCGCCGGCGGGTCGAACCGGTCTGGGGCGCGTACGGCTCAGTGGGGCTCGCCCGCCTCGTCCGCGCTGAACCCGTAGGCCCGTTCCACCCGCGCCACCCGGGTGGCGAAGGCGTGGTACCAGTCGGTGCGGCCGCGCTCGCGCACGGCGGCATGCTCGGCGTGGTCATGCCAGGCGCGGATCGCCGCCTCGCTCTCCCAGTAGGACACCGTCAGCCCGAGGCCGTCGGAGCGGGCCGACTCCACACCGAGGAAGCCGGGCTGGTGCTGCGCCAGTTCCAGCATCCGGCGGGCCGCCTCGGCGTAGCCCGACGCGTCGTCGCGGCGCCGGGAGCTGAAGATCACCGCGTAGTACGGCGGCCGCGGCGTGTCGGCGATCAACCGACGCGCCTCCGCTCGTGGGCCGCCTGCACCGCGCAGGCCCCCACCAGGCCGGCCACCACCGGCGGCAGGCGCCCGGCCAGGGCGGCCCGCTCCGGCTGGAACAGGGTGGCGAGGAAGAACGGGTGGTCCTGCAACTCGATGGCGCGCACCTCGCCGGCCTCGTCCAGGCCGCTGGCCTGCAGCCGCTCGGCCATCAGCGGCTCGCGGAAGGCCGTTTGCAGGCCATAGCGGCACAGGTATTCCTCGGTGATTTCCAGCACGCCGTAGAGCTCGGCGATCTGGGTGCCGGAGACCAGCTTCACCCGGCCCGCCACGTCCACCAGGGCGCAGCTCAGGGGGGCGATCAGCGGGTCCGGCGCCTCGGGGTTCAGCTCCGCGTGCTGCGCCTCGCCCCAGCCCAGGCAGTGGCGGGCGTACTCCAGCAGGGTGTGCTGGAAGCCGCCACAGGTGCCGAGGAACGGTACCTCGTGCTCCCGGGCGTAGCGGATTGCGGTCAGTGCACCGTCGGTGTCGCGGTAGGGGCTGCCCGGCACGCACCAGATGCCGTCGTAGTCGGCGAGGACGCTGCCGTCGCCGATCCGCTCGGTGCCCAGCCAGTCGGCCTCTACCTTCACCTGCAAGGCCTCGCCGGCCATCTCCAGCGCCAGGGGAATCGCCTGGTGCGCCTTGATCTGTTCGCTACGCTCGCCCACGAGGGCGATCCTGACCCGATTCACGCTGAACATGCCGCTGCTCCTCTCGCTCGCACTACCGACTGGCCCGACGGGCGGAGCCACTATAAGCTGGCGTCCACGCAACAAATATTGGCGTTCAGACAAGCGAAGCATGCAGCGATGCAATATCGAGTCGATTATTCCGACCTGACCCTGGTGCTGGCCCTGGTACGTGGCCGCTCCCTGGCGCGGGCCGCGGAAATGCTCCAGGTGGACGTGTCCACGGTGTTCCGCTCGGTGCGCCGGCTGGAAGCGGCCTTGGGCACCGCGCTGTTCGAGAAGAGCCGCCGCGGCTACCTGCCCACCGGCGCCGCCCAGGCCCTGGCGGAACAGGCCGAGCGCGCCGAGCAGGCGCTGGACGCGGCGCGGGTCGCCCTGGAACAGGGCCAGCAGGTGGTCAGCGGGACGGTCCGGGTGACCTGCACCGACGCGGTGCTGCACAGCCTGCTGCTGCCGGCCCTGGCGCGCTTCATGCCGTCGTATCCGGCGCTGTCCCTGGAACTGGCCACCTCCAACGAATTTGCCAACCTCAGCCGGCGTGACGCGGACATCGCCCTGCGCCTCACCAACACCCCTCCAGAGCACCTGGTAGGCCGACGCCTCGGGGTCATCTCCTACGCCATCTACGGGCGCGCCGGGTTTCGCGAGGCGGTGGCCCGGGAACCGGCGCGGCTGCCGTGGATCGTGGTGGACGACGCCATGCCCGACCACACCACGGTGGTCTGGCGCCGCCAGCACCACCCCGACGTCACCCCGGCCTACCGCTGCAGCGGCATGTTCTCGGTGGCCCGGCTGGTCCAGGCCGGCCTCGGCGTGGCGGCCCTGGCGGACTTCGTCGCCCGCGACCTGGACGGCCTGGAACGCCTGTCCGACGCCCTGCCCGGCTGCGACAGCGAACTCTGGCTGCTCACCCGCCCCGACTGCCGCGCCCTGCGCTCGGTGCAGACCCTGTTCGACGAACTGACCCGCTCGGTGCGCCCCTGAACCGGAAACCGCTTCGGGACCGGCGACCGCCCGTCCTCGCTCTCCCCTCTGCCCAGGACCCACGATGATCACACGCCGCCGAATGACCCTGGCCCTGCTGGCCGGCCCCCTGGCCGGGCTGGCGCTCCCGGCCCTCACCCGTGCCGCGCCCCGGCCTGCCCTCCGCCCGGACGACCTGGAGGCGCGGCTGATCGCCCTCGAAGGCGAGACCGGCGGACGCCTGGGGGTGGCCGTGCTGGACGCCAGCGGCGGGCTCCGCGCCGGCCATCGCCAGGACGAGCGCTTTCCCCTGTGCAGCACCTTCAAGGTGCTGCTGGCGGCCCAGGTGCTGGCCCGCTGCGACCAGGGTGTCGAGGACCTGGAACGGCCGGTGCGCGTCCGGGCCGACGACCTGCTGGACTACGCCCCGGTCACCCGCCCCGCCGTCGGCCGCGAGCTGAGCGTGGCGACCCTCTGCGAGGCGGCCATCACCCTCAGCGACAACACCGCCGCCAACCTGCTGCTGGCGCGCAGCGGCGGCCCGGCGGGGCTCACCGCCTTCCTCCGCAGCCTCGGGGACAAGGTGACCCGGCTCGACCGTATCGAGCCCGACCTCAACGAGGCGCGCCCGGGCGACCCACGCGACACCACCAGCCCGGCGGCGATGCTCCACAGCCTGCAGCGGCTGCTGCTGGGGGACGCCCTGGCGCCCGCCTCCCGCGACCGCCTGGAGGCCTGGATGGTGGCCACCCGCACCGGTGATGCGCGGCTGCGGGCGCGGCTGCCCGCGGACTGGCGGGCCGGCGACAAGACCGGCACCGGCGCGCGCGGCACCTACAACGACGTGGCGCTGTTCCGCCCGCCCCAGGGCGGCCCCTGGCTGGTGAGCGCCTACCTCACCGGCGCCAGCGCGCCGGCGGCCCGCTGCGAGGCGGCCCTCGCCGAGGTCGGCGCCTTGATCGCCGGCACCTGAGGGCGCACGGCCAGCGTCGCCCACCCGCGGTCCGCTGCCTCTCGTTGACCCGCGCGCGCCTCTCCCTCAGGCCACCTGCAAGGCCTGGGCGTAAGCCCCGGCGCAGGCCGCGAACCCCTCGGCGAACGGTCGCGGCGTGATGCCCGTCCGCTCCCGCAGGGCCTGGCCATCATAGGTGTGCTCGAAGGCGATCAGCGCCAGTTGCCGGGCGACGCCGGCACCCAGGGTACGGGTCGCCTCCGCGGCCTGGGCGTGACTCAAATCCGCGGTAGGCGCCGGCACCAGCCCCTGGGCATGCAGCGCCTGGATGACCTCGGCCTGGGTCGCCGGCCGCGCCGGTGCCACGTGGTAGACGCGGCCGCGGTCCGCCGCCTGGGGCGTCAGGGCCAGGGCGACGATGCTCTCGGCCAGGTCCTCCACCGCCAGCAGCGACAGCCGTGCCTCGCCGCCTTCGACGGTCACCGGGTGGCGGCGCAGCAGGCCCACCAGGGCCGGGAGGAACCAGCGATCGCCGGCGCCGTACACCAGGAACGGCCGCAACACCGTGCCGCCGGCGGCCAGTACCCGGCGTTCCGCCTCGCGCCGGGTGCGGCTGGTGACTGAGACCGGCGCCGGCTCCTGCTGGTCTTCCCGCAACTGGCGGTGCACCCCGTCGCCGTACACCGCCGCGGTGCTCAGGTAGATCACCCGGGAGACACCGGCGCGCTGCGCCTCGTCCAGCAGCCGCTGGGTGCCCTCGACGTTGACCGCCTGGCAGGTGGCGTCGTCCGCCGCCACCGCCGAGGCGCAGTGGATCAGGGTGTCGATGCCCTCGCAGCAGCCCCGCAGGCTGTCGGCATCGGTGAGGTCACCGCGCACGGCGAATGCCGCGCCGCCGGCGTCATCCGGCAGGCGCCGCAGCAGCAGGCGCGGTTGGACGTCGTGGCGCCAGAGGGCGCGGAGCACCGCGCCGCCGATGAAGCCGCTGGCGCCGCACAAGAGGATCGAAGGGGATGAGGCCATGGCCATCTCCTGTCAGTGAAGGAAGGTTCGCGACACGGCCTGGAGGATCAGGCCGGCGTAGAAGAACAGCAGGAAGCCGAAGGCCAGGGGCTTGGGCCACAGCGGCACGCGCCCGCCGAGGAAGCGCCAGGCGCCCAGCAGCGGGAAGCCTAGGGCCAGCCAGGGCAGCAGCGCCTCCCCACCGAGGCCCCTCGGGTCCCGGGCGAAGGCCGCCAGCACCAGCAGCTCGGCCGCCAGGGCCAGCGCCAGGGCCAGGACGGCGCTGCCCCGCGGCCCCAGACGCTCCGAATACAGGCGGCTGCCGGGCGCCCCCTGCCAGGCGGTCTTGCGGGCGAACTCCAGGTGCAGGAAAGCGCAGGCGAATGCCGCCACCAGCAGCCCGACCTGGGTACCCGGCGCCCACGTCCCGGCCAAGGCCAGGGAAAGCGCCACGTAGAGGCTGAGCAGCAGTTGCACCGGGTAGGTGGCCAGCAGGTTCACCAGCAGCGACTCGGCGAACCAGGCGCTGCGCCGCTCCCAGGCCATCAGCAGCAGCGCATAGGCCAGGTCGGCCAGCAGCAGCGCGGGGGTCCACGGCCCTTGGACCAGGTTCAGCAGCGCCAGCAGCACGCCGATGAACAGCATCGCCAGGCGCAACTCGCCCACCGAGATGGCCCCGCGCACCAGGGGCCGGTCGGGGTTGTGCTGGCGGTCGTAGTCCAGGTCCTTCTGCTCGTCGACGATGCGCAGGTAGAACAGTGTCAGCCACACCGTCAGCACCCGCACCGCGGTGAGCGCCCCCGGCACCCACGTCCCGGCGGGGGACAGCACCGCCAGGGAGCCCTCCAGGGCCAGCACCCAGAGCAGCGCGTAGGTGCCGTACAGCCGCGGCGAGAACACTGCGTCCATGAAGGCCTTCAGTCGCACCGCCGGCGACACGGTCAGGGAAAGGGTCTTCATCAGGCCGCCTCCTCGCCGTGGTCCAGCACCGTCACCGCCCCGCTGGTGCCGTTGATCTCGATCAGCGCGCCGTCCGGTATCAGCCGGGTGGCGTCCGCCAGGGACACCACGGAGGGGATGCCGAACTTGCGGCTGGTGATGGCGGTGTGGGACAGCATGGTGCCGCGCTCCACCACGATGCCCTTGGCGGTGAGCATCAGGAACAGCCAGCCGGGGTCGGTCTCCCGGGCCACCAGGATCATGTCCTCGGTGGTGGCGATGGCCTGCCGCGGGTCGAACACCACCCGGGCGATGCCGCGCACCACGCCACTGCTGGAGCCCAGGCCGCGCAGCGCGCCCTCACCCACCGCGGCCGCCGGCCTCGACGCGGCACCGGCGGGCAACGCCGGGGGCACCGTGTCATAGGTGGCGAAGGCCATGGGCAGTTCCTCCCCGGGCTGCTCGAAGGCGGTCCGCCGGGTATCGGCGAGCCCCTGCAGGGCGGTAGTGCTGCCGGTGCCCTCGAAGTAGCCGAACAGCTCCTCGCGGGTCAGGTGGACCCCGTCGGTGGCCTCCCGCAGCACGCCGAGCCGGACCAGGTCGCGCCCCAGGGACTGGAACGTGGCGCGGGCGTAGCCGAACAGCTCGCTGCGGCAGTAGCGGGAATTCTCCCGGTAGCGGGCGTACAGGCGCACCTTGTCCACCAGCCACAGCAGCAGGCGGCAGCGCCAGGAGCGAGGCCCCAGGGCGTCCTGCAGCACCCGCTCGGCGGCGTGGCGGATGCCCTGCTCCTGCTGGCGCAGGCCGGCGACGCTGAGCCCGGAGGCGGCGTAGTGACGGACCAGCCGCAGCAGGGTCGCCGGGGTCTGGCGCAGGCTCGGCTGCTCCATCTTCAGCTCTTCCAGGCCGCGGTCGCCGTAGCGGTGCAGGTGCTCGCGGAACGCCCGCAGCAGCGGCTGGCCGAACGCGCCCTCTTCGAGGGCGGTCCAGAGCGCCGCGTCGTCGTCCTCGCCCCTGGCCGGGTGCGGTCCGGCCTGGCTCGGCTTTTCCTGATGGGATGCGGCCAATCGTGGCTCGGCCAACCGTGGCTCGGCCCTGACCCGCTCGGCCAGGGCCACCATGGAGAACAGGATGGCGCTGCTGCGGTTTTCCTCGTCGCCACAGAGCAGGTCGTTGAACAGCGAGGCCGGCGCCTGGGGCACGTAGCGGGCCAGCAGCTTCGCCACCAGCGCCGACGCATTGCTCAGCTGGGTGTCGTTGATCAGGGTGACGCCCCAGTGGTCGTCCACCTCGCGCCAGACCGCGTGGAAATCCTCGATCCGCGCCAGGGGTTCGAGGTCCGCCAGGTCCTGGCCGCGGCGCGCCGCGAACAGCCCCTCCCACCAGTCCTCGAAGGCGCGCATGCGCCCTTCGTTGCGCACCAGCGCCACGCCGACCCGCACCGCCGAGGCGGCGAGCCGGGCCCCGGCACGCCAGCGGTCCACCGTCGGCAATGCGCTGCGCCCGTCCATGGCGCCGGCCTCGATGCCCATCATCCGCTCCCAGCCGGGGCGGAACAGCGGGAACACCGGCAACTGGCTGTGGAGGATGTACCAGTCGTCCAGGCGGTAATAGATGCGCCCGTTGAGGAAGCCGATCATCTGCTGCAGGTGGGTGGCGTTGGCCCGCAGCAGGGCCTCGTCCACCCCCAGGCGGCGGTACAGGTTGCCGAAGATGCTGGCGTAGAACAGCTGGGCGAAGGAGTAGGTCAGTGCCGTGGTCACCCCCGGGAAGCTCTCGGTGATGTTGGCGTTGCTCCACAGGTGGCGCAGCCGCGGGTCGATGGCGATGGGCCGCGCCTGCACCAGGTGGATGCGCCCGTCCTCGGTCAGGGTGCCCTCGATGTCCTGGGGCAGGCCGAAATAGGCTTCCACCCGCAGGGCGAGTTGGGCGATGGCGCGCACCTCGTCCTCGTCCAGCACCGGGCCGTGGACCCGCTCGGCGGGCACCTCCACCACCGTCACCCCAACCTGCCCGCCCGGCTCGGGCAGGCCGTCCAGGGCGCTGTCGCGCACGGCCTGGCGGTGCTTGGCCACCAGGGTCGAACTCAGGACACCAGTGCCCCGGGCGTAGAAGAAATGGTCGACGTCGGCCTTCTCCTGCACCACCCCTTCGCCGATGCCGTGGGCGGCGGCGATCACGCAGCGCGGCGCGGCATCCCGCGGGTCCACGGAGAACGCCACGAAGGAGCGGCTGCCGCAGACCATGGTCTGCACCCCCACCGCCACCCGCGCGGAGAACGGCGACAGGCCGCGTTCCAGGCGGTACAGCAGGGCCTCGTCGTTGAAGGCCGAGGCCCAGCACTGGGCGACGCGCCGCAGCAGGGCTTCGCGGCCCACGTAGAGGAAGCTGTCGGAAAGCCCGGCAAAGGGGTCCTTCGCCGAGTCCTCGCCGACGCCGTCCGCCCCGGTGACCACACAGGCACGGACCGCCACGTAGCCCTCCGACCCGGCCAGGCGCTCGAACGCCCCGAGCAGGGCCGTGGCCAGGTCCGGCGCCAGGGTACTGCCGGCCAGGGCATCACGCGCCTGGGCGGCCCAGCGCCGCAGCCCCTCGCGGTCCCGGCCCGCGGGGGTCGGTGGCACCCGGCCGTCCCGCTGCAGGGCCGCCAGGGCGGCATCGAAGGCCTCCGCCGGCACGCAGCAGAAGGCCGGTACCGGGAAGCCGTCGCGGCGCATCTGCGCCTGCCGGGAGAATTTGAAGCCGACCCGCGCCGGGTCCAGCAGGTCCTGGGGTTCGCTGAGCAGGCTCATGTCACCACACCCCCGGAATGATGCGTTTGTGGTCCTCGGCGTAGCGGCTGTAGCCCGATACCGTGGCGCTCAGGGCGCGTTCCTCGACCCGGATACGCAGGATGATCGAGGGCAGCAGCAGGCAGCAGAAGCCCAGCAGGCCCGGCAGGTTGGCGAAATACAGCACGAAGCCCAGTTCCGCCAGCAGCATGCCGCTGTAGGCCGGGTGGCGGACCCAGCGGTAGGGCCCGTCCTGCACCACCTGGTGGCCGTCGATCACCCGCACCTGGTGGGAATAGAAGTCCCCCAGGGTCTTGATGGCCTGCAGGCGGAAGACGATGCCCAGCAGGAACAGCGCGATGGGCAGCAGCAGCCAGGGCTGCCAGGCCGCCCAGGGCAACGGCGCACCGTACAGCGCGGCGGCGATGGTGATCACCCGCGCCAGGCCATAGAACTGCAGGGTGCCGCGGTCCGCCGCGCCGGACTCCTCCTGGGAGGTGCGCAGGGTGATCTTCAGCTCCAGGAAGATCCACAGCAGGTGCACGGCGATCAGCAGCGCGGCCACGGCATGGGGCACGTGGGCCCGCAGCGTCCACTCGCGCCAGAAGGCGAAGGCCAGGGCGAGCAGGCCGATGGGCAGCAGCAGGGCGGGAAAGCGACGCAGGACGGCGTTCATGGGCGGTTCTCCGAAGTCTGTGCGCGATGGGCCTGGCGGATGCGGGCATAGAGCCGCGGGCTGACGGCCCGGCCACTGAGGGCCAGTTCGCCCACCGGCGTGTCACCGTCGTACAGCTCGAGGAACTGGATGGCGTTGCCGGTGCCGGCCGCCTGGCCGGCCCGGGCGACGATGTCCAGGCGGGCCTCCCGGGAAAAGGCGCGGCGAAAGCGCGCGGTGATCGCCTCGAGGATGAACGGCCGGCCCGCCGGGGTGGCGTGCACGCGGTGCTGCAGCAGCAGCGAGAACTGCCGGCAGGCCTCCACCAGCTCCAGGGTGGTCCGCCGATCCCGCTGCCGGCCGTGCAGGGCATGGGACGTCGCCAGGGGCAGCAACCGTGCCCGGTAGCGCTGGTCCTCGGTGGGGTGCAGGTCGGTGATGAAGATGTTTTCCCCGTGGTGCTTGTGCACGCCGTCCGCCGGGGCCGGCACCTGGGGGGCATCGGCGTGGCCGGCGGAACGGCTGGCCATCGCCGGCGCGCTGCGGCGGAATTCCACATGCCCCTGGCAGACCGGCGCTTCGCCCTGGAGTGCCTGGAGATCGCAGCGGCGACGCCCGTCGAAGCCCTCCCCCACCACGGTTTCCAGGCGGATCGCCGCGTCTTTCTCGGCGAAGCGCTGGAAGTTCAGTTGCAACTCGGCGACATAGCGGATCGCCGATGTCGACTCGCTGGCATTCAACGCCCGCTCGGCCAGGGATAACAGACCGTCGAGCAACAACATGCCCGGAACATGATCGACCGGATGGTCGAAAAAGAACGGATCGGTTTCATCCAGCTCGAGTTCTTCGGCATATACGGGGACGGTCCGCAGATACCGCTCGGGTATATGCAGTTCACTGTCTTTGATGCTGTGCATGGCTAACTCCCGGTATTCAACGTTCCACTGTTACCGCATGCGCCGTGGCGCACTTCCAGATATCACTACATGTTTTCCGGGCAACAACAGGCCTCTCTCCGGCTCACGGGCATGCATGAGCCGAAGCACGGTTCCAGAGCGGTTCCGACGATCATTGTTGTAAGTACCGTAATGCAGCCTTCCCAATTCAGGCGAAGTTGGGAAACCTATCGGGATAGTCATCCGGGCCATACCGGTGACGAACGTCGACTGCCATCGAATAAGCCTCCGGAACGCATCCGGATGGCACTTCGATAACCTGAAGCCTTACCAAGGTGACACTGGGATATTGAAGTAGATGGTCACTGTAAGTTCGCGCCCCAGTCATAAAAAAACAATAAAGATTCGATTGTCCGACAGTTCTGTTTCTTGTGTTGGCTGAACGGCGAGGGCAACTTCAAACATTATCGAGAGGAAATACGGAGAAATAACGACACTCGCCGAGGCGAACCTGTCCGGTTGTCCGACACGTTCCACTGGCAAGGGCCCGCGATCCGGCGGGATACCCAACCAAGGCCGTGGGTTTTGCCTCGATAAAAGACCGACAGGGACTCGACCGGTACCCGGCAGGGGCCGGCCGACGAAAGGTAGCGCCCACGCACGGCAAAACGCGGCGAAAGGGCCGTCGCAGAGCGGCGCCAAGGGGGATCGACAGGAAGGGTGAAGCCGACGGCGGCCCGAGGCCGCCGTTCGATCAGCCGCTGATGCTCTCGGTGCGGCGGATGCGCCCGGCATCGATGAAGCGCGCCATTTCCCGGGCCACGTCCAGCACGGTCGCGTCGGGGTGGCGGGCGCAGTAGGCGCCGATCCAGCTTCGTCGCTGGCTGGCATCGAAGTTCTGCAGCAGGTTGTCGGCCTCCATCAGGTCCTCGTCGAGGCCGTAGAGGTAGCCTTCCACCCAGCGGCCAACTTCATGGGCGCGGGCGGCATCGGTTTTCTCGAGCTGGCTGAGGGCATGGCATTGCAAGGCCGCCAGGCTGGATTCGTCCGCCAGTACGCGTCCGGCGAACGGCAAGGCCAGCAAGGCAAGGAACAACATCTTGTTCATCGGGATCGCTCCGTGTGTCACACCGGCGAACCGCGCCGGGTGGTCCGTGTGACCATCCCGGGGCGCCATGTATCCCCAGGTGGGCGCACTCGGGCGGAGAATCCCCGATAACGTGCGCGAAGTCTCATAACGGCACGAGGCACGAACCGGCATTTTCGCGTCGTTTCCGACCGGATCCGCTGCCCGTCGCGGTGCCGGGCTTGCTACAGTGCCGGCTCGCCGCCCGTGCCTGGAGTCGATGCCGTGCCACCCTCTCGCGATCCCCGAGCCCTGCCCCGCTTCTGGCGCGACGACGCCCTGCCCTTCCTGGAGGCACGCGGGGTCGAGGACGGCCGCCAGGTCTGCTACGCCGCCCACGCCCATGCCTGTTTCTCGGTGGGTGCGGTCACCGCCGGCTGCAGCACCTACGTCAACGGCCGCATGCGGCGGCGCATCGCCGCCGGCAGCGTGGTGGCGATGAACCCCCAGGCGGTGCATGCCTGCAACCCCATCCAGGGCCAGCCCTGGTCCTACGTGATGTTCTACGTGGACAGCGCCTGGCTCGGCGCCCTGCAACGGGAACTGGGCGTCAGCCCGGACGGCAGTTTCCAGCCGTTCGACGCGATCCTCAGTCGCGATCCGGCGTTGTTCGCCGCCCTCATGGGGTTCTACGACGCGCTGCTGGATTCCACCCTGGACAGCCCGCGCAAGTGTCGCGCGGCGGTGGACTTCTTCACCCGCCTGCAACGGACCCTGGCACCCGAGCCCACCGGGCCGGACGCGCCGCCGCTGGCAGCCCTGCAGCGGGCAGCGGCCTTCATCGACGAACACTGCACCCGGGCCCTGCCCCTGGAGGAGATCGGCGCGGCGGCCGGCCTCTCCCCCTCCTACCTGATCCGCGCCTTCAAGCAGCACTACGGCCTGACGCCCCACGCCTACCTGGTGAACCGGCGCATCCAGCGCAGCCAGGCGTGGCTGCGCCAGGGGCACGACCTGGCCGACGTGGCGCTGGCGGCGGGCTTCGCCGACCAGGCGCATTTCCAGCGCGCCTTCAAGCGCCACCTGGCGGCGACGCCCGGCCAGTATCGCGACTGAACGGCCTCAGCCCTCCAGCAGGTACAGCGCACTGCCCACCAGCAGCACCGCCATCGTGCGGTTCAGCAGGCGTACCCGCGCCGGGTGCTCCAGGTGCCGGCGCAGCAGGCTGCCAGCCCAGCCCCAGCAGGCCACCGACAGGTAGCAAATGATGAAGTACAGCGCGGCGAACAGGCCGATCCGCGCCAGGTCGCCGTCCGCCACGAACAGGCCCATGCCGGCCACGGAGGCCAGCCAGGCCTTGGGGTTGAGCCATTGCATCAGGGCCCCGGTGCGGAACGACGGCCGCGCCACTGGCCTGTCGCTGCCCAGGCGCCCGTCGTCCAGGGCCAGTCGCCAGGCCATGTACAGCAGGAAGGCGATGCCGCCCCACTGGATGCCGGTCAGCAGCACCGGCGCGCGGACCAGCAGTTCGTGCAGCCCCAGACCGACCAGCAGCAACAGCAGGGTGAAGCCGACGGTGGCCCCGCTGACGTGGCGCAGGCTGGCACGAAAGCCGAAGCGCGCCCCGCCGTTGAGCGCCACCAGGTTCACCGGACCGGGGGTGATGGAAGCCGCGAGGGCGAAGGCGGCCATGGACAGGTAGGGGGACATCGCGAATGCTCCGGGAGGAAAAGACCTCGGCAGGCTAGGCGGTGGCGAACGGCGGGTATTGAAGAAAATCACCCCGGTCGCGGCGCCGCGCGCCCGGCGCCCATCGGGCGCGCGGTCCCACTGGGCGCACCTCGGCGAACCCGACGCCGCCCTCGCCACTCTGTAGTCAGGCAAGGTCAATGCCATCGAGGCGACCCACGCACCCTTTTCCCGCTGCGAGGATGTCCATGAGCCGTCCGTTCAATCCCTGGCAGTCGCCGGTCGCCCGCATGAAGACAGTGGCCGGCCTGCTGTTGCTGGCCGCCGCCCTGCTCTACAGCCTGGCGACGGCGATGCTCCGCCACCCGGAGGCGGATGCCCCGGCCTGGAGCCTGACCGCCTGGGGTTACCTGGCGGCGTTCGCCGAGGCCGCCATGGTGGGCGCCATCGCCGACTGGTTCGCCGTCACCGCGCTGTTCCGCCACCCCCTGGGGCTGCCGATCCCCCACACCGCCATCATTCCCCGCAGCAAGGCGCGCATCGGCCGCACCCTGTCGTCGTTCATCACCACCCACTTCCTCGCCACGCCCCTGGTGCTGGCCAAGCTCCGCGCCCTGGACCTGGGCCGCCGGCTGACCGACTGGCTGCGCCACCCGGCCAACGCCGAGGCGGTGGGCCGGCAGTTCGTCGGCGTGGCGCGCTTCGGGGTCGAGGCGCTGCAGGACGAACGGGTGCGCGCCTTCGTCCAGCACAAGGCGATCCAGCGCCTGCAGGCTCTGGACTTGGCGCCGGCGCTGGGCCGGGTACTGGAACTGCTCACCGAGCAGGGTCGCCACCAGGCGATGCTCGACGAAGCCCTGGTGAAACTCGACGAGGTGCTCCAGGACGGCGACACCCGTGCCCTGGTGGCCCGGGCCATCACCGCGGAAATCCGCACCCTGCGCTACCTGGGGCTGGGCAAGAGCGTCGGCGGCTGGTCGGCCAACAAGGTGGTGGATGGCCTCTCGGCGTTGATCGGCGAAGTGGCCGCGGATGCCGAGCACCCGTTGCGGCAACGTTTCGACGACCTGGTGGCGGGCTACATCCAGCGCCTGAAACACGACCCGGCCTACCGCCTGGACGTGGAACGGCTGCTGGCCAGGCTACTGGCGCACCCCGCGGCCAGCGCCTACCTCCAGGGTCTCTGGCAGGACCTGACGGACTGGCTGCGGGACGACCTGGCCCGGGACGACTCGCGCCTCGCCGCGCGCCTGGTGGCCCTGACCCGCAGCCTGGGCGACGCCCTGGACAGCGACCCGGCCATGCGCGGCTGGATCAACGACCGCCTGATGGCCGCGACCCCGGCCCTGCTGGAGCGCTACCGGATACGGATCGGCGACTACATCGCCGAGCGGGTGGAGCAGTGGGAAAGCCACGAACTGGTGGCGCAGCTGGAGCAGAGCGTCGGCAAGGACCTGCAGTACATCCGCATCAACGGCACCCTGGTGGGTGGGCTGGTGGGCCTGGTGCTGCATGCCCTGACCCAGTGGCTGGCCGGCCCCTGAGGCCTCGCCGCGGCCGGCGGGCCACTGCGGTACCCAGGGTATTCATCCTTTTATCGAACGGACGCTTTCCATGGACCTGCTGTTCCTCGGCACTTCTTCCGGCACGCCCACCCGCGCCCGCAACGTCAGCGCGGTAGCGCTGCTGGAGGGTCTCGGCAAGGGCTGGCACCTGGTGGACTGCGGCGAAGGCACCCAGCACCAGGTGCTGCGCAGCCCGCTGTCATTGCACGAGCTGCAGGCCATCTACATCACCCACGTCCACGGCGACCACTGCTACGGCCTGCCCGGCCTGCTGGCCAGCGCCGGCATGAGCGGCCGCACCCGGGCGCTGCCCATCGTCGCGCCCGCCGGCATCCAGGCGTGGATCGAGGCCACCCTGCGCATGAGCGAGACCCACCTGCCCTACCCGCTGGAATTCCAGGCCACCGAGGCCCTGGGCGACTGGCGACACGGCGACCTGCGGATCGAGGCGACCGCCCTGTCCCACCGGGTGCCGTCCTACGCCTATGGTTTCAGCGAAGCCTCCCCCGATCCGCGCCTGGACACCGCCCGCCTCGATGCCGAGGGCATCCCGCGCGGCCCGCTCTGGGGCCAGTTGGCCCAGGGGCTCGACGTGGAGCACCAGGGCCAGCGGCTGCGCGGCGAGGACTATCGGTTGCCGACGCGCCCACCCCGGCGGGTGGTGATCGCCGGCGACAACGACCGCCCCGCGCTGCTGGCGGCCGCCTGCCGCGACACCCAGGTGCTGGTCCACGAAGCCACCTACACCCGCGCCGTGGCCAACGCGGCCCGCGCCGAATTCGGTCACAGCACCGCGGATGCCGTGGCCGCCTTCGCCCAGTCCGTGGCGCTGCCGAACCTGGTACTCACCCATTTCAGCCCCCGCTACCAGGCCGACCCGACCCGCAGCCCGAGCATCCAGGACGTGCGCCAGGAAGCAGCCGCCAGCTACCACGGGCGGCTGTTCCTGGCCCAGGATTTCCTCCGGCTGCGCCTGGACAAGGACGGCCTGCTGGAGCGGGTGGAAGCGGAGCGGCGCCAAGCGCCCTAAAAGGACGGGACCAGAGGCGTCGGGCAGACCAGGCGGACAAGCGTCGGAGCATGTTCAGCGAGGCACGTCCTGGGTTCTAACAAGCGCCGGTGCGGCCTCGTGAAAAACGGGGTCGGCATGCTCATTCACCGCACGAGTACCTGGCGTCTTCACCCATTGCCTCGCGGCCTCGCTCGCCGCCGTTTCGTACAGGCCCTAGGGGCTCTTGGAACGGGCGCTGCGCCATTCCGCCGTGGGCAGGCACTGGATGACGCAGGCCAGCAGGGCCAGGCCCGCGCAACCCAGCCAGAAGACGCCGCCGGCGGGCGCGACGAAGCCGACGGCGCCGATCCAGTTCCCCAGCAGGCCGCCGAGCAACGCGGCGGTGCCCAACAGGCCGAACAACGCGCCCAGACGCGCATCGTGTACCTGGGCGGAGGCCACCGCGTCGATGGCGGGGTCGATGATGATCTCACCCACGGTGTACAGGGATACCAGGGCCAGGAACGGCAGCAGCTGCGGCACCTGGTAAAACCCGAGCATGGCCAGGGCGATGCAGCCGAAGCCGATGAGGATCATCTTGTCCAGGCTGAACCGGCGGCCCAGGTAGTAGTTCAGCGGGACCTGGAGCAGGAAGACCGTCGCCGTATTGAAGAAGAACAGCAGCCCTACCGTCCGTTCGGAGAAGGTGTTGGCCGTGGCGATCGGCAGGGTGAACTCGAGCTGCGCGTAGAGCGCGATGTAGACCAGGTAGAGCAGGCTCACCTTGACGATCACCGGGTTGGTCAGCATGCCGAGGATCTGCCCGGGCGCGCGCAGCCCCGGGTGCTCGGCCTTCAGCACGGCGCTGCGGGCATGCAGGGCGCGTACCGGGGGGAGCCCCAGGAAACACGAGCTCAGGGCCTGGACGCCGGCAGCGCTGGCGAACAACACCAGGGGGTCCAGCTCGATCAACGCCGCGCCGATCAGCCCGCCCAGCGCCATGCCCAGGTTGTTGGCCGTGCTGCGTAGGGAAAACATCAGCGGCTTGTGGGCCGGGATGACGCTCTGGCTCAGGGCCGACTTGGACGCCGGCACGAACAGCGCGCCTGCGAAGCCGAACACCAGGGACGCCACGCTGATGACCAGTTCGTGCTCGCTCCAGGCGTAGAGGAAGAACGAAAGGATGCGCAGCGCGGCACCGGCGCCCATGACCCACAGCGGGCCGAACCGGTCGGACAACAGCCCGCCCACCAGCATCAGCCCACGCTGGGAGAACAGCTTCAGGGTGAGCTGCACGCTGACGAAGGCCAGGGAGAAGCCGAGGGTGTTGTGCAGGTAGACGGCCAGGAACGGCACGACGATGAAGCTGCCGATATTGAAGGTGAGGCTGATGGACAGCAGCCAGAGGGTGCTGGGGGAGAGCTTTTTCAGGTCGTCGACAAGATGCGCCATCCATGGACTCCTTCGGGTACGTGCGGGCCCGCCTCGTGCGGGTGCCGCGGGGGTCGCGCCGGCTGCCTGCGCAGCAGGTCGTCGACGATGCCTAGGCTGACGCGCCGGCAATGCCGGGTGTTGGTCTCGTAAACGCCGCAGAAGAAATGCACACCGCTGGTGAGGTTACCGATCACGTACAGACGGCCAGAGCCCTGGGCCTCGTTGGTCTCGAAATCCACCTCGACGCCGCCCAGCGGGTGGGCCTGGACCAGGCCCTGCCTGTGCAGCGTGTCGAACAGCGGGTCCTCGGTGCGCGCCACGTCGTTATCCGGCGCCGTGGCGTTGATCAGCACGTCGAAGCGTCGTTCTTCGCCATGGGCCACCCGCGCCACGAAGGCGCCATCCCGATGGGTCACGGCCTCCAGCCCCGGTACCAGTGCCAGTTGGCCGGCCTGGAACAGCGTATCCAGCACTTGGGCGTTCGCCAGGGGGATCGGCACGCGGATGGCCATGAACCGACTGTAGCCGTGACGCCGGAAGCGCGCCCGGTCGGCGGGCGAAAGAGATTGCCACAGGTCGCCGATGACCGCATTGAGGGCGACGAAAGCCGCCTGCCAGGGCTGGGGCGCCCGGCAGGTGGCCTGTAGGTCGCGGCGCAGCGCGGCCACCGCGTCACCGCCGGCGGGCTTGCGGGCCTTGACGCTGAAACGCGCGCCGAGGGACAGGCTCAGTTCCTTCAGCACCAGGCGCAGGACCATATGCAGGGACAGCCGCCCGCCCATGCGCGCCCGGAGGGCCCGGACCCTGTCCACCGTGCAATAGCGCAACGCCGCGTTGCCTTGGGGCCGTTGCACGCCGGGCAGGTAGCCCTGGCGGGACAGCAGGGTGATGGGCCCCCGGTGCCCGTGGCGATGCAGGGCCACGACCGCGTCGATGGCGCTGAGCCGGGAGCCGATGATGGCGACGGTGCACTCGGGCGGGATGCGCGGGACCGTTTCCCGCAAGGGATAGGGAGAATGGAAATAGCCGGGTAGGCCCAGCAGGTGCCGATAGTGCCGTTGCGGCAGGTTGCCGGTGGCGAGGATCACATAATCGGTCTGCCACGCCCCGCGCGCGCCCACCAGCAGGTAACACCCCGCCTGGTACTCGAGGGCCTCCACCCGCTCGCTCACCGGGACCACGCAGTGGCCCGCTCCGGCGGCGAGGTCCATGGCCTGGTCCAGCGTCGCCCGCAAGTAGTCCCCGAACAGCGGCCGCGGCAGGTAGTCGTCGGGTGCGTGGGCCGTCCGCTGACCGGCCAGCCACTGGACGAAGTCCCCCGGCTCGTCGGGGGAGACCGACATGGTGTGCCCGGTGCGATTGAGGATCGCGCAGCGGTCATCGTTGCGGTAGGCCGCGCCGGGGCCGAACACCCCGGAGCGCTCGAAGGCGAGGATCTTGGTGGGCGGCGCCTTGCGCTCGATCAGGTCCCTGACCAGGTGCACGATCATCGATACGCCCACGGCGCCCACGCCCACCACGGCGATCCGGTAGTCGAAACGGCTCATAAGGCTCCCTCCTCTGCCATCCTTGCGGGCGGTGCCAAGAACACCGGCCTGGGTGCCACGTGACGCGCCGGACGCGACCTCACGCCCAGCACGTCGCCCGGGTGAACCAGTCGGCCGCCTCGCGCAGGCGCTGGTCGAGCTGCTCTTCGGTCTCCCCGGTGATCAGCAGGGACGCGATCTCGCCGTTGGTGTAGGCCATCTTCGCGTAGGTCTGCCCGACCCGGGCATAGGCCTTGTACACCGCAACCCAGTCGAACGGCGCCCGCTCCGGCAGCGAGGTCAGGGTCCCCGGCTGGGGAGGCACGTTCAGTTCGGCGACCAGCCGCCTGGGTGGATAGCGGAGGTCTTCGGCGGGCTCACGCCGCCCGCATTCGGCCTTGAGGTATTCCACCCGGATGTCCACATCGAACGCCTGGCGGATCTGTTCGTTGGCCAGGCAGCCCGCCAGCCGGCAGGCCGCCTCGCACAGGAACAGCCGGTCGTCCGGGGTGTGGAACAGCTCGATGTGGAAGAGGCCGTTGCGCGGCATCGGCAGCACCTGTTCCAGCAGGTTCTGCCCGAACGCGCACAGCCGTGGCCAGAGGGGATTGGACGGCGCGACCATCTTCAGCCCCAGCCATTCGCCATCCAGGAACTGCAGGTTCGAATGCACGCACTGGACGCAGGACACCAGCACGCAGGTGCCGTCCAGGTACAGGCCGTTGACCTGGTACATGTCGCCCGCCACGAACGATTCCACCAGGGGACTGCGGCCCTGGGTGAAGTCCGGCGATTCCAAATAGGCGTCCAGCGCCTGTCGGTCGGCGATGACCTGAACACCCGCCGACCCCTTCCCGTCCACCGGCTTGACCACGATCGGGTAGTGGTAGTCCTCGATGAACGCCAGCAGGTCCAGCGCGCTGGCGGCCAGGCGGTACCCCGCCACCGGCACCCCGTGGCGCTCGGCGCGGCGCTTCATCTCGTACTTGTCGCGAAACAGGCGGGCATCCTGGGGCGAGAGACCGCCGAGGCCCCAGCGCTCCCGCAGCCGGGCCGCCCGCAGGACGTCGCTCTCGGCCAGCGCGATCACGTTCAGGAAGGGGTCGACCCGGTGGAAGTCCAGGGCCTGGGTCTCGACACGGCCGCTGCCGGCGTAGTCCTGGAAGAAATGGATCTCGGCGAATGCGCCCTTCGCATGGGCCAGGACCGCGTCCTTCGCCGCCAGGTCGGTGAACAGGACGGCATCGCCGCCCGCGGCGTCGACCCAGTCCCGGGCCGCGGTCTGCAGAACGATCTTCGGGGGTGCCAGTATCAGCGCTCGCATGGGGACATCCTTTTCGTGAACGACGGGCTTTTCGTGAACGACGGGGAACGCTTCGCCTGCCGCCCGACAAGCCGCGGGCGGCTGCCCTGGGTCAGGACTCGACCCAGGGCTCCCAGTGCACCTTGACCATGTCGCGGGTCGCGTCGGCGTTCCTCATTGCGTCGTCGATGTCCACGCCGGTGCACAGCACGTAGCCCTGCCGGGAGTCGGAGCCCTTGAGGCGGCCGATCTTCTGGCCGGGCTGGAGCGAGCACTTGACCCGTACCACCGCCTCGGCCCGCTGCGCCTGCTCCAGGTTTTCCACCTTGAGGATGTGGGCGTTCTCGTAGGGGAAGAAGCGGATGGCCGCCGCTGCCGCGACGGGCGCGCGCGGGGGTGGGGGCAGGTCCAGCAGGCAGCAGATGGTCTCGGTCATCAGGTCCACGCCACTGACCATCTCGCACATTTCCCAGATCTGGTCACCGCCGATGCGGGTCTGCGACTCGATGATCCTGGGGCCATGGCGGGTCAGGCGGATTTCGGTGTGCGCCGGGGCCGTGCGCTGCTCAATGACATCCAGGAACCTGGTCACCAGTTCGTGGATGGCGCCCAGGGTGGCCTCGTCGAGCCGGGCCGGCACCTGGTGGCCGAGCTCCACGAAGTACGGCAGGGCGGTGGTGATCTTCTCGGTCACCATGGCGATCTCGTGGCGGCCGTTGCGGGAAATCGACTCGACGCTGAACTCCGGCCCATCGAGGAATTCCTCCGCCAGCACCACACCGTCCGTGTCGTTGTAGGTCCAGCCCCAGCGCTCGCGGATGGACGCCTCGTCATCCACGTAGAAGACGCCCTCGCTGCCGCCCCCGGAAAAGGGCTTCAGCACCATGGATTGACCGTCGAGGGCGCGGAAGAACGCGATCGCCTCCTCCACCGTGCGGCAGGTGGCGTAGCGCACCGGGCTGAGGGCGTGGTCCTGCATCACGTCGCGCATCCTGATCTTGTCCCGGGTCAGCAGCACCGCCTGGAGGTTCTGCCCGGGCAGGCCCAGGTCGATGGCGCACCGGGAGGCCGCATGCATGCCGTATTCGGCGAAGGACACGATGGCGTCGAAGGGATCCTTGCCATGCCAGGCGCGGGCGACCAGCAGCACCTCCTCGACGTCCTTGTAGTCCATCACCAGGTAGCGATGGGCGCTCTGGATCTGCCTATCGGTGACCAGATCCGGGGTCTGCATCATGGAGTAGCGCACGCCGAGGCGATCCAGCTTGTCCAGGGTATGGTCGCGGCCACCCACGACCAGCACGTGGTTGTATTTCATCCCGTCACCTTTTCCTTTTCACGGTGAATGAGGTCCTGAGGCAGGCGATAGTTGAAGATCAGGGTGTCCCGGTGGCCCCGGGCCGTCGTGGAGTCGGCGAAGCACGAACTGACGCCATGGAACAGGCGGCGGTCGTCCACCACCAGGAACTCCAGGGGATCGCGCATTTCCTTTTCGAACACCACGCGCCGCTCGGCATCCAGCACCTGGGTGACGCCGCCCGTCATGCCTTTCCGGTCGATCAGGATGGCGAAGAAGTAATCCACGCCGTCCTGGTGGACGCCCTCCGGGGTCGGTTCCCCCGCCCGGCCCCGCTCGCTGACGGTGCGGATCGGGTGCAACTCCGTATCCCAGCGAGAAGCTGGCCTGATCCGGTGAATGATCGCGCTGGTCAGGGCGAACAATGCCTGCATCGTCGGCGCGGCAAGTTCCTCGTCCCGGAGTTCTTCATATACGCGTGCCTGGCCACCATTGAGGGCGTTATAAGCGGTGGACTGATAAAACGGGCGGGACGGTTGCCGCTGGAATTCGAAAGTGTCTCCCGTTCGCTCGGCGCCCAGGCAGGAAAACCGCCGATACCGATAACGCCCGCCATCGGCCATGAAACGGTCGAGAGGAAGTTCGTCCCAATAACGCTGATAACGTGCCAGTTCATCTGCCAGGTTTGGAACGTAGTGCGAAAGCAGTCGGACACTATCCGCTGCGCCGACACTGGCATAACCCTGCTGGCGCACCCAATAGGCAATGGAATCCACTAGATCGGACGTAATGGACGTCACCATGAATGATCCCCCGGGGTCATTATCATCAGGACCAGAAAATGAGTTCCCGGTCGGATAACCTGCCCAGTGCAGACGTCACGGTGATGCGCTCGTCGGCCGTGGGGTCCACATAATGGAAGTTGCGGGTATTGAACACCACGACTTCACCCGGGCGCGGCTCGAAGGCAGCCTTCTCGCTGCCCTGGCTGACGGCGGGGTCGTAGCCATAGGAGCCGTCCTTGTAGCGTTCGTGTTCGGGATTCCATTGGCGCTGGAAGACATGGGTCTTGCCGCCGTTTCCCGAGGTGCGCAGGTAGAGATTCCAGGCCAGTTGATGGGTCACCTGGCCGACGCACCAGCCCTCCTGCTCGGCCGGCGCGAAATCCACGTGGATCAGGGTGCCCTTCTCGATACGGCGTACCAGGCCGGCGAAGTAGTCGGCGCCCGCCTCGGTCCGCGCGACACGCGCGCGGTAGGCGGTATGCGCCTCGATGAGGCCCCTCAGCCGCGCGATGGGGTCGAAGCTCCGCTGGAAGATGGCCTCCTGAATCTGCCGCGCGGTTCGGGCGTCTTCGAAGTAGCGGCGCTTGGAGATGGCGTTGTACTCGAATACGGTGATCCCGAGTTTATCGATCCGTGGCTCCACGTTCCGGTATGCGTTGAACCCGTGCTGGCCGGCCTCGGCCACCAGATGCTCGCATTCGTCCCGGGTGGCGAAGTCCGGAATGCGGATATAGGGGATTTCATTGGCGAAGAGCCTTTCCAGACTGTCGGCGGACAGTTCATTCGCCCCGGCACCGACCCACTTGGATAATGGCCTGGTTTCTTCCCGCTTCGCGATTTCCAACACGTCCATATTCATCGCCTCCCTGAAGTCGTTCCGCTCCGACAGGCGAGCGCCTATATAACGCGCCCCGTGTCGTGATCGAAAAATTCGAATCGCCTTATCCGCCGCATACGCGTGCTTATCGCACCCGCATATACGATGAAAGCGCGCGCGAGCGCACCGCGTACAGTGTATTAAGAGGGGAATAAATTCATGGAGACATCCTCACATCCTATGGGGAGCCGGCTGACGCCGAGAGAGATACTGCCAATCCGTTCGTTCACGACTATAAGGAAAAAACACGACGTGTCTACCTCGAACAGCATTTTTCCTGAATTTTTCGATTATTCGAAATGACCTCTCAGTCACGGTTATTTCTATGTCGCTGACATGTACGGGATTATCGTTTCATACAATACGCGGGCTGGCGCCTGCACTGCTTCAGTGCAATTAAAAAGGCCCACCTATTTCACGCTATATATCGGGCACCGATTGGTTTCGCCGTTTTTTCATATATAGACGCGTATCGCACAGTAATGGCTCTGCAAAAAAGACCAGAAGCCTTTGAAGTAACGCAGGCTGGGTTATCGAAAAAGCCGGCCGCTCGCCACCCTTGGAACTGGCTCAAAGGCTGCGCGCCATGGCCAGACCGTATCCGGCCTCCCTCGCCGCCCTGACCTGCGGATTCGCTGCTCCTCCCATTTCGCGACAGACCACTGCCCCGCTCGCCACGCTGGGTAGCGGACCTGCGCGGAAAAGGAGCCGCTGGGAACGGCCGATCCCGCCGTCACCGGTGAAGGCGGACAACGCCCGGCTCGCGTATCCGGATCGGCGACTTACGCCGGGCCTCGTCAGGGATTACAGGCAGTGTCCACGCAAGGAGCCGCCATGGACGCGCTGCGCCCGCAATTGGTGGTGTTCTGCAGCGCCTTGTCCTGGCGGGTCGCGAAGCGCAGCGGCCTGCTGAATGCCTTGCGCGCCACTGGCGTGGCGGTCAGGGCCGCCGCCCACCCGGCCTCGGCCTGGTGGCACAAACCCTCGCGACGCTTGAAGGATCGCAGCGGACGGGAGAGTTTCCTGGCGGCGCTGGGCGAGGTGATGACCCCAAGTACATGGCCCTGAGGAGGGTCAGCGACGGCTAGACACCGCGCCTCGGCCTGCCCGGGCGGCACATCGCACGTCGGCGAAGAACCGGCGAGCGAACGAATGCGTGCCGGCGAAACGGTTGGGCAGCGATCGGCCCCAGCGCCCGTGTGCCTGGAACGCCCGTATCTCGACCGCGTAAAGAGGCCAGACCCACTGGGGTGTCCGAACAGGCCCACGCGAGCGAACGCAGCGCTCCGGACCGGGCCAGGGCCTCCCCACTCGGCGCCGTCGACTCGCCCCAACAACCCAGCGCCGGGAATCCCCGGGAGGTACGAGAAGCCCTCCAGGGAGACGGGCCCCTCGTGGGTCGAGCCAGCCGTCGAATCAGAGCGCCGGCGTATAGCGCACGCTGAACATCAGGTTGCGCGGCTCGCCGTAGTAGTTGTTGTAATCGATGGTGGCGTAAGCCGGGACGTAGTAGGTCTTGTCCAGCAGGTTGTTCAGGTTGGCCGCGACCGTCACCTCGTCGCTCACCCGGTAAGCCAGGCGTGCGTCCCAGAGGGCATAGCCGGGCAGGTCGAACTTATGGTCGTAGGACGTGGTGCCGCTCACCGCCGTGGTGCCCAGGCCGGCCGAAACGCGGTTCCAGTCGCCCGGCAGGGTGTAGTCAGCCCACAGCTTCACCTGATGCGTGGGCGTCCAGGTGCTGAACACCTTGCCTTGGTAGTCGTTGTCCTCAAGGTAGGTCGTGCGGGTGTAGACGTAGCCGGCCATGACCTGCAGGCCACTGAGCACCTCGCCGCTCACCTGGGCCTCCAGGCCCTGGCTGCGCACGCGTCCGGAGGCCTTGGAGCAGTACCAGCCATCGCAATCCGTCGGCCCGCCGACATCGAGCACGGCACGGTTCTCGTGGGCGTAGCGGAACAGCGCGGCGGAAGCGTTCAGCGCCCCCTGGAAGAGTTCGCCTTTCACGCCCAGCTCGTAGTTGGTCCCGGTGATCGGCTCGACGACGGCGCCCGAGGCGGTGCGTGCCGTCTGCGGCTGGAACACGTCGGTATAGCTGGCGTAGGCCGACCACTGCTCGGTCAGGTCGTAGACCAGCCCCGCATAGGGCGAGACCTTGCCGGTGCTGCTGGTGGTGGATTCGCTGCGCCCTCCCTGGGTGAAGCGCTCCGCGCCGTAGGTGTAGTCGTACCAGCTGGTGCGGGCGCCGAGGATCAGCTTGAGCGGCTCGGCCAGGTCGATCGACCACCGGCTGTACACCCCCTTCTGCTGCACGTCGTAGTCCGTCAGCCGTCCCAGGCCGCGGTCCGCGAGGTCCTGGATCGAGGGCATCGGTCGGTGGTGATCGACCTCGAAGGCATTGGCGCCGAAGGTGGGCGCCCGCGCCCAGCGGTCGTCGGTGGTGATCCGCGAGTAGTTGGCCCCCAGCAAAAATGTCTGCGCGAAGCCGAAGCCGGTGAACTGGCCGTCCAGGTAGAGATCGACGCCCTTGCTGTGGGTGGTGAAATCGGTGGTCCAGTCGATGTAGGTGTTGTCCCCGGAGCCGTCCGTAGGCAGGGCGTCCCACAGCGCCTGGTAGGCCGCGCCGTTGTGCTCGCTCAGGTAGACGCTGGCGGCCTTCACCCGCCAGTCGTCGTTCAAGCGGTAGGTGGCGTCGAGGAAGACGCTGGTCTGGTCGTTGTCGGCGCGGTTCCAGTCGGCGCCGACATAGGTCGAGCGCGACCAGCCGGGGTCGCCGCCATCGGCGTAGCGCGGCAGGCCGAGCATCGGCGGGCGCGAGTGCCCCTTCTGGTGGGCGACGCCCAAGCCGACGGTGAGGTCGGGGGTGAAGTCGTAGTCCACGGCACCGTAGACGGTCTGGCTCCAGCCGCGGACGTAGTCGATGAAGGAATCGCCGTCCGTGTAGTTGATCACCGTGCGACCGCGCAGGGTGCCGCTGTCGTTCAGCGGGCCGCCGGCATCCAGTTGCATGCCGTAGCGGTCCCAGGAGCCGGCCTTGCCGGTGAGCACCACCTGGGCCTGGTCGCCGCCGCGCTTGCGCACCAGGTTCAGCGCCCCGCCCGGGCTGTCGCCGCCTTGCAGCAGGGCAGCCGGGCCGCGCAGGACCTCGGCGCGGTCGTAGAGGCTCAGGTCTTCGGTCAGGTAACTGCCGAGGGAATAGGTATTGCGCGGGATCGGCACGCCGTCGTACTGCAGGGTGTCGATGCCGAACCCCCGGGAGTAGATATACAACCCCGAGCCGGGTGAGCGGGTGGCGGTCAGGCCGGGAGTGCGGTCCACCAGCTGGTAGAGGGTCTCGGTGTTCTGGTCATCCATCTGCTGGCGGGTCACCACCGTCACCGACTGCGGGATGTCCTTCAGGCGTTGCACGCCCTTGCCCAGGGAGACCGCACCGGACGTGTAGGAGTGGCTGCCCTCAGTCGTCGCCACCGGCTGCCCGGCGACGATGCGGGTGCTGCCGATCTCCAGGGTGGCGACGCGCCTGACCAGCCGGTAGCCGTGCTCGCCCCGGTCCGCCTGGTAGCCGCTTCCGGCCAGCAGCCGGGCGAAGCCGTCCTCCACTTCATAGCGGCCGCGCAGCCCCGGGGATGTCAGACCTGTGAGGTCCGCCGTACGGAACAGGATGGCGACGCCGGCCTGCTGGGCGAAGCGGTTCAGGCTTTCGCCCAGGTCCCCGGCGGGGATGTCGAACGCCGCCGCTTCGGCATGGACGGCGCTTGGCAGCAGAGCGCCACCCACCAGCGGAAGGACCATATGTACGGCCATGGCCAGCGGGATCGGGACGATACGCCGCCTGCGGTTTTCGACGAGGAACGACATCGGGAAAGCTCCATTCTTGAGTTGGCGTCTTCCTTGACGGACACCTCGGAAAAAGCGGAACCCCGGTCCGTGTCATTTCTGCTCGCGCATGCCGATGCGCGTCAGCCAGGGCGTGAAGCGCTGTACCGTCACCGGCAGGCTGTCCTCGATCAGCGCCAGGGCCCGTGTGCTGTCATCCAAGGGCAGCACCGCGGAAATGCGCAACGCATTCAACGCCGGGTCGCGGTGGTGCCAATAGCCGCGCTGCTGCCGCGCCAGCGTGTCCAGTACCTCGCCCAGCGGGGCATCGCGCACCACCAGCTGGCGCTGGCGCCAGGCCTGCTCGGTCGCGGCGGGATCGATGGAGCCCAGCCGTTGCACGTCATCATGGACCAGCCTCGCCCGGGTGCCGGCTGCCACGTCCAGGGTGCGGGCACCGTCGGCGCTCCGCGCGGAGACCCTGGAATGCAGCATGCTCAACAGCGTGTCGTGTTCCTCGCGGGTCACCACGAAACGGGTCCCCAGCGCGCGCATGCTGCCGTCCACGGTGTCGACGCGGAACGGCCGCCGCGGGTCGGGTGCGACCTCCACCAGCACTTCGCCGCGCAGCAACTCGACACGGCGCTGGCCCTGGTCGTAGTGCAGCTTCACCGCGCTGTTGCCCGCCAGCAGCAGCACAGAGTCGTCGGCAAGGCGCTCGCGCCGCCACTCGCCCGGGGCGGTGTGCAGGTCGGCCAGCCAGTTCTGCCGCCAGCCGTCGTTCAGCATCAGCAACAGGGACACGCCGAGCGCCATCGCTCCGAGCCCGGCCAGGGTACTCGGCAGCCGGCGGCGCGGCGTGGCCAGGGTGCCGGCCAGGGCGGCGCCGACCGCGTGTCGCTCCGCGTGAAGCCCCTGGAGTTGGCCCACCAGCCCGCGCATCTGCTCCAGGGCCTGCCGATGGCGTGCATCGCGGGCGTACCAGTGCTCGAAGGCTTGCCGATCGGCCGCGGAACACCCTTCGTCCAGGCGCAGCAGCCAGTCCGCCGCCGCTTCGAGAATGCGCTCGTCGTCCATGGCTCAGACGTCCAGGGCCTGGTTGCAATGCACCAGGGACTGCACCAGGTGGCGTCGCACCATGCGCTCGGAGATGGAAAGCCGCTCGGCGATCTCGGTCTGGGACAGCTGGCTGAGGTAGCGCAGCAGGAAGACCTCCCGGGCGGTGGTGCCGAGCCCCTCCAGGGCGAAACACAGCGACTCCAACAGCTCCAGCGTGGCGTTGATCCGCTCCGGCGAAGGCGCCCCCTCGGACGCGTCCTGCTGCCGTCCCAGCTCTTCCAGGTAGATCGCCTCCAGCCGCTTGCGCCGCGCCTCGTCGATGATCAGCCGGCGTGCGGTGGTGCTGAGGTAGGCGCGCGGCTGGCGCAGGTCGGCCAGGCTGGCGGGCGAACGCAGCAGGCGCATGAAGGTGTCGTGGGAAAGGTCCGCCGCGTTGTGCGGGCAGCCCAGCTTGCGCCTCAGCCAGGCGAACAGCCAGCCGTGGTGGTCGACGTAGAGCGCGTGCAAGGCGCGACGCAGCGGATCGGCGGGCTTGTCCATAAAGGGGGGGCACATATGCAACTGATAAGTGTTATCGATTGTATGTATCCCACCCGCATGCCGTAAATGCCTGGATGACCGTCACCGATCGACAGATGCCCGTGGCGTCGCCTGCTGTTGGGCACCCGGCCCGGTCTTCGCTGAGCCACTGCCCCCTCGCCCACCGTCTACCGCGTTCCCTCCACCTGCCGCATCAACCGCTGGAAGGATGGGCACGCCAGGTGATCCGACGCCGGGCAGGCGGCGGCGTGGCGCAGGGTATCGCGCAGGGCGGTGAGGCGGACGATGGTCCGGTCCACCTCGTCGGCCTTGGCGGACAGGCGCTCGCGGTCGATGGCGGGGCGGCCGTCGGGACCGAACATGCGGGCGATGTCGTCCAGGGAGAAACCCGCGGCGCGGCCGAGGGCGATCAGGTTGAGGCGCTGGAGGACGTCGGCGGCGAACTGACGGCGCAGGCCCTGGCGGCCGACCGAGGCGATCAGCCCTTTTTCTTCGTAGTAGCGCAGGGCCGAGGCCGGCAGCCCGGAGCGTTTCGACACGGTGGCGATATCCAGGGTCTTCATGGGTGGCCTCAAGTCGGCTTGAGTTCGGAGCATGGGCGCGGATGGCTCGCCAGGGCAAGCCGGCACGTACCGCGGCCCTCCTGACGCGCCGCTGCCCACAGAGGTCATTCGGAGATTCCGCTCTGTTCGAACGCGACGCCTTCCTGCCCCTCGCCCTGCCCATCGACTTCGGCACCCCTTGGTCATGGACTGGTGGTCACTGTTCCAGCGGCGGGCGCTGGGCCTGCAGACCCTGGACTACGATGGGTCGACCGCTGGCGCCTCGCCATGGGCCACGGCCAGCGCCGCCACGCCGCCATCGGCCACTCCCGCGCGCGGCCGGGCAAGCGCCCCGTCGGCTGGCTGTTCCATGCCTTCACTGAAGTGGTCTTCGCCGCCTGCCTGCTGGCGATTGCCGGCCCCTACGGGGAGCAGCGACCGACCTCCTTCCGGTCCTGCTGGCGGGGGTGCTGAGCCTGGCCGCGCCGTGCCTGGTCATGCCGGCGGCCTTCGGGATGGTCATCGCCGCTTCCCGCACGCCCAAGCCAGCCGTCGCCCGCCTGCGCAGCCTGGACACGTACCTGGCCTTCGGGCTCGACCTGTACCTTGCCGCCCGGGTGTGCGCTCTGCCGTTCCCAGGCTGAAGGCACCCGGCATTCCGCGCCCGCCCGACGAGACGCCGCCCCCAGGCCATGCCCCTTGGCTATGCTCAGCGATCCGCATTGGTTTTTTTTCGCCAGGAACGACAAGGAGGTCCAAACCCATGCAAGGCAAGGTCGACGTACTCATCAATGGCTGTGGGATCGGCGGCGCGATGCTGGCCTACCTGCTGGGCCGCCAGGGCCACCGGGTGCTGGTGGTGGAACAGGCGCGGCGGGAACGGGCGATCAATGGCGCCGACCTGCTCAAGCCCGCCGGCATTCGCGTGGTGGAGGCCGCCGGCCTGCTGGCGGACGTTCTCCGCCTGGGCGGCCGGACGCGGCATGAACTGGAGGTCTACCACGACGGCGAGCTGCTTCGGCACTTCGACTACGCCAGCGTGGACGGTCGCGGCTACTTCATCCTGATGCCCTGCGAGGCGCTGCGGCGCCTGGTGCTGGAGCGAATCGACCGGGACGCCCCCTCGGTGGAGCTGGTGTTCGAAACGCGCATCGAAGCCATCCAGCGCGAGGCCGGACAGAACGTGAGCCAGGTGCGCCTGAGCGACGGGCGCGTGCTGCGTCCCCGGGTGCTGGTGGGCGCCGACGGCCTGGCCTCCTACGTGCGCCGGCGGGTGCTGGACATCGACGTGGAGCGCCAGCCCTACCCCGCGCCGATGCTGGTGGGCACCTTCGCCCTGGCGCCCTGCGTCGCCGAACGCAACCGCCTGTACGTGGATTCCCAGGGCGGGCTGGCCTACTTCTATCCCATCGGCTTCGACCGGGCGCGGCTGGTGGTGAGCTTTCCCAAGGAGGAGTCGCGGCAGCTGATGGCCGATACCCGGGGCGAGTCGCTGCGCCGGCGCCTGCAGGCGTTCGTCGGCGAAGAGAGCGCCGAGGCCATCGCCGCCGTCACCGGGACCTCGCGCTTCAAGGGCATCCCCATCGGCTGCCTGAACCTGGACCGCTACTGGGCGGGCAACGTGGCGATGCTGGGGGACGCCATTCACAACGTGCACCCGATCACCGGCCAGGGCATGAACCTGGCCATCGAGGACGCCAGCGCCCTGGCCGATGCCCTGGGCTCGGCGCTGGCGGGCGCCTGCCCTCTGGACGAGGCGCTGGCCGGCTACCAGACCGAGCGCTTCCCGGTGAACCAGACGATCGTTTCTTACGGCCATGCCCTGGCCACCCGCCTGCCGGATCGCCAGGCGTTCGCCGAGGTGTTCGACACCGCCCTGCAGGGCAGCAGCCGCCAGCCGGAGACGATGCGGGGAGAGCGGCGGTACGCGCCGGTGCTGTCGCCGACCCAGGCGGCGCCGTCGAGCTGAACCGCCAGGCGATCGCCGAGGTGTTCGGCACCGCCCTGCAAGGTAGCGGCCACCAGCCGGAGACAGTGCGGGTAGAGCGGCGGTACGCACCGGTGCTGTCGCCGACCCAGGCGGCGACGTCGAGCCTGCCCCCCATCCTGATGCGCTTCTTCACCGTCAGGGACGCCAAGGAAGCCCGCAAGAGCGTGTTCTACGCCACCGGGGTTCATCGGCTATTTCTACACCCTCACCTTCATCATCGGCTTCGGCGCGAAGCCTGCTGGTCAGCACCATTCCGACCGTCAAGGATTCCCCCGGCTGACCAACCCTGTACACCGGGCGCCCTGGAAGACCCGCTAGACCAGCACCTGCCGGGTGGTGGCGATCAGGCGGTGCACCTGCCGCTCGACGGCCGGATCGGTCGGGGTCTCCGGGCCTTGCCCTCGCGGGCAGGGCAGGCTCGAGGTGGTGCCGAACAGCCGACAGATGAGCGGCCGCTGGTCATAGACCTCGCAGCCATGGGGACCAAGGTGGACGCAGTTGAAGTCGGCCAGAGCCGCGTCGTGCTCGGCCTCGCTCTTCACCGGCAGCCGCGACAGTTCCTCCGACGACGCGGTGACCGGGCCGCAGCAGTCGTGGCAGCCGGGCACGCAGGCGAAGCCGGGAATCTGCCGGCGCAGCGCGTCGACCCGGCGCAAGGTGCAGCTCATGGGCGCCCGCCTCCCGCCATCCGTCCCGTCTGCCTGTTGGCCACCATCATGCCTCCACCAGGCTCCACTGCTTGCTCAGGCGCTTGTCGGAGACCGCCATCCGCGTGCCCAACTGCTGGGCGAACAGGGAAACGCGGTACTCCTCCAGCATCCAGCGGTACAGCGTGAGGTTGGGATCGCGCTTGCCCTCCTGGGCGTGCTTGGCCGCGCGGGCCTGGTACTGCTCCCAGTAGCCGCTCAGCTCGCCGGACCAGACCCGGTCCCGTTGCACCTGAGCGCCGATCTTGTCGAAGCGCTGCTCCACGGCCTTGAGGTAGCGCGGGTATTCCCGCAGCCACTCGGCCGGCGTCTCGCGGACGAAACCGGGGTACACCAGCCGCGCGAGCTGCGCCTTGATGTCGTTGAGGGCCACCGCCTGGGCCAGGTCGATCCGGCCCTTGAAACGCTTCTGCAGGCCGTGCCACAGGGTGAGGATGTCCTTCACCAGCCTGGCCAGGCGCTCGGCGTGCTCGGTCCAGGCGCCGCGCGTGCGCTCCGCCCGGGATGCCAGGGCCGCGCCGTCCCGCGGCAACGGGTTCTCGCCTTCCAGCACGCAGCTGTCAAGGCTGGCCAGCAGGATGTCCTCCACCAGGGCGTCCTGCTTGCCCAGGTCACGGTAGAGCAGGCCCATCTCGGTGAGGCCCGGCAGCTTGCCGCGCAGGAACTTCGCCGGTTCGGCCAGTTGTTGCAGCAGCAGCCGCTGCAGGGCGCGCCGGTGCTGGTAGTCGGCTTCGGCCTGGGTCGGGAAGCGGCCTTCCTTCACCGCGCCGCCCTCCTCTACCAGGGCCGGGTAGACGGTCATGCTCAGGCCGGCGATGGTCTGCTGGGTCTTCTGCGCGACTTCGGCGAAGGCCTTGGCTTCCACGGGTTTCTGCGCCTGGCTGGCCTGGGGAATGGCCAGGGCCGCCTGGCTCGCCTCGGCGAAGCGGGCGGTGAGTTCGGCCAGGTCGCGCCCCTCGCCGAGAGGCTTGCCACGGGCGTCCACCACCTCGATGTTCATCTTCAGGTGGTCCTCGATCTGCCGGGCGGCTTCCGCCCAGGCCTCCTCGGACACCCGAGCGCCGGTCATGCGCAGCAGCTCGCGGCCCAGGGCCTCGGGCAACGCGCCCTGGCCGAAGGCGATCCTCTCCAGAGCCGCCTTGACGAAGTCCGGCACCGGCACGAAGTTCTTGCGCAGCGCCTTGGGCAGGTTGCGCACCAGCGCCACGGCCTTGGCGTCCAGCAGGCCGGGCACCAGCCAGTCCAGGCGCTCCGCCGGCAACTGCGGCAACAGCGGCGCCGGCACCCGCAGGGTGACCCCGTCGCGGGGATGGCCGGGCTCGAAGTGATAGTCCAGGGGCAACTGCAGCTCGCCCAAGCGCAGGTGATCCGGATACTGGGCGGCGGTGACCTCCCGGGCATCCCGGGCCAGTACATCCTCCTCGCGCATGATCAGCAGCTGCGGGTCGCGGGCGCTCTCGCGCTTGTACCAGGCGTCGAAGCTGCTGGTCTGGTACAGCTCCGCGGGTAGCCGCGCCTCGTAGAACCCGTAGAGGGTTTCTTCGTCGGCGAGGATGTCGCGGCGGCGGGCCTTGGCCTCCAGCTCGTCGAGGCGCTCCAGCAGCGCACGGTTGGCCGCCAGGCAGCGGGCGCGGCTAGCGATCTCGCCGCGCACCAGGCCATCGCGGATGAACAGCTCCCGGGCCGCCACGGGGTCCACCGGGCCGTAGTGCACCGGGCGGCGCGCCACGACGATCAAGCCATAGAGGGTGACCTGCTCGAAGGCCACCACCTGACCGCGCTTCTTCTCCCAGTGGGGCTCGAAGTGGTTGGTCTTCACCAGGTGGCCGGCCAGGGGCTCGATCCACTCCGGCTCGATGCGCGCCACCATGCGGGCGAACAGCTTGGTGGTCTCCACCAGCTCGGCGGCCATGATCCAGTTGGGCCGCTTGCGGCCGAGCACGCTGGAGGGGTGGACCCAGAAGCGCCGCTGGCGGGCACCGAGGTAGTCGCCTTCCTCAGTCTTCTGGCCGATCTGGCTGAGCAGACCGGCAAGGATCGCCTTGTGCACGGCGGCATAGTTCCTCGCGCGCTGGGCGGCCTCGCTCTGTTCGACCTGATGCCGGGTGACCGCATTGACCTTGTTGTCGCGAGTCGCCTGGGGGGCCTGTGCGACCTGTCCGGTGGATGAGCCGGCGGCGTCATCCACCCTACTCGCACCTCCGTCGTAGGGTGGATGGCCGGAGCCATCCACCGCGCCATGCTCGACCGGGAACCCGGAACGCGAGTCCACCCTGCCAGCGCGACCGGCCGTCCCGGTGGATGAGCCTGCGGCGTCATCCACCCTACTCGCGCCGTCGTAGGGTGGATGGCCGAAGCCATCCACCGCGCCATGCCCGACCGGGAACCCGGACCGCGAATCCACCTTGCCAGCGCGGCCGGCCGTCCCGGTGGATGAGCCTGCGGCGTCATCCACCCTACTCGCACCGTCGTAGGGTGGATGGCCGAAGCCATCCACCGCGTCTTGCCCGACCGGAACCCCGGACCGCGAGTCCGCCCTGCCAGCGCGACCGGCCGTCCCGGTGGATGAGCCTGTGGCGTCATCCACCCTACTCGCGCCTCCGTCGTAGGGTGGATGGCCGGAGCCTTCCACCGCGCCCTGCCCGACCGGAACCCCGGACCGCGAGTCCGCCCTGCCAGCGCGGCCGGCCGTCCCGGTGGATGAGCCTGTGGCGTCATCCACCCTACGGGCCGCGCCCTGGGGTGAGGCGGGGCCATCAACGCTCCCCGCGCCTTTGCCCGTCAGTTGCAACTCGCGGCAGATGAGGGTGAGTTGGCGGTGGGCGTCGCGCCATTCCCGCAGGCGCAGGTAGTTCAGGAAGTTCTTCCGGCACCAGCTGCGCAGGGCGTTGGAGCCCAGGGCCTGGCGCTGCGCCTCGAAGCCCCGCCACAGGTTGATCAACGCGGCGAAGTCGGAATCGACATCCTTCCACTGGGCATGGGCCTGGTCGGCGGCCTGCTGGCGCTCCGCCGGGCGCTCGCGCACGTCCTGCACCGACAGGGCGCTGGCCACCACCAGCACGTCGTCCAGGCTGCCCAGGTGGGCGGCTTCCAACAGCATGCGCCCCAGCCGCGGGTCGATGGGCAGGCGCGCCAGCTGGCGGCCCAGGGGCGTGAGCTGGCCCTCGCGGTTGACCGCCGACAGCTCCTGCAACAGGGTGAAGCCGTCGCTGATGGCCTTGCCGTCCGGCGGCTCGATGAAGGGGAAGTCCTCGATCCGCCCCAGGCGCAGGTGCAGCATCTGCAGGATCACCGCCGCCAGGTTGGTGCGGAGGATCTCCGGGTCGGTGAAGGTGGGCCGGGCGAGGAAATCTTCCTCGCTGTAAAGGCGGATGCAGATGCCCGGCTCGACCCGGCCGCAGCGGCCCTTGCGCTGGTTGGCGCTGGCCTGGGAGACCGCCTCGATGGGCAGCCGCTGGACCTTGGCCCGGTAGCTGTAGCGGCTGATCCGCGCAGTGCCGCTGTCGATCACGTAGCGGATGCCGGGCACGGTGAGGGAGGTTTCCGCCACGTTGGTGGCGAGGACGATCTTGCGCCCGGGCCGCGGCTGGAAAATCTTCTGCTGCTCGGCAGGGGTCAGCCGTGCGTAGAGGGGCAGCACTTCGGTGAAGCGCAGGTTGGCCTTGCGCAGCACCTCCGCGGCGTCGCGGATTTCCCGCTCGCCGGGAAGGAACACCAGCACGTCGCCGGGACGCCGGCCGACGCTGCGCTCATGGGCGGCGATCTCGTCCAGGGCGGCCAGGATGCCCTGGTCCACGGACAGGTCTTCCTCGACCCGGTTGCCGTCCTCGTCGGTGTCGGCGGTGAGCGGCCGGTACCAGGTGTCCACCGGGAAGGTGCGCCCGGACACCTCGATGATGGGCGCCGCGAGCTGCCCATCGCTGCCGAAGTGCCGGCTGAAGCGCTCCAGGTCGATGGTAGCCGAGGTGATGATCACCTTAAGGTCGGGCCGCCGCGGCAGCAGGGTCTTCAGGTAGCCCAGGAGGAAGTCGATGTTCAACGATCGCTCGTGGGCCTCGTCGACGATCAGCGTGTCGTAGCGTTCCAGGTAGCGGTCGTGCTGGGTCTCGGCCAGGAGGATGCCGTCGGTCATCAGCTTGATCAGGCTGCGCTCGTTGGACTGGTCCTCGAAACGCACCTGGTAGCCCACCAGTTCGCCCAAGGGCGTGCCGATCTCCTCGGCCACCCGGGTCGCCACGCTGCGGGCGGCGAGCCGGCGAGGCTGGGTATGACCGATCAGGCCGTGGGTGCCGCGGCCGATCTCCAGGCAGATCTTCGGCAACTGGGTGGTCTTGCCCGAGCCGGTCTCGCCGGCGATCACCAGGACCTGGTGCTTCTCCAGGGCCGCCTTGATCTCGTCGCGTTTGGCGGCGATGGGCAGGCTGTCGTCGTAGCGCATGACCGGCACGCTGGCGCGACGCGCCTCCACCCGGGCGCAGGAGGCCTGGACCCGCTCGACCCACTGGGCCAGGCGCTTCTCGTCCGGCACGGCGTGCTTGCGCAGCTCATGGAACTGCCGGCGCAAGCGGTGCCGGTCGACCACCAGGGCGCGGTCCAGGTGTCTCAGCAGGTCATCGGGCGAGGAAAGTGAGTCGGTCATCGGAGCTCGGCGATTCGAATGAGGGGCGATTGTCGCAGATTTGCCCGTGGCGCCCTACCCTGCGGGCTGTCGCTTATAAACATCCGACGCTGC
>NZ_VJOY01000023.1 GCF_007109405.1 Pseudomonas mangiferae
GGGTGGGAGTCGGCGTCGGGGTGGGAGTCGGGGTTGGAGTCGGTGAAACACCACATGCCTGGTTGGTGATATTCACCCCAACCAAATCAATACCACCATTGGCATCGATAGCGGCCGTCGTGAAGGAACCGCAGCTCTGGCCACTAAACTTCAAGTCACCGGCCTGAGAGGCCCCATGGACAAACAACAAGGAGGCTGCGACCAAGCCAAATGCAGAACGCTGCGTATTCATACCTAAACCCTCAAATGTCAGTCAAAGCCATCCACTCAACCAATGCAGAAGGCTCACACGCTTTGAAGGATAGGCCACTAGGGAGATCAAAACAACGTTTTGATCCTTTGGTTCAAGGAAATTTGACAGATGACACAAAAAAAGCCCGCTTTCGCGGGCTTTTTTTGTCTTAGCTACTAAACCAGGTCTATTACAGTTCCTGATAGTCGCGGCTAGTGACTGCTTTATGCAGGTAGCTAGCGCTGTAGTTAGACAGCAGACCGCCAACATCACCGTTCTGAATGTTGATGGCGGAGAAGCCAATTGCCGGCAGACCGTTGATAACGGTGGTATCACCACCAATCGGGGTCAGAATGTTACCAGCATTGGTGAAAGCAACTTGCATCCAACCAGTTTGGAAGCTGTTGATCGCCAAGGTAGCGCGAACGTGCTGACCACCCAACAGGTTGCTGTCACCTACGCCCAGAATGTTGGTTTCATGGCAAAGAGCCAGACCCGGAACCGGGGGACGCGGAGAGAACTGATTCTCATCAATGATTGCAGTCTGCTCTTCACGATCCCAGTAGCTGATGCCAATGGCTTCACAAGCGGTGCTGGTAGCCGGATCCCAAGGAGCAGTGAACGGAGCATTGGCAGTGGTGGTGCCAGTGTTAACGTAAGCACGCTTGGTGGGGAAGGTAACTACGAAGTCAGTCTGAGCGTTCAGACCAGCACCAACCGCGTAATCGTTAACCAGATTGGTCTTCATCAGAACCGCACTGACAGCATCGATACCAGTGTTGAAGTTCGAGGTAGTGCCATTCTTGAAGTAGGCAACCGGGTCGCCAGCGTTCAGCGACGGAGCCTCATCACCCGGGTTGGCGTGCTGCTGGATGCCAGACCAGTTGTCCAGCGCAACAGCGTCAGCAGCGATCTCGCTACCGGCATCAACGTTCACCAGAGTAACGGAACCGTACAGACCACCGGTCGGCGGCAGCATGCCAAGTGCAGCGTTGTTACGCCAGAAACCAGTGGAATTCCAAGCAGAGCTCAGAACACCACAGCCGCCCGGCACGCCATTGGTGTGCAGAATCGCGTTACGAGCAGCAATTACGTTCGCATTGTCGCTAGCACGATCAATGATACCCATCTCGATCACTTCGATGTGACCAACACGGGTACGGTCAGCGGTTTTCACGGAGTCAGCAGTGACGCCAGTACGACCGTCGAACAGCACAGTGCTGAAACTTACGCCATCAGCAGGAATAGCGCCAACGGTGCAAGAAGTATCCTGAGTGGTCAACTTGGCGCCGTCAGTGGTCTGAGTAACCACACCGGTCCAAACGTCGAAAGGCGACAGGTACAGGTTGAAGTCGAGAACCTCTTGGGAGTTCATGCCTTCCAGGAAGCGAACCTTGACAGCCTTGTATTCAGCAGTTGTGTTGGTCACATGAATGGTAGAGAAGTTACCGGCTTCAGTGGTGTACACCGGATACAGCAGAACCTGACCCAGGCCTTCCGGGTTGTGGTTCACCGCGTGAGCGGAGGCTGCAGCACCCAGGCTAGCAGCAAGTGCAATTGCCTTCGGCAAAGACTTTTTCATTTGCAGAGATTCCTTTTCAGCTTGTATGTAACGTGTTGAACAGCTTATCGCAGGTTTGCTCACAAAGCGCAGAGCCATGCTATCCAGCACTCCACACCATTGCAAGCCTATGCCAGGAATAATTTACGAGAAATTGCGCGGTTACGTCAATTTCCGCGAAATGGTGCGAGCCTTTGGACACGCACTGTAGTGCTCTGTTCCCTCACCCTCCCGGTGACGGGCAAGCCGCGCAGCAGGGCCTCCAAATAAATCGGGGGCTTAGCCAGCTGGACCTGCATCCAACAGACTAAGCCCCCAACCAACACGCGACATAGAAGCTATCTGCTGCTACTGCTATGGAGCATTGTCAGTATATGTATAACGCGGAAATAAGTACAAGCGGGTGTTTCGGTTTTTTTGTGGAACGCGGGAACCGGCGGTTCGGCCGGCAATCAGTGCAGCGGCTGACGCGACAACAGCCGTTTGAGCCGACGCTGCACTGGATAGGGAATGCGCGCCAGTATTGCTCCCAGCACGGGCCATTCGCGAATACGCATGGCAATCGCGAGAAGCCAGGGCCGGCGCCCCTCAGGCCCGCGGCTGTAGTAGGAACAATGAAACCGGCAAAGTCTTTCCTGGCCGAGCACTGACTGTACTCGCTCGCCCCTGCACGCTTTCGATAGATAGGCCTCCCGGTAGAACGCCGCCGCAGGCTTCTGAGACCACACCGCTCCATCGCGCGAAGCCATCGCGAGCCTCTCGCGTGCAGCCATCAAGACCTCCAGCCAACGTTCCACCGAAACCGGGTGGGCTTCCAGCCACGTCCACGGACGTGCACCCAATCGATCATGGAAGGCCCCCAGGTCGGTGGCGGCAACCGGCAACCCTGCCTCCAGCGCGGCGCTCAGGGTATAACTCCAGGTTTCCGGCCAGTGAACGGGGAACCAGGCGAGATGGGGACGGGCATTAGCGAGGAGCCCAGCCAGGTCTTTATCCTGATAGCGCCCCAACTGCTTGACCTCTCGCCCCAAGGGAATGTGGGCCGAGCCAAGGAGCACGAATTCGAGGGGCCGCCCGCGCCGCCGAGCCAGACGGGCGGCGTCGCGCAGCGTCTCGGCGCCCTTCTCACGCCCCAGCGCACCCAGGCAAAGCACCCGCATGGGTTCGCCTTCCTTTAATAGAGGAGGATGGGGAACAAGATAGGGACCGAAAGCCTCGCGGTCGGGATGGGCGTGCGCCTCAGCAGTGAGCCATGGCAATGCCTGGTTCAGGACACGGCCCGCCTCCGGGCACGGCACGATGCAGCGCTCGGCGCTACGTGCCAATGCCTGCAAGCTGAACGCCAGCACCGGATCGGACTGGTCGTCGGCCTGGCGGGCATCCCGCGTGGCGTCGAAGCGGCCCGCGCGCGTGGTCAGGGTCGGATTGCCACCGACGATGGCATAGTCGTGCAAGGTCAGATCGTGGGGCAGGCCCAGTTGATTCAGCAGCGGCCAGGTCGTCTCCGGAAAGCCTGCCCCATGATGGACGTGGATGCGATCGGTACCGGCGGCATGCACGACCGCCAGCAACGGCTCGCCATCGACTGGCAGATCGAAGCATAGCCGCTCCGGCTGTGCGCTACCGATGGACAGTTCGACCGATCCGCCCTTTTCGCCAGGCCGAAGCACCAGCACCCAGGCAAAGCCCCGCAGGTAATACCGTAGCTCCTGGACATGACGCTCAACGCCCCCCCCCATGCGATGGGTGACCATCAGGATCACCGGCCGCGACGAACCGCGCATCGCCTCCAGCGCCAGGGCCACCCGCGCCGGCCCCGCCGGATCCTGCCGCAGCCAGCGCAGCAGGCCGCCCGGATAATCCGGATAACGCCGATGGATCAACGCTTCCGCCCGCAACCGCCGCGTATCCCCCTCGGTAGCACCGAAGCTCACCTGCCCCTCGTGGTAGACATAGGTGTCGCACGCCAGTAGGTGAAGGAAACCGGCCTGGTACGCCCGCCGGCAGAAATCGGTCTCCTCGCCGTAGCCGCGCCCGAAGGCCGCCACGTCGAACCGCCCCACCGCGGCCAGGCATTCCCTCCTTATATAGAGGCAGAAGCCAACCCCGGTGGGCAGCTCGACCACATGCCCCGGGTTGGCACGCTCGGCCGCCGCATCCAGATGGCCCACGTCCAATGAGGAATCCACCTCGCAGCCTTCGGCGAACGGGACGCTGCAAATGCTGGCGTTGTTGGAAAACGGCGTTACGGTGCCGACCCGCGGCCGGGACTGCGATGCGCCATGCAGTTTGTCCAGCCAGCCCGCAGCCACGCGGGTATCCGCGTTCAACAGGACCACATCCGCGCCTGACCAGCCCGGTTCGTGTTCCACATAGTCCAGCGCGCGATTGACCGCGGACGGGAAGCCCAGGTTGGTCTGGTGCTCGACCAGGGCGAAACGGCCGGCCGTCGCCTGCTCCCGGATCGCCCGAGCCAGGTCTGGATCGGGGCTGGCGTCGTTGACCACCAGTACCCTGCGCCGAACCCGCTTCGGCTCATCGGCGAACACGCTGTCCAGACAGGCCAGGGTCTGCTCGAGCCCCGAATAGACCGGCACGACCACCACGACGACAGGCAGGTTCGAGAACGAGGAATTCGAGGATACCGGCACGCCCCCTCCAGATTCAGACACGGACATCGGCACCTGCCGGGTCCTGCTTTCCACGACCCGCCCAGGCTGCGACGGCAGCCACCCCCGCGGCAAGCTGCAGGAACAGACCGACGCCATACAGCGAGGTGTGCTTTTGCACCTCTATATAGCCATCGCCGAAGACCGAAGAGGCCAGGGCATAGCCGGCATAGAGGCCGCCCAGGCTGGCGAGGGCCAGCGCGCCGCGCGACACTACCGTCAAGCGGTGGCGCCGCACCACCAGCCAAAGCCCCGCCATGCCTCCCACCGCCAGGCTCACCGGGAACACCGCGAGATACAGCAGTTCGGGTAGGCGCACCAGGGAGGACGACAGCGCCGTGCGGCGGGCCAGGCGCTGCGGATCATCGACGAACCCCTGCAACCCTTGGCGATTACCCAGGTAGGTCGGATAGAGCGGCCGTGCTTGACGCAGCCCTTCCACCAGCGGGCGGAAGAAGGTAGCCGGCTGTTGCAGGAACAACCGAAGCAAATCGCCGTAGCCGACCGCATTCAGACCCTCGCACGGGCGGTAACGAGGGCCATCCGGGGCGTACCAGGTTTTCCCTATCAGCTCGCGGCAGTGCTGCGACAGCCCGAGGGTCGCGAGCGCGGCTGTTCTGTCCGGGGCAGCGGGCAATACCGCGCCGAACACAGTATCGATACGATTGGTCTGGCGGAACGTGTCGAGTTGATTGTTCAACGCACTGTTGATGGATAAATAGGCAACAGGGGCGAGCACGCCTGCCAGGACCGCAATCCACGCGGCTCGTCCATGCCCCCCCTTTACAAGCCAGGCGGCATACAGGACCGCGACCAGTGCGGTCAGGAAGGCGTACTGCAGTTTGCTCATGCCCAACCAGGCCAGGGACAGCACCAAGATCGTCGATGTCAGGCGATCGCGTGCGGGTGCTCGCTCGATTCGGCTAGCAATGGCCAAAGCCAGCACCGAGCCCGCACCGACCACCGAGAAATCCGTATAGAGCGTGTTCACATAGCCCAGGTAGATGGGGTCGCCGAAGACCAGCAGAAAAGCAAAGGCGCTGGCGAACTTGAGTGCAGGGCTCATTCGTGTCAGCAGCAACGCGACTGGCAGGATCACCAGCAGCAGCTTGGGCCAAGCGATCCACGCCCAGTCGACCCGATCGCCTACCGAATGGAAGGTCGCTGCAAGGTGAGCGAACAGGTTGTCGCTGGAAAACAGGCACACCTGAGGCAGAGTCTCGCCGTCGTACAGTAGGGACGCCGCAGTGGTTTCGTAGCTGCCCTCATACTTATGCACACCCGGCACCGACTGCCAGAGCCCCATGCAGGCGGACTGGCGGACGAAGTCATAGCTGTTGGCGTAGCCGAACACCGGCCGGGCGAGCACCACGACGGCCATCTTCAGCACGGCGAGCCCGAACAGCAGCCAGGCGGCTGCGTCGAGCAGGCGATGTGAGCGCGTCGTGTCGTGCATGAGCCCTTCTCTCTCCCGTCCGGCGGTTCGGCCAAGCCGAACGGAATGAGCGGCTGGAGCGGGCCACCCCCGTGGACCGCCGCGCATTCTACTGCCAGACGGGTCCTGCCGACAGTCGACGGCATTCCGCCATGCGTTCAGAGCCTCCGGCCTGGCTCGGGACAGCTCACCGCCACGACCGCCAGGTACGGTGGCGCCGAGTGCGGCCAACGAGGGCTGAATGCAGCGCCAGCATGATGTCGAGACCCCAGCAGTGCCAGATAACGGAAAGGCTCCCGATGAACGCTCATCGGATGGGCTCCTCCAGCGCCTGCACCCTGCTCGGCCGGTACCTGTCCATGAGGCACGCGTTCGCGAGAGACCAGGCTGCGCTTCGAGCCCACCGTTCCCACCCGAACTCATCCACCTCGTCCTTTTTGCCCCTGGAACGCAGGTTGCGCGGCGGAAAGGCTGGGCAGCCTTGCCGCCACCCGGTACAGTTCGACCCCAAGCCGTGGCAGAACGCCAGCAACTGCCAGGCCCGCGATCCCCCATCCCACCGGCATCCGTCTATGCAAGGCGCACTTCCTGCCCGGCTCCCCCACATCATGGGCGCCGGCATCCGGGGCTTTCTTTGCCTCGCCCTCCTCCTGCTCGGCCTGTCGACGATGGCCGGGGCGGGAGCCGCGCCCCTGCCGCTGGACGAACGCGCCGAGCCCCTCGACCCCCGCCCCCACATCGAGGTCCTGCGGGACCCGGAGCGCCGGCTGAGCCTGGATGACTTGCTCACCGACCCGCCACCCTTCGCCTCCGCCGCGCCCCGCCCGGACCTGAATTTCGGCTACAGTCACGACGCTTTCTGGCTGCGCCTGGAGGTGCGCTCCACCGCGAAACGGGACGGCGAGTGGCGCCTGGAATTCACCTACCCTTCCCTGGACCGGGTGGACCTGTACATGCCCGGCGTCGAGGGCCTCGTTCACCAGCAGAGCGGCGACACCTTGCCCTACCGGAGTCGCAGCATCGGCCACCGCGAGGCGGTCTTCGCCGTGCCGCTGAAGGCAGGCGAGCAGCGCACCCTGTACGTCCGGGTGGTCTCCGAGGGCAGCCTGACCCTGGATGCCCGGCTCTGGCGGGCCGATGCCTTCCAGCGCCACAGCGAGGCGGGCTACGCCACCCTCGCCTGCTACTTCGGCATGCTCCTGGCCCTGGCCGCCTACAACCTGCTGCTGTTTCTGTCCCTGCGAGAACCCACTTTCATCCTTTATGTGGGCTTCGTCTGCGCGTTCGGTATCGGCACGCTGTCGCTTAACGGGCTCGGTGGCCAGTACCTGTGGCCGGATGCGGTGGGCTGGAGCAACCGCGCCCTGCCCTTCGGGCTGACCCTGGCGAGTGCTGTCTCGGTGCTGTTCGCCCGCGCCTTCCTTGGGACCGCGCGCCATGCGCCGCGCTGGCACCTAGTGCTGACCATAGCCGCGGCGCTGGAGCTGGCGATCACCGTGGCCACCCTGCTGCTGCCAGTACAACTGGCGCTGAAATGCATGTCCATCACCGGCCTGACCAGCACCCTGCTGCTACTCGGCTGCGGGGTGGGCTGCGTGATCAGCCGTGTGCCCGGCGCACGGATCTTCGTGCTGGCCTGGGGCATGCTGCTGCTCGGCGCGGTGCTGCTGGCGCTGCGCAACTTCGACCTGCTGCCCACCACCTTCCTGACCACCAACGCCATGCAGATCGGCTCGGCGCTGGAGATGCTGCTGCTGTCCTTCGGGCTGGCGGCACGCTTCAACGAGCTCAAGCGGCAGAAGGAGCAGGCCCAGGTGCAGGCACTGGCGGCCCAGCAGCAGGTGGTCTGGGCCCTTCGCGAGCAGGAGCGCATCCTCGAGCGGCGAGTGACCGAGCGGACCGAGGCCCTGGCCGATGCCAACGAGCGCCTGCGCGCCCTGGCCCTCAAGGACCCGCTCACCGGGCTGGCCAACCGCGCCGCCCTCAAGCAGCAGCTGGACCTGGCCCTGCGCCGCGCCCAGCGCCGCCAGGAACCCTTGGCATTGATGCTGATCGACCTGGACGGCTTCAAGCCCATCAACGACCGCTACGGCCACGAAGTGGGCGACACCATCCTGCGGGAAGTGGCCGAGCGCCTGCGCTTCTGCGCCCGTGAGACGGACCTGCCGGCGCGCCTGGGTGGCGACGAGTTCGTGCTGGTCTGCGAATCGGTGAAAAACCGCCAGGATGCCCGCATCCTGGCCCAGCGGGTGCTGGAAACCCTGAACCGGCCCAGCGAGGCGGTACCGGGCCAGCTCTGTGTCGGCGCCAGCATCGGCGTGAGCATCGCCCAGGGCGACGACATCGGCGGCGGCGCGCTGACCCGCGCCGCCGACCTCGCCATGTACCGGGCCAAGGCCAGCGGCAGCAACCGGATCTGCCTGGCGGACGAGACCGAATCCCCCCTGGACGATCATCCGCGCTGACCAACCGCGAGGTGACAGGCGGGCGAACATCAAGCGAATCGCCACCAGAACGTTCACTCCGATGCTCCCAGAGACCGGGCTTCTTCGAGCGTGTCCGCGTGGTGCTAGGCGCGACGGCCTGCACGCAGGTGGCGTAGCCCCTCCAGCACCAGCAGCGCCACCGCCAGCCAGATCGGCACGTAGGTGGGCCACTCGTGGGGCGCGATGGTTTCCCCCATCGCCAGGGCGACCCCCACCAGCAGCACCGGCTCCACGTAACCCAGCAGCCCGAACAGACCAAAGGGCAGCGTCCGGCTGGCGAGGATGTAGCAGACCAGTGCCGAGGCGCTGATCATCCCCAGCAGCGGCACCAGCCCATACAGCGCCGGGCGGGCCACGAACACCTCGCCCAGGGACCCGCCCGCCAACAGCGCGCCCACGGCGAGCGGCGCCATCAGCAGCATGTCGAACCACAGCCCGCCCAGGTGATCCGCGCCCAGGCGGCGGCGCAGGACGAAATAGATCGGGTAGCCTACGGCCACCAGCAGGGTCTCCCAGGACAGGTTGCCCACCCGCAGGAAGGCATGGGCGACCCCGAGCGCCGCACAGCAGGCGGCCACGGTCTGCAGCCGCGACAGGCGCTCCCCGTAGAACACCCGTCCGGTCAGGATCATGGTCAGCGGCAGCAGGAAATAGCCCAGGGATACGTGCAACCCGCGGCCATGCAGGGGCGCCCAGAGGAACAGCCAGAGCTGCATCGCGATCAGTGCCGACAACGTCAGCAGGCCGACCAGCAACAGTGGCCGTCGCACCACCCGGGCCGCCAGCTCGCGCGCCAGCCGCCAATCGCCGCTGTAGACCATGAACAGGGTGACGCAGGGGAAGGTCAGTACCATCCGCCAGCCGAACACCTGTTCGCCGCTCAGCGGCGCGAGGAACTGGGTGAGGTAATACATGACGCCGAACAGCACCGAGGCGCTCACCGACAACACCACGCCCTTGGACACGACCGCCTCACCCTGCGAAAAAAGAGGTCGCAGTGTAGTGGCTCCCTGCCGCTTGGCGCGACAGGGAAAGAGGGAAAGCGGCAAGGTGCAAACCGCTGCCCGACCGCTTCCGCTCGCTAGGGGCGCTGCCGGTCCACTCGAAAGCGTCCTGACAAGGATGGGAAGCAGGCCATTGGGGCTGGCTTTGCCGTTTCGTCGGCCCGACGGGATAAGGCAACGGGCACAGCCTTCCAGGGCGAGCTTGTGGCCCGCTCCGTTTCCCAGACCTATGGGAACGCTACCAGCGGTGGACCCGGCCTTCGATCCATCTCCGGATATGCGCAAGGGCCACACAACCAGCGCCCGAATGGCATCAGCGGCGATCGGCTCATCCGTGCATGGTTGGACACGCGTCTTCTCCGCATCCCTGCCGGCCTGGAATACCCGCTGATGCCCTCGTACGAGGCGACACGAGCCACTGGCGATACGCGCGCCTTACACCCACGGTTGATCCCCACCCATACGGGGAATACAGGCTGTCCATACCGGCAAATCGGCTCACCCCCCTATACGCGGTGAATATGCCGTCGAGGTGTCGACCGAGAACGGCGGCAACGCGTCATCCTATATCCGCGAGGAAACGATTCCAGCACGTAGCGGAGTCTGACCCCCATCCAGCCACCTGAAACCCTGCCGACGAAAACCCGCCTGCCGCTTCCCACACGTGGCTCAGGGAACCGTCACCCCCAGCCCCTCGGCCAGGCGTGCCAGGCTGCCGTCATCACGCAGGGCGGTGAGGGCCTGGTCGAGGGTGGCGCGCAGGGCGTCGTGCTCGGCATCGCGGGGGAAGGCGAAGTAGCCGTCCTGGGCGTCGATGGGCGGAGCGATGGGGACGATGCGGCCCTGCAGGCCGAGGGCACGCAGGTCGAGGTCGGTGTGGCGGGCGTTGGCCGCCAGCAGGTCGATACGGCCGGCGCCCAGCATGCGCAGGCCATTGGTGACGTTCTCCACCGGGCTCGGGTCCAGGGCCGCGCTTTCGCTGCGGAAGCGGTCGCCGTAGGTCCAGCCTCGCACCAGGGCGACGCGCAGCCCGGCCAGGCGCCGGTAGTCTCCCTGCCAGTCCGGGAGCCGGTCGGTACGGCCGTAGAACTGGATGACGTCACGATAGAACGGCAGCCGGGAGAACCCCCAGCGCTGGCGGCGCTCCGGCGTGGCATAGGGGCCGATGAGGATGTCCGCCTCGCCATTGCTCACCATGCGCTGGGCGCGGGACCAGGGATAGAGCAGGAAGCGCACCCGGTCGCCCCGGGCCTGCAGCACCCGCTCGAGCACGGCGGGCCCCAGGCCAGTGAAACCACCGCGACCGTCCTCTTCGAAGATACGTGGGAACGCGGCCCCGACGGCAATCCACTCCCGGGCCTGAACCGGTCCCAGCAGGACCAGTGCCATCAGGGTTGCCACTATCTTCCCACGCCTCATGGTCTCCCCTGCGCATTCGAATGGACTGCTCGAAGCATCGTCGTTTCGGGCCGTTTCGCACTGCCGTTCATCCGGCCACAGCCTGGCTGACCCCTGCTTTAAGCGCTTCGCCGCTGGCTTTTCTCTGAAAGCGCCGGAATTACGTACGCCAGAAAAACGCCTTTCCCGAGAAGACTTTGCACGATCGTCTATCGATGGACGGTAGTGAACTTAGTACGCTCGCTCAGAAAACAATCTAATTCGGTATTTTTTTGACGCCAAAACTACGACGAGCGGTGCTTAATTTTTAGCCAGCAATGCACGATAAAGCCCCCGCAAACGCCCTGTTGCGGGGCTCACGGGCCAGAAGCCCACTCTTTTTCATTGCTGTCGTGTCACTGGCTGGAACGCCAAGTAATTGCTTACTGACTCGAGGATGAGATGTGCCCCGACTGAGATCCAACCCTGGAGAACCAGTCATGATCGATTTGTCCACCTGGAACCTGTCCATTCCCGTCGGTGTTCCCGCCACCACCATTTCCACCCCTATGCTGGTGGGTGGCTTCCAGGACTACTACTTTCGCGCCAATACCAGCACCGGCACCGTGGTCTTCTGGGCCCCGGTCACCGGCAGCACCACCCAGAGCGCTGTGTACCCGCGCGCCGAGTTGCGAGAAACCTTCGCCAACGGTGGGCTGAAGAACTGGACCTACCCCAGCGCGGACAACTACCTGTCGGCCGACCTGATGGTCAACCAGGTGCCCTCCAGCGGCAAGGTGGTGGTCGGGCAGATCCACGCCTACAACAGCGACAAGCCGATGTTGAAGCTGGAATTCCAGTACAAGCCGAAGACTCAGACGGCCAACCTGGTGGCAAAGATCCGCTTCACCCCGTACGACGCTGAGGGCCAGGTCTACACCCTGCTCAGCGGCATTCGTCTCGACCAGCGCTTCAGCTACACCCTGAACCTGACTCCCACCGGTAAGCTGAACATCGTGCTCAACGACAAGGCCTGGAGCACCCAGCTGTCCACCCTCTGGGCGCCCAAGCCGCTGTACTTCAAGGCCGGCGTCTACATCCAGGACAACACCGGGTACGCCAGCGAAGCCGGTGCCGCCACCTTCGACCGCCTGAGCATCGAGCACCGCGCCCTGTAGGCGCGGCTTCCGAAACGCAACCGGGGCTCGCACCGCCCTTCACAGGCGGCACCGTCGCCCACGCGGTCGGTTCGCCGTCCACGACGCAGCCCCAAGGCCACGGCGTTCGAGGAGACGGAGCAACCGCCTCAGCGCCCCTGGAGGTCGCGCCAGGTGAGGTAGAGACGGGTGTCGAATTCGTACTGGTGGTAACCCGGCAGCATGTGTTCGCAGAGCTGGTAGAACGCCTTGTTGTGCGCCAGCTCCTTCAGGTGTGCCAGCTCGTGGACGACGATCATCCGCAGGAACTGCGGAGCGGCCTCCTTGAACAGCGCGGCGATGCGGATTTCCTTCTTGGCCTTGAGCCGCCCGCCCTGCACCCGCGACACCGCGGTGTGCAGGCCCAAGGCCCGTTTCGCCGTGTCCAGGGTGCCGTCGTAGAGCACCTTGTCCAGCATCGGGGCATTGCGCAGGTGGGCCTGCTTGAGCCCGGCGGCGTAGGTATAGAGGGCCTTGTCGTTTTGCACATCGTGCCGCTCGGGATAGCGCTGGGCGAGATAGTCGCCCAGGCGGCCGTCGTCGATCAGGCGGCGGACCTGGTCGAGCGTGGCGGGCGGGTAGCCGGACAGGTAGGTGAGCGGGGACATGGAACGTGGCCGGGGAACGGGCACGCAGTGTACCCGAAGGCCCGCGGGCGGCGCGCCGCCCGCCGCGAGTGGCCCGTCCATTGCGGACGGGCCGGCAGTCATCGCCTCAGTGTAGCGGCGGACGCGCCAGGCTGGCGCCGCCGTCTTCCAGGCGCTGGTGCGCCGCAGCATGGCGATGGCCACGGTCGGCGCTTTCGCTGTCGCTGACGGGCGCCAGCGAGGCGGCTTTCTTGGGCCGGCTGGCCCAGTCGGCGATCAGTTGGTCGCGCCAGGCCGGGTAGTAGGCGCCATGCACACGCTCCACCTCGGCCAGCGCGGCGTTGTAGCCGTCCAGGTCGTTACGCCGCAGGTAGCCGGCCAGGGCCAGGTGACGCTGCGGGTCGCGGCTCTGCAGGTAGCGATGCAGGGTGTAGGACCAGTGGTAGACCATGCTGTCGCCGCTGCCGTAGGACAGGTGCAGGATGTCGCCCACCCCCGGGCGCTGCGCCGGCTCGCTGCGGCTGATGTCGTCCAGGCCGCGGGGGAAGGTGTCGCCCCAGGCCAGGTATTCCGCCAGGCCTTCGGACCACCAGGTGGTCACGTCCAGCGGGTAGTGGCCGAACGGGCCGTACTGGTCGAAGCGGCCATCCAGGTAATGCACGTACTCGTGGTTGAGGTTCCACACCTGCCAGGTGGGCGTCGCCCGCTCATAGGCGAAGAAGCGCGCCTGGTTGTCCGGCCGCGACGGGTCGCCCTCAATGTAGATGCCGCCGTTGTCGGTGCTGACGCCGTACAGCACGCCGGCGTACTTCTGGTACTGCTCGGCACTGGAAAACACCACCAGCTCCAGGGTCTTGTTGTAGTCGTCGGCCACTGGCTGGTTGCCGGTCTGCATGATGCGGTGGAAGTCCTGCTCCTGGTTCGCCAGGCTGCGGCAGATGGTATCCAGGTGCTGCGAGGTAAGGGCCTGGGAGCGCACGTTGAGGGTCGGCCCGCAGACGTGGGTCTGGGGCAGCACCTCGCCGATCTCGAAGCGGTGGCAGAGCCCGTCGAAACGGGTGGCACAGCTGTTGTCCACGTCGCCGCGGTAGGCGAACTCCACGTAGTAGCTGCGGAAGTTGCTCTTCAGCTCCAGGTCATCCAGCTTGCCCTGGCCCAGGTGGGCCTGCATGACCCGCCGCGCGGCCTGGTCGGCGTGCTCGCCCCAGGCGGCGTCGCCCAGGCCGTGGAGCTTGCCCAGGGCCTCAATGGCGTTCATCACGATGAAGCCGTCATTGTTGCGCCACAGGGCGTTGTGGCCGGTGGCGAGCTGGGCGACGGCGTCCAGCAGACGCGGTTCGGCGGCCACTGCCTGGCGCAGAACGCCGGTGCTGTAGCCGAAGCGGTCGAACAGATTGAGGGTCTCGAACACCGCGTCGCCGTAGGTGCTCTCGGCGCTCAGGGTCGGCACCGCGTCCAGGTGCTGCAGCAGGGCCAGCAGGCGTGGCAGGTGGCGCGCCAGCGCCGGGCTGATGTCGGCGGAGGCCAGGCCACCCAAGGCCACGACGTAGCCTTCGATCACCGCGCCGGACGCCTTCTGGTAGACCAGCAGGTCCTTCATCTGCGCCACCCGGTACAGGGCCCGCTCCAGCAGCGCCTGCTGCGCCGGCTCGGTCTTGGCCAGCCCGTGGTAGTAGTTGTAGGCCCGCAGGAAATACAGCAGGCGGTCGAGGTCCGGGTCCTGCATCGCCTCCTGCCGGGCGAGGAAATCGATGGACGCCAGCACCGCTTCCAGGCGGCCGGCCTTGCGATGATCGAAGGTCTCGACGAAGAACTCGTTGTCCAGCACCTCGCGCACCAGCGGCGAGAAGTCCGCCTTGCTGCGCAGGGTCGGGTCGATGGGCGGGTCCTGGGGCGTCTCGGGCTCGGCCGAGCCGGAGGCACGCAGGTCCAGTTGCACCCGGGCGATGGTGGAATAGGCCTTGCCGTCGCTCACCCGGTAGGCGAAGGCATCCTGGCCGTCCTGGTCGCGGTGGGCCTTGTAGCGGTACTCGCCGGTCTGGCTGTCCAGGCGCAGGGTGCCGCTACGTGGCCAGTCGATCACGGCGTAGGTCAGGGGATCGCCGTCGGCATCGCTGCCGATCACCCGGCCACGGAATTCACGGCCGGCATCGACCCGCTGGCTCTGCTCGGCGGCGGACGGCGCGCGATTGCCGTCGCTGCCGTCGGCGGCCAGCAGGGTGAGTTGCACGGTGGCCGCCTCGGACCAGGCCTTCCCGTCGGTGGCGCGGTACTCGAAGCTGTCGAACCGCGCGCTGGCGGTCGGGGTGTAGCGGTAGCGGCCGGTGTTGGCGTCCACGGTCACCTGGCCGTAGCGGGGCTGGCGGACGATGGCGTAGGAGATGGGGTCCAGGTCGGCGTCGCGGGCCCAGACCCAACTGGCGTGGGGCTGGCCGGCGGCGATGCGTTCGGCGTGGCCGCGCACCTCGGGGGCCTGGTTGGCCTGGGCGACGGCCAGGGCGAAGGGGCTCAGGCCCAGCAGCAGCAAGCTGCGGCGGATGCGGGAAGAGGCGTGATCGAGCATGACAGGCTCCGCGTTCAAGGCAGTGGAGCGGCGAAGCCTAGTCGAGGGTCCCTGGACGAAACCGTGTGAAACCGCACGTTCGTCCAAAATGGCTGGCCGAAACGGTACTTTCGTTCCAAATCTGCGACGGGCCTCTCACCGGCGCAGGCTGCCCTGGCGAACTGTACGAAAGTGTCTACCCGTACACGAAAAAGCCCGCACGAGGCGGGCTCTTTCGACAGCGGCGGGATCAGTTGACCTTGGGGTCCAGCTCACCGTTGGCGTAGCGTTGGAACATCACTTCCAGGGAGATCGGCTTGATCTTGCTGGCGTTGCCGGCGGTGCCGAAGGCCTCGTAGCGAGCGATGCAGACGTCACGCATGGCAGTGACGGTCTTCGCCAGGTACTTGCGCGGGTCGAACTCGCTGCGGTTCTTCGCCATGAACTCGCGGATCGCGCCGGTGGACGCCAGGCGCAGGTCGGTGTCGATGTTCACTTTGCGCACACCGTACTTGATGCCCTCGACGATTTCCTCGACCGGCACGCCGTAGGTTTCCTTGATATCGCCGCCGTACTCGTTGATCACCTTCAGCCATTCCTGGGGCACGCTGGAGGAGCCGTGCATCACCAAGTGGGTGTCGGGGATGCGCGCATGGATTTCCTTGATGCGCTGGATCGACAGGGTGTCGCCGGTGGGCGGCTTGGTGAACTTGTAGGCGCCGTGGCTGGTGCCGATGGCGATGGCCAGGGCATCCACCTTGGTGGCCTTGACGAAGGCGGCGGCTTCTTCCGGGTCGGTGAGCAACTGGCTGTGGTCCAGGGTGCCCTCGGCGCCGACGCCGTCTTCCTCGCCGGCCATGCCGGTCTCCAGGCTGCCCAGGCAGCCCAGCTCGCCTTCCACGGATACGCCGCAGGCATGGGCGAACGCCACGGTCTGCTGGGTCACGCGGACGTTGTAGTCATAGTCGGACGGGGTCTTGCCGTCGGCCTTCAGGGAGCCGTCCATCATCACCGAAGAGAAGCCCAGCTGGATCGAGCGCTGGCAGACGTCCGGGCTGGTGCCATGGTCCTGGTGCATCACCACGGGGATATGGGGGAATTCCTCGATGGCAGCGAGGATCAGGTGGCGCAGGAACGGGGCGCCGGCGTACTTGCGGGCACCGGCGGAGGCCTGCACGATCACCGGGGAGTCGGTCTTGTCGGCCGCTTCCATGATGGCGCGCATCTGTTCCAGGTTGTTGACGTTGAAGGCCGGAACGCCGTAGCCGAATTCGGCGGCGTGGTCCAGCATCTGGCGCATGCTGATGAGTGCCATGTCTTGCAGTCTCCCGAGGGGGTGGGCTGTTTTTCGGTGTGAAGCCTGCCGCAGCGGCGGGCTCCGTTCAAGTCGAGGGACGGCGGGCATGACCCGCCGTCCTCATGTTCAGGGTCAGGGCGCCTTGCAGCCCCGACCGACTAGGTCGTCGGTGGCGACCCAGTAGACCAGGCCCTGGTCGTCCCGCAGGTCGAAGGCCAGGCGGCCGTCGGTATAGAAGGCGCCGGAGGTCGCGGGTTCCTTCTCCAAGTGGTGCACCACGTCCTTCTCGCCCAGGCGCAGGTCGACGATGGACTGGCCGGCGTCCACGTAGCGCCACAGCACTTCGGCCTGGCTGTCGCAGACCCAGCGGGTCCAGTGGTCGCTGTCGCCTTCGCGCTGGCCGGCGCAACCGGCCAGCAGCGCGAGCAGGGAAAGGGGGATGACCTTGTTCATCGGCATTCCTCCGCGGCACCGGCGGGCCGGCGTCTCGCATCGCATTCGGAAGGCGGCGAACCGCCTTCGGGTTAGGGCATGGCTCAGGGGCAACGCTGCTCCGCCTGCCCGCTGCCCACCGGGTCCCCGGTGCTCTGGGCCTCGACCCGCTGGTCGTCCTGGGTAGTGGGCAGGATGACCTGGGGCGGGCTGATGACTTCGCAGGTATTGACCGGGCGGCCGTTGCAGGCGGCCAGGCCGACCAGCAGCGACAGAACGATGACATGACGCATGGCGGTATCTCCTTTCGCGCTTCCTATAGGTAAGGACCGCCACCCGCCGTCATCGTTTGCCCCGTCGCCAGCGGGCCTTCGTCAGCCGCGGCGTTCGAGCACCTCGACCGCCGGCAGGACCTTGCCCTCGACGAACTCGAGGAAGGCGCCGCCCCCGGTGGAAATGTAGGAGATGTCCGCGGACACGCCGTACTTGTCGATGGCCGCCAGGGTGTCGCCACCGCCGGCGATGGAGAACGCCGGGCTCTCGGCGATGGCCTTGGCCAGGGCGCGGGTGCCGTTGCCGAACTGGTCGAACTCGAAGACGCCCACCGGACCGTTCCAGAGGATGGTCTTGGACGCCTTCAACAGGTCGGCGAAGTGGGCGGCGGTCTGCGGGCCGATGTCCAAGATCATGTCGTCGTCGGCCACGTCGGCCACGGCCTTGACGGTAGCCTCGGCGTCCTCGGCGAAGGCCTTGGCCACCACCACGTCGGTGGGCAGCGGCACGCTGACCTTGGCCGCGATGGCCTTGGCGGTGTCCACCAGGTCGGCCTCGTAGAGGGACTTGCCCACCTTGTAGCCGGCCGCGGCGAGGAAGGTGTTGGCGATGCCGCCGCCGACGATCAGTTGGTCGCAGAGGGACGACAGGCTGTTGAGCACGTCCAGCTTGGTGGACACCTTGGACCCGGCGACGATGGCCGCCATGGGTTTCTCCGGGTGGCTCAGGGCCTTGCCCAGGGCTTCCAGCTCGGCCGCCAGCAGCGGACCGGCAGCGGCGATCTTGGCGAACTTGGCCACCCCGTGGGTCGAGCCCTCGGCGCGGTGGGCGGTGCCGAAGGCGTCCATCACGAACACGTCGCAGAGCTTGGCGTAGCGCTGGGCCAGTTCGTCGGCGTTCTTCTTCTCGCCGGCGTTGAAGCGCACGTTCTCCAGCAGCACCAGTTGGCCGGGCTGGACGTCCACGCCGTCGAGGTAGTCGCTCACCAGCGGCACCTCGCGGCCCAGGGCACGGCCCAGGTACTCGGCCACCGGCTTGAGGCTGTTCTCTTCGCTGAACTGGCCCTCGGTGGGGCGACCCAGGTGGGAGCAGACCATCACCGCGGCGCCCTTCTCCAGGGCCAGGCGCAGGGTCGGCAGGGCCGCGACGATACGCGCGTCGCTGGCCACCGCACCGTCCTTGACCGGCACGTTGAGGTCTTCGCGGATCAGCACGCGCTTCCCGGCGAGGTCGAGGTCGGTCATCTTCAAGACGGTCATGGCGGTTCAGTCCTTTGCAGCGGTTTGAGGGGAGACGGCGGCGCCCAGGTAGTGGGCGGCGACGTCGAGCATGCGGTTGGCGAAGCCCCATTCGTTGTCGAACCAGGCCAGCAGGTTCACCAGGCGCGGGCCGGAAACCCGGGTCTGGCTGCCGTCGACGATGGCGGAATGGGGATCATGGTTGAAATCGCAGCTGGCGTGGGGCAGTTCGGTGTAGGCCAGCAGGCCGCGCAAGGGGCCGTGTTCGGCCGCCTCCCGCAGCACCCGGTTGACCTCTGCGGCGCTGGTGTCGCGGGCGGTCTGCAGGGTGATGTCGAGGGCCGAGACGTTCACCGTCGGCACGCGTACCGCTTTGGCCTGAATCCGCCCGGAGAGTTCCGGCAGCAGCCGCTCGATGCCCCGGGCCAGGCCGGTGGACACCGGGATCACCGACTGGAACGCCGAGCGGGTCCGGCGCAGGTCTTCGTGGTGGTAGGCGTCGATCACCGGCTGGTCGTTCATCGCCGAGTGAATGGTGGTGATGGACACGTATTCCAGGCCGATGGCCTGGTTCAGCCGCTGCAGCAGCGGCACGCCGCAGTTGGTGGTGCAGGAGGCGTTGGAGACCAGCCGCTCGGCGCCGCTGAGGGCCTGGTGGTTGACCCCGAACACCACCGTGGCGTCCACGTCGGCCTCGCTGGCCATGGGCTGGGAAAACAGTACCCGCGGCGCCCCGGCGGCGAGGAAGCGCTCGCCGTCGGCGCGGGTGTGGTAGGCGCCGGAGCACTCCAGCACCAGGTCCGCCTCCAGGGCGCGCCAGTCGATGCCCTCGGGGGTTGCGCTGCGCAGTACCTTCACGCAGTCGCCGTTGAGGTGCAGGCAGTCGCCGTCCACCCGCACGTCGCCAGGGAAACGGCCGTGGGTGGAGTCGAAGCGGGTCAGGTATTCCAGGCTGGCCTGGTCGGCCAGATCGTTGAGGGCGACGATCTCGAAGCCCGCCGCGTCCTTGCGTTCGTACAACGCACGGAGCACGCAGCGGCCAATGCGGCCGTAGCCGTTGAGGACGACGCGAGGGAGACGACGCTGGGACATGGGGGCGGGCCTTGGTAGCCGTCCGGCGGCGGCGGATGGCACGGTCGCCCGCGCCCCGCCCACCGCCGTCGTGCATCAGTCTTCGAGCAGTTCGTCGGCGGTCGCCAGCACGTTCTCGACGGTGAAGCCGAAGTGCTCGAACAGCGCGCCCGCGGGGGCCGACTCGCCGTAGCCGGTCATGCCGATCACCCGGCCGTCGAGGCCCACGTACTTGTACCAGTAGTCGGCGTGGCCGGCCTCGATGGCGATCCGCGCACCGACTTCCACCGGCAGTACCGACTGCCGGTAGGCGGCATCCTGGGCATCGAACACGCTGGTGGACGGCATCGACACCACCCGCACACGGCGCCCACGAGCCGTCAGCGCGTCGGCGGCAGCGATGGCCAGGCCCACTTCAGAACCGGTGGAAATGAAGATCAGCTCGGGCTCGCCGGCGCAGTTCTTCAGCACGTAGCCGCCGCGGGCGATGGCCGCCTCGGTCTCGTGGTCGCGCAGGTTATGGGGCAGGTTCTGCCGGGAGAAGATCAGCGCGCTGGGGCCGTCCTTGCGCTCGATGGCGTGTTTCCAGGCCACCGCGGCTTCCACCGCGTCGGCCGGGCGCCAGGTGTCGAGGTTCGGGGTGAGGCGCAGGCTGGCCAACTGTTCCACCGGCTGGTGGGTCGGGCCGTCCTCGCCGAGGCCGATGGAGTCATGGGTGAACACGTAGAGCACCCGCTGCTTCATCAGCGCCGACATGCGCACCGCGTTGCGCGCGTACTCCATGAACATCAGGAAGGTGGCGCCGTAGGGGATCAGGCCGCCGTGCAGGGCGATGCCGTTCATCATGGCGCTCATGCCGAACTCGCGGACGCCGTAGTACATGTAGTTGCCCGAGGCGTCTTCCTGTACCACCGGCTTGCAGCCTTTCCACAGGGTCAGGTTGGAACCGGCCAGGTCGGCGGAGCCGCCCAGCAGTTCCGGCAGCAGCGGGCCGAAGGCGTTCAGGCAGTTCTGGCTGGCCTTGCGGCTGGCGATGGTCTCGCCTTTCTCGGCCACGGCGCGGATGAAGGCGGAGGCCTGCTCGGAGAAGTCCGCCGGCAGCTCGCCGGCCATGCGCCGGACGAACTCGTTGGCCAGCTCCGGGTAGGCGGCGGAGTAGTCGGCGAAGCGCTGGTTCCACTCGGCCTCGGCGGCCTTGCCGGCGTCCTTGGCGTCCCACTCGGCGTAGATCTCGGCGGGCACTTCGAACGGCGCGTGGTTCCAGTTGAGGGCAGCGCGGGTCAGGGCGATCTCGTCGTTGCCCAGGGCGGCGCCGTGGCTTTCTTCCTTGCCCTGCTTGTTGGGCGAACCGAAGCCGATGATGGTCTTGCAGCAGATCAGGGTCGGCTGCTCGCTCTTGCGGGCGGTCTCGATGGCGGTCTGGATTTCTTCCGCGTCATGCCCGTTGACGTTGCGGATCACCTGCCAGCCATAGGCCTCGAAGCGCTTGGGCGTGTCGTCGGTGAACCAGCCGTGCACCTCACCGTCGATGGAAATGCCGTTGTCGTCGTAGAAGGCGATCAGCTTGCCCAGGCCCAGGGTGCCGGCCAGGGAGCACACCTCATGGGAAATGCCTTCCATCATGCAGCCATCGCCGAGGAACGCGTAGGTGTAGTGGTCGACGATGCGGTGGCCGTCGCGGTTGAACTGGGCGGCCATGATCTTTTCCGCCACCGCCATGCCCACGGCGTTGGCGATGCCCTGGCCCAGGGGACCGGTGGTGGTCTCGACGCCCGGGGTGTAGCCCAGTTCCGGGTGGCCGGGGGTCTTGCTGTGGAGCTGGCGGAAGTTCTTCAGGTCGTCGATGGACAGGTCGTAGCCGGTCAGGTGCAGCAGCGAGTAGATCAGCATCGACCCGTGGCCGTTGGACAGCACGAAGCGGTCGCGGTCGGCCCAGTGGGGGTTGGTGGGGTTGTGCTTGAGGTAGTCGCGCCAGAGGACTTCGGCGATATCGGCCATGCCCATGGGGGCACCCGGGTGGCCGCTGTTGGCTTTTTGCACAGCATCCATGCTGAGGGCACGGATGGCGTTGGCACGCTCACGACGGCTGGGCATCGCTGATCTCCTGAAAAGGCTGCTTGCGAAAAGGCCGGCATTTTCGCCCAGCCTGACCCGCCGGAGCAATCTCAGATGGTCGCGGGATCGCCATGGCAGACGAATGTGGTCACGCCAGGGGCCCGCCGCCGCGATTCGTTCAGCCCCTCGCCCCGGCCGCGCCGCCCTCCGCCAGGCAGGGTGCGCGGAATAGCTCGCCGTGCCAGATGCCGCGCAGCGTGCGGCTCATCACCAGCGTCCAGACCGCCGCCAACTGCAGCCCGAGGAAGCCGCCCAGCCAGGCGAAGGCGGCAAGACCGGTGAGGCGATGCAGCTCGAGGGTCGCCAGGGTGAATGCCCCCAGGGGAAAGGTGAACCCCCACCAGCCGAGGTTGAAGACCATGCGCTGGCGGATGTAGCGCATGGTGAACAGGCTGGCGATCGCCAGCCACCAGAACCCGGCGCCCCACAGCGCCAGGCCGCCCACCAGACCGATGTCCCGCGCCAGCTGGGCGGCGCCCTGCAGCGGCGTGCCGGCGAAGGCGGCCGGCGCGCCCTGGCCCATCAGCAGCAGCCCCAGGCAGCCGGTGGCCAGCGGCCCCAGGGGCAACCAGCTGGTGGCGGCGAAATCGGTGTCCGGCAGCTTGTGCAAGGCCAGGCGCAGCAGCACCAGGGTGACCAGGGAGAACGCCAGGCTCAGGGACAGCCCCCACATCACGTAGCCGGCTGCCAGGATCGCCCGCGCCGACCCGGCGTCCAGGTGCGGGGCCAGCAGACCGGAGGTGCCCGCGGCCACCTCCGGTGCGACGATGGGCAGCAGCCAGACCGCGGTGAGCGTCTCCAGGGCATGGGCCTGGCGGGTGAACATCAGGTACGGCACCAGCAGCGCCGAGCCGCAGGCGAGGGCCGCGTCCAGCCACCACAGGCTGTGGGCGAGCTCGTAGACCGCCCCGCCCCAACGGGGCGCGCCGAAGCGCAGCAGGCCGCCGATCAGGGTCGCCAGCCCCATGGGGATGGCGCCGAGGAACATCGACTGCACCGGGTGCAGCAGCATCGGCGCCAGGGTGTCGCGGAACAGCAGCAGGCGCGCCGCGAACAGGCCGCCGAACAGCAGGAACAGCAGGCTCGCCAACCACCACAGCGCTTCCGCCAGCGCCTGCTGACCCGGCAGCCCGCCCGGCAGGTTCGCCAGCACCAGGGCGAGCACGCCGGTGCCCATGGTCATGGCGAACCAGCTGGGGGTGAAGTGGCGGACGAAGGCCCAGGGTTCGGGCAGGCGGGTGAACGGGCGCGGCATGGCTGACTCCGGTCGGGTGGACCCGTAGCAGGTCAAGAAGATGGTCAGGCTAGCCAGACGAATGCCATAGTAAAAATACATCTTTCGCATCACAGCCATACCGGACAGGCATGAACCTTCACCACCTTCGCGTATTCCTCGCCGTCGCCGAGGCCGGCGGCATCAGCGCCGGGGCAGCGCGCCTGCATATCAGCCAGCCGGCCGTGACCCGGGAAATCCGCGAATTGGAAGCCAGCGTCGGGCTGGCCCTGTTCGACCGCCAGCCCCGCGGCGTGCGCCTTACCGAGGGTGGCCAGCGACTGCTCCAGCACGCCCAGCGCCTCTTCGCCCTGGAGCGCGCCGCGGAGCGGGAGCTGCGCGCCTTCGCCGGGCTCGACGACGGCGAGCTGCGCCTGGGCGCCAGCGCCACCCTCGGCGCCTACGTGCTGCCGCCCTGGGTCGAGCGCTTCCATGCCCGGCACCCCGCGGTGCTGATCGAACTGCAGGTCAGCAACACCCGGGCGGTGACCGAACAACTGGACGACGGGCGTATCAGCCTGGGCTTCGTCGAGGGGCCGTTCCGCCAGGCGGACTATGCCCACCACCGGCTGGCCCGGGACACACTGCTGCCGGTAGTGGGCCCGGGCCATCCCCTGGCCGGCCGCAGCAATCTGCTCGCCGCCGACCTGGCGACCCACTCGCTGTACCTGCGCGAGCCGGGCTCGGGCACCCGCGCGTGCATCGAGCAGGCCTATGCCACCCTCGGCCTGGAGGTTCAGGCGCGGATGTCCGTCGGCAGCAGCGAGGCGTTGAAGCGGCTGGTGGCCGGTGGGCAGGGCATCGCCTGGCTCTCGGAGCATGCCGTGGACGCGGAGCTGGCGCAGGGGCGGTTGCTGCGCCTGGACCTGCGCGACCTGGTCATCGAGCGCGACCTGCACGTGCTCTGGCGCGCCGCCGACAGCCTGAGCCCGGCGCCCGCCGCCTTTCTCCAGGACCTGCTGGACGCGCCAGGCAATATCAAAACTTTTTGATACAGCCATTGCTGTATGAAAAGTAGCCGACTAGACTGCGCAACCCATGAGCCTGCGCATTCCCCAGCTCCGCTACGAGCCCAGCGACGAACTGGCCGCCCTGTGCAAGGCCGGGGGCGACCCGTTGCGCCTGAACGTGCTGCGGGCGCTGGCCAACGATTCGTTCGGGGTACTGGAGCTGGCACAGATCTTCGCCATCGGTCAGTCAGGGGTCAGCCACCACCTCAAGGTGCTCGCCCAGGCCGGCCTGGTGGCCAGTCGCCGCGAGGGCAATGCGATCTTCTACCGGCGCGCCTTGCCCTCGGCGGATCGCCTGGGCGGCGCGCTGCACGCGGCGCTGCTGGCGGAAGTGGACGAGTTGCAGCTGCCGGAGCCGGTGCGCGAGCGCATCGCCGCGGTGCACCGCCAGCGGGCGGCGGCCAGCAGCGACTTCTTCGCGCGCATCGCCGACAGTTTCCAGGCACGGCAGGACCTGATCGCAGGACTGCCCCACTACCGCGACAGCGTGCTGGCCCTGCTGGATGCCCTGGCCTTCCCCGCCACGGCCACGGCGCTGGAGGTCGGCCCCGGCGACGGCGGGTTCCTGCCGGACCTGGCGCGGCGCTTCAGCCGGGTCACGGCCCTGGAGAACAGCCCGGCCATGCTGGAGCTGGCACGCATGCACTGCGAGGCCCAGGCCCTGGGCAACGTCGACCTGCTCCTGGTGGACGCCCTCGGCGAGCACCCGGCGGACGCCGACTGCGTGGTGCTGAACATGGTGTTGCATCACCTCGCCGCACCCGCCGACGCCCTGCGCCGGCTGGCCGGGCGGGTACGGGCCGGCGGCAGTCTGCTGGTGACCGAGCTGTGCCGCCACGACCAGAGCTGGGCCAGGGAGGCCTGCGGCGATCTCTGGCTGGGCTTCGAACAGGAGGACCTGGCCCGCTGGGCCGGCGCCGCGGGGCTCACGCCCGGCGAAAGCCTCTACATTGGCTTACGAAACGGCTTTCAGATTCAGGTACGGCACTTTGCCAAGCCGGATGCGAAGCAAACCCAGGTATGAATAGGATCCTGAAATGAGCGAATACTCCCTGTTTACCTCCGAGTCCGTGTCCGAAGGCCATCCGGACAAGATTGCCGACCAGATCTCCGATGCCGTGCTCGACGCCATCATCACCCAGGACAAGCACGCCCGCGTGGCCTGCGAGACCCTGGTGAAGACCGGCGTGGCGGTGGTGGCCGGCGAAGTCACCACCAGCGCGTGGGTCGACCTGGAGGAGCTGGTGCGCAAGGTCATCCTCGACATCGGCTATGACAGTTCGGAAGTCGGCTTCGACGGCGCCACCTGCGGCATCATCAACATCATCGGCAAGCAGTCGGTGGACATCGCCCAGGGCGTCGACCGGGCCAAGCCCGAGGACCAGGGTGCCGGCGACCAGGGCCTGATGTTCGGCTACGCCAGCAACGAGACCGACGTGCTGATGCCGGCGCCGATCCGCTTCTCCCACGCCCTGGTGGAGCGCCAGGCCGAGGCCCGCAAGTCCGGCCTGCTGCCGTGGCTGCGCCCGGACGCCAAGTCCCAGGTCACCTGTCGCTACGACGGCGGCAAGGTGGTGGGCATCGACGCCGTGGTGCTGTCCACCCAGCACAACCCGGAGGTCAGCCTGGCCGACCTGCGCGAGGCGGTGATGGAGCTGATCATCAAGCACACCCTGCCGGCCGAGCTGCTGCACAAGGACACCCAGTTCCACATCAACCCGACCGGCAACTTCGTGATCGGCGGCCCGGTGGGCGACTGCGGCCTGACCGGGCGCAAGATCATCGTCGACTCCTACGGCGGCATGGCCCGCCACGGCGGCGGCGCGTTCTCCGGCAAGGACCCGTCCAAGGTGGACCGTTCCGCGGCCTACGCCGGTCGCTACGTGGCGAAGAACATCGTCGCCGCTGGCCTCGCCGAGCGCTGCGAGATCCAGGTCTCCTACGCCATCGGCGTGGCCCAGCCCACGTCCATCTCGCTGAACACCTTCGGCACTGGCAAGATCGCCGACGACAAGATCATCGCCCTGGTCCGCCAGCACTTCGACCTGCGCCCTTACGCCATCACCACGATGCTCGACCTGCTGCACCCGATGTACCAGGCCACCGCGGCCTACGGTCACTTCGGGCGCGCCCCGCAGGAGATCACCGTGGGCGATGACACCTTCACCAGCTTCACTTGGGAACGCACCGACAAGGCCGACGCCTTGCGCGCCGACGCCGGTCTCTGACCCGCCGCGCGTGACCCGAGCCCCGCCCCGGCGGGGCTTTTTCATGGACGCGCGGCACCCCGCCCTGGTCTAGACTGCGGCTTCCTCCGTTCGAGCAAGGATGCTCACGATGACCCGCTGGATCACTTCGGCGTTGCTCGCCTTCGCCTTCGCCTGCGCCCCGCTGTCCGCCGCTCCCGCCAACTGTCCCGACTGGCCACCCGCCCGCGCCTCAGGCGAGCTGCGCGCCCTCGACCGGCGCCTGGCCGAGTGGGACGACTCCTACCACCGCCAGGGCGCCAGCCCGGTGGACGACGCCCTCTATGACCAGGCCCGCGCCACCCGCACCCTCTGGAGCACCTGCTTCCCCGACCTCGCCGCGCCCGAGCCGGCGCCCCTGGCCACGGCGGCCGGCGAACGACGCCACCCGGTGGCCCAGACCGGCCTGGCCAAGCTGCGCGACGAGGCGGCGGTGCGCGCCTGGATGGCCAGCCGGGACGACCTCTGGATACAGCCGAAGGTGGACGGCGTCGCGGTGACCCTGGTCTACCGCGACGGCCGCCTGGCCCAGGCCATCAGCCGTGGCGACGGCGCCCAGGGCCAGGACTGGACAGCGACCGCACGACGCCTTCCGGCGATTCCGCCGCAGCTGCCGTCCCGCAAGCCGCTGATCCTCCAGGGCGAGCTGTACTGGCGTCTGCCGGAGCATGTCCAGGCCGAGGTCGGCGGGGCCGGCGCCCGGGCGAAGGTCGCTGGCGCGCTGGCGCAGCGGAATCCCGACGACACCACCCTGGCGGGAATCGGCCTGTTCGTCTGGGACTGGCCCAACGGGCCGGCGGACATGCCGGCCCGCCTGGCGGGCCTGGAGCGGCTGGGCTTCACCGAGGCCGTGGCGCTCACCCGGCCGCTGGCCTCGGCGGAGGACGCCGTTCGCTGGCGCGCCCGCTGGTACCGCGAGGCGCTGCCGTTCGCCCGGGACGGCGTGGTGATCCGCCAGGGACGGCGCCCGCCGGCGCAGCGCTGGCGAGCGGAGCCGCCGGCCTGGGCGATCGCCTGGAAATACCCGGCCGAACGTGCCCTGGCCGCGGTGCGGGCGGTGACCTTCACTGTCGGCCGAAGCGGACGCATCACTCCGGTGCTGGACCTGGAGCCGGTACGCCTGGACGATCGCCAGGTGCGCCGGGTCGGCGTCGGCTCCCTGCAGCGCTGGCGCGCCCTGGATATCCGCCCAGGCGACCACGTGGCGCTGAGCCTGGCCGGGCTGACCATCCCGCGCCTGGACGGCGTGGTCTGGCGCGCCGCCGAACGCCCACTGCCGGAGGCGCCCGACCCGGCCGCGCACCATCCGCTCAGTTGCTGGCGCGCCACGCCGGCCTGCGTCGAACAGTTCCAGGCACGCCTGGATTGGCTGGGCGGCACCCGCGGCCTGCGCCTGGACGGCGTCGGCGCCCAGACCTGGAAGACCCTGCAGGACAGTGGCCGGCTGGAGGGATTGCTGGACTGGCTGGACCTGGACGAAGCGGCCCTCGCCCGCCTGCCGGGCTTCGCCGAGCGCCGCGCGCATCAGGTGGCCCAAGCCTTCGCCGGCGCTCGCGGGCGGCCCTTCGCCCAGTGGCTGACCGCTCTGGGCGCGCCACCCGGTGTGGATGCCCGGGCGACGGACTGGCGCACCCTGGCCGCCCGTGACGAAGCGGAGTGGCGTCGCCGGCCAGGGGTGGGACCGGTGCGGGCCCGGCGGCTGGCGGCGTTCTTCCGTCACCCCGAAGTGCAGGCGCTGCGGGAGCGCCTGCAGCGAGCCGGGGTGGCCGGGTTTCAGTAGGCGCGGAATTCCTTGTGGCAGGCCTCGCAGCTGTCCTCCACCGCCTTCACCGCGGGCTCCACGACCTGGGGCTGGAGCGGCTGGACGGCGCTGGCGGCCACCAGGGCATGGGTTTTCTGCTGCAGGTCGTCGGCCAGCGCCTTGAAGCGCGCCTGGCGCTGCCAGACGTCGTCGCGGGCGCTGCTCTTGTCTTCCTTGGCATCGGGGAAGTACTGCCAGGGCTGGGCCGAGAGCTGGTCCAGCTTCAGCGCATTGGCGGCGAAGCGCTTCGGGTCGAACGTCACCCGCCCGCGCAGCATGCCGCCCAGGTCCTCGCTGGTATGGAGCATGTCCTTGAACAGCGCCTTGCGCTTGCCCAGGGGCGAGTTGGGATCGACGCCGCCACAGGCGGACAGGAGCAGGGCAGCCAGCAGGGGCACGGCTACCCGAAGGGTCATTCTGGTTGTCATGGATCAGGCATCACGCGGGAACAAGGCGCCGCCAGTATCCGCAGACGCCCGGCAAATACCAAGCCGGGCGACGCTTTGTCGCACCCGCGGAGCAGGGTCAGGGCGCTTCCCAGCGGCCCCCGGCGTTTTCGCAGTCGGTCTTGCTCTGGGCCTTGTCCTGGGCCTGGTAGTAGTAGGTGACCAGGCGCGCGTCCCGGCCTACCTGGGGCGGGGCGACGCCTTCGCCCTTACGACCGGCGGACGCCTGGTTACCCAGGGTTTCCTGGGTCAGGGCGGACACGCAGCGGCCGAAGTGCCCGGACGGGCAGCTGGCGCGCTTCTCCCGGTGGGTCTTCTGCACATCCTTGGTGGTGTCGTTGCACGACCAGTCCATCGCCCCCTCGGGCGTGCCCTGGAATTCGTAGCAGGTTTGCGTATGGGCACCGCTGGGTCCGGCCATGGCCGGCTCGGTGCTGACGTAACAGGACTCGGCGAAAGCCGGAAGGCTGCACGCGCCCATCAGGGCGAGCGCACCGGCGCGCAATATGCTGAACATGTTCAACCTCCGCGACCGTCGCCGCCGGTATGGCGGCCATGGCTGTTGACCCGCGGGGTGGAACGGGAGTTCGTCCGCGGCGACGTCAGGCATCGTCGCCCTCGCCTTCGCCCGCGCGGCCCTGCTTGCCGTGGGGCGTCGGCCGGCCGTGCTCGTCCAGGTTGACGTAGACGATCCGTTCCACGGTGAGGATCGACTTGCGCGTCACCAGGTTGCGCACCTCGCAGCGCAGGGTCAGGGAGGTACGGCCGAAGGCGGCGACTGACAGCCCCAGCTCCACCATGTCGCCGAGGCCCGCGGAGCTGACGAAGTTGATCTCCGACATGTACTTGGTCACCACCCGCGGGTTGTCCAGCTGCAGGATCGCGTAGATGGCCGACTCCTCGTCGATCCAGCGCAGCAGGCTGCCGCCGAACAGGGAACCGTTGGGGTTGAGGTCTTCGGGCTTGACCCACTTGCGGGTGTGGAAATCCATGTGGCGGCGGCTCGCGAACGCGGGAAAGCCGCCATCATCGCAGGTTTCCCTGAAGGCCGCCGGGACGACGAAAGGCTTGGGCTGCACCGACGAGCGGGCTATACTCGCGCGGTTGCACCAGGCGGCCTCCCGGTCGCCTTCCGCCACCCATCCGAGGGGCGCTGCAGCGGGCCGTCCGAGCGATGCGTCCGTCAGGCTCGGAGGGAGCGCGTCCCCACGGTGGCCATCGCGGCCCTGTAAACGCACAACGGCGCCCATTCGCACACCACGAATGGAGAACGCTTCGATGAGCGCTGTAATGACGCCTGCCGGTTTCAACGACTACAAGGTCGCCGACATTTCCCTGGCCGACTGGGGCCGCCGCGAGATCATCATCGCCGAGTCGGAAATGCCCGCGCTGATGGGCCTGCGCCGTAAGTACGCCGGCGAGCAGCCGCTGAAAGGCGCGAAGATCCTCGGCTGCATCCACATGACCATCCAGACCGCCGTGCTGATCGAGACCCTGATCGCCCTGGGCGCCGAGGTCCGCTGGTCGTCCTGCAACATCTTCTCCACCCAGGACCAGGCCGCCGCCGCCATCGCCGCCGCCGGCATCCCGGTGTTCGCCTGGAAGGGCGAGACCGAGCCGGAATACGAGTGGTGCATCGAGCAGACCATCCTCAAGGATGGCAAGCCGTGGGACGCCAACATGATCCTCGACGACGGCGGCGACCTGACCCAGATCCTCCACGACAAGTACCCGCAGGTGCTGGAGAAGGTCCACGGCGTCACCGAGGAGACCACCACCGGCGTGCACCGCCTGCAGGACATGCTGAAGAAAGGCACCCTGAAGATCCCGGCGATCAACGTCAACGACTCGGTCACCAAGAGCAAGAACGACAACAAGTACGGCTGCCGCCACAGCCTCAACGACGCCATCAAGCGCGGCACCGACCACCTGCTCTCCGGCAAGCAGGCGCTGGTGATCGGCTACGGCGACGTGGGCAAGGGCTCGGCCGCCTCGCTGCGCCAGGAAGGCATGATCGTCAAGGTCTCCGAGATCGACCCGATCTGCGCCATGCAGGCGTGCATGGACGGCTATGAGGTGGTCTCGCCCTACCTGGACGGCGCCAACGATGGCACCGACGCCAGCGTCGACAAGGCCCTGCTGGGCAAGATCGACCTGATCGTCACCACCACCGGCAACGCCAACGTCTGCGACGCCGGCATGCTCAAGGCGCTGAAGAAGCGCGCGGTGGTCTGCAACATCGGCCACTTCGACAACGAGATCGACACCGCCTTCATGCGCAAGCACTGGCACTGGGAAGAAGTGAAGCCCCAGGTGCACAAGGTCCACCGCACCGGCCAGAACGCGTTCGACCCGCAGAACGAGGACTACCTGATCCTGCTGGCCGAGGGCCGCCTGGTGAACCTGGGCAACGCCACCGGTCACCCCAGCCGGATCATGGACGGTTCCTTCGCCAACCAGGTGCTGGCGCAGATCCACCTGTTCAACGGCAAGTTCGCCGACCTGCCGGTGGTGGAGAAGACCCAGAACGTCACCGTCATGGTCCTGCCGAAGAAGCTCGACGAGGAAGTCGCCCTGGAGATGGTCAAGGGCTTCGGCGGCGTCGTCACCCGGCTGACCTCGGCCCAGGCCGAGTACATCGGCGTCGAGCCCCAGGGCCCGTTCAAGCCGGACAGCTACCGCTACTGATACGGGAACGGGCGGGCCTGTGGCCCGCCCACCACGTCCGCCCGGCCGGGGGGCATCCTACCCTCCCCGGCCACCCGACTCCGCGCTCAAGGAATCCGTGATGACGTCTTCCCGTTCCTCGATCAGCTTCGAGTTCTTCCCCACCAAGACCGAGGCCGGCCACGAAAAACTGCTGGAGAACGCGCACCGCCTGGCGCTCCGGCAACCCGACTTCTTCTCCTGCACCTACGGTGCCGGGGGCTCCACCCGCGACCGCACCCTGGAAACCGTGCTGCAGCTGGACCGCGAGGTGAAGGTCCAGACCGCGCCGCACCTGTCCTGCGTCGGCGACACCAAGGCCGAGCTGCGCACCCTGCTGGGGCGCTACCGCGAGGCGGGCATCCGCCGCATCGTCGCCCTGCGCGGCGACCTGCCCTCGGGCATGGGCATGGCCAGCGGCGAGCTGCGCTACGCCAACGAACTGGTGGAGTTCATCCGCCAGGAGACCGGCGAGCATTTCCACATCGAAGTGGCCGCCTACCCGGAGACTCATCCCCAGGCCCGCAACTTCGACGTCGACCTGGCGAACTTCGTGCGCAAGGCCCGGGCCGGCGCCAGCAGCGCCATCACCCAGTACTTCTTCAACGCCGACAGCTACTTCTATTTCGTCGAGCGGGTTCGGGCACAGGGGGTCGAGATCCCGATCATCCCCGGGATCATGCCCATCACCAACTACAGCAAGCTGGCGCGCTTCTCCGATGCCTGCGGCACGGAAATCCCGCGCTGGATACGCAAGCAGCTGGAGTCCTACGGCGACGACACGGCCAGCATCCTCGCCTTCGGCGAGCAGGTGATGACGCAGCTCTGCGAGCGCCTGCTGGCAGGCGGCGCGCCGGGGCTGCACTTCTATACCCTGAACCAGGCCGAGCCGAGCCTGGCCCTGTGCGACAACCTCGGCCTGTCGCGCTGACCCTCGCGCGGGCCCCGGCGACCTGCCGGGCGCCCGCCGATGCCGCTTCGGGCAACCGTCGAACGGGGGTAGCGGTGCGACCGCCCGCCTCTGTTATACTCGGCGCTCCCGCCAGGCTTACGCCCGGACGCTCGGCCTCTCTCGGCCCAGCGGGACCGGACGGGATCCCCTCCTGACGAGCCTCCTGCGCGGAGCGCTCGTCCACCGGCGATTCAAGCCAGGCTGATTCCATCGGGCCCAGCCCCCACTAGACAGGATCTCTCATGTCCTTTGCTTCCCTCGGTCTCTCCGAGGCTTTAGCCCGCGCCGTCGAGGCCGCCGGCTACACCCAGCCCACTCCAGTGCAACAGCGGGCGATTCCCGCCGTGTTGCAAGGTCGCGATCTGATGGTCGCCGCCCAGACGGGCACGGGCAAGACCGGCGGTTTCGCCCTTCCGGTTCTCGAAATCCTCTTCCCGGGCGGCCACCCGGACAAGTCGCGCCGCCACGGCCCGCGCCAGCCCCGGGTGCTGGTGCTGACACCGACCCGCGAACTGGCCGCCCAGGTCCATGACAGCTTCCGCCTGTATGCCCGCGACCTGCCCCTGGTCAGCGCCTGCATCTTCGGCGGCGTCGGCATGAACCCGCAGGTCCAGGCCCTGGCCAAGGGTGTCGACGTGCTGGTGGCCTGCCCCGGCCGCCTGCTCGACCTGGCCAACCAGAAGGCCATCGACCTGTCCCACGTGGAAATCCTGGTCCTCGACGAAGCCGACCGGATGCTCGACATGGGCTTCATCCACGACGTGAAGAAGGTCCTGGCGAAGCTGCCGGCCCAGCGGCAGAACCTGCTGTTCTCCGCCACCTTCTCCAAGGACATCACCGACCTCGCCAACAAGCTGCTGCACGATCCGGAACGGATCGAGGTGACCCCGCCGAACACCACGGTGGAGCGCATCGAGCAGCGGGTCTTCCGCCTGCCCTCCAGCCACAAGCGCGCCCTGCTGGCCCACCTGATCACCCAGGGTGCCTGGGAACAGGTGCTGGTCTTCACCCGCACCAAGCACGGCGCCAACCGCCTGGCCGAGTACCTGGACAAGCACGGCCTGCCGGCCGCCGCCATCCACGGCAACAAGAGCCAGAACGCGCGGACCAAGGCCCTGGCCGACTTCAAGGCCAACGCCATCCGTATCCTGGTGGCCACCGACATCGCCGCCCGCGGCCTGGACATCGACCAGTTGCCCCATGTGGTCAACTTCGAGTTGCCTAACGTCGAGGAAGACTACGTGCACCGCATCGGCCGCACCGGCCGGGCCGGCCGCAGTGGCGAAGCCATTTCCCTGGTGGCGCCGGACGAAGAGAAGCTGCTCAAGGCCATCGAGCGCCTGACCAAGCAGCGCATTCCCGACGGCGACGCCCAGGGTTTCGACGCCAGCGCCGTGGAAGCGGAGAAGCCCGAGGTCCGGGCGCCGCAACCGCCACGCCAGGCCCGCGCACCACGTGCCGCCAGCGAGAGTGGCGAAGGGCGCGCCAAGCAGAAGAAAACCGGGGAAGGCGAACGCCAGAAGAGCGAGCGCCAGCCCGCCCGCAACACTGCCAAGGGCCCGCGCGACGCCAAGGCCACGCCCAAGGCCCGCGATGCCCGTGCACCGCTGCCGCCGGCGGATCGTGATCCGGAAGAGTTCCTCGACGACGACTACGACAACTTCGGTAACCGCGCCGACTACGTGCCGCCGCAACCGGCCAACCCCGGCCGCGGTCAGCGCCGCGGTGGTGGTGCCGGCACCGGCAATGCGGGCCAGGGCAAGCCGCGCCAGCCGGGCCAAAGCCAGGGCCAGGGCCAAGGCGCCAAGGGCGGCGCGCGGGACGGTTCGCGCAGCGGTCGCCCCCGCGCCAACGGGGCAGGCCAGGGGCGTTCGGACAGCCGTCGCGAGCCGGCCCGCGCCGAGCGCAGCGAGCCTGCCGTGCAGGATGGCCGCAGCAAGCCGCAGCCGAAGATCATCCACAAGGAATCCCGCGAGCGTTACCCCACCGCGGAGCAGCTGGACCAGTTGCAGAACACCAAGCCGCGCGGCGAGAAGCCGGCGCTGCTGACCCGCAACCGCTGATGACACCGGGCGGCCGCGGCCGCCCTTGCCAGAACGAAAAACGCCGGCCCTTGGGCCGGCGTTTTTCTTTTCCGGGAGCGCGTTACTTGCGCACGCCCTCGAAGGAGATGATCAGTTCCAGCTCTTGGGAGGCCGGGCCCGGGCCCTTCATGCCGAAGTCTTCCAGCTTGAGGGTGGTATCGCCTTCGAAGCCGGCGCGGTAGCCGCCCCACGGGTCCTTGCCCTCACCGAGGAACTTGGCCTTGATCACCACCGGCTTGGTCACGCCGTTGAGGGTCAGGTTGCCGGTAATGTCGGCAGTGTCCTTGCCGGTGGACTTCACCGCGGTGGATTCGAAAGACGCGGTCGGGTTCTTCTCGACGTTCAGGTACTCGGCGCTGCGCAGGTGCTTGTCGCGCTCGGCGTGGTTGGTGTCGACGCTGGCGGTCTTCAGGTCGACCTTCACCTTGCTCGCCTCGGGCTTGGCGGCATCGAAGCTGAAGCTGCCATCGAAGTCCTTGAAGGTGCCGTAGATCCAGCTGTAGCCCAGGTGGCTGATCTTGAAGGTGACGAAGGCGTGCTGGCCTTCCTTGTCGATCTGGTAGTCGGCGGCCATGGCCTGACCGGCGAACATGGCGACGCCCAGGGTCAGGCCGGCGAGGGTTTTCTTCAACATCGGTGGAGCTCCTTACGGGATGGTGAAACGGGAGTCGTCAGGTAACGACGGTTGATCGGGGGCGGACTTTAGGCTCGCCGTCCGGTACGGCCGAACATCCGCACCAGGGTGGCGTCGCGGTCGACGAAATGATGCTTAAGGGCGGCCAGGGCATGGATCGCGGACAGCACCACCAGGGTCCAGGCCAGGTACAGGTGAATCTTGCCCGCCACGTCTTCCTGGTGCGGCAGGCCAGTGACGGTGGCCGGCACCTCGAACAGGCCGAACACGGCGATGCCACGGCCGTCGGCGGTGGAAATCAGGTAACCGGAGACCAGCAGGGCGAACAGCCCGAGGTATAGCAGCGCGTGGCCCGCCTTCACCGCCAGCCGGGTCGGCCGGCTGTGGACCAGGGCCGGGGGCGGCGGGCTGACGAAACGCCAGACCAGGCGGCCGACCATCACAACCAGCAGCACCAGCCCGATGCTCTTGTGCAACTCGGGGGCGGTGCGGTACCAGGGGCTGTAGTAGTCCTGGCCGACCATCCACAGGCCGAGGGCGAACATGCCGAAGAACACCAGCGCCACGCCCCAGTGCAGGAGGATCGCGACCAGGCCATAGCGGGAGGGGGAATTACGCCATTGCATGAAAAAACCGTCCGGGCCAAAGGATGGGGTACAGCCTAACGGCAAATCTATCGAATTAAAGCGGAAAATTTCGCTTTGAAATATCGAGCAAACAGATGGTTGCCCGGTGCCCTCGGGCAGACGGCACGGGCGGAGCCAGGGGGCGGGGACGCACACGGCGCCGGCGCAAGGCCGGCGCCGCGCGGAGGATCAGTTGAACAGGCGGGAGAAGAAACCCTTCTCCGCCGGCTCGCCGGCCTTGGCCGGGGTGGCGGGCGCCGGCGTCGCGCTGGCGACCTGCTCGTCCACCGGCTCGACCGGCTTGCCGGCCAGCAGGGTCTGGGCCTGGTTGGCGGCCCGCTCACCACTGCGCAGGGCGCCTTCCAGGGTGCCGGGGTAAAGCGCATCGGTGTGCTCGCCGGCGAAGATCACCCGGCCCAGGGGCTTTTCCCACATCCGCCAGTAGAGGCTGATCTCGCCAGGCCCATAGGCCAGGTAGGACCCGCCGAACATCGGGTCCTTGCCGTAGCGGCGCAGCTCGTAGCCATTGAAGAACTCCCGGGCGCCGGGGTAGAGGCGGTCGAAGCGGATCAGCACCTGATCCACCAGCTGCTTGTCGCCGAAGGCCTGCATCAGCCGGGCATTGTCACCCGACAGGTTGATCAGCAGGTTGGCGCCGCCCTTCAGGGCCGGCTCGGCCCACAGCATCCCCAGGCCCTGGTCGCTGTAGACCTCGCCGCTCAAGCGGGTCTTGCCCCACACCGGCTTCTTGAACTTCAACAGCATCTGGTCGCGCCAGCCGTAGTTGATATCTTTCAGGGAGCGCTGCTGCAGCGGGGTCAGGGCCGGGGTCATGGCGATCTTGTCGAGGGCCGCCAGGGGCACGGTGAGCACCACGTAGTCGGCGCTGTAGCCGGTGGGGCCGACCTTGACCGTGGCCTTGTCCTTCTCCTGGACGATGGCCGAGACGCGAGCACCGGTCTTCACCGTCTTCAGCTTGCCGGCGAACGCCTGGGCCAGGACCTGGCTGCCGCCCGGCAGGCGCGCGGCGCGCATGTCGGCGTCCGGCAGGCCGCGGTAGACCCGGGCCTGCTGAGCGAGGTAGAGCAGCGAGAGGCGCGACGGCTCGTCGTAGCGGGAGCGGATGCGCTGGTCCACCAGGGCGCGGCTCACCGGCGGCAGCGCCAGCTTGTCCAGCCAGCGCTTGGCGCTGATGGCGTCGAGGGACTTCAGGGTGGTGCTGGCCAGCGGCTTGAGCGGGTCGCTGATGGAAGCGGCCAGGTCGTCCAGGGTCTTGTCGAAACGCTTGAGGCCTTCGGCGACCTGGGGTGACTGCTTCTGCAGGTCGTCCTCGGAGAAGTAGTGGCCGTCGATCAGGTAGCCCGGGGTCCGCACGTAGTCCGGGGCGTCCACAGTCTTCAGCTTGAATTCGTCCAGGTAGTGGTGCAGCGAGGGCTGTAGGCGGGGGCTGCCGATCCACTCGGTATTGGCCAGCCCGGATCGGCCGCCGATGCTCGGCCGTGACTCCAGAAGCGTCACCTGCCAGCCCTTCTCTTGGAGTTCGTAGGCGGCGGTGAGGCCGGACATGCCACCTCCGATCACGATCGCCGTCGGCTGCCTGTCCTTGCCCAGCGCCAGCGCGCTGAAGAGTCCCATCGCCACCAGCGCGCACGCGCGCACCCAGCCTGCCGACATTGCCGCCACTCCCCCGCTATCAAAGAGCGCGCAGGATACGATAGCGCCCACAGGCCGGCCAGCCGTATTCCGTCGACTCGATCTGGTAGGCTGCGCGGCCCGATGAACGAGGAAACGCCCATGAGCCTGAACGCCGACTGGATGCAACGCGACCTCGCCGTGCTGTGGCACCCCTGCACCCAGATGAAGGACCACGAGCGACTGCCGGTGGTGCCGATTCGTCGCGGCGAAGGGGTCTGGCTGGAGGACTTCGACGGCAAGCGCTACCTGGACGCCGTCAGTTCCTGGTGGGTCAACGTCTTCGGCCACGCCAACCCGCGCATCGGCGACCGCATCAAGTCGCAGCTGGACGAACTGGAACACGTGATGCTGGCCGGCTTCACCCATCCGCCGGTGGTGGAGTTGTCCGAGCGCCTGGTGGCGATCACCCCGCCGGGCCTGTCCCGGGTGTTCTACGCGGACAACGGGTCCTCGGGCATCGAGGTGGCGCTGAAGATGAGCCACCACTACTGGATCAACGTCGGCCAGCCGGGCAAGCGGCGCTTCGTCACCCTGAGCAACAGCTACCACGGCGAGACGGTGGCGGCCATGTCGGTGGGGGACGTGGCGCTGTTCACCGAGACCTACAAGGCGCTGCTGCTGGACAGCCTCAAGGTGCCCAGCCCGGACTGCTACCTGCGCCCGGAGGGCATGGACTGGGAAACCCACTCGCGGCAGATGTTCGCCCACATGGAGCGCACCCTCGCCGAGCACCACCGGGAGGTCTCGGCGGTGATCGTCGAGCCGCTGATCCAGGGCGCCGGCGGCATGCGCATGTACCACCCGGTGTACCTGCAGCTGCTGCGGGACGCCTGCGACCGCTACGGCGTGCACCTGATCCACGACGAGATCGCCGTGGGCTTCGGCCGCACCGGGACGATGTTCGCCTGCGAGCAGGCCGGCATCACCCCGGACTTCCTGGTGCTGTCCAAGGCCCTCACCGGCGGCTACCTGCCCATGGCCGCGGTGCTCACCACCGACACCGTGTACGCCGCCTTCTACGACGACTACGCCACCCTGCGGGCCTTCCTGCACTCCCACACCTACACCGGCAACCCCCTGGCCTGCGCGGCCGCCCTGGCCACCCTGGACATCTTCGAGCAGGACCGGGTGATCGAGGCCAACCGGGCGCTGTCGGCCCGCATGGCCCAGGCCTGCGCTCACCTGGCCGACCATCCCCACGTGGCCGAGGTGCGCCAGACCGGCATGGCCCTGGCCATCGAGATGGTCGCCGACAAGGCCGGCAAGGTGCCCTACCCCTGGCAGGAACGCCGCGGCCTCGCCGTGTACCAGCACGCCCTGTCCCGCGGTGCGCTGCTGCGGCCCCTGGGCAACGTGGTGTATTTCCTGCCGCCCTATGTCATCACCCCGGAGCAGATCGACTTCCTCGCCGAGGTCGCCACCGAAGGCATTGATCTGGCCACCCGCGACCGCGTACAGGTGGCCAGCGGCCTCGACCTCCACCCCAACCACCGCGACCCGGGTTGAAATAGCGGGAGGAGCCCGTTGCCCTTCATGTGCGGTCCACTGGTGGATGGGTGAAGCGTCATCCACCCTACCCGGGCCCCTGAGGATGATCGCCCCTCATCCGCCGGAGACGCTGCCTAAATGGCCCGTAGGGTGGATGCCACCGTCTCATCCACCAAACCGCCACTCCAAAGCCGGGATGACACCGCCTGCCCCCCCACCTCCTGGCCGACCACTCCATCCCCCCCCAGTCCCGTAGGGTGGATGACGCCGTCCTCATCCACCAAACCGCCACTCCGAGGCCAGGGATAAGACACCACCTGCCTCCACCGCCCTGATCACCGACCCGCCCCATCCCCCACG
>NZ_VJOY01000024.1 GCF_007109405.1 Pseudomonas mangiferae
CGTAGGGCGCGAGGCTCATGTTCTCCTGGCCACCGGCGATGACCACCTCGGCGTCGCCGCAGCGGATCGCCTGGGTGGCCAGGTGCAGGGCCTTGAGGCCGGAGCCGCAGACCTTGTTGATGGTCATGGCCGGGACGCTGTGGGGCAGGCCGGCCTTGAGGGCGGACTGACGCGCGGGGTTCTGCCCGGCGCCGGCGGTGAGCACCTGGCCGAGGATCACCTCGTCCACGGCAGCGGGGTCCAGGCCGGTCTTCTCCAGCAGGGCACGGATCACCACGGCGCCCAGCTCGGTGGCGGGCACCTGGGCCAGGCTGCCCTGGAAGCTGCCGATGGCGGTGCGGGTGGCGGCGACGATGACCACGTCTTGCATGGGAACACTCCTGGAAAGAGCGGGCGGGCCCGCGACAGGCGGCCATGGTGTCACAGGGTTTTCCCCGGGGGCCAGCGGCCGAACCGACCGGTCAGGTGCGGGCCGCACGAGTCGGCGGCCGGGGCGGCTCAGGCCGGGCCGGCCAGGCCCAGGCGGCGATGCGCGCGGTGTACGGCGGCGTTGCGCACCGCCCAGCGCAACAGCGTCCCCAGGCCGTTGACGGAGGGCCGGAGCAGCCAGCTCTGCCAAGGCGCGATGGGGTGGCCGATCTCCTGCTGGGCCCAGTCCGGCAGCAGGTCGATGCCGGCGCGCATCAGCAGCGCGCCCATGGGCACGGCCAGCGCGCTGGGGGCCGGGGCAGTGAGGAGGATGCGTAGGATCTCGCGGCTGCGGGCATCGCCGCGCAGCTGCGGGCGCATCACCTGCAGGTAGCGCTCCAGGGCATCCCGGGTGCGCGGCACGTCGCGTGCGCCCAGGCGCTCGGCCACGTCCGCCACTTCGGCGTAGTAGCGGTTCTGCTGATCCAAGGGCAGCGCGGGATTGCGGTAGCGTAGGTGGGCCGCCATGAACTGGTGGACCTCGGCCACGTGGACCCAGGTCAGCAGGTCCGGGTCGCTGGCGGCGTAGGGGCGGCCGTCCGGGGCGGTGCCCACCACCCGCAGGTGGATACGCTTGACCCGCTCGATCAGCGCGTCGGCGTCGGCGCGGGCGGCGAAGGTGGTGCCAGAGATGAACTGACCGGTGCGTCGCAGCCGGCCCAGCAGGTCCTCGCGGAAATTGGAATGGTCCCAGACCCCCGCCAGGGCCAGGGGATGCAGGGCCTGCATGAGCAGCGCGGCGATACCGCCCACCATCATGCTGGTGAAGTCCCCGTGCACCCGCCAGCACACGGCGTCCGGGCCGTAGAGGCCGGGGTCGCCGGGCGGTCGTTCGAAGTCGATCTCGCCGAGGGCGACGCCGCTCAGGCTGAGTACCTGGCGTTCGATGCTGCGACGAATGAGGTTCATGACGCGCAGGCTAACCCGCCAGCCTCCGAAGGAAAACGCCCCGGCGCAAGCCGGGGCGTCCGGGTCATCCGCGGTGACGGCCGCGGAAGAAGTCGATGAGACCCTGGGTGGAGGCATCCTCGGCGGGGGTTTCCTCGCTGCCTACCAGGCGCGAGTAGACGCCCTTGCCCAGGTCCTTGCCCAGCTCGACGCCCCACTGGTCGAAGGCATTGATGCCCCAGAGCACGCTCTGCACGTAGACCTTGTGCTCGTACATGGCGATCAGCGCGCCCAGGCGGCGGGCACTGATGCGCTCCACCACCAGGGTGTTGCTCGGCCGGTTGCCGGGGATCACCTTGTGGGGCGCGAGGCGCTGCACTTCCTCTTCCGGCAGGCCCTTGGCGCGCAGCTCGGCCTCGGCCTCGGCGCGGGTCTTGCCGAGCATCAGCGCCTGGCTCTGGGACAGGCAGTTGGCGTAGAGCCACTGGTGGTGATCGGCGACCGGGTTGTAGCTGCTCACCGGGACGATGAAGTCCGCCGGGATCAGGTGAGTGCCCTGGTGCAGCAACTGGTGATAGGCGTGCTGCCCGTTGCAGCCGACCCCGCCCCAGATCACCGGGCCGGTGCCGCTGGTCACCGGTGTGCCGTCCTGGCGGACGCTCTTGCCGTTGGACTCCATGTCCAGCTGCTGCAGGTGGTCTGTGATGTTCCGCAGGTAGTAGTCGTAGGGCAGGATCGCGTGGCTGCGGGCGTCCCAGAAGTCGCCGTACCAGACCCCCAGCAGGCCCAGCAGCACCGGGATGTTGCGGGCGTAGGGGGCGGTCTGGAAGTGCTGGTCCATGCTGTAGGCGCCGGACAGCAGTTCCTTGAAGTTGGAGATGCCGATGGACATGGCGATGGGCAGGCCTATGGCCGACCACAGGGAATAGCGCCCGCCCACCCAGTCCCACATGGGAAAGATGTTCTCTTCGCGGATGCCGAAGGCGATGGCTGCCTCCTTGTTGCTGGAGACGGCGATGAAGTGCCGGTACAGCTCTTCCTCGCTGCCGCCCTGAGCCAGGTACCAGCCCCGGGCCGCCTGGGCGTTCTTCAGGGTCTCCAGGGTACTGAAGGACTTGCTGGAGACGATGAACAGGGTGGTCTCGGCGTTCAGCTTGCTGGCCACCTCGCGGAACTCGCTGCCGTCGATGTTGGCCAGGTAGTGGCAACGCACGCCCTTCTGGGCGAACGGCAGCAGCGCCTCGGACACCAGCTGCGGGCCGAGGAAGGAGCCGCCGATGCCGATGTTCACCACATCGGTGATGGGCTTCTCGGTATAGCCGCGCCACAGGCCGTTGTGCACGTAGCCCACCAGCTCGGTCATCTGGTGCAGGACCCGCTGCACCTCCGGCATGATGTCCACGCCGTCGACCCGCACCTTGTCGCCCACCGGGCGGCGCAGCGCAGTGTGCAGCACCGGGCGGCCCTCGGTGGCGTTGATGACGTCGCCGCGGAACATCGCCTTGATCGCATCGTCCAGGTGCGCCTCTTCCGCCAGCTTCACCAGCAGCTCCAGGGTGTCCTCGCGGATCAGGTTCTTCGAGTAGTCGAGGAACAGGCCGCAGGCGCTCTGGCTGAATCGCTTGAAACGCTCGGGATCGTCGTTGAAGGCCTGGCGCATATTGAAGCTGTTCAGCGCCTGGCGGTGCGCCTGGAGCGCGCGCCAGCTGGGCAATTGGGTGACGTCGAGCGGAGTCAGGTGGTGGTCCATGGGGTCCCTTAGAGTGAACGAGCGGCTACGGGGTTTTTGAACGTGGAAGCCGGCGGTGCGTTCCAGTTTTCTCTGCCGGGCGAGGGCGCTCCTTCCGGGGTTGCGGGCGGGAGCAAGGTGCCCCGCCACAGCCGCTTCGCAGCGGGCGAGGCCACCCCCGGCGAGGGCGTCGACCGACGGGTCAGACGGCCCGCGTCAGGGCCAGGTTGTCGATGAGCCGGGTAGCGCCCAGGTAGGCGGCGGCCAGGATCACCACCTGGCGATCCTCCGGCGCTGCCAGGCGCAGGCTGGATGCCTCGCGGATTTCCAGGTAGTCGGGGCGGAAGCCGGCGGCATCCAGCGCCGCCAGGCCCTCGGCGATCAGTGCCGGGTAGTCGGTGCGGCCGTCCCGCAGGCCCTGGGCGAGGCCTTGCAGGGTGCGGTAGAGCGCCGGCGCGGTGGCGCGCTGGGCTTCGTTCAGGTAGCCGTTGCGGGACGACAACGCCAGGCCATCGTCGGCGCGGCGGGTCGGCTCGCCGACGATCTGGATCGGCAGGTTCAGGTCGCGCACCAGCTTGCGGATCACCGCCAACTGCTGGAAGTCCTTCTCGCCGAACACCGCCAGGTCCGGCTGCACCATGTTGAACAGCTTGCTCACCACGGTGGCCACGCCTTCGAAATGGCCGGGCCGGCTGGCGCCGCAGAGGCCTTCGGACACCAGGGGCACGCTGACCCGGGTCTGGTCGTCCATGCCGTCCGGGTACATGGCGTCGACGCCCGGGTGGAACAGCAGGTGGCACCCGGCGGCCTGCAGACGCGCCTGGTCGGCTTCCAGGGTGCGTGGGTATTTGTCCAGGTCCTCATGGGGGCCGAACTGCAGCGGGTTGACGAAGATGCTGGCCACCACGAAGTCGGCCTGGCGTGCCGCGGTTTCCACCAGGGCGGCGTGGCCGGCGTGCAGGTTGCCCATGGTGGGCACCAGGGCGATGCGCTTGCCTTCGCGGCGTGCCTGGGCCACGGCGGTGCGCAGGTCGGCGACGGTATTGACGGTGATCATGCGGAGAACCCGTGTTCGGCGGCCGGGAACGAGCCATCTCGCACCGCGCTGACGAAGGCGCCCAGGGCGCCCTGGATGCTGCCCTGGCCGTCCATGAAGTTCCTGACGAACTTCGGCACCCGGCCGCTCAGGGACAGGCCGAGCATGTCGTGGAGCACCAGCACCTGGCCGTCGGTGGCGGCGCCGGCGCCGATGCCGATCACCGGGATCTTCACCGACTGGGCGATCTCCGCCGCCAGCTCGCTGGGCACGCACTCCAGCAGCAGCATCGCCGCGCCGGCCTGTTCCAGGGCCATGGCGTCGGCCCGTAGCTGGCGTGCCTGCGCCTCGCCACGGCCCTGCACGCGGAAGCCGCCGAAGACGTTGACCAGCTGCGGCGTGAGGCCCAGGTGGGCACAGACCGGCACGCCGCGCTCCGCCAGCAGGCGGATCGGCTCGGCCAGCCAGCCGGCGCCCTCCAGCTTGACCATGTGGGCGCCGGCCTGCATCAGCATCCCGCAGGTGGCGAAGGTCTGTTCGAGGGTGGCGTAGGACATGAAGGACAGGTCGCTGACGATCAGTGCGCCGAGGTTGCCGCGCTTCACCGCGGCGGTGTGGTAGGCCATGTCGGCGGCGGTCACCGGCAGGGTGCTGTCGTGGCCCTGCAGGACCATGCCCAGGGAATCCCCCACCAGCAGGACCTCGACTCCGGCCTGGCAGGCGGCGCGGGCGAAGGTGGCGTCGTAGGCGGTGAGCATGGCGATCTTCTCGCCCTTCTGCTTCATCGCTTGCAGGGTGAGCAGGGTGACATCAGGCATGAAGCGTCCTCTTCCTAAGACGGGTCGGGCGATGCGCCGGGCGGGAAGCGACGCGGCGTGCCGCGGGCTCTCGCCTCTTGTTCTGGCTCGGCGCGGGCAGTGCCGGCGGCGGCGGACGCCTATAGTCCCGACGGGCAGGGGCGAAGTCAATCGCGGCTGTTACCGGGGTGTTACGGCGTTACCGGCTGCAGCCGCTCGAGCCCCACGAACGGGCAGTCCTCCAGCAACCGCTGCAGCGAGCGGCCATCCGGCAGGTGCAGGTCGGGGGCGATGTCCGCCAGCGGGTAGAGCACGAAGGCGCGGGCGTGCATGTGGTAGTGGGGTACGGTCAGGCGCGGCGTGTCCTGCGCCAGCTCGCCGTAGAGCAGGATGTCCAGGTCCAGGGTGCGCGGCCCCCAGCGCTGGTCCTTGCGCACCCGGCCCTGCTCGGTCTCGATAGCCTGCAGCGCGTCCAACAGCGCCAGGGGCGCGAGTTCGGTCTCGAGGGCGGCGACGGCATTGACGTAGCGCGGCTGGTCGGGAGGCCCCAGGGGATCGCTGGCGTACAGCGACGACACGGCGGCGAGCCGGGTTTGGGGCAGGCACCCGAGAGCGTCCAGGGCCGCGCGCAACTGGCCGTGGGGATCGGCCAGGTTGCTGCCCAGACCGATATAGGCGCAGACGGTCATTCCGCCGGGGCGTCACCGCGGCCGGCCGGGCGACGCTTGCGTCCACCGCTGCGGCGGCGCTTGCGCGGCGCCGGGCCGGCTTCGTCGCGGCTGCTGAGGTCGCGGATCATGGCGCGCCGCTCGCTGTCGCTGGCGTCCTGGTAGTCGGTCCACCAGGGGCCGAGCCCGTCGGTGCGCTCGCCGGCGCTTTCCCGCAGCAGCAGGAAGTCGTAGCCGGCGCGGAAACGCGGGTTTTCCAAGAGCAGGTCGGCGCGCTTGCCACTACGCCGCGGCAGGCGCTCCTGCATGTCCCAGATTTCCCGGATGGGAATGGTGAAGCGCTTGGGAATGGCGGTGCGCTGGCATTGTTCGCTGATCAGTTCGTGGGCCGCTTCATTCATCGCCGGGATCGGCGGCATGCCCCGATCCTGCAACTGCAGGACGCGCGCCGGCAGGGCCGGCCAGAGCAGGGCAGCGAACAGGAACGCCGGGGTGACCGGCTTGCCCTGATGGATTCGCGTGTCGGTATTGGCCAGGGCCTGGCGGATCAACTGGCCGGCGTAGTCCGGGTCGCGGGCCAGGGCGGCCGCGCTGGCGGGGAACAGCGGGGCGAACAGTTCGTACTCGCACAGCAGGTCGAAGGTGCGCTCGGCCTTGCCGCCCAGCATCAGCTTGAGCACTTCGTCGAACAGCCGTGCCGAGGGAATGTCCCGCAGCATCGGGCCCAGGCGACGAATCGGCGCCGCGCTGTGCTTCTCGATCTCGAAGTCGAGCTTGGCGGCGAAGCGGATCGCCCGGAGCATGCGCACCGGGTCTTCCAGGTAGCGCTGCTCGGGGTCGCCGATGAGGCGGATCAGGCGATTGCGGATGTCGTGCACGCCATGGGCGTAGTCGAGGATGCGTTCGCTGGATGGGTCGTAGTAGAGCGCGTTGATGGTGAAGTCGCGGCGCTGGGCGTCGTCCTCGAGGCTGCCGTAGACGTTGTCCCGGAGGATGCGGCCGCTCTCGTGGCGCGAGGCCTGGTGGGCGTTTTCCGGTTCCTCGTCCACCGGGTGGTTGGCGCGGAAGGTGGCGACTTCGATGATCTCGCGGCCGAACTGGACGTGGGCCAGCTTGAAGCGGCGGCCGATCACCCGGGCGTTGCGGAATTCGGCGCGGACCTGCTCCGGCGTCGCGTTGGTCGCCACGTCGAAGTCCTTGGGCTCCATGTCCAGCATGAGGTCGCGTACGCAGCCGCCCACCAAGTAGGCCTGGTAACCGGACTTCTGCAGGCGCTCCACCACGCTGACCGCATGGCGGCTGATGCGCTCGCGGGCGACGGTGTGTTGATTGTGACCCAGCACGGCGGGGGTGCTGCGGGGCTGCCGGAGGCGCAAGGGAGAACGTAGAGACTGGAACAGCTTTTTCAGCATGAGGTGCACTGTCTAGCGGAATGGGCGGCCGGATAGGCGAATGACCGCATAGGTGGCGCGGATTCTAGCACTGGCTGCAGGCGATGGTGAACGCAGGAGACAGGGCGCCCAAAGCACTGGGGGGAGCCGAAGCTCCCCCCAAAGATGATGCGTGCTTTATTGTTGTTATTGTTTCGGACCTGTTGTTCTTGTTGTCTGGTCCGCCCGGATAACCGTCGGTTTCCGAGACCCTCAGATGAGAGGGGCAATAGCAAACGGATTGCTTTGGTCACTGACATTGCCTTGATCGTGCGATCCAACCAGTTCGGGCGCTGCCTTGGGGCAGTTTTATTGTTCTCGGCCTGGTCTGGGGCGAACCCCGGGGCAACTTCCCTGCGAAGGGCCAGTTGGTCTCCAAAAGAATCAGTTAGCTGCGTCTCCGCCTTGTTGTTGTTATTTTGCTGGAGCCGATACGTCTTGTTTTTATTGTGGGGTTCAGCGTTTTTTATTGTTGTTGTGCCAGAGATATAGCAGGTGGCGTGCCAGCTTTTGGAAAACCCTTTAAAAACAGGGTATTGGCTTAAATCGATCAAAAATCGATCCGATTCGAATGGCGAGTTCCGTTACCGATAGCCCCGACTTTGTTACGGATAATGTGGGCGGGGTAACAGCCGGGAAGGCGAGCGCTGTGTTACCGCGTGCGGCGCTCTGGGGCGGGCATTCCAGCCAAGCGGCGAGAAGAGGAAGAGGTGCGGGAGAGGCAGGCCGGCGCGAGGCGCGACGGCCCGGGGGCAGGCGAATCAGCCGTCGGCGACGGCGTTGGATTTACGGCGCGGGATACCCAGGCGCTGGCGGCGTTCCCACAGGCATTTGCGGCTGATGCCCAGTTTCCGCGCCAGTTCGGTCTCGGTCATATGGTCCTGGTGCTCCAGCACGAAGTGCTGGAAATAGTCTTCCAGGGACAGATCCTCGGTGGGTTCGTGGGCGCTCGGGAGAAGGGAGGTGTCACCCAGCAGGTCTTCCTGCTCCAGGTCGTCGAGGGTATCCAGCTCGATGTCGATGCCCAGCAGCTCCGCGGAAATGTCCGGGCTCTCGCAGAGAATGGCGGCGCGCTCGATGGCGTTCTCCAGTTCCCGCACGTTGCCCGGCCAGGAATAGTGCCGGATCGCCTGCTCGGCATCAGCGGCAAAGCGCAGGTCGGCGCGCCCCATCCGGGTGCGCTGGCGCTCCAGAAAGGCGCGCGCGATCTCCACCACGTCGCTGCCACGCTCCCGCAGCGGTGGCAGCCGCAGGGAGATGACGTGGAGCCGGTAGTAGAGGTCTTCGCGAAACTGGCCGGTCTTGGCCAGGGTCTTCAGGTCGCGGTGGGTGGCGGCGATCAGGCGCACGTCCACCTTCTGTGACTGCACCGAACCGACGCGACGGATTTCCCCTTCCTGCAGCACCCGCAGCAGGCGCGCCTGGGCTTCCAGGGGCAGTTCGCCGATCTCGTCGAGGAACAGGGTGCCGCCGTCCGCGGCTTCCACCAGGCCGGCACGCCCAGCGCTGGCGCCAGTGAAGGCGCCTTTCTCATGGCCGAACAGCTCGGATTCGATGAGGGTCTCGGGGATCGCCGCGCAGTTCACCGAAATCAGCGGCGCCTTGGCCCGGCGCGACAGGTTGTGCAGGGCCCGAGCCACCAGTTCCTTGCCGGTACCGGATTCGCCCTGGATCAGGACGTTGGAGTCGGTGGGGGCCACCTTGCGGATCTTGCCGAACAGGTCCTGCATGGCGCCGCAGCTGCCGATGATGCCGATCTCGCCGTCGCTGGCGGGGGCCTTTTCGCCCCGAGCCGTGCTCGGGCGCTCCCCGGACGGCGTGTTCTTGAGGCTCTGGCGGTCCTTGAGGATGCGCGCCACGGCCTGCAGCATCTCGTCGTGGTCGAAGGGCTTGGCGATGTAGTCAACGGCACCCATCTTCATCGAGTCCACCGCCGAGCGCAGGCTGGCGTAGCTGGTCATGATCAGCACCGGCGCGCCCTGGGCCAGCTTGATCAGCTCGGTGCCCGGGGCTCCGGGCAGGCGCAGGTCGCTGACCACCAGATCGAAGCCGGGGATGCTGTAGCGCTCCTGGGCTTCCTGCACCGAGCCGGCTTCGCTGACCTGGTACTGGTTGCGTTCCAGCAGGCGACGCAGGGCGGAGCGAATGATGGTTTCGTCTTCGACGATCAGGATATGTGGCATCAATCGGGTTCTCTCGACGATCGGAGGCGGTTCGCACGGGCCGGTAAACCCTGGGCGTTCCTCGCTAACTCGTGGCGGACGTCGCTTCGACATACCGGGGCAGGCTCACCCGGATACGGGTGCCGCGCTGCCGTTCGGCATCGGCCGGGCTGTCGATGGTGATTTGTCCATAATGCTCTTCAACGATGGAATAGACCAGCGCGAGACCGAGGCCGGTCCCCTTGCCGGGGTCCTTGGTGGTGAAGAACGGTTCGAACAGGCGGTCCATGATCGCCTTGGGAATGCCGCTGCCCTCGTCTTCCACCAGCAGGTCGACGGTGTGCTCGTGGCCTTCGCTGCGCACCCGGATCGCGCCCCCGGCGGGAGATGCGTCGCGGGCGTTGGACAGCAGGTTGATCAGCACCTGGGCCAGGCGCTGGGAGTCGCCCTCGGCCAGGTGGTGCGGGTCGCAGAGGTTGAAGAATTGCACCTCGACGCTGCGCCGGTTCAGGGACAGCAGGGCGATGGCCTCCTGGGCGACGTCGGCCAGGCATACCGCCTCGTGGGCCTGCTGGCTGCCGCCGGCGTGGGCGAAGCTCATCAGCGACTGGACGATGCGCGAGACCCGCTTGGTCTGCTCGAGGATCTGCCCGCTGATCTCCGCCAGCTCGCCGTCGTCCTCGTGTTCTTCCCGCAGGTTCTGCGCCAGGCAGGCGATGCCGGTGATGGGGTTGCCGATCTCGTGGGCGACGCCGGCGGCCAGCCGGCCGATGGACGCCAGGCGCTCGGAGTGGACCAGGCGGTCCTCCAGCAGCTCGGTTTCGGTGACGTCCTCCACCAGCAGCACCAGACCGGTGTTGCCCGGCGCCAGGGGTTCGTCGATGGCCGCCTTGTGCAGGTTCAGCCAGCGGATCTGCCCGTCCAGGGGCAGCCGCTGCTTGTGCAGGTGCTGGTCGGGCTGGCGGGTGAAGTTCTCCAGCAGGCCGTGCCAGGGTTCGTCCAGGGCCGCCAGCCGCGAGCCCACCACGCGCTGGGCGGGAATCTCGGTGAGGTCCTCCATGGCGCGGTTCCACATGAGGATTTCCTGGTCCTTGGCCAGGGAGCAGACCCCCATGGGCAATTCCTGAAGGGTCTGCCGGTGGTAACGACGCAGCGCGTCCAGCTCGGCGGCAAGGCCGGTCAGGCGCGAGCGGTAGTCCTCCAGGCGGCTCTCGATGAAGTGGATGTCCTCGGTGACGTAGCTCTCGCTGCCGGCCTTGTAGGGCAGGAAGGTCTCGACGATGTCCTGGGCCACGCTGGGTCCCATCAGCCCCGACAGGTTCGCCTCGATGCGGTCGCGCAGGCGGCGCAAGGCGTAGGGGCGGTGTTCGTCAAAGGGCAGGTGCAGGTCGCGCAGCGCCCGCTCCACTTCCTTCTGGGCGGTCTTCGGGCCCAAGGGGCGGGCCAGCTGGGCGGCGAATTCCTGGGGTGAGCTGGCGCTCAGCTCGCGCCGCTGGGGGCGCCGCACGTTGTCTACCATGCAGGCTTCGGCGGCGCTGCGCTCCTCCGGGCTGGTCTCGCTGAACAGCGAGATCAGGGTGAACAGCAGCACGTTGGCCGCCAGGGAGGCGATGGCCGACAGGTGCCAGCTGGTGTCGTCCAGCACATAGAAGCGATCCACCAGGGGCAGGTAGATGCCCTGCAGGTCGCCCACCAGGGGCAGCAGCATGGTAACGCACCACACCGCCATGCCGGCCAGCAGCCCGGCGATGAAGCCGCGCCGGTTGGCGGTGGGCCAGTAGAGCACCGACAGCGCAGCGGGCAGGAACTGCAGGGTGGCGACGAAGGCGACGATGCCCAGGCTGGCCAGGTCGTGCCGTGCCCCCAGTACCAGGTAGAAGGCATAGCCGGCCATGATGATGGCGATGATCAGCCCGCGCCGGGTCCATTTCAGCCAACGGTAGATGTTGCCCTCCGCCGGCGGCTGGTAGAGCGGCAGCACCACGTGGTTCAGGGCCATGCCGGACAGCGCCAGGGTCAGCACGATGATCAGCCCGCTGGCTGCAGACAGCCCGCCGATGTAGGCCAGCAGCGCCAGCAGGTCGCTCTTCAGGGCGATGCCCAGGCCGAGGGTGAAGAACTCCGGCTGGGTGGTGGCGCCGAGCTTCAGCGCCGCCCAGAGGATCAGCGGCACCGCCAGGCTCATCAGCAGCAGGAACAGCGGCAGCCCCCAGCTGGCGCTGACCATCGCTCGCGGGTTGAGGTTCTCGGTGAAGGTCATGTGGTACATGTGCGGCATGACGATCGCCGAGGCGAAGAACACCAGCAGCAGCGTGCGCCAGGGGCCTTCCTGCAGCGGAGTGTGCAGGGTCGACAGGGCGGTCTGGTTCTGCAGCAGCCACAGTTCCAGCTCGTGGGGGCCACCGAACACCCCGTACAGCGCGTACAGGCCGATGGCTCCGAGGGCCAGCAGCTTGACCAGGGACTCGAAGGCGATCGCCACCACCAGGCCTTCATGGCGCTCCCGGGTGGCGATGTGGCGGGCGCCGAAGAGGATGGTGAACAGCGAGATCAGCGCGCAGAAGCCCAGGGCGACCCGCTCCTGAGACGGCTCGCCGGTGAGGATGCCGATGGAGTCGGCCACCGCCTGGATCTGCAGCGCCAGCAGCGGCAGCACCCCCACCAGCATGAACAGGGTGGTGAGCGCCCCGGCCCAGGTGCTGCGGAAGCGGAAGGCGAACAGGTCGGCCAGGGACGACAGCTGGTAGGTGCGGGTGATGCGCAGGATCGGGTAGAGCAGCACCGGTGCCAGCAGGAACGCCCCGGAGATGCCCAGGTAGCTGGCCAGGAAGCCGTAGCCGTACTGGTAGGCCAGGCCGACGGTGCCGTAGAACGCCCAGGCGCTGGCGTAGACCCCCAGGGACAGCGTGTAGGTCAGAGGGTGGTGGACCAGGCGCCGGGGCACCAGGCCGCGTTCGCTGAGCCAGGCGACGCCGAACAGCGCCAGCAGGTAGGCGGCGCTGATCAGCATCAGCTGACCGAGGCTAAAGCTCGTCGGCATCGCGTTGGCTCTGCAGGATGAAGGTGACCACGATGAGGATCAGCCACAGCAGGTAGGGTCGGTACCAGGCGCCGTTGGGGTCGATCCACCAGTCCATGATGGCGGGGGAGAACAGGTAGATCCCCACCACCAGGAGCAACACCAGTCGATAGATGTACATGCCGCGTCCCGCGTCGAATGTCCGGCGATGGTACTGGAGCGGGCCGGCGGCGGGAAAGCCACCCGCTCGTTTCAGCGCAGCTGCGCCTCGGCCAGGGTCCGGCAGCGAGGGATGCGGTCGGCGCGCCAGTGGCCGATGCCCCAGGCCAGTACCGCCTCCACGTCAGCCGCGGCCAGGTCCTCCGGCGGCTGCTGGCCGAGGGCGCGCAGGGCCCGTACCAGCAGCGGCGCGGCCTGGTCGGCGGCGAGCGGTGGCGAGCGGTAGGACTTGCCCAGCTTGTGCCCGTCCGGCTGGATGATCAGCGGCACGTGCAGGTAGCGCGGCTGGGACAGGCCCAGCAGTTCCTGCAGGTAGAGCTGGCGCGGGGTGGAGTCCAGCAGGTCCGCGCCGCGCACCACGTCGGTGATGCCCTGCCAGGCGTCGTCCAGGACCACCGCCAGCTGGTAGGCGAACAGGCCGTCGCGGCGGCGGATGACGAAATCCCCCACCTCGCGCCCCAGGTGCTGGCCGTACTCGCCCTGCACGCGGTCGAAGAAGCGGTAGGTCAGCTCGGGCACCCGCAGGCGGATCGCCGCGTCATGGGCGGCGTGGCAGGCGTTGCGGCAGGTCCCGGGGTAGCGCCCGCCACGCTGTTCCAGCTGCTTGCGGGTGCAGATGCAGGCGTAGGCGAGGCCGCGGGCGAACAGGTCGTCGATGACCGCCGCGTAGGTGGCATGGCGGTCGCTCTGGCGGACCCAGGGGCCGTCCCAGTGCAGGCCATAGGCGTCCAGGGCACGCAGGATGGCGTCCTGGGCGCCGGGCACTTCCCGGGGCGGGTCCAGGTCTTCCATGCGCAGCAGCCAGCGGCCGCCGACGGCGCGGGCATCCAGGTACGAGGCGAGGCCGGCCACCAGAGAGCCGAAATGCAGGTAGCCGCTGGGCGTGGGGGCGAAGCGGCCGACGTAAGGGGAGGGAGGGATCGGCATGGCGGACCGGGAAACGAAACGGGGCGCCGTGGCGCCCCGTCGTGGGTTCAGGAACCCAGCTGTTTTTCCTTGATTTCCGCCAGGGTCTTGCAGTCAATGCAGAGGGTGGCGGTGGGACGGGCCTCAAGGCGGCGGATGCCGATCTCGACGCCGCAGGAGTCGCACCAGCCGTACTCGTTTTCCTCGATCAGCTGCAGCGTCTCGTCGATCTTCTTGATCAGCTTGCGCTCGCGATCGCGGGCGCGCAGTTCGAGGCTGAATTCCTCTTCCTGGCTGGCACGGTCGGCGGGGTCCGGGAAGTTGGCGGCTTCGTCCTGCATGTGATGCACGGTACGATCCACTTCCTCCATGAGCTCCTGTTTCCACTTGTTGAGGATGTCGGTGAAGTGAGCGCGCATGCGATCACTCATGTATTCCTCGCCCTTGGTCTCGACGTAAGGCTCGTAACCGCGGTTCAGCTGGCTGTTCTGTTGTTGCTCTTTAGTGGGCATGGATGACCGCCTCTCACTTTTTCTAATCTTGCGCAGGTGTTATCCCTGGCCAACACATCGGCCCTGCGACTGCGAGCCGGCGAACTTACCAGATCGAATCAGGGCGCGCCACTCCCGGTTGTCGAGGCTGCTGCAGGCCTCTCGGCGGGTTGGTTAGAATCCTTCCTTCGCCCGTATATAAAAGGAAGCGACGACGTCCATGGCCACCTCCTACACCGCGCGCAGCCGCGCCATCGAACCCTTCCACGTGATGGCGCTGCTGGCCCGCGCCAATGAACTGCAGGCGGCCGGCCACGATGTCATCCACCTAGAGATCGGCGAGCCGGACTTCACCACCGCGGCGCCCATCGTCGCGGCCGGCCAGGCCGCCCTGGCCGCCGGGCACACCCGCTACACCGCGGCCCGCGGGCTGCCGGCGCTGCGCCAGGCCATCGCCCGCTTCTATGGCCAGCGCCACGGCCTGGACCTGGACCCCGAGCGGATCCTGATCACCCCCGGGGGCTCCGGCGCGCTGCTGCTGGCCAGCAGCCTGCTGGTGGAGCCTGGCAAGCACTGGTTGCTGGCCGACCCGGGCTACCCCTGCAACCGGCACTTCCTGCGGCTGGTGGAGGCCAGCGCGCAGCTGGTGCCGGTGGACGCGGGCAGCCGCTACCAACTGACCCCCGAGCTGGTGCAGCGCCACTGGAACGCCGACAGCGTCGGTGCCCTGGTGGCCTCGCCGGCCAACCCCACCGGTACGCTGCTGTCGCGGGACGAGCTGGCGGCCCTGGCCAGTACCTCGCGCGGCCTCGGTGGCCATCTGGTGGTGGACGAGATCTACCATGGCCTCACCTATGGCGCTGATGCCGCCAGCGTGCTGGAGGTGGACGACTCGGCCTTCGTGCTGAACAGTTTTTCCAAATATTTCGGCATGACCGGCTGGCGCCTGGGCTGGCTGGTAGCGCCCCGGGATGCGGTGCCGCACCTGGAGAAACTGGCCCAGAACCTTTACATCAGCGCCTCGTCCATGGCCCAGCATGCCGCCCTGGCCTGCTTCGAGCCGGACACCCTGGCGCTGCTGGAGGCGCGCCGCCACGAGTTCGGCCTGCGCCGCGACTACCTGCTGCCGGCGCTGCGGGCGCTGGGCTTCGGCATCGACGTCGAACCGGAGGGCGCATTCTACCTGTACGCCGACATCTCGGCCTTCGGCGGCGATGCCTATGCCTTCTGCCAGCACTTCATCGAGACCGAGCACGTGGCCTTCACCCCCGGCCTGGACTTCGGCCGCCACCGCGCCGACCGCCACGTGCGCTTCGCCTACACCCAGAGCCTGCCGCGCCTGCGCGAGGCGGTGCAGCGGATCGAGCGCGGGCTGCGCAGCTGGGCGGCCCGATGAGGTTCGACCCGCCCCTGGAGGAAGGCCGCCTGCTGCAGCGCTACAAGCGTTTCCTCGCCGACATCGAGACGCCGGCGGGCGAGCGGCTCACCGTGCACTGCCCCAACACCGGGGCGATGCTCAACTGCATGGTGCCCGGCGGGCGCATCTGGTTCAGCCGCTCCAGCGACCCGAAGCGCAAGCTGCCGGGGACCTGGGAACTGAGCGAGACGCCCCAGGGGCGCCTGGCCTGCGTCAACACCGCGCGGGCCAACCCGCTGGTGGAGGAAGCCCTGCGCCGCGGCGGTATTGCCGAACTGGCGGGCTTCACCGGGCTGCGCCGGGAAGTGGCCTACGGCCAGGAGCGCAGCCGCATCGACTTCCGCCTGGAGTACCCCGACGGGCCGGCCTACGTGGAGGTGAAGAGCATCACCCTGGGCTTCGCCGACACCGGCGTGGCGGCGTTTCCCGATGCGGTGACCCAGCGCGGCGCGCGCCACCTGCGGGAATTGGCCACCCTGGCGCGCCAGGGCACCCGCGCAGTGCAGTTGTACTGCGTGAACCTGACCGGGGTGGAGCGGGTGCGGCCGGCGGTGGAGATCGACCCGCTGTACGCGGCCGCCTTGCGCGACGCCGTCGCCGCCGGGGTCGAGGTGCTGGCCTATGGGGTGGAACTGACGCCCTTCGCCATCGAGCTGACCCGCCGCCTGGCCGTGGACGTCGACTGAGCCGGTCGCGGTCAGGCAGGGTCGACCCAGATGCCCTGGTCGTCCTCGCGGCAGGGCAGGGCACGCAGGGCCTCGCCGGCGCAGGGACCGGCCACGCAGTCGCCGGATTCGATGAGGAACAGCGCCCCGTGGGTGGCGCAGCGGATCAGGCTGCCGCTGTCGTCGAGGAAGGCGTCCGGTTGCCATTCCAGCGCAACGCCACGGTGCGGGCAGCGGTTCTCGTAGACGTGGACGTGGCCATGCCGGCGGACCGCCAGCAGGCGCGTCCCGTTACAGGTGAAGCCCCGGCTCTGCCCCTCGGGCAGCGCATCCGGGGCGCAGAGCACGATCATCGGCACCTCCTGGCGAGCGGGCATTATCCCGCAGCGCCAGGCGATGCCAAGGGCGAGCCGGTCAGATTTCCCAGATCAGGTTGACCGCCGCGTGCCGGCCCGGCTGGGTGTAGCGCTGCAGACTGGCGCTGTTCTCGGTCAGGCCCTGCACGTCGCCCCACTGCCAGTACTGCTTGTCGGTGAGGTTGAACAGCCCGGCATTGACCGAGAAGGACTCGTTCACCTGCCACCAGCCGGTGAGGTCGAGCACCCCGTAGCCGGCGGTTTCGAACTGGTTGGCGGTGCCGCTCTTGTCGACGCGCTCCTTGGCCGCCACCAGGGTCCAGTTCAGCTCGCCGCCGAACACCCCGGCCGGCTCGCTGTAGCCGACACCGAACACGCCCTTGAGCGGGTCGACGCTGTTGATCGGCTCGCCGCTGCCCTCGTCCTTGCCGCGGGCGTAGGCCAGCGCGGTGGTGGCCTTCCAGCCGCCCGGCAGGCCCAGGCGGTCGAGGAACAGCTCGCCCTTGGCCTCGACGCCGCGGATGGTCACCCGGTCGCGGTTGACGTACTGGAACTCGCCGAACGGGTAGCCCGGTACGCTGGAGGGCCGGCTGACCTGCTCGATGAAATCGTCGTAGCGGTTGTAGAACAGCGCCACGCCGAAGCTGCCCAGGTCATAGCGGCCGCGCAGACCCAGCTCGTAGCTGTCGCTGGTCTCGGCCTTGAGGTCGGTGTTGGCCAGGGTGCGGTACATGCCGGGGTTGATGAATTCGCCGAAGATCTCCACCGCCTGGGGCGCGCGGAAGCCCGCGGCGTACTGGCCATAGACACTGTGGTGGTCGTCGATCTGGTAGGTCACGCCGAACTTGGGCGACAGCGCCGAATCCTCGAAGTCGCTCGGGCTGGCGTCGGTGGCCTGGCTGTTGAGGTACTCGCTCGTGGCGTGGGGCTTCATCTCGTAGCGGTCGTAGCGCAGGCCGGGCAGCAGGGTCCAGCGGCCGATGGCGATGCTGTCCTGGACGAACAGGGCGTATTCGCTGGTGGTCGGGTCCGGGAAGTCGCTGGTGGGCTGCACCGGCGTACGCACGCCGCTGGCGATCACCGTCTCGCCGCCCTCGCGAAGGTCACTGTTCTTCAGGCGCTTGAGGTCGACCCCGTAGACCAGCGCATGGCGGGTGTCGCCCAGCTCGAAGGCCTTGTCCAGCTTGCTGTTGAACTGCCAGAGGCGTTCTTCGTAGTGGGAGTCGCGGGTGCGGTAGCGCGGCTGCCCGGTGACCACCCGGTCCTCGTAGGTGCGCTGGCGGCTCTGGCTGTCCTGGTAGCTGAGCTGGGTCTGCACGCGGTCGGCCAGGGGAGTGTCCAGGCGCAGGGTATGGGCGAGGGTGAAGCGCTCGCGGTCCACGGCGTCGTCGGCATCCTGGGTGCGGATGGTGGCCGTGCGGCTGTAGTTGCTCAGCACCCGGGTGTCCACATCGTCCTGGTAGCGTTCGTAGGTCAGCTGCAGGCGGTCGCCGTCGGCGTAGTCCCAGCCGATTTTCGCCAGCAGGTTGTCGGTGGTGTAGTCCACCGGGTTGGCCTTCTCCCGGGTGCTGTCGATCCCTCCCCGGTCGCCCTGGGTGTCCAGCGCCTGGCCGCTGCGCCGGCCGATGTGCAGCAGGCCGTCGAGGGTGCCCTGGCGGCCGGCCAGGGTGGCGCTGCGCAGCCAGCTGTCATCGGCGCCGTCGTAGCCGGTCTTCAGCCGGGCGTAGGCGTCGTCCCCTTCGTCGAGGTAGTCGGCGGCATCCTTGGTCAGGAAGCTCACCGCGCCGCCGATGGCATCGCTGCCGTACAGCGAGCTGGCCGGGCCGCGGATGATCTCCACCTGCTTGAGGGTGTCCGGGTCCACGTAGTTGCGCTGGGCGCTGAGGAAGCCGCCGAAGGAGAAGGCGTCCGGGGTGTTCACGCCGTCCACCTGGGTCAGCACCCGGTTGCCGCCGATGCCGCGGATAGTGAAGCCGGACAGGCCGAAGCGGCTGCCGGTGCCGCCCACCGAGACGCCCGGCTCGTAGCGCACCAGGTCCTTGATGTCCTTGACGTTCTTCTGGTCGATCTCGCGCTCGTTCTGTACCGATACGGTGCTCGGCACTTCGCCCAAGGTCTGCTCGTTGCGGGTGGCGGTGACGGTGACGGTATCGAACTGGGTGGCGTTGCGCTCCGCGGCGAGCGCCAGGGAGGGGCTGAGCAACAGCAAGGCCAGCCAGGGACGACGGGCAAAGGGGGGACGGATCGACATGGGGCACTCCTGGGTTCAAGGGCCCGGCAGCGCATGGGCGGCCCGGCGATGGCAGGCGTGCCGCATCGCGGGGGTGCCGTCTGGGGTCGCCGGCCCGGAAGAGCGGCGGGTTTCCCTCTGCGGGGAGCGGCGGGCGCGGCCGGAGGTTGGCGTCGGCGGCAGACCTTAGCGACCTTGACAGGCAAATGCAAACAATTATCAAATAGATTCGTATTTATGAGGTCGAACTGTTGATGCTGCGTCCGTTTCTCTGCCTGTTGCTCTGCGTGGCCCTGCACGTCATGGCCGGCTGGCTGCTGCGAGACGCTTTCCGGCCGCCGCTTTCGGCGGCGTCGACGAGGCCGGGGCCGGTTTTCCAGGTGAGCCTGGCGCCCTTGCCGGCATCGCCTGCGGCGCCGACCGAACCGGCGCTTTCAAAGGCCGCGCCTTCCCTGTCGATTTCTTCCCTAGCGGCTCCTGCCAAGGTGGCAACTCCTGGAGCGGCGATTCTCGCCACGCCCAGGGCCGAGCCGGCCGTGGCCAGTCGATCCACTGCCCACGCGCCATCGAAGCCGACCCGTCTGCCGCCACCCCGTCGGGAAAGCGCGGCCGTTTCCGGCCATGCGGTGGCGGCCCGGCGATCCGTTGCGCGGCCGCCGTCCACCCCGGCCGCCTCGCGGCCCCTGTCCGCGCCCGCCGCCTCGGTAGTCGACCGGCATCCGGTGGCCGAGCCCACTCCGGACAGCGACTCGTCTGCGCTCGCCCTGGCCAGCCGGCCGCCGGTGGAAGTGTTCAGCCGCAAGCCGGGGTTCCTGCAGCCGCCGGCGCCCCCGCGCTACCCGTCCCAAGCCCGCCGCCGCAACCAGCAGGGCGTGGTACTGGTGGAGGTCCGCCTGGATGTCCGCGGCCAGCAACGCGGCCTGACGGTGCTGCGCTCGTCCGGCGTCGGCAGCCTCGATGCGGCCGCCCTGGAGGCGGTCGCCGGCTGGCGCTTCCGGCCGGAAACCGTGGAAGGGCAGCCGGTGCCCAGCCGCGTCCACATTCCCGTCGAGTTCGCCCTGACGGCGAACCGCTGAACCCCAGGAGATTCCCCATGAGCATCCCGACGTCCGCCGTCGCCGAACCGTCCCCTCTGTACCAGGCCTGGCAGGCGCTGCGCAGCGAGCAGCCACGCTTGCGCGCCCGCGAGGCTGCCGAGCGCCTGGCGGTCAGCGAGGCCGAACTGGTGGCCAGTCGTCTCGGTGTCGACGCCGTGCGCCTGCGTCCGGAATGGGCCGCGCTGCTGCCGGCCCTGGGCGAACTGGGCTACATCATGGCCCTGACCCGTAACGAGCATTGCGTCCACGAGCGTAAGGGCTACTACCGCGAGGTCAGCGTGATGGCCAACGGGCAGATGGGCCTGGTGGTGTCGGCGGACATCGACCTGCGTCTGTTCCTCGCCGGCTGGGCCAGCGTGTTCGCCGTCGAGGAGCGGGGCGAGCGCGGGACGCAGCGCAGCATCCAGGTCTTCGACTGGCAGGGCGTCGCGGTGCACAAGGTCTACATGACCGCCGAGAGCCGGGAGGCGGCCTGGGCGCCGCTGCTGGAGCGGTTTCGCGATGAGACCCAGGACGCCGCCTTGGCGCTGCGCCCGCGGGCCGAGCCGGAGGCGCCACGCCCCGACGAGCAGGTCGACGTCGCCGCGCTGCGCCAGGGCTGGGCCGCGCTGAAGGACACCCATCACTTCTTCGCCCTGCTGAAGAAGCAGGGCGCCGTCCGTACCCAGGCCCTGCGCCTGGCGGGGCGCGAATGGGCCGAACCGCTCGACCCGGGCGCGCTGCCCTCGCTGCTGGAGACGGCCGCAACGCGCCAGGTGCCGTTGATGGTGTTCGTCGGCAACCGGCATTGCATCCAGATCCACAGCGGGTCGGTGCAGCGCCTGATGGCCATGGAGGGCTGGTTCAACGTGCTCGACCCGGAATTCAACCTGCACCTGAAGACCCCGGCGGTGCAGCAGCTGTGGCGGGTGCGCAAGCCTAGCAGCGACGGCATCATCACCAGTTGGGAAGCCTTCGACGCCGAGGGCGAGCTGATCGTACAGCTGTTCGGTGCCCGCAAGCCCGGCGTGGCCGAGCGAGAAGACTGGCGCGCCCTGGCCGAGGAAGCCGCGGCCCTGTCCTGATCGCGCGCCGGACATTGTCAGAAGGCCGGCCAACCTGCTTTGCTGTAGCCGGCATCCACGCGGATGCCGGCGTCATCCCTCGACCACGGAGCTACTCATGCGCCCAAGCGCCCGACTCGCCGGCCTCTGCGCCGGCCTGCTGTTCAGCCACTTCCTCTGCGCCGCCGAGGCCCTGCCGCAGCGCTGGGTCAGCGCCGGTGGCAGCCTCAGCGAATGGGTGGTGCGACTGGGCGGGCAGGACAGGCTGGTGGGCGTGGACACCACCAGCCAGCATCCCCAGGGCCTGCGCGAGTTGCCCAGCATCGGCTACCAGCGGCAGCTGTCCGCCGAAGGCATCCTCGCCCTGCACCCCGATCTGCTGCTGGGGTCGGAGGAAATGGGCCCGCCGCCGGTGCTGGAACAACTGCAGGCCGCCGGGGTGCGGATCGAGCGGCTGTCGGCCCGGGCGGACCTGGACGCGCTGGAGGCGAACCTGCTGCACATCGGCGAGTGGCTGGGCGACCGCCCGGGCGCCGAGCGAGCGGTCGCCGACTACCGCAAAGCCCTGCAGCAGCAGGCCGACTGGGTGGCCAGGGCCCGCGCCCAGGGCGAGTCGCCCAAGGTGCTGCTGGTGCTCGGCCATGCCGGCAGCGGGCCGATGGCCGCGGGGCGGGACACTGTCGCCGACTGGCTGATCGAACGGGCCGGCGGGCGCAACGTCGCTACCCACACCGGCTTCAAGGCCCTCTCCGGCGAGGCACTCACCGCCCTCGACCCCGACGTGGTGATCTTCGCCGACCGCAGCCTGGAGGGCGATGCCGCCCGGGCGGCGCTGCTGGAACAGAACCCGGCCCTGGCCGCCACCCGCGCCGTCCATGACGGTCGCCTGCTGTCCCTCGACCCGACCCTGCTGGTGGGCGGCCTGGGGCCGCGCCTGCCTGACAGCCTGGCCAGCCTGTCCGCCGCCTTCTACCCCGACCAGGCTCCGCTTCCCCGGCCCCAGCCATGACGGTGGTCGTCCGTCCGCGCCCACTGTTCGTCGCGCTGGGCCTGCTACTGGCGCTCGCCATCTGGCTGTCCCTGGCCCTGGGGCCGGTGAGCCTACCCCTGGGCGATACGGTTCGCGCGGGCCTGCGCCTGCTGGGCATGCCCCTGTCCGGCGACGGTCTGGCCCGGGCCGAGCTGATCCTCGGGCAGATCCGCGTGCCGCGGACCCTGCTGGGCCTCGCCGTGGGGGGCGTGCTGGCGCTGTCGGGGGTGGCGATGCAGGGCCTGTTCCGTAACCCGCTGGCCGATCCCGGGCTGGTGGGCGTGTCCAGTGGCGCCGCCCTGGGGGCAGCGTTCGCCATCGTCGGCGCCAGTCTGTTCGGGGGATGGCCGGCCTGGCTCGCTCCCTATGTGCTGTCCCTCAGCGCCTTCGGCGGCGGGCTGGGCGTTACCTGGCTGGTGTACCGTGTCGGCCGCCGCGACGGGCAGACCAGCGTGGCGACCATGCTGCTGGCGGGAATCGCCCTGACCGCCCTGGCCGGCGCTGCTATCGGCCTGTTCACCTACCTGGCGGACGACGCCACCCTGCGCACCCTGACGTTCTGGAACCTCGGCAGCCTCAACGGCGCCAGCTACCCCCGCCTCTGGCCGCTGCTGCTGGTGACCGCGGCGGTGGCGGTGTGGCTGCCTCGGCGTGCCACGGCCCTCAACGCGCTGCTATTGGGTGAGTCGGAGGCCCGCCACCTGGGCTTCGACATCGAGCGGATCAAGCGCGAACTGGTGTTCTGCACTGCCCTGGGGGTGGGCGCCGCTGTGGCCGCCGCCGGGATGATCGGCTTCATCGGCCTGGTGGTGCCGCATCTGGTGCGCCTCCTGGTGGGGCCGGACCACCGGGTATTGCTGCCCGCCTCGCTGCTTGCCGGCGCCGCGCTGCTGCTGCTAGCCGACCTGTTGGCGCGGCTGCTGCTGGCGCCGGCGGAACTGCCCATCGGTATCGTCACCGCGCTGATCGGCGCGCCGTTCTTCCTTTTTCTGCTGGTGCGAGGGCGCGCCTGATGCTGCGTACCGAGGGGTTGAGCGTCAGCCGGGGAGGGCAGTCCGTGCTGGATGGCCTGGACGTGGAACTGCGCGCCGGCGAGGTGCTGGGTGTGCTGGGTCCCAACGGCGCGGGCAAGAGCACGCTGCTGGCGGCGCTGTGTGGCGAGCTGGCGGTGGAGGCTGGGCGGGTCGAGCTGGCTGGGCGGCCGCTGGCGGACTGGCCAGGGCCGGAACGTGCCCGGCGGTTGGCCGTGCTGCCCCAGAGCTCCAGCCTGAGCTTCGCCTTCCGGGTCGAGGACGTGGTGGGCATGGGGCGCCTGCCCCACGCCAGCGGGCGCCGCCGGGACGAGGAGATCGTCGGGCTGGCCCTGGAGGCCGCCGATGCGGCCTATCTGCACGGGCGCAGCTATCTGGCGCTGTCCGGCGGCGAGCGGCAGCGGGTGCACCTGGCCCGGGTGCTGGCGCAGCTCTGGCCCGGCGGTGAGGGGCGGGTGCTGTTGCTGGACGAGCCCACGTCGATGCTCGACCCGTTGCACCAGCACACCACCCTGCAGGCGGTCAGCGACTTCGCCACCCAGGGCGCGGCGGTGCTGGTGATCCTGCACGACCTCAACCTGGCGGCCCGCTACTGCGATCGCCTGGTGCTGCTGCACGAGGGGCGCGCCCATGCGTCCGGCGCGGTGGACGAGGTCCTACGGGTCGAACCGCTGCGAGCGGTCTTCGGCCTGGACGTACTGGTCCAGCGCCATCCCGAACGGGGCCACCCACTGATCGTGGCCCGCTGATCCTGTTCACCGGCGCGCGGGTGCGCGTCCTCGAGGTGATTGCATGCGTTCTTTGATCCTGGGGTGCGTGCTGGTGCTGGGCGCCTGCACCCGTACCCCGCCGTTGCCCGACTGGCAAAGCCCGGAAAAGCGCGACCAGCCGACCGTGGGGCAGATCCGCGACCTGCGCAGCGGCGCCACCCTGACGCCCGAGGAACTGGTGGCGCGCCTAAGCGACGCCCCGCGGGTGCTGGTGGGCGAGCAGCACGACAATCCCGACCATCACGCCCTGGAGCGCTGGCTGCTGCAGGCCCTGGACGCGCGCCGGCCCCAGGGCAGCCTGGCGCTGGAAATGCTGGTGCCGGAGCAGCAGGGGCGAGTGGATGCGGTGCGGGCGGCGTTCCAGCGGGACCAGCTGCCGGCGGACCTGCCTCAGGCGCTGGCCTGGCAGAAGGGGTGGGACTGGACGCTCTACGGCCCTTTGGTCCGGTATGCCCTCGAACAGCCCTACCCGATGCTGGCGGCCAACCTGGATCGCGCGGAGATCATGGACATCTACACGCGGCGCCCCGACCTGGCCGGGCAAGCGTCCACAGCGGCACCGGTGCGCCAGGCTCTGCAGGCGCAGATCCGCGATGCCCATTGCGGGCTGCTGCCAGAAACCCAGATGCCGGCCATGCTCGCCGTGCAGCAGCAACGTGACCGGCGCATGGCCGAACGCCTGCTGGCCGCCCCGCAGCCGACGCTGCTGGTAGCGGGCGCCTACCATGTCCGACGTGACCTGGGCGTGCCCCTGCATTTGCAGGACCTGCAGCCTGCCTCGGGGGAGGCCGTGCTGATCCTGGCAGAAGTGGGCAAGGCCGTTACCGCGGATGCCGCGGACTACGTCTGGTACACCCCAGCGGTACCCGAGCAGGACCACTGCGCCCAGCTGCGACGCTGAACGCCCCGTGCGCGGCAAGGGCCGCGCTATTGGCTTCAGGGCCGGACAAAACAGACAGGCAAAAAAAGACCCGGCAAAGTGCCGGGTCAATAACCGTGATTAGCCTGATGAGGAGATAATCTGAAGTCCAACGAATGGGCCTCATTTTATCGGCTGATCTCGCGACCAGTTGAGTTAATAATAACCATTCTCATTGCAGAGTCAAGTACTTCTTGCGAATTATTTTCATCTGGCTGGCCTCTCGCCAGCTCCATACGAAAAAGCCCGGCCTAGACCGGGCTTTTCGCTGTGAGGGCGTCACGCAGGCTTCTTGTCATCTTCGCTTTCGGTGCGCCGCAGCTGGGTGACTTCCTTGTTCAGCAGGTCGATGCGCCGGGCCATGCTTTCGATGAGGCTGTGAGCGATGCGCGGGTTGCTCTGCATGAGGCTGAGGAATTGCTCCTTGGGGATCACCATCACCGTGCAGGGCTCGCTGGCGATCACCGTGGCGCTGCGCTTCTCGCGGGTGAAGACCGCCATGGCGCCGAAGATCTCGTCCTTCTGCACGTCACCCACCTTCTGGCCCGCGACGAACGCCTCGGCATGGCCCTCGATGATGATGAAGACGTGGTCTGCCTCGTCGCCCTGGTGGATCAGCTCTTCGCCGGTGGCGAAGTGCTGGAAACCGGTGGCCGGACGGATTTCCGGCTGCTTGAGCCGCGCCAGGGCATCGGACAGCAGGGCAGTGTGCCCGACCAGGTACTGGATGAACAGCTCCTGGCGTTGTTCGCTGGCGTAGATGTGGCGGAAGACTTCGGTGCGGGAGTAGGGGATCAGCCGCAGCGGTTCATCGCTGCTGTAGCGGCAACTGGGCAGGTCGATGCCCTGGCGCAGCCCCACCAGGTCGCCCTCCTGGAGGTAGAACAGCGGGCGTTCGTCGACCACCGCGTGCAGCAGGCCGTTGTCGATGATGTACAGGCGGTTGCCGGGCAGCACCCGGGCCAGGTCGTCGGCGCGCTCCAGGCTAACGGGTTCGCCGCAGGGTTCGAGGCCATCGAGCAACTGCGCGGGGATGCTTTGCAGTCGATTGATCAGCTGATCGGCGTAGGCCGGTTGCTCCCCGAGTAGGTACATGACTGGATTTCCTTGAACTGGCTGGTCTGGCGAAACGCACGAACGTCCCTGAAACAATAGGTCGGTCGCCGCCCGGCGTAAATTACCGGATGCTCGGCGTGTGAGCTAACTCTTGTTACGCGGCGAAATATTGTCCAGCTGGCCGTTGAGCTCGGCCTTGTGGGTCGAGCTGAGTTCGCCCCAGTGTACATCCAGCAGCGCGCCCTCGATGGCGTACAGCAACACTTTCGATGCGCGAAAGCCACGTTCCCGGACGGCCCGGTAGGCCGCCACCGAACCGACACGGCGCAAGTCCGCGCCGGTATGGATGCCTACCGCGTGCAGCCACTGGGCGGAGGTCTTGCCGAGGTTCTTCAGCAACTGCAGGTCGTCGTTCATCGGGCCTCCTTGCACGGACTGATCGCGGGAATGCAGCGGGGTGGACTCTCGACGGCGGTCCGGAGGACGTCACGGCCCGGTGGGGCGGCTGCCGCGGCGCGGCACCGGCCGTCCGTCATGGCTGCGACCGGTAGCGCAGGCGGGTGCCGAACTTGACCGACATCAGGATCTCGTCGGCTGTCAGTTCCACCGGGAAGTACGCGCCGGAAATCTGCGCGTGAGCGATGCTGGCGCCCTCCAGGCGGGTGCGGCGCAGGTCGAGGCCGCGGAGGTCGGCACCTCGGAAGTAGGCGCCGCTGAAATCGATGCCGGCCGGCTCCAGGCCACGCAGGTCGAGCCCGCGGAAATCGCCCTCGCTGAGGTTGATCGTCGCGTCCCTGGGCTTCTGCTCGTTGAAGGCCTTGACGTTCTCGTTGCGCAGGAACTGGTAGAGCGGATCGTCGAGCTGGTGCGGTTGGGTCATGGCGCGCATCCGGCGGAGTTTTCCGCAGTATAGAAGGCGCGGTGCCATCTGCTCGGACCCGACGGGAAACGAGGCGGGCAGGGCGCTCCGCCTCGGGCTGGGGCCGGTTCAGAACCCCGGCAGCGACTGGCGGATACGCTCCACCAGGGTATCCAGGCTGCTCGCCTGGTGAGTGTCGATGCGGGTGCTGTGGGCCTGTTCGTATTCGTCCAGGCCGTCGCGTCCGGCCTGCTGGGCGCGGATCACGTCCAGGGTGGCATCGGACGGGTCGGTCCCCTCCGCCTGGCGCTGCTCCAGCCACCCGGCGATCACCGCTTCCGGCGCCTGGCAGTCGAGGATCAGGAACGGCGTCCCGGTGGCCTCGGCCACCTTGCGGGCGGCGTGGCGATGGGCGTGGCGCAGGTAGGTGGCGTCGATCACCACCGGGTAGCCGGCGCGCAGGGCCAGCCCGGCCAGTTCGTGCAGGCGCCCGTAGGTGGCCTCGCTGGACTGGGCGTCATAGATGCCGGCCGCCAGCTGGCCTTTGTCGGTGTCCCGTTGTTCGCCGAACATCCGCTTGCGTTCCACGTCCGAGCGCAGGCGGATGGCGCCCAGCGCTTCCACCAGGCGCAGCGCCACGTGGCTCTTGCCCACGGAGGACACGCCATGGGTGATGGCCAGGAAGCGCGACGGGATCGCGCTGTAGCTTTCCGCGAGCCCGGCATAGCCACGGTATTGGCGCAGGATCACCGCGCGGGTGACGGGGTCGGTTTCCTGGCCCAGGCGGAACAGGTTGACCTTGGCCCGCACCAAAGCCCGGTGAGCCTTGTAGAGGTTGAGCAGGTCCAGTGCGGCGTGGTCGCCGGTGTGTTCCAGCCAGGCATTGAGGAAGCGCCGCGCCAGCGGCTTCAGGTTGCGATCTTCCAGGTCCATGATCAGGAAAGCCGCGTCCAGGGCGATGTCGATGAAGCGGAACGGCTCGTTGAATTCGATGCAGTCGAACAGCACCACGTCGCCGTCGATCAGGGTCGCGTTGCCCAGGTGGATGTCGCCGTGGCACTCGCGGATGCGGCCTTCCTGGGCGCGCCGGGCCAGCAGCGGGCGCAGGCGCAGGAAACTGCTTTCGGCCCAGGCCTCCAGGGCATCCAGTTGCAGCAGGTCGGCCTTCTCCGACAGCAGCGGGCGGATCTGTTCGAAGTTCTGCCGCAGCGGCGCGATGATCGCCTCCGGCGTGCACAGCGGGTGGTCCTCGGCGACCTGGGGCGTTTCGCGGTGGAACTCGGCGATGCGCCGTGCCAGGGCGTCGATGTGCGCCGGGGTCAGTTCGCCCCGCGCCTGGACCTCGGCCAGCAGTTGGCTCTGGGAGAACTGGCGCATCTTCAGGGCGTACTCGATCGCAGGGCCGTCTCCCGCCAGGCGCGGCTCCGTCTCGCTGCCGGTGATGGGCAGCACCTCCAGGTACAGGTTCTCGGTGAGGCGCTGGTTCAGCCGCACTTCCTCTTCGCAGAAGTGCCGGCGGTCCTCCAGGCGGGTGAAGTCGAGGAAGCCGAAGTTGACCGGCTTCTTGAATTTGTAGGCGTAGGGGCCAGTGAGCAGCACCCAGGAAATATGGGTCTCGATGACCTGGAACTGCTCTACCGGATGGGGGTACAGGGCGGGATTCTGCAGGGCGGCGATCAATGCTTGGCTCACGGTCGATCCTTGTGCTGGGCGGGAGACGAGGCCCGCATTATGGCGGCTGGGCGCGGCGCTGCAAACCGCCCCGGCGGCTTCTGCCGGGCTCTGGCAAAGTGCGTATAATCCCCCGCCATGACTCGTTCCCGATCCTCTCGCTCGTCCTCCAAACGTTCCGCATCCCGTCTTCGTCCCTGGCTCGGCTGGGCGCTCAAGCTCGCGCTGGTGGGCCTGGTGGTGCTGGCCGGCTTCGCGGTCTACCTGGACGCCCAGGTGCAGGAGAAATTCTCCGGCCGCCGCTGGACCATCCCGGCGAAGGTCTATGCCCGGCCTCTGGAACTGTTCACCGGCCTGAAGCTGACCAAGGACGATTTCCTCACCGAACTGGACGCCCTGGGCTACCGTCGCGAGGGCTCGGCCAGCGGGCCCGGCTCGGTATCGGTGGCCGGCAACGCGGTGGAGCTGTACACCCGCGGCTTCCAGTTCTACGAGGGCGCGGAGCCCTCACAGCCGGTGCGAGTGCGCTTCTCCGGCACCTACGTCGCCGGCCTCAGCAAGGGCGACGGATCGGACCTGGCGGTGGCCCGCCTGGAGCCGCTGCTGATTGGCGGCCTCTACCCGGCGCACCACGAGGACCGCATCCTGATCAAGCTGGACCAGGCGCCGCCCTACCTGCTGGATACCCTGGTGGCGGTGGAGGATCGGGAGTTCTATCACCACCACGGGGTTTCGCCCAAGTCCATCGCCCGGGCCTTCTGGATCAACGCCACCGCCGGCCAACTGCGCCAGGGCGGCAGCACCCTCACCCAGCAGCTGGTGAAGAACTTCTTCCTCACCAACGAGCGCAGCATCACCCGCAAGGCCACCGAGGCCATGATGGCGGTGCTGCTGGAGCTGCACTACGACAAGCCGGACATCCTCGAGGCCTACCTCAACGAGGTGTTCCTCGGCCAGGACGGCCAGCGCGCCGTGCACGGCTTCGGCCTGGCCAGCCAGTACTTCTTCAGCCAGCCCCTGTCGGAGCTGAAGCTGCACCAGGTGGCGCTGCTGGTGGGCATGGTCAAGGGGCCCACCTACTACAACCCGCGGCGCTACCCGGAGCGCGCCCTGGAGCGGCGCAACCTGGTGCTGGACGTGTTGGTGGAGCAGGGCGTGGTGAGCGCCGAGGAAGCCGCCCAGGCCAAGCAGAAACCCCTGGGGGTGACCAAGCGCGGCAGCTTGGCCGACAGTTCCTTCCCGGGCTTCCTCGACCTGGTGAAGCGCCAACTGCGCCAGGACTATCGCGACGAAGACCTCACCGAGGAAGGGCTGCGGATCTTCACCAGCTTCGACCCGATCCTGCAACTGAAGTCGGAAAGCGCCCTGACCGAGACCCTCAAGCGCCTCGGTGGCCGCAAGGGCATCGAGGATGTCGAGGCGGCCATGGTGGTAAGCAACCCCGAGACCGGCGAGATCCAGGCCCTGATCGGCAGCCGCCAGCCGCGCTTCGCCGGGTTCAACCGGGCGCTCGACGCCGTGCGGCCCATCGGTTCGCTGATCAAGCCGGCGGTGTACCTCACCGCGCTGGAGCGGCCCAGCCAGTACACTCTGACCAGCTGGGTGGCCGACGAGCCGTTCTCGGTGAAGGGCCAGGACGGGCAGGTCTGGAAACCGCAGAACTACGACCGCAAGGCCCACGGCACCATCTTCCTCTACCAGGGCCTGGCCAACTCCTACAACCTGTCCACCGCCAAGCTCGGCCTCGAACTCGGCGTGCCCAACGTGCTGAAGACCGTCGAGCGCCTGGGCGTCTCCCAGGACTGGCCGGCGTTTCCGTCCATGCTGCTGGGGGCCGGCTCCCTCAGCCCGATGAACGTGGCGACCATGTACCAGACCCTGGCCAGCGGCGGCTTCAACACCCCGCTGCGGGGCATCCGCAGCGTGCTCACGGCCGATGGCCAGCCGCTCAAGCGCTACCCCTTCCAGGTGGAGCAGCGCTTCGATCCGGGCGCTATCTACCTGGTGCAGAACGCCATGCAGCGGGTGATGCGCGAAGGCACCGGCCGTTCGGTCTACAGCCAGTTGCCGTCCAACCTGACCCTGGCCGGCAAGACCGGCACCAGCAACGATTCCCGGGACAGCTGGTTCGCGGGCTTCAGCCAGGACCTGCTGGCGGTGGTCTGGCTCGGTCGCGACGACAACGGCAAGACGCCCCTGACCGGCGCCACCGGCGCGCTGCAGGTCTGGACCGGCTTCATGCGCAAGGCCGACCCACTGCCCCTGGACATGCCGGTTCCCAACAATGTCACCCTGGCCTGGGTCGATGCCGCCAACGGCCAGGGCTCGGCGGCCGGTTGTCCGAACGCCGTGCAGATGCCGTATATTCGCGGCAGCGAACCGGCGCCCGGTCCCGCCTGCGGCGGTGACGCGCCGGCGGACTCGGTGATGGACTGGGTCCGTGGCTGGTTGAATTAGCGAGAGGGTTTGACGTGAACAAGCTGTGGCTATCCGTCCTGGCAGCATCGGTGATGCTGGCGGGCTGTGCGACTCCGCAACGCGGCGCAATCCCGGTGGTGGACTCCGGTGCACCGCTCTCCAACGAAGAGCCCCTGGCCGGCAACGGCGCCTACCGGCCGACACCGCGCGCCGCGACCGCGCCGGCGCAGCCGCGCAGCGTGCCGCAGAATGACGATTCCGGCGTGGTGGTGATGGTCCCGCCCGGCGCGTCCGCGGCCCCTATTCAGTCCTACCCCGCGGGGGGCAGCGCGCCCCTCAGCAGCGCTCCGATCACCCCCGGTCCGGTCACTTCCGGCCCGGCACCGACGCCCGCGCCGGCCTACACCACGCCGTCTTCGGCGCCCTCCGTGCCCACGGGCATTCCGAGCGGCGTCCACAGCGGTGGCGGCCTGGCCGCCGACGAGCAGTTGGATGGCCCGGTCTTGGCGCTGCTCACCACCGCACAGCAACAGCAGGGCGGGGGCGACCTGAACGGGGCGTCCTCCAGCCTGGAACGCGCTCAGCGCATCGCGCCGCGGGAGCCGCAGGTGTTGTACCGCCTGGCCGAGGTACGGCTGGCCCAGGGCGATGCTGCCCAGGCCGAACAGCTCGCCCAGCGTGGGCTGACCTACGCCAATGGCCGTCCCGCGTTGCAGGCGAGCCTGTGGAACCTGATCGCCCAGGCCCGCGACCGCCGCGGCGATGCGGCCGGCGCCGGCCAGGCGCGCGAGAAAGCGCGCGTCAGCCTCTGATGGACGCCCGGGTTCCGGCGCTGGCCGAGGAGCTGTTGCAAATCGAGCGGGCCCTGCGTGTGGAGGGCTGGTGGTCGGAGCAGTCGCCCAGCGGCGAGGCGCTCGCCAGCGTCGAGCCTTTCTGCGTGGATACCCTGACGTTCGAGGAATGGCTGCAGTGGATATTCCTGCCGCGGATGAAGCAGATCCTCGAAGAGGGCTCGGCCCTGCCCCGCGCGTCGGGCATCCGGCCCATGGCCGAGGTGGTCTACCGCGAGCATCCCCTGCGGGCGAAGGAACTGCTCACGGCGCTGGAGCGGTTCGATCACCTGATCGGCGGGCCGGCCTAGGGCCGGCGGCGCCGGGAGGAATCAGAGGCAGTTGTCGCTGATGCCCTTCTGCATCTCGACGATGCGCTGCTGGCGCTCTTCCTCGGTGAGCTTGCGCACCCCACCGTTCACCGCCTCGCGTACCCGCGGATTGTTCTGCAGCTGGGAGAGGTTGGTGCGGGTGCTCTCGCAGTATTTCTTGCGTTCGGCTTCCTGAACGGCCACGTCCTTCTTCACTTTCTCGTCGATGGCCTTCTGTTCCGGGTCGTCCGTCAGGTCCGGCGTGGGCGCGGTGGCGGGCTTCGCCGGCGTGGCCGGTTCGGCGCCCTTCGGCGGCGGTGCCACGGTGGTGCTGATCGCCTTGGTTTCCTGGCCTTCCGGCGGCTGGGCGCCGAAGTGGGTGACGCCCTGGGCATCGACCCACTTGTACACCTGTGCGGCCATGACGGTGCTGCTCAGGCCGAGCAGCAGGCTGCCCGTGAGAATCATGCGACGCATGCTGTTTCCTTTATGAGTTAGCGGCGGAACCTGGCCGTTACTATAACCAAAACCGCCCTGTCGTCATCCTGCGCCGCGTCACAGCCGCGCAGGGAAGAATCCATCCGGACGGCTTGACTTGCCGTTGTCTATTCCGAACAATCCAAGGCTTGCTGTAGTGGGCTGGCCGCAAGCTGGCTTTTCTCAGCAGACCATGAGGTGCACACCCGCGCCGACCTGCTTTTACCCGCAACGCGTTACCTCGCGCTGGGTGGGAGATCCCCGCAACATTCAGGGGCCTTCCCAATACTTGCTCAGTCAGTAGCTGACGTAGTCGGCGACCACCCGTCGCTCATGCTCTCTGCTCGGCAGTAAACCTACTTCGACGGCCGTCCTCCCCGGGCGGCGTCCCGGCGTTTCAGAGGTATACAACGTGGAGCTTTTATCCGGCGCAGAAATGGTCGTCCGCTCGTTGCGTGACGAGGGTGTCAAGTACATCTACGGGTACCCGGGCGGTGCGCTCCTGCACATCTACGACGCCCTGTTCAAGGAAAACGAAGTCACCCATATCCTGGTGCGGCACGAGCAGGCCGCTACCCACATGGCCGACGGCTATGCCCGTGCCACCGGCAAGCCCGGCGTGGTGCTGGTGACGTCCGGCCCTGGCGCGACCAACGCCGTCACCGGCATCGCCACCGCTTACATGGACTCGATCCCGATGGTGATCCTGTCGGGCCAGGTCCCCAGCAACATGGTGGGCACCGATGCCTTCCAGGAAACCGACATGGTCGGCATCTCCCGGCCCATCGTGAAGCACAGCTTCATCATCAAGCATCCGTCGGAAATCCCCGAGGTCATCAAGAAGGCTTTCTACCTGGCCCAGTCCGGCCGTCCCGGCCCGGTGGTGGTGGACATTCCCAAGGACATGGGCGATCCGACCCAGAAGTTCGAGTACGCCTATCCCAAGAAGGTCAAGCTGCGCTCCTACAACCCGGCGGTGCGCGGTCACTCCGGGCAGATCCGCAAGGCCGCGGAGATGCTCCTGGCCGCCAAACGCCCGGTGCTCTACTCGGGTGGCGGCGTGATCATGGGCAATGCCGCTGCGCCCCTCACCGAAGTGGCGCGGATGCTCGACCTGCCGGTGACCAACACCCTGATGGGCCTGGGCGGCTACCCGGGCGGTGATCGCCAGTTCATCGGCATGCTGGGCATGCACGGCAGCTACACCGCCAATCTGACCATGCACCACGCCGACGTGATCCTCGCCGTCGGCGCGCGCTTCGACGACCGGGTGATCAACGGCGCCAGCAAGTTCTGCCCCAACGCCAAGATCATCCACGTGGACATTGACCCGGCGTCCATTTCCAAGACCATCAAGGCGGACATTCCCATCGTTGGCCCGGTGGAGAGCGTGCTCACCGAAATGGTGGCGGTGCTCAAGGAGATCGGCGAGAAGCCCAACAAGGAAACCGTTGCCGCCTGGTGGAAGCAGATCGACGAGTGGCGCGACAGCCGCGGGCTGTTCCCCTATGACAAGGGCGAAGGCGGCATCATCAAGCCGCAGACGGTGATCGAGACCCTCTGGGAAGTCACCGGCGGCGATGCCTTCGTGTCCTCCGACGTGGGCCAGCACCAGATGTTCGCGGCCCAGTACTACCGCTTCAACAAGCCCAACCGCTGGATCAACTCCGGTGGTCTCGGCACCATGGGTTTCGGCCTGCCGGCGGCCATGGGCGTGAAGCTCAACTTCCCGAATGAGGACGTCGCCTGCGTCACCGGCGAGGGCAGCATTCAGATGAACATCCAGGAACTGTCCACCTGCCTGCAGTACGACCTGCCGGTGAAAATCGTCAACCTCAACAACGGCGCGCTGGGGATGGTCCGCCAGTGGCAGGACATGCAGTACAACAGCCGCTATTCCCACTCGTACATGGAATCGCTGCCGGACTTCGTCAAGCTGGCCGAGGCCTATGGCCACGTGGGCATGCGCATCACCGAGCCGAAGGACCTCAAGCCGAAGCTGGAGGAGGCGTTCGCCCTGAAGAACCGCCTGGTGTTCCTCGACATCAAGGTGGACGAGAGCGAGCACGTCTACCCGATGCAGATCAGAGACGGCGCCATGCGCGACATGTGGCTGAGCAAGACGGAGCGGACCTGACCATGCGGCACATCATTTCTCTGTTGCTGGAAAACGAACCGGGCGCACTGTCCCGCGTGGTCGGGCTGTTTTCCCAGCGCAACTACAATATCGAGAGCCTCACCGTGGCGCCCACCGAGGACCCCTCGTTGTCGCGCCTGACCCTGACTACCGTGGGGCAGGACGAGGTGATCGAGCAGATCACCAAGAACCTGAACAAGCTGATCGAGGTGGTGAAGCTGGTGGACCTGTCGGAAAGCGCCCACATCGAGCGTGAACTGATGCTGGTCAAGGTGAAGGCCACCGGCGCCCAGCGCGCCGAGGTGAAGCGCACCACCGACATCTTCCGCGGGCAGATCGTCGACGTCACCAGCAGCGTCTACACCATCCAGTTGACCGGCACCAGCGACAAGCTGGACAGCTTCATCCAGGCGATCGGCACCACGTCGATCCTGGAAACCGTACGCAGCGGCGTCACCGGCATTGCCCGTGGCGACAAAGTACTCAGCATCTGAACGCGTTTTCGCGATGGCCCATGGCCAAGTAACTAGGGGAAATCCATGAAAGTGTTCTACGACAAAGACTGCGACCTCTCGATCATCCAGGGCAAGAAAGTGGCCATCATCGGCTACGGCTCCCAAGGGCACGCCCACGCCTGCAACCTTAAGGATTCGGGTGTGGATGTCACCGTCGGTCTGCGTCCCGGTTCTTCCTCCATCGCCAAGGCCGAAGCCCATGGCCTGAAGGTCAGCGATGTGCCGGCCGCGGTCGCCGCCGCCGACCTAGTGATGGTCCTGACTCCCGATGAATTCCAGGGCCGCCTGTACAAGGAAGAGCTGGAGCCGAACCTGAAGAAGGGCGCCACCCTGGCCTTCGCCCACGGCTTCTCCATCCACTACAACCAGGTGGTGCCGCGCGCTGACCTGGACGTGATCATGATCGCGCCCAAGGCGCCGGGTCACACCGTGCGTTCCGAGTTCGTCAAGGGCGGTGGCATTCCCGACCTGATCGCCATCTACCAGGACGCCTCCGGCAACGCCAAGAACGTCGCTCTGTCCTACGCCGCCGGCGTGGGCGGCGGCCGCACCGGCATCATCGAGACCACCTTCAAGGACGAGACCGAGACCGACCTGTTCGGCGAGCAGGCCGTGCTCTGCGGGGGCTGCGTCGAGCTGGTCAAGGCCGGCTTCGAGACCCTGGTGGAAGCCGGTTATGCACCGGAAATGGCCTACTTCGAGTGCCTGCACGAATTGAAGCTGATCGTCGACCTGATGTACGAAGGCGGCATCGCCAACATGAACTACTCCATCTCCAACAACGCGGAGTACGGTGAGTACGTGACTGGGCCGGAAGTGATCAACGCCGAATCCCGTCAGGCCATGCGCAATGCACTCAAGCGCATCCAGGACGGCGAGTACGCGAAGATGTTCATCAGCGAGGGCGCCGGCAACTACCCGTCCATGACCGCCTACCGCCGCAACAACGCGGCCCATCCGATCGAGCAGATCGGCGAGAAGCTGCGGGCGATGATGCCGTGGATCTCGGCGAACAAGATCGTCGACAAGAGCAAGAACTGAGTCGACGACTCGCTTGAAAAGACGCGGCCTCGGCCGCGTTTTTTCATTCCGACGAAAGGCTCTGGTATAAAGCACAGCGTCGGCGCCCAGAACCCGTGCCGCTGACGCCTGTCGTACACATAACCAGTCCCGTTGCACAAGGTAATGTTCATGAACGAACGTCCCGAGGAGTCCAGCCAGGCAGCCGATGCCGAAAGCCTGCTGCCGATCGATGAACACGTCGAGGAAGGGCATGACGCCGAGGGCCGCAAGGTCCGCCACCGCGGCATCTACTTGCTGCCGAATCTCTTCACCACGGCGAACCTCTTCGCCGGCTTCTATTCCATCATCAACGCCATGGGCGGCAACTTCGCCACGGCCGCCGCGACCATCTTCGTGGCGATGGTGCTGGACAGCCTGGATGGTCGGGTCGCCCGCTTGACCAACACCCAAAGCGCCTTCGGCGCCGAGTACGACTCACTCTCGGACATGGTCGCTTTTGGTCTGGCGCCGGCGTTGCTGGCCTACGAGTGGGCTCTCGGCGACTTGCGCAGCGTCGGTCTGGCCGTGGCCTTCATTTATGTCGCCGGTGCTGCCCTGCGCCTGGCGCGCTTCAACACCCAGATCGGTAAGGTGGACAAGAAGTGGTTCATCGGCCTCGCCAGCCCGGCCGCGGCCGGGGTGGTCGCCGGCACCGTCTGGACGTTCAGCGACTTCGGCATCAGGGGCTCCAACATGTCCTTCCTGGTGGCGTTGCTGGTGGCGGCGGCGGGCACCCTGATGGTGAGCAACATCAAGTACTACAGCTTCAAGGACCTGGACATGAAGGGTCGCGTGCCCTTCGTGGCGATCCTCGTCGTAGTACTGGTGTTCGCCGTGGTGTTCAGCGATCCGCCCCGCGTGCTCCTGCTGATCTTCCTCGCCTATGCTGCGTCCGGGCCAATCCAGCACCTGCTGCGAGGACGCCGGCGCAAGACCGAGGTGTAATTTCTTCCAGGCTCCGCAGTCTACTGGGCACCATCCGGTGCCCAGTGCGGAGTCCGCCCCATGCTCATCCAGTTTCCCGCCGCGTCCGCCTCCCGCGAATCCGACGTCACCCCCGAACCTGTTTACCTTTCCCGACGTGCACTGATGGCTGCGGGGGGCACCCTCGCCGCAGGCCTCGCCTTGCCGGGACGCGCTGCCGAGGGCGCGCGCTACCCTGACGTCGAGCCGGCCAACGGTCCGGCCTGGTTCGACGAAAAGTTGTCCTCCACCCAGTGGCAGGCCATGGTGGCCCAGGGGGAAGCGACCACGCCATTTTCCGATGCGACCCATTACAACAACTTCTACGAATTCGGCACCGACAAGGGCGATCCGGCGAGCCAGGCCGGCTCGTTGCAAACCGAGCCTTGGCAGGTGGTGGTGGATGGCGAGGTGGGCAAGCCAGGCACCTACGACCTGGAGGCCCTGATCAAGCCCCAGGGCTTCGAGGAGCGCATCTATCGCCTGCGCTGTGTGGAGGGTTGGTCGATGGTCATTCCCTGGCTGGGCTTTCCACTTGCCGCCTTGCTGAAGCAGGTGGAGCCGACAGGGCAGGCGCGCTTCGTTCGCTTCGAGACGCGCGTCGCACCTGAGCAGATGCCTGGTGTGCGCTCGGGATTCAGCCTGGTGAACTGGCCCTACGTGGAAGGGCTGCGCCTGGATGAGGCGACCCATCCTCTGGCTTTCCTGGCGGTAGGGATGTACGGACGGGTATTGCCCAATCAGAACGGTGCGCCGTTGCGGCTCGTGGTGCCTTGGAAGTACGGCTTCAAGAGCATCAAGTCCATCGTGCGGATCAGCCTGACCCGCGAGCAACCCAAGACCACGTGGGAAACCATCGCGCCCGAGGAGTACGGCTTCTACGCCAACGTCAACCCGCAGGTCGACCATCCCCGTTGGAGCCAGGCCCGGGAGCGACGGCTGCCCGGCAGCCTTTTCCGACCCAATGTCATTCCGACCCGGCTGTTCAATGGCTATGACGAGGTGGCGGGGCTCTACTCCGGCATGGACCTGAGGACCCAATATTGAAACGTTACGGCCCATGGCGCCTGGCCGTCTTCGTCTCCGCATGGATTCCGTTGCTGCTGTGGTTCTACCAAGGCTGGACCCTACAACTGGGCACCGACCCCGGAAAGACGCTGGTGGACCGTCTGGGGCTGGCCACCCTCATCCTGCTGCTGATCACTTTGGCCATGACGCCCTTCCGCTATCTGACTGGCTGGGGCGGCTGGCTGGCCGTGCGACGTCAACTCGGTCTGTGGAGCTTCGCTTATGCAGTGCTGCACGTGGTGGGCTATGGAGTCTTCCTGTTGGCGCTGAACTGGGGGCAACTGCTGGCGGACTTGGTGAAGCGCCCCTATATCGTCGTCGGTGCCTTGGCATGGCTCTGCCTGCTGCTTCTGGCCCTCACGTCCAATCGCTTTGCCATGCGTCGCCTGGGCACGCGCTGGAAGACCTTGCACACCCTGATCTACCCCGCGCTGCTGCTGGCACTGCTGCATATGTTGTGGATCGTCCGTTCGGATCTGAAGGAATGGTCGCTCTATGCCGCGGTGGGTTTTGCCTTGCTGGTGCTGCGCATTCCCAGCGTGGCTGGTTGGCTTGCCAGTGGCCGTATTGCATTGTTTTCACAAAAGGTTCAAAAAAACCGTTGACGTGAGTTTCGTGGCCCCTATAATGCGCACCACTTCCGGCGCGTAGCCAACGCAAAACGCTTTGTAGATCAAGGGGTTGAGTGGTTGGAAGCATCCTAGGATGCGGCGGTGGAA
>NZ_VJOY01000025.1 GCF_007109405.1 Pseudomonas mangiferae
GGGCGGGCGCTGGAACATCACCCTGTTCCACTACCGCAACCACGGCGCCGCCGACGGCCGCGTGGTGGCCGCCCTGCAGGTCCCCGAGGACGAGCGCCACCTGCTGCCCGCCGCCCTCGAGCAGATCGGCTACCCCTACTGGGACGAGACCGACAACCCCGCCTACCGGCTGTTCCTGGGGTGAGGCCGGCATGACGACGCGCGCCCGGAGGCTCCCCTGAGCGGCCTGAACATCCTGTTGGTGGGCGCCCGCGGCTTCATCGGCAGCCATCTGTTGGACGCTCTGGTCACCGCCGGCCACCGGGTCTACGCCACCTCCCGGGACGGCCAGGGCCCGGCCCGGGGCGAGATGGACTGGCGGGCGCTGGACCTGGAACGGCTGGCGGACGACCCCGAAGCCTTCGACTGGCCGGAGCAGGTGGACCTGGTGATCAACGCCGCCGGCGTGCTTAGCACCGACGCAGCGCAGCTGGAGCGGGTCCAGGACCGCGGCCCGCGGGTGCTGTTCAAGCAGGCGGCGCTGCATGGCGCCGGCGTGCTGCAGATCTCCGCCCTGGGCGCCGGCAGCCAGGCCGAGGTGCCGTTCCTCGCCAGCAAGGCGGCGGCCGACGACTACCTGCTGGGCCTGGGGATTCCCGCCGTGGTACTGCGGCCGTCCCTGGTCATCGGCCCCGGCGGCGCCAGCAGCGGCTGGCTGGCGCGGCTCTCGGCCTGGCCCCTGGCGCCGGTGCTGGATCGCCAGGCGCGGACCCGCCCGCTGCACGTGGACGACCTGGCCGGTGCGGTGCTGGCGCTGCTGCGCCGCTGGCCGGAGCCGGGGGTGCTGCCCCTGGTGGGGCCGGAATCCATGACCCAGGGCGAACTGCTGGATCGCCTGCGCGCGGCCCAGGGCTGGTCCCGCGGGCGCTACCTGCAGGTGCCGCGGCCGCTGGCGGCCCTGGGCGCGCGGCTCGGCGAGCGCTTCGGCTGGCGCGCCCTGAACACCCAACTGCTGCACATGGCCCGCACCGACAACCTGGCCTCGGCGGAACCCCTGAGCGCCGTCTGCGGCTACCGCGCGGCGAGCCTGTCCGCGCGCCTGCGCCACTGGCCCCCGGCGGCGGCCAGCATCGCCGCCTGCTGGCGGCCGCTGCTGCTGGGCAGCCTGCTGGCGGTCTGGGTCGGCACCGCGCTGGTCTGCCTGGGCCCCGGCCGCGAGGCCGGCGTCGCCCTGCTCACCGGCGTGGGCGTCGCGCCGGGCACCGCCCTCGGCCTGGTGCTGGCCGGCGCGCTGCTGGACGGCGCCCTCGGCCTCGGCCTGCTGTGGCGTCGGTGGCGGCGCCCGGTGCTGCTGGCGCAGATGGCGGTGATGGTCGGCTACACCGCGGCCATCACCTGGCTGCTGCCCCACGCCTGGAACGATCCGTTCATGGCGGTGGGCAAGAACCTCGTGCTGCTGGCCGCCAGCGGCTTCGCCCGCGCGCTGGAACCCCACGGACGGAAGGCCCCATGACCAGTGTCTACCTGCTGCTGAAAACCCTGCACATTCTTTCGGCGACCCTGCTGTTCGGCACCGGCCTGGGCTCGGCCTACTACGCCCTGCGCGCCTGGCGCTGCGGCAACCTGCAGGTGATCGCCACCACCTTCCGCCACCTGGTCACCGCCGACTGGCTGTTTATCGCCACCACCGCGGTGTTCCAGCCCCTGAGCGGCCTCGGCCTGGCCAAGGTGGCCGGCTGGCCGCTGAACCAGTGGTGGCTGCTGTGGAGCGTCGGCCTCTATGTGTTCGCCGGCCTCTGCTGGCTGCCGGTGGTGTGGCTGCAGATCCGCGTGCGGGACATGGCCGAGGCCGCCCTGCGGGACGGCACGCCCATCGCGCCCCTGGCCCGCCGCTACATGGCGATCTGGTTCACCCTCGGCTGGCCGGCGTTCATCGCCTTCCTCGCGATCTTCTTCCTGATGGTGGCCAAGCCGCTGTGAGGCCGGCCCCTCGCTGGCGTGGCCTCGCGGGGCGCATCCTCGCGGGGCGCATCCTCAGCGCAGGGAGATGATCGGCCAGCCGCGTCGCTCGGCCTCGGCGCGCAGGGTCGGGTCGGGGTCCACCGCCACCGGGCGGGTCACTTGCTCCAGCAGCGGCAGGTCGTTCATCGAGTCGCTATAGAAGCTGCTGTCGCTCAAGTCCAGCTGGTTTTCCGCCAGCCAGCGCGCCAGGCGTGTGACCTTGCCCTCGCGGAAGCACGGCACGTCGGTGGTGCGGCCGGTGTAGCGGCCGTCGGCCATCTCGCACTCGGTGGCCAGCAGCGTCTCCACCCCCAGGCGGCGGGCGATGGGCTCGGTGACGAAGCGGTTGGTGGCGGTGATGATCACCACCCGCTCGCCGGCGTCGCGGTGGCGGGCCAGCAGTTCCACGCCCTTCTCCAGGATGATCGGCTCGATGCACTCGGCCATGAACTCGGCGTGCCAGCGCTGCAACTGCTCCATCTCGGTGCGGCCGAGGATCTCCAGGCTGAAGTTCAGGTAGTCGGCGATGTCCAGGCGGCCGGCCAGGTAGTCCTGGTAGAAGGCGTCGTTGCGGGCCTTGTAGGCGACCCCGTCGAGGATGCCGCGGGCGCACAGCCAGTCGCCCCAGGCGTGGTCGCTGTCGCCGCCGAGCAGGGTGTTGTCGAGATCGAAGAGAGCCAGGCGCACGGGGTTACCTCACTGCCGGAAGAGAGCCCGGCAGCATAAAGCCCCGCCGCCGATCCGGCCACCGCGGCGGCCGCCTCCGCGGGCCCCTCATCGCTGGTGCGCGGGCCTGCTTCCGACGGCGCGCGGTTTTGTGGAACAATGCGGAGACATGCGTTTGCGAGGTTGTCGCCGTGATCGATTCCGATGGTTTTCGCCCCAATGTCGGCATCATTCTCGCCAATGAGGTCGGCCAGGTCATGTGGGCCCGCCGTATCAACCAGGATGCCTGGCAGTTCCCCCAGGGCGGCATCAACCCGCGGGAGACGCCGGAGGAAGCGCTGTACCGGGAGTTGAACGAAGAAGTCGGCCTGGAACAGCAGGATGTGAAAATTCTCGCGTGCACCCGGGGCTGGTTGCGTTATCGTCTGCCGCAACGTCTGGTACGTACCCACAGCCAGCCGCTGTGCATCGGGCAGAAGCAGAAGTGGTTCCTGCTGCGCCTGCAGTCCGCCGAGGACCGGGTGCGCATGGACGTCACCGGCAAGCCCGAATTCGACGGCTGGCGCTGGGTCAGCTACTGGTATCCTCTCGGCCAGGTGGTGACCTTCAAGCGTGAAGTCTACCGCCGGGCTCTCAAGGAACTCGCTCCGCGCCTGCTGGCGCACGACTGACGGGGTCAGCATGCTCAACACGCTGCGCAAGATCGTCCAGGAAGTGAACGCCGCCAAGGACCTCAAGGCGGCGTTGACGATCATCGTGCAGCGGGTGCGGGAGTCCATGGGCAGCCAGGTCTGCTCGGTCTACCTGCTGGACCCGGAGAGCAACCGCTTCGTGCTGATGGCCACCGAGGGCCTGAACAAGCGCTCCATCGGCAAGGTCAGCATGGCCCCCAACGAAGGCCTGGTGGGCCTGGTGGGTTCCCGGGAGGAGCCCCTGAATCTGGAAGACGCCGCCAGCCACCCCCGCTACCGCTACTTCGCCGAGACCGGCGAGGAACGCTACGCCTCCTTCCTCGGCGCGCCGATCATCCACCACCGGCGGGTGATGGGCGTGCTGGTGGTGCAACAGAAGGAGCGCCGCCAGTTCGACGAGGGCGAGGAAGCCTTCCTGGTCACCATGAGCGCCCAGCTCGCCGGGGTCATCGCCCATGCCGAGGCCACCGGCTCGATCCGCGGCCTGGGCAAGCTGGGCAAGGGCATCCAGGAAACCAAATTCGTTGGCGTGCCGGGCGCCCCTGGGGCCGCCGTCGGCAAGGCCGTGGTGGTGCTGCCGCCGGCCGACCTGGAGGTGGTGCCGGACCGCGGGGTGGACGACATCGAGGCCGAGGTGGCGCGCTTCCGCCAGGCGCTGGAAGCGGTGCGCACCGACATGCGCGACCTCTCCAGCCGCCTCGCCAGCCAGTTACGCCCGGAAGAGCGGGCGCTGTTCGACGTCTACCTGATGATGCTGGACGACGACTCCATCGGCCTGGAGGTCAAGCGGGTGATCCGTAGCGGCCAGTGGGCCCAGGGCGCCCTGCGCCAGGTGGTGATGGAGCACGTCAAGCGCTTCGAACTGATGGACGACGCCTACCTGCGCGAGCGCGCCTCGGACGTCAAGGATTTGGGCCGGCGCCTGCTCGCTTACCTGCAGGAAGAACGCAAGCAGAACCTGGTGTACCAGGACAACACCATCCTGGTCAGCGAGGAGCTGTCGCCGGCGATGCTCGGCGAAGTGCCGGAAGGCAAGCTGGTGGGCCTGGTATCGGTGCTGGGCTCGGGCAACTCCCACGTGGCGATCCTCGCCCGCGCCATGGGCATCCCCACGGTGATGGGCGTGGTGGACCTGCCGTATTCCAAGGTGGACGGCATCGACCTGATCGTCGACGGCTACCACGGCGAGGTGTTCACCAACCCCAGCGAGGTGCTGCGCAAGCAGTACGCCGAGGTGGTGGAGGAGGAGCGCCAGCTGTCCCAGGGGCTCAACGCCCTGCGCGCGCTGCCCTGCGAGACCCTGGACGGCCACCGCATGCCGCTGTGGGTCAACACCGGCCTGCTGGCGGACGTCACCCGCGCCCAGGAGCGCGGCGCCGAGGGGGTCGGGCTGTACCGCACGGAAGTGCCGTTCATGATCAACGAGCGCTTCCCCAGCGAGAAGGAACAGCTGTCCATCTACCGTGAGCAACTGGCGGCCTTCCACCCGCTGCCGGTGACCATGCGCACCCTGGACATCGGCGGTGACAAGTCGCTGTCCTACTTCCCCATCAAGGAAGACAACCCGTTCCTTGGCTGGCGCGGCATCCGCGTCACCCTCGACCACCCGGAGATTTTCCTGGTGCAGGTGCGGGCGATGCTCAAGGCCAGCGAGGGCCTGAACAACCTGCGCATCCTGCTGCCGATGATTTCCGGCGTGCAGGAGCTGGAAGAGTCCCTGCACCTGATCCACCGCGCCTGGGGCGAGGTGCGCGACGAGGGCGTGGACATCCCCATGCCGCCGGTGGGGGTGATGATCGAGATCCCCGCGGCGGTCTACCAGACCCGTGAGCTGGCGCGCCAGGTGGACTTCGTCTCGGTGGGCTCCAACGACCTGACCCAGTACCTGCTGGCGGTGGACCGCAACAACCCGCGGGTGGCCGACCTCTACGACTACCTGCACCCGGCGGTGCTGCAGGCTCTGAAGCGGGTGGTGGAAGACGCCCATGCCGAAGGCAAGCCGGCGAGCATCTGCGGCGAGATGGCCGGCGATCCGGCGGCGGCGGTGCTGCTGCTGGCGATGGGCTTCGACAGCCTGTCGATGAACGCCACCAACCTGCCCAAGGTGAAGTGGCTGCTGCGGCAGATCAGCCTGGCCAAGGCCAAGGAACTGTTGGATCAACTGCTGCGGATCGACAGCCCGCAGGTCATCGAGAGCGCCCTGACCCTGGCCCTGCGCAACCTCGGGCTGGGCCGGGTGATCAACCCGGCCGCCACCATCCAGGCCTGACGCGCGCCGCTCCTGGGCACGTTCGGTTTCTTCGGGATCGTATCGGGAGAGCCCCGCGCCCACGGCGCGGGGCAGGGCGTCACGGGTTCAGCCGCACTTCGCCGATCAGCGCCCCGAAGGGGCCGTAGCTGCGCTCGACCATTTCCCGGCTGCCGTCGGCGTTGACGATCAGCGCGGTGCTGGCGCGGGTGCCATAGGCGCGGGAGGCGATGAAGATGCTCGACAGCAGGCGTTCGGCGCTGTCGCCGATGCCGGTGTCCGGCAGCAGGCTTTCCGCGGCCTGCTCGGAGTCGTGGAGCAGGGCCAGCAGTTGCTCCGCGTCCGGCGCCCCGAGGGTACGTTCCAGGGCTGCCTTGCCGCGCACCGACTTCGGCCAGGGCGTGTCCAGGTCGGCGTTGGACAGGGCGTAGAGGCCCTCCGGCAGCAGCCGCGGCTGGCCTTCCCGGGAGCTGAAGAACCACAGCGACTCGGTATCGCCCAGCAGGACGTTGAAGCCGGAATACTGGTTGGCGCGGTTGGTCAGTTCGTCGAGGAAGGCGGCCACCGGACGGTCGTCGCCGAGGAATTGCACCAGCAGCTCGCCCCGGGAGCGCCCGAACGGCGGCTGGCGCGGGTCGCGGATGTTGGTCAGTGCGGCGAAGCGCCCGTCGCGCCCGACCCCCAGCCAGGTGCCGCCGGCGAGCTGGTCGCGCCCGGCGCAGAGCCCAGGCACGTCGTCCCAGGTGTGCAGCGGCAGGGTGGGGCGGTCGTAGAACTCGTCACGGTTGGCGGCCATCACCAGGGGATGGGCCTGGCCGGGACGCCAGGCGAGGAGAATCAGGCACATAGGACTTCCTTGAAATATGCGACAGCCGACAGGCTATGAGTTTGCCGCATAAGTCACAAGCCATTCGCTATAAGCCGGACCGCCCATGCTTCCGATTGGCCACTATTGTCCCCTCGGCGCATCCGTCCGGCGTGCCGCCGGCATGCTGGGGTCGCGCCGGCAATTCGGCTACCATGCCGGTTTGCTTCGCGGGGGACCGTCGATGGAATTCCTGCTCTACCTCGTGCTCGGCGCCTGCGCCGGCGTACTGGCCGGCATGTTCGGCGTCGGCGGCGGCCTGATCATCGTCCCGGTGCTGGTGTACAGCTTCACCGCCCACGGCTTCGACCCGCAGATTCTCACCCACCTGGCGGTGGGCACGTCCCTCGCCACCATCGTCTTCACCTCCATCAACTCGGTGCTGGCCCACCACCGCAAGGGCGCGGTGCGCTGGCCCATCGTCGCCTGGATGACCGGCGGCATCCTGGTGGGCGCCTGGCTCGGCGGGATGACCGCGGCCACCATCCAGGGCCCGATGCTGCAGAAGATCATCGGCGTGTTCGCCATCCTGGTGTCGATCCAGATGGCCTTGGACCTCAAGCCCAAGGCCAGCCGCGCGGTTCCCGGCAAGGCCGGGTTGAGCATCGCCGGCGGGGTGATCGGCTGGGCCTCGGCGATCTTCGGCATCGGCGGCGGTTCGCTGACCGTGCCGTTCCTCACCTGGCGCAGCGTGCCGATCCAGCAGGCGGTGGCCACCTCCGCCGCCTGCGGCCTGCCCATCGCGGTGTCCAGCGCCATCAGCTTCATGGTCCTGGGCCGCCACGAGGCCAACCTGCCGCCGTGGAGCATCGGCTTCGTGTACCTGCCCGCGCTGGCCGGCATCGCCCTGACCAGCATGGTCTTCGCCCGCTTCGGCGCGCGCCTGGCGCATTCCCTGCCGCCGCGGGTGCTCAAGCGCCTGTTCGCCCTGCTGCTGTTCAGCGTGGGCCTGAGTTTTCTCGTTTAAGGAGTCATGATGCTGGCTTATCCGAAGATCGACCCGGTGGCGCTCAGCCTGGGTCCGCTGAAAATCCACTGGTACGGGCTGATGTACCTGATCGGCATCGGCGGCGCCTGGTGGCTGGCGACGCGCCGGCTGCAGCGCTTCGACCCCACCTGGACCCGGGAAAAGCTCTCCGACCTGGTGTTCTGGGTGGCCATGGGGGTGATCGTCGGCGGGCGCCTGGGCTACGTGCTGTTCTACGACCTGCCGGCATACCTAGCCAACCCGCTGCTGATTCTGGAGGTCTGGAAGGGCGGCATGTCGTTCCACGGCGGGCTGGTGGGCGTGATGCTGGCCACCTGGTGGTTCGGCCGGCGCAACGGCAAGAGCTTCTTCGAGCTGATGGACTTCATCGCCCCGCTGGTGCCCATCGGTCTGGGGGCCGGGCGCATCGGCAACTTCATCAACGCCGAGCTGTGGGGCAAGCCCACCGACGTGCCCTGGGCCATGGTCTTCCCGCCCTACAGCGACCCGGCGCAGCTGCCGCGCCACCCGTCCCAGCTCTACCAGTTCGCCCTGGAAGGCGTGGCGCTGTTCCTGATCCTCTGGTTCTACTCGCGCAAGCCGCGGCCGACCATGGCGGTGTCCGGCATGTTCGCCCTGTGCTACGGGCTGTTCCGCTTCATCGTCGAGTTCGTCCGGGTGCCGGACGCCCAGCTCGGCTACCTGGCGTTCGGCTGGCTGACCATGGGCCAGGTGCTCTGCGTGCCGATGATCCTCGGCGGCCTGCTGCTGATCGCCCTGGCCTACCGCCACCGCGCGCCGCGGCCCAGCGTCGCCTGATGCCTCGGCCGGTCGCGTGGGGCGCACGCGACCGGCCGGCCGTTCCCCGTCTTCCCCGCGCGCCGACCCCGCGCCTCCGAGTGTGAAATGAAACAGTACCTCGACCTGATGCGCCACGTGCGCGAGCACGGCACCTTCAAGAGCGACCGCACCGGCACCGGCACCTACAGCGTGTTCGGCTACCAGATGCGCTTCGACCTGGCCGATGGCTTCCCCCTGGTGACCACCAAGAAGTGCCACCTGAAATCTATCGTCCACGAGCTGCTGTGGTTCCTGAAGGGCGAGACCAACATCCGCTACCTGAAGGAAAACGGCGTCTCCATCTGGGACGAGTGGGCCGACGAGCATGGCGAGCTGGGCCCGGTGTACGGCTACCAGTGGCGCTCCTGGCCGGCGCCCAATGGCGAGTCCATCGACCAGATCGCGAAGCTGATCGAGATGATCAAGAAGAACCCGGACTCGCGCCGGCTGATCGTCTCGGCCTGGAACCCGGCCCTGGTGGACCAGATGGCCCTGCCGCCCTGCCACGCGCTGTTCCAGTTCTACGTGGCGGACGGCAAGCTCAGCTGCCAGCTCTATCAGCGTTCGGCGGACATCTTCCTCGGGGTGCCCTTCAACATCGCCAGCTACGCCCTGCTGACCCTGATGGTGGCCCAGGTCTGCGACCTGCAGCCCGGCGAGTTCATCTGGACCGGCGGCGACTGCCACCTGTACGCCAACCACCTCGAACAGGCCGACCTGCAGCTGTCCCGCGCGCCGCTGCCGCTGCCCACCCTCACCCTCAACCCCGCGGTGAAGGACCTGTTCGCCTTCCGCTTCGAGGACATCGAGCTGCTGGGCTACGAGGCCCATCCCCACATCAAGGCACCGGTGGCGGTCTGACCGCCCCGGTCACCCGGCCTCCCGCCCGCTGGGCCTAGCCCGCCAGGCACTCGGCCAGGTAGTCGATCAACACCCGCAGCTTCGGTGGCAACTGCCGGCCCGGCAGCCACAGCAGCCACGCGGCGCCCTGGTAGGAGCCGCGGTAGCGCCAGTCCGGCAGCACCTCCACCAGCCGGCCCGCGGCCAGGGCCGCGGCGGCGGTGAAGTGGGGCAGGCAGGTCAGGCCGATGCCCTCCTCGGCCAGCAACAGCCGCGCCTCGCTGTGGTTGCTGGCGTAGCGCCCCGACACCTCCACGCCCACCAGCTCATCGCCGCGGCTGAAATGCCAGCGGTGGTCGTCGGCCCGTTCGTCCAGGGCCAGGCAGCTGTGCTGCGCCAGCTCCCGGGGGTGGCGAGGCGTGCCGGCCCGGGTGAGGTACGCGGGGCTGGCGCAGAGCAACTGGCGGACCGGTAGCAGCGGGCGGCCGGCGAGGCCCGGCGGTGGCGCCTCGGTCACCTGCAGGCAGAGGTCGAAGCCGTCCTCCACCAGGTTCGGGGCCCGGTCGTCCAGGCGCAGCTTCAGGTCCACCTGGGGGTAGCGTTGCAGGAACGCCGGCACCAGCGGGTTGATCACGAAGCGCCCCAGGGCCTTCGGCACGCTCATGCGCACCGTGCCGCAGGGCGTGCCCTGCAGGTGCTCGCCGATGTCCTGGGCGGCACGGGCCGCCTCCAGCATGCGCCGGCCGTGGCCGACGATCTCCTCGCCGGCCTGGGTCAGGCGCAGGCGGCGGGTGGTGCGTTCGAACAGGCGCACCTGCAGCTGCCGCTCTAGGCGCGCCACCTGCCGGCTCACCGCCGAGGCGGTGCCCCCGGCCTGGCGGGCGGCGGCGGAGAAGCTGCCGGCATCCACCACCCGCACCAGGGTGGCCAACAGCGGCAGCAGGGCCAGGGGTGGATTCGTGCTCATGGGGAACAACTCCTGTGCGGTCAGAGCGGATTATCGCGACTGTGGGAATCAATCGACAATCCCGTCGACGCCGCCTTGCGCGGCCTTGAGGCGGAGTGACGCGATGACGACGAGGTGGAAGGCCGACCTGGCGCTGCTGACGGTAGCGGCGATCTGGGGCAGCAGCTACGGGGTGGCCAAGCAGGCGGTGACCTTCTACCCGGTGCTGGGCTTCCTGGCGGTGCGCTTCGGCCTGACCTTCCTGCTGCTGGTGCCGTACCTGCGGGGCGAGGGGCGCCAGGCCTGGCGCGCCGGCCTGCCCACCGGCGGCCTGCTGCTGGCGATCTTCCTCTGCGAGACCACCGGGGTGTCGCTTACCTCCGCCAGCAACGCGGCCTTCCTCATCAACCTCTGCGTGCTGTTCGCGCCGTTCGGCGAGTGGTGGCTGCTGGGTCAGCGGCCGGGCCCGGCGATCCTCCTGGCCTGCGTGCTGTCCCTGGCCGGGGTCTGGCTGCTCACCGGCGGGCTGGCGGCGCGCCTGGGCCTGGGCGATGCGCTGATGCTGGCGGCCGCGCTGCTGCGGGCCCTGCAGGTGGTGGTGAACCGCCGCTTCAACGCGCGCCGGCCGGTCCCGGCCCTGGCCCTGACGGCGGTGCAGAGCGGGACGATCACCGCCGGCTGCCTGCTGCTGGCCGGGTTCTCGCCAGGCCCCTGGCCGCCGTTGCCCACGGCGCCGGCGTTCTGGGGCGGGACCCTCTACCTGGTGGCGTTCGCCACCCTGTTCGCCTTCTTCGTGCAGAACCATGCCCTGCGCCAGGCCAGCGCCAGCCGGGTGAGCCTGCTGATGGGCAGCGAGCCGCTGTTCGGCGCGCTGTTCGCGGCGTTCTGGCTGGGCGAGCGGCTGGGCCCCGAGGCCTGGCTCGGGGGCGCGCTGATCGTCGCGGCGACGGCCTGGGCGAGCCTGCTCAGGCGCTGAGGCAGGCGGTCAGCGGGAGGTCGGCCACGGCACCGGTGGCCACCACCGGCTCAGGGCGCCGGCCCGCCGGGCGGTACGTCCTTCCGGGCGAGATCGCGGGCGTAGCGCTGCACGATCACCAGCAGCACCAGCCCGAACAGCACGAAGCCACCGCCGGCGACCGTGCCGAAGTTGAGCAGGGTCCTGCCGTCCGAGGCGAAGATCATGAAGGCGGCGCCCATCACCATGACGAAGGCGGGCAGGAAGAAGCGGTTGCGGGTCTGGCTGCGCAGCACGGTGTCCGTCTGCTGCAGTTGCCGGTGCAGGGTGTGGGCCTTCTGCTCGCAGGCGCCGTGGCAGGTGATGGCGTGGCCGAGGTCCACCAGACAGGCCGGGCACAGGCCCTTGGAGCAGCCGCGGCACAGGCCGACGGCCTCGGTATCGCGGTGAACGAAACAGCGCATGGTGGCGCTCCTCAGGGGGCGGGGGTGACTGTACGGGCCAGGCGTTCCACCTGCTCCAGGCGCACGACCTGCTCCAGGTGGGCGCCGGGGTTCAGGGACGACCAGTCCGGGCGTGCCCGGGCGATCCGCAGCGGTTCCGGTAGCGTGCCCTTGCGCCAGCGCTCGTCCTCGGGCGCGGCCAGCCGGATCGCTTCCTGGGCCGCGTGGCCGCGCTGCTCCAGGGCCTGCAGCAACTGCTGCTGACGCAGCGCCAGCAAGCGTAGCACGGCGTCGTCCACGGTCAGTTCGCGACGCCCCTTGAGCTTGCCCAGGAGGCGCCCGCCGTAGTGGCGGGCGGTCTGCGCGCCGCCGCCGGCCAGGGCGCCTACCAGGGTCGCGGCGCCCAGGGTCAGGCCGCCCACCAGCAGGTCGAGCCCGGCCCCGGCGGCGGCGCCCGCCGCCAGGCCGCCGCCCACCTGCAGGCCCAGGCGGCGCAGGGTTTCCGGGTTGAACAGGTCGTCGCTCCAGCGGCCATCCAGCAGCGGCAGGTCGTCGGCGTGGGCGTCGTCGCGGCGGAATGCGTACAGCCGCAGCAGGGCCTCGACGCAGCGCTGCTCGCGCTGGCGCACCGCCTGGCGCAGTTCGCCCAGTGCGGCCTGCTCTTGGGTCGCCTCGGCCGGCACTTGGCGGCGGCAGGCCGCGGCATCCAGCAGCAGGTCGGCGATCAGCCGCGCGCCGGCCTGGCGGCGTGCCTCGGCCTGGCGCTCATGGTCGGCCACCAGCCGCTCCAGGGCCGGCCGCGCCCGCTCCAGCAGCAGCGCCAGGCTCTCGTAGAGGCGCCGTTCGCCATCCTCCGGGGGCGCCACGCTGTCGAAGCGCACCAGGGCGTGCAGGCCGAGCCGCGCCAGGGCCTCGCGCCAGGCCGCTTCGCGCTGGGACGGGCCGGCGACGAAGTTCAGCACCGGCAGCAACGGCCGGCCGGCCATGGCCAGCACCGCCAGCTCGTCGCGGTACTTGGCCAGCACCGGCTCGCGGGCGTCGATCACGTAGAGGCCGGCGTCGGAGGCCAGCAGCTGGCGCAGCACCTTGGCTTCCTGCTCGAAGCGCTGGCGCGCCTCGCCGCTGTCGAGGAAGCGCGCCAGCCGGGTCGGCCCGTCCAGGCGTTCGCCGGGGCGCTCCAGGGTGTCCAGGTGGTCGCGCAGGGCGATGGCGTCCTCCAGGCCGGGTGTGTCGTACAGCTCCAGCAGCGCCTCGCCATTCACCGACAGCCGCGCGCCTTCCACGTGGCGGGTGGTGCTGGGCCGGTGGGAGACCTCGCCGAAGCCGGTGTCGCGGGTCAGGGTGCGCAGCAGCGAGGTCTTGCCGACGTTGGTATGGCCCACCACCGCCAGGGTCAGGGGTTCAGTCATCGCCGGTCTCCAGCCAGGGCAGGGGCGACGCCTGGTCGTGGGCCAGGCCCAGGGTATCCAGGGCGCGGCGCCAGTCGTCCAGGCGCGCCGGGTCGAGGGCCTCGCCAGGAGGCGCCGGCAGCAGCCAGACCCGGGTGGCGCCAGCGCAACGGGCCAGTTCCCCCAGCAGCGCCAGGGTGCCGCGGTCGGGGGACCGGCGCGGGTCGCAGGCGATGGCCAGGCGGCCCGGCGGGTGGCGGGTGAGCTGCTCCAGCAGGTGGCGGCGCTGGGCGCTGTCGTCCAGCACCCCGGCGTCGGCCACCGTGGCGGGCAGCGCCGGCGGCCAGGGGCGTTCGTCCAGTTCCACCGCCACCAGCAGGGCGCCCTGGCGACCGTCGGACGGCCCGCTAGCCGGGGGCGTGGGCAGGCTTTCCGGTGCCGGATCGCTCACCCCCAGGCGCTCGCTGGCGGGCATCAGCCGCTCCCCCAGCAGCACGTAGCCGGGGTCGCTCAGGTCCAGGGCCAGGCGCGCGACGCCGCGGCGCCAGCGCCAACCGCAGAAGGCCGCCAGCAGTAGCCGCGGCAGCACCCCGTAGACCGTCAGCACCCCCGCCAGCCAGCCGGCCCAGGCGTGCCGGGCGGCGTCCGCGGCGAGCATGCCGTCGCCGCTGGCGCGGACGGTGGCCGGGTCCGGCGAGGGAAAGCCCAGCCAGGCCGGCAGGTAGCCCAGCGCACGGGTCAGGCCGACGAAGGTGTCCGGCTGCAACAGGGTGGTTTCCCAGACGAAGCCGTAGCGCCGGGTGGCCAGCAGGGCCAGCAGCACCGCCAGGGCCGCCAGCAGGGCCAGCAGCCAGAGGCCGTGCACCAGCCAGCCCAGGCCCCAGCGGGCCAGGCGCCGACGCCCCAGCAGCACCAGCAGGGCCGGCGCCAGCTGGGCGCCGCGAGCCCCCCGTGCCAGCGCGCCGCTCAGCCACAGCCAGAGCCGGCCGAGGGCGCCGCTGGTCTCGCCCCCCAGGCACAGCCCCAGCCCCCAGCCCAGCAGGCTCACGAGGTTCAGCCCCAGCAGGCCGGCCAGGGCCCAGAACACGTTCACCGGCCGCTGGCCGTCGCCCAGGGCCGCCACCGCCAGCCCGGCGCCGCTGGCCAGGGCCACCAGCGCCAGCGCCAGCAGCGCCAGGGCCGCGCCCTGGTGGGCGCTGCGCTGGGCGTCCACCAGCCCTTCGCGGCCACCGATCCAGGCGGCGCGGGCGAGGATGCGTTGCTGCAGGTCGCCGCCGCCGGCGATGGCGCGGCGGCGGGCCTCGGCGTCTTCCAGCGGGCCGGCCTGTTCCTCCCGCAGGCGGATGGCCTCGGCCAGCCAGAAGGCATCGAGGGAAGCGGGAATCGTACGGCTCAAGGCACCTCCGGAGGGTCGGCAGCGGGGCAGGCCACGGGCGTCGCGCGGCAGCGGCCCACCATAGCAAACCCGAAGACGCTGCGCCGACGGCCGCAGGCGCGTATCATCGCGGCTTTTTTTTCGGCGGGTGTCCGTCGGCGCCGCTCGGCGCCAACGGCCCCGTGTCACCCCAGGCCGGTCCACCGGAGACGGCACCGGCCGTGCAATGCAAGGAGTAACCCCTCATGGCAGCGAGCCTGAAACCTTTCCTCATCCTGATGGGCTGGGCCGCCAGCGGCCTGGCCGCGGCGGACATCCACGACAGTGCCCTGGCGCAACGCTACGGGGCTGGCGCCGAGCGCTTCCGCGCCGAGGGCGGCGGGGGTGGCGAGCATCGCCCGGTGGAGAAGGCCCGCGCCCCGCGTTTCCACCTGCAGGACGAGGCGCCGCCGATCCAGCTGCGCTTCGGCAACGACGAGCCGGCGCCGGTGCACGATGCCATCGGCCTGGAACGCGCCCAGCAGCGCGACCGCCAGCACTGTCGGCACCTGCAGGCGGCCCTGGCGGAGCGGGGCGGGTTGCCCAATCAGCTGAACTGCGACTGACGACTCAGCGGCCTTCCCGCAGGCGGACCGCCAGGTCCGGCTGGTCGGTGAACACCCCGTCGACGCCGGCGGCGAGGAAGGCCTTCAGTTCGGCGCCCAGGTCGCCGCGTTCCTCCGGCCGCTCGCTGCTGCGCAGGCGGGCCGGGAGGAAGGCGTTCTCCGCGCGGAAGGTATAAGGGTGCACCCGCAGCCCGGCGCGGTGGGCGTCGGCCACGAAGCGGGTCGGCGCGCCCAAGTCGCCGGCGGCGTCCCGGGGGATCACGTAGCGCTTGTCCGGGCCTACCGCGTCGGCGTAGCGGGCCACCGCCGCGAGGCCGGCCGGGGTCGCCATCTGCGCATAGGTGAGGCCGCTGCCGGCCAGGACCTGGTCGTAGGGCTGGCCATCGCCGTAGAGCTGGACCAGGCGGAACGACGCGAGACGCGCCAGCGTCTTGAGGTTGTCCACTTCGAAGGACTGGAGGTACACCGGCGCCTGCCGCCCGCCGTAGCCGTTGCGCTGCAGGGTGCGTACCAGGGGCCGTTCCAGGCCCAGGCCGAGGTGCTGGAAGTGGCTCGGGTGCTTGGTCTCCAGGTACAGGCCGATGCGCCGGCCCTGGCTCAGCTCCAGGGACCGGGCCAGGTCGATGATCTCCTGCAGGGTCGGCACCGGGAAGGCGCCGTCCAGCCGTGCGTTGCCCGGGCGCACCTGGGGAATCCGCTCGATGGCCCGCAGGCGCTTGATCTCCGCCAGGGTGAAGTCCTCGCTGAACCAGCCCTCGATGGCCACCCCGTCCACCGTCTGGGTGCGCTTGCGCCCGGCGAATTCCGGGTGCTGCGCCACGTCGGTGGTGAGCCCCAGCTCGTTGTCGTGGCGGGCGATCAGCTGCCCGTCCCGGGTCATCACCAGGTCCGGCTCGATATAGTCCGCCCCCTGCAGCACCGCCAGGGCGTAGGACGCCAGCGTGTGCTCCGGCACGTAGCCGCTGGCGCCGCGGTGGCCGATCACCAGGGGCCGCGCCTCGGGCGCCCGCAGGGGCGTTGCGGGCTCGGCCGCGCAGGCCAGCAGCGGCAGGACCAGCAGGCCGGTGCAGAGCCGGCGGCAGAGGCGATACAGGGGGTGTCGAGGCATCGTTCCGGTTCCTTGGACGGAAAAGGCCCAGCCTGCCGGGCGGCGGTGACGGTTTGAGGACAGCGCGCCGCTCCAGCGTAAGCCGGATGTCCGCTGCGTGCGTCGGGCCCATGGGCCTCGGCTTCGGCCCGTTTTGCCGCTATCCTCGCCGCCATGACCACGACACGCCCCCTCTGCCTCATCGCCGCTCTCGCCGAAAACCGGGTGATCGGCCGCGACAACCGCATGCCCTGGCACCTGCCGGCGGACCTCAAGTACTTCAAGGCGAAGACCCTCGGCAAGCCCATCGTGATGGGCCGCAAGACCTGGGAATCCCTCGGCCGGCCGTTGCCCGGCCGGCTCAACCTGGTGGTGAGCCGGCAGCCGGGGCTGGCCCTGGACGGCGCGGAAGTCTTCGCCGAGCTGGACGCGGCGCTGCACCGCGCCCAGGCCTGGGCGGAGACGCAGGGGGTGGACGAGGTGATGCTGGTGGGCGGCGCCCAGCTCTACGCCCAGGCGCTGCCCCGGGCGGACCGCCTCTACCTGACCCGCATCGCCCTGGCCCCGGAGGGGGACACCTGGTTCCCCGAGGTGGACGAGGCCGACTGGCAGCGGCTGGAGCATGAGGCGCACCCGGCCGCCGGCGAGGCGCCGGCCTTCGCCTTCGAGACCTGGGTTCGTCGTTCCTGAACGGGCATTCCGACGGTCTTCCCTGACCCCCTCATTTCGACCGGCCGCGAGCGCGCGGCCGGCCTTCACGCCTTCACGCCACCGGCGTGAACTGGATGATTTCCACCCAGTAGCCGTCCGGGTCCTTGATGAAGGCGATGTCCTTCATGCTGCCGTCGCTCAGGCGCTTCTGGAACGGCACCCCCAGTTGTTCGAAGCGGGCACAGGCGGCGTGGATGTCCGGCACCGCCACGCACAGGTGGCCGAACCCGCGGGGGTCGGCGTTGCCGCTGTGGTAGGTGAAGGCCGGATCGTGCTCGGTGCCGTGGTTGTGGGTCAGTTCGAGGATGCCGGGCATCGACTTGCGCCAGCGGTGACGCTCCGCCGGGTCCTGGGGAATCTGCCCGCGGTCCGCCAGCAGGGCGAGGAAGTACAGGCTGAACTTCGCCTCGGGGAAGTCGTTCTTCTCGATCAGGCTGAAGCCCAGGACCCGGGTGTAGAAGTCCAGGGCGCGCGCCAGGTCCTTCACCCGGATCATGGTGTGGTTGTAGACGTACTCGCGGGTCGCGGCGTCGGGGGCGGCGGTCACGCCGGGCAGGGCATTGAGTTCGTCGAGGGTCATGCGGGTCTCCTGAAGGGAAAAGGCCGCTGCGACGGGCGCGGCGGCGGGGTCGGACGCCGGCTCAGCCGGCAAGGTCGATGGATTCGACGCGGGGCTCGCCGTCGCCCAGGACCAGGTGGGCCAGGGCGATGGGCAGGCGGAAGCGTCGCGGCCCGGCGCTGCCGGGGTTGAGGTACAGCACGCCGTCGCGGCGTTCCTGCCGCGGGGCGTGGGAGTGCCCGCTGATGACCACGGCGATGCCCTGGTCGGCAGGCGCGAACTCCAGTTCCTTGAGGTCGTGCAGCACGTACAGCGCCACCCCGCCCAGTTCCAGGCGCAATCGCTCCGGCAGGGCCTCGGCCCAGGGCTCGCGGTCGTTGTTGCCGCGCACCGTGCTCAGGGGCGCGAGGTCGGCCAGGGACTCGAGGATCGCCGGGCCGCCGACGTCGCCGGCATGGATGATGTGGTGGCAGCCGCGCAGCGCCGCCAGGGCGGCGGGGCGCAGCAGGCCATGGGTGTCGGCGATCACGCCAACGCGCAGCGAGGGTCGGTCCACACGGGTCTCCGGTACCGGGGCCTGAGCCGTCGGGCGGCGGGCCGTATAAAAAAAATCCGCGCGTGCAGGCCGACGCTCGGATAACCTGCCGACCGCGAACGCGCCGGGACGATCCCTTCGGCGCGCGCCTTTCCTTCGATTCCCCGACCGAACGCCATGACCCCAGACGCCCTCGGCCCCCTGCTGGCGCACCTGCTCGCCGCCCTCGACCCGCCCCCGCCGGACGCCCGCCGGCTGTTCCATGGCCGCGGTCGCCGCTGGCCGGGGCTGGAGCACCTCACCGTGGACTGGCTGCAGGGCGTGCTGCTGGTCGCGCTGTTCCGCGCGCCGTCGGCCGAGGCCCTGGCGACCCTGGAGGCGCAGCTGGACGCCCTGGTGGCCTCCGCCGCCTGGCGTGCCGCCGGCGGCCAGGCGCTGCTGCTGCAGCACCGCTACCGCCCGGACAGCGCCACCACCTGCCGCCATGGCGAATGCCCGGCGCACTGGACCGTCAGCGAGGATGGCCTGCGCTACGGCCTGGACCTGGGCCGCCACCAGAACAGCGGGCTGTTCCTGGACATGCGCTACGGCCGCCGCTGGGTCCGCGAGCAAGCTGCCGGGCGGCGGGTGCTGAACCTGTTCGCCTACACCTGCGCCTTTTCCGTGGCGGCCCTGGCCGGCGGCGCCGAATCGGTGGTGAACCTGGACATGGCCCGCGCTGCCCTCAGCCGCGGCCGCGACAACCACCGGCTCAACGGCCAGGCGCTGGAGCGGGTGAGCTTCCTCGACCACGACCTGTTCAAGTCCTGGGGCAAGCTGCGCAAGCTGGGGCCCTACGGGCTGGTGATCGTCGACCCGCCGTCGTTCCAGAAGGGCAGCTTCGAACTGGCCCGGGACTACCGCAAGGTGCTCCGCCGCCTGCCGGACCTGCTGGAGGCGGACGGCCTGGTGCTGGCCTGCCTCAACGACCCGGACACCGGCCCGGATTTCCTTCGCGCCGGCATGGCCGAAGAGGCGCCGCAGCTGGTGTTCCAGCAGCGCCTGGAGAACCCGCCGGAGTTCCTCGACATCTACCCGGACGCCGGCCTCAAGGCCCTGGTGTTCCGCCACGTCGCACCGCCCGCCTAGGGCCGCCGCGCCAGGCGCCACTACACGGTGTGAAGGGGTCGCACGGGCGCTGCCTGCCCTGCAGGACCGCCATCTGGGTTCTGCACGACGAGCGCCCGCTCGCGCTGATGCGTCGTCGAACACGGGCCGGGCATGCTCGTTCACGCCCTGGACTCCGCATCCCCGCCCGTTCGGGCCGCGCCTGGCCTTCGCTCCACGCCTGTGCATCCAGGGCTAGGGCGCGCGGCCCTGCAGGCGCAGGGTCGCCCCGCGGGGCTGGCGGGTGAACCAGACCACCCGGCTGACGCCGCGGGTGATGGCCACGTAGGCCAGGCGCAGGCTTTCATCCTGCATCGCCTGGTCGTAGCCGTTGCGGAACAGCCGGCAGTGGGCGTAGAGCGCGCTGCGAAGCGGATGCGGTTCCGGTGGCTGGCCGTCGTCGACGATGATCGCCACCTCCGCCTGCAGCCCCTTGGCGCGGTGGATGGTGTGAGCCTGTACCGGCAGGCGCGGGTCCAGCTGCGCCTGGATGGCCCGCAGCGGCGCGTTGCGCCGGGCCAGGAGCAGCACCGGGGTGGCGTCCGCGGCGGGCCGGCTGGCGACCCAGGCGCACTGCCGCTGGATCTCCGCCAGCAGCGCCGGCAGGCCGTTGCGCGGGTCGAAGCCGGTCACCAGGCGCACGCCGTGGTCCTCGGCGCCGGTGGCGCGCGCGGCGCGGCTGGCCTTGGCCTGCTTGATCGCCACCGCCTCCAGCACCGCCTCGGCGTCGCGGATCACCGGTTCCACCGAGCGGTAGTTAGTCTCCAGCCGCAGCACCGCGCTGCCGCGGGCGGCGAAGTGCGTGTCGAAGGCCATGAACAGCTCCGGCGAACTGCCGCGCCAGCCATAGATGGACTGCCAGTCGTCGCCGATGGCCATCAGGCTGACCGCCTGCCCCTGGCGCGCGAGGCGCCGGTGCAGGGCGCGCAGCCAGGCGACGATCTGCGGGGAGATGTCCTGGAATTCGTCGATCAACAGGTGGCTCATGGGCGCCAGGGCCTCGCCCGCCGGCAGCTTGCCGCGGCCTCCCAGGCGCTCGGTGAGGGCGGCGAAGGCGCCGTCGAAGGTCATCAGCCCGTCCGCCGCCAGGCGCGCCTCGACGGCCTGCCAGAAGCGGCCGAGGGCGGCGACGAAGGTGCGCTCCCGGGGCGGGCAGTCCAGGGCCTGTGGGTCGAGGCCGGCGGGCCGCAGGCCGAGGCTCTGGATGAACCCGGCCTGGGTGTGGAAGGCCTCGTACAGCGGCGCCGGGCTGCGTTCGCCAGCCAGCCGGACGGGCGCTTCCGGCGCCTCGCCCACCGGCGCGTCGGCCGCGGGCGGCGGCAGGTCCAGCAGGTCGTGCACCTGGGCGCGGAAGGTGGCGTCCGCGGCGTAGCCATCACGGTAGACCTGTTGCAACAGGCGCCGCTGGGCCGGTTGCAGGCGGGCGCCGGCCAGGGGGTTGTCCGGTTCGCCGGCGTCGCGGGCGTCCAGCTGCTCGAACCAGCGGGCCTCCCCCAAAAGCGCCCGGGCCTGCTGGGCCATGGCCGAATGGAAGGTACGCACGCAGCGCCGGGCGGCCTCGGCATCGAACGGGTAGCCCCAGAAGGCCAGGGCATCCAGCAGCCGCGCCCGCAGCTGGGCGCAGGAGGCGTTGGTGAAGGAAATCACCGTGAGCCGCTGTGGATCGATGCCCAGGTGGCAGAGCATGAACACCACCCGCAGCACCAGGGTGGTGGACTTGCCGGAACCGGCGCCGGCGATCACCCGGGTGGCCGCCGCCGGGCTGAGGATCATCGCCCACTGTTCGTCCGATGGCGCCCCGAGGCGGCCGGCGGCCACCGCGTCGGCCACGCGCTGGCGCATGGCCGCCACCTGGGTGTCGTCCACCGCCAGGGGCGTGGCATAGGGGCCTTTCGCCGCGGCGCGGGCGGGTTTTTCCGCGGGCGCGGTCTCCGGGCTGGCACGCGTGCCCCGCCCAGGCGCCACGGGCACCGGCGCCGGCCGGGCTCTCGGGCGGCGGCTTTCCGGTGGCGTGGCGGCCAGCGCCTGCTGGCGCGCCTCCCGCTCCGCCTGCAGGTACGCCGTGGTGCGCGGGAAGCAGCGCGCCAGGGTCGCCGACAGGCGCTGCGCATAGGCTTTCCAGGCGCTCAGCATGAGGCGCTCGCGGGCAAAACCGCCGCGCCTGTGAGACCCTGTCGGGCCTTCATTTCCAGACCGGAGCCCGTTCCATGCAGGACCAACTGCGCATCGAAGACATCCGCCCCGGCGACGGCAAGGCCGTGGTCAAGGGCGCCTTGCTGATCACCCACTACGAAGGGTTCCTGGAGGACGGCACCCGTTTCGACTCCTCTCGTGAGCGCGGCAAACCGTTTCAGTGCGTGATCGGCACCGGCCGGGTCATCAAGGGCTGGGACCAGGGCCTGATGGGCATGCGGGTCGGCGGGCTGCGCACCCTCTACGTACCGGCCCACCTGGCCTACGGCGAGCGCCAGGTGGGGCCGCACATCGCGCCCCATTCCAACCTGCGGTTCGAGATCGAACTGCTGGACGTGCTGACCCGCGACGACTGAGGCGAGCGTCACACCACCGGCTCGGGCAGGTCGCCCTGGGCCTCGCAGGCGGCGGCGGTGAAGAGGATGTCGGTGGAGGAGTTCAGCGCGGTCTCCGCCGAGTCCTGCAGGATGCCGATGATGAAGCCCACCCCCACCACCTGCATCGCCACCGCGTTGGGGATGCCGAACAGCGCGCAGGCCAGGGGGATCAGCAGCAGCGAGCCGCCGGCCACCCCCGAGGCGCCGCAGGCGCAGATGGCTGCGACCACGCTCAGCAGCAGGCTGCTCAGCAGGTCCACCTGGATGCCCAGGGTGTGCACGGCAGCCAGGGTCAGCACGGTGATGGTGATCGCCGCGCCGGCCATGTTGATGGTCGCCCCCAGAGGGATCGCCACGGAGTAGGTTTCCTCGTGCAGCTTCAGGCGCTGACACAGCTGCAGGTTCACCGGAATGTTGGCCGCCGAACTGCGGGTGAAGAACGCGGTGATGCCGCTTTCCCGCAGGCAGGTGAGGGTCAGGGGGTAAGGGTTGCGGCGGATCTGCCACCAGACGATCAGCGGGTTCACCACCAGGGCGACGAACGCCATGCAGCCCAGCAGCACCGCCAGCAGGTGCAGGTAGTCCAGCAGCACCCGCGGGCCGAACTCCGCCAGGGTGCCGGCTACCAGGCCGAAGATGCCGATGGGGGCCAGGGCGATCACCCGTTTCACCAGGGAGGTGAGGGCGACGGACAGGTCCGCGAGCATCTGCCGGCTGCTCTCCGCCGCGTGGCGGAAGGCCAGGCCCAGGGCCACCGCCCAGGCCAGCAGGCCGATGTAGTTGCCGTGCAGCAGCGCGTTCACCGGGTTGTCCACCACATTCAGCGCCAGGCCCTTGAGCACCTCGGCGATGCCGCCGGGCGGCGTCAGGGAGGCGTTCTCGGTGGCCAGCACCAGGCTGGAGGGGAACAGCGTGCTGGCCACCACCGCCACCAGGGCCGCGCTGAAGGTGCCGATGAGGTACAGCAGCAGGATCGGCCGGATATGGGTCTGCTCGCCGTGGCGGTGACCGGCGATGGACGCCATCACCAGCACCAGGACCAGCACCGGCGCCACCGCCTTGAGCGCCGCCACGAACATGTCGCCGAGGAAGCCCACGGTGGCGGCCGCCGAGGGCGCGAGAATGGCCAGGGCGATGCCGGCCACCAGCCCGATGAGGATTTGCGGCACCAGGCCCAGCCGGGCGAGGCGACCCAGCAACGTGGGGGCGGTCGGCTCGGACGGGGACGCGGCAGGCGTGGGGCGGTCGGTAGGGCGCATTCATGGGCTCCGGCAGCAGGCGCCGAGGGGGCGCGGGAAAAGCGCAACAGGGTACAGGGAAGCGCCACCGGAGGCACCCCGCCGGACCGGACCCGCGTCACGCCGCGTACCGATCCGCGCCGACCGCCCGACGTTCGCCACCCTTCGCCGCGAGAACCACGGAGTTGCCCGCATGCCGGCCGAATGGCGTATCGCCTGGCCGGTATCGAGCCGGTTCGTCACGTCGACATGCTAGGCGCGGCGAGTCGCTGTGCACCCGGTTGGCGGAAGAAGATCGGTCTGTGCCGTCGACATCGAGGGTCGTCGGCGGCCTCGCATGTTCGATGCACGGAAAGGCTTTGCCCTGCGAAGTACCCGCCACTGGCCGGCGGTAACAGGGCACCAAGGATCGATATGCGCCTCGGCCCTACCGCTGCAAGACGCTGCCATGACACCGCTATTCGTGATTGGCCTTGGCTTCATCTCGATACCGAATGGATCGACGCCGCATTCAGCGCCAATGGCAAATGGGGCGTTGGCGTTATGAAAGGTTCTGCTTACACCCGTAGCGCTACAGGTGGGCACATCCGTCCTCATAATGAGGAGGCGTGGTGCCTGTAAGATGCCGGCTGCTGGAAACGCGTTATCACAGGAACGGCTGGCCCGCTTCTGGTAAGGTCAGCCGTTCACAGGAGAGGTTAGGTCAAGGAGGAGTCATGCCCAGTTGCACGCCTATAGATGGTCTACGTTTGGATGCAGATAGTCAGGCTGCTCTGGCACGTATAAGAAGTAACCGGGATGCAGAGAAGTATCTGTTGAACGCACTTTCGGCTGGGGTGTTTTCCAGTATTTTCGCCAAGAGCAATTTACCCACGGCGGCTTATAACATCTCGCAAACCGACTGGGATCTTTATCGCAGAACGATACAGAGCGTGCCCAAGATCGTTTCTCGTGTCATTGAAGATGAAACCGACCGCATGCTTCTGCATTTCCAGAGGAAAAATGACTATAAACAACGACTGTTCTGGCAGGGCTTATACGATGGGTGTCATTACTAAGCAGTCATGTGTTCTGGTGGTCGCCGCCATTCTGGCCGGACCCTGGCGTGCCTGGGCGGACGAGCGCCCGGTCCCCGAGCAGGTGGTCGCTGCGATGCAGCAGGACGTGGCCGCGCGAATGGCCACGTTCGGCGAGAGGATCGAGGCCTGCCGAGCCTTGAGACGTCAGGATACACCCCGCCTCGATAGGGCCACCTTGAGGGGGTTCCAGCTATCCCGGGACCTGCTGATAGACGCTATCGGTCACCTCAGCTTCCGTAACCGCGATGCCTGCGACCGGGAAGAACGGCTGGAGCTGGCCTATGCGTTGGGCGCCTTGGAAAGCGTTCGCCGCGGCTACGGGATGACCGACGACCCTTTGGTCGGTGACACCTTGGCCAAGGCCGTCTACCCCGACAGGGAGCGTCAGGAATTGGCCCTGCGCTACAGAGGCCTGCCGGAAAACGTCCGGGCCTATCTGGAGCGAGCAGTGGGGCAAAAGCCATTCGATCTGGGTCGCGTGTTAGGGCAGTTGGACCTGTAGGCCCGTGGCGTTTTCTCCCAGCAATTCAACTTGCCTGGAGAATAGAGAGCGCTCTTTAGCGATACATGTGCAGGCTATTCAACGTTTCGTTTGAATTCGGAATTTTAATTCTGGTGCGGTGCGGAAGTGTCCGAAGTTAATTGGCCACCATGCAGTTTCAATAATTGATCGTTCGTTTAAATCAGTCGTGCCTTCAAAAAGCTATCACTGTCTTTGGGGGTAAAGTGCTTATCTCCAAACATGTATCCAACGTGCAAAAAAAGCTGTTGCCAAATGTTTAGGTGCGGACTAAGGTCTACCGCGCTCAATAGGAGCGGGATATACACAGGTGTGCAGGGATGCGAGTGTCGAATGCCGTGGGTGCTGTCCGTTATTCCGTCAAACCCGTAGCGAGTGGCACGTTGTGTGCGCTGTTCGTGGCGTTCGGTGGCCCTGCCCAGGCCGACTATGTCGAGCAGGGGAAGCCGGGTGACGCGGCCAGTTGGCGCTCGGCGGAGTTCCAGAGCGACTGGGGGCTGGGGCGCATCCAGGCCGACCAGGCCTATGCCGCCGGCTTCACCGGTGCCGGCGTTCCGATCGGCGCGCTGGACTCGGGGTTCGACCCGGCCCACCCGGAAGCGAGCCCGTCCCGCTACCACGCGGTCACCGCCAGCGGCACCTATGTGGACGGCTCGGCCTTCAGCATCACCGGCGCCCTCAACCCCAACAACGACAGCCACGGCACCCACGTCACCGGCACCATGGGCGCGGCCCGGGATGGCGTCGGCATGCACGGCGTGGCGTACGATGCCCAGCTCTACGTCGCCAACACCAACCAGAACGACAGTTTCCTCTTCGGCCCCAGCCCCGACCCGCAGTACTTCCGCGCCGCCTACGGCGCCCTGGCCGAGGCCGGGGTGCGGGCCATCAACAACAGCTGGGGCAGCCAGCCGGCGGACGTGACCTACGCCACCCTCGACGGCCTGCACGCCGCCTACGCCCAGCACTACAACCGCGGCACCTGGCTGGACGAAGCCGCCGCCGTGTCCCGCCGGGGCGTGATCAACGTGTTCAGCGCCGGCAACTCGGGGTACCCCAACGCCAGCGTGCGGGCATCGCTGCCGTACTTCCAGCCGGACCTGGAAGGCCACTGGCTGGCGGTGTCCGGGCTGGATAGCGATAACCGGCAGCGCTACAACCAGTGCGGCTACGCCAAGTACTGGTGCGTCACCACACCCGGGCGGTTAATCAACAGCACCGTGCCGGGGGGCGGCTACGCCATCAAGTCCGGTACCTCCATGGCTGCGCCCCACGCCACCGGCGCCCTGGCGGTGGTGATGCAGCGCTACCCCTACCTGAACAACGAGCAGGCCCTGCAGGTCCTGATGACCACCGCCACCCAGCTGGATGGCTCGGTCACCCGGGCGCCCACCGACAGCGTCGGCTGGGGCGTGATAGAGCTGGCGCGGGCGATGCGCGGGCCTGGCCAGTTGCTCGGCCCCTTCGAGGCGTCTCTCGGCACGGGCCAGACGGATGTATGGAGCAACGATATCTCCGACCAGGCCCTGGTCCAGCGCCAGGCCGAGGACGCGGCCGAGCAGGCCGCCTGGCAGCAGACGCTGGCAAGCCGGGGCTGGCAGAACGGCCTTCCCGAGGGGGCCAGCCAGCAGGACCAGACCGACTACGCCATCGGCAGCGCCCGTGCACTGGCCGCTGCGCAGCGCCTGTACCAAGGCAGCCTGATCAAGACCGGCGCCGGCCAGTTGATCTTGGAAGGCGCCAACACCTACCGGGGCGAGACCCTGGTCAACGGCGGCCTGCTGTCGGTCAACGGCTCCGTCAGCGGCGCCGTGCAGGTCAACGACGGCGGCACTTTGGGGGGCACCGGCCAAGTGGGCGGGCTGCTGGCCCACCGCGGCGCTCGCGTGGCCCCGGGCACTGCCGTCGGCACCCTGCGGGTCGACGGAGACGCCACCTTCGAGCCGGGCTCCACCTACGCGGTGGACGTCGCCCCCGGCGCCAGCGACCGTCTCGTCGCCGGTGGCCGCGCCACGCTGGCGGGGGCGAACGTGACCCTGGCGGTGGACGACACCCCGGTCGCCCTGAACACCGCGCCGGGCCAGAGCGTGCTGGGCCAGTCATACGGCGTGCTGCAGGCGGCCGGCGGCATCGACGGCCGGTTCGGCGCGGTGGCGTCTCCCTACGCTTTCCTCGGTGGCCAGCTCGACTACACGGCCACCGCGGTCTCCCTGGACGTGACGCGCACGGCTTCATTCGACAGCGTGGCGCAGACCCCCAACCAGGCCGCGGTGGCGGCCGCCGCCGAGGAACTGGGTGCCGGCAACGCGGTGTACGAGAACTTGCTGCGGGCGCCGAGTGTGGCGGTCGCCCGGGACAGCCTCCAGCAGCTGACCGGCGAGATTCATCCGGCCGTGGGCACCCAGTTGATCAACGACAGCCGCGCCCTGCGCGAGGCGGTCGGCGAGCGTCTGGTTGGCAGCGGGGCCGACGCCTCCCCCCGCGACGCGGTGTGGCTCAAGGCCCTGGGTGCCTGGGGCACGACCGATGCCCGCCACGACACCGCGGGCTACAGCTCGTCCCTCGGCGGCCTGCTGATCGGCGTGGACGGCGAGGTGGCCGAAGCGACCCGCCTGGGCCTGGTGGCCGGCTACAGCGACAGTTCGGTGAACATGGGCTCCGGTACCCATTCCCGGGCCTCGGTGGACAGCTACCACCTGGGCGCCTACCTCGGCCATGACCTGGGGGCGGTGCGCCTGACCCTGGGCGGCGCCTACAGCGCCCACCGCATCGATGCCACCCGCGACGTGCAGGTGGTTGGGGCCCGCGGCAAGGAGAAAACCAAACACGACGCGCAGAGCGCCCAGGTGTTCGCCGAGGCGGCCTACCGCATCCTCCTGCAGCAGGCTACCCTCGAGCCGTTCGCCAACCTGGCCTACGTGCACCTGGACACCGACGCCTTCACCGAGAAGGGCGATTCCGCGGCCCTGTCCGCCCGCGGCGACACCCGCGAGGCGACCCTCGGCACCCTCGGCGTGCGGGCGATGACGCGCATCGCGCTGACCGACCGGCAGGCCCTCGACCTCGCGGGCAGCCTCGGCTGGCAGCACGACCTGAGCGGCATCGACAGCGAACAGCGCCTGGCCTTCGCCTCGGGCGGCGCTCGCTTCGCCATCGAAAGCGCGCCCCTGGTCCGCGACGCCGCCCTGGTGGGCGTGCACGCCAGCCTCGCGTTGAGCGAGGCGGCCTCGGTGAGCCTGAACTACAGCGGCCAACTGGCCGCGCGCGAGAAAAGCCACGGTGTCGGGCTGAGCCTCGACTGGCGGTTCTGAGGCGGCACCCACTCGATTCGAACAACAACAAGGCGCATGCCTCGCATGCGCACGGGTTTTCGTGTGCGTTAACTAAGGACGGTAGGTTTTCATGAAAGATGCGTTCAACACCCGACAGGCTCCTGTCACCCCCCTGCGCCAGACCATCCGGGCCATCAACCGCGCCTCCTGCGGCGCGTTGGCCTGCTACCTCGCGACCCTGGGGGCGGCCCACGCCGAGCCCTACGCCGAGGCTGGCCAGATCGGCAACGCCGCCAGCTGGCGCAGCGCCGAGTTCAGCGCGGACTGGGGCCTGGGCGCCATCCACGCCGACCAGGCCTACGCCGGCGGCTATACCGGCAAGGGCGTCAGGCTGGGGATCTTCGACCAGCCGGTGTACGCTGCGCACCCGGAATTCGCCGGCCCGGACAAGGTGATCAACCTGGTCACCACCGGCATCCGCGAATACACCGACCCGTACATCCCGGTGCACGCCGGCGACCCGTTCCGCTACGACGGCTCGCCGAGCCTGGATTCCAACGGCAAGCTGGGCAACCACGGCACCCACGTCGGCGGCATCGCCGCCGGCAGCCGCGATGGCGGCCCGATGCACGGGGTGGCCTTCAACGCCCAGATCATCAGCGCCGACAACGGCGACCCCGGCCCCGAGGACGGCATCGTGCTGGGCAACGACGGCGCGGTCTACCAGGCCGGCTGGAACGCGCTGATCCAGAGCGGCGCGCGCATCATCAACAACAGCTGGGGCATCGGCATCACCGACCGCTTCGACGAGGGTGGCAAGGACCCGGCCTTCCCGCACTTCACCGTGCAGGACGCCCAACTGCAGTTCGACCAGATCCAACAGATCCTCGGCACCCGCCCGGGCGGCGCCTACCAGGGCGCCATCGATGCCGCCCGCAGCGGCGTGGTGACCATCTTCGCGGCCGGCAACGACTACAACCTGAACAACCCCGACGCCATGGCCGGGCTGGGCTACTTCGTGCCCGAGATCGCCCCCAACTGGTTGACCGTGGCCGCCCTGCAGCAGAACCCGGACGCCGCCGCGGCCGCCAACACCCCGTACCTGCTGAGCACCTTCTCGTCCCGCTGCGGCTACACCGCCAGCTTCTGCGTGTCGGCACCCGGCACCCGCATCTACAGCTCGGTGCTCAACGGCACCAGCCTGGACAACATCACCGTCGGCTGGGCCAACAAGAACGGCACCTCCATGGCTGCGCCCCACGCGGCGGGCAGCATGGCGGTGCTGATGGAGCGCTTCCCGTACATGGATGGCGCGCAGGTGGCCAGCGTGCTGCGCACCACCGCCACCGACCTGGGCGCCGAGGGCGTCGACGCCCTGTACGGCTGGGGCATGATCAACCTGGGCAAGGCCATCGACGGCCCCGGCATGTTCGTCACCGAAGCAGATATCCCCGCCGAATTCCGCATCGACGGCGCCTACGGCGACGGCCAGTTCGTCGCCAACCTGCCCGGCGTCGGCGCAGTGGTGGATGCCGGCAAACCGACCGAGCGCACCTGTAGCGGCCCGCAATGCGCCCTGGACGTGTGGCGCAACGGCATCGCCGGCCACGGCGGGCTGACCAAGCAGGGCATCGGCACCCTGGTGCTGACCGGCGCCAGCACCTACAGCGGCCCAACCTTGGTCGACCAAGGCCAACTGGTGGTCGACGGCTCCCTGGTCTCGGCGGTGACCGTCAACGACAGCGGCGTGCTCAGCGGCCACGGTCAGGTCGGTTCGCTGACTGCCAACCGCGGCGCCCTGGTCGCCCCGGGCTCGGCCAGCGATACCCTGCACGTGGCCGGCGACCTGGCCATGACCCCTGGCTCCACCTACTTCGTGGCGCTCTCGCCCACCAGCGCCAGCCGCCTCGTGGTGGACGGCCAGGCCAGCGTGAACGACGCCCGCCTGGCGATGGACCTGGGCACCGACGCCAACCTGCTGAGCAGCCGCCAGGCCAGCAGCGTGCTCGGCCGCCAGTACAACGTGCTGCAGACCACCGGCGGCGTCCAGGGTCAGTTCGACCCGGTGCTGGCGGACTACGCGTTCCTGCGCGGCGGCCTGGACTACACCGGCACTGGCCTGAGCCTGGCCATCGAGCGCAACGACGACCGCTTCGCCAGCGCCGCCGAGACCGCCAACCAGCGCAACGTGGCCCAGGCCATCGAGCAGCTCGACGCGGGCAACCCGGTGTTCGAAAGCGTGCTGCTGAGCCGCGACCTGGCCTCCGCCCGCCGTGGGCTCACCCAGCTGTCGGGCGAGGTGCACCCGGCCATCGCCACCCAACTGATCAAGGACAGCCGCCAACTGCGCGACGCAGTGGGCGACCGCCTGCGGATCGACGGGCTCTACGACCAGCCGGCGCCGGGCACCGACAACACCCTCTGGGTCAAGGCGCTGGGCGCCTGGGGCAAGAGCGACGGCGGCCACGAAGGGGCTGGCTCCACCTCGTCCCTGGGCGGCCTGCTCATCGGGGCCGACGGCCTGGTGGGCGAACGCACCCGCCTGGGCGCGGTGGCGGGCTACAGCGACACCTCCCTGGGCCTGGGCGACGACACCCACTCCCACGCCGCGGCGGACAGCTACCACCTGGGCGTCTACCTCGGCCACGAAGAGGGCGCGTTGCGCCTGAGCACGGGCGCGTCCCACAGCTGGCACCGCATCGACGTGAAGCGCGAGCTGCAGTTCGGCGCCTACTCCGACCGGCAGAAGGTCAAGCGCGACGCCCAGTCGACCCAGGTCTTCGCCGAAGCCGCCTACCGCCTGGACCTGCACCCCGTGGCGCTGGAGCCGTTCGCCAACCTGGCCTACGTGCACCTGGACAGCGACAGCTTCACCGAGAAGGGTGGCGCCACATCCCTGGAGGGCGATGACGACAACCGCGACGCGGTGCTCTCGACTCTGGGCCTGCGCGCCGGCAACCGCTTCAACCTGAGCGACGCCCAGACCCTGGACGTATCCGCCACCCTCGGCTGGCAGCACGCCCTGAGCGGCGCCTCGTCCGAGCAGCACCTGGCGTTCGCCGGCGGCGAGAACGCCTTCCGCGTGCAAGGCGTTTCCCTGGACCGCGACGCCGCCGTGGTGGGCGCCCGCGCCAGCCTGGCCCTGAGCAAGGAGGCACGGGTCAACCTGGACTACAACGGCCTGCTGGGCTCCCGGGACAAGACCCACGGCGTGGGCCTGTCCCTGGACTGGCAGTTCTGACCGAGCAGGCCCCCGGTCCGACGGGGGCGGGGCGCATCCCCCGTTCCGCCCCCGTCCGGTTGACCCGTCCCGGACGGATTCCGGCTTTCCACCGCCTCCCAGGAGGCGGTTTTTTTATGCCCGGGGAAACGGGTCTCAGCCGATCCGCGGGTTCTGCCCCGCCAGCCTCCCCAGTCCAGCCGTGGCTACCGTGAGCAGGGCGCAGAGGATCAACGGTACCTGCCAGGCGCCCCGCCCCGGGCCATGAGCCAACAGCCTTGGCCCGTTGGGTGTAGAAGGAAGCAGGCTGGCGGCAACACCTCCCCGTGATCATCGTCCCGCAACAACGGGTCGCCGACGCACCCCTCCAGACCGTCGCTGGCCATCTTGAGCTACGACTCCGATACCGCCTTCATCCCTATATTCAAGACAGCCTTGGACTAACCGCCCGCGAAGTACTTCGCGGCGTTGCGGTAGAGGCGTACGCTCGGCGCTTCACCCAAGACAAGGCAGACCCATGGCATTCGACTGGCACCGGGAGCCGATCACCCGGGAGACGCCCCTCGATCCGCACTACCGGAACACCCAGAACGTGCGCCGTTTCATGGTGGAACAGTGCGGGGCGGAGTTCCGCTTCGATCGGGCCTTCATGGCCTGGATACGCAGCGGCGCCCCCGCGACGATGGGGGCGGTGGTGGATGAGTGGAGGCGGCGACAGGTCTGAGGGGTTCGTGTTCGCTGGGTGTGGCTGGAGGTGTAGGTGCCCTCGGCGCTAGTGCCCACATTTACCCATGCTTCACGCTTTCTCACTTATATATAGTAAAGCTCGGGTCATCTTTATGCGCTTTGGATTACCTACTTTTCCCCCACTGGCCGAAGTTGGCTTCGTGACTGACTACTTTCGGCCAGAAGCAGACAGTCAGTATTGTGCCCATGTTAGGTGCGGATAGGCGTCCGTACGGGAAGCGCGGAATGAATCCAGTTTGCTTGCGTAAGCGCCCGAACTCCATCACTTCGAACATCTGGGTTTCCATCAAGAGCACGAAGCGTGACGATGATGGTCACCGGAAGCGCATGTGTCAGAGATGGTTCAAAGGCGCGAAGCATTGCGGTGGCTTGAAGCCCCCAAGTTTCAACGGCTGTTCCTTGGGGAAAGCTCTTGCGATGAACTTTCACAGGCGACCATTTGCTTCCATGCTCCACTTGAGCAGCTTCATAGCCGCTTTGGCCCTCCTCGCCATCCATGGGGACTTTACCTTTAATGTTATTGCCGTCGATTTCGCCAAAACTCAATTCAACATTGGCACGAACATACTCACTGCCAGCACCAGGATCAACTGGTGGTGCGTAGGCAGCAGTAATGATGATCTCACCTCGAAATTTTCCATTATGAATCAGGGCGTTGGGGATTGGATATGGAGTTTTACGCCACCGCATTCCCGGTACTAGGTCCGCTTGGAAAACCATTGTGAAGCTGTCATCGCTGTCATACAGACATTTCAGAATCGCCTCTGGTCTACCTGCCCCATGATATCGGCGCTCGAACGCATCGTAATCAGGCGACGACAGCTGCGCAGAATGGATCATCAGGGCTTTTACCAATGCAGGCGTCGGTGTCAAAGCACCATGTCCGGTCACCGCCAGCCAGGCGTTGGCGGCCATTGCAGACGCGATAGGGGCTGCGTAACTAGTCCCGAAGCCATAACCTAAATGATTATTCGGCGTGAGCACTTTAAGGCTGCTCGGTCCGGCAGCCCAAGGCGCATGAACGCCTCCGCCCACATGAGTTATGTCTGGTTTCGGCGTAAAGACCGGACCCGGGCCGCAGCGAGAATATGGCGTAGGGTGCCCGGCCGCAGAGAGGGCCCCGGCAGCATCAACATGAGAGATCGACCCCACGGTTAATGCTCGAACAGATTCACCGGGGCACGAAACGCGGTCGGCAAGCTGTGCAGGGTTTGGCCACGTCCGGCGCGGCTGATCGAGATAGTTCCCAGCGGCGACAACGAAGAGAACACCATATCTATCGCTAAGGTCATCCAGCGCCATGGACATGTCACTGAAGCTTTGCTCGTCACACGCGGCGCCACCAAGCGAAAGATTCCAGACCTTGATATCCGGTCGGCGTTGCACCGCCTCTCGCAGTCTCAGCTCCAACTCACCGAAGGAAGATCCTGCAGCTTCTAGCCCGCATACATCATGTACATAGGCCTGCGTCGGAGATATCCAAGCGTGCCCATCATTGAAATGAGCCGCACCTGCCACGAGGGAGGCGACTGCCGTACCATGCTCAAAATTCGTATCAGGCGGAAGAACGTAGGTATCCCGACTTTTTACCCAATCGGCTATCGCCAATGCTTCTGTACTCACGCCCGTGTCAAAGACTGCCACTGTAGGGTAAACAGTGCTAGCGGAGGCAGTCGCACTCCCTGACGCAGCGGTTACCGGCACACTTACCGAGTTACGACTGTAGAAGGTTGGCTCGGCGTAAATCTGGCGAGCGCCCGGGTAGTCCAGCAAGCTCTCAAGGGCTGAGTCGTCGAGTCGATCTACATGCCTTATCGCAATCAGAGGCAGGCCTCTCCCGATGGGGATTTCCGAGTAGTCAATGTGCAGCAACTTCAGTAAGCGGAGGATGGCTTCCTGGTTGATGCTGTTGAAATCTGACCGCTGATATTGGAAAAGTCTCAACAAGCCACGCCCCTTCTGCCGTAGCTCAGTGGGACCACTGGGGTTACGACGAGCCCGCCCCCAAGGCTCGACTCCTTCAATAACACTAAGATTAGCGGTGATTACTTTTGTTTTGCGCGTCAGAATGAGATTGTGTAGGGCAGAAATAGCGCTTCCATCTGCAGAAACCAGCATCTCGTCAATTTTGGCGTGTCCTGCTGCTTGCAGCCCTGCCTCCTGAGTAAGCTCGATTGGCCGATGGGACTTTGCGATCCCTTTCTCCCTGAGGCGGAGGACAAACGTAGACAGCTGGGACGGATACCTTTCCCTCTCACCGGATAAAGCAGTCGAAGCTTGCAGCAAGCTCTGCGAGAGAATTCTTCGGTATTCGTCATCCACCGGTACCAGAAGCTTCTTGCCACCACCAGGTGGACGCCCAACCGAACTGAGGTCTTTCGGAGAAAATGGGACATGAATGAAGGGGTTGTCAGTCCGTGGGCTGGGCCGTTCCTGGGCTGATTCTGGGCCTTTCTTGCGCGCCATGTTCGCTGCCTTCCTTGATGACTTTACCTACATACCTTGTCGACAAGCCGTACAGCTTAGCGAGTGCCCTAAATGAAAAATGCTTTGGCGACCACTCACGTAGCCAATAAATCTCGGCCTCGACGGTTGATAGCAGTATGCCACTCGTTATCGCAAGATTTAAGCCTAGTCGTCGCAGCAGCTCTAACTCACTGATTTCTACGGTACCTGCCAGAACAGTTGCTCGCTTCGTATCCAGGCATACCTGCTCAATGTTTGCACCGGTAATACCTGCAGAGATACCTGCGAGATGATCCAAGTCCACTCCCTCGGTCGTATATGGCAACAAAAATTGGACCCATAGCTGCCTACGCAAAGCAGTGTCTGGAATCTGCATGGGGACGCGAAAGTAGAAACGTCGCCACACTGCTGGATCCAGCAATCGATCGTGATTCGTGGCAGCAATAACGACGGTACTTTCAGTTATCGCGTCTATATTTTGCAGAAGTGCGATAACAACGCGCTGCAGCTCTCCAACATCTCTATCGTTCCCCCTAGCGCTCGCGAGGGCATCAAACTCGTCGAGAAAAAGTACACACGGCCGTTGTTGCGCGAACTCGAAAACCCTTCTCAGATTTCTACTGGTCTGCCCCAATAGGCTACTCACTAGAGTATCGCAACGCACTGTAAGCAGCGGCAGCCTGAGCTTGGCAGCGATATAGCGCGCTAATTTGGTTTTTCCGGTTCCGGGTGGTCCGTAAGCTAACAGCCTACTCGGCATTGCTGCATTGACCCGGGACAGCTCGTCGTAGCGTTGGACATTGACTATGAATTCACCGATTCGGGAGGCAATGGCACTCGGTAGCAGGAGGTTAGTTTCATCCTCCACTGGATGGCTCACGTCCACCGTATGCAAATGGCTTTCACCATCAACGGGCAGGTTGCCAAAACTAATGCCGTTCGAAGCATCCTGGGCATTTGCTAGCGCGACAGGTGCTCGGGCAAGCCGCTCGCGAATCATGCGGGCCTGCTTACCATTTCCGGCCTGCTCCAGCTTCTCAGCAAGAAGCCCCGCATAGTTCGAGGCCATGCTGGCATTGGCCTTCAGTGCACCATCAAGGATTTTCAATATTTCGGAGAGATGTTCCAAGTGAGCTACCAATCGGCATAATCGATTCAAATTTCGGCTAAAGTGTAACGTAAAAGCGAAGAACCGCTACAGAATCTTGACCTTTTGAAACGGACAAGAATGGCTCGCTCGCACAGAATGCCTTTCACCTGGCGATGCCCAGCCTCTCAGCACTACACAAATGTGATAGCAAATTTTGGCCGATAGCTGACACTCCCCCCAAATGCCCAACTTCCATCCCTGCCCCCTAAACCATCCCATCCAACTCCCCCAACCACTCCGGCGCGATCACCAATTCGCTGGCGCTGAGGTTTTCGTGCAGGTGGGCGACGGAGGAGGTTCCGGGGATCAGCAGCAGGTTGGGCGAGCGTTGCAGCAGCCAGGCCAGGGCGACGCGCATGGGCGAGGCGTTCAGGCGGGCCGCTACGCGGGAGAGGGTGTCCGACTGCAGCGGGCTGAAGCCGCCCAGGGGGAAGAAGGGCACGTAGGCGATGCCCTGGCGGGCCAGGTCGGTGATCAGCGCGTCGTCGGTGCGGTGGGCCAGGTTGTAGTGGTTCTGCACGCACACCACGGGGGCGATGGCCTGGGCCTGCGCGATCTGGGTGGGCGAGACGTTGCTCACGCCGAGCTGGCGGATCAGGCCCTGGCGTTGCAGGTCGGCCAGCGTGCCGAAGCCGTCCTCGATGGAGGCGTCGTCGGGAGCGTGCATCGTGCCCCAGGCCCGGTAGTTCACCACGTCCAATGCATCGACGCCCAGGTTGCGCAGGTTGTCATGCACCGCGCGGGTCAGCTCGGCGGGGCTGTGCGCCGGGTTCCAGGAGGCGTCGGCGCCGCGCACGGCACCGACCTTGGTGACGATCACCAGGTCGTCGGCATAGGGATGCAGGGCCTCGCGGATCAGCTGGTTGGTGATGTGGGGGCCGTAGAAGTCCGAAGTGTCGATGTGGTTCACACCGGCGTCGACCGCCGCCCGCAGCACGGCGAGAGCGGCCGCACGATCCCGGGGTGGGCCGAAGACCTGCGGGCCGGCGAGCTGCATGGCGCCGTAGCCCATGCGGTTGACGGTGCGGTTTCCGAGCGAATAGGTACCGGCCTGGCTGGCGTGGCTCATGTCGTTTGCCTCGTTGGGTGGGGGAGGAGCCCACTATAGGCATTGACCATTTCCCCGATAATGGGCTGCAATCGGCACGGCCTGTACGGGAGCACGAACAATGCCAACGGATATCCAGGATGTATTGGCCTTCGTCGCCGTGGTGAAAGCCGGTGGCTTTCGCGAAGGGTCGCGGGTCAGCGGCAAGTCCGCCTCCAGCCTTAGCGACGCGGTGCGGCGCCTGGAGGCGGGCCTGGGGGTGCGCCTGCTCAATCGGACTACCCGTAGCGTGGTGCCCACCGAGGCCGGCACGCGGTTGATGGAGCGCATCGTGCCGGCCCTGGGCGAGGTGGAGTCGGCGCTGGACGTGGTCAACGATTTCCGCGACCGCCCGTCTGGCACGCTGAAGCTCAACGTACCCCTGAGCGCCGCACGGCTGGTGCTGCCCTCGATCATCACGCCGTTCCTGAAGATCTACCCCGACATCCGGCTCGAAGTGATGGTCGAGGAGAGCTTCGTCGACGTGCTGGCGGCCGGCTGCGATGCAGGCATTCGCTACGACGAGCGCCTGGAGCAGGACATGATCGCCGTGCCCATCGGCCCGCGCGTGCAGCGCTTCGCCACAGCCGCCTCGCCGGCCTACCTCGACGCCCATGGCCGGCCGCAGCATCCCCGGGACCTGTTGCAGCACGCCTGCCTGCGCGGCAAGTTTCCCAGCGGCGCGACCCCGCTGTGGGAGTACACGCGCCAGGGCGAGACCCTCAGCCTCGACCCCACGGGACCGCTGGTGGTGCGCATCGGCGGCGCCATCGACCTGTCGGTGCAGGCCGCGATCGACGGCCTGGGCATCGTCCACCTGTTCGAGGACTGGCTGCGCCCGCACCTGAACAGCGGCGCGCTGGAGCCGGTGCTCGAACCCTGGTGGCACAGCTTTCCCGGGCCCTTCCTCTATTACCCCGGCCGCCGCTACCTGCCGTCGCCGCTGCGGGCGTTCATCGACTTCATCCGGGCGTCGGGGGAGGGCTGACGGGGCG
>NZ_VJOY01000026.1 GCF_007109405.1 Pseudomonas mangiferae
CCCCCCGTGGCGCCCCCGCCGGAACCGGCGCCCGCCGCCGCGCCTGCCCCGGCGTCCACGGCCGAAGCCGAGGCCATGCCCTCGGACCCGACCCTCACCGATGCCTACCTCAGCGGATGGTTCCACCGGGACACCGGCGAGCTGTTCGAGGGCTTCCCGATCCAGGCCGAGGACAGCGTGCTGGACATCGGCTGCGGCGACGGGCCGTTCGCCCAGTTCTGCGCCGAGCGCGGCGCCGAGGTGATCTTCGCCGACATCGACGCCGCCAAGGTGAACGCGGTGGAGGCGCTGCTGCGCCAGTCGCCGGCCCGCGCCGTGCTGCCGCTGGTGACCGACGCCGACCCGATCCCGCTGCCCGACGGCCGGGTGAACAAGGTCATCGCCATGGAGGTGCTGGAGCACGTCGACGACCCAGCGCGCTTCATGGCCGAGCTGGTGCGGGTGGCACGGCCGGGCGCGCAGTTCCTGATCACCGTGCCCGACCCCCTGGGGGAAAGCGTGCAGAAGGACCTGGCGCCGCCGGCCTACTTCGAGAAGCCCAACCACATCCGGGTGTTCCAGCGCGATGCCTTCGAGCAACTGGTGCGGGATGCCGGGCTGGTGATCGAGCGACGCGCCTACTACGGCTTCTACTGGTCGGTGTGGTGGTACTTTTTCTGGGCCTGCAAGCAGGACCTGTCGCCGCCATGGCACCCGCTGCTGGAGCGTTGGACGGAGACCTGGAACACCCTGCTGTCGATGCCCGACGGGCCGCGGATCAAGCGGGCGCTGGACCAGGCCATGCCGAAGAGCCAGGCGATCATCGCGCGCAAGCCGCTCTGAGCGAGGCACTTCATGACGTCCAATGGGTTGTTCCGCGAGCCGGCCTGGCTGTGGGCGCTGCCGGTGCTGGCCGCCGTGCTGCTGGTGCGGCTGTGCCTGGGGTTCGAGTTCCCCATCCCGTGGAACGACGAGACCGCCTTCGTCGCTCAGGCGTTCGAGTTCAGCCGCACCGGCAGCCTCTACGTGTACGGGCTGAACGCCGAGCGCACGGTGATGTGGATGCCGCCGGGCTCGATGCTGCTGCAGGCGGCGGTGTTCCGCCTGGTGGGCTACAGCTTCGACGTGACCCGCTGGATCTCCTGCCTGCTCTACCTGGGGGCCTTCGCCGTGGCCCTGGCGGCGCTGGCACGCACCTTCGCCGGACGCTGGCGCATGGTCGCGGCGGCGCTCACCGCCCTGGCCTTCACCTCGCCCTATGCCCTGGCCATCGGCAACCTGGCGCGGATGGAGGCGCTCTACACCCTGCTGGCCCTGGGCTCGCTGCTGGCGTTGCTGCGCGGCCGCCCCTGGCAGGGGCTGGCCTGGGTGCTGCTGGCCGGGCTGGTGCACTTCAACGCGGTGTACTTCCTGCTGCCCCACGGCGCCTGGCTGGCCCTGGCCCTGGCGCGCCGGCAGTTGCCCCGCCCGCGCCCGGCGGACGCCGTCCTGCTGTTGCTGGCCCTGGCCTGCCTGGCGGGCTACGCAGTCTTCGTCCTGGCGAACCTGGACGGCTTCATCGAGGACATGCGCTTCCAGTTCGGCTTCAAGCTGGCCTTCCAGAGCATGGACGGCGCCTATGGCTGGGCCCTGGTGGGTGGCCTGCTGGCCCTGGCCCTGCTGCAAGGGCGGGCGCAGCGGGGGCTGTGCCCGGCGGCGCTGTTCACCCTGCACGGCACCGGCTTCGTTATGCTGGCGCTCAACGGCCACAACATGTGGTACCGGTTCGGCATGGCCTTCGGCTTCTGGCTGTGCGCCCTGGGCCTGCTGGCCTGCCTCGCCGGGCAGGCCTCGGCGCGCCGCCGCCAGGGACTGGCGGCGGCACTGGTCCTGTGCGTGGCGGCCGAGGCCGGCTACGCCTGGCAGCGCACCGAGCAGTTCGACCCGCTGTGGCCACGGGCGTCCCTGCTGGGCCGTGACTTCCTGGCGCCGGCGGAGCGGGACAAGGTGCGGGCGTTCATCGCCCAGTTGCCCCCCGGCAGCCGGGTGTCCTTCGGCTACAGCGGCGTCGAGCCGTTCTTCTTCGAGGACTTCGCCCGCGCCGGCAGCCAGTGGAGCCTGACCGCCCACAGCGTCACCCAGGTGCTGCCGCCCCGCGCCCTGGACTACCGGGTGCTCTGCGACAGCGCGCTGTTCCCCGCCTACCTGATGCGCTTCGACTGGGACGGCTACCCGCGCCAGGGCCAGGACAGCGGGTGCCGGATCATCCCGCTGAAGCCCGCCTCAGGCTGAGGCGATCGGCAGCGGCCGGGCCGGCGCCAGGCGCCGCAGCAGGCGCTTGCCGGGAACTTCGATGAACCGGTAGGTGAGGACCGAATAGGCCACCAGCCCCGCCAGGTACAGCGGGGTCAGCGGCCCGTGGGCCAGGCCCAGGGGTTCGCAGACGCCGCTGTTCACCCCCATCAGTATCACCAGGTGGTTCAGGTAGATCGAGTAGGAAATCGTCCCCAGGCCCTTCAACCGCGCCAGCAGCCGCGCGGGCCAGGCCGCCTGGAAGGCGAAGGCGGTCACCGCGAGGGCGAACAGCGGCGGCGCCAGCAGGTCCAGCAGGCGCAGCGCCCGCGGGAAGAACAGCGCCACCGCCGCCGCCAGCAGCACCGCCTGGGCCAGACCCAGCGCCCGCGGCGACAACCGCCGGGCCTGCAGCGAGCGATAGCCGCGGTAGGCCAGGACCCCCAGCAGGAACGCCGCCCAGCCCCGCAGCAGCCCGGAATTGAAGACCTGGAAGTAGTTCTGGAAGGTGGTGTCCAGGTGGCCGGTGAGCACCGCCACCAACCCCAGGCAGACAAGGCTGGCCAGCAGCAGGGCCAGGCTGCGGGTGCGCCGGCCGATCCAGGCGAAGAAGGCCAGGTTCAGCCAGAACTCCACGGAGATGGACCAGCTCGGCGCGTTCCAGGTCTGCCCGTGGGTGTTCAGGCCGACGTTGTGGGTCAGGGTCAGCTGCTGCAGGAAGGTAGACAGGGTGCCGTCCGGGTAGTGGGGGATGTCGCCGGCCAGCAGGGTGTAGACCAGGGCGTAGCTGAGCAGCCCGTAGAGGTGCATGGGGTAGAGCCGCGCCAGGCGCGCCGTCACGAAGCCGTAGGCGCCGGGCCGGTCGGTGCCGTACAGGTAGCGGTGGGCGAGGATGAAGCCGCTCAGCGCCAGGAAGAAATCCACCGCCAGGTAGCCGTTGAAGCTCAGCAGCCAGTGGAACAGCGCCACCGCCAGGGCGGCGACGCCGCGCAGGCCATCGAGGGCATCGAAATGCCGGGCGGGCCGGGAGGCGGCCCGTGCCAGGGCGCTCGCCTCAGAGGCGGACGATGCGCAGGGCATGCACGACGATCCGCGCAGGCTGGGTCAGGCGGGTGCGGATCTCCGCCTCGGCCGACCCCTCCACGCTGAACGTGTGGCTCAGGGTGGTGGGCTGGCCGTCGCTGCCGGCCAGCGGGCCCTGCTGCAGCACCCGCTGGCCCTTGTCCACGGCCACGTCCCAGTCGCCGACTGGTGCGTGGCCGGCGGCGCTGTAGTCCAGCTCGAAGCGGTAACGGCCCGGCGCCAGGCGTATGTACGGGCCGAAGGTGACGAAGCCGGGGGTTTCCGACACCGCGTCGCAGTCGCCCTCGCTGCGGGTGCTGTCCAGGTGCGGCAGGCGGCAGGCGGCGAAGCTCAGCACGGCGCCGGGGCTGGCCAGGGGCGCCGCGCGGAAGCCGAAGCGGGCGTCACGGTACTGGCAGTCCGGGGTGCAGTCCTCGACGTCGCTCAGCATGACCTGGGCCGGACCGGCGCAGGTGGCGCCGGGGGTGTACATGAAGCTGAGCTCCGGGCGGGTGACGCAGGCATCCACGCCGCGGTCGCGCAGGTACACCAGCAGGCCCTCGGCGAGCCCCCAGAGGCCCTGGTTGTGGGCCGAGTAGTCGAAGGCGACGCGCGGCCCGTAGCGCTCCGCCAGGGCGTCGCCCATCTGCGCGATATCCTCCCGCGGGTCCAGGGGCGCCGCGGGGCGCTGGACCAGCGCGAACAGGCAGCCCAGGGCCAACGCCAGGGCGCCGGCGGCGCGCAGGGCGGCCGAATCCAGGGCGGCGAGGCTGGCGTAGATCGCCAGGCAGCCCAGGGCCGCCGGCAGCGCCAGGTAGTAAAGGCCCATGAACTCGTAGAGCGGCAGCGGCGCGGTGATGTGGTAGAGCATGAACAGCAGGGTGACGAGCGCGGCGCTCCACAGGGCGTCCTGGGCCAGCGGTCGATGCATCCGCAGCTGGCCGAGGCCCAGGGCGAGCAGCACCAGGCTGGCGGGCAGCACCAGTGGCAGCGCCGCCTGCCAGTAGGACAGGGTGAAGCCGAGGCTGGCCAGCAGGCCGGCATGGTCGGCGCCGGTCATGGCCCGGCCGGCCCCGAGGATGCGCAGCAGGTTCGGCTTCGGGCTGACCAGGAAATCCAGCAGCAGCGGCAGGGCGAACAGGGCGCCGACCGCCGCCGTCGCGGCCAGCCAGCCGTAGGCGGCGCGGTCCAGGGGGCGCCGCCGCCAGAGCGCCGCCAGCAGCGCCAGGCCCAGCAACGGCAGGGTGAACAGTGGCATGGTGACGTAGCCGTGGATCAGCACGCCGGCCAGGGCCATCGCCAGGGGCGCGGCGCGCAGGCCGTTGCGCATCACCAGCAGCACCGACAGGTAGAACGCCAGGTACGGCAGCACCAGCCGGTAGGGCATCCAGAACTGGAACAGCCGGCCGCCCAGCAGCAGCGCCAGGGGCAGGGTCGCCGCCACCGCGGCGGCGGACAGGCGGCGGCCGAACAGCCGCGGCAGCAGCCAGGCGATCAGCGCCAGGAAGGCCAGGTTGACGACGGTCACCGAGAGCACCCAGGCATTCGCCCGGGGCAGCCCGATGGCGGCGCCGGCCCGCTCCATCAGCGCGTTGCCGTAGAGGAACACCGGGCCGGGGTGGTTGAAGCCGAAGCGCGAGTAATGGCCGCGGAACAGGTAGCCGTTTTCGTGCAGCTCGTTGACCAGCAGCATGTCCGCGGCGAAGTCGCCGTCGGGCTGGAAACGTTGGCCCAGGGGAATGCGGGCGTCATAAAGCAGCGCGCCGGCCAGCAGCAGGAGCAGCAGCAGGCCGGCGACGCGGTTCAGGGTTCGGCTCAAAGTGACAGCCTTTTGAAGATCATCTCGGGCACGCTCTTGATCACCGCCATGATCGGCCACCAGAAGAACGGGGTGTACAGCACGTTGCGCTTGCGTTCGATGGCGCGTTCGATGTCGGCGGCGATCTTCTCCGGGCTGGCCCACAGCGGGCCCTTGGGGAAGGCCGCGGTCATCGGGGTGTCGACGAAGCCGGGCTTGATGGTCAGCACCTGCACGTGGCTCTTGGCCAGGCGGTTGCGCAAGCCCTGGAGGAAGATCGCCAGGGCGCCCTTGGCGGTGCCGTAGACGTAGTTGGACTGCCGGCCGCGGTCGCCGGCCACCGAGCCGATCACCGCGATGCAGCCGTGGCGCTGGGCCTCGAAGCGGTTGGCCAGGCGGGTCAGCAGGGCGATGACGCTCAGGGCATTGGTGTTCAGTTCCTGCAGCGTGGCCTCGACGCTGGCCTCGCAGGCCTTCTGGTCGCCCAGGGTGCCGTGGGCCACCAGCACTTGGTCGATGCCGCCCAGCTCGCTGTCGACCCGCGCCAGCAGCGCCTCCTGGGCGTCCAGGTCGTTGGCCTCGAAGGGGGCGTGGAACACTCGGGCGGCGCCACGCACCCTGAGGTCGGCGGCCAGGCTTTCCAGGCGCTCGCCGTTGCGGGCCAGCAGGTAGAGGCTGTGGCCGCGGGCGGCGAAGCGCCGCGCGGTGGCCTCGGCGATCGCCGACGTGGCGCCGACGATCAGTACGCGTTGTTCGTTCATGGTTATTCCAGGCCCAGGCGGCGGGCTTGCAGGGACGTGAAGGTGCCGCGGGCGTGGTACTGCTCGCGCACGGCTTGCAGGCGTTCCCAGAGCGGGTAGCTGCGCTTGAAGGTCGCTTCGCTCATGCGGGCGTCCTTGGTGAGATAGAGGCGGCCGCCCTGCTCCAGCACCCGCTCGTCCAGCTCGTCCAGCAGCTCGAACAGGCCTCTCTCGCGCTTGAAGTCCAGGGCCAGGGTGTAGCCCTCCACGGGGAACGACAGCAGGTTGGCGTTGGCCGGGCCGAAGGCCTTGAGCACCGCCAGGAACGAGCCGCGGCGCGACTCGGCGATACGCGCGAGGATGCTGCGCAGGCCGTCCAGCCCGGCGGCCTTCGGCACGACGAACTGGTACTGCAGGAAACCCTGGCGACCGTACAGGCGGTTCCACTGGTGGATGCCGTCCAGGGGGTAGAAGAAGCTGTCGTAGCTCACCCGCTGTCGCGACTCGGCGGTGCGCACGCGGTTGTAATAGAGGCTGTTGAAGGCCTGCATGGTGTAACGGTTGAGCAGCAGCGCCGGGGAGTCGACCGGCACGCTCAGGGGGCGGCCCGCCGACAGTACCAGCTGGCGGTCCCGGGCGTGCTCGCCGATCATCAGCAGCGAGCGGCCCAGGGACGCCCCCGAGGCCAGGCAGTCGATCCAGGCCACGGAATAGGTCGTGCCGTGGTGGGCCTCGAACAGCGCCAGGGCCTCTTCCAGGTTGGCCGCCTTGTAGGTGGTCTGGTGGATGTAGGCGCTCTCCACCCGGCGCAGGCGCAGCTCGGCCTCGACGATCACCCCGGTCAGACCCATGCCGCCGCAGGTGGCGTGGAACAGCTCGGGGCGTTCGTGGCGGGAGCAGGCGACCCGACTGCCGTCGCCCAGCACCAGCACCAGGGACTCGACGAACGCGCTGAAGCAGCCGTCCAGGTGGTGGTTCTTGCCGTGCACGTCGCTGGCGATGGCGCCGCCGAGGGTGACGAACTTGGTCCCGGGGGTGACCGGCAGGAACCAGCCGCGCGGCACGAACACCGCCAGCAGCTCGGCCAGGGTGGTGCCGGCCGCGCAGCGCAGCAGGCCGCGGGTCTCGTCGAAGGCCAGCAGGTGGGAGAGGGCGCGGGTGCCGAGGATGTGCGGCGCCAGCGCGCTGTCGCCGTAGCTGCGGCCCATGCCGCGGGCGATCAGCCCGTCGCCGCCGGCCACCTGCCCGGCGAGGGCGGACACGGTGAGGGGCAGGTCGATCCGTGCGTCGACCGATGGGTAGCGTCCCCAACCCTGAATGGGCATCATGCGGCTCCTTGGCGAAAGACGAAGCGCTTGTCCAGCGCGTACTTGGCCACGTAGCCGATCGCCAGCCCGATGACCGCGCCGACGTAGCGCATCTCGCGGGTCTGGAACAGATGGTCGAAGCCGAATTCGAAGCCCCAGAAGATCGCCGTGGTGATCAGCCCCATGAGGGCGTAGAGCACGAAGGTGCGGCCGTCATGGGCGGCGTTCTTGGCCTGAAAACGAAAGATATAGCGCTTATCGAGCACATATTTGACAATAAGCCCCACCCCCGTCCCGAATGCCACGGACAGCGCTACCGCGAAACGTCCGTCGTAGAGGCGCACCAGCAGGTCTTGCGCGCCGATGTTGGCGACCGTCGCGATCGCCGCGAGCAGGGCATAGAGGAGGGTCAATCGCATATGAATGAAAACGCCATGGCAGGAGCTGAAACGGCATGCATGCTACCGTAGAGCGAAGTTCGTCTCTAGCGCGTCTGAAGGGACTGCTGACCCTGATGCGTCCCCGGCAATGGGTGAAGAACGGCTTCGTCTTCGCCCCGTTGCTGTTCACCGGCTCGTTCCTCCACGGCGATGCCATCCGCCAGGTGCTGATGGCGGCGCTGCTGTTCTGCGTGGCGTCCTCTGCCACCTACATCGTCAACGACCTGCACGACATCGAGCGCGACCGCCGCCACCCGAAGAAATCCCGCACCCGCCCGCTGGCCTCCGGCCTGGTGACCCCGGCCCAGGCCCTGGTGCTGCTGGCGATCCTCTATGCGGTGCTGATCGGCGCCTGGTTAGTCGCCCCGGCGGTCATCGTGGTGATCGCCGGCTACATGGTGCTCAACCTGGCCTACACCTTCCTGCTCAAGCACCAGCCGGTGCTGGACATCTTCACCATCGCCATCGGCTTCGTCCTGCGGGTCTACGCCGGCGCCATGGCGCTGTCGGTACCGGTGTCGTCGTGGATGTTCGTCACCACCCTGTGCCTGGCGCTGTACCTGGCCGCGGTGAAGCGCCGCCAGGAGCTGGCCGGCAGCGGCAGCGAGGGGCGCGAGGTGCTGCGCCACTACACCCCGGCGCTGATCGACCGCTACGCCGAGATGGCCGCCACCGGCGCGCTGCTGTTCTACAGCCTGTTCGTGATCTCGGCGCGCCCGGAGATGGTGGTGACCATCCCCCTGGTGCTGTTCGGGCTGTTCCGCTACTGGTTCGTGGTGGAGTCCCTGGGCGGCGGCGAGTCGCCCACCGATGCGCTGCTCAGCGACTGGCAGCTGCTGGTCACCGTGGCCCTGTGGGTCGGCGTCAGCGCCTGGGCCATCTGGCCGGCGTGATCGCCCCGGCCGAAGTCATCGAATCGTCACCGGCCGGCTGCGTCACGTAGCCGCAGCACCGAATCAGAGGAACCTCATGGACGTCGCTTATCTGGTCGCTCCCTTCGCCACCTGGCTGGTGGCGGGTTGCGCCAAGTTCGCCATCAACAGCCTGCGCGCCAAGCGCCTGGCCTTCGGCCTGATCGGCTATGGCGGCATGCCCAGCAACCACAGCGCCATGGTCACTGCCATGGCGGTGCTGATCGCCCTGCGCGAAGGCATCGCCCACCCGGCCTTCGGCGTCGCGGTGACCCTGGCCTTCATCGTCATGCTCGACGCCAACAGCCTGCGCCGCCAGGTCGGCCGCCACGCCGAGGCGATCAACCGACTGAACGCCGCCACCGGCGTGGCCGGTGAACTTTTGCGCGAACGCATGGGTCATTCCCGGCTGGAAATCGCCGGGGGGATCGTCACGGGCGCGTTGGTCGCCTGGTTGATCGATATGTTCGTTTGACAATGGACCTTTTCGGCGGAAAGGGTTTGAATCGGCAACCGATTCGCCCGGCTCGCTGAACTTCCGCCTCAAACGGCCCCGAAGCCACCCTAATCCAGCCAAGTTCAGGCAGAACGTCGACATTGAAAAAGCCACTCTTCGTCACCGGCCTCACGGGTTTCGTCGGGCAGCGTCTACGCCGCCAGTTACAGGATGATGACCACGGCTGGCGACTGATCGAACCGCGCGAGCGCTGCGATTTGCTGCAGCCCGACTCGCTGGACGCCGCCCTGGCTGACGAATGCCCGGAGGCGGTGATCCACCTCGCCGGGCAGACCTTCGTGCCGGAGTCCTTCCGCGACCCGGCGAAGACCCTGGAGATCAACCTGCTGGGCACCCTGAACCTGCTGCAGGCGCTCAAGCGCCGCGGGTTCGCCGGGACCTTCCTCTATGTCAGCTCCGGCGACGTCTACGGCAAGGTGGACGAGGCGGCGCTGCCCATCGACGAGGGCCGCCTGCCGGAGCCGCGCAACCCCTACGGGGTGAGCAAGGTGGCCGCCGAGCTGCTGTGCCGCCAGTGGAGCGTCGCCGAGCCCTGGCGGATCATGGTGGCGCGGCCGTTCAACCACATCGGCGAGGGCCAGAGCGCGGCGTTCGTGGTACCCAGCGTGGCCCAGCAGATCGCCCGCATCCGCCAGGGCCGCCAGGCGCCGCGCCTGGAAATGGGCGACATCGACGTCAGCCGCGACTTCCTCGACGTGCGCGACGTGCTGTCGGCGTACTTCGCCCTGCTGGCCCGGGGCGAGAACGGCGGCGTGTACAACATATGTTCCGGACGCGAATACGTGATCCGTGACCTGATTCAACGGATGGCCACCCTTGCCGGGGTGGACCTGGAGATCGTCCAGGATCCTGCTCGGATGCGCCGGGCCGAGCAGCGGAGGGTGCGCGGCAGCTTCGAGCGACTGCAGCGCGTAACCGGTTGGCAACCCACACTATCAATAGAAGACACCTTGAAGACCGTACTGTCCGATTGGGAGTCCAGGGAAAAAGAAGTATGACTAAGCGCGCGTTGGTGACCGGAATCACCGGACAAGATGGGGCCTACCTGAGCAAGCTGCTGCTGGATAAAGGTTACGAGGTCTACGGCCTCACTGCCCGCCGCAGCACCGATACGTCCTGGCGTCTGCGGGAACTGGGCATCCACGGCGATATCCGTTTCCTGGAAGGCGACCTGGCCGATGCCTGCTCGGTCCAGCGCGCGGTCCTCAAGTCCACCCCGGACGAAGTCTACAACCTGGGCGCCCAGAGCTTCGTCGGCACTTCCTGGGACCAGCCGGTGACCACCGGCGTGGTGGACGGCCTGGGCGTCACCCACGTGCTCGAGGCGATCCGCCAGTTCCGCCCGGAAACCCGCTTCTACCAGGCCTCCACCAGCGAGATGTTCGGCCTGATCCAGGCCGAGCTGCAGGACGAGACCACCCCGTTCTACCCGCGCAGCCCTTACGGCGTCGCCAAGCTGTACGGCCACTGGATTACCGTGAACTACCGCGAGAGCTTCGGCCTGCACGCGTCCAGCGGCATCCTCTTCAACCACGAGTCGCCGCTGCGCGGGATCGAGTTCGTCACCCGCAAGGTCACCGACGCGGTGGCCCGCATCAAGCTGGGCAAGCAGAAGGAGCTGCGCCTGGGCAACATCGACGCCAAGCGCGACTGGGGCTTCGCCGGCGATTACGTCGAGGCCATGTGGCTGATGCTGCAGCAGGACAAGCCGGACGACTACGTGGTGGCCACCGGCATCACCACCACCGTGCGCGACATGTGCCGCCTGGCCTTCGCCCACGTCGGCCTGGACTACCAGGACCACGTGGTGATCGACCCGCAGTTCTTCCGGCCCGCCGAGGTCGACGTGCTGCTGGGCAACCCGGCCAAGGCCAAGGCCCAGCTGGGCTGGTCGCCGAAGACCGACCTGGAGGCCCTCATCACGTCCATGGTCGAGGCTGACCTGCGCCGCGTCGGCCGGGAGTGACCATGATCGTTCCGGTGATCCTCTCGGGTGGCGCCGGCACGCGGCTCTGGCCCGTGTCCCGCGAAGGCTGCCCGAAGCCGTTCCTCAAGCTTCCCGACGGGCAGAGCCTGTTGCAGAAGACCTACCAGCGCGCCGCGCAGATCAGCCCGCGCGGCGACATCCTCACGGTGACCAACCGCGACTACTACTTCCAGAGCCGCGACGAGTTCCATGCCGCCCAGCTGCCGGACCACCGCGGGCACTTCCTGCTGGAGCCCAGCGGCCGCAACACCGCCCCGGCCATCGCCGTGGCGGCCCTGGCGGTGCGTGCCCTGCACGGTGACGACGCGATCATGCTGGTGATGGCGGCGGACCACCTGATCCTCGACCTGCCGGCGTTCGTCGAAGCCACCCGTCAGGCGGCCCGGGCGGCCGCCGAGGGCTACCTGACCACCTTCGGCGTGCGTCCCAGCGCGCCGGAGACCGGCTTCGGCTACATCGAGTGCGGCGAGTCCCTGGGCCTGGACGACACGGTGCGGGTGCGCCGCTTCGTCGAGAAGCCCGACCTGGAGACCGCCCGCGGTTACCTGGCCAGCGGCCAGTACCTGTGGAATTCCGGGATGTTCTGCTTCAGCGCCGGCGCGCTGCTGAAGGAGATGGAGCGCCATGCCCCGGAGATCCTCTGCCAGGCCCGCGCCTGCCTCGACGCCAGCCCCGGCGTGGAGAACGGCCAGTGGCTGATGCAGGAACTGGACGCCGAGAGCTTCACCGCGCTGCCGGACATCTCCATCGACTACGCCCTGATGGAGCGTTCCGACCAGGTGGCGGTAGTGCCGGCGTCCTTCGACTGGAGCGACATCGGTTCGTGGAGCGCCATGCGCGAGCTGGTGGAGCCGGACGAGCAGCAGAACCGGGTCAGCGGCGAGGCGATCCTGGTGGACACCCGCAACACCTACGTCCACAGCGAAGGGCGGATGGTGGCCACCGTCGGCATCGAAGACCTGATCGTGGTGGACACCGAGGACGCCGTGCTGGTGGTGCACCCGGACCGGGTGCAGGACGTGAAGAAGGTGGTCCAGCAGCTCAAGTGCGCCGATCACCAGGCCTACAAGCTGCACCGCACGGTCAGCCGCCCCTGGGGCAGCTACACCGTGCTGGAGGAAGGCCCGAACTTCAAGATCAAGCGCCTGGTGGTGCGCCCCGGCGGCTCGCTGTCGCTGCAGATGCACCACCATCGCAGCGAGCACTGGGTGGTGGTGCGCGGCATGGCCCGGGTGGTCAACGGCGAGCGCGACATTTATGTCAACGTCAACGAATCCACCTACATCCCCGCCGGCCACCGCCATCGCCTGGAGAACCCGGGCCTGCTGGAGCTGGTGATGATCGAGGTGCAGAGCGGCGAGTACCTGGGCGAGGACGACATCGTTCGCTTCGACGACCAGTACGGCAGGGTCAAGTGATGGCATTCGGCCTGACCCGTGCGGTGTGGAACTACCGCGGCTTCGTCGTCGGCAGCGTCAAGCGCGAGTTCCAGACGCGCTACCGCAACTCCCTGCTGGGCGGCGCCTGGATGGTGCTCAACCCGCTGGCGATGATCATCGTCTACACGGTGATCTTTTCCCAGCTGATGAAGGCGCGCCTGCCGGGGGTCGACAACGGCCTGGCCTACGGCATCTACCTGTGCGCGGGCGTGCTCACCTGGGGCTTCTTCTCGGAGATACTCGGGCGCAGCCAGTCGGTGTTCCTGGAGAACGCCAACATGATCAAGAAGCTGAGCTTCCCGCGCATCTGCCTGCCGCTGATCGTGGTGCTCAACGCCGGGGTCAACTTCGCCATCATCTTCGCGCTGTTCCTCGGCTTCCTGGCGGTCACCCAGAACCTGCCCGGCTGGACCCTGCTGGGGGTGGTGCCGGTGCTGCTGGTGCAGATCCTGTTCTCCATCGGCCTGGGGATCATCCTCGGCGTGCTCAACGTGTTCTTCCGCGACGTCGGGCAGTTCGTCGGGATCTTCCTGCAGTTCTGGTTCTGGTTCACCCCCATCGTCTACCCCCTGTCGATCCTGCCGGAGGCGGTGCGCCCGCTGGTGGCCTGGAACCCGATGACCGCGTTGATCAGCGCTTACCAGACGATCTTCGTCTATGACCGCTGGCCGGACTGGTCGAGCCTCTGGCCGGTGGCCCTGGCCGCCTGCGTGCTCTGCGTCCTGGGCATGCGCCTGTTCCGCAAGCGCGCCGGCGAAATGGTGGATGAACTCTGATGGGTAGCGTTCTCGTCGAGGGCCTGGGTAAGGCCTACAAGCAATACCCGAACCGCTGGGCCCGCCTGGCCGAGTGGATCATCCCGTTCTCCAAGCCGCGCCACCAACTGAAGTGGGTGCTGCAGCAGATCAACTTCCGCATCGAGCGGGGCGAGGCCCTGGGCATCATCGGTATCAACGGCGCCGGCAAGAGCACGTTGCTGAAGATGATCACCGGCACCACCCAGCCCACCTCCGGGCGCATCGCCATCGAAGGGCGGGTCGCCGCGCTGCTGGAGTTGGGCATGGGCTTCCATGGCGACTTCACCGGCCGGCAGAACGTGTTCATGGCCGGCCAGCTGCTGGGCCTGGGGATGGAGGAGATCGCCGGGCTTATGCCGGCCATCGAGTCGTTCGCCGAGATCGGCGACTACATGGACCAGCCGGTACGCACCTATTCCAGCGGCATGCAGATGCGCCTGGCGTTCAGCGTGGCCACCGCCCGCCGGCCGGACGTGCTGATCGTCGACGAAGCGCTGTCGGTGGGCGATGCCTACTTCCAGCACAAGAGCTTCGATCGCATCCGCGAGTTCCGCAAGGCGGGTACCACCCTGCTGATCGTGTCCCACGACCGCCAGGCGATCCAGTCCATCTGCGACCGGGCGATCCTGCTGGACCATGGCCGCTTGGCCCTGGAAGGCGCGCCGGAAGAGGTGATGGACTTCTACAGCGCCATGCTCGCCGAGCGCGAACAGCAGACCGTGCGCCAGGAGCGCCTGGACAACGGCAAGGTGCGCACCATCTCCGGCACCGGCGAGGCCGGCTTTGTCGACATCGCCTTGCTCAATGCCCAGGGGCAGCGGGTGGAGGTGATCGAGACGGGCGCCGAGGTGACCCTGCAGGTGACCGTGGAAGCCAAGGTGGCGGTGCCGCGCCTGGTGCTCGGCTTCATGATCAAGGACCGCATGGGCCAGGCGATCTACGGGATCAACACCCACCGCCTGGGGCGGGCCCTGGAGCGGGTGGAGGCCGGCGAGCGGGTGGTCTACTCCTTCGCCTTCCGCGCGGCCCTGGGCAAGGGCAATTATTCCATCGCCCTGTCCCTGTCGCGGTTCGACTCGCACCTGGACACCAACTACGAATGGCGGGATTTCGCCCTGGTGTTCCATGTCATCAATATCAAGCAGCCCGATTTCGTCGGTTGTGCCTGGCTGGATTCCAACCTGACCATCGAGCGCGACGCAACACCTGAACTGGCAGCTCTCTGAGAGGAAAAAACTATAAATGAGACTGTTGATCGAATGTACGTATGTGTACGACCACCCCGGCGACAACTCGGGGATTCAGCGGGTCGTGCGCAATATCGTCAACAATCTGCACGCTGTGAAGACCGACGTCCCGTGCATCCCGGTCATCCTGAAGAATGACAAGGTGTACGGCGTCAGCAACCTGGGGCCGTCCAAGAGCAGCATCTCCAACCTGCAGAGCTGGCTGTCCCACCAGCATGGGCGACTGTCGCGCCTGCGCCACCGGGTCTGGCAGTACAAGTCGCGCCGCGAGCGCCGCTGGCCCTACCAGAACTCGCCGCTGCTGCGCTTTTTCCTGAGCGTGTTCTGCCGCAGCTTCAGCCTGGCGCTGGCGCTGCCGCAGAAGGTCCTGGCGCAGATTTCCCTGCGCTACGTGGACAAGGCCCGCGCCAGCGAAATGGAATACCGCCCCGGGGACGTCCTAGTCCTGCTGGACTCGTCCTGGCACGCCGATTTCTTCCCGCTGGCCGAACGGCTGAAGGCCGAGGGCGTGGACATCGTCTCGGTGATCTACGACCTCATCCCCCTGACCCACCCGCAGTTCTGCGACGACGGGCTGGTACGGGTGTTCGAGCACTGGTTCGACTGGATCGCGCGGACCGCCGACGGGTTCATCGCCATCTCCAAGACCATAAGCGACCAGGTCCGCCAGGAGGCGCAGTGGCGCCTGGGGCGCGACGTGGCGGCCGAGCGCTGGTTCGACTACTTCCACCTGGGCAGCGAGCTGGACCTGATCAACGAGAAGGCCGTGGTGCGCCACGAAGTACGCAGCATGTTCAAGGGCCGCTCGGTGTACCTCATGGTGAGCACTGTGGAGCCGCGCAAGAACCACGTCTACCTGCTCAACGCCTTCGACAAGCTGTGGGCCGAAGGGGTGGACGTGTCCCTGTGCATCGTCGGCAAGATCGGCTGGAAGTGCGAGAAGCTGATCGAGCGGATCCGCCAGCACAAGGAACTGAACCGTCACCTGTTCATGTTCAACGACCTCAGCGACCGCGAGCTGGAGTACTGCTACCGCAACGCGCGCTCCCTGGTGTTCCCGTCCTACGTGGAAGGCTTCGGTCTGCCGTTGGTGGAGGCCATGCAGCGCGGGCTGCCGGTGATGGCCAGCGACATCCCGGTGTTCCGCGAGATCGGCGACGACGCCATGGCCTACTTCGGCCTGTCCGAGCCCGAGTCGCTGTGCCGCCTGGTGCGGCGCTTCGAGAGCACCGGCCAGTTCCCCTCGGCCGCGCCGTTCACCGACTGGAGCTGGCTCAGCTGGAAGGATTCCGCCAATCAACTGATCGAGCGGGTCGTGCAGCATACGCGGCAGAGCCGGTCCGAAGCCGGTCCGGTGGTCGCCAGCCATGCCGCTGTCGGTCGGCCTTAACGCCGGCATCCTGCGTGCGCCGCGTACCGGGATCGGCAACTACCTGACCGAACTGGCCCTGGCGCTGTCCCGGCACGAGGACCTGCGCCTGAGCCTGTTTACTGGCTGGCGCTGGCAGGCGGAGCTGCCCGACTCGCCGCTGCCCGGCTATTCCCGCTGGAGCGGCCTGGTGAAGAAGGCGCTGCCCGGGGCCTACCGGGTGCGGCGCCTGCTGGAGCAGCAGCGCTTCGACTGCGGCCTGCACCACCGCCCGATCGACCTCTACCACGAGCCGAGCCTCTGGCCGTTGCGCTTCGACGGACCGATGGTGATGACCGTGCACGACCTCACCCATGTGCACTACCCGCAGACCCAGCCGAAGGACCGCCTGCGGGAGATCGAACGCCACGTCGCCCGGGGCGTCGCCCAGGCTCGGCGCATCCTGGTGGATTCCCGCTTCGTGGCGGAGGAGGTCTGCCGCCATTACGGCGTGCCGACGTCCCGGGTGGTGGTGGCGCCCCTGGGCTGCGCCGCGCGCTTCCATCCCCGGGAGCATGCGGCGCTGCAGGCGCCCCTGGCGGGCTTCGACGTGAGGCCCGGCGGCTACCTGCTCTGCGTGGGGACCCTGGAGCCGCGCAAGAACCTGCCGCTGGCGCTGCGGGCCTACGGGCACCTGCCGGCGTCGCTGCGGGCGCGCTTTCCGCTGCTGATCGCCGGCATGCCCGGCTGGCATCTGGACGAACTGGACGGCATGCTGCCCGCGGCCCGGGCCGACGGCCAGGTGCGCCTGCTGGGCTATCAGGACGACGAGGCCCTGGCGCAACTGGTGGCGGGCGCGCGGCTGCTGCTGTTCCCGTCCCGCTACGAAGGGTTCGGCCTGCCGGTTCTGGAAGCCATGAACAGCGGTACACCTGTAGTATTGTCGTCCGCCTCGTCCCTGCCGGAAGTCGCCGGCGAGGCCGGCCTGTATTTCGCGGCCGACGACGAGGCCGGGTGCGCCGAGGCGATTCGGCGCCTGCTCGAAGACGAACACGAGTGGCAATCGCGCCGGGCAGCGGGGCTGCGCCGGGCAACCGAATTCTCGTGGCAACGCTGTGCAGCGATCACGGCCGGGGTGTATCGCCAGGCGATGGAGAGTTGATGCGCGTCCTGCATTTTTTCAAGACGTACCTGCCGCAGTCGGTGGGCGGCATCGAGCAGGTGATCTACCAGCTCTGCCAGACCTGTAGCGCCCATGGCATCCGCAGCGAAGTGCTGACTTTGAGCGCCGAGACCGAGCCCGCGTCGCTGATGCTCGACGGCCACCGGGTGCACCGTGCGCGCCTGGATTTCCAGATCGCGTCCACCGGGTTCTCCTTCAGTGCCCTGCGCCGCTTGAGGGAACTGGCCGCCGAGGTGGACATCGTCCACTACCACTTCCCCTGGCCGTTCATGGACCTGGCCCACGTGCTCACCCGCCTGGACAAGCCGACGGTGGTGACCTACCACTCGGACATCGTCCGCCAGCGCAGCCTGCTGCAGCTGTACAAGCCGCTGATGCACCACTTCCTCGGCAGCGTCGACCGGATCGTCGCCACCTCGCCCAACTACCTGGAAACCAGCCCGGTGCTGGGCCATTACCGGGACAAGGTGCGGGTGATCCCCATCGGTATCGACCGCGCCGGCTACCCGGAGCCGGACGCCGAGCGCCTGGAGCGCTGGCGCCGCCAGGTGGGGGAGCGTTTCTTCCTGTTCGTCGGGGTGATGCGCTACTACAAGGGCCTGCACATCCTGCTGGAAGCGCTGCGCGGCACCCGCTACCCGGTGGTGATCGTCGGCGCCGGCCCGCTGGAGCAGGAATTGCGCCAGCAGGCCGAGGCCCTCGGCCTGGACCAGGTGGTGTTCCTCGGGCGCATCGGCGACGAGGACAAGGTGGCCCTGCTCAAGCTCAGCAGCGCCATCGTGTTCCCCTCGCACCTGCGCTCGGAGGCCTTCGGCATTTCCTTGTTGGAAGGGGCGATGTACGGCAAGCCGATGATCTCCAGCGAGATCGGTACCGGCACCAGCTACATCAACATCCATGGCGAAACCGGCCTGGTGGTGCCTCCGAGCGATCCCCAGGCGTTCCGCGAGGCCATGGCGTTCCTCTGGAACGATCCAGAAGCCGCAGCCGCCATGGGCGCGCGCGCGGAGCAGCGCTACCAGCAGCTGTTCACCGCGGAAGAGATGGGTGCCCAGTACGGGGCGTTGTATCAGGAATTATTGGCGGAAAAGCAAAAGGCCCGCTGATGCGGGCCTTTTCGACTTCGGCGCGTCGTCACTGAGGACTTCGCTCATCGCACCGGTTTACCACACGGTACGGTCTTGCTATCCGACTGTCTGGCCGAGGCTCAGCGCCAGAACGGCTTGCTCAGTTCGGCTTGACGCTGGGCTTCGCTGATACCGGCATCGGCGAGCAGGCGGGCATCCAGGCGAGCCAGTTGCTGACGGCTCAGGATACGGCGCTGCCAGAGCACCACGTTAGCGAGGACGCGCAGCGGCAGCGAAGCGTTGGCGCGGGTGGGTTGGCTTTCGAAAATCAGGTCGGAACCGAGGGTACGTTCCATGGTGGTCATCCTTCCGCTTGTGGCGGCTCAAGAGGTTTACTTCTGGCGACAATGATCCTCTTCTCGGCCGCGACCTCATAGTCACAGTTGACTTGAATTGTGCGGTATGCATGACGATTTTTTTGAATCTGTACTGTTACCGATTAACTCAGCTGTACTGGTTTTGCACCTAATTGGTGCGTTAAATCCAGAAAAGTGATACCGGTGTCGCTTTTTCGCGCGTTTTTGACGGTTACATACCCGTACAGTTGTTCGGAAAGCGTTACCTGTACTGATTGGCGTGTTGGAGGCCAAAAAGAAACACCGGCCGAGGCCGGTGTTCTTCGTTGCAACTGTGTCGGTCAGTCCACGGCCTTGACCATGTCCTCGATGACTTTCTTGGCGTCGCCGAAGACCATCATGGTCTTGTCCAAGTAGAACAGTTCATTGTCCAGACCCGCGTAGCCGCTGGCCATGGAGCGTTTGTTGACGATCACCGTACGCGCCTTGAACGCTTCGAGGATCGGCATGCCGGCGATGGGCGACTTGGGATCGTTCTTCGCCGCCGGATTGACCACGTCGTTGGCGCCCAGTACCAGCACCACGTCGGTCTGGCCGAACTCGGCGTTGATATCTTCCATCTCGAAGACCTGCTCATAGGGCACTTCGGCTTCCGCCAGCAGGACGTTCATGTGGCCGGGCATGCGCCCCGCGACCGGGTGGATCGCGTACTTCACTGTCACGCCACGGTGGGTCAGTTTCTCCGCCAGTTCCATCAGCGCGTGCTGGGCACGGGCCACGGCTAGGCCGTAGCCGGGGACGATGATCACGGTGTCGGCGTTGGTCAGCAGGAACGCGGCGTCGTCCGAGGAGCCGGACTTCACCGGGCGCTGTTCCTGGCTGCCCGCGGCCGGACCGGCGTCGGCATGGGCACCGAAGCCACCGAGAATCACGTTGAAGAAGGAGCGGTTCATCGCCTTGCACATGATGTAGGAGAGGATCGCACCCGAAGAACCTACCAGTGAACCCGCGACGATCAGCATCGAGTTGTTCAGGGAGAAGCCGATGCCCGCCGCCGCCCAGCCGGAATAGCTGTTGAGCATCGACACCACCACCGGCATGTCGGCGCCGCCGATGGGGATGATGATCAGGACACCGATGACGAAGGCCAGGGCCACCAGCAGGGCGAAGGCGCCGATGTGGCCGGTGAAGGTGAACAGCAGACCGAGGCCAACGATGGCCAGGCCCACCAGCAGGTTAAGCACGTGCTGCCCCGTGAACTGTACCGGTGCGCCCTGGAACAGGCGGAATTTGTACTTGCCGGAGAGCTTGCCGAAGGCGATCACCGAGCCGGAGAAAGTGATCGCGCCGATGGCCGCGCCGAGGAACAGCTCCAGCCGGTTGCCGGCGGGAATCGGGTCGGCCATGCGCGCCACGATCCCCAGGGACTGAGGCTCCACAACGGCGGCGATGGCGATGAACACGGCGGCCAGGCCGATCATGCTGTGCATGAACGCCACCAGCTCCGGCATCTTGGTCATCTCGACCCGCTTGGCCATCACCGAGCCGGCGGTGCCGCCCACCAGCAGGCCTACCACCACGTAGCCAAGGCCGGCGGTGGCGCCCTGGACGGAGAACTGCGCGCCCAGCTTAAGGATCAGGCCGACGGTGGTGAACACCGCCAGGGTCATGCCGAGCATGCCGAACAGGTTGCCGCGCCGCGACGTGGTGGGGTGGGACAGGCCCTTGAGGGCCTGGATGAAGCACACCGAGGCGAGCAGGTAGAGCAGGGTGATCAGGTTCATGCTCATCAGTGCTTCTCCGCATCGGACGCCTTGGGCGCCTTCTTCTTGAACATTTCCAGCATGCGCCGGGTGACCAGGAACCCGCCGAACACGTTGACCGCCGCCAGGGCGACGGCCAGGGTGCCCATGGTCTTGCCCAGGGGGGTGACGGTCAGGGCGGCGGCGAGCATGGCGCCGACGATCACGATGGCGGAAATCGCGTTGGTTACCGCCATCAGCGGGGTGTGCAGGGCCGGGGTGACGTTCCACACCACGTGGTAGCCGACGTAGATCGCCAGCACGAAGATGATCAGGTTGTAGATACCGGGGGAAATCAGGTCCATGGCGGTGCTTCCTTAGGCGTTCTTGCGCACGAGCTGGCCGTCGCGGCACATCAGGCACGCGGCGACGATGTCGTCGTCGAGGTTGAGGTGGAAGCGGCCTTCGCCGTCGACCACCAGCTTGAGAAAGTCCAGCAGGTTGCGGGCGTACAGCGCGGACGCGTCGGCCGGCACCAGGGCCGCCAGGTTGCTGTGGCCCACCAGGGTCACGCCGTGCTTGACCACCACTTGGCCGGCCTCGGTCAGCGGGCAGTTGCCGCCCTGGGCAGCCGCCAGGTCGATGACCACCGAGCCGGGCTTCATCGCCTGGACAGTGGCTTCGTGGAGCAGGGTGGGCGCCTTGCGGCCGGGGATCAGGGCGGTGGTGATGACCACGTCCGCCTGCAGGGCGCGCTCATGCACCGCGCGGGCCTGACGCTCCATCCACGAGGCCGGCATCGGCCGCGCGTAGCCGCCCACGCCCTGGGCGCATTCGCGCTCCTCGTCGGTCTCGAAGGGCACGTCGATGAATTTGGCGCCGAGGGACTCGATCTGCTCCTTCACCGCCGGGCGCACGTCGGACGCCTCGATCACTGCGCCCAGGCGCTTGGCCGTGGCGATGGCCTGCAGGCCGGCGACACCGGCGCCGAGGATCAGCACCCGGGCGGCCTTCACCGTCCCGGCGGCGGTCATCAGCATCGGCATGAAGCGCGGGTAGTGGTGGGCCGCCAGCAGCACCGCCTTGTAGCCGGCGATGTTGGCCTGGGAGGAGAGCACGTCGAGGCTCTGGGCGCGGGAGGTGCGCGGTGCGGCCTCCAGGGCGAAGGCGGTGAGGCCGTGTTCGGCCAGGTGCGCCAGGGTGTCGCTGTCGAAGGGGTTGAGCATGCCGACCAGCACCGCGCCGCGGGCGAACTGGGCCAGTTCGGTGGCGTCGGGGGCGTTGACCTTGAGCACCAGCTCGGCGCCCAGGGCCGCCGCGGCGTCACCCAGGGTGGCGCCGACCGCCTCGTAGGCGGCGTCCGGCTGGCTGGCGGTCTCGCCGGCGCCGCGTTGCACGGTGACCCGGTGGCCTTGGCCGATCAGTTTCTTGACGGTTTCGGGAGTCGCCGCGACGCGGGTCTCTCCGACGCGGGTTTCGAGAGGAACACCTATGTGCACTGAAAACCTCCTGCGTGATCGTTGTCGTTATCCCGCGCACTGCGTCGGCGCCCGGGTGTGGGGCGGATCGCTCCCTGCGGTATCGGACGTGCATACCGGCGGCGCGGCATTGTGCAGCCGAAACCGCGAAGCCATCAAGACGTTCTGGAGTCAAACAAGGCGGTAACTACAAGTCATTAACAGACCCTATGGCCATGGATAAGCGCGGAAGGGCCTCAGGGGCGGGGTTTCAGGCCGGTATGACCGGGAGAGCAGGCAGGCGGTGTTTCGAGCTCGGCAGTGGGCTGGCCGCTGTGGTGTTCGAGGCTCGCAAAACACCGGGAAAAGCCGATTTATTCGGATAAGCATATGTATTTAAAGAAAAAATTAAGAAGAAAGCGAAGCAGCGCTCTGCTGGCACTTTGTAGTCGTTTCGTTAGGAGACTACCTGAATTGGTAGCGAGTCACTTACGCCAGCAGGCCCAGGCGCTTGGCGCACATCACGGCCTGGGTACGGCGCTTCACGCCCAGCTTGCAGTTGATCTTCTTCGCATGGGTTTTCACCGTGTTGACCGAGATGAACAGCCGCGTACCGATCTCCTCGTTGGAATAGCCCTCGGCCAGCAGGTGCAGCACTGCCTGTTCCCGCTGGCTGAGCAGGTCGGGGATGGCGGCGTCGTAGGCGATCCGCGGCTCGGTGGGTGCGTCGAGGGCATCCAGGGCCTGCCGGACGGCTTCCACCAGGGGCCGGTAGTGCAGGGCGGCGCCGCGTCGCTGCAGATCCAGCAGGGCCGGGCGCGCCGCGCCGGGGTTGCCCTGGGCGGCCTGGGCCCGGGCCAGCAGCAGTTCGTTGCGCAGCGCCAGGTCCGGCGCGAAGCACGGTGCCATCCACGGTCGCTCGCCCTCGAAGTAGCGCTGGATGCGCCGCCCGATGGTCTCCACCCGCGCCCAGTTGCCCTGGCGCGCCAGGACCTGCATGCGTTGCAGGCTGAGCATGCCCATGTAGGCCAGCCGCCACACCTGCTGGCAGTGCATGCGCCGCTCGGCCTCGGCGAGTTCGGCGAAGGCCGCCTGGAAGTCACCGCGGCGCGCTGCCAGCTCGGCGAGCCCCAGGTAGCCCAGCAGCGCCAGGGGGTCGGCGCAGTCCTCGGCCAGGGCCAGCCCGCGCCGCAGGCTGTCCTCCGCGGCGTCGAGGGCGTCCGTCTGCAGCAGGAGCTGGGCGTCGGCGAGCCGCAGCCGCCCCAGCAGCAGCGCATCGCCGGCGTCCCGCTGGGCGATCAGGGCGAGGCTGGCATCGATCTGCGCCCGTGCCCGTGCGGTATCGCCCCGCAGCAGCAGCCCCTGGACCCGGTCCAGGTCGAGCCAGACCTCGAACAGCACGCTGCCATGGCGACGGGCCTGTTCCCGGGCGCTGTCCAGGTAGGCGCCGGCCTGCTCCGGCTGGCCGCTGGCGAAGGCGATCCGCGCCAGGGCCGAACGGCACAGCAGCGCCGGCATCCAGTCCTGGTCGTCGAGCGCGGCGAGGGCGGCGTGGCAATCCCGGGCGGCGTCCCCGGGGTCGCGCCCGCGCAGCGTCCCGAGGGCGCCACGCAGGGCCTGGGCGTTGGCCAGCAGGCGCCGGGTGCGGCGCCCGTCGGGCTGGGGCAGGAAGCGCCCGAGCCGTTCCAGGCAGTCGTCCGCCTCGTCCAGGCGCCAGGCCAGCAGCAGCGCCCAGGCGTTGAGCACCACCAGCCGCGGCGTGCCGTCCAGCAAGTGGGCGGGCAGGCGTTCGCGCCAGGCCAGCAGGTGCGCCAGGTGGCGCTCCCCGGTCAGCCATTCCTGGCCCAGCCGCTCCAAGTAGCTGGCGGCCACTTCTGGCTGCCCGGCGGCCAGGGCTTGGTCGATGGCGTCCTCCACCTGGCCGGCGGCGAAGAACAACCGGCAGGCGCGCAGGCGCAGGGCGGGGGACAGCTGGGCATCGGCATGCTCGCGCAGTGCCCGGGCCACCGCCGGCAGCGGCCGGTACCAGAGCCCCTGGCGGTCCAGGGGCAGGAAGAAGGCGTGGCGCCGTAGCAGGGCCTCGAAGCGCGCGGCGCCGTCGCCGTCGTCCCAGAGCTGGGCGCAGAAGGCCGCCGACACCCGCGGCAGGTGCACCAGCACCAGCAGGTCCCGGCGCGCGTCGGCCTCCAGGCGGGCCAGCACTTCGCGATCCAGGTAGTCCTTCAGCCAGCACGGCCCGCCGCCGCTGGCGGGTGGCGTGGCCAGCAGCAGCGGCACGCCGGCGCACCAGCCGAGGGTGTCCCGCCACAGGGCGGCGGGCTGCCCGGCGCCGGGTGCCAGGCGTTCGGCCAACTGCTGGGTCTCGGCCGGGTCGAAGGCCAGTTCGCCGGCATCCAGTTCCAGCAGGTCGCCCGCGAGCAACAGACGCGGCAGGTTCCAGGCCGGCCTCTGGCGGGCGCTCACCAGCAGGCGCAGCGGCAGGTCCGGCTGCGCCAACAGCCGGTCGAGGCAGGCGTCGAGGGCAGGGTCGGGGTCATGGGGGTAGTCGTCCAGCACCAGCCACAGCGGCGCGGGGTGGGCCTGCAGCAGGGCGCTGAGGGCCTGCTCGTCGGTGCCGGCCGGGCGCGCCTGGCCCAGGGCGATGGCCAGGCGAGCCAGCACCTGGGCCAGGGGCTCGGCGCGCCCGCCGAGGCTCAGCCAGACCAGGCGCGGCGGCGGCTCGCGGCGCAGGCATTCGCCCAGCAACACGGTCTTGCCGAAGCCGGCCGGGGCCACCAGCAGCCGCAGCCGCCAGTCGCCGTCCCGCAGGCGGGCGGCGAGGCGGGGGCGTGGCAGGTGCGCCGGCGGCAGGCGCGGAAGGCCGGCGGGCCGGCAGTCGGGGACACCGGGGCTGGAACGCGGCATGGCGGTCTCGTGGCGTTCGCGATGGAACGCGTTGTTGTTATGACGTGGACCCTGGCGCCGAGACTAGCCGCCCGCCGGGCGACGATGAAACGAGGATGGCCGCGGGTGATGGCGGCCCATAAGCGAACGCCCGCCGGCGAGGGCGGGCGAGGCGCCCGGGGAACCGGGCGCGGAGGGTGTCAGCGGATGCCGGCGTTGCGCAGGGCGGCCGGGGTGTAGTCGGCGGCGGAGGCCTTGAAGCCGAACTCGAAGCTGTGCTTCTCCTCGTTCTTCATGCCCAGCGCCAGGTAGCGACCGCCGATGATGTCGTACAGCACCTCGACGGTGTAGGCCGGCACCTGGTGGTCGTAGTAGAACTGCTGGTGACCCTCGGCGACCCGCCACAGCGCGCCGCGGCCGTCGTAGTGGTCCACCAGCGCCACCTGCCAGCTGTCCTCGTCAATGTACATGTGGCGCTTGGCATAGATGTGCCGCTCGCCGCTCTTCACCGTGCCCACCACTTCCCAGACCCGGTGCAGCTCATAACGCGTCAGGTCCTGGTTGATGTGGCCGGCCTTGATGATGTCGTCGTACTTCAGGCTTGGCGAGTCCAGCTTGTAGCTGTTGTAGGGGATGTACATCTCGCGCTTGCCCACCAGCTTCCAGTCGTAGCGGTCCGGCGCACCGGAGAACATGTCGAAGTTGTCCGAGGTGCGCAGGCCGTCGGCGGCGGTGCCGGGGCCGTCGTAGGCCACCTGGGGCGCGCGGCGCACACGGCGCTGGCCGGCGTTGTAGATCCACGCAAGGCGCGGTTCCTTCACCTGGTCGAGGGTCTCGTGGACCAGCAGCACGTTGCCTGCCAGGCGCGCCGGTGCGGTCACCCGCTGCTTGAAGTAGGTGAGGATGTTGGCGGCCTTGGCCTGGTCCAGGTCAGTGATGTTCTGCGGGAAGGCCACTTCTTCCTCGAAGCGGATCGGCGTGTAGCTTCCGTTGGTCTGGGGCGTGGCCTGGGTGATGATCCGCTTGAGGTTGCCGCCGCGGTAGCGGGTGATGTGGTTCCACAGCACCTCGACGCCGTTCTTCGGGATCGGGAAGGCGTAGTAGCGGCTCTGCTCGAAGTTGGCCAGGCCGTTGCCGTCGTTGATCGGCTGCACGCTGGTGGCGCTGCGCTTGATGGCCGCGTAGATGTCGTCCGGCAGCGCCACGGTGCGGTGGCTGGGGTAGACCGGGATGCGGTAGGTCTCGGGGTAGCGCTTGAACATCGCCTGCTGCCCCTCGGACAGCTTGTCCTTGTACTGGTCGACGTTCTGCGCGGTGATGGTGAACAGCGGCTTCTCGCTGGCGAAGGGGTCGGCGAGGAAGCCCTTGGCGTCCGCCGCGCCGGCGTTCTTCGGCAGGCCGCCGGTCCATTCGGGAATGGAACCGTCGGCGTTGCCGGCCTTTTCCGCGCCGGTGGGCGTGAGGCTGGTGCCGAGCTTGGCGGCCTCGTCCGGGGAGACCGCAGCAAGGGCGCTGCCGGCGATCAGCGAAAGCGCCAGGGCGCCGCCCTGGAAGAAGCGCCGGGTGGGGGTGGGGAATCGGTGCATATGCATATCTGCTCCATTGCCTCAGAAGTTGACGCCAAAGCTCACGGCGACGAAGTCACGGTCGGTCACCGGGTTGTAATCGCCGCCGAAGAAATCGGTATAGCTGATGCTGGCCGTGTAGGTGTTGCGGTAGTCCGCGCCGAGGCCGAGGCTGATGGCCTTGGCCCCCTCGCTGAAGTTGGGGCCGTAGCCCTCCACGTCGTGGGACCAGGCCACCGATGGCGTGAGGTTGACCCCGGCGAACACGTCCGGGTACTCCAGGACGCCGCGCAGGCGGTAGCCCCAGGAATGGGACGTGTAGAAGCCATCGTTGTTGCACTCGTCCGGGTTGGCCGCGTTGAACGCGGCGCAGATGGGCGCGCTGGACAGCCGGCCGGGGCCGTAGATGGGATCGCGGCCGAAGCGCAGCGCGCCGGTGTCGCCGGAAATCCCCGAGATGTGGTTGTAGCCCACCTCGCCCACCAGGGTCAGGCGGCTGGCCCCCATCACCTGGTCGACGAAGCGGGTGGCAGTCAGCTGCGCCTGGGTCACCGGACGGCGGGCGTAGCCGTGCAGGTCCTCGCCGGAGACGTTGGCGGCATGGCCCGACTCGAAGACCGGCGAGACCCCCAGGCCCAGGGCGGCGAAGGACAGGTCGGTGGAGTTCAGTTGCAGCGGCATGTTCGGCCGGTAGCTGACCTCGCCGGCGACCGAGGTGGCGCCCAGGGTGGTCTGGAAGCTCAGGCCGTAGAGGCGGATGTCCTCGGGGTACTCGATGAAATAGCGGGCATTGGGCGCGCCGGGGATGAACGCCGGCGACGGCGTGGTGGTGCGGCGGGTGCTGAACACCGGGTTGCGGCTGTGGTAGTTCATGGCGTAGGCGCCGAATTCGGTGTCGTTCAGCTCCGGGACGAACCAGCGCAGCGCCAGGCCGAACTGGCCGCTGTCGCGGGCGTCGCGGTCGCCGGCGCGGGGGATGTAGATGTTGCTGCCGCTGCGCCCGGTGTTGTCGGACACCCCCGGCGGCAGGTCCGGGCCGGAGACCACCAGGCGGTCGCCGCAGCCGTCGGCCACCACGTCGGCGGTGGAGAAGAAGGTGCCGCAGTTGTCCGCCACCGTCTGGTCCCACTCCAGCTGGTAGAAGGCCTCCACCGAGAGGCTGTCGCTGACGCTCTGGGACAGGTAGAGCATGTTCACCGGGATCAGCCCTTCTTTGATCTCGGCGCCGGGACGGCGGAAGGCGGAGACGTCGATGGGGTTGATGGTGTTGATGCCGTTGCCGATGAAGGTGCTCTCGCCCCAGCTCACCACCTGCTTGCCCACCCGTACCGAGCCCGGCAGGTTGCCCAGGGTGTAGTTGTGGTAGAGGAAGGCGTCGAGGATTTCCGCGCCGGAGGACTGGGCGCCTTCCTTGCGGTTGTGGTCGTCGATGTCATAGAACGGCCGGTGCTCGTCCTTTAGCTCGAAGTCGTACCAGTACTTGCCGCGGACGAACACGCCGGTGTCGCCGTACTTCAGCTCCAGGTCGTGGATGCCCTTGAAGATCTTCGAGAAGGTCTCGCCGCGCTTGAAGTTCAGCCGGCCGTCGTCGGAGGTGCGGGAGGAGGCGCGGCCGCCGCTGGCGGTGGAGATGTAGTCCTTGTCCCCGGCGCGGGTCGCCCAGCTGGCGCCCACCGAGAGCTGCGAGTCGAACTGGCCTTCGATCTCGCCCAGGGTGAAGGCGGCGGCGAAGACCGGTGGCGCGCCCGCGAAGCCGGCGGCCAGGGCGAGGACGGAAGGGGGGACGATTCCGCGCATTATTGTTGTTTTCATGCGGCGCTCCAGGACGGATGGGGGGAGCCGCCATGCTAGCCAGCCCGCCCCGTACCCATAATTGCCTGAACGGGCGATTTCGTCCCTCACCCGAACGGGTGAAAGCGTGCCCCGGCGGCGTCTCGCCGGGCGAGGCGGGGGCGCCTGTGGCGTGGCACTGCTACCGGGGGTGACGCCGCCGCCCGGATCAGCTCCCCGGGTGGGCGGCGCGGTAATCCCCGGCCTGGGCCAGCAGCCAGTCGCGGAAGGCGCGCAGGGCGGCGGATTCCACCTTGCGTTCGGGAATGATCAGGTAATAGGCCTTGTCGCTGTGGAAGCTGTGGGGCGAGGCCACCACCAGGCGACCTTCCGCCAGCTCGCGCTCGATGAGGAACGGCGGGATCAGGGCCACCCCCATGGCGTGCATGGCTGCCTGGGCCAGCATCGAGAACAGCTCGTAGCGTGGCCCGCTCAGGTCTCGCGGCACGCTCAGGCCGCGGGCGCCGAACCACTGCCGCCAGGCGTAGCGGCGGGTGCTCTGCTGCAGCAGCGGCAGGCGTGCGATGTGCGCGGGGTCCAGGTGGGTCTCGCCTTCCAGCAGGGCCGGGCTGCACACCGGCAGCGGGTACTCGTGCATGAGGAAGTGGGACTCGGTGCCCGACCAGTCGGCGTCGCCGAAGTACAGGGCCGCGTCGAACTCGGTGTCGGCGAACAGGAACGGCCGGGTGCGGTTGGTCAGGTGCACCGTTACTTCAGGGTGCAGGCGCTGGAAATCCTTCAGCCGTGGCAGCAGCCACTGGGTGCCGAAGGTGGGTACCACCGCCAGCTCGATGGCCATCGCGCCCTGCTGGCCCATCACCGCCAGGGTGTCCCGCTCCACTGCATCGAGCTGGGTGGCGATGCGCCGGGAGTAGGCCAGCCCCGCCTCGCTGAGCTTCACCCCGCGCCGGGAGCGGCGGAACAGCGCCAGGCCGAGGAACTCCTCCAGCCCGGCGATCTGCCGGCAGACGGCGCTCTGGGTCAGGCTCAGCTCGTCCGCGGCCTTGGTGAAGCTTTCGTGGCGGGCGGCGGATTCGAAGGCGATGAGCGCGGCGGTGCTCGGGATCTTGCGGCGCATTATGCGTCGACCTCACGCGTGACGAAGGAAAATGAGCGTCTACGCTATCCCGGAGTGAGCGAAACGCACAACGGGGTGCGAAATCCTCGGTTGTCGCCGTCCCCGGGGGCGGCCTAGGATCGCCCCACGTTACCGGCCGGCCGCGACCCCGCGCGCCGGCGTCAGCCCTTCACGCTTCGAGGTGTCCCGATGGCCAAGGCAAGCTTCAACTGGATCGACCCGCTGCTGCTGGACCAGCAGTTGACCGAGGAAGAGCGCATGGTGCGCGACAGCGCCCAGCAGTTCGCCCAGGACAAGCTGGCGCCGCGGGTGCTGGAAGCATTCCGCCACGAGCGCACCGACCCGGCGATCTTCCGCGAGATGGGTGAGACCGGCCTGCTCGGCGCCACCATCCCCGAGACCTACGGCGGCAGCGGCCTGAACTACGTGTGCTACGGCCTGATCGCCCGGGAAGTGGAGCGCGTCGACTCCGGCTACCGTTCCATGATGAGCGTGCAGTCCTCCCTGGTGATGGTGCCGATCCACGAGTTCGGCAGCGAGGCCACCAAGCAGAAGTACCTGCCCAAGCTGGCCAGCGGCGAATACATCGGCTGCTTCGGCCTGACCGAGCCGAACCACGGCTCCGACCCGGGCGCCATGGCCACCCGGGCGAAGAAGGTGGACGGCGGCTACCGCCTCACCGGCAGCAAGATGTGGATCACCAACAGCCCCATCGCCGACGTGTTCGTGGTCTGGGCCAAGGACGAGGCCGGCGAGATCCGCGGCTTCGTGCTGGAAAAAGGCTGGGAAGGCCTGTCCGCCCCGGCGATCCACGGCAAGGTGGGCCTGCGCGCCTCCATCACCGGCGAGATCGTCATGGACAACGTGTTCTGCCCCGAGGAGAACGCCTTCCCCGACGTGCGTGGCCTGCGCGGCCCGTTCACCTGCCTGAACTCCGCCCGCTACGGCATCAGCTGGGGCGCCCTGGGCGCCGCCGAGTTCTGCTGGCACGCGGCTCGCCAGTACACCCTCGATCGCCAGCAGTTCGGCCGGCCCCTGGCGGCCAACCAGCTGATCCAGAAGAAACTCGCCGACATGCAGACCGAGATCACCCTGGCCCTGCAGGGTTGCCTGCGCCTTGGGCGGATGAAGGACGAGGGCACCGCCGCGGTGGAAATCACCTCCATCATGAAGCGCAACAGCTGCGGCAAGGCGCTGGACATCGCCCGCCTGTCCCGGGACATGCTCGGCGGCAACGGCATCTCCGACGAGTTCGGCGTGGCCCGCCACCTGGTCAACCTGGAGGTGGTCAACACTTACGAGGGCACCCACGACGTGCACGCCCTGATCCTCGGCCGCGCCCAGACCGGCATCCAGGCGTTCTTCTGATCGCCGCCCCGGCGGCCGCTGGGGCGGTCCGCCGGCTTCCGCTCGCGTGGCGCGGCCCTGCGCCTGTCTCCACTTCCTGAAGGACCTTCGCCATGTCCGGTGCCCTGTCCCATATCCGCGTGCTCGACCTGTCCCGCGTCCTCGCCGGGCCCTGGGCCGGGCAGATCCTCGCCGACCTCGGCGCCGAGGTGATCAAGGTGGAGCGCCCCGGCAGTGGCGACGACACCCGCGCCTGGGGCCCGCCGTTCCTCCAGGATGCCGAGGGGCGGGACACCTCCGAGGCCGCCTACTATCTGTCGGCGAACCGTAACAAGAAGTCCCTCACCATCGACTTCACCCAGCCCGAGGGCCAGCGCCTGGTGCGGGAGATGGCGGCCAAGGCCGACGTGGTGCTGGAGAACTTCAAGGTGGGCGGGCTCGCCGCCTACGGCCTCGACTACGCCTCGCTGAAGGCGCTCAACCCGCGGCTGATCTACTGCTCCATCACCGGCTTCGGCCAGACCGGCCCCTATGCCCGGCGCGCCGGCTATGACTTCATGATCCAGGGCCTCGGCGGCCTGATGAGCCTCACCGGCCGCGCCGAGGGCGAGGAGGGCGCCGGCCCGGTGAAGGTGGGCGTGGCGCTCACCGATATTCTCACCGGGCTGTATGCCGCCACCGCGGTGCTGGCGGCGCTGAACCATCGCGAGCAGACCGGCATCGGCCAAGCCGTCGACATGGCGCTGCTGGACGTGCAGGTGGCCTGCCTCGCCAACCAGACTCTCAACTACCTCACCACCGGCGTGGCCCCGCGGCGCCTGGGCAACGCCCACCCGAATATCGTGCCGTACCAGGACTTCCCCACCGCCGACGGCGACATGATCCTCACCGTCGGCAACGACGGCCAGTTCCGCAAGTTCGCCGAACTGGCCGGCCATGGGGAGTGGGCCGACGACCCGCGCTTCGCCACCAATAAGGCGCGGGTGGCGCACCGCGAGGTGCTCATCCCGCTGATCCGCCAGGCCACGGTGATGCGCACCACCGCCGAATGGATCGTCGCCCTGGAAGGCGCCGGCGTGCCCTGCGGGCCCATCAACGACCTGGGCCAGGTGTTCGCCGACCCCCAGGTCCAGGCCCGCGGCCTGCGCCTGGACCTGCCCCATCCCCTGGCGGGCAGCGTGCCCCAGGTGGCCAGCCCGATTCGCCTGTCGGAAACCCCGGTGGCCTACCGCAACGCGCCGCCGCTGCTGGGGGAGCACACCCGTGACGTGCTCCGCGACTGGCTTGGCCTGGACGAGGCGCGTATCGACCAGCTGCAGCGGGATGCGGTGATCTGAGGCAACCATCCGCCGGGCGCCGTTGATCGACCCGGCGTTGCCCCGGCGCCCGGTGTCTGTATAAATGTACAGCCGCCGTGCGACCACCCTCGGCCCATGCGGCGGGCCTGTTTTCCTGCCGAAGTCGCCGCGATGCCCGAGCCGCTCCCGGACCCGTTCTATTACCTGACCAACTTTCAGCGCGCCCTGGACTGGATCGGCCAGCGCTACGCCGACCTGTTGGATGCCGAGGAGCGCACCTTCCTCGAACGCTTTCCCGATCTGCCGGAAGCCTCCCGCGCGCTCTTCGTGCGCATGGCTATGCGCAAGGGCGGGCGCTTCCGTGCCAGCAAGCTGCAGTACGCCGAGATCGGCTGCCCGCGCCGCGCCGCCGAACCCCTGGTGGCGGCGGGCTGGCTGGACGACGATCCGCTCCTCGACCTGGACGGCCTCGCCAGCCTGCTGAAGAAGGCCGAGCTGGGCCGCCTGTTCCAGCTGCCGCCGCGCCAGGCCCAGGCGCGCAAGGGCGACCTGCTGGACGCCCTGCGCGCCCACGGGCATGCCCCGCGGCCGGCCAGCGCCTGGCTGGTCGCCCTGGGCGACGCCCTCTACGACCTGCTCGCCGCGCCGCTCTGCGAACGCCTGCGGCTGATCTTCTTCGGCAACCTGCGGCAGGACTGGTCCACCTTCGTCCTCGCCGACCTGGGCATCCACCGCTACGAGCGCGTCGCCCTGGACGCCGCCTCCCGGGGGTTCCAGTGCCGCACCGACGTGGACGACTACCTGCGGGTGCAGCGCTGCCGCGAACGGCTGGAGGCCGGCGAGCCGCTGGCGTCCCTGCTGGACGATCTGCCCGCCAGCCCCTGCGCCAGCCCGTGGATCGAGAGTCGCCGCGCCAAGCTGCTGTTCCTGTTCGGCCAGCGGTGCGAGCGCCAGGGCGAGGGGGAGCGGGCGCTGTCGCTGTACCAGGCCTCCAGCCATCCCGGCGCCCGGGTGCGGGCGGTACGGGTGCTGGAGCGCGGCGAGCGCACCGCCGAGGCGCTGGCCCTGGTGGAGCGGATCGCCGCCGAGCCGCGCAGCGAGGAAGAGCGCCAGCAGGCCGCGCGCATCCTGCCGCGGCTGCGTCGGCGCCTGGGGCTGGCCGCCCTGCCGCGGGTGGGCGCCGCGCCCGTGGAGCGCCTGGACCTGTGCCTGCCGCGGCCGCTGGGCGGCGCTTCGGTGGAAAGCCGGGTGAAGGCTCACCTGGAGCAGGCGGACGCCCCGGTGTACTACGTGGAGAACACCCTGCTGGTGTCACTGTTCGGCCTGCTCTGCTGGGAAGCCGTGTTCGCGCCGCTGCCCGGGGCATTCTTCCACCCGTTCCACAGCGGCCCGGCGGACCTGCACGACGCCGATTTCCGCGTCCGTCGCGCGGCCCTGTTTGACGCCTGCCTGGGCCGCCTCGAACACAACCAGCACGGCGAGGCCATGCGCCGCACCTACCAGGAAAAGCACGGCCTGCAGTCGCCCTTCGTGCACTGGGGCGCGCTCACCCCGGAGCTGCTGGAGCAGGCCCTGCGTTGCCTGCCGGCGGCGCACCTCAGGCTGTGCTTCGAGCGCCTGCTGCGGGACATCAAGGCCAACCGCGCCGGCCTCCCTGATCTGATCCAGTTCTGGCCGGAGGAGGAGCGCTACCGCATGGTGGAGGTCAAAGGCCCCGGGGACCGCCTGCAGGACAATCAGATCCGTTGGCTGGACTTCTGCGGCCGTCACGGCATTCCCGTGGCGGTTTGCTACGTGCGTTGGGACGACGCGCCTTGAGCTACCGGGTCGCCGTCCGCGCCCTCTGCGAGTTCACCGCCAAGGCCGGCGACCTGGACCTGCGCTTCACGCCGTCCCCCACTGCCCAGGAAGGCATGGCTGGCCATGCCCTGGTGGCGTCCCGGCGCGGCGAGGACTATCGCGCCGAGCTGACCCTGAGCGGCGAGTATCGCCACCTGTCGGTGCGAGGGCGCGCCGATGGCTACGACCCCACGGCCAACCGCCTGGAGGAAGTGAAGACCTACCGCGGCGACCTGACGCGGATGCCCGCCAACCACCGGGCGCTGCACTGGGCCCAGGCCAAGCTCTATGGCTGGCTGGCCTGCCAGGCTTTCGCGCTGGCGGAGATCGAGGTGGCCCTGGTGTACTTCGAGATCGGCAGCCAGCGGGAGACCGTGCTTGTCGAGCGTCACGGGGCGGAGGCCCTGAAGGCCTTCTTCGAAACCCAGTGCGAGCGGTTCCTCGCCTGGGCCGAACAGGAGGTGGCCCACCGCGCCGAGCGGGACGCCCAGTTGCAACGCCTGGGGTTTCCCCACGGCGACTTCCGCGTCGGGCAGCGGCAATTGGCGGAAGGGGTCTACAAGGCGGCGCGCCTGGGGTGCTGCCTGCAGGCCCAGGCGCCCACCGGGATCGGCAAGACCCTCGGCACGCTGTTCCCGCTGCTCAAGGCATTCCCTAGCAGCGCCCTGGACAAGCTGTTCTTCCTCACCGCCAAGACCCCCGGGCGCCAGTTGGCGTTGCACGCCTTGCAGCGCCTACGGGCGGATGCACCGCTGCGGGTGCTGGAACTAGTGGCCCGGGACAAGGCCTGCGTGCACCCGGACAAGGCCTGCCACGGCGAGTCCTGTCCCCTGGCCCGGGGGTTCTACGATCGCCTGCCCGCCGCCCGGGCGGCCGCCATCCAGCGAGGGTGGCTCGATCGCGGCGCGGTGAGCGAGGTGGCCCGTGCCCACGAGGTCTGCCCCTACTACCTGAGCCAGGAACTGGCGCGGTGGTGCGACGCGGTGGTGGGCGACTACAACTATTACTTCGACGGCAGCGCCCTGCTGCATGGCCTGACCCTGGCCAACCAGTGGCGGGTCGGGGTGCTGGTGGATGAGGCCCACAACCTGGTGGAGCGGGCGCGGGGCATGTACAGCACCGAGCTGGACCCCTTCGCCTTCGCCGAGGTTCGCCGGGATGCCCCGGTCGCGCTGAAGAAGCCCCTGGAGCGGATCGCCCGGCAGTGGCGGGCGTTGGACCAGGCTCATGGCGAGGCCTATCAGGTGCTGGACGAACCTCCCGCCGCCTTCCTGGCGTCCCTGCAGAACGCCGTCTCTGCCATCGGCGACCATGGGGTGGAGAACCCGGCGGCGTTGCATGGCCCATTGCAGACCTTCTATTTCGATGCCTTGCAGTTCTGCCGGCTGGCCGAGAGCTTCGGCGAGCACTCGTTGTTCGACCTGTCGCGCACGACCGGTCGACGGGGGCCGGTGTCGCGGCTGTGCCTGCGCAACGTGGTGCCGGCCCCGTTCCTCGCGCCCCGTTTCGCCAGTGCCCACAGCACCACGCTGTTCTCGGCGACCTTCTCGCCCCGGGCATTCTACCGCGACCTGCTGGGGCTGCCCGCCGCCACGCCCTGGCTGGATGTGGCCTCGCCCTTCGCCGCCGAGCAACTGGACGTGCGCATAGCCGACCGCATCTCCACGCGGTTCCAGCATCGCGCGGCGTCGGTGGCGCCCATCGTCGAGCTGATCGCGGACCAGTACGCGCGGCTGCCGGGCAACTACCTGGCCTTCTTCAGCAGCTTCGACTACCTCCAGCAGGTCATGGCGCGGCTGGTGGAGGCCCATCCCGACCTTCCTTTATGGAACCAGGCGCGGCGCATGGACGAAGCCCAGCGCGACGCCTTTCTCCAGCGTTTCGTCGAGGGCGGACGAGGGATCGGCTTCGCCGTGCTGGGTGGCGCTTTCGGGGAAGGCATCGATCTGCCCGGGGAGCGCCTGATCGGTGCCTTCGTCGCCACCTTGGGCCTGCCCCAATTGAATCCGGTGAACGAGCAGCTCAGTCAACGCATGGAGCGGCTGTTCGGCGAGGGGTATGCCTACACCTACCTCTACCCGGGTCTGCAGAAAGTGGTGCAGGCCGCAGGCCGGGTGATCCGCACCCGGGAGGACAGGGGAGTGGTGTACCTGATCGACGACCGCTTCGGCCATGCCCAGGTCCGCCGGCTGATGCCGTCTTGGTGGACGATCGGGCGAGCCTGAGAGGCGTCTGGTGGGGCCTGGGAAAGAAACCTGACAATTCGGGCAAAAAACCGTTGACGTGAGTGTCGTGGCCCCTATAATGCGCACCACTTCCGGCGCGTAGCCAACGCAAAACGCTTTGTAGATCAAGGGGTTGAGTGGTTGGAAGCATCTCAGGATGCGGTGTTGGAAGGGCGGCGCAGGCTGCCGGTGCTTCGGTCCCGATCGAAGCGCAACGGAGGAAGGGGTTGACAGCGTCGCATGGTGCTGTAAGATTCGCCTCCCGCTTCAGCAGGTTGTAAAGCTGATGAAGC
>NZ_VJOY01000027.1 GCF_007109405.1 Pseudomonas mangiferae
TGTGGATTCACGCCGAGAAGAACCAGGACATCGAGGTCGAGCACGACGAGACCCACTGGGTGGGCAACGACCGGCGCAAGACCATCGACCGTGACGAGACGACCCAGGTCAAGCGCGACCGCACCGAAACGGTGGACCGTCACGAGACCATCACGGTGCATGGCAACCGCACGGAGGAAGTGGATGGCAACGAGAAGATCACCATCCACAAGAACCGCACCGAGGAAGTGGACGGCAACGAGAAGGTAACGGTGCACAAGAGCCGCACCAAGACCGTCGACAAGAACGAAACCGATGACATCGGCAAGAACTGGAAGATCGACGTCGGCCACAACAAGACCGAGACGGTGGGCATGGCCTATATGCAAAACGTCGGTCTAGGTCGGATGGAGAACGTCGGCCTCGGCTATAGCCTGAACGTGGGCATGCTCATGAATACCGTCGTAGGCATGAGCCAAAGCAGCCAGATCGGACAGAACAAGAGCACCAAGGTAGGGAAGCAATACACCCTGAGCGTGGGCGGGGGCGGTAGTTCCGCAGGCGTGAAAGCCAGTGCCGGTCAACCGGGTATGACAGGTGGGGCAGATACACCACCCATGGCCAAGAGTATGTTCGCTAGTTCGCCTTCGGGTGGCCAGGGCGGGGCCCCGGCTGCGAGCGGAGCGGGTTCGGGCGCCTCCGGCTCGAGCATCACCATGGACGGCGAAAGCATCACCTTGAAGGTGGGCAAGTCAACCCTGGTGCTGAAGGCGGACGGAAGCGTGACGATCAATGGCTCCACGTTCAACTTCGAAGCCAGCGGACCCGTGCAGATTTCTGGCAAAGACATCGATCTCAACTGAGTAGTGTCGATGGACTTCCATAATCTGACGCCCTTCGCAGCACAATGCTTCACCATGGCCGATAGCAAGGACCAGGAATATCGGGTCGCCGTGCTGAAGGTTGGCTATGCAATCGAGTGTCTGCCAGGGCAGACCCACGCACGTCTACGCGTGCTGGACCATGATCCGGTTTCCCTCTGCCTGACCGACGAATACTGGGGGCCTGTAGGTGAGACGAGCGTGAAGGAGGAGTCCGACCTGGCACCCTTCAAGCCACGCTGTGATGTCATCCTGCATGGATATGCCCATGCGCCGGGTGGCCAACCGGCCCGCGGCTGGCCTGTCAGGCTTCGTCTGAGTGAGCCTGCGGCTGAGCTAACAAAGGAGGGCGAAGTCCACCGAGTCCTTTTGGACAAGACCCTGGCAGTGCGTAGTCCTGGCATTTTTCGCGAAGGCCCGCTGGGCTGGAAATATGTTGCGGGCGATGCCGTTGCGCGGATTCCCCTACGCTGGGAGCAAACCTTCGGAGGGCATTGCCAAATACCCAACGAAGCCCATTCGCGCGACCCTCGCCAGCCCGAGTGGTTGTTGAACGAGGCATGCTATGCCAACCCTCTTGGTCAGGGTTGGTTGGAAAAGCGGTTCTTCCGCTTGCTGGAACGCACCAATCAACCTATTCCCAGGGTCTTGCCGGCTCCCAGCCTGTCCTATCCCGGCGAATGGCTGGACGAGCCTTGGATGGCGCATCAGCCTGAGGCCAACCTGCTTCCCAGGGGGATGGCCGAAGTAGCGTCTCGCTACCGCTATCGGCCGGCTGGCTTCGGTGTTGTGGGGCGCGCCTGGACGCCTCGTCTGCAGCGAGCTGGAACCTATGACGCGCGATGGCTCGCTGAACGTTGGCCACGTTTGCCGCAGGATTTCGACTTCGCCTACTGGAATGGTGCTCCGCTGGACCAGCAGATCGCCTGGCCCTCGCCTCGGGTACGAATCGAACTGTGGAACGTACTCGACCCCCGGTATTGCCTGGATGGCCATGTCAGTCTTGAGCTGCCGGGGCATCGGGCTTTCTTTCTGGCCTGGTTTGCAGGAGAGGTTCCGTTCCCCATACAGCCCGTCATCGACACGGTGCTGATAGACGGCGACCAGCGCCGGGTCAGCCTGACCTGGCGTTGCCTGATTCCCGCTGCGTTACCTGTACACCGCCTCGAAGCGCGTTTCGAAACCTCTCCGGAGGCGCCCTTGCTCAAGTGGGCGCAATCCACTGCCACTGCCAAGGAGGCCTGAACGTGGCCAAGAACGTCACCGCCCGTCAAGGTGAGGAATGGCTGGTCGTCAGCCTGTATCCCGATGTCTGCAAGACCCCCGTGGGCAGCAGTCTGCCCCCGGTACCCTACCCTGTGATCGCGCGGTTGAAAGATGCCGTGCAGATCGTACCGAGCGTCCATGCGAATTGTGACCCGCTGGTGGTTTTCAACCAAAGCAAGGTTCCCCAGACTCTGGGTGACGAGCCTGGCAAAGGAAAAGGCATCAAGAGCAAGACAGTGGGTGCTGTCTGTTATCCCAAGGATCACAGCTTTACGGTTCGGGCCGACGGCAAGTTCATTCTTCGTCACGATGACGAGTTCTGGATGAACGGGGCCTGATGTATGACGGATCGTTTGGTAATTACCGAAGTAGCGAGTGAGGCTGAGATCGCCGAAGCGGAAGCTGCGAGTCGCGGGTTCGAGTTACAGGATTTGGCTGAGCAGGAGGCTTATCTCGACGGCACCCAGGAAAAGATCGATCGCTTGAAAACCCTGGGTGCCGAAGCGGGAAACGAACAGGTCCTCGAAACAGCAGAGGCACATCAAACCTGGGTGAATGCGCAACGCGCCGAGCTCAGGCGCAAGCGTGCCGAGATCGAAGCCGCCCAGGCGGCAGCCGTGCAGTACAACACTGTGGGCAAGGTGACCGGCCAGACGCCGAGCCAGGCAGTCGATGCCCAGGAGGCCAACCCTGAAATCGATAATCGGAACTACCTTGAGCAGGCCAGGGATGGGGTCAAGGGCTCGATCGACGAATGGGTGGAGAGTACCGGTTACAACCAGGGCGCTATGGTGGCCGGCGCCATCGCCAGCGCCGCTGCCGAGGTCTTCATGCCTGAGGCTTACTGGGAGCTGATTCCCATTGGCAAGGTGGGCAAGATCCTGAAGAAGGCTGGGCAAGTTACCGGCGTCATCAAGGATGCCGAGAAGGCGGCGGAAGTCGGGCGCGATGCCAAGCGTTTACCTGAGGCAAAGAAAGAAACCGGCGGTCAGGTCAAGAAAGAACCTGAAGGCAAGGCAGATGATGCCTGCCTCAGCTGTGTCACGGTGCCAGGCACACAACCTGTCAACGCGCTGTATGGTGTGAAGCTGCTGGAGGGTGAATCGGAACTCGATTTCGTGTTGGAAGGCCCGTTGCCGCTGCACTGGCAGCGCACCTATGCATCCAGCAATGCGCGGCGCGGCTGGCTGGGACAAGGCTGGACTACGCCGCTGAGCTTCCGGTTGGAATGCCGCGCCAAATACATCGCTTATATAGATGGTCAGGGTCGTAAGGTTCGTTTTCCGCAATTGGCCATTGGGGAGCGTTTTTTCTCTAAATATGAGCACATCACCCTGCTACGTAGTGCTCGAGACCAATACGAGATCATCGTTGCGGATGGCTTGCGCATGGTGTTTGGCCTGGGTACACCGGATCGCCAACGGCTGGCATCTTTGGCGGACGTGCCGGGTGACCGGCCCCGTACCGATTCGCTGGTACTGCTGGGCTTCATCGACCCCAACCACAACCACCTGCGCCTGCATTACGCCGAAGATGGATTGCCTTATCACCTGGACACCAGCAGCGGTCGCCGGCTGGGTTTCCTCTTCGATCGCAGCCGCCCGCGGGAGCCGCGCCTGACCCATGTGGTAGAGCTGTTCGGCCAGCCCGATGCGGCCGGGCACTACCCGCGCGCGCAGCAGCAATGGCTGGTGGAGTACCGCTACAGCGCCGAAGGCGATCTCGTAGAGGTGCGCGACGGTCACGGACAGGTCTGTCGAACCTTTGCCTGGGCTAACCACATGATGGTTGAGCACACCGAACCCGGTGGATTGGTTTCGCGTTATACCTGGGATCGGTTACATCCTCGCGGCAAGGTGTTGAGTAATACGCTGGCGGGCGGACAGGCTTGGCGTTTCGCCTATCACGTCAAGGAGGGTTGGACTCAGGTTACGGATGCCGGTGGACGTGTAACTCGCTACCACTACGACTGCGACCATTACCTCACCGGGTTCACCGATGCCTTGGGGGGCTTCACCGAATACCGTCGTGATGGCTATGGGAACCTGTTGATGCAGGTCGATCCCAGCGGGCGTATCACACGTTTCGACTATGACCCTCTTGGCAACCTTACCTGCCTGATCCAACCGGACGGCGCGTCCTACCGCTTCACCTGGGACGAGACCTGGCGCAAGCCGGTGTCCATCACCGATCCGCTGGGCCGCACCACCCAATACCGCTACGACGCGCGCGGCAACCTGGTGGAGCTGGTCGAGCCGGACGGTGGCCGCACCGAGTACCGCCTGGATGCCCGTGGGCTGCCCACCGCGCTGGTGGACGCCCGGGGCGGCGTGAAGACCTTCGACTTCGATGCCCAGGGCCGGCTGCTGGGCTACACCGACTGTTCCGGCAGCCGCACCGGCTATGCCTACGACGCCCACGGCAACCTCGTCAGCGCGACCGATGCCCTGGGTCACACCACCCAGTACCGCTACACGCGGGTCAACCGGCGCTTCCGCCTGAGCCACGTGCGCCACGCCGATGGGGGCGAGGAGCGCTTCGCCTACGACCCGCTGGGGCGGCTGGTGGCGCACCACGACCCCCTGGGTCGGGCGACCCGCTACCGCCTGGACGCCGAAGGCCGACCCCTGGAGCGGATTGACGCCCTGGGTCACCGGCTGGGGTATCGCTACGACCTGCACGGCCGCTTGGCGACCCTCACCAACGAGAACGGCGCGCTGTACCGCTTTGCCTGGGACCCGTTGGACCGGCTGGTGGCCGAGCAGGGCTTCGACGGCCGGCGTATCGACTACCGCTATGATCCATCGGGTTACTTGTTGGAAAGCGCCGATGGCGTTCCCTTGGGAGCTGCGCTTCTCGGTGAAGGCGTTACCGCTTCGATCCTTCGTACACGCTATCAACGTGACGCCATGGGGCGGATGCTGGACAAGTACAGCCTCAAGCCAGACATCACCGGCCGGCCCCAGGTGGCCCACAGCCGCTACGCCTACGACGCCGCCGGGCAACTGGTGCGCGCACGCAACCGCCAGGCCCGGGTCGAGCTGTACTACAACCAGGGTGGCCGGCTGAGCCGGGAAGTGCTGCGCGGGCGCGGCGGGCAGTTCAGCGAACTGCAGCATCGCTATGACCTGCTGGGCAACCGCGAGGCCACGGTGCTGCCGGACGGTCGCACCCTCAACACCCTGACCTATGGCAGCGGCCACGTGCACCAGATCAACCTGGACTTCCAGACGATCTGCGACTTCGAACGCGACGCCTTGCATCGGGAAGTGGGCCGTAGTCAGGGGGCGCTGTTTACCCAGTACAGCCTGGATCCGCTGGGGCGGTTGTTGCAGAGCCAGGCGCGGCTGCAGCGCGAAGCCGCCGAGCCCCTGGTCGGGACCGGTGCCGACAGCCCGGCGAGCCAGGGCCAGCGCATCGCCCGGCGCTACCAGTACGACCTGGCGGGCCAGCTCACCGCCCTGAGCGACCGTCGCCAGGGCGTGACCCAATACGGCTATGACGCGTTGGGCCGGTTGCGAGCAGCGCTGTCGCCGCGCGGGGAAGAGCTGTTCGCCTTCGACCCGGCCCACAACCTGATGGAGCCGGACCAGGCGCAGCGGGAGGACGTGCGGGCCCGCAAGACCCAGTGGACCGAGGAGGAATGGACGGCCTACGTGCAGGCCAACCTGGACAACCCCGACTTCAACCCGCTGCTGACCCCGGCCGAGGCGGCCTCCGACCCCAGTACCTGGGGCGAGAACCGGCCGAACCGGCTGCGGGTGTGGCAGGAGCACCGTTACGCCTACGACACCTGGGGCAACTGCATCGAGAAGAAATCCGGGCCGAACCAGGTACGGCACTTCGAGTGGGACGCCGAGCACCAGCTGAGCCGGGCCACCATTCGCAGGAGCAATGGCCGCTTCGTCCACCAGGAACGCTGGGGCTACGACTACGACCCCTTCGGGCGGCGGATCGCCAAGTACCGGCTCGACCGCAACAGCACCCGCTCGCCGCGTCCGTGGCAGGACCCCGACGCCCGCCACTTCGCCTGGGACGGCAACCGGCTGCTGATGGAGCGACAAGGGCAGCGACAGAGCCTATACGTGTATGAGGCGGCGGACAGCTTCGTGCCCCTGGCGCTGGTGCGCAGCGAAGGCACTCTTCCGACTCCCGAGGAGGACATCCCGCTGCCGGCGGAGTGGCTGGCCCTGAAGGACCTGCATCCGGAGCAGTGGGCGGCCACCACGGGCGCGCTGCAGCGCAAGATCGAAGCCAAGCGCCAGGCGAAGCGGGAACGGCTGGGCCGCAGTGACGACGTCGAAGCCAAAGGCGACCACGGCCCGGCGGAAATCCTCTACTTCCACACCGACCACCTGGGCACGCCGCGGGAGCTGACCGACGACGTCGGCCGGATCGTCTGGTCGGCGACCTACAAGGCGTGGGGCAACGCCGACATCGAGCATCCTGCGCAGCCGGTACGGCGCGTAGTGGGCAACACCCAGCTCGAGGCCTGGGAGGCGACGAGCGACCCGGTGCAGCAGAACCTGCGCTTCCAGGGTCAGTACTTCGACGGTGAGACGGGCCTGCACTACAACCGCTTCCGGTACTACGACCCGGATATCGGGCGGTTTGTGAGCCAGGATCCCATTGGGCTAGCGGGTGGAATCAATAATTACCAGTACGCGCCGAACCCGGTGATGTGGATTGATCCGCTGGGGTTAAGCGGTGAAAAGGTTGTAGCTACAAAAAATAGACGTGAAGCATTAAATAAAGCCAGTGATCATGCAAAGGTACCGCGTGTAAGTAAAGGTGGTACGGAATATAAAATGGGTGACTTAAACGAAAAAAGTAGAGGAGGTAATTGTAATTGCCTTAAGCAAATGGGGGTTGATAGCCTAGGTAGATATGATGAAAAAACGGGTGCTGAATTTTTTGATCATCCTGATGGACACCCAGATATGACAGGGCCTGGCCAGCCAATTCATCACAAGTCTCCTCACGTTCATGCAAAAAACGGTAAAGGGGAGAATTTAATTTTTACATATCCAGGAGTGAAAAATGGATTGCAGTAAAATTTATATTTACACTGATTTTTTTAAGGATTTTAATGGTTCAGAAAAGATTCTGAAAAAACCAGCTGCTCAAGGAGATAGTTACAGCTATATTTCTTTTCAAAGCGAAAAGGGGGAGATGGGTTTTTTCAGTTCAGATATTGGAAAGATGATATGCGATAATATATACGCTGAGTGCATCTGTGTTGACACAAAAAAGAGAAAGATTAGTCTCTATGAGGATGGGGGAGCATCTAGTATTTTAATAAGGCCTAAGGGAAACGTATTGATAGATTTGGTTGAAACCTATAGGGGTTATATTTTGGATATGAAGAAATACGAAGTGATTAAAAGAAAAAGGTTTGTTGAGAGACCAAGTAGTCATATTTTTGATGAAGTGTTTTTGGAAGAAAAGTGGAGTGGATTTTTTTATGATTTCATTATGGAAAACAGTTGGTATGTCTTAGAGAAGAACCGTTCCGGTGAGCACGGCCAAATATCTTTTGAGTCATATACCAGGAATCAAGAAATTTTGGATAGCGATTTGAAGAGTTTTTGCTGTGGTTCTTCAGAGTTTGTTTATGTCGATTCTTTTTTGAAGATACCGTTTGATTAAATTTTTCGAGGAGTTGTGGGTAAAATTGAGTGTTCTGAATAATTAAGTAAGAATTTAATAATATTTTTCTCCTTCGAATGCCATGAGCTAATGCTTGCAGCTGGGTGAGATGTTTTTCCAGAATATTTTTGCTAAATTTATCAGTGGTGTTCCAATAATATTATATTTTAATGTGTTGCTTAATTAATCTGCTATTAATTTCTTTTTATTACCTCTGCAGTTTAAAAGGAAAAATTTGCCAGTTCGATTAAGGTGTATGCGGGATATCATCAGTCAAGAGCAGATAGCCTTTAATTTTAGGATTTCGAGTGGGTCGCTGAGCACTGGCTGAGCCGGGCGACGATCAAAATGCGCAAGGATGGCTTCTTACATGTCGAGCACTAGGGCTACGATTACGATCTTTGGTCGACGCATCCCCAAGTACCAGTTCGACCGCAAGGGCATCTGTTCGCCACGCGCCCGGCAGGTCCCTGACGCCAGCTTATCTCATCTGGAGCGGCAACCGACTGCTGATGGAACGGTAGAGCCTGTACGTGTCTGAAAACTTTGTGCCCCTGGCGCTGGTGCGCAGCGAAGGCACTCTTCCGACTCCCGAGGAGGACATCCCGCTGCTGGCGGAGTGGCTGGCCCTGAAGGATCTGCATCCGGAGCAGTGGGCGGCCACCACGGGTGCTCTGCAGCACAAGATCGAAGCCAAGCGCCAGGCGAAGCGGGAGCGGCGGGGCCGCGGCGACGAAGCTGAACCCCGAGACGACCACGGCCCGGCGGAAATCCTCTACTTCCACACCGATCATCTGGGCACGCCCCGGGAGCTGACCGACGGAGGCGGCCGGATCGTCTGGTCGGCGACCTACAAGGCGTGGGGCAACGCCAACATCGAGCATCCTGCGCATCCGGTACGGCGCGTAGTGGGCAACACACAGTTCGAGGCCTGGGAGGCGACGAGCGAGCCGGTGCAGCAAAACCTGCGTTTCCAGGGTCAGTACTTCGACGGTGAGACGGGTCTGCACTACAACCGCTTCCGGTACTACGACCCGGATATCGGACGGTTCGTGAGCCAGGATCCCATTGGGCTAGCGGGTGGGATCAATAATTACCAGTACGCGCCGAACCCGGTGGGATGGATTGATCCACTCGGTCTAAATAAGATAAATGAATGCAAATGCGATTTAGTTGGTGAGAATTGGAAGTTCGATCCAGAAAAAGATATTGATTTAAGAGGTACGGGAAAAAAATACAAAGACGGACTAGATGAGGCCTTTAAAAAAACTGGTGTTTCGCGAAGTGATTTTGAAGTGGTGAAGTGGGGTAAGGATGAATACGGTAAAACTATTCCAGTAGAATGGTCAGGGCCTGGAGGAGCTAACGTGAATATGGATATCCCCGCATGGAATAATAAAAAAACTAACGGCTCTATGGGTGAAGGACCGCACGCGCCTCATATTGGTTACCAGACTCCTGGTAAGCCTAGAACTCGTGGTCATGTGTTTTTAGACCATATACCAGCAACTAGGAGGTGATTGTGCATAAATTAAGCAGCGCTATTTATGTTTTGGAAAATGCCAGAGCTCTTGGGGTGGAGGTAATTCTTTTGCCTGAAAGCACAAGTCATAATTTAATTAAGGAAGTTTTTGAGAAATTCAAGCCCTGGAAAACTACAGGGCATCTACAATTAGGTGGTGAGTGTGCAAAAATTCCAACTGATGAACATGAAGGAACATTTACCAATCATCTTCGAGAGGAAAAAGCTTATGTATTTTTTGAGCAAAATTATATAAATAAGAACATAGTACTGTGCTTTTCTGATGTTCGGAAAATTTCCCTAGTTATAAAGGAATGCCCTGGAATGGAATATTTCATAACAAATGAGAGTTTGAGTTATTTAGTGGCTGTAAATTGGTATACTATAGAAATCTCCGGAGGAATAAATCTGCCTAGCTCGAAGGTGTAACTTTAGTTGTAATTTATTAGTGTCCAGATCTTGATTTATGATGATTTTTTCCGGTCGCTAATGATTCAGCGGAATCTGCCAGATCGGTGCAGGAGGAACAATAACAGTTTACAGTCTATAAATTGCATAATGAGCAGTCTGGTTCTCCTCTCATACTCATCTCATCAGACCCAATCACCCAATAGGGCAAGAATCGGCCGAACCGGCTGCGGGTGGATGATCTCCACCGAGAAGAACGTGGCTCTCTCTTTCTCACGCCTCATCTCATCTGCCTTATCACCCATCCCATCAACCCCCGCTGCAATTCCTCGACTTCCGCCACAAGCCCAGCCATGCGCATGTAGTCATGGGTCAGGCCGTGCTGGGTGTCGAGGTGGAGAACGTTGCCCGCGTCGCGCAGGCGCTGGGCGTAGGTGAGGCCTTCGTCGTGGAGGGGGTCGTATTCGGCGAGGCCGAGGTAGGTGGGGGGAAGGTCGTGGAGGGTGTCTGCTAGCAGGGGGGAGACGCGCCAGTCTTCGCGATCGGCCGGGTTGGGCAGGTAGTGGTGGTAGAACCAGTCGAGGGTGTCGGTTTCCAGTAGGTGACCTTCCGCGTAGCGCGCGTGGGAAGGGCGTTTGCAGGAGACGTCGGTGACGGGGTAGAGCAGGACCTGGGCACGGGGGCGCAGGGCCAGGGTGGCAGGGTGGTGGCAGGCGTGCAGGGTGAGCACGGTCGCCAGGGTAGCGCCGACGCTGTCGCCGCCGAAGGCGGTACGAGCGGGGTCGAGTCCGAGGTTACGTGCCTGCTCGGCCAGCCAGTTGGCACCATCCAGGGCATCCAGCACGGCGGTCGGGAACGGCCATTCCGGCGCCAGCCGGTAGTCCAGGGCGAGGATCGCGCAGTCGCCGGCCTGGGCCAGGCGCCGGCACAGTGCATCGTGGGAGTCGAGACTGCCCACCACGTAGCCGCCACCGTGGAAATACAGCAGCACGGGTTGCGCATCGGGGGCAGCGGATTTCCGGTACAGGCGTGCTTGCAACGGATGACCGTCCCGCGCCGGATAGCGGTGGGTCGTGACGTCCAGGTCCTGGGGGGGATCGCCGTCCAGCAGAGGCGAGGTCTGCTCGAATTCGGCTCGTGCCTGCTCCACTGGCAGCCGTGACATGGGTTGGCTCTTGCCGCTCAGGCGGCTGAGTTCGGCGAGTTCGAGAAAGGCTTCGACGTCGGGATGAAGGGGCATCGGGAAATCCTGTGAATGGGTCAGGCGACGGGCGAAGCCGCCGGTGCCAGCCGTGCGTGCAGGGCGTCCAGCAAGCGTGGGTGGTCCAGCAGGTCGTAATGGCCGGTATTCAGCACCTGGGCGGGACAGCCATGCAGCACGCCCGCCTCGAAGCGTTGCCGCAGCGGCTCGTCGTCCCCTTGGGCCCACCAGCCATCTGCAGTGGTTCCCAGGGCGGGCAGTTCGTCCGCCTGGCGGGCGAGGTATTTCAGCCGGCAGGCCACCAGGAAGGTATGGGCGAGTTCTTCGGCACCCAAGGCGGCATGCCCGGCATTGGCGTGATCGGCGCTCGCCAGCACGTCCGCCACCAGGCGTTCCACCTCGGCCTGGTCCGGCTGCATCCGCGTCGTGTTGGCCAGGCGCACGTCGGTAGCCAGTAACACCTGCAGGAACTGTCGCAGCTCCTCTGCCCAAGGCGTGTCGTCGGGAGCGGGCTCCATGGAGGGCAGGTAGCTGTCCACCAGGCCGAGGTAGGCGATGGCCTGGCCCTGCCGTTCCAGCTCCCTGGCCACCAGGACCGCGAGGGTTCCGCCCAGGGACCAGCCGAGCAGGTGGTAGGGCCCGCTCGGTTGCTTCTGCCGGATGTACTGGGCGTAGTCGATGGCCATCGCCTCCAGGGAGTCGTCCTGCCAGGCGCGGTCCAGCAGCATCCGGCATTGCAGCCCATAGACGCTGCGCCGCCCCTCCAGTCGCCGGGCCAGGGGCTCGTAGTCGAACACGGTGCCGAAGCCGGCATGCAGGCAGAACAGCGGGGCGTTCCCCGGTACGGTGCGGTTCAACGGCAACAGCGGGTCCAGGTCAACGTCGTCCCGGGTCGCGTCGTCGTGATAGCCGGAGAGTTCGCCAATGGTGGGCTTGGCCATCATGTCCCGCAGTTTCAGCTCGAAGCCCAGGTCGCGTTGGGCACGGACCTTGGAGATCACCTTCAGGGTGCGCAGGGAGTCGCCGCCCAGTTCGAAGAAGTTGTCGGTCACGCCGACCTGTTCCACGCCCAGTACCTCCTGCCAGATGGCGGCGAGGCGCCGTTCCAGTTCGTTGCGCGGGGCGACGAAGGCGCGGCTGCGGAACGTGGGGGCCGGCAGCGCCTGGCGGTCCAGCTTGCCGTTGGGGCTTAGGGGGAAGGCGGCCAGCACCATCACCTGGGCCGGCACCATGTAGTCCGGCAGAGCCTGCTGCAGGCGTTGCCGCAGGGCATCGCCGAGGCCGGCGGTCTCGTCGGTCACCACGTACCCCACCAGTTGCTTGCCGGTCTCGTGCTCCCGGGCCACCACCAGGGCTTCGCGCACCTCGGGGAAACCACGCAGGCGGGCTTCGATCTCGCCCAGCTCGATGCGGAAGCCGCGGATCTTCACCTGGTGATCGAGACGCCCCAGGTAGTCGATCACGCCATCCGTGCGACGCCGCACCAGGTCACCGGTGCGGTACATGCGTTCGCCGGTGGCGAACGGGTCGGCGACGAACCGCTCGGCGGTGAGCCCCGGGCGGTCGTGATAGCCCCGGGCCAGGGCGTCGCCGCCGATGTACAGTTCGCCGGCCACACCGTCGGGAAGCAGGTTGAGTTCGCCGTCCAGCACGTACAGCCGGCGCTGTCCGACCCGCTGGCCGATGGGAGCGTAGGCCGCGCCGCAGGTCTCGCCGGCGGCCACTTTCCACAGCATCGGCGTGACCACGGTCTCGGTGGGGCCGTAGCCATTGGTCAGGTAGCGCGGCTGCAAGGCGCGGGTGACCTGGCGGAACGCGGCATCGGCCACCGCGTCGCCGCCGAAGCAGTAGATGCGCACCGGCGGTGGATTGCCCTGGGCCTCGGCATGGTCGGCCAGCTGTTGCAGGTAGGCCGGCGGGAAGCAGGCGATGCTGATGCGCTCCCGGTGCAGGGCTTGCCAGGTCTGCTCCGGCGTCCACAGCCCGTTGTCGCGGATCACCAGGCAGCCGCCGGCCAGCAGGGTGGACAGCCAGCGTTCATGGGCCCCGTCGAAGGCGAAGGACATGAACAGCAGCTCGCGGGTGCCCTCGTCCATCTCGTAGAGGCGGACGATGGCCTCGCAGTGCCCGCGCAGCGGCCCGTGGGCCACGGCGACTCCCTTAGGCTTGCCGGTGGAGCCCGACGTATAGATCAGGTAGGCGAGGTGGTCCGGCAGGGCGCGTTGCGGCGGGCAGTCCGCCGGCTGGCTCGCCAGGGGCAGGTGCTCCAGCACCGCTGGCGCCAGTCCGTCCACCTGCGGCAGGCGCCGCGGGACGTCGCGGTGGGTCAGCAGCAGCGCCATGCGCGAGTCCTCCATGATCCAGCGCAGGCGATCCTCGGGGTAGTCGATGTCCATCGGCACGTAGGCCGCTCCGGCCTTGTGCACCGCGTAGAGCGCCACCACCAGGTCCAGGGAGCGCTCGAAGGCCACGCCCACGCGGTCGTCCGGGCCGATGCCGGCCGCCATCAGCCAATGGGCCAGGCGGTTGGCGCGGTCTTCCAGGCCGGCGTAGTCGAGGCTGTCCTCGCCGCAGACCAGGGCGGTCGCCCCGGGCTGGCGGGCCGCATGGGTACGAATGGCCTCCGCCACGGGCGGCAGCTGCCGGCCTTCACCGTCGAGCCGGTTGTCCTGCTCCAGCCGCTGGCGGGCGGCCCGGTCCAGCATCGGCAGGTCGCCCAGGCGCGCCTCGGGCCGCGCCAACAGGCCGTCCAGCAGGGTCTCGAACGCATCCACCAGGCGTGTACAGGCCTCATCGGTGAAGCGTTGGCGCAGGTAGAGGAACTCGATGTTCAGGTGGTCGCCCAGATGCACCGCCAGGTCCATGGCGAAGTTGGTGACGTCGCGGTTCTCGCTGCTGCCGAATCGCAGGCCGTTGTCGGCGGAGCCCTGCAGGCGCTTATCGAGGGGGTAGTTCTCGAAGACCAGGATGCTGTCGAACAGCGCCTGGCCGCCCTGGCCCGACCAGCGCTGGATGTCCGCCAGCGAGGCGTGCTCGTGGTCGCGTACCTGCAGGTTGTGCTGCTGCAGGGCCTGCAGCCAGTCGCCCACGGTGCCCTCGGGGCGCACGGTCTGGATGATCGGCAAGGTGTTGATGAACAGCCCCAGCATGTCCTCGGCGCCCGCAAGGCCCGCCGGGCGCCCGGCCACGGTGGCACCGAAGCAGACGCTGGCCTGGCCGGTGTAGCGGTGCAGCAGGAGCAGCCAGGCGGCCTGGATCAGGGTGTTGGGCGTGACCCGGTGGTGCCGGGCCGCTTCCAGCAAGCGCGCGGTGCGCGCCACGTCCCATTCCAGGTAGCGCGCCCCATGGCCGACGAGACCGGGGTCGGGCTGCGGGTGGGCGCAGGGCGCCAGGTGGGTCGGCGTCGCCAGGTTGGCCAACTGGTGCTTCCAGAAGGTTTCCAGGGCATCGGCGGGCTGGCGTCGCAGCCAGCCGATGTAGTCCCGGTAATCGCCCGCCACCGGCGGCAGCGGCTGGCCGGCGTAGGCGTGGAGCACTTCGCCCAGCAGCCGCGAACGGCTCCAGCCGTCCATGAGGATGTGGTGACTGGTCCAGATCAGGTGCCAGTTCTGCGCGTCCAAGCGCACCAGGGTCAGGCGTTGCAGGGGCGCCTGTTCCAGGTCGAAGCCGCGGGCGCAGTCGTCTTCGGCCAGTTGTCGCAGGGCCGCCTGCGGGTCGGCATGGCCGCGCCAGTCGAGCACCTCGATGGGCGTGTCCGCCTCGCGCAGCACCGCCTGCAGGGGTTCCTTCCAGTCGGTGCGGGACAGGAAGGCGCTGCGCAGGATGGCGTGGCGGCGCGTGGCCTGCCGCCAGGCGTCGGCGAAGCGCTGCACGTCCAGGCCCTCGACCGGCACGCTGGTCTGGTTGACGTAGAGGCCCTGGTCGTCTTCCTGGGAGTGGAACAGCATGCCCTGCTGCATGGGGGACAGCGGGTACAGGTCGTCCAGGGGGGCCTCGAACCTGGGCAGGGCGTCCAGCTGGCGCTGGTCCAGTCCGGACAAGGGCACGTCCGACGGGGTCAGGCCGCCGTCCACCACCTCCAGGCAATGGGTCACCAGGGTCTGGAGGTCACCGGCATAGGCATCGGCGAGCCGCTGCACGGTGGCGTCGTCGAACTGTTCCTCGCTGAAGGTCCAGCCCAGCACCAGCTCGCCGTCGTAGACCTCGCCGTTGATGCTCAGCCAGTTGTCCAGGGGCGCCTGGGGATCGTGGCAGGCACCGCTGGCCTCGGCGGCCGGGGCGAACAGGGCGTCCTCGTCGAAGCTGCCGTCGAACTGTCCCAGGTAGTTGAAGGTGACCCGGGGCTCGGGCAGCGCGGCCAGGCGCGCCCGGGCGGACGCATCGCCCAGGTGGCGCAGCACGCCATGGCCGATGCCGTTGTGGGGAATGCCGCGCAGGTGTTCCTTGACCGCCTTGAGGGTGGCGCCCGGGCTGGCCTCGACGGCGAGCCGGACGGGATAGGTCGAGGTGAACCAGCCGACGCTGCGGGTCAGGTCCAGGGTCTCGAAGAGGTCCTCGCGCCCGTGGCCTTCCAGCTGTACCAGGGTGGCCGGGGCGCCGGTCCAGCGGCCCAGGGTGGTGCCCAGGGCCGCCAGCAGCAGGTCGTTGACCCGGGTGCGGTAGGCGGCCGGCGCGTCCTGCAGCAACCGGCGGGTGGCGGCGCGATCGAGGCGCGTGTGGACGGTGCGCTGCACGGCCCGGCAGGCGCGGCCGGCGTCATGGTCTCGGGGCAGCTCGGCGGTGGCCCCGCGGTGCAGGTCTTCCCAGTAGGCCAGTTCGGCCTGCAGGGCGTCTTCGCGGGCGAAGGCGGACAGGCGTGCGGTCCAGTCGCGGAAGGCACTGGTCTTGGCCGGCAGGGCGATGGGGTGGCCCGCGACGGCGGCCTGGTAGGCGCCTTGCAGGTCCTCCAGCAGGATGCGCCAGGACACCCCGTCCACCACCAGGTGGTGGAACACCAGCAGCAGGCGTTGCTGGCCGTTCGGCAGGGTAGCCAGCACACCGCGGAGCAGGGGGCCGTCGCCCAGGTCGAGGCTCCGCTGGGCCGTTTCGCAGAGGGCTTCCAGGGCGGCCGCGTCGTCGACGTCGCGCTGCCAGAGCAGGTCGTTCGCCTCGGCGCCGGCGTGGTGGGCCTGCCAGCCCTCGGCACCGGGCTGGAAGCGCAGGCGCAGGGCATCGTGATGGCGGTACAGCGCATCGAGGGCGAGGGCCAGCGCGCCCGCGTCCAGGGAATGGCGGGGGCGCAGCAGCAGCGCCTGGTTCCAGTGCGGGCGCGCCGGGATGTCGCTGGCGAAGAACGCATGCTGGATCGGCGTCAGGCCGCTGGCGCCCTGGACGAGGCCCTGCTCGGCCATAACCGCTTCGCCGTGACGGGCGACGCGGGCCAGGGCCTGCACGGTCTGGTGCTCGAACAGGTCCCGAGGGGCCAGGCGGATACCCTGGCGACGGGCGCGGCTGACTACCTGGATGGCGATGATGGAGTCACCGCCCAAGCTGAAGAAATTGGCATCGGCGGCGACCCGTTCCAGCCCCAGCACGTCCTGCCAGATGGCGGCCAGGGTCTGCTCCATGGGCGTTTCGGGCGTGGCGCCGGCCGCATCCGCGGCGATCGCCGCCGGTGCCGGCAGGGCCTTGCGGTCCAGCTTGCCGTTGGGGGAGAGCGGCATGCGCTCCAGCAGTTCCCAACGGGTCGGCAGCATGTGCTCGGGCAGGCGGCTGCGCAGGTGCTGCTGCACGGCCTCCAGGCTGATCGCCGGGTCGCGGGTGTCCAGCACCAGGTAGGCCACCAGGTGGGTGGGCTTGTCCACCGGCAGCGCCAGCACGGCGGCCTCCCGTACGCCGGGCGCCTCCTGCAGGCGCGCCTCGATCTCCCCCAGTTCGATACGCTGGCCGCGCAGCTTCACCTGATGGTCGAGGCGGCCGAGGTATTCCAGGGCGCCGTCGTCCCGGTAGCGGGCCAGGTCGCCGGTGCGGTACAGCCGCTCGCCCGGCTGGAAGGGGTCGGGCACGAAGCGCTCGGCGGTGAGGGCGGGCCGGCGGTGGTAGCCGCGGGCCAGGCCCACGCCGCCCAGGTACAGCTCGCCGCTGCAGCCCACCGGCACCGGCGACAGCCCGGCGTCCAGCACGTGGGTGCGCAGGTTGGCGATGGGATGGCCGATGGGCACCGTGTCGCTGCCTTCGTCGCGGCAGGTCCAGTGGGTGACGTCGATGGCCGCCTCGGTGGGGCCGTAGAGGTTGTACAGGGCCGCGTTGGGCAGGCGCTCGAAGACCAGCGCCTGGGCCTCGGTGGGCAACGCCTCGCCACTGCAGACGATGCGCGTAAGGCTGTCGCAGGTGGCGGCCTCGTCCTCGTGGATGAAGGCCAGCAGCATGGAAGGGACGAAGTGCAGGGTGGTCACCGTGTCCCGGCGGATGGTCTCGATCAGGCGCGCGGGGTCGCGGTGCTCGCCCGGGGCGGCCACCACCAGGCAGGCGCCGGTCATCAGTGGCCAGAAGAACTCCCAGACCGACACGTCGAAGCTGAACGGGGTCTTCTGCAGCACCCGGTCCCGGGCCTCGAGGCCATAGGCCTCCTGCATCCAGGCGAGGCGATTGTAGAGCGCACCGTGGCTGTTCCCGGCGCCCTTGGGCCGGCCGGTGGAGCCGGAGGTGTAGATGACATAGGCCAGGTGGCCGGCCTGGAGCGTGGGTGCCGGGTCGTGCTCGGCGGTGGGCGCGTCGTCGCTGTCGTCGACGCACAGGCAGGCGAGGCCGGCGTTGGAGGGCAGGCGCTCCAACAGGGCGCGCTGGGTCAGCAGCAGGCCCACGCCGCTGTCGTCCAGCATGTAGGCCAGGCGCTCGGCGGGGTAGTCCGGGTCCAGGGGCACGTAGGCGCCGCCGGCCTTGAGCACCGCCAGCAGGCTCACCACCAGGTCTACCGAGCGCTCCATGGCGACACCCACCAGGGTGTCGGGGCCAACGCCGCGGGCCATCAGGCGATGGGCCAGGCGGTTGGCCTGGCGATTGAGCTGGTCGTAGCTCAGCTGCTGTCCGGCGAAGCGCAGCGCCGGGGCGTCCGGGGTAACCCGGGCCTGGCGCTCGAACAGGCGCTGGACGAAGGGCGTGTCCGGGTAGTCGCGGCGGGTGGCGTTCCAGTCGGCGAGGCGCTGGTGCTCTTCCGTCGCCAGCAGCGGCAGGTCGTCGAGGACGGCGTGCGGGGTGTCCAGCATGGCCTGCAGCAGGCTCAGCCAGTGGCGGCCGAGGGTTTCGATGCGGCCCGGCTCGAAGCGCGCGGGGTCGTAGATCAGGGCGGCCTGGAGCCCGTCGGGCTGGTCGTGGGTGCTCAGGGTGAGGTCGAACTGGGCGGGTTGGGCGCCGGCCTCCAGGGGTTCGATGCGCAGGCCGGCGAGGTCACCCGAGATCGTGCCGTCCTGTGCGCCGCTCTGGTGGTTGAACAGCACCTGGAACAGTGGCGTGTGGTCCAGGGAACGCTCCGGCTGCAGGCGTTCCACCAGGCGTTCGAAGGGCAGGTCCTGGTGGGTCTGGGCCGCCAGCGCGGTGTCACGCACCTGCTGGAACAGGTCGAGCACGCGCATGCCGGGTGCGAAGGTGGCCTTCAGCACCTGGGTGTTGACGAAGAAGCCGATCAGCCGCTCGGTCTCGGCCCGGGTGCGGTTGGCCACCGGCACGCCGACGCGGATGTCCGCCTGGCCGGAGTAACGGTGCAGCAGGGCCTGGAACGAGGCCAGCAACAGCATGAACGGCGTCGCCGCGTGGTCCCGGGCGACCTGCCGCAGGCGCTCGCCAAGGGCCGGGTCGATGGCCAGCTCCACCCGGGCGGCGGGCTGGCCGCTGTCTTCCGGACGGGCCCGGCGAGATGGCAATTGCAGCACCGGCTGCTCTTCGCCCAGTTGCGCCGTCCAGTAGGCCAGTTGCCGCGCTTCCTCGCCGGACGCCAGCCACTGGCGCTGCCAGGCCGCATAGTCGGCGTACTGGATCGGTAGCGCCGGCAGGTGGGGTGGCTGACCGGCATGCCAGGCCAGGTAGCCTTGCAGGAGTTCGTCCACCAGCAGCGCCGAGGACCAGCCATCGGAAACGATGTGGTGCAGGATCAGCGCCAGCACGTGGTGGTCGTCGCCCAGGCGCAACAGCCGCACCCGCAGGGGCGCTTCCCGGGCCAGGTCGAAGGGGCGCCGGGTGGTGTCGTCCAGGCAGGCGCGGACCTGTGCCGGGTCGTCCGCCAGCGGCTCGACCGGCAGCGCGAAGGAGGCCGGCGGGTCGATCACCTGGCGCGGGCCCTCGTCGTCTTCGACGAAGCGGGTGCGGAATACCGCGTGGCGCTCCACCAGGCTGGCGAAGCTGCGCCGCAGGGCGTCCACGTCCAGGGGGCCACGCAGGCTCAGGGCGGTGGGAATGTGGTAGGCGCTGCTCTGCGGGTCCAGCTGCCAGAGCACCCACTGGCGCTGCTGGGCGTAGGACAGGGGCCGCGGCTCGCCGTCCAGGGCTGGCTGGATCGGCAACCGGGCGACGTCCACGCCTTTCTGCCGAAGCAGCGCGAACAGGGCCTGGCGTTGCGGCCCGGGCAGGTTACGCAGCCGCTCGACGACGCCGGCGAGGGTACGGTTGGCGGCTTCAGACATGGGTTTCCTCCAGTTCGGCGAATGCGTCGAGGATCAGCGCCAGCTCGTCGTCGGCCGGGGCCGCGGCGCGGTGTTCCTCGATCCATGCGGCGAGGCGTTCGATAGAGCCGCGCAAGTAGAACTCCTTCACCGGCACCTCGATGCCCACCTCGTCGCGGATGCGGGCGATGACGCTGATCAGCTGCAGCGAATGGCCGCCCAGCTCGAAGAAGTTGTCATGCAGGCCGACCCGTTCCACTTGCAGCGCCTGGGCCCAGAGGGCCGCCAACTGGCCTTGCAACGGGGTCTGCGGGGCAGTCCATTGCCGCGCCGGGCCTGTGTTCGGGGTCGGCAGGGCGCGGCGGTCCAGCTTGCCGTTGGCGGTCAGCGGCAGCGCCGGCAGCAGCACCAGGTGCGCCGGCACCATGTACTCGGGCAGGCGCTCCAGCAGGTGGGCACGGAGGGTTTCGCGCAGGGCGTGCTGGGCGCCCGCATCGGCGTTCAGCAGGCCGGCATCCGCCGGCACCAGGTAGCCCGCCAGTTGCTCGGCGCCGTCCAGGGGCAGCACCCGCGCTTCCCGGACCTGGTCGTGGGTTTCCAGGCGTGCCTCGATCTCGCCCAGTTCGATGCGGAAGCCGCGGATCTTCACCTGGTGGTCGTTGCGGCCGATGTAGTCGAACTCGCCATCGGCGCGGCAGCGCGCCAGGTCGCCGGTGCGGTACAGGCGCGCACCCGGCTCGCCGGGGAAGGGCGAGGGGACGAAGCGCTCGGCGCTCAGGCCCGGCCGCCCCCGGTAGCCACGGGACAACCCCGGGCCGCCCACGTAGAGCTCGCCCACGCAGCCGGGCGCCACCGGTCGCAGGCCGGGGTCCAGCAGGTACCAGCCCAGGTCGGGGATCGCTTCGCCGATGGGGCTGCGCAGCGTCGACCCCAGGTCCTGCCGGCGCAGCGGTCGGTAGGTGACGTGCACGGTGGTCTCGGTGATGCCGTACATGTTGATCAGCTGCGGCGCCCGGTCGCCGAAACGCTCGAACCAGGGCGCGAGGCTGTCGGTTTCCAGGGCTTCGCCGCCAAACACCACGTAGCGCAGGGCCAGGTCCGGGCGCGGCTCGGCCGCGCAGAGGGTGCGCATCAGCGGACGGAACGCCGACGGGGTCTGGTTGAGCACGGTCACGCCTTCCCGCTGCAGCAGCGTGGCGAAGGCCTCGGGCGAGCGGCTGACAGCGTAGGGCACGATCACCAGGCGCCCGCCGTGGAGCAGCGCGCCGAAGATTTCCCAGACCGAGAAATCGAAGGCGAAGGAGTGGAACAGGGTCCACACGTCCCGTTCGCCGAAGCCGAACCAGGCATCGGTGGCGTCGAACAGCCGGGTGACGTTGCGCTGGGTCATCTGCGCGCCTTTCGGCCGCCCGGTGGAGCCGGAGGTGTAGATGACGTAGGTGAGGGCGTCCGCTGCGCTGTCCTGCTCGAGATCGTGGTCCGGGGCGGCCGCCAGCGCCGGGTCGTCATCCAGGCACAGCGGGCGGACCCGGTCGGGCAAGGCCGGCCAGCCGGCCAGCAGCTCGGCGCGGGTCAGCAGCAGCGCCAGGCCGCTGTCCTCCACCATGTACTGCAGGCGTTCGGCCGGGTAGTCGGGGTCCAGGGGCAGGTAGGCGGCGCCACTCTTGAGCACCGCCAGCAGGGCGACGATCAGCTCCGGCGAGCGCTCCAGGGCGACGCCCACCAGCACCTCCGGCCCGGCGCCCAGGGCGCGCAGACGGTGCGCCAGGCGGTTGGCGTCGCGGTTGAGGGCCGCGTAGGTGAGCGTGCGCGCCTCGTGGCTCACGGCGATGGCGTCGGGAGCGCGTTGGGCCATGGCTTCGATACGGCGTTGCAGGCTGGCGCCATCGGCGGCGGATGCCCTGTGAGGGTTCCAGCGCTGCAATTGCTCGGCGGCCCGCGTCTCATCCAGCAGCGGCAGGTCCACCAGGGGGCGTCCCGGTGCCTCGGTGACGGCCTGCAGCAAGGTCAGCCAGTGCTCCGCCAGGCGCTCTATGGTGGCGCCGTCGAACAGTTCCTTGGCGTAGCTGAAGCTGGCCGCCAGGGCCTCGCCCGCCTCGAAGGTACTGAGCATCAGCTCGAACTTGGCGCTGGGGTTCTCCGCCTCCAGCGCCTCGATCCGCAGGCCCGGCAGCGTCGCCGGGTCGCCGGCGTCTTCACTGCGGTGGTTGTACATCACCTGGAACAGCGGCGTATGGCCCAGGTCCCGCTCCGGCTGCAGCGCTTCCACCAACTGTTCGAACGGCAGGTCCTGGTGGGCCTGGGCGGCCAGGGTGTCCGCCTTGACCCGCTCGAGGAAGGTTTGAAATGGTTCGTCCGGACGGATCTCCGCGCGCAGCACCAGGGTGTTGACGAACAGGCCGATCAGGCCCTCGGTCTCCAGCCGGTTGCGGTTGGCGGTGGGCACGCCGACGCGGATGTCCAGTTGACCGGTATAGCGGTACAGCAGCGCCTGGAAGGCGGCCAGCAGCACGGTGAACAAGGTGGTGTGCTCGGCCTGGGCGAGGCGCCGCAGGGCGCGGGCCAGGGGCAGAGGCAGCTCCAGGTTGAGGGAGGCGCCGTCGCGGGTGACCAGGGCGTGGCGCGGCCGGTCCAGCGGCAGGTCCAGGGGCGGGTGGCGATCCCCCAGGCGGGCCTGCCAGTAGGCCAGCTGGCGTCGGGATTCGCCGCGGGCCATCCAATCCCGCTGCCAGGCCGCGTAGTCCGCGTACTGCACCGGCAGGGCCGGCAGCGCCGCCGGGACGCCGTTGCACTGGGCGGCGTAGAGGCGGGTCAGTTCGTCCACCATCACCGGCACCGAGCCGCCGTCGAAGGCGATGTGGTGCAGCACTGCGATGAGCACATGTTCATCGGGGGCCAGACGCGCCAGGGTCAGGCGCAGGGGCGCTTCGCGTTGCAGGTCGAACGGACGCCCGGCGGCCTGCTCGATCAGCGGGGTCACCGGCGTCCCGGCGGCCAGGGGCAGGACTTCCATGGCCGGCTCCAGCACACCGGGCGCCTCGATCCGCTGGATCACCTCGCCGTCCTGCTCCAGGTAACGGGTGCGCAGGATTTCGTGACGCTCCACCAGGGCGGCGAACGCCCGTTGCAGGGCGTCCAGGTCCAGGGCGCCCTGCAGGCGCAGCGCCAGGGGAATGCCGTAGGCGGCACTCTGCGGGTCGAGTTTCCACAGGAACCACTGGCGCAGCTGTGCGTAGGACAGCGGCAGCGCGCCCTCGCGGGGGATCGGCCGCAGCGGCGGCGAATCGTCCCCGCGCGCCTGCTCGACCCGTTCGACGAAGTCTTCCAGGCGCGGCCGCTCGAACAGGGCGCGCAACGGCACGTCGCAGGCCAGCCGCTGACGCAGCCGGCTGATCACCTGGGTGGCCAGCAGCGAATGGCCGCCGAGGCTGAAGAAGTCGTCATCCAGGCCGACGCGCTCCAGCTGCAGCACGTCCTGCCAGATCGCCGCCACCTGGCGCTGGGTCTCGCTCAGGGGCGCGCGGTGGGCGGCCTGGATGTCGCGCAGGTCCGGCGCGGGCAGCGCCTTGCGGTCCAGCTTGCCGTTGGGCGACAGCGGCAAGCGCGGCAGCGCCATCAGGTGGGTGGGCACCATGTAGTCCGGCAGCGCCTGGCGCAGGCGCTCCTGCAGCGTGGCACGCCAGGCGGCGAGGGCTTCGCCGTCTTCCAGCAGGCGGGCGTCGGTGGGCGCCAGGTAGGCGGCCAGTTGCAGACGCCCCGGTTCGCCCAGGGCCACCACCAGGGCCTCGCGGACCTCTGGCTGCTCCAGCAGGCGCGCCTCGATCTCCCCCAGTTCGATGCGGAATCCGCGGATCTTCACCTGGTGGTCGATGCGGCCGACGTATTCGATACCGCCGTCTTCCCGGTAGCGGGCCAGGTCGCCGGTGCGGTACAGGCGTCCGCCGGGCTGGGCGCCGAACGGGTCCGGGACGAAACGCTCGGCGCTCAGGCCCGGGCGGCCGAAGTAGCCGCGGGCCAGCAGGTCGCCGCCGATCACCAGTTCGCCGGTCACGCCGAGGGGCGCCGGCTGCAACCCGGCGTCGAGGATGTGAATGGCGCGGCCGGGCAGGACGTGGCCGATCGGCAAGTGGGCGGGCAACGGGCGGGTGCCGCTGACGTAATCGGTGCAGTCGTGACAGGTCACCGTGACCGTGGCTTCGGTGGGGCCGTAGGTGTTGAGCAGGCGTACCCCGACCAGGCCGGCGCGGCGCCACAGGGCCAGCCCTTCCACGGGCATCGCCTCGCCGCCGGCATGCACCTGACGCAGGCGGCCCATGGGCCGCGGGCCGGCCGCGGCGAAGTCCCGGGCGAGCATGAACCAGTAGGCGGTGGTGACATCCACCACGCTGATGGATTCGGCCAGCAGGGTGGCGTGGAAGGTCTCGCTGTCCCACAGTTCCGGTCCGCGCAGCACCACCGAGGCGCCTAGGGTCAGCGCCGGGTAGAGCTGCTCGACGAAGCCATCGAAATTGAAGGTGGAGAACTGCAGGACACGGTCGTCCGGGCGCAGGTCGAAGAACTCCACCGAGACCCGGGTGTGACGGGTCAGCGCCCGGTGCTCGATCCCGACGCCCTTGGGGCGGCCGGTGGAGCCGGAGGTGAACATCACGTAGGCGAGGTTGCGCGGGTCCGGCGTGCCTTCCAGGTTCGCCGCGGACCGCTCCGCCAGGTCGGCGCCATCCGCCGTCAGGCAGAGCCAGGGAAGGCCCGCCGGCAGCGGCAGGCGTGGCTGCAACGCGGCCTGGGTCAGTACCAGGGCCATGCCGCTGTCCTCGATCATCCAGCCCAGGCGCTCGGACGGGTAGGCCGGGTCCAGGGGCACGTAGGCGCCGCCGGCCTTGAGCACCGCCAGCAGGCCCACCACCATTTCCAGGGAGCGCTCCACAGCGATCCCCACCACGGTGTCGGGCCCGACGCCACGCTCCCGCAGGAGGTGGGCCAGGCGGTTGGCCCAGGCGTTCAGTTCGCTGTAGCTGAGGTGCCGCTCGCCCAGGGACAGGGCGAGGGCCTCCGGCCGTTCCGCAGCACGGGCCTCGAACAAGCGGTGCACGCAGGTGGCGTCCGGGTAGTCGTCAGCGCGCCGGTTCCACTGCACCAGCATGCGCTCGCGCTCGCTGTCGTCCAGCAGCGGCAGGGCGTCCAGGCGGCTGTCCGGCTGTGCCAGGAGCGCTTGCAGCAGTTGCAGCCAGTGGCGGGCGATGCGTTCGACGGTGTCTGGACGGTACAGCGCGGCGTTGTATTCCAGCACCGCCTCGACGCCTTCGGCGGTGGCGGCCACGTCTAGAGACAAGTCGAACTTGGCCTGGGCCGATTCGCCTTCCTCCAGGCTCACCTGCAGGCCGGGCAGCGCGGTCGCCGCGCCGCCGGCGTGCACCTGCCAGTTGAAGAGGGTCTGGAACAGCGGCGTGGCGCTGGCGGTACGTTCCACGTCGAAGCCTTCCAGCAGTTGCTCGAAGGGCACGTCGGCGTGCTCGAGGGCAGCCAGGGACTCCTCCCGCAGCCGCGCCAGCAGAGCACCCGCGGTCAGGCCCGGCTCCAGGCGGGCGCGGTACAGCTGGGTGCTCATGAAGCACCCCACCAGGCCCTGGGTCTCCGGACGCTGGCGGTTGGCGTAGGGCACGCCCACGGCGAAGCTGTCCTGGCCGCTGTAGCGGCTCAGCAGCAGTTGCCAGGCGGCCAGCAATGGAATGAATGGCGTCCCGCCCTGGGCCGCTGCCTGACGTTGCAGGGTCGCCACCAGTTCCGCCTCCAGGCGCACGCGGTGGTGCCCGGCGGGGCGCGGGTCGTCCAGGCGGCGCGGGAAATCGGTGGGCAGTTCCAGAGGCGGCAGGTGCTCGCCCAGGTAGCCTCGCCAGTAGGCCAGGGAGGCGTCGTGGCGGCGCTGGGGGTCGCGTTCCCAGCGGGCGTAGTCGGCGTACTGGATCGGCAGGGGCGGCAGCGGCGCGTCCGGGGTGGCGCTGCCGGCCAGGCGCAGCGCGGCGCTCAGGTCGGCCAGCAGGATCGGGTTGGACCAGGCGTCGGTGACGATGTGATGCAGGGTGATCAGCAGGGCGTGGACATCGTCGGCCAGGCGGAACAGGCAGGCGCGCAGCTGCCCCGGCTGGGTCAGGTCGAACGGACGCGCGGCTTCCTCGGCCAGGGCGGCGTCCAGGCGCGTGGTGCGAGCCTGATCGTCGAGGTCGGCGAGGTCCACCACCGGTACGTGCACACGCAGGCTGTCGACGGCCAGCTGCCGGGGGCCGTCATCGGCGTCGACGAAGCGGGTGCGCAGAATGGCGTGGCGGTCCACCAGCTTCTGCAGGGCGGCCACCAGGTGCGCGGGGTCCAGCGGGCCGCGCAGGTGAAGCAGGCGCGGCAGGTTGTAGGCGGCGTCCAGCGGGTCGTACTGCTGCAGGAACCACAGGCGCTGCTGGGCATGGGAGAGCGGGGCGGGCAGGTCGGTGGCCTGGGGGCGGATTCGCTCGTCGGCCTCGGCCTGGTCGGCGGCCAGCAGGGCCAGCAGATCGTCGTCGCTGATGTCGCTCGTCAGGGTCATGTCCACTACTCGCAGGAAAACGGGGGCACATTGCGTATGTCTGGGTAGACGAAGCGTTGCGGGGCGGATTTAGCGGCGGGCGGCCGGTGCGCGGGGGGCACCGGCGCGGGTCTTCAGAGGTCGCGGGCGACGCGGAAGCCGAGCCAGTCGGCGCGGTCTTCGGGGATGGTGTGGTTGCGGTTGGCGGAGCGGGAGAACACCGGCGCGCTGCTCCAGTCGTTGCCTCGGATCATGCGCAGGTCGCACTCGCCGCTGAGCCAGGCGCTGCCATCCGCCGGGGCGCCGTCGTAGCTGCGGTTGACGCAATCCTCCACCCATTCCCAGACATTGCCGTGCAGGTCGTGGAGGCCGAAGGCATTGGCCGGAAAGGCGCCGGCCGGCGAGGTGTAGTTGTAGCCGTCGGCCGCCCCGTAGGTGTTGGCGTGGCGGGCGATGTCGTAGCTGCCCTCGGCATCGAAGGGGAACGGGAAGGGGCCCTCGCTGCCGGCCCGGGCGGCGTATTCCCGCTCGGCCTCGCTGAGCAGGCGGTAGGGCTTGCCGGTGGTGCGCGCCAGCCAGGCGACGTAGCCGCGCGCTTCCTCCCAGTCCATGCAGACCGCCGGCTGGCGGGGCGACTGCTTGTAGGCGGGCCGGCCGGCCTTGCACTGCGGGGCGTCCTTGGGGTCGCCGTCGCCGATGTGCGCCCCACTGGCGCGGCGGTAGGCCTCCCATTCCCCGGCCAGCACCTGGAACTTGCCGACGGCGAAGGGCCTGGCGAAGGCCACCTCGTGCGGCGGGCCTTCGTCCGGCTCGCGGCCCACCTCGCTTTCCGGCGCGCCCATGACGAACCGGCCGGCCGGGACCACCACCATTTCCGGGCACTCCTTGCAGTCGCGGAACACCTGGCCTGGGGTATCCGGGGTGGCGGCGCAGGCGAGGCGGGCGCCGGCGAGCAGCAGGAGGGCGGCGAGGGGGCGTAGCGCAGGCATGGGAACTCCGTGTCGGGTGAGGGCGATGTCAGCCGATGGCTTCCAGCTCGGCGTGGGCGGGGGTGGCCACCACGCGGCCGCGCTCCATGCGCACCAGCTGGTCGGCGATGTGGAAGTAACGGTCGTCGTGGGAGATGACGATGATGGTCTTGCCCAGGCGCTTCAGGTCCGGCAGCAGCTCGGTGTAGAAGACCCGGCGGAAGGTGGGGTCCTGGTCCGCCGCCCATTCGTCGAACACCAGCACCGGGCGACCGTCCAGCCAGGCGTTGACCAGGGCCAGGCGCTTGCGCTGGCCGGTGGACAGGTCGGTGGTGGTGAAGGCGCCGTCGCGGATGCTCACCTTGTGGGCGATCTCCAGGCGTTCCAGGTACTGGCCGGCATCGGCGGGCAGCGGACGCTCGCCCTGGGCCAGCTCGTCGAACAGGTAGTAGTCGGCGAACACCGTGGTGAACAGTTGGCGGTAGTCGTCGCGGTTGCTGGCCACTACCGGCTCGCCGTCCACCCGCACCTCGCCCTGCTGCGGTGCGTAGAGCCCCAGCAGCAGCTTGATCAGGGTGGTCTTGCCGCAGCCGTTCTCGCCCACGATGAAGAGAATCTCGCCGGGGCGGATGTCCAGGTTCACCGGGCCCAGGCGGAACGCCTCGCCGCCTTCCACGGGCGGGAAGGCGTATTGCACGTCGCGCAACTCCAGGCGCTGGATCCGCCGGTCGCCGGCATCCTCGGCGGTCAGCAGCAGGTGCGGCTCGGGGGAGGAGAAGCGCGCCGAGAGGTCGGCGATGCGGCGGAAGGCGATCTGCGCGCGGCTGACGATGGGCAGGTTGCCGATGAGGTTCTCCAGCGGCCCCTTCATGTACAGCAGGATCAGCACGAAGCCGCTCATCACCTGGGGGTCGTGGTTGGGCCAGAGGGCCTGCAGGCCCAGGGCGACGCCGATGACCACGAAGAACAGCATCGAACCGAGGCTCTTGGCGATCACGAAGATGTTGATGGAGCGCACGTGAGTGTCGCAGATGCGGTCGGCGGTACCCTGGATCTTGCGGGTGTACATGTCATGGCGCCGCGGGCGGTGGATGCGCAGTTCCTTGGCGCCCTCGGCCACTGCCTGGTAGTGCTTCTGCAGCTCGTCCTCGGCATCCCGCGCGGCGTAGAAGCCCTGGATGCCCTTGTTGCGGGCGATGTACTGCACCAGCGAGCCGATGCCGATGGCCAGCACGGTGACCAGGAACATCGGCCAGGACAGCACCGCCAGGTAGCCGACGCAGCCCAGCACCACGGTCAGGGAAATGGCCAGGGGGGCGAAGGCGAAGGCGAAGTCGCTGATGGTATCGACGTCATGGGTGAGCACCGGGATCAGCCGGTGGGTGCGGTAGCGCTCGATCTGCTCGATGGGCGCCGAGAGCACCTTGGCGCCCAGTTCCTTGCGCAGGCTGGCGATGATCTTCTGGCCGACGTAGTTGCTACCGATGTCCGAGACGATGCTGCTGGCCAGCGCCAGGATGCACAGCAGGGCGAACGCCAGCACCAGGCCCCGGCCCAGCCCGTCCGCGCTGTGCAGCCCCTGGTTGATGGTGGCCAGCAGTGCCGTGACGCTGAGGCCGCCGACGATGCCCAGCAGCACCGACAGCGTCACCATCGGCCAGAACGGTTTGAGGATGCTCAGGAGTTCGCGGACGGCGCTGCGGGGTTGTGCGGTCATGGGGCTTCCTCGGGAGCGACGGGAGGTCGTGGAGCGGGGCGGGCGCCGGGCGGGGCCGGCGCTTCTGCTGGGAGTGACGAGCGATGGGCGCGCGAATTTAGCGCGGTGTCAGGCGTGGAAACCGCCCTGGCGCAGGAGGTCGGCCACCCGTTGCAGCTGGTCGCTGTCGTTCAGCAGGCCGGGGGCGGTGCGCACCAGCGGGCCGACGTCACGGTCCGTGGCGTCGGCGATGACCCGGTTCGCCTTGAGGTAGGCGGCGATCCGCTCCGGGTCGGCACCGTCGATGCGGAAGAAGGTGAAGCCGGCGGAGAGTTCCGGGCTGTCGGGGGTGACCAGGCGCAGGCCCGGCACGCCGCGCAGGTGCGCCTTGAGTTCGCCGTTGAGCTGGTGGATGCGCGCCTGCACGTCGGCCTTGCCCAGGCCCAGGTGAAACTCGAAAGCCTTGCCCAGCGCCCACTGGTGCTCGAAGGTGTGGTAGCCGCCGGGGGTCATGCTGGTGCCGAAGTCCTCGCTGGCGGAGAAACTCTCGATGGTGGGGCTGAGGTTCTCCAGCTGCGGCGTGCGGGAGCAGATGATCCCCGTGCCGCGCGGGCCGAACATCCACTTGTGGGTGCCGGCCATGAAGAAGTCGCAGTTCAGCTCGGCGAAGGACGCGTTCTCCACGCCGAAGCCGTGCACGCCGTCCACGCAGAAAAGGATGCGCTCGGCCGGTGCGCGGTCCCGGTTGTGTTCCGCCACCAGCGCGCCGATCTGTCCGATGGGCAGCTTCACGCCGCTGCCGGAGTGGACCCAGGTCAGGGCCAGCACGCGGGTGCTGGGGCGCAGGTTGGCCTTCAGGGTGCCTAGCACCTCGTCCACCGACACCGTATGGGGATCACGGAACAGGCGGATGGTGCGGATCGGCGTGCCGTCCTTTTCCGCGCGGAACTGCAGCGCGCCCTTGGTGGCGTAGTGCTCGTGCTCGGTGGTCAGCACTTCCTGGCCGGGGCGGATGGCGATGCCGTTGTAGACCAGGCCGATGCCCTCGGTGGTGCTGCCGGTGAGGGCGATCTGCGGCAGCTCCACCCCCAGGTAGCGGGCGGCCCAGGCGCGGCTGGCATCCTCGTGGCGCCAGATGTTGCGGTAGTCCATTTCCTCGGCCGGGTTGAAGTCGATGCGCCGGCGGTGGCGCTCGATCTCCTCGCGTACCACCCGGGGGTGGGAGGTGATGAGGAAACCGGCCAGGTGGGTGTAGCGCGGGTCCACGTCGAACTGCTCGCGGACCTGGCGCCAGCGTTCGGGGCCGGCGTCCCGGCTTGGGCTGGCGAGCGCCGCGGGGGCGCTGCCGGGGCTGGCGCAGGCCTGGAGCTGCAGGCCCGCGGCGAGCAGCCCGGCTTTCTTCAGGAAGTTTCTCCGATCATCCATTGTCGCGGTCCTTACTGCGGGTGCCGGGCGCCGGCGGGAGGGGTCAGGTGCGGGGCTCAGGGGC
>NZ_VJOY01000028.1 GCF_007109405.1 Pseudomonas mangiferae
GCCCCACACTCCTCCGACACCTCCCAAGCCCCCGCGAAGCCGGGCCGCACCGTAGGGTGGATGACGCTTTCCTCATCCACCTTCCCCGACAACGCCTTGCCAAAACGTCACCTCGCCCATCGCCCAGCGGCACGGAAAACCCTCAACCAGCTACACATTCGCGCTCAGCACCGTAGGGTGGATGACGCCTTCTTCATCCACCATTCCCCCGGCAACACCTTGCCAAGACGTCACCTCGCCCCTCCGCCAGCGGCACGGAAAACACCCACCTGGCTACCCTGTCGCGTTCAGGGTTCGAGCACCGTAGGGTGGATGACGCCGTCTTCATCCACCATTCCCCCAACAACGCATTGGCAAAACGTCACCTCGCCCCTCTGCCAGCGGCACGGAAAACACCCACCTGGCTACCCTGTCGCGTTCAGGGTTCGAGGGCAGGCGCCGGCAGCCAGCGCACCTGGTCTTCGGGCAACCGGTGCTCGTCGCAGTTGGGCAGTTGCCCGGCGCGGTCCACCACGAGGAAGTCGTCGCCGTCGTTCAGCGCCAGCAGCGCGTGGTGCCAGACCCCGCGTGCGTAGTTGACGCCCTGGCACCCGTCGCTGAGGAAGGCCCGCAGGCGGCGCGGGTCGGGGCTGTCCGCCGGTGGCGCCACCACCACCAGGAAGCGCTGCCCCCGCAGGGGCATGAAGGCCTGGCTGCCGTGGGGGTGGCGTTCCAGGAGGGCGATACGCAGCGGGTAGTCGAGGGCGCTGGCCCGGAACAGGCTGATGATCGGCCAGCCGTCGGCGGGGCCGGTGTCCACGTCGGCCAGCCGGTGATAGCGCCGGGTGGAGCCGGCGTTGATCATGAAGAACGCCCGGTCGCGGCATTCGATGACCTCCCCGAACGGGGCGAAGGCGTCCGCGGTCAGCGCCTCAATGGGTAGGAGCGGCGTCATCGCGTACCTCGCGTCTGGGAGTGGAGTCCGGCTCGACCAGGGCGAACCGTTCCAGCAAGTCTTCCATGGCGGCGGCGTGCTGCATGCGCAGGATCGCCTCGGCCAGGGCCAGGTCCTGGCGGTGCAGCGCCTCCACCAGCATGTGCTTCTCCCGGGCGAAGCCCAGTTCCCGCCCCCGGCCATAGCCGAAGCGCAGGCGGAAGGCGCCGATCAGCTCCCAGCCGCGCAGGAACAGCCGCAACGCCTCGGTGTTGCCGCCCAGGGCGACGATCCCGGCGTGGAAGTCGCGGTTCAGGCGCAGGCCGCGGCGGAACTGGCCCGCCTCCACCGCGGCCTGGTAGGCGGCGGCCAGAGCCCTGAGCTCGCCGAGCTTGTCCAGGGTGATGGCGCGAATCCCGCGACGCAGGGCGAACACCCGCAGTTCGGTGTTTATCTCGAACAGGTCGACGATGAAGTGCCGGTCCAGGGTGCGCACGAAGGCCCCGCGGTTCGGCACGATCTCCACCAGCCCCTCGCCCTCCAGCTTGCGCAGGGACTCGCGCAGCGGCATCGGGCTCAGGGCGAACTGCTTGACCAGGTTGGCGACGATCAGGCGCTCGCCGGGGACGAAGCGGCCCGAGAGGATCGCCTGGCGGATCAGCGAGGACGCCTGCTCCACCGAGGTGACGACGGCCTCCTCTCCTGCACCCGGCGCACGCGCCAGGTCCGCGTCGCCCAGGGCATCCAACTCGGCGGCGTCAGAGGGCCGGGAGGACACGGTCATGCCCCGCCGCGCTTTTTCAGCAGCGCGCTGTGCTCGGCCTCGATGACGGTTTCGTCCCGCTGGTTGAGCAACCACAGCCGCTCCAGGACGATGCCACGGGCGCCATCGCGGGTTTCGCGCTTGCTCTCGAAGCGCACCCTCACTCGCAGCGTGTCGCCGGGGAAGACCGGTGCCCTGAAGCGCACCCGGTCCCAGCCCAGGGACGCGATGGAGGTGTTCTCGTACAACCGCAGCTCGGTCTTCAGCCCCTCCATCAATGCCAGGCCGTGCAGCCCGTGGGCGATGATCCGGCCGAACGGGGTGCCGCGGCAGTAGTCCGGGTCCGTGTGCAGCGGATGGTGGTCGCGGGTGAGCCGGGCGAAGGCGTGCACGTCGTCGTCGCCCAGGGTGTGGCTGGCCGTGACCAGTTCGGCGCCTACCGGAACATCCTCGAAATACAGGTCCACCGCCATCGCCGGGCTCATGGTCGACCCTCCCGCAGGCCGCCCAGGCCGGCGGTGTCCACCGCCTGGACGATCCGCCGGGCTACCGCCGGCGGGATGTCCAGCAGCGGCCGGCGCGGCCGCGCGCTGTCGATGATGCCCAGGTGCTGCAGACCGACCTTAAGCCGGGTGTGCATGTCGATCAGCGGCGGCGCGCCATAGATGGTGCGCACCAGGGGGTAGAGGCGGTCGTTGACCGCGCGCATCGCTCGCAGATCGCCGGCCCGGGAGGCCGCCCAGAGTTCGCAGAGCAGGCCGGGGACCATGCTGCCCATGCCGGAGAGGATGCCGTCGGCGCCGGTGGCCATCTGCGCGAACATCCAGTGGTAGTTGGAGGCCAGGATGGCCAGGTCCGGCCGGATCGCCTTGATCCGCCGCAGGTTGTCTTCGTACAGGCCGATGTCGCCGCTGCCCTCCTTGAGGGCGATCACCCGCTCGCGCCGGGCCAGCTCCAGCAGCACCTCGGTGCTGAAACCCGCCCCCGAGGCCACCGACTGCTGGAAGATCGACACCGGCAGCGAGGTGGCGTCGAGCACCGCGTCCACCAGGTCGAGCACGTAGCGCGGGTCGTTGGAGGCGCCGGCGCCGAACTGCGGCATGGGGAACACCACGGCCACGTCCACGCCCGCCTGCTCGGCCGCCCGGGCCTGTTCCACCACCTCGTCGGTGGCGTAGCCGATCAGCCCGGTGAGCAGGGGCTTGCGGTCGCCGATGAAGGCCCGGGTGCGACGGATGACCGCCAGGCGCTCCTCGGGCGTCAGGGTCGCCCCTTCGCCGGCATGGCCATTGACGAACACCGCGCTGACCTCCGCCGGTGTGGCGCAGAACGCCAGCAGGCGCTCGTAGCTGGGCCAGTCGATGGCCAGCGTGTCGGTGAACGGCAGCACCGTGGCCACGGTGACGCCTTCGAGGGAACGGGGGGTGATGCTCATGCAACCTCCTGGTGGCCCACGCCAGCGCCGGGCCCGGTGAGTGAACGGCGCCTCAGGCGTATTCCTTCTGCAACTGGCGGGCGATGATCAGCCGCTGGATCTGGTTGGTGCCCTCGTAGATCTGCGCCAGGCGCACGTCGCGGTACAGGCGCTCGATGCGGTATTCCCGGGAATAGCCGTTGCCGCCATGGATCTGCAGCGCATTGGAGACGTGCAGCGACGCCATGTCGGTGGTGAACAGCTTGGCGTGGGCGGCCTCCTTGGCGATGGGATGGCCGGCGTCGAACAGCCGCGCCGCGTGGTGGATCAGCAGGCGCGACGCGGCGATGTCCTTGGACATGTCGGCGAGCATGAACTGGATCGCCTGGAACTCGATGATCGGGTTGCCGAACTGCCGGCGGGTGGCGGCGTAGTCGATGGCGTCTTCCATCGCCGCCTGGGCCATCCCCAGCGCCATGGCGGCCATCAGCAACCGGGAGAAGTTGAAATTGCCCATGGCCATCTTGAAGGCCTGGTTCTCGACGCCCAGGCGATGGCCGACCGGCACCCGCACCCCGTCGAAACTGACCTGGCATTCGGCCAGGCCGTGCATGCCCAGCAGCGTCTCCGACTTGCCCAGCACCACCCCGGGGCGGTCCGTTTCCACCAGGATGCAGCTGATGCCGTTGTGCCCGGCATGGCGGTCGGTCTTGGCGAAGACCAGGATGAAGTCGGCCACCTTGCCGAAGGTGACCCAGGCCTTGCTCCCGGTGATCACGTAGTCGTCGCCGTCGCGCTCCGCCACCGTGCGCATCGCCGCCACGTCGGAGCCGCAATCCGGCTCGGTGGCGGCGGTGGCCGGGATCGACGCGCCGCTCAGCACGCCCGGGATCAGCCCGTGGTGAAAGGCATTGCCATGCTGGTGCAGAAAGTGCGCGGCCTCCACCGGAATGGCGTAGGCATTGCCCAGGGCACCGGACCCCTTGGCGATCTCCTCCATGACGATGCACGCGGTGGTGGTATCCAGGCCGCTGCCCCCCGCCGTCTCCGCCAGGGACACGCCGAACAGGCCCAGGTCCGCCAGGCCCTGGTAGAGGGCCCGGGGAAAGACGTCGTCGCGGTCGATGGCCGCCGCGGCGGGCTTGACCACGTCCTCCACGTGACGCCGGACACTGGCGAGCAGCAGCTGCTGCTCTTCGCTGTAAAAACGCTGCATGGTGAAACCCTCCTGGAGCGGGCGGCGGGGTGGCTCAATCGCCGGCCAGCACGCCGGCGTGGGCCACCTGGCTGGGTGGCCGTTCGATGAAATACAGGGCGATGGCCTCGGCCGGCACGCCGTAGGCCCGGACGACGGCCTGGGTCACGGCGTCCGCGGCCAGGCGGCGCATTTGATCAAATCTCGGGTAGGCGTGGATCTTTATGAATATCCGCTGGGCCTCCGCAGCGGCACCGAATCGTCCCCCATGCCCATAGCCATCCGGCTCCACGCGCTGGAAAAACAGCGTGACGATGTCCTTGGAAATGCCATAGGCGGCGCATAGCGAATCGGTGATTTCCTGGGTGGCGGCGCGCCGTTGCTCGACGTTTGCCGCGAAATCGTAAACCTCGATGTAGGGCATTTCCCTCAGGCTCCTGACCGACCTCATGCCTCGCCGGAGCGATCACGCTCGGCGAAAATCTGGATTCAGAGTTGACATGCACTTTGATCAAATGTCAATTTCTTGAAACGAGATCGTATCTAAGAACCCCAACAACTTCGCATCTGTCGATCAGGGGAGGTTGAGATGGCCGGATTTCGCGGCAGCTACACCGTGATGGTGACGCCCTTCGACGAGGCCGGGCGCCTGGATGAACCCCGCCTGCGGCGCTTCGTCGACTGGCAGATCGCGGGCGGCGCGCAAGGCCTGATTCCCCTGGGCAGCACCGGCGAATTCCTGTCCCTGACCCGCGAGGAGCGCCTGCAGGTGGCCACCTGGGTGGTGCAGCAGGCGGCCGGCCGGGTGCCCGTACTGGTGGGCACGGCGGCGGAGTGGACCGACGAAGCCATGGCGCTGAGCCGCGAGGCCGAGCGCGCGGGCGCCGACGGGGTGATGCTGGTCCCGCCGTTCTATTCGGCGCCCAGCGACGACGAGCTGGTGGTGCACTACCGGCGCATCGCGGACGCCATTGGCATCCCGATCATGCTCTACAACAACCCGAACACGGCGAACGTCGACCTGAGCGCCCGGCTGGTGGCCCGGCTGGCCGAGATCGACAACGTCACCTGCATAAAAGAGTCCAGCGGCGATGTACCGCGCGTGACCGAAATCCTGCGTCTGTGTGGGGACCGGATAACCGTCTTCGCGGGGTATCACCCCTGGGAGAGTTATCTGGCCGGGGCGCAAGGCTATGTCTCGGTGTTTTCCAACCTCGCACCGGGGCTCTCGACGGAGCTGTTCCAGACCACGGTCGACCGCCGCGATGCCGAGGCGGCCCGTGCCCTCTATCACCGTCTACTGCCGTTGCTCGATGCCCTGAGCGGCGATCGCTACGTTTCCGCCACCAAGGCCGCCCTGGCGCTGATCGGCATGCCGGTCGGCGACCCGCGCGCGCCGCGCCTACCCTTGCCGCCCGCGCGGCTGGACGGCCTGCGCGCCGTGCTGCAAGGGCTCGGCCTGCTGGCGGCGACACCGTGATCACCGCCCGGGCTTCGAATCGCCCCCACCCGACTCGTAGGAAGAGCCCCATGAAGAAGTTTGCCCAGCGGGTGTGCTCGCTGCTGGTCGCCGGCAGCCTGTCGCTGTCCGCGATGGCCGCCGACTACACCCTCAAGATCAGTCACTCGGCCCAGCCGGGCGAACCCTATCACCTCGGCCTGCAGACCTTCGTCGAGCGCCTGCAGACCCTCACCGACGGCCGCGTCGACGCCATCCTCTACCCCAACAGCCAGCTGGGCAACGAGAAGGCGGTAACCGAAGGCCTGCTGCTGGGCACTGTTGACATCGCCGTGTCCGCCAATGGCGTGCTCTACAACTTCGAACCCAGCGTCGGCATCTTCGACCTGCCCTACCTGTTCCCCGACCGCGCGCGGTTCCATGCCGCCCTCGACGGGCCGGTGGGCGAGCAGCTCAAGGAAAAGGTCGCCGCGCGCGGCTTCCACATCCTGGCCTACTACGACGCCGGGATTCGCCACCTGCTGACCAAACGGCCGGTGAACGCCATCGGCGATCTGGCCGGCATGAAGATCCGCACCATCCAGGTACCGGCGCACATCGCCGCCTGGAAAGCCTTCGGCGCCAACCCCACGCCGATGAACTACGACGAGCTGTACGGCGCCCTGGAAACCGGCGTGGTGGACGGCGCCGAGGCCGCCAACTCCAACTACTACGCGCAGAAGTTCTACGAAGTGGCGCCGAACTACGCCCAGGTGGCCTGGACCGCCCTGGTCGCCGAACTGCTGATCTCCGAGAAACGCCTGAAATCGTTCCCCGAGGATATCCAGCAGGCGATTCTCCAGGCCGCCCAGGAGTCCGCCGAGGTGGAGCGCAAGGCCTACGCCGAAGCCGACGTGGCGCTGCTGGCCAAGCTCCAGGAAGCCGGCGTGAACGTCACCTACCCCGATCTCGCCCCCTTCCGCGAGGCGGCCCGCGGCATCCAGGCCGCGTTCGCCAAGACGCCGGAGCAACGGGCCCAGCTCGAGCTGCTGACGGGCGACCACTGAGAGCGGAGGTGACCGACATGTCCATGGGAATGCTTCGCGGGCTGCGCCGGGTGGTCGACGGCGCGATCGTCCTGCTCTACGGCTTCATGTGCCTGGCGATCCTGGCGCAGGTGGCGGGCCGCTACCTGTTCAACTTCTCCACCGGTTCCCTCGTCGAGGCCGCCACCTTCGCCCAGGTGTGGATGGTCATGCTGGCGGCGGGCGTGGCGATGCGCCTGGCCATGCACAACAGCATGGACCTGCTGGCGCAGAAGCTGTCGCGGCCGCTGTACCGCCTGGCGGTGGCGGTCTCCGCCGCCGCCAGCCTGTGGTTCCTCGGCGTGACCGTGGTGGGCGGCTGGCCGCTGCTGGAGATCGGTCGCTACCAGACCTCGCCGGCCCTGGAGGTGCCCATGCTGCTGGCCTACGTCGCGATCCCCGTCGGCTGCCTGTACTTCGCCCTGGAGATCCTGCTGGTGGGCGTCCGCCACTGGCGCCTGGGCAAACCGGAAGCGCCGAGCCTCGACACGCTGGAGGCGAAGCCATGATCATCGCCCTCGCCCTGGGCACCTTCGTCCTGCTCATCCTGCTCGGCACGCCGGTGGTGTTCTGCCTGGGGATCGCCGCGGCCCTCGCGCTGCTGGCCAGCGGCGTGCCCCTGGCCATCGTCACCCAGCGTCTGTACGGCGGCCTGGAGAGCTTCACCATCATGGCCATCCCGTTCTTCGTGCTTGCCGGGCTGATCATGGAAAAAGGCGGCATCGCCCGCCGCTTCATCGACTTCGCCTCGGCGCTGGTCGGCTGGATCCGTGGCAGCCTGCTGTTCGTCTCGGTGGTGGCCTGCACCGGCTTCTCGGCGGTGTCCGGCTCCGGTTCCGCGGACACTGCGGCGATCGGCTCGATGACCCTGCCGCAGATGAAGCGCCGCGGCTACGACGTCGACTTCGCCACGGCGATGCTGGCGGCGGGTGGCTGCATCGGCCCGGTGATCCCGCCGAGCATCATGATGGTGGTGATCGGCACCCTCTCCAACGTCTCCATCGGCGCCCTGTTCCTCGGCGGCATCCTGCCCGGGCTGCTGATGTCGGCGGGCCTGCTGCTGGCCTGCTACCTGCACGCCCGCTCGGGCGGCGACGTCTACCGGGACAGTCTTCCCTTCAGCGCCAGGCGGGTCCTGCAGACCGGCATCGCCGCCATCCCGGCGGGCGCCATCGCGTTCGTGCTGATAGGCGGCATCGTCGGCGGCGTGATGACCCCCACCGAGGCCGCGGGGGTGGCGGTGTTCCTGAGCATCCTGGTGGGGCGGTTCGTCTACCGCGAACTGCGCTTCTCCGAATTGCCGGCAATGCTGCTGCGGGCGTCGGCCATGTCCGCCGCCGTGATGATGGTGATCTCCACTGCCAGCGTGTTCGCCTGGCTGATCACCAGCCAGAACGTGCCGCAGCTGCTGGGCGACTACCTGGGCGTCTTCGCCGACGAGCGCGTGCTGTTCCTGCTGGTGGTGAACCTGATGCTGCTGCTGATCGGCACCTTCATGGAGGGCATTTCCGCGATCCTCATCGTGGTGCCGATGCTGATGCCCCTGGCGCGCCAGGTGGGCATCGACCCGGTGCATTTCAGCGTGGTGGTGGTGATGAACCTCTCGGTGGGCATGCTCACCCCGCCCTACGGCAGCACCCTGTTCGTCGCGTCCACCGTGGCGGGCCGAAGCGTGGTGCAGGTGTCGCGCAAGGTGGGCCTGCCGTTGCTGGCCCTGGTGCTCGCCCTGCTCGCCACGACCTATTACCCACCCCTGGTGACCTGGCTGGCCGGCAGCGCCAGGCCATGAGCGATGACCCCGGGAGCCGGGCGCCGTACCCCATGAGAGCCGAAGCCGCGGTGGCGGCGAACCGATTCGGCCCGACCCGCGCATCAGCGATGACGCCCTGCCCCTGCCCTTCAACCGACGTTTCGATTCCATTTTCGGGGAAGCACCATGCGATCACTCAGCCGTATCCGGATCCTGTCCATCGCCACCCTGTGTTGCGGTAGCGCCAGCCAGGCCGCGGAGCAGTCCGGCTTCATCGAGGGCTCCAGCGCCAACCTGGTGCTGCGCAATTTCTACATCAACCGGGCCTACACCAACGACGCCCATCCCCAGAACAAGGCCGAGGAATGGACCCAGAGCTTCATCCTGGACTACCGCTCCGGCTTCACCGAGGGGCCCGTGGGGTTCGGGGTGGACGTGTTGGGCAAGCTGGCCATCAAGCTGGACGGCGGCCGCGGCACCACCGGCACCCTGATCCCGGTGCGCGACGACGGCCGCCCGGCCGACGACTTCGGCCGCCTGGGGGTGGCGGCGAAGATGCGCATTTCCAAGACCGAGCTCAAGGTCGGCGAGCTGATGCCCAATACCCCGGTGCTGGCCGCCGACGACGGCCGGGCGATCCCGCAGACCTTCGAGGGCGCGCTGCTCACCTCCAAGGAGTTCGACCGCCTCACCCTCAGCGCCGGGCAGTTCCGGCGCAGCGCCGCGCGCAACGACGACAGCATGGAGAAGCTGACCCTGAACCAGGTGAGCGGCTTCACCTCGGACCGTTTCAACCTGGCGGGCGGCGACTACCTGATCAACGAGAACCGCACCCTGCTGCGCGCCTGGTACGGCGAACTGGAGGACATCTACGGCCAGAAGTACCTGGCGGTCTACCACACCCAGCCCCTCAACGAGCAGGTCTCGCTGAATGCCAAGCTGCAGTACTACTGGGGCGACGAAACGGGCAGCGCCAAGGCGGGCGACCTGGATAACCGGACCTTTTCCTCACTGGTCGGGGTGCAGGCCGGCGCCCACACGGTATCCGTCGGCCTGCAGAAAATCAGCGGCGACAACGGCTGGTTCAAGGTGGGCAACGCGGCGGCCGGCATCCTGGTCAACGACACCTTCAACAACAGCTACGACAACCCCCACGAGAAGTCCTGGCAGGTGCGCTACGACCTGAACTTCGCCCCCTACGGCGTGCCCGGCCTCAGCTTCATGACCCGCTACCTCAAGGGCACCCACGTGCAGACCGCCCAGGTGGATGACGGCACCGAGTACGGCCGCGAATCCGAACTGGCCTACGTGTTCCAGTCCGGCGCCTTCAAGGACCTGTCCCTGCGCTGGCGCCAGTCCACCCTGCGCCGCGACTTCGGCACCAACGAGTACGACGAGCACCGGCTGATCATCAACTACCCGATCTCGCTGCTGTAACCCGCCGGAGAGACCCGGCGCCCGCCCCTCGCCCGCTCCGCGAGGCCGCGGGCCCGGGCCACGCGAGCGAGCCCACGCGGCCCGCTCGACCGGTATTCGGCCGGCACCGGCAACGGCGCCGGCCTTTTTTGTTCTCGATCCGGGCAAGCCACCGCTGGGCGAGGCGCTGAAGAAATCGGCCGGCATGATCGGCAGGTCATCTCGACGAGACCGTCCCGCGAACATCGCGGCGTTTCGGAGTGCTGAACGTTCGTTGGGTTTCCAGCGGGAAGACGCAACGATCAGGCTCCACGGGTCTTTTCGAAGGTGAGGCACACGAGGCTGACGGCGTACCGCAACGAAGCGGCGCTCACGGGCATGGGGGAGATCCGCAATCACTGGAACAGCGTGCTGCCAGCACACCAGAAAGCGGACGCCCATACACCCTGTCAGAAACAGCCCTGCTCAGGGCGATCGACGTCGACGACAACCCGCTGACCATGAGGACCGAACCCGTCGCCCTCCATGGGTCATCGTCGTCGCTGCAGCGCGACCCGGCTCGCCGTTTTACAGGCTCCGGGTGGCCGGGCCCGGGACGCCACGTCCCCGCCAGCGGTCAGTCGATGGGGCGCTGGCGTTCGACCCGGGCCATCACGTCCGCGATGGCGCCGGCCTGTTGCAGGCGGATGGCGGACTCGGCCATGGCGATGTCCTGACGGTAGAGGGCGTCCACCAGCAGGCGGTGCTCGCGCATCAGGTCGCGCTCGCGGTTGCTGCCGTAGCCGAACTGCAGGCGGAAGGCGCTGATCAGCTCCCAGCCCAGGTTGAAGATGCGCACCGCCTCCCGGTTACCCCCCAGTTCGACGATGCGCGTGTGCAACTCGCGGTTGAGCCGCACGCTGACCACTCGCTGCCCGCTCTCCACCGCGTCGTCGAAGGCGTCGCAGAGCCGCTGCAGCTCTTCCAGCCGGCTCAAGGTCAGGGTGTGCCCCTGGATGCAGCGGCGGATGGCGAGGATCTGCAACTCGGCGTTGATCTCCCAGCAGTCGCGGATGAACTGGCTGTCGAGCTTGCGCACGGTGGCGCCGCGGTTGGGCTCGATCTCCACCAGGCCCTGGCCCTCCAGCTTGCGCAGCGCCTCGCGCATGGGCATGGCGCTGATGCCCAGCTCCTTGGACAGCTCGCCCACCTTGAGGCGTTCGCCGGGGGCGTACTTGCCGGTGAGGATGATGGTGCGGATGCGTTCGACGGCCTGGTCGACCGCGTTGTGGCTGCTCTCGTCCTGCTCGCTGGGGCTGCTCATTCTTCGCTGGGTTCCGGGCGGCGCGGATGACGCGGGCACGACGCATGGTGGGGGTAAGGGCCGTCGATTCTCACCGAGCGGCCCGCCCTCATCAAGCACCCATTGCCCGCGGTACCGGCGGGCGCACCGTCAGAGCATCTGCGAGAGGAAGGCCCTGAGCCGGTCGGTCTGCGGTGCGTCGAAGATCTGCGCCGGCGGGCCGGCCTCCACCACCCGCCCCTGATCCATGAACACCAGGCGATCGGCCACCTGGCGGGCGAAGCCCATCTCATGGGTCACGCAGACCATGGTCATGCCCGACTGGGCCAGGTCCACCAGGGTGTCGAGCACCTCCTTGACCATCTCCGGGTCGAGGGCCGAGGTGGGCTCGTCGAACAGCATCAGCTTGGGCTTCATCGCCAGTGCCCGGGCGATGGCCACCCGCTGCTGCTGCCCGCCGGACAGCTGCCCCGGGTAGCGATCCGCCTTGTCCGGGATGCGCACCGTCTCCAGGTAATGCATGGCCAGCTCGCGGGCCTGGGCGCGGCTCATCTTGCGCACCCAGACCGGGGCGAACATGCAGTTCTCCAGCACGGTCATGTGGGGGAACAGGTTGAACTGCTGGAACACCATGCCGATGTCGGCGCGGATGCGATCCAGCTCCCGCGGCTGGGCGATGTCGGTGCGGTCCACCAGTACCGTGCCGGCCTGGAAGGTCTCCAGCCCGTTGATGCAGCGCACCAGGGTCGACTTGCCGGAGCCGGAAGGCCCGCAGATCACCACCTTTTCCGCCCGGCGCACGGTGAGCGTGACGCCATGCAGCACCTGGACGCTCCCGTAGTATTTGTCCAGGTCGAGGATGTCCACCAGGATCGGCTGGGCCGTGGCGGCCGGCCCGGGCCGGGTGGCGGTATCGAAGGAACCGCTCATCGCTCCACCCTCCCGAGGCTCGCAGCCAATACCGGAGCACCTGCGCCGACTTCTGGGGTGGCACGTACGTGGGCGCGGGAAAAGCGCCTTTCCAGCCAACGTTGCACGAGGTCCCACAGGGAGGTGAGGGCCAGGTAGAACACCGCGGCGGCGGCGTACACCTCCAGCACCTGGAAATGCTCCTGCATCAGCATGTCGCTGCGCCGCATGACCTCCTCCACGGAAATCACCGAGGCCAGGGACGTGGCCTTGAGCAACGCGTTCACCGAGTTGCCCAAGGGCGCGATCATCAGGCGAAACGCCTGGGGCAGCGTGATCCGCAGGACGATCAGCCAGCGCGGCACGCCCAGGGCCCAGGCCGCCTCGCGCTGGCCCTCGGGAATCGCCAGGAAGCCGTTGCGGACGATCTCGGCCATGTAGGCGGACTCGTTGAGGATCAGCCCGATCAGCGCCGACTCCAGCACGCCGAACTTCACCCCCAGCTGCGGCAGGCCGGTGTAAATCACCACCAGCTGGATCAACAGCGGCGTACCGCGGAAGAACCAGATGTAGAAACGCGCGAAGCCCGCCAGCAAGCGCGAGGGCGACATGCGCAGCATGGCGATCAGCATGCCCGCCAGCAGGCCGCCGATGACACCGGCGACCGTCAGCCAGAGGGTGGTGAGCACGCCACCCAGGAGGAAGTCGTTGAACAGGTAGCCGAAGAAGGCAGAGATATCGAACGTCATCACGGGCCCTCCGGGTCGGTCAGGTGGGGCCGGGGCCGTCGATCTGGATCGCATCCTGCGCCGGCAGCGGGGTGAGGCCGAAGCGGTCGAACAGCACCTGGTAATGGCCATCCGTGCGCATCCCGTTCAGCGCCCCGGCCACGGCCTCGGCGACCGCCCGGTTGCGGAAGGCCATGGCGGTGCGGCTGACCCCCTGGCCGGACAGCACCTCGGCGACCCGCTTGCGCTGGACCAGGTCGCGGGCAACGCTGTCCACCAGGGCCGCATGATCCACCTGGCGGGCGAACATCGCGGCCACCACGTTGGTGGCGGTGGGGAAGGTGCGCAGCTCCATCTTCGCCAGGCCCCGGGCGGCCAGCGCCTCGTTCTGCTTCTGCAGGAAGCTCAGCTGGTAGCTGTTGACCTCCACCGCCACCGAGGTCCCGGCCAACGCCTCCAGGGAGGCCAGCGGCTTGGCATCATCCGGCCGCGCCACCACCGATACCGATTGCACGCTGTAGGGCACCAGGTACATCAGTCTGGAGCGCTCCGCGGTCCAGAACATGCCGGTGTTCATGCCGTCGATGCGGCCGGCGTTCATCGCCGGGATCATCGAGGGGAAGTCCATGCGCACCAGTTCGACGTCCAGGCACAGCCGCTTGCCCAGTTCCGAGGCCAGCTCGACGTTGAGGCCCTGCAGGGTGCCGTCCTTGTCGACGTACTGCTGGGGCGGGTTCGTCGGGTTGATGGAGAGTTGCAGCTTGCCCGGTGCGATCAGGTCCTGTTCGGCGATGGCCGGGGTGCAGGCCTGGCTGGAGAAGGACGCCAGCAGAACAGCAGCCGCCACGCCCAGTACGGGAATACGAATGATCATGATCTGTACCCATCTGGTTTGTTATTGGATAAATGCAATTCTCGAACCGGAGCCCGGCCTGGGCTGACCACCGGCCTGATTGCGTTCAGGGCAGATGCTTAAGTTGAAGACGCGTGAAATTCTTGACGAAGGGCTCGAACCGGCCGAAGCCCTTCACTTTTAGGAATTGCGGGGTCTCGAACGCCCAGGGGCCCTCGACTTTGTACAGGGCCGCGTAGCGCGGCCCCTCGCCGAGGCAGACGAATCGCTGCAGCGGCGTCCAGCCCGGGCACGCGGCCAGGTCGGGAAAGTGTTCCTCCTGGTACCAGCGGTTGAACGCCGCCTCGTGCGCCGGGTCGATGTCGACCCGCACGAGGTGCAGGAATGCGTCGTCGTGCAGGGCCGGCACCGTCATGGCTGCGCCTTCCGACGGGGAAACTTCAGGGTCGCCCGGGCCTTCAGCACTTCCAGGCCGGACGCGTTGCGGGCGCTCGCCTCCCAGATCAGGGTGCGGTTCTCCTCCACCTTCTCGGCGATCCACACCTCGAAGGTGAGGGTGTCGCCATAGAACACCGGGCCGGTGAACCAGAAGCGGTCCTCGATGGACACGCCGACGATGCCGGCCAGCTCGCTGGTGAGGATGCTGGTGCACAGCCCGGCCACCATGATCCCCGGCGCGAGGCGCTGGCCGAAGCGGGTGCCGCGGGCGAACTCCTCGTCCACGTGCACCGGGCCGAAGTCGCCGGTGGCGGCGATGTACAGCGCGCCATCGGCCTCGGTAATGGTCTTGCCGAGGCTGACGCGGTCACCGACGTTCAGCTCGTCGAAGGATTTCAGGTCGTACATGATCAGCCCTGCCCCTCGAAGGGGACCAGCGTCGCCCGGCCCTCGAACACCACCTGGCCGGTGGTGACCCGCGCACCGGTGACCTGGCAGCGCACCTCATCGCCGTCGACGGCCTCGACCACGGCCCGGGCCTCCAGGGTCTCGCCCACCAGCAGCGATCGCGGGAAGCGCACGTCGAACAGACCGATGCGGCGGGTGGCGCCCCCCAGGCGGTTGAGGCAGGTGGTGGCGAGTGCGGCGGCCGCCAGCTCGAACACCACCAGGTCGGCGGCGCCGGCGTCCCGCGCCTTCAGCTTGTCGACGTAGAGCGGCGCGAGGTTGCCACTGATGCCGGTGAACAACGCCTGCTCGGCGACGCTCAGGGTCTTGCGGAATGCGAAGGCCATTCCGGGAACGAGTTCGTTGGGCGGGGTCATGGGGGGAGTCCTCAAAGGTGCAAGCCATTCTTGATGGTGCTGCGGGCGATCAGCATCCGGTGGATCTCCGAGGTGCCGTCGTAGATGCGGGTGACCCGGGCATCCCGGTACATGCGCTCCAGGGGCAGCTCCTTGGCGTAGCCCATACCGCCGAACACCTGGATCGCACGGTCCACGACGCGCCCCTGCATTTCCGAGGCGGCGACCTTGATCATCGAGACCTTGTCGCGGGGTTCGAGGCCCTGGTCGATCTCCCAGGCGGCGTTGAGCACCATCATCTTCACCGCGAAGATCTCGGTGGCGGAGTCGGCGATCATCTTCTGCACCATCTGGAAATCGCCGATGGGCTGGCCGAACTGGCGGCGTTCGCCGGCATAGGTACGCATCATTTCCAGGGCGCGCTGGGCCATGCCCACCGCCCGCGCACCGATGTGGGCCAGGCGGATCTGCAACACGCTCTGCATGATCAGCTTGAAGCCGTTGCCCACCTCGCCGAGCACCGCCTCCCCGGGAATCCGGCAATTCTCGAAGAACAGTTCGGCATGGCCGTAGCCCCGGTGCCCCATCATCGGCTGGGTGCGCGCCACGCTGAAGCCGGGGTGACCGCGGTCGACGAGGAACAGGGTGATGCCGCCCCGGGCGCGTTTGTCGCGGTCGGTGAGGGCCATGACGATGGTGTAGTCGGCGATGTCGCCATCACTGATGAAATGCTTGCTGCCATTGAGCACCCAGGTGTCGCCGTCGAAGTGCGCGGTGGTGCTGATGGACGCGGCATCGGAGCCGGCACCGGGCTCGGTGATGGCCATGGCGCACACCTTCTCGCCGCGCACGGTGGGCAGCAGGTAGTGCTCCACCTGTTCGCCGCGGCAGGCCATCAGCATCGGGTAGACCTGGCCGAATACACGGCGGATCAGGGCATCGGTGGTCTTGCCCAGTTGCTCTTCCACCAGGCAGTGCTCCAGGCAGGACAGCCCGCCGCCGCCCACCTCCAGGGGCATGTTCATGGCGAACAGGCCCAGGTCGCGGGCCTTGGCCCGCACGCCTTCGAGTCGCTCGGCGGGTACGCGGCCCTCCCGCTCCACCTCTTCCTCCAGGGGCTGGACTTCGGTTTCGACGAAGCGCTGGACGGTATCCACCAGCAACCGGGTGTCATCCGGCAGGGAAAAATCGATCATCTCGGCTCTCGCAGGTATCAGGGAGAAGGGGGGCCGTCGGCCTCGGGCGCGGCGACGACGCCCTGGTCGATCAACTGCTGCTGGCGCTGTCGGCTGTAGCCCAGCGCGTCCAGCACGGCCCGGCTGTCGGCGCCCGGCACCAGCGGCATGCGCCTCACCGCGGGCGTTCGGCCGTCGTAGCGCAGCGGGTGGCGCACCAGGGTGGCGGGCTTGCCATGGACGTCGATCGTTTCGAAAGTGCCGTTGTGCAGGGCCTGGGGGTCCTGGCGCAGGGCCTCGTAGTCCTGCACCCGCTCGTGCCAGATGGCATGGGCATCGAAACGGGCGGCCAGGTCGGCGAAACGCCAGGGGGCGAGTACCCGGGCGACTTCCTCCGAATAGCGATCACGCTCCAGGTAGCGGTCTATCCCCTGCAGCTCGCGCAGGGCGTCGCTGTCCAGGGCCTCGGCCAGGCGCACCGGGTCGTTCATGGACAATACGATGCGCGCATCCTGCAGGTCGTAGAGGCCGTAGGGGGCATCGTGGTACCAGCTGCCCACGTGGCGCCCGCGCTCGAGCAGCTGCTGGCGGTTGGGGCTGGCGTAGTACTTGGTCAGGGCCTCCACCTGCAGGTCGATGGCGGCCTCGAACAGGCTGGTCTCGATGCGCGTGCCTTCACCGGTCTGCAGTTTCTTCACATAGGCACCGAGGATGCCCATGGCCAGCAGCGAGGCGCCGTGCTGGTCCACCACGGCCGCTCCCACCACACTGGGGCCCTGGTCGCCGCCGCCGGTGACTGCCACCAGGCCGGAACGGGCCTGCATCAGCAGGTCCTGCCCCGGACGCCGGGACGCCGGCCCGCTGCTGCCGAGGCCCGACGCGGAGGCATAGATGATCGCGGGGTTGAGCGCCTTCACCGCCTCGTAGCCCAGGCCGAGGCGGTCGAGCACGCCGGGCCGGTAATTCTCCAGCACCACGTCGGCGTCGCGGATCAGGGCCTGGGCGATGGCCAGCCCCTCGGGGTGCTTGAGGTCCAGGGCCAGGCTGCGCTTGTTGCGGTTCACCGCCAGGGAAAAGGCGCTGACGCCCTCCACGTAGGAATTGCCGCCGGACCAATGCCGTTCGAACGCGCCCTTGAGCGGCTCGATCTTGATCACCTCGGCGCCCATGTCGGCGAGGAACTGGCTGCAGACAGGCCCTTGCAGGTAGTGGCAGAAACTCACCACCCGCATCGTCAGGCCGAGCCCGCCGCTCACGACGCCGCCCCGATGGCCTTGCGGGCGATCAGCCCGTCGATCTCCGCCTCGCCGTACCCGGCCGCCCTCAGCACGTCGCGCGTCTGCGCACCGAGCGGTTGCGGCATCAAGCGTACCGGCGGCACCTCGCCATCGAAGCGGGCGGGCAGGCTGATCAGGGTGACGGAGCCGCCGTGGGCACCCGGCAGGGTGGTGAACACCTGGTTGTGCACCAGCTGAGGGTCGCTCTGCAGGTCGGCGTAGTCCTGCACCGGCGCGTTCCAGACCCCGGCGGCGTCCAGCAGGGGCTGCCAATGGGCGGTGCCGTGCTGCAACAGACGGGCGCCGACCAGCGCGCAGATCTCCTCGCGGCGGGCGAGCCCGTCCTGCTCGGGAATGGCACCCAGCGCCGGCAGGTCGAGGGCGGCGGCCAGGGCCGCGTTGGAGGCCATGGAGATGGCCAGGTGGCCATCGGCGGTGCGGTGGATTCCGTGGGCGCCACCGCTGAACCAGGCGGCGACGGCGCCCGGCCCGCGGGGGTGTGGCGAGGGTGCGCCGTTGAGCCAGGCGGTCAGGCCCTCGCCCTGCAGGTCGATGGCGGCCTGGTAGAGGTTGACCTCCACCAACCGCCCCTGGCCGGTCTTCGCCTTGGCGTAGAGTGCCGCGCAGATGCTCATGGCATAGATCATCGCCGCATGCTGGTCGACGATCACCGGGCCCGCCGGTGTGGGGCCACCCTCGGCGTCGCCGGTCCGCGCGGCCAGGCCGGAGAGCGCCTGCAGCAGCAGGTCCTGGCCAGGGCGCTCCCGGTAGGGCCCATCGGAGCCGAAGCCGCTGGCCACCGCGTAGACCAGCCCGGGGTTGAGGGCCTTGAGGGTCTCGTAGCCCAGGCCGAGCTTGTCCATGGTGCCGGGGCGGAAGTTCTCCATCACCACGTCGGCATCCTTCACCAGGCGCTTCACCACGGCCAGGCCCTCGGCGCTCTTCAGGTCCACCGCCAGGCTCTTCTTGTTCCGCCCGGTAGCGAGGTGGTTGACGCTGGTGCCGCCGACGAAATGGTTGGCCACCGCCCAGTTGCGCTGGAAGGCCCCCTGCAGCGGCTCGATGGCGATTACCTCGGCCCCCAGGTCGCCCAGGGTCTGCGCCGCCATCGGGCCCGCCAGGAAATGATTGAAGCTCAGTACTCGTACGCCGTTCAGCACAACGTCACCTCGCAGGTCGGAATGCGAATTCGTGAAGGGCAGAATCAATCGTCAGCGCCGGCGGGGTCTGGCCGGCTTGGCGGGCGCGCTCACTCGTACGGTCCGGTCTGCGCCGGCGGTGATGAGCTGGGCCCTGTTACGTGTCAGGTCGAGGACGATGGTACGGAGGGAATCCCGGTGGGCTCAATATGGATATCAATTATTTTATTGCCATGGTTGATAACCAAAACCTATATTCTCAGGGCACCTCGCGAGGAGATCGGATGAATCTGCGCCAATTGGAAATCCTGCGTTCGGTCATGCGCACCCGCTCCACGGTCGCTGCGGCACGCGACCTGGGCATGTCGCAACCGGCCGTCAGCAACGCCATCAAGAGCATCGAGCTGAACCTGGGCTTCCTGCTGTTCGAGCGGGTCAACAAACGCCTGATCCCCACCCAGGAGGCGCAGATCCTGCTGGAGGAAGCGGAACCGCTGTTCTTGATCAAGGAATTGATCGACCAAACCGCCAGCCAGTTGCGGACCGGGCGACGCGGGCGCATGCGCATCGTGGCCACCTCGGAGCTGTCCGAGTCGCTCCTGCCCCAGAGCCTCGCGCGCTTTCGCGGCAGCCACGACAACGTCGACATCGCCCTGGAAACCGTGCGCCTGGACAACGTGCTGGAATACGTGGAAACGGGCGTCGCGGACATCGGCTTCGCCATCGAGCCGCACCCTCGGGAAAACCTGCAGTACCTGCCCCTGGCACAGCTGGACATGGTCTGCGCCTGCCGCCTGGAAAGCCCGCTGGCCGCTCGCGCGGTGGTCACGCCGCAGGACCTGCGCGGCTACCCGTTGATCAACGCGCGCACCACCAGCCGCATCAGCAACCTGGTGCAGAGCGCGTTCACCCGCAGCGAGGAGAACTACCAGCCGAGCATCGACGTCCGGTTCATGAACGTGGCCGCGCATTTCGTCGAGGAAGGCCTGGGGGTCTCCATCATCGACCAGCTCACCGCGTCGTCGAAGCGCTACACCCAGCTGAAGAGCGTGCCCTTCGAACCGCGTATCCAGGCCACCGTCTCGGCGATCGTCTCGCCGGACCGGCTGCAACAGCGCCTGACCAAATCCCTGATCGGCCACACCCGCGACGAAATCCAGCACCGGCTCTCCGCGGTCGCGGTTCACGATTGAAGAAGTGGGTCAACGCTCGGCGCTGGAAGCCGAGGAAGACAGCGACGGCGGGGTGAAAGGGCGATCTTTCCCAAGTCCGGGTCTCACCCCATGGGGACTGGGCGAGTTCGCACGGCGGCCCTGCCGTCTTCGTCTTGGTGGATGGAAAAACGTCATCCACCCTACATGGGGCAACACCTCCCCATGCTCATCCAAACACCCCCGTAGGGTGGATGACGCCTCACCCATCCACCTTGCCAGCCCGCAGACCCGCACGACGCCCCGTCGCCGCCCGCGCGGACCGGCCAGCCACCACATCAAGCGGAAATAAAAAATGCCGCCCACCAAGAGGTGGGCGGCATTCGGGTCACGCGTCGTCCGGCTTACGCCAGTTCGTCGAAGCACTCGGCGACGATGGCCAGGCCCTTGTCCAGCTGCTCGTCCGGCGCGGTGATCGGCACCAGGAAGCGGATGACGTTGTAGTAGGTGCCGCAGGACAGCAGGATCAGGCCCTTCTCGCGGGCGCGGGCGACGATCTTGCCCACCAGCTCCGCAGCCGGCTTGTGCACATCGCCGCCTTCGAACAGCTCGATGGCGATCATCGAGCCGAGGCCACGAACGTCACCGATCACCTTGTGCTTGGCCTGGATGTCGCGCAGGCCGGCCTTGAGGCGTTCGCCCACGGCCTGGGAGCGCTGCAGCAGCTTCTCTTCCTCGAACACCTTGAGCACGGCCAGGGCCGCGGCGCAGGCGATCGGGCTGCCGGCGTAGGTGCCGCCCAGGCCGCCGGGGGCGATGCTGTCCATGATCTCGGCCTTGCCGCAGACGCCGGAGATGGGGAAGCCACCGCCCACCGACTTGGCGAAGGTGGTCAGGTCCGGGACGATGCCCAGTTGCTCGGTGGCGAAGAAGGTGCCGGTGCGGCCGGCGCCGGTCTGCACTTCGTCGGCGATCAGCAGGATGCCGTGCTGGTCGCACAGGGCGCGCAGGCGCTGCATGAAGGCCTTGGAGTTGACGTAGAAGCCGCCTTCGCCCTGTACCGGCTCGATGATGATCGCGGCGATGTCGCTCGGCTGGGCGTCGTTCTTGAAGATGCGCTCGATGCTGGCGATGGACTCGTCCTCGCTCACGCCGTGCAGCTCGCAGGGCGCCTGGGCGCGGTAGACGCCCGCGGGCATCAGGCCCATGCCGGCGGAGTACGGCACCACCTTGCCGGTCAGGCTCAGGGTCATCATGGTGCGGCCGTGGTAGGCGCCGGTGAAGGCGATCACCCCGGCGCGGCCGGTAGCGGCGCGGGCGATCTTCACGGCGTTTTCCACCGCTTCGGAGCCGGAGGTCACCAGCAGGGTCTTCTTGGCGAAGTCGCCCGGTACGCGCTTGGCGATCTCTTCGCACAGCTCGACGTAGGGCTCGTAGGCCAGCACCTGGAAGCAGGTGTGGGACAGCTTGGTCAGCTGCTCCTGCACGGCCGCCACGACCTTCGGATGCAGGTGGCCGGTGTTGAGCACGGCGATGCCGCCGGCGAAGTCGATGAACTCGCGGCCTTCCACGTCCCACACAGTGGCGTTCTCGGCCCGCTCGGCGAAGATCGGGTGGATCTGGCCGACGCCGCGCGGTACGGCGGCGATCCGGCGTTGCATCAGGGATTCGTTGGTCTTGCTCATGCGTTCCTCATTGGCCGCTCATCGTGCGGACCGGTTCAAGGATGAAAAATGCGCCCGTGCCGGCGGCGGCAGCATACGATGATCGACTGCCGTCGCCCGTCCGGGCGCTCGGGTGGAGCCTAGGTTCTGTACGAAAAGTGCCTGCGCTCGATGATGCTGCGTTAAAAAACCGGCTCAGAATGCTCATTTACAGCACGTAAACTCTGCTTCTTCGCCTGTTTTTGCCTTGCCTGACCTTTCGCTCGACGACTTTTCGTACAGAACCTAGCAACGCGGCGCCGGCCCGCGACGGGCCAGCGCCAGGACGATCAGATGCCCAGGCAGAGGTACTTGATTTCCAGGTAGTCCTCGATGCCGTACTTGGAGCCTTCGCGGCCGAGGCCCGAGGCCTTGATGCCGCCGAACGGCGAGACTTCGTTGGAGATCAGGCCGGTGTTGATCCCCACCATGCCGTACTCCAGCGCTTCCGCGACGCGGAACACGCGGCTCAGGTCGCGGGCATAGAAGTAGGAGGCGAGGCCGAACTCGGTGTCGTTGGCCATGGCGATGACCTCGGCCTCGTCCTTGAAGCGGAACAGCGGCGCCAGGGGGCCGAAGGTCTCGTCCTTGGACACCAGGGCGTTCTTCGGCACGTCCACCAGGATGGTCGGCTCGAAGAAGGTGCCGCCCAGGCTGTGGGGCTTGCCGCCGGCCACTACCTTGGCGCCCTTGCCCACGGCGTCCTGGATGTGCTCCTGGACCTTGGCCACGGCCTTCTCGTCGATCAGCGGGCCGGTGGTGGTGCCGTCTTCCAGGCCGTTGCCGATCTTCAGCTTGGCCACCGCCGCCTTGAGCTTCTCGACGAAGGCGTCGTAGACCCCGTCCTGCACGTACAGGCGGTTGGCGCAGACGCAGGTCTGACCGTTGTTGCGGTACTTGGAGATCAGCGCGCCGTCGACGGCGGCGTCCAGGTCGGCGTCATCGAACACGATGAAGGGCGCGTTGCCGCCCAGCTCCAGGGACACCTTCTTGATGTCCTTGGCGCATTCGGCCATCAGCTGGCGACCGATCTCGGTGGAGCCGGTGAAGGACAGCTTGCGCACGATGGGATTGCTGGTCAGCTCGCCACCCACTTCGCCGGCGCTGCCGGTGACCACGCTGAGCACGCCTTTCGGGATGCCGGCGCGCTCGGCCAGCTCCACCAGGGCCAGGGCCGAGAAGGGGGTCTGCGAGGCGGGCTTGATGACCATGGTGCAGCCGGCGGCCAGGGCCGGGCCGGCCTTGCGGGTGATCATCGCCGCGGGGAAGTTCCACGGGGTGATGGCCGCGGTGACGCCGATGGGCTGCTTGATGACGATCAGGCGCTTGTCCGGCTGGTGGCCGGGAATGGTGTCGCCGTAGACCCGCTTGGCTTCTTCGGCGAACCACTCGATGAAGGAGGCGGCATAGGCGATCTCACCCTTCGCCTCGGCCAGGGGCTTGCCCTGCTCGATGGTCATCAGGCGGCCCAGGTCGTCCTGGTTCTCCATCAGCAGCTCGAACCAGCGACGCATCTTGTTGGCGCGATCCTTGGCGGTCAGCGCACGCCAGGCCGGCAGGGCCTTGTCCGCCGCCTCGATGGCACGACGGGTCTCTGCCGCGCCCATCTTCGGTACGGTGCCGATGATCTCGCCGGTGGCCGGGTTGTTCACCTTGATGGTCTGGCCGCTGTCGGCGTCCAGCCAGGTACCGTCGATGTAGGCTTGCTGGCGGAAGAGCGTGGCGTCTTTCAATTGCATCGTCGTCTCCTTCTCGCGGCTCGAGAAAGCCGGGGCAGATGGGAAGTCACGGCCGGGGATGGCCGGGATAGAACATATACAGCCGGGAAGGTAGGCCGGCGCTTACCCGCAGAGAGGAAGGGGCAGCGGCGAGAGGCCTGTCGCCGGATCGGACGGCGCGCCTGAGTGTTCAGCGTGGCGTTCTGTATCTCGCACGCATGCTAGGACGGACCCTGGCAAAGGGCAATAGACATGTTTGATAAAACCAACGGAAAATCAGGAAAATCCGAACGCTTTTTCGAACGTCCGTTTAAATCGAACGATGCTCCGGGTGAATTCGTTCAATATCGCGAACGACACGCCCTCGCCATGGACGCCCGCCGCCAACATGCGTATCATGCGCCTCCGTTGCATCCGTAGCTCAGCTGGATAGAGTACTGCCCTCCGAAGGCAGGGGTCGTGGGTTCGAATCCCGCCGGATGCGCCAAGCTCTGTTCCAGATCGCATGGAACACCCCAAGGCCCGCCTCGTGCGGGCTTTGTCGTTTCTAGGGCCTTAGACGGCATGACCTCGGCAAGTCTGTTTGTTGCCGACTATGGTTGTCGCCGTGTTGGAGGTCGGCAGTTCGTTTCTCGTGGGTACGTCTTAAGGCGTCTGCGGGTGAAACCTGGATTCCGACTGAGGCAGGCGTCCGGAGCGCATTCGCGGTGATTGCGCGTCTTGGCAGGTGCAGAGCAAAGGCTAGGGGTGGCAACAAGCGAACCGTATCGTCCAGCGACCTAGGCCTTTCCGAGTGACACGCAAGCGGCACCAGCGCTTCAGCGAGACTCACTGGCCTTCATGGCGTCCGCGGTGGCCTTGATGAGTTCGCGCGCGGCCTCGATGCTGAGGGGCAGCGGGGCCTGGTTATCCTCGGCCGCCTGCTTCGGGCGGAAATGGAAATACCGGAGCAGCGCGATAAGCAGGAGGGTGGGGATGGTGGATAGCGCCACGATGATGGGAATGTCGCCCGTGGTGTGGGGGCGGAACGACGTGAAGAAGTAACCGCTCCCCACGCTCAGGCGGAAATTACCGAGGAATACGAAGCCCAGCAGGGCCAGGTAGAACAGCAGGATGAGCGCCGTCGTCACCACGGTAAGCCGCCGCTCCCATCGGAACAACCAGGCGCTCTTCGTCAGCGCCTGCAGGACCTCGCCAGCATCGCGAGCCTCGCCGTCCGCCAGGTTGCCGTCGTGATCACTCATAGGAGGCCGATGTTCTTCAGGCGAAACTCCATGGCTGCCGTGGACACCCCGAAGGTTTTCGCGAGCGCCTGGAGACTGGTGACGTTCTTCTCCAACACCAGATGCTTCACGAGGGCGGCAGGCATCAGCAGCGCCGCGGCGAATCGGTTGGCCGCCACCTCGCGGGGGTCGCGCGACGAGGCGTTGAACTGCTCCGAGGTATCCCGAGGTGCATCGAGGTCACCATAGACGTGGTGACCGATCTCATGGGCAAGCGTGAAACGCTGGCGAACCACCGGCTCATCGGCATTGAACTGGATCAGCGGGTCGCCATCGTTGTATGAATAATGGCCACTGTGATCGAGCGCACACCGCTCGACCCTGAGCCCCATCGCCTGGGCGATGGCGAGGGGGTCCACGGGCAGCAGACCATCCCAATGGGCCTTCAGGACGTCGCTTGCGGTTCGGTACTCCATTCGGCCTCCTGCTGCGGGTGGGCTGGACTCAGTCAAACCTGTGGCTCGCGAAGGCTTCGGTAGAGACACGGCCCTCGCTTGCCTGGCCCCCCTGATACTCTCGATCAGAGGAAGGCGCCTCGAACGTAGAACTGTACAGAGCTACAGCGTTCTGCTCAATCGCGAGCCACCCGTGCATCAGGGACCAATGATCCTGCCATTCTCGTGCAGCTCTAGCGCTGCATTAGCCACGGTATAGCTTGACGGCTCGTCCTAGGAGGGTAGCGAAGTGCATACCTTACTTATCGAGACGCTTGAGAAAAACAGCCTCGGTGTTCAGGCTTCTGGATGCCTATTGCATAAAGTGCGCATAACGCAGCGCCGTGCCATCAGTTCCTCGGACATCAACCAGTACCTGCAGAACCTGACCGGCAAGGACTTCACTGCTAAGGACTACCGGACCTGGGCCGGCAGTGCACTGGCCTTGGCCTACTTGCGCGAGGCCCCCTGGGAGGATGAAGCCCAAGCCAAGCGCGAGGTGGTGGAAGTGATCCGCCAGGTCTCGAGCCAACTGGGCAACACGCCCGCGGTGTGCCGCCGCTGCTACGTGCACCCGGCGGTGCTGTCGGCGTACCTGGCGGGTTCGCTGCGGGGCCAGCGCAAGGCGCGTGCACGTAAGGGGCTGCGGGCGGAGGAAGCCGCACTGGTGCGCTTCCTGGAGGCGCTGGAGCCGCAAGCCTGAGCAGTTGTTGGGCTCATCAGCGGCTTATCACGCGTGGCCCCGCTGCCGCTTTTCCCGCCCCCAAAAGGCCAAACCCCAACCCGCGTGAGCGGATTGGGGTTTGGGGATAGAAGCTTGACGATGACCTACTCTCACATGGAGAAGCTCCACACTACCATCGGCGAAGAGTCGTTTCACTGCTGAGT
>NZ_VJOY01000029.1 GCF_007109405.1 Pseudomonas mangiferae
CCCCCGCCCGGTGTCAACGGCCGGCCCGCCCCGGGGGCGCTTCAGGCCGCAGCGGATGGTCAGCTACGCGCGCCGCGAGGCCATGGAGCTGCGCCGCGACCCGGTACGCCTGACCCTGGCGCTGCTGGGCACGCTGCTGCTGATGTTCATCATCGGCTACGGCATCAGCCTGGATGTGGAGAAGCTTTCCTACGCCGTGCTGGACCGCGACCAGACCACCACCAGCCAGGCCTATGCCCTGAACATCGCCGGCTCGCGCTACTTCGTCGAGCGCGAGCCGATCCGCGACTACGCCGACCTGGACCGGCGCATGCGCAGCGGCGCCCTGAGCCTGGCCATCGAGATTCCGCCGGGCTTCGGCCGCGACCTGAAGCGCGGCGTGCGGCCCACCATCGGCGCCTGGGTCGACGGCGCCATGCCGACCCGGGCCACCACCATCCTTGGCTACGTCCAGGGCCTGCACGGCGCCTACCTGGCGGAGCTCGCGCGGTTGACCCCGGCGACGCCGCCGGCCGGCTACGCCACGGTGGCGCTGCGTTATCGCTACAACCCGGACGTGGAGAGCGTGAAGGCCATGGTGCCGGCGGTGATCCCGCTGCTGCTGATCATGATCCCGGCGATGCTCACCGCCCTGGGGGTGGTGCGGGAGAAGGAACTGGGCTCCATCACCAACCTCTACGTCACCCCGGTGACCCGCCTGGAGTTCCTGCTGGGCAAGCAGCTGCCCTACATCGCCATGGGCCTGTGCAACTTCCTGCTGATGGTGGCCCTGGCGGTGCTGGTGTTCCGCGTGCCGCTCAAGGGCAGCTTCCCGACCCTGCTGGCCGGGGCGCTGCTCTACGTCACCGCGGCCACCGGCCTGGGGCTGTTCCTCTCCACCTTCATGCGCAGCCAGATCGCCGCGGTGTTCGGCGTGGCCATCGCCACCATGATCCCGGCGATCCAGTATTCCGGGCTGATCCACCCGGTGGCGTCCCTGGAGGGGGTGGCGGCCTGGATCGGCCGGCTGTACCCGGCCTCCCACTTCCTCACCATCAGCCGCGGGGTGTTCTCCAAGGCCCTGGGTTTCCACGAGCTGGCGCCGTACTTCGTGCCGCTGGCCATCGCCATCCCGCTGCTGACCCTGCTCAGCGTGGCGTGCCTGAAGAAGCAGGAGGCGTGATGGGCAGCCTGGCCAACATCCTGCACCTGGGGGTGAAGGAATTCCGCAGCCTGAGCCGCGACTATGCCATGCTCGCGCTGATCGTCTGGTCCTTCACCCTGGGGGTCTACAGCACCGCCACCGGCCTGCCGGAAACCCTCCACCACGCGCCCATCGCGGTGGTGGACGAGGACCGCTCGCAGCTGTCCACGCGCCTGGTGGGCGCCTTCCAGCCGCCATACTTCCGCCCGCCGGCGCTGATCGACCCGGCCACCATGGACCGCGGCCTGGACACCGGCCGCTACACCTTCACCCTGGACATCCCGCCGGACTTCCAGCGCGACGTGCTGGCCGGACGGACCCCGGCGGTGCAGTTGAACGTCGACGCCACCCAGATCGGCCAGGCGTTCAGCGGCGCCGGCTACATCCAGAACATCGTCGCCACCGAGGTGGCCGAGTTCGTCGCCCGCCACCGTGGCGACAGTGCGCCGCCCGCCGGGCTGGCGGTGCGCACGGCGTTCAACCCGAACCTGACCCAGGCCTGGTTCGGCGCGGTGATGGAGGTGATCAACCAGATCACCATGCTTTCCATCATCCTCACCGGCGCCGCGTTGATCCGCGAGCGGGAGCACGGCACCCTGGAGCACCTGCTGGTGATGCCGCTGACCGCCGGGGAGATCATGCTGGCCAAGGTCTGGTCCATGGCCGTGGTGGTGCTGGTCGCGGCGGCGTTTTCCCTGGTGGTGGTGGTGCAGGGCTGGCTGGCGGTGCCCATCGGCGGTTCCCTCGCGCTGTTCCTGCTGGGGGCCGCGCTGCACCTGTTCGCCACCACGTCCATGGGCATCTTCCTGGCCACCGTGGCGCGCTCCATGCCGCAGCTGGGGCTGCTGACGATCCTGGTGCTGATCCCGCTGCAGATCCTCTCCGGCGGCACCACGCCCCGGGAAAGCATGCCGGTGCTGGTGCAGGACCTGATGCTGGCGGCGCCCACCACCCACTTCGTCGCCCTGGCCCAGGCGATCCTCTACCGCGGCGCCGGGCTGGAGATCGTCTGGCCGCAGCTGCTGGCGATCTTCGGCATCGGCAGCGCGTTCTTCTTCGCGGCCTACCGGCGCTTCCGCTCGACGCTGTCGCAGATGGCCTGAGGCCCGGCCTCAGGACGCGCGGCCGTCCAGCAGGTCGCGCAGGAGCCGGGCCAGGCCGTGCAGGGCGAACGGCTTGTTCAGCAGGCGCGTCTCGCCGTCCAGCACCAGGCCTTCCAGCAGCCCGTCGCGGGTGTAGCCGGTGATGAACAGCACCTTCAGCGCCGGGTACAGCCGGCGCGCCAGGGCCGCCAGTTCCGGGCCGCCGAAACTGGGCAGGCCGATGTCGGTGACCAGCAGGTCCAGCGGCCCGCCGCCCTCCAGCAGGCGCCGCGCGCTGCCGGCGTCGGACGCCTCGCGCACGTGGTAGCCGAGTTCGCCGAGGGACTCCAATAGCAGCGCACGGATGCCGTGGTCGTCCTCCACCACCAGCACGTGCTCGCCGCGGGCGCTCGGGCCCGCCCCTGGCACGGCGTGGGGAGCGGGCGCTGCCGTGGGGGCCGGCACCGGCTCGTCGCCGAAGCGCGGCAGGTACAGGCGTACCGTGGTGCCGTGTTCGGCCTCGGAGACGATGTCCACGTGGCCGCCGGACTGCTTGGCATAGCCGTAGATCATCGGCAGGCCAAGGCCGGTGCCCTGGCCGATGGGTTTGGTGGTGAAGAACGGGTCGAAGACCTTGTCCAGCAGCTCCGCGGGAATACCGCTGCCGCTGTCGGCGACGCTGAGCACCACGTAGTCGCCGGGCGCCAGGTCGGCGACGAAGCCGTCGGCCAGGGACAGGTTGCGGGTCTCGATGCGCAACCGGCCGCCGTCGGGCATAGCGTCCCGGGCATTGATCGCCAGGTTCAGCAGAGCACTCTCCAGCTGGTTGGCGTCGGTGTTGGCCGGCCAGGTGCCCTCGGCCAGCCGACAGTCCAGCTGGACCTGCTCGCCGAGGGTGCGCAGCAGCAGTTCCTGCATGCCCGCCACCACCCCGTTCACATCCACCGCCCCCAGGCACAGCGCCTGCTTGCGGGCGAACGCCAGCAGCCGGTGGGTCAGGGAAGCGGCGCGCTGGGTGGCGCTCAGGGCGATACCGGTGTAGCGCTCCAGGTTGTCATGCTGGCCGTTTTCCAGGCGCCGCTGGAGCAGCTCCAGGGAGCCGCTGATGCCGGTGAGCAGGTTGTTGAAGTCGTGGGCGATGCCGCCGGTGAGCTGGCCGATGGCTTCCATTTTCTGGCTCTGCCGCAGCAGCTCCTCCAGCTCGCGGCGGCGCTGGACGTCGCGCCCCGAGGCGTAGAACAGGTCTTGCTCCGGGGTGCAGGTCCAGCTGTACCAGCGGTAGCTGCCGTCGGCCCGGCGCACCCGCACCTGGAAGTCGTCGGGGCTGACCCGGCGGATCAGCCGCTTCACCTCCGCCAGGGTGGCGGCGCGGTCTTCCGGGTGCACCAGTTCGTCGAAGCGCCGGCCCACCAGGGTCTCCGGGGCATAGCCCATCTCGCTGGCCCAGGACGGGTTGGCGCTGCGCAGGAAGCCGTCGAAGCCGCACACCAGGTAGAGGTCCCGGGAGATGCCCCAGACCCGGTCGCGCTCGCGGGTGCGCTGTTCCACCTGGCGCTCCAGGTTGGCGTTGAGGTCGTGCAGGGCGGCGAGGGCGCGCACCCGCGCGGTGGTTTCCTGGGTGATGCAATAGAGCCCGGCCACGGCGCCCTGCTCGTCGCACAGGGGCGAGCAGTGGGACGACCACCAGGTGTCTTCCTCCAGGCCGTCGCGGTCGAGCCTGCGCGGCATGTCTTCCCGGCTGCCGCCGCGGCCGTCGTAGGTGGCCTCCACCAGGGCCTCGAGGTCCGCCCACTGGGCGCGCCAGGCGATGGCCAGGGGCTGGCCGAGGACCGTCTCCAGGGGGCGGTCCAGCAGCGGCAGGTAGGCGTCGTTGCAGAAGAACGCCCGGCTCGGTCCGTAGGCCAGACAGAGGGGCTGGCAGGCGTTGAGCATCGTCGCCAGGGTGGCGCGCAGCAGCGCCGGCCAGCGGTCCGGCGTGCCCAGCGGCGAGTCGGACCAACCGTGGCGGCGCATCGTCGAGGCGACGCCGCTCCAGGCAGGCAGGAAAGCGAATTCATCCATGATTCAGGGCCCGCGTGCAGAACGTGAAAAGCCCGCCACCGCCGGCATCCAGCGGAACGGGGCGGGCCTCAGTGTAGCGCCTGGGCTCGGCCCCTGACCAACCGCCGCGCGACGAGCGTGGCTCAGCCGCAGGAGGCGCTCTTGATCACGCCGGCGTCGTCGGTGTGCAGGTTCAGCCGCTGGGAGTCGTAGTCCATGGTGATGATGTCCCGCGGGTGCACCACCCGTACCCGCTGTGCCCCGGAGGTCCGGCGCAGGCGCTCCACCAGGGCCTCGTCGGCGACCTTGCCGGCCAGGGCGTCGCCCACCGCGGACCGACAGCCCTGGGGCGCCTCGGCGGTGGCCTCGGGGCTGGACAGGTCGAGGGCCGGACGGGCCGCGTCGGAGGCCGCGGACGGTGTGTCCGGCGATCCGGCGCAGGCGCCGAGCAACAGGGCGAGGGCCAGGCCGGCCAGGGGGCTGAGATGAGCGCGCATGGGTGTTCCTCTCGGTAGGGGTGATAGGGACAGGATGATCGGTTCGGCGGCCGGCGACCAGGCTCAGCGCGGCGTGGCGGCCTCCAACTCGGCCAGGGCGCGGGCCGCCTCGGGCAATTCCAGTTCGCTGAACACCTGCACGCCGGCCCGCTGCAACAGGGCCGCGGTGACCCCGGCGCCGGGCACGCGCACGCCGCCGAAGCTGCCGTCGTAGGTCTCGCGGTTGCCACAGGACGGGCTGCGGGCCTTCAGCACGGCGATGCGCAGGCCGTGGCGCTGCACCAGCTCCAGGGCCAGCCGGGCGCCGGCGACGAACGCCGCGGTGACGTCGGCGCCGCTGGCATCCAGCACCGGGCGCAGGCCGTCCAGCACCGCATCGCCCTGGCCGCCGGGGATCTCCGCCGGCGGGCGCGGCGTGGGCAGGCCGCCGGCCACTTCCGGGCAAAGGGGCACGAGGCGGCCTTCAGCCTGCCAGCGTTGCAGCAGGTCGAACGGGCCGTGGGCGCCGCCGTCGTAGCGCACCGGCTGGCAGAGCAGGCAGCGGCTCACCAGGATGCGCGCCCGGGGGCTCGCGGAAGAGGGGGTCGCCGACGCCTCGTGGCTCACCAGGCGCCCTCGCCGCGGCGGCGGAACCAGCCGGTGAGGGACAGCCGCTCGCGGCGGGTCGGTAGCACTTCGTGGGGCAGCCGGTCGGAGAGGAACAGCACCAGGCAGCCGGCCTCGGGCGATACGTCCAGGGTGGCGTCGTCCAGGTACAGGCGCAGGGCGCCGCCGTCCTCGGCGTGCCAGTCGTCGTTGAGGTAGTACACCGCCGAGACGGTGCGCCGGTCGTCGTCGCGGAAGCGGTCCAGATGGCGCTCGTAGAAGGCCCCCGGCGGGTAGGCGGCGAAGTGGCTCTCGAAGTCCGCCAGGCCCAGGTACAGCGACTGGTTGAGTGCGCCGCGCAGGGCGTCCATGTACGCCAGGTAGGCATCGCAGGCGGCGGACTGGCTCGGTTCCAGCCACTGGATGCGGTCGCCGCGCACGCCCTCGCGGATTTCCTGGCCGGCGCCGCGGCCCACCGCCGCCAGGGCCAGGGCGCCGGTAGACGCCCGGGCGCGGCACTCGCGCGCCAGTTCGAGGGTCAGAGCCTGTGGCAGGACGTCCTGCTGCCGGGTCCAGCCGTGTTCGGCCAGTTCGTCGACGAGGCGCAGCAGGGTCGCGGGTTCAGCCGGTTTCATCATGGGCGTCGATTCTACATGCAGCGCGCCCGCTTGCCTCGACAAGTCGCCGGGCGCCCCGGACAATGGCGCCGCCTCGCGGCCCAGCCAGGTTGGCCCGGCCTGGTGAGGCCTGCCCGGTTAGGCCAGACCAGGCATCCCGCGTCGCCCCGGGGAACGGGCGACGGGTTCCACAGGAGTTTCCATGCGCGTTCTGTTTGCCCTGCTCGTCCTGCTGATCGCTACGCCCACCTTCGCCGATACCGCTCACGACCGCCTGTACGACGCCGCCGGCTGGGGTCAGCAGCGGGAGCATTTCCAGGGCGCCCTCGCCGGTGCCCAGCAGCGCTACCAGGCGAGCCTGCCGCCGGCGCTCTACCAGACCCTGGTGAACAACAGCAACCGCCGCTTCGCTGCCGAGGCCATGGACCGCCGCGCCCGGGACACACTGGCGGCGCGCCTGGCCGACCCGCAGCCGGCGCTGCGCTTCTTCGAGTCGCCCCTGGGGCGTAAGGCGGTGGCCGCCGAGACCCTCGCCACCCGCAGCGACCAGCTGGCGCAGCACGCCGGCGGCCTGCCGCGGATCGAGGCGGATGCCACCCGGCGCCTGCTGATCCGCCACCTGGCTCAGGCCCTGCCGGTGCGCGAGGCAGGGGCCGAGGTGAGCCTGGCCCTGGCCGGGGTCGCCGCCGACAGCCTCAGCCAGATGCTGCCGGGCCTGCTGGGCAACGGCGGCGCCCGGGGCGCCCTGGATGGCCAGCGCCAGCAGCTGATGGAGCAGATCGGCAATGACCTGGACAACACCCTGCTGTACGTCTATCGCGACCTGTCCGACCCGGAGCTGGAAGAGTTCTCCACCTTCGCCGAGTCCGTCGAAGGCAAGGCCTACTACCAGGCTGCGCTGGAGGCGCTGCGGGCCGCCCTCGGCCCCTGAGGACAGGGGCCTGGTCGTGATCGGCCGGGCATGAAAAAGGGAGGCCGAGGCCTCCCTTTTTTCGTTTCCGCCAGGCGTCAGAACAGCACGCGGCTGCGGATGGTGCCGTTGACCTGGTGGAGTTTCTCCAGGGCCAGGTCGGAGTACTCGGCGTCCACGTCGATCACCACATAGCCGACCTTGTCGTTGGTCTGCAGGAACTGGCCGGAGATGTTGATGCCGTTCTCGGCGAACACCGAGTTGATCTCGCTCATCACGCCGGGGACGTTGCGGTGGATATGCAGCAGGCGGTGCTTGCCGGGGTGGGACGGCAGCGCCACCTCGGGGAAGTTGACCGAGGACACCGAGGTGCCGATGTCGCTGTACTTGACCAGCTTCTCCGCCACTTCCAGGCCGATGTTGGCCTGGGCCTCGGCGGTGGAGCCGCCGATGTGGGGGGTGAGGATCACCCGGTCGAGGCCGCGCAGCGGGGTCTGGAATTCCTCGTCGTTGGACTTGGGCTCCACCGGGAACACGTCGATGGCGGCGCCGATCAGGTGCTCGTCCTTGATGGCGGCGGCCAGGTGCTCCAGCTCCACCACGGTGCCGCGGGCGGCGTTGATCAGGATCGCGCCCTTCTTCATGGCGCGGATTTCCTTCTCGCCGATCATCCACTGGGTGGACGGCAGTTCCGGCACGTGCAGGGTGACGATGTCGGCCAGGCCCAGCAGCTCGTGCAGGGAGCCCACTTGCTGGGCGTTGCCCAGGGGCAGCTTGGTCACCACGTCGTAGAAGAACACCTGCATGCCCAGGGCCTCGGCCAGCACCGAGAGCTGGGTGCCGATGGAGCCGTAGCCGACGATGCCCAGCTTCTTGCCGCGGATCTCGAAGGAGTTGGCCGCCGACTTGATCCAGCCACCGCGGTGGCAGGAGGCGTTCTTCTCGGGGATGCCGCGCAGCAGCAGGATCGCTTCGGCCAGCACCAGTTCGGCCACCGAGCGGGTGTTGGAGTAGGGCGCGTTGAACACCGCCACGCCGCGCTCGCGGGCGGCGTCCAGGTCGACCTGGTTGGTGCCGATGCAGAAGCAGCCCACCGCCACCAGTTTCTTGGCGGCGTCGAACACCTCTTCGGTGAGCTGGGTACGGGAGCGGATGCCGATGAAGTGAACGTCGGCGACCTTCGCCTTGAGTTCGTCGCCCGACAGTGCGGTCTTGAGGTACTCGATGTTGCTGTAGCCGGCTGCCTTCAGGGTGTCCACGGCGTTCTGGTGGACCCCTTCGAGAAGGAGGAACTTGATCTTGCTCTTGTCGAGGGAGGTCTTGCTCATCTGCTTACCTGTTATCCCGTGGAAATGGCAGGGCGATGGACAGCGAAGAGAGGGCTGCCCCGGGCCGGCGGGGCCGGCTCCCGGATCGGCGCGGCGCGCGATTCGCGGGGGGCGTTATGCTAGCATGATCTCCTTTTTCCATGCTCGGTTGCGACCTGAAGCGTTCTCAGGGCGACCATGAATGTTCCGAGAGTTCTGCAGATGACCGACATCGCCCTGATCGAAGAGCTGAAGACCCTGCTGGAGCCGGGCAAGGTGCTCACCGACGCCGCTTCCCTGGACGCCTACGGCAAGGACTGGACCAAGCATTTCGCGCCGGCGCCCCTGGCCATCGCGTTTCCCAAGAGCATCGAGCAGGTGCAGGCGGTGGTCCGCTGGGCCAACCAGCACCGGGTCGGCCTGGTGCCCTCCGGCGGCCGCACCGGGCTCTCGGCGGCGGCGGTGGCGGCCAACGGCGAAGTGGTGGTGGCGTTCGACTACATGAACCGCATCCTCGACTTCGACCCGCTGGACCGCACCGTGCGCTGCCAGCCGGGGGTGGTGACCCAGCAGTTGCAGGCCTTCGCCGAGGAGAAGGGGCTGTACTACCCGGTGGACTTCGCTTCCGCCGGTTCCAGCCAGATCGGCGGCAACATCGGCACCAACGCCGGCGGGATCAAGGTGATCCGCTACGGCATGACCCGCAACTGGGTCGCCGGGCTGAAGGTGGTCACCGGCAAGGGTGACCTGCTGGAACTCAACCGCGACCTGATCAAGAACGCCACCGGCTACGACATGCGCCAGCTGTTCATCGGCGCCGAGGGCACCCTGGGCTTCGTGGTGGAGGCCACCATGCGCCTGGACCGCCAGCCCACCAACCTCACCGCCATGGTGCTGGGCACGCCGGACTTCGATTCCATCATGCCGGTGCTGCACGCCTTCCAAGACAAGCTGGACCTGACCGCCTTCGAGTTCTTCTCCGACAAGGCCCTGGCCAAGGTGCTGGCCCGCGGCGACGTGCCGGCGCCGTTCGAGACCGACTGCCCGTTCTACGCGCTGCTGGAGTTCGAGGCCACCACCGACGAGCGCGCCGACCAGGCCCTGGCCACCTTCGAACACTGCGTGGAGCAGGGCTGGGTGCTGGACGGGGTGATGAGCCAGAGCGCCCAGCAGTTGCAGAACCTGTGGAAGCTGCGGGAGTACATCTCCGAGACCATTTCCCACTGGACGCCCTACAAGAACGACATCTCGGTCACCGTCTCCAGGGTGCCGGCGTTCCTCAAGGACATCGATGCCATCGTCGCCGCCAACTACCCGGACTTCGAGGTGGTGTGGTTCGGCCACATCGGCGACGGCAACCTGCACCTGAACATCCTCAAGCCGGACGACCTGGGCAAGGACGAGTTCTTCGCCAAGTGCGCCACGGTGAACCGTTGGGTCTTCGAGACCGTGGAGAAGTACAACGGCTCGATCTCCGCCGAGCACGGCGTCGGCATGACCAAGCGCGACTACCTGGGCTACAGCCGGTCCGCCGAGGAAATCGCCTACATGAAGGCGGTCAAGGCGGTGTTCGACCCCAACGGCATCATGAACCCCGGCAAGATCTTCGCCCCGTGAGCGCCCCGGCGCCGCGCCCGTCTTCCTCCGCCCCACGCGGGCGGCCCCAACCGGAGTGAGCAGATGAGCTACCAGCACCAGTACGTCGACGGCACCGGCATCCACTTCCCGGTGGGCAAGGTGGTGTGCATCGGCCGCAACTACGCCGAGCACGCCCGGGAGCTGAACAACCCGGTGCCCAGCGAACCGCTGCTGTTCATCAAACCCGGCAGCTGCGTGGTGCCTCTGGCCGGCGGCTTCGTGATCCCCCGCGACCGCGGCGCGGTGCACTACGAGGCGGAGATCGCCGTGCTGATCGGCAAGCCGCTGTCGCGCCAGCCGGTGGACGAAGAAATCCGCGACGCCATCTCCGGCTTCGCCCCGGCGCTGGACCTGACCCTGCGAGAGGTCCAGGCGCGGCTCAAGGAGCAGGGCTACCCCTGGGAGATCGCCAAGGCCTTCGACGGCGCCTGCGTGCTGGCGCCCTTCGTGCCCGGGGACGCGGTGGCCGACCTCGCCGACCTGGGCATCCGCCTGAGCATCGCCGGCGAGCGGCGCCAGGACGGCAACAGCCGCGACATGCTCAACCCGATCCTGCTGCTGATCCGCCACATCTGCGGGCACTTCAGCCTGCAACCCGGTGACGTGGTGCTCACCGGCACCCCGGCCGGCGTCGGCCCGCTGCAGCCCGGCGACGCCCTGACCCTGGAGCTGGTGGGCCTGTCCCGCTTCGACAGCCAGGTGCTCTGACGACCGGTCCGCCTGCGCCCTTGGCGCCCCCGGCCGCCCTCTGTAGGCTGGCCGCTTCGCTTCCGGGAGACGCACGATGCGCTGGCCCCTCCGTTTGCCCCGTGCCCGCTGGCTCCTGGCGGGCTTCGCCCTGGCCCTGGCCGCCGGGGTGGTGAAGTCGCAGCACCTGGACGACCGCCTGCTGTTCCTCATCAAGGAATCGAACCTCAGCCAGGGCGAGCGCGACGCCAGCGTCTGGCTGCCCGGCTACCACGCGGTGATCCAGGGCAAGCGCCTCGCCGGCCTGGACCACGACGAGACCTCCGACCTCACCTACAACCCCTTGAGCGGCACCCTCTACACCGTCACCGGCAAGAAGCCGCTGCTGGTGGAGCTGTCGCGCCAGGGCGAGGTGCTGCGCAGCATCCCGCTGATCGGCTTCTCCAACCCGGAAGGGGTGGCGATGATGGAGGACGGCAGCCTGGCGATCACCGACGAGCGCCGGCGCACCCTGTCCATCGTCAAGGTGGACGACCTCACCACCGAGCTGAACGCCGCGGACGCCGCCGAGTACGACCTGGGCTTCCCCAATTCGCGCAACAAGGGCTTCGAGGCCATCGCCTGGGACGCCGAGCAGGGTCGCCTGCTGCTGGGCAAGGAGCGCGAGCCACGCGCCCTGTTCAGCTGGGACAGCGACGGCCGCGACCACATGTTCGGCGCCATGCGCGCCCTGCCCAGCGACGGCCTGCAGATGCGCAACGTCTCGGCCATGAGCATCGACCCGCGCACCCGCCACACCCTGGTGCTGTCGGCCCAGTCCAACCTGCTGCTGGAGCTGGACGAGCGCGGCGAGCCCATCAGCTTCATCAGCCTGATCGGCGGCCTCAACGGGCTGCACCAGGGCATCCCGCGGGCGGAAGGGGTGGCCATGGACGAGACCGGCACCATCTACATGGTCAGCGAGCCGAACCTGTTCTACGTGTTCCGCAAGGACCCCGCGGTGGGCGCTCCCGCGGCGAACGCCGCCGGCACCGCCACCACGGACGCCCCCGCTTCCGGGCACGCCGCCGCGGTGGCCGCCGCGCCGGCCGGCTGACGCCGGCGACGGCTCAGCGCGGGGTGGCGGCGTCGAAGCCCTGCAGCACGTTCACCGCGTTGATGCCGATCTCCTCCACCGCGTAGCCCCCCTCCATGACGAACAGGGTCTGCAGCCCCAGGCCGGCGATGACCTCGCCCATGCGCAGGTAGTCCGGGCTGTCCAGCTTGAACTGAGAGATCGGGTCCTCCTTGAAGGTATCCACCCCCAGGGACACCACCAGGGCGTCCGCCCCGTAGCCGGCGATCAGCCGGCAGGCATCGGCCAGGGCCTGGCCCCACACCGACCAGTCGCTGCCGGACGCCAGGGGGTAATTGCGGTTGAACCCCTCGCCGGGCCCCTGGCCCTTCTCGTCGGCATGGCCGAGGAAATACGGGTACTCGAAGCGCGGGTCGCCGTGGATCGAGGTGAACAGCACGTCCGGGCGGTCGTAGAAGATGTCCTGGGTGCCGTTGCCGTGGTGGTAGTCCACGTCGAGGATCGCCACCCGCCGGGCGCCCTGGTCCAGCATCGCCTGGGCGGCGATGGCGGCGTTGTTCAGGTAGCAGTAGCCGCCGATGTAGTCCGACGCGGCGTGGTGCCCCGGTGGCCGGCACAGGGAGAACACCCCGCGGGCGCCTTTGGCCAGTTCCGCCTGGCCGCTGAGGGCGACGTTGGCGGACGCGGTGATGGCCCGCCAGGTGCCGGCGGTGATGGGTGCGCCGGCGTCCAGGGAGTAGTAGCCCAGGCGCCCGTCGATGTCGTCGGGTTCCACCTGGCGCAGGCGTCGCACGGGCCAGGCGATGGGCAGCATGTCATGGTCGCGGCCGGTGGCCTGCCAGTCCGCCCAGGCGTGCTCGAGGAAGTTCAGGAAGCCGTCGGTGTGCACCCGGCGCAGGGGCTCGCGGCCGTGTTCGTCCGGCCCGCGCACGTCCCCCAGGTTCACCGCCCGCAGGCGCTCCAGCACCATGTCGGCGCGGCTGGGTTTCTCGAAGCAGGGCATGAAGTGCCCGCCGATCAGTTCGTGCTGGCCGTGGTGCAGGCGGTGGTCGTCGCTGTAGATCGTCAGCATGCAAGGCTCCTCCGACGCCACGGGCGGGCGTCTGCATCGGGATGAGGGAATGCGCCCTCCGGGGCCGGAGGGCGGGGCGGCGCGGGCCTATTTCTTCAGCTTGGTCCAGACCTTGCTGCGCAGGGCCAGGGCCTTGGGCGAGCAGAGCTCGAAGGTCTTCAGGCGCGCCAGCTTGTCCTGGGGCGTGTTGATCGCCGGGTCGTCGAACAGCTCCTTGTCCATGAAGGCGTCGGAGCCCTCTACCGCGTTGTTGTACTTGGCGAAGTTGGAGGCCGCGGCGATGTTCTCCGGCTGCATCATCCAGTTGATGAAGGTATGGGCCTCGGCGACGTTGCTGGCGTCCTTGGGGATCGCCAGGTTGTCGATGAACAGGTGCACGCCCTCCTTGGGGTAGACGTAGACCAGGCTGGCGCGCTGGGCATGGGCGCGGTGGTAGGCGCCGTTCCACTGCTGGTGCATGACCACTTCGCCGGCGGCCATGCGCTCGATGGTGCCGTCGCTGCTGTACATGGCCAGCATCGGTTTCTGCGCCAGCAGCAGGTCCTGCACCTTCTTCGCGTCCTTGGGGTCCTCGGTGCACTGGTCGATGCCCAGGTAGTGGGAAGCGGCGATGTACAGGTCCTCGATGGAATTGAGCGCCACCACCTTGCCCTTGAGCTCCGCCGGTGGCTCGAAGAACGGCTTCCAGCTTTCCTCCAGGGCGCCGCCCGGGACCTTCTGGCTGTCGTAGCTGTAGCCGGTGGTGCCCCACAGGTAGGGCACGCTGTAGGCGTGCTCCGGGTCGAAGCCCAGGTGCTGGAAGTTGGCCTTGAGGTTCTTCAGGTTGGGCAGCTTGCTCGTGTCGAAGGGTTGCAGCAGGCCGTCCTGCACCATGATCTGGATGAAGCTGTCGGACGGCACCACCACGTCGTAGGCGCCGCCGCCGGCCTTGAGCTTGGCCAGCAGGGTCTCGTTGCTCTCGTAGGCGTCCAGGGTCGCCTTGATGCCGGTGTCCTGCTCGAATTTCTTCAGCAGCTCCGGCGGGAAGTAGTCCGACCAGTTGGCGAAGTGCAGGGTCCCGGCGGCCTGGGCGGTGCCGGCGAGGCCGAAGGCGAACAGGGCGGACAGCGCGAGCGGGGTGCGGCGGATCATGGTCGGACTCCTGAGCGGGGGTGGCAGGCCGGCGGGCGCCTCAGCGCTTGCGCTGGCCGATGTAGTACGACAAGGCGACGAACAGGATCGAGATCAGGAGGATGATCGACGAGATCGCATTGATCTTCGGCGATATCCCCATGCGGATCGAACTGAAGATGTACACCGGCAGGGTGGTGGCCCCGGCACCGGCGACGAAATAGGTGATGACGAAGTCGTCCATGGAAATGATGAACGCCAGCATCGCCCCGGACAGCATCCCCGGCGCCAGCAGCGGCAGGGTGACCCGCCAGAAGGTGCGCCACGGCGAGGCGTAGAGGTCGGCGGCGGCCTCCGCCAGGCGCGGGTCCATGCCTTCCAGGCGGGCGCGGATCGGCAGGTAGGCGAAGGGGATGCAGAACACCACGTGGGCGATGAGGATGGTGAACAGCGACAGCTTCAGGCCGATGAAGGCGAAGAACATCAGGGTCGCCACCGCGGTGACGATCTCCGGCACCAGCAGCGGCAGGCTCAGTACCCCGCTCATCAGGGTCCGCCCGCGGTGGGCGGGGCCGCGCATGCCCAGGGCGGCCAGGGTCGCCAGGGCAGTGGCGATGAGGGTGGCGAAGGTGGCCACCAGCAGGGAGTTCTTCGCCGCCCGGACGATCTCCGGGTCGTTGGCCACCACCGCGTACCACTTCAGGCTGAAGCTTTCCCAGAGGGTCGCCGACTGGCCGCCGTTGAAGCTCAGGGCCACCAGCACCACGATCGGCACATAGAGGAAGGCGAAGAACAACCAGGCCAGGGGCCGCACGCCGGTGAAGCGCCAGAGCGGGTTGCGCGGGTTCATGGGTGGCCTCCGGCGGCGGCGCCCTTGAAGCGCAGGCTGTAGACCAGCATCGCCAGCAGCACGAAGGCCAGCAGGGCGAAGGACAGCGCGGCGCCCAGGGGCCAGTTGTGGGCGGTGCCGAACTGCAGCTGGATCAGGTTGCCGATCATCAGCGCCTTACCGCCCCCCAGCAGCTCGGGGATGATGTAGTTGCCCAGGGACGGGATGAACACCAGGATCGTCCCGGCGGCGATCCCCGGCATCGCCAGGGGCACGATGATCCGCCGCAGCGCCTGGCGGCGGGTGGCGCCCAGGTCGTAGGCCGCCTCCACCAGGCGCCAGTCGAGCTTCTCCAGGCTGGTGTAGATGGGCAGCACCATGAACGGCAGGAAGGTGTAGAGCAGGCCGATCACCACCGCCACGTCGGTGTAGAGCACGTTCAGGTCGCCGCCGTGCACCAGCCCCAGGGCCTCCAGGCCGCTGTCCACCAGGCCGCCGTTGCGCAGCAGCAGGATCCAGGCGTAGACCCGCACCAGCAGGTTGGTCCAGAACGGCACGGTGACCAGCAGCAACAGCAGGTTGCGCCGGCGCTCGCTCTGCAGCGCCAGGTACAGCGCGGTGGGGAAGCCGACCAGCAGGCAGCCGGCGGTGGTCAGCACCGACAGCCAGAACGAGCGCTGGAAAATCTGCAGGTAGTCGGTGTTGAACACCAGGCTGTCGTCCAGGTCCCGCTCGTAGAGGAAATTGACGTAGGCCTCCAGGGAGTACTCGCCCCACTTCACCCCGCCGTAGTCGCCGGGCTGCAGGAACGACACCAGCAGCATGATGCCCAGGGGCACCAGCAGGAACACCGCCAGGGTGGCCATGGCCGGGGCGCTCAGGGCCAGGCGCCGCAGCAGCAGGCGCCGTTCGTGGCGCAGGCCGGCGGCGTTCATTCGGCCAGCACCCGGATCGCCGCGGTCGGCACCCGCAGGCGCAGCCGCTCGCCCGGGGCGTGGGCGGCCACGGCGCCGTCGTGGTTCTGCCGGCGCACGCGGAAGCCGCCTTGGCCGGCGACGTTCAGGTGGTAGACGGTGTCGGTGCCCACGTACACCACGTCCTCCACCACGCCCTCCAGCTCGCCGGCCGGGTCCAGGTGCACCCGCTCCGGGCGGATCGCCAGGGTCACCGCGCCGCGCAGGGGCGTGGGCGCCTGCAGCACCTGGCCGTCGCCCAGGCGCAGGCCGGCGTCGGCGGCATCCGCGGCGAGGAAGTTGGTCTCGCCGATGAAGGCCGCCACCGTGCGGTTCACCGGCGATTCGTAGATCTCGCTGGGGGTGCCCACCTGCAGCACCCGGCCCTTGTCCATCACCGCGATGCGGTCGGACATGGTCAGCGCCTCTTCCTGGTCGTGGGTGACGAAGATGAAGGTGATGCCGGTCTCGTGCTGCAGGCGCTTGAGCTCCATCTGCATGTCCTTGCGCAGCTTCTGGTCCAGGGCCGACAGCGACTCGTCCAGCAGCAGCACCTTGGGCTGGTTGGCCAGCGCCCGGGCCAGGGCGATGCGCTGCTGCTGGCCGCCGGAGAGCTGGTCGGCGCGGCGCCGGCCCACGTCCGGCAGCTTCACCAGCGCCAGCATGCGCTGCACCGTGGCGTCGATCTCCGCCCGCGGCAGGCCGCGCATCTCCAGGCCGAAGGCGATGTTCTGCGCCACGCTCATGTGGGGGAACAGCGCGTAGCTCTGGAAGACCGTGTTCACCGGGCGGCGGAACGGCGGCAGGTCCTGCATGGCCTCGCCGTACAGGCGGATGGTGCCGGCGCTGGGTTGCTCGAAGCCGGCGATCAGCCGCAGCAGGGTGGTCTTGCCGCAGCCGGACGGGCCCAGCAGGGTGAAGAATTCGTTGGCGCGGATGTCCAGGGAGACGTCGTCGAGGGCGCGCACGCCCTGGCCGGGTTCGCCGAACTCCATGCAGATTCGCTCGATGCCGATCGCGCTGGACATAGGCTCGCAGGCTCTAACGGATTGTTCTTATTTAGGTTTTCGCGGCGACCGGAAAACCCTGTCGACCCCGATTCTGCCCGCCGCCGGCCCATGGAAAAACGTTATAAGCGGACAAAAGGGGATAGTTCCGGCCAACCTGGCTGCCCGGCGCGCGCCTCCGCCAGGGCTTGGCGCCGGCCGCCGGGGCGGCTGCTACGCTGCACGTACCGTCGGCGCGTCCCGCCGCCGTTCCCCTTTCGCAGAACGACCCGGCCGTCGAAGCCGGCGCGTGTCCAGGAGCGGACCATGACCATCCGGCAGAAACTGATCGCCGCCTTCTTCGCCATCACCCTGATCCCGATCCTCACCATCACCCTGTTCGTGGTGGTGCGGGTGATGCACACCGCCACCGAGCAGTTCGAGCGCAGCAGCACCGCGCAGATCGGCGAGGTGGACAACGCCTTCCGGCTGTTCCTCGACAGCGTCGCCGAGAACGGCGCCTTCCTCGCCCAGACCCGGCTGCTGAAGGCGGTGGACGCCAGCAACATCCCGTCCTACCTCGACCGCCCCCAGGCCGGGCCGCTGACCATGCCCAGCGAGGGCCTGGGGGCGGAGCTGCTGGCGCTGTTCGAGCAGATGGGCAAGGCCCACCCCGGCTACGCCTACCTCTACGTCGGCTCCGGCCACGGCGGCTACCTGCAGTGGCCGGCCTCCGCCGAGTTCATGGCCCACTACGATCCCCGCACCCGGGCCTGGTTCAAGACCGCCGAGGGCGGCGCCGGCAAGGCCATGCGCACCGCGGCGTACGTCTTCCCCGAGGACAACTCCACCATCATCTCCACCGTGCGCACCTTCGTCGCCGACGACGGCGCCCAGGGGGTGATCGGCCTGGACGTGTCCCTCAACCAGCTCACCGAGACGGTGAAGCGGGTGCGCTTCGGCGAGACCGGCTACCTGATGCTGGTGGAGGACACCGGCACGGTGCTGGCCGACCCGCGCCATCCCGAGCACAACTTCAAGGCCCTGGAGAGCCTCGGCGACGGCTACGCCGATCTGGCCCGGCAGCCCCCGGGGCGCTACGCGGTGACCCTGGACGGCACGGCCTACACCGCCAACGTCTACCGCTCCGAGACCCTGGGCTGGCGCTACATCGGGCTGATGGAGACCGACGAGATCATGGCTGGCGCCTGGCACATGACCGCGGTAATCGCCGCCCTGGCCGCGGGCCTGGTGGTGCTGTTCGTACTCTGCGGGGTGTTCCTGGCGCGGCTGCTGGTGGCGCCCATCAACGGCGCCTCGGCGCGCCTGGGCGAGATCGCCAGCGGCCAAGGCGACCTGACCCGGCGCCTGGAGGTGCGCGGGCGCGACGAGACCAGCCGCCTGGCCACTGGCTTCAACGCCTTCGTCGAGAGCATCCGGGTGCTGGTGGACGACATCCTCGCCGCCAGTCAGCGGGTGGAGCAGAGCGCCGGCGAGATCAGCCAGCACACCGGGCAGCTGGACGAGGCGGCGCAGCGCCAGTCCCACGGCGTCGACCTGGTCTCCACGGCCTTCAACGAGATGGTCGCCACCGCCAACGAGGTGGCCTCCAGTTGCAGCCGCGCCGCCACGTCCGCCCAGGCCGGCGAGGAACAGGCCAGCCGTGGCCAGGCGGTGGTCGGCTCCATGGTGGAGCACGTGGAGCAACTGGGCCGGCGCATCGAGGAGGCCGCCACCTCCATCGGCCACCTGGAGCGCGACAGCCAGGGCATCACGGCGATCCTCGACACCATCCGCGGCATCGCCGAGCAGACCAACCTGCTGGCGCTCAACGCCGCCATTGAGGCGGCCCGCGCCGGCGACCAGGGTCGCGGCTTCGCGGTGGTGGCGGACGAAGTGCGCGCCCTGGCGCGGCGCACCGCCGATTCCACCGCGGAGATCGGCGCGCTGCTGGGCAAGCTCACCGCCAGCACCCGCCAGGCCGCCGGGGAGATGCAGCAGAGCCTGGCCCAGTCGGAAAGCTCGGTGCGCCTCACCAGCCAGGTGCGCGAGGCTTTCGCCGGCATCCACGAGGCGGTGACGGTGATCAAGGACATGAACAACCAGATCGCCACCGCCGCCGAGGAGCAGCACCAGGTGGCCGAGGAGATCAACCGGCACATCGCCGACATCCACGAGGACGCCTCGCGGATCAGCGGCATCTCCGGCACCGCCCGCCACACCAGCCAGGCCCTGACCGGGGTGGCCAGCGAGCTGCATCGCCTGGTGGGACGCTTCCGTACCCGCTAGGTCCTGTACGAAAAGTGCCTGCGCTCGGTGATGCTGCGTTAAAGGCTCAGACTGCTCATTTACAGCCCGTAACGCCGCTTCTTCGCCTGTTTTTGCCTTGCCTGACCTTCGTGCGACGACGTTTCGTACAGAACCTGGTGCCGTCAGCGGCGGTACAGGCTCGGCGACTGGCCGCTCCAGCGCTGGAAGGCGTGGCGGAAGCTGGCGGTCTCGCTGTAGCCCAGTTGCTCGGCGATCAGGTAGATGGGCAGGTCGGTGTCCGCCAGCAGGCGCCGCGCCTTGTCGTAGCGCACCTCGTCCAGCACCCGCTGGTAGCTGGTGTTGAGCCGCTGCAGGTGGCGCCGCAGGGTGCGCTCGGAGCGGTGCAGGCGGCGGGCGACGCAGTGCAGGGTGGCGGACTCCCGCAGGTGGCCGTCCAGGTGGTCGCGGATCTGCTCCAGCACGTCGTGGCGGTCGCTCAGCCGGGCGTCCAGCTTCAGGCACTGCTGCAGGCCGGAATGGCAGGTCACCGGGTCGGCCAGGGGCAGCGGGCGGTCCAGCAGGGCGGCGTCGAAGGCCAGCACCCCAGCGCCGGCCTCGAAGCGCACCGGGCAGCCCAGCTTGTCCGCGTACAGGGCGGCGTGGGCCGGGGGCGCGAAGGGCAGCAGCAGGCGCCGCGGGGTCACCGGTTCGCCCAGCAGGTCGCGCACCACGGTGAGCAGCGAGGTCATGCACAGCTCGGTGTTGAAGGTCTCCAGCTCGGGCGCGTAGCGGTAGTCGCGGGCCACCAGTCGCGCCTCGTCGCCGTCCCGTTCCAGGCTCAGGTTGAAGTAGGTGCCCAGCAGGATGGGGCGCGCCAGGGCCAGCTCCAGGGCGTCGCGCAGGGTGCGGCTGGCGAGCATGGTGTAGCCGAGGATGCCGTAGGCCGAGACGTGCATGCGCAGGCCCAGGGACAGGCCCAGGGCCGGGTCGCGGGTACAGGCCAGGGCATTGGCGAAGACCCGCAGTTCCTGGGTGTGGCGGATCAGCTTGTCGGGGGTGTCCAGGTCGCTGCGGACCAGGCCGCTGCCCGCCAGCAGGCGTTCGTAGGGCACGCCGCTGGCGGCCAGGGTGTCCATCGCCAGGGCGATGGTGTGCAGGGTGGTGAGCGTACGTTCTTCCGGTAGCGTCGATTGACCCATCAAGCGTCCCCTTTGGTAACGCGACGCCGGCGTCGGGTGGTCTTCCGCGCCCATCCGGCAGCCGTCTCGCGAAGGCTGCGCGCGCCGTGTCGTGGTGCATCTTTGCGTATGCCGCGCACCGTGCCCGAGCCGCCGGCGCCGGCCGGCGAGGCGGTGCGTTTAAGCCTGGCTTCAGGGAAAACGTGCTATTGCTGGCGCTCCCTGCGGTCATGAAGTCCCTGTCGATGCGTCGTTCGCGTTCCCTGAAGACCCTGCTCGTCTGCCTGTCGCTGGCGTGCCTGCTGCTGGCGGCCGTGGCCGCCCAGTGGTTCCGCCTGTACGAACGGGGCTGGTTCCTCGTGCAAGAATGGCGCCACGCGCCGGAGTGGCGCGAGCGCGGGGTGTGGCTGCCGGACTACCGGGTGGTGCTGGAAGCACGCCCGCTGGAGGGGCTCTCCGACCTCTCGGCGCTCACCTACGATCCGCAGCGGCGCACCCTGTTCAGCGTCACCAACAAACGCCCGGCGCTGCTGGAGCTGTCCCTGGACGGCCGCCTGCTGCGGCGCATCGAACTGGTGGGGTTCGCCGACCCGGAGGCGGTGGAATACATCGGCCCGGGGCGCTTCGTGATCAGCGACGAGCGCCGCCAGCGGCTGACTCTGGTGCAGGTCGACGCGCACAGCCAGCGCCTGGACGCCGCCGCCGGCCAGCAGCTGACCCTGGGCCTGGGCCGCAACGGCAACAAGGGTTTCGAGGGGCTGGCCTACGACGCCGCCGGGCAGCGCCTGTTCGTCGCCAAGGAGCGCGACCCGGTGCGCATCTACGAGGTGCGCGGTTTCCCCGCGCCGGCCAGCGGCCCCCTGGCGGTGCAGGTGGCGGACGACCCGAAGCGCGACGCACGGCTGTTCGTCCGCGACCTCTCCAGCCTGCTCTACGACGCCCGCAGCGGGCACCTGCTGGCGCTTTCCGACGAGTCCCGGCTGATCCTCGAACTGGACGCCCACGGCCGGCCGCTCAGCAGCCTGTCGCTGCTGCCGGGCCTGCACGGCCTGCGCCGCGGCGTGCCCCAGGCCGAAGGCATGGCCATGGACGAGCAGGGCACCCTGTACCTGGTGAGCGAGCCGAACCTGTTCTACGTGTTCCGCAAGGCGCGCTGAGGCGACAGGAGAAGGCGAGGAAGGGAGGCACGCGGGTAACGCGCGTCCCTGGCGTGGATGCACCCTCAGGATGCCTATGGGGCGTGTGGACGCCGCCGTGGGCGTGGCGTCCTTCGGGCCGGGCAAGCGGCCGGCCGCCCGGAGGCGGCGCGGCCGGTGGCCTGTCTCAGAACTGGTACTGGGCGCCGAGCGAGTAGCTGGCCTGGCTGCCCTCGTCGTGGGCGAAGCGGCTGTTGGCTTCCACGTACACCCCCAGCTGCGGGGTGATGGCCAGCAGGGCGCCGAGCTGGGCGCGGCCGAAGTTCTCGTCCACCCGGCCCATGTCGGCCACCCGGGCGCGGCCATCGGCGCGGCTGGTGAGGTCCATCTCTTCCAGCCGGCCATCCCCCAGTTCCTTCACCCAGCGCAAGCTGCCATAGGGCTGCAGGCTCATGCCGCCCAGGGGCACGGTGCCGCGCAGGCGCCAGCCGAGGCTGGCTTCCAGGGAGTCGAAGCGCTGCTCCTCGTAGCCCAGCGCAGTGCGCCGGCGCTCGTCCTCGTGGAACCCGTCGATGCGGTAGTGGCTGTAGTCCAGGCCGGCGAACGGCCCGGTCTTCAGCGCGCCGACGTCGAAGTCATAGCCGCCCTGGACCCGGGCGCCCCAGGTGAAGGCCTCGGTGTCGCCGTCGAAGCGCTGGTCCAGCAGCACCGGGCCGCCGTTGGCCCGCAGTTGTAGGGAGCGGCGGGTGTCGAAGCCGGTGTGGCCGACGCTGGCCTCGCCGGCCAGCCACTGCGGGCCGTCGCTGAGCAAGGCGTAGAGGCCGGCCTGCCAGGTGTCGCTGTCCACCTTGCCGCCGTGTTCCAGGCGATCGCGGCCGTTCAGGTAGCTGAGGCTGCCGCCCACCACCAGGCCGTTGCCCAGGGCGTAGTCGCCCAGGGCGTGTAGGCCATAGCGCCGGGCCTCCGGGCTGGCCTCGGTGTCGAAGCCGTTGTCCGGCGCGTACTCGCCGTCCACACCGATCTCGCCGTCGAAGCTGCCGGCGTCCCGGGCAGCGTCCTGCAGGGTCAGCCAGCGGCGGTCGTGGAGCCGGGTCAGGGCCTCGTGCTGGCGCTTCAGGTTGTCCTGCAGGTCGCGGGCGAGGGCGCCGCCGGAGGCGGTGGAGGCCAACAGGTCGGCGTTGGTCATCTCCAGCACCAGGCGCGTCAGCAGCAGGGAGAAGTCCCGCAGGCGCTGGTCGATGCGCGCCTGGCCGAAGGCGTTGACGAACACCGCCTCGTTGTCCTTGTCCGGGTCGTGCCAGGTGGCACCGCCGGGGATCGCCGGGTTGTCGGTCTGCTCGTAGCCGTCCAGCTCACCCAGTTCCCAGTTGGTGGCCTCGACGAACAGCACCGGCACCTTGAGGTCCTCGAAGGACGAGCCGTCGCTGCAGCAGCCGGTGCCGGCGGGGTATTCCTCGTTGAGGCCGGGGTTGGTGTGCAGGTCGATGCCCAGTTCCCGAGCCAGGCTGAAGGTGTGTTCCCGCAGGGACGCCAGGGCCGGGTCGTCGACGCTGTTCTGCCCGGCGTGGGCGTACATGCGGTCGCCGGTGATCAGGCTGTCCAGGTTGATCATGCCCAGCAGATTGGCGCGCTGCTGCTCGGTGAGGGAGGCGACGTAGCCGCGGGAGCCGCGCAGGCCCTCTTCCTCGGCGCCGAAGCCCACCACCGACAGGCCGTTCTCCAGCTTCAGGCCGCTCAGGTTGCGGGCGATCTCGGTGAGCACTGCGGCGCCCGAGCCGTTGTCGTCCAGGCCCTGCAGGGTCGGCCGGCCGAAATAGGTGTCGAAGTGGGCGCCCAGCACCACGAATTTATCGGTGGTACCGGGGGCGTAGGCCACCACGTTCTGCGAACCGCGGCTCTCGCCATTGGTGGCGGTCCAGGTGAAGTCCTGGCGGGCGAAGGCATAGCCGCTGCCCATCTGCGCCTGCATCAGGTCTGCCGCGCCGGCGAAATTGGCGGTGCCGCGGTAGCGCCCGGGGTAGTCATGGATCAGCCGATCCAGGGTGACGCCGGCGTGCTCGCCGTATTCGTAGGCGGACGCGGCGACTGGCAGCAGGGCGCCGCCGAGGCCAAGGCCGAGGCCGATGGCAGTGGCAAGGGGCTTCAACACACTCATTCTCCTTGAGTCGGGGGTCGTATCTCGGGCGGGGGCGTGTGCAGGATACGGACCGCGACCGACATTTCCGGTCGGCCGTGACGCCTGGGCTTAATCCAGGGTCGCCAGGGTGTAATTCACCTGCGGAAAAGGCCGATGGTTATTGGCCTTCGGTCGTCGCTGGCCATCGAGCGGCGACCGGCTGTTCCAAAAGGTGACGCCCCTGACGCGGCGTGCACCGCCCCGGGGCAGCGGGGGCGCCGGGCGCCCCGTGGGAGGTTCAGCGGGTGAGGGTGCGCACGCCGTCGGCGGTGCCCAGCAGCAGCAGGTCCGCGGGGCGCGCGGCGAACAGGCCGTTGGTGACCACGCCGACGATGGCGTTGATGCGCGCCTCCAGGTCCACCGGGTCGACGATCTCCAGGTTGTGCACGTCGAGGATCACGTTGCCGTTGTCGGTCACCACGCCTTCGCGGTACACCGGGTCGCCGCCCAGCTTCACCAATTGGCGGGCCACGTGGCTGCGGGCCATGGGCAGCACTTCCACCGGCAGCGGGAAGCGCCCCAATACCGGCACCAGCTTGCTGGCGTCGGCGATGCAGACGAAGGTTCGGGCCACCGCGGCGACGATCTTCTCCCGGGTCAGGGCGGCGCCGCCGCCCTTGATCAGGTGCAGGCGCTCGTCGCTCTCGTCGGCGCCGTCCACGTAGAACTCCAGGGCGTCCACCCCGTTCAGGTCGTAGACCGGGATGCCGTGGACCTTCAGGCGCTGGGCGGTGGCCTCGGAGCTGGCCACCGCGCCGTCGAACTCCATCTTGTGGCGGGCCAGGGCCTCGATGAAAAAGTTGGCGGTGGAACCGGTGCCGACGCCGATGATGCTCTTGGCGTCGAGGTGCGGGCGGATGTGGTCTACGGCGGCCTGGGCGACGGCCTGCTTGAGCTGGTCCTGGGTCATGGTGCGGGTGCTTGGGCGGAGGAGGGAAGGGCGCCAGTATAGCGGCCGGGCCGGTCGTTGGCCCGCCGGTTTCGCTGGAGTAGACTGCGGCATCCCCCGCCGCCGCCCGCCGAAAGCCCTCCGCCGATGCTCGAACAGTACGTCAAGATGATCCTCACCTCGCGCGTCTACGACGTCGCCGAGGAAACCCCGCTGCAGCCGGCCCGCCAGCTGTCCACGCGCCTGGGCAACCAGGTGCTGCTCAAGCGCGAGGACCTGCAGCCGGTCTTCTCCTTCAAGATCCGCGGCGCCTACAACAAGCTCGCCCAGCTCTCCTCCGCCGAGCTCGCCCGCGGCGTCGTCACCGCCTCCGCCGGCAACCACGCCCAGGGCCTCGCCCTGGCCGCCCGCGAACTGGGCATCGATGCCACCATCGTGATGCCCCGCACCACCCCCGAACTCAAGGTCAAGGGCGTGCGCGCCCGTGGCGGCAAGGTGGTGCTCCACGGCGACGCCTTCCCCGACGCCCTCGCCCACTCCCTGGAACTGGTCAAGCAACAGGGCTACGTCTACATCCACCCCTACGACGATCCCCACGTCATCGCCGGCCAGGGCACCGTGGCCATGGAAATCCTCCGCCAGCACACCGGCCCCCTGGACGCGGTGTTCGTCCCGGTCGGCGGCGGCGGCCTGATCGCCGGCATCGCCGCCTACGTCAAGTACCTGCGCCCGGAAGTCCGCGTCATCGGCGTCGAGCCCGACGACTCCAACTGCCTGCAGCAGGCCCTGGCCGCCGGCGAGCGAGTGGTGCTGCCCCAGGTCGGGCTGTTCGCCGAC
>NZ_VJOY01000002.1 GCF_007109405.1 Pseudomonas mangiferae
GGGCGGGCGGGGGCGCCTAGCTTCGGTCGCCGACGCCCATCCTGCAAGTTGTGGCGATCAGCCCACCTGGTGCCAGTTGCCGCTCAAGTAGGGCACTTCGTCGGCACCATGCAGGGCGAACTGGCCGTGGGGCGCCGGGGCACTGGCGAACAGCACCGCTTCTCCCGGCAGCAACAGCGGCTTCTGGAAGCGCACGTCCACCACGTAGCCGGCCCGGGGCAGGCGGTCGTTGAGCACCGCCAGGCTGCGGGCCTTGCTCCACAGGCCGTGGGCGATGGCGCGGGGGAAACCGAACAATCGCGCGGTAAGGGCCGAAAGGTGGATCGGGTTGTAGTCGCCGGAGACCCGGGCATAGGCGCGGCCGGTGTCGGCGGGCGCCTGCCAGCGGTCGATCTCGGTGAGTTCCAGCGGGTCTTCGGGGGCCTTCTCCAGGGGCGTGCCGGGGACCTTGGCACCGCGGCAGAGCAGGCGGCTCTCGCCTTCCCAGAGCAGCCCCAGCTGGTCCTCCAGGCGCAGCACCAGGGTGAACAAGGCACCTTTCTCGTGGGGCTGCAGGTGGGCGGCGTGGACGCTGCCGACGAAGGGACCTTCGCCCCCCAGGGGGCGCACCACCCGGATACGGTTGCCCAGGTGCACCAGGCCCACCGGCGGGAACGGGAAGGCCGGGTCGGTGAGCAGCGCCATCTGCAATGGGAACAGCAGCACGTGGGGGTAGGTGGGTGGCAGCAGGCCGTTGTCCGGGTAGCCGCAGACCTTGCGGTAGCGCGCCAATTGCTCGGCCTCCACCCGCACCCGGCTGCGCACGCCGAAGGCCGGCAGCGTGGAGCCGCGGATACCGCGGCGCAGCGCGGCCTGGGCGAACAGGCCGGGGAGGGCGGGTGGGGAAGGCAGGTCGTGCCAATCGGTGGCCATGATCGAACTCCTTGAATACCGCGCCGGCGTCACCGGCGCGCTGAATGCCGAGGGGGCGGAAGGCGAACCGGGTCTGCAACGGCGCCTGGGGCGGTCGCCGGACCGGCAGGCCGCGCGGAGAACGGCCTGCACCGGGATAGGAAGGTCCCTCCGGTGAAGAACGTACTGGCGCCCGCCAGGTGACGGTCGGCCATGGGCTCAGGCGCCGATCAGGCTCTGGCCGCAGACCCGCAGGACCTGGCCGGTCACCGCCCCGGAGGTGGGCTGGGACAGCCAGGCGATGGCCTCGGCCACGTCCTGGGGCAGGCCGCCCTGGCCCATGGCGTTCATCCGCCGCCCGGCTTCCCGCACGGTGAAGGGCATGGCCGCGGTCATGTGGCTCTCGATGAAGCCGGGCGCCACCGCATTGATGGTGATGGCGCGCTTGGCCAGTTCCAGCTCCCAGGCCTGCACCAGGCCGATCAGCCCGGCCTTGCTCACCGCGTAGTTGGTCTGGCCGAAATTGCCGGCGATGCCGCTGGTGGAGGACACCAGCACCACCCGGCCGCCGTCCCGCAGGCGGCCGCTGTCCAGCAGCGCCTGGGTCAGCACCTGGGGCGCCTTGAGGTTGACGTCGATCACCGCGCTCCACTGGGCCTCGCTCATCTTGGCCAGGGTCTTGTCGCGGGTGATGCCGGCGTTGTGCACGACGATGTCGATGCCGTCGGCGAGGGCGTCCACCAGTTGCTGCGGGGCGTCGTCGGTGGAGATGTCCAGGGCCAGCCCGCGCCCGCCCAGGCGCGCCGCCAATGCCTCCAGGTTTTCCTGGGCCTGGGGCACGTCCAGCAGCACCACCTCGGCGCCATCCCGGGCCAGGGTCTCGGCAATGGCCGCGCCGATGCCGCGGGAGGCGCCGGTGACCAGGGCACGGCGGCCCGCCAGGGGCCGGGTCCAGTCGTTCACCTGACTGTCGTCGGCGGCCAGGCGCACCACCTGGCCGGACACATAGGCGCTCTTCGGCGAGAGGAAGAAGCGCAGCGCGCCCTCCAGGCGGTCCTCGGCGCCTTCGCCCACGTACAGCAGCTGCACGCCGCCGCCATGGCGGATTTCCCGGCCCAGGGAGCGGGTGAAGCCCTCCAGGCTGCGCTGGGCGCTGGCGGCGAAGGGATCGGCGAGGGTTTCCGGCGGGCGGCCCAGTACCACCACTCGCGGGCAGGAGGACAGCGCCTTGAGGGTCGGCTGGAAGAAGGTGCGCAACTGGACCAGTTGCTCGACGTCGGTGATGTCGCTGGCGTCGAAGATCATCGCCTTGAGCTTCGGCCCGTGCTCGGCGGTCCAGCGCGGCAGCCCGAAGCGGCCGTCCTCGTCGGCGTAGCTGGCGTCGGTGAGGCGGTTGAGCAGGCCGCTGGCGGCCTTGGCCAGGATGCCGCTGCCGCCGATCAGCAGGGCGCCTTCCACCGGCCGCGTGCGGCCGGCCATCCAGCGTTCGAGGTGGATCGGCGCGGGCAGGCCCAGCGCGCTCACCAGGCGATGGCCGACGGGGGAGGTGGCGAATGCGATGTAGCGATCGGAGGACATGGAACGAGGCTCCCGGGGATAGGCTCCAAGGATTGACCACGCCACGCCGCCACTCGTTTCATGCCGCGGTCCGCCTCGTCGGCGGCCGCGTCCCTGGACGAGGGGCGCGAGGGCCCACCCCCTTCGCGAGGATTCCCCATGACCCCGTTGCGCCGGGTCGCCATCGTCGGCGGCAACCGCATCCCCTTCGCCCGTTCCAACACCGTCTACGCCACCAGCAGCAACCAGGAAATGCTCACCGCGGCCCTGGAGGGCCTGATCGAGCGCTATAACCTGCACGGCCTGCGGCTCGGCGAGGTGGCCGCCGGCGCGGTGCTCAAGCACGCCCGGGACTTCAACCTCACCCGTGAATGCGTGCTGGGTTCGCGACTGGCCCCGGAGACCCCGGCCTACGACATCCAGCAGGCCTGTGGCACCGGCCTGGAGGCGACGCTGCTGGTGGCCAACAAGATCGCCCTGGGGCAGATTGAGTGCGGCATTGCCGGCGGTGTCGACACCGCGTCTGATGCGCCCATCGCGGTCAACGAAGGGCTGCGGCGCATCCTCCTAGAGGCCAACCGTGCCAAGACGCTGCCGGACAAGCTCAAGGTCTTCGCCAAGCTGCGCCCCCACCACTTGGCGCCGGAGCTGCCGCGCAACGGCGAGCCGCGCACCGGTCTGTCCATGGGCCAGCACTGCGAGCGCATGGCGCAGACCTGGGAAATCCCCCGGGACGAGCAGGACCGCCTGGCCTGGGAAAGCCACCGCAAGCTGGCGGCGGCCTATGCCGAAGGCTGGCAGGACGACCTGCTGACCCCCTACCGCGGCCTGACCCGCGACCAGAACCTACGCCCGGACATCGACCTGGAGAAACTCGCCACCCTCAAGCCGGTGTTCGAGAAGGGCGCCCGCGGCACCCTCACCGCGGGCAACTCCACCCCCCTCACCGACGGCGCCTCGGTGGTGCTGCTGGCCAGCGAGGCGTGGGCGCAGGAACGCGGCCTGCCGGTGCTGGCCTACCTGCGGGACGGCGAGACCGCCGCGGTGGACTTCGTCCAGGGCAAGGAGGGCCTGCTGATGGCGCCGGTCTATGCAGTGCCGCGGCTGCTGGCTCGCAACGGCCTGACCCTGCAGGACTTCGACTACTACGAGATCCACGAGGCGTTCGCCGCCCAGGTGCTGTGCACCCTAAAGGCCTGGGAGGACGCCGACTACTGCCGTGAGCGCCTCGGCCTCAGTGCGCCCCTGGGGTCCCTCGATCGCAGCCGGCTGAACGTCAAGGGCAGTTCCCTGGCGGCCGGCCACCCGTTCGCCGCCACGGGGGGGCGCATCGTCGCCAATCTGGCCAAGCTGCTGGACGTGGCCGGCAGCGGCCGTGGGCTGATTTCCATCTGCGCCGCTGGTGGCCAGGGGGTGACGGCAATCCTCGAACGCTGAGGCGGTAGGCGCCGCCGCCCGGGATCGGGCAGACTGCGGCGACCGCCCCCGGAGCGCCCTGGCATGCCGCCGACCGGCCCGTCCACCCTGCAACGTGCGATCCCCGCGCTGACGCGCCTGCCCGGGCCCCTCTACGCCCGGGCGGAGAGCCTGCGCGCTGGCTCCTGGACCGCTCGCCACCGGCACCCCTGGGGCCAGCTGTCCCATGCCATCAGCGGCGTGCTGGGCGTGCACACCGCCGCCGGCAGCTTCTTCGCCCCGCCCCACTGGGCGGTGTGGGTGCCGCCGGGGCTGGAGCACGAGGTGGCCACCTCCACCCAGGCAGAGATGCGCAGCCTCTATGTGCGTGCCGACGCCAGCGCCTGGGCGCCGCCCCGCTGCCAGGTGCTGGAGGTGAGCCCCCTGACCCGCGAGCTGATCAAGCAGTTTTGCCGGCTACCGGCCGACTACCCCCAGGAGGACGGTCCGGCCATGCGCCTGGTGGCGGTGTTGCTGGACCAGTTGGCGGCGGCGCCGGAAGCGGCGTTCTCCCTGCCGATGCCAGCGGAGGCGCGCCTGCGCAGCCTGTGCGGCGAGCTGCTGCAGCAGCCGGACCTGGCCCATACCCTGGGCGACTGGGCGCGGCGCCTGAACACCTCGGAAAAGACCTTGAGCCGTGGCTTCCGCCGGGAGACCGGGCTGACCTTCCGCCACTGGCGCCAGCGCCTGCGGCTGCTGTCGGCCCTGCAGCCCCTGGAGCGCGGTGACAGCGTGACTCAGGTGGCCCTGGCCAGCGGCTATGACTCGCCGTCGGCGTTCATCGCCGCGTTTCGCGGGCTGTTCGGGGTCACCCCGGGCGACCTGTTCCGCTGAATGGCGCGACGCTTCGTCGAAGGATGTACGGCGCCCACCCGCGTAGCCGGCGCGCCGGCTACGCTTCAGGGATCGCCTCGCGCCGGGCGCGGCCCGGGTGTGGGGCGCAGGACCGGCAACGCCGACGGATGGGATCGGGAATGGGCATGAAAACCATCGGCAGGCGCATGCTTGTCGCCCTGTGGCTGTATGCGGGGGTGGTGGCCGCGGACGCCCTGCAGCCACCCCTGAGCGACGGCGAGCGAGCCTTGCTGGCGCGCCAGCCGGTGCTGCGGGTGGGGGTGGTGCAGGACGGCTGGCCGCCGTTCGAGTTCTACCGCGACGGCCGCTTCCAGGGCATCGGTGCCGACTACCTGGCACGCCTCGGCGAGCGCCTGGGCCTGCGTTTCGACGCGGTGCCGGTGGCCGACTGGCAGGCCGCCCAGCAGGCGATGCTGGATGGCCGCCTGGACTTGCTGCCGTCCACCGCCCGGGCGCCGGCACGGGAAGCCTCCTTCGTCTTCAGCGCGCCGTACCTGGTCAGCAGCAACGTGATCTTCGCCCGCCGCGACACCGAGGTGCAGAGCCTTGCCGACCTGGCCGGGCTGCGGGTGGCGGTGGAGCGCGGCTACGCGCTGCGCGAGGTGCTGGCGGTACGGGTGCCGCGCATCCGCCTGGTGACCCGCGAGGACACCGAAGCGGCCTTGCGCGCCCTGGCCGCCGGCGAGGCGGACGCCTACGTCGGCGATGCCATCGTCGCCCGCTACCTGATCGGCGAGTTCAACCTGGGCAACCTGGAAATCCGCGGCGAGAGCGGCTTCGGCCCCAGCGAGCTGCGCTTCGCCCTGCGCCGCGACCTGGCGCCGCTGCTGCCGCTGATCGACCGTGCTCTGCAGAGTCTCGGCCGCGACGAGCGCCAGGCGATCCAGGAGCGCTGGCTGCCGCCCCTCACCGAGTTCAACTGGGGCAAGGCCGCCGAGGTGGCCTGGCCCTACGCGTTGCTGTTGCTGGCGGTGCTGGCGGTGGTGCTGATCTGGAACCGCTGGCTCACCGAGCAGGTGATCGAGCGGCGTCGCGCCGAGGCCGAGGCGCAGCGCCAGCGCAGCATCCTCCTGGCGCTGCTGGACGCGATTCCCGACCCCATCTGGTACAAGGACCCCCAAGGGCGTTACCTGGGGATGAACCAGGCCTTCGCCGAGCTGCTGGGGCGGCCCATCGAGACCCTCATCGGCTGCGACGATCGCCAGCTGTTCGGCGGCTGGCGCGCCCAGGAAGCCATGGCCCGGGACCTGACCGCGATGTCCGCCAGCGCGCCGCTGGAGAACGAGGTGTGGCTGAGCTACCCCAACGGCCGCCGGGTGCTGTTCGACAGCCTGCGCAGCGCCTTCCACGACGAGGGCGGGCGACTCCTGGGCACGGTGGGGGTGAGCCGCGACATCACCGCCCGCAAGCAGAGCGAGGAGGCCATGGAGCAGGCCAAGGAGTTGGCCGAAGAGGCGGCCCGGGTGAAGTCCAACTTCCTCGCCAACATGAGCCATGAGATCCGCACCCCCCTCAACGCCATCCTCGGCATGTCCCACCTGGCCCAGCAGACCGCCTGCGACCCGCGCCAGCGCGACTACCTGGACAAGGTGCGGCAGGCCGGCCAGCACCTGCTGGGCATTCTCGACAACGTGCTGGACTTCTCCCGCATCGAAGCCGGCCGGCTGGCGGTGGAGCGCGTCGAGTTCGACCTCCACGCGGTGCTGGAGAACCTCGTCGGGGTGATCGGCGAGCGAGCGACGGCCAAGGGCCTGGAGCTGCACTTCGACGTCGACCCGCAGCTGCCGCTGCACCTGATCGGCGACCCGTTGCGCCTGGGGCAGATCCTCATCAACTACGTCAACAACGCGGTGAAGTTCACCCCCCGCGGGCAGATCGACGTGATCGCCCGCAGCGAGGGGCGCAACGGTGAACGGCTGCTGCTGTACCTGGCGGTGCGCGACACCGGCATCGGCCTGGACCCGGCGCGGGTGGCGCGGCTGTTCGAGCCGTTCCGCCAGGCGGACAACTCCACCACCCGCCAGTACGGCGGCACCGGGCTGGGCCTGGCCATCTGCCGCAGCCTTGCCGAGGCCATGGGCGGCACGGTTGGCGCCGACGGCCGGCCCGGCGAGGGCAGCCTGTTCTGGTGCCGGCTGCCCCTGGGGGTGGCGCGCCTGCAACCCCGCGAGCGGCCCCTGGCCGACCTGCGCGGGCGCCGCGCCCTGGCGGTGGGGGAGCGCGGCCCGGGCGCCTCGGCGCAGGACCTGCTGGACGCCCTGGGCCTGCGCGCCGACGCGGTCGCCAGCGGCGCCGAGGCGCTGCGGGACACCTGGCAGTCGATCCTGCGGGGCGAGCCCTACCATTTCATCGTGCTGGACCGGCGCATGGCCGACATGGACGGCATCGAGCTGGCGCGACGTATCCGCTCCTTGGAAAGCTACCCACCGCCGTTCCTGTTGCTGGCGGCCGAGGATGGCGAGGACTACACGCCGCTGCGCCAGGCCGAGGTGGACGACATCCTGGCCAAGCCGCTGCGCCCGGCGGCCCTGCGCGCCGCGCTGCTGCGCTGCCTGGGCACGCCGCCCGAGGCGGACGTCCCGGCGGCGGCCGCTCCCGCGGAACGCGGACCGGAGGCCGCCGCGAGCCTGGAGGGTGCCCGCGTCCTGCTGGTGGAGGACAACCCCCTCAACCGCGAAGTGGCCTGCGAGCTGCTGCAGCAACTGGGGCTGGAGGTGGACTGCGCGGAAGACGGCGAACAGGCCTTGGAGCGCCTGCGGGCCGCGCCGGAGGGGGCGTTCGGCGTGGTCCTGATGGACATGCAGATGCCGCGCCTGGACGGCCTCGGTGCCACCCGGGCGCTGCGCCGCGACCCGCGGTTCCGCACCGTGCCGATCATTGCCATGACCGCCAACGCCGGGGTGGCCGACCGCGAGCGCTGCCTGACCGCCGGCATGAACGATCACCTGGCCAAGCCCATCGAGCCGGACCTGCTGCGGCGCACCCTGGCCCGCTGGCTGGCCATGCCCGCCACGCCGTCTGCCCGGTCGGACGCGATGCCCGAGTGGACCCTGCCGGGGGTGGACATCGCCGGGGGCCTGCGCCGCGCCCTGGGTCGCGTGCCGTCCTACCAGCGCCAGTTGCAGCGATTCGCCGCCAGCCACCGGGATTTCCCCGAATGCCTGCGAGCCGCCCTGGCCGCCGACGACCGTGGCAGCGCGGAGCGGCTGGCCCATGGCTTCCGTGGCCTCGCCGGCACCCTGGGCGCGACCGTGCTGCAAGAGCAGGCCGAGGCCCTGGAGCAGGCGCTGAGGGCCGGGGCCGACGCGGCGGCGCTGGAAACCTTGCTGCAGGCGCTGAGTCCTACCCTTCAGGCCCTGTCGCAGGCGATCGACGCCCAGTTCGAGGCGCCGCCGGTACGGCCCGAAGCGGTGGACGAGGCCAGCCTGGCATCCCTGGTGGAGCGCCTGCTGGCGCTGCTGGAGGACGACGACCCGCGGGCCGCCCGCCTGTTCGACACCGAGGCCGGCGCCCTGCGCGGGGCGTTCCCCGCCGACTACCCGGCCCTGGCCGCCGCCGTCCAGGGCTTCGAGTTCCAGGCCGCCCTGGTGCTGCTGCGGACCGCCGCCGAGCACCGCCGGGAGCGGTCGCCAGGCGAGGACGAGGGTGACGGCCAGAGCGGGCGAAGGATGTAGCGACGGACCCGGTTTCGGCCGGGCCCGGTTTTTCAACGTGACGAGGCGCCACGACGGGACATGGACGAAATGCTCGACAGACCCGACCAGCCAGTGATCCTGGTGGTCGACGACACCCCCGAGAACCTGGAGCTGATGAGCGAACTGCTCCTGCTCGACGAGTACCGGGTGAAAGTGGCCAGCAACGGTACCCACGCGTTGCGCATCGCCCTGGACACGCCGCCGCCGGACCTGATCCTGCTGGACATCATGATGCCGGGCATGGATGGCTACGAGGTCTGCCGGATGCTCAAGGGCAACCCGGCCACGGCCGGCATCCCGGTGATCTTCCTCACCGCCAAGAGCTCGGCGGAAGACGAGCAGCTGGGCCTGGACGTGGGCGCGGTGGACTACATCGCCAAGCCCATCAGCCCGCCGGTGGTGCTGGCGCGGGTGAAGAACCACCTGCAGCTCAAGGCCACCGCCGATTTCCTGCGGGACAAGAGCGAGTACCTGGAGCTGGAGGTGAAGCGCCGCACCCGGGAGAACCAGCGCCTGCACGACGCCACCATCGAGGCCATGGCCGCCCTGGTGGACCTGCGGGACAGCCCTGGCGGCCGGCGCCTGCTGCGCATCGAGCGCTACGTCTGCCTGCTGGCCGAGGCGCTGATCCGCCAGGACACCGCGGACGACCTGAGCCTGGAAGACGTGGAGGTGCTGGGCAAGTCGGCGCTGCTCCACGACATCGGCAAGGTGATCCTGCCGGATCGGGTGCTGCTCAACCCCGGCGCCCTGGACGCCGAGGACCTGGCGATCCTGCATCGTCACCCGGTGGCTGGGCGCGATGCGCTGGCCATGGCGGAGCGTCGCTTCGGCGGCTCGGCGGACTTCCTCCACTACGCCAAGGAAATCGCCTACAGTCACCACGAGCACTGGGATGGCAGTGGGTTCCCCGAGGGCTTGAAAGGCGAGGCGATTCCCTTGTCGGCGCGCATCGTCAGCATCGCCTACCACTACGACCGGCTCACCAGCCGCCACCCCTACCACACGCCCCTCACCCCGGAGGAAGCCTCGCTGCAGATCCAGGCCGGCGCCGGCCGCCTGTTCGACCCACAGCTGGTGCAGGTCTTCACCGACGTGGCGGAGCCGTTCGCCGCCATCGCCCGGCGCCTGGCGGATACCGACCGCGCCCTCAGCGGCGAGCTGGAGCGCCTGGAGCAGTCCCTGGCAGAGACCATCGAGCTGGAGCCGCCACCGCCCTCGGAATGACGGCCGAGTGGCGGCGCAGACGCGTCACGCCGCCTGCCAGTTCAGGGTCAGCGCCTCCTGCCAGGCGAAGCGCTCGAAATGGCTGGCCAGGACCTCCTTCAACCGGTCCAGGTCCTCCTCGCGGGCCGCCTCGGCCCGCAGCACCAGGCCATCCTCCTGGGCCTCCAGGGTACCGACGCCAAAGGCAAATTCGATGCGCCCCTGGCGCTCGTCGTAGCGGACCGGGATCTTGTGGGCGAAGTGTTTGCACAGGCGGCCGATGTAGCGGCCGGGGGTGTCGGTGAGGACCTTGGCGCTGGCGCGTATGCTCATGACGTGTTCTCCGGGAAGAAGGGATCGGGCGGTCGGATAGGGCATCCGACCGCGGCTCCGGGCGGACGACTCAGTAGCCGACCGTGAAGCGGCGCCGGCTGTGCTGCGGCCGCTCGGCTTCGTCCAGCAGGGCGACCGCCAGGTCGGCGACGGAAATGTGGGCGGGCGTGTCGCCGTTCATCAGCACCTGGTCCTGGCTCAGGCGGAAGCGTCCGGTGCGTTCGCCCGGCTGCAGCAGCGCCGGCGGCGAGAGGAAGCTCCAGTCCAGTTCGGTTTCCGCCTGCAGCAGGTTCAGCGCCTGGCGCGCGCCCTCGGCGCCTTCCTTGTAGGCGGCCGGGAAGCCCTCGGTGTCGATCAGTTGCAGGCCGGGTGCCACGTACAGGCTGCCGGCGCCGCCGACGCTGAGCAGGCGCACGCCGGCGCGCTTGCTGGCGGCGATGATGGCCTGGCTGCCGCGCACGAACAGCGCGCGGATGTCCGCTTCCTTCCAGCCGGGGTTGAAGGCGTTGAGCAGTACGTCGTGGCCGGCCAGGGCCCGTGCCAGGCCATCGGCCTCGTAGGCGTCGGCCTGCACGGCGGTCAGGCGGTCCCGGGCCGGGAGTTTCTCGGGATGGCGGACCAGGGCGGTCACCTGGTGGCCACGGTTCAGGGCTTCTTCCAACAGGGCGGAACCGACGAAGCCGGTGGCGCCGATCAGGGCGATACGCATGGGATGCTCCTTTGGAGTAGGGTGCGGGGTACGGTGGCGTGCATGATCGCCGCGCCCCGGAGGCGGAAAAAGGGGCTTTGGTGCCTTGCACTCTTAAGCGGAGCTTCACAATGCAGCAGTTGAACCGCATGGTGGTGTTCGCCACGGTGGTGGAGAAGGGCACCATGGCCGCGGCCGCCGAGGCCCTGGGCATGAGCGCCTCGGCGGTGAGCCAGCAGATCCGCCGGCTGGAGGCGGGCACCCAGGTCAGCCTGCTGCACCGCACCACCCGCAAGCTGACCCTGACCGAGGCCGGCGCGGCGTTCTACCGCAGCTGTGCCCAGGTGCTGGAGCTGGCGCGCCAGGCCGAGCAACGCCTGGCGGAGCTGCGGGACGCGCCAGTGGGAGAACTGCGCATCGCGGCGCCGGTGGGCTTCTCCGGGCGGCCGCTGACGGATGCCCTGGCGCCGCTGCTGCAGGCCCATCCGGGCCTGAGCCTGCGGCTGTTCTTCCACGACGAGTCCATCGACCTGATCGAGCAGCGCATCGACCTGGCGATCCGCGTCGGCCACCTGGAAGACTCCAGCCTGGTGGCCCGCCACCTGGGGGATTCGCCGTTGCTGCTGTGCGCGGCGCCGGCCTACCTGGCGCGCCGGGCGCCGCTGCGCCGCCCCGAGCAGCTGCTGGAACTGGACTGGCTGAGCCTGAGCCAGGAGCGCTTCCATACCCTCGACCTGCGCCATGCCGGCAGCGGCGAGCAGCAGCGGCTGCGCATGGAGAGCCGGGTGGTGTGCAACAACATCGTCTCCCTGCGCCACTTCACCCAGGCGGGCATGGGCATCTCGGTGCAGCCGGAGGCCGAGGTCCGCGCGGAGCTGGCGGACGGCCGCCTGCAGGTGCTGCTGCCGGAGTGGAAGCTGCCGCCCCTGGGCATCTACATCGTCACGCCGCGCCGCGACGCGCAACCGAAGGTGCGCTACGCCATCGAGGCACTGCGTCACACGTTGCTGCGGGATTGACCGCGCTGCCGTGCGACGGCCGGCGGATTCCCGTATAAAGACCCCATGAGCCGCCACGAGGACAGCGACGTACACGCATGAAGACACCCAGACGCATCGAACCCCTGGTGGAAGACGGCTTGGTCGACGAGGTCGTGCGGCCGCTGATGAGCGGCAAGGAGGCGGCAGTCTACGTGGTGCGCTGCGGCAGCCAGTTGCGCTGCGCGAAGGTCTACAAGGAGGCCGACAAGCGCGGCTTTCGCCAGGCCGCCGAGTACCAGGAGGGCCGCAAGGTCCGCAACAGCCGCGATGCCCGCGCCATGGCCAAGGGCTCCAAGCATGGCCGCAAGGAGCGCGAGGAAGCCTGGCAGAACGCCGAAGTGGCGGCGCTGTTCCGCCTGGCCGGCGCCGGGGTCAGGGTGCCCAAGCCCTACGACTTCCTCGACGGCGTGCTGCTGATGGAACTGGTCACCGATGGCGACGGCGATGTGGCGCCGCGCCTCAACGACGTGGCGCTGACCCCCGAGGATGCGCGGGAATTCCATGGCTTCATGATCGGCGAGATCGTCAAGATGCTCTGTGCCGGCCTGGTCCATGGCGACCTGTCGGAATTCAATGTGCTGTTGGGGCCGGACGGGCCGGTGATCATCGACCTGCCCCAGGCGGTGGACGCCGCCGGCAACAACCACGCGTTCCGCATGCTGGAACGGGACGTCGGCAACATGGCCGCCTACTTCGGCCAGTTCGCTCCGGAGTTGCTCTATACCCGCTACGCCAAGGAAATGTGGGCGCTCTTCGAGGCCGGCGACCTGACCCCCGACAGCGTACTCACCGGCGAGTACGACGAGCCGGAAGAGGACGCGGACGTCGACGCGGTGATGCGCGAGATCAAGGCCGCCCTGGCCGACCAGGCCCGCCGCGAGGCGGCCCGCGCCGAGGCCGAGGAGGACGCGCCGCCCCGCGAACCGGAGCCGCCCTGGCAGCGCTCCTGACCACCAGCGGACGGGTGGCGCCTGGGTCTATCGGGACCGGGGTGCCCCGCCGTCCCGCGGCCCCGCGGTTTTCCGCTCGCCCGAAGCGCCCGCGGCAGCGTTGCCCATCACGCCCGGCGCTTGACCCGTGTCAGCATGCGCAGGATGCTTTCGCCGTTGAATGATCTTTTTCCCCTTCGAAGGAATCTCCCATGCAAGGCCAGGCGGACGTCGTCGAATACCTCAAGGACCTCCTGCGCGGCGAACTGGCCGCGCGTGACCAGTATTTCCTGCACTCGCGGATGTACGCCGACTGGGGCTTCGAGAAGCTCTACGAGCGGATCAACCACGAGATGGAGGAGGAGACCCAGCACGCCGACGCGCTGTTGCAACGCATCCTGTTCCTGGAAAGCACCCCGGACATGACCCCCAAGGCGCTCAATGCCGGTCGCACGGTGCCGGAGATGCTGCGCAACGACCTGATGCTGGAATACGAGGTGCGCGCCGCCCTGAGCAAGGGCATCGCCCTGTGCGAGCAGCATGGCGACTACCAGAGCCGCGAGATCCTCCGGGTCCAGCTGGAAGACACCGAGGAAGATCACGCCTACTGGCTGGAGCAGCAGCTCGGCCTGATCGACCGCATCGGCCTGGAAAACTACCTGCAATCCCAGGCCTGAGGCCGTCCAACCTTCCCGCACTGCGCGTCCGGTGTCCGCCGGACGCGTCGGCGACGGGCGCGCCGCGCCTGGCGGCATGCCCCGAGGTCCCGTCGTCCGGCCTTGCTGTCGACGACTGTTACTCCCCAGCTGTATCCATTTGTTTCGGCGCCAGCCTGATAGGGTGACCCGGTCATTTCAACCGGGGAGTCTTCGCCGTGCCCGTGCCGCATATCCTTCTAGCCCTGCTGGTCACCCTCATCTGGGGGGTGAACTTCGTCGTCATCAAGGTGGGGTTGCATGACTTCCCTCCGCTGCTGTTCTGCGCCCTGCGCTTCGCCCTGGCGGCGCTGCCGCTGTTGATATTGCGTGGTCCGATGCCGGCGCCGTTCTGGCGCATCGTGCAGATCGGCGTGCTGCTGGGGGTGGTGAAGTTCGGCCTGCTGTTCGTCGGCATGCACCTGGGGATGCCCGCCGGCCTGTCGTCCCTGGTGCTGCAGAGCCAGGTGTTCTTCACCGTGCTGATCGCCGCCGCCCTGCTGGGTGAACGGCCCAGCCCGCGTGCCCTGGCGGGCCTGGCCCTGGCCGCGGCGGGGCTGGTGCTGATCGCCAGCGAGCGACCGATGGGCGACAGCCTGCTGGCGTTCGGGCTGGTGATCGTGGCGGCGCTGGCCTGGGCGTTCGCCAACATCGCCACCAAGCGCTCTGGCGCCCACGACATGCTGCGGCTGATCAGCTGGGTCAGCCTGATCCCGCCCCTGCCGTTGCTGCTGCTGTCGTGGATCTTCGAGGGGCCCGAGGCCATCGGCGCCGCGCTGCACGGGATCACCTGGGGCGGCGTCGGCGCCCTGGCCTACATCGCCTTCCTCGCCACCACCGTGGGCTTCGCCCTGTGGAGCTTCCTGCTGCGGCGCTACCCGGCCAGCCTGGTGACGCCGTTCGCCCTGGCGGTGCCGATCTCCGGCCTGCTGGCGGGCTGGCTGTTCCTCGACGAGAGCCTGAGCGGCCGGGCGTTGTGGGCCTGCGTGCTGGTCTTCGGCGGCCTGGCGGTGACGGTACTGCCGGCACGCCTGTGGCGTCGGCGGGCCGCGGTCGCCTGAGACCGCCGGCGGCCTGAAACCCGGGAACTGCCTGGGCGGCGGGGACGGGGACGGTGGGCGTCGCGCCCATCGTTCCCGCACCGGACCCGCAGGGGGCCGGGAGAGGGGCAGACGGTTCCGAGTGGGTCGTCGCCGTCTCGATGCCGCAGCCGGCATCGCCAGGAAGCGGAACGGCCCGTGCCGGCCGCTCCGCTGTGCGCTACCGGCCGCTTACAGCGACCACTTCACCGTCAGCATGGCGTTGCGCGGTTCGCCATAGATCACGTTGGTGGTGCTGCCGATGCCGGTGTAGTAACGCTTGTCGAACACGTTGTTGAAGTTCAGGCGGGTGTCGACGTGCTCGCTGAGCTTGTAGCCCACCAGCAGGTCCACCAAGGTGTAGGCGTCCTGCTCGATACGCCAGGCGCTGGCGCCGCTGCCCCCTTCGTTGTAGATGGCGTTCTGGGTGTTCAGGCTGCCGCCGACCCGCCAGCGGTTGTAGTCGCCGGGCAGGGTGTAGGTGGTGGCCAGCTTGAACAGATGGCGCGGCTGGTCGGTGTCGAACAGCTTGCCTTCGTTGGCCTTGTTGGTGTCCTTCTTGTACTTGGCTTCCACGTAGGTGTAGCCGGCGCTCAACTGCCAGTCCGGGGTGATGGCGCCGGTCAGCTCCAGGTCGATGCCCTGGCTGCGCACCTTGCCCGCCGCCTCGTAGCAGCTCACGGCCGGGTAGCTGGGGCAGGTGTTCTGGTCGTTGAGCAGCTTGGCGCGGTTCTCCTGGTCCACCTGGAACAGCGCCGCGCTGGCGTTCAGGGCGCCGTCGAAGTAGGCGGCCTTCATGCCGATCTCGTAGTTCTTGCCGGTCATGGGCTGGATCACGGCGCCGCTGGTGTCCTGGTTGTTCTGCGGCTTGAAGATGTCGGTGTAGCTGGCATAGACCGAGTAGGTCTCGTTCAGGTCGTAGATCGCGCCGGCGTACTTGGTCACGTTGCGGGTGATGCTGTACCCGTTCTGCGGCTTGACCACGTTGTTGCTCATGTTCTCGCCTTCGTAGTCGTACCAGTCCAGGCGACCGCCGAGGATCACCTTCAGCGGGTCGGTGACGCTGATGCGCGTGGTGGCGTACACGGCGTTCTGCTCGCTATCGGTCTTCAGGCCCCAGTTGCGCAGGTAATAGTTGGGCTTGGCGACGCTGCCGGAATCCCAGGTGAAGGGGTCGAGGCGGTTCGCGGTGGTGCCCCAGCCGCCGTGGCCATCGAAGGATTCCTCGCGGTTGCTGGCGCCCACCACCAGTTCGTGGGTGCGGCCCAGCAGATGGAACGGGCCGTTGGCGTAGACGTCGTAGCTGTCGTGGTCGTCAGTGTAGATGTAGCGACCGCTGCCCTGGCTCAGGGTGCTGCCGGAGTAGCTCAGGTAGGAACCGAGCATGTCGATCCGACCCCACAGCTTGCTGCCGGCGGCGTGCAGTTTCCAGCCATTGTCGAAGCGGTGCTCCAGCTCGCTGAAGAGGAAGGTGTTGGTGGTGTCCCAGTAGGCCCAGTCGTTGCCCAGGTAGGTGGAGCGCGACAGGTGCAGGTCCCGGCCGTCCGGCGCGGTGGGCAGGCCGCCCCAGTCGGAATTCTTGTTGTCGTTCTGGTACGAGGCGCCGACGGTGAGGGTGGTGTCGTCGGTCAGGTCGGCTTCGCCGATGGCGTAGAACACGCCGCGCTCGGTGCCGGTGACGTCCTGGTAGCTGTCCTTGTCCTGGTAGGCGGTGACCACCCGGCCACGCAGGGTGCCGCTGTCGTTCAGCGCGCTGGAGGCATCCAGCTCGGCGCGGTAGGAATCCCAGCTGCCGGCGCTGCCGGTCAGGCTCACCTGGGGCGTGGCGGTGGGGCGCTTGCGCACCAGGTTGATGGCCGCCGACGGGCTGCCCGCGCCCTGCATCATGCCGGTGGCGCCGCGCACCACTTCCACCCGATCGAAGATCGCCATGTCGGCCGCGGAGATCACGTCCTGGGTGTAGGTGGACAGGGTGATGGGCAGGCCGTCGTACATGATGTTGTCGACGGTGAAGCCGCGGGCGACGAAGCGCTGCCGCTCCGGGCCGTACTTCTGCAGGGTCACCCCGGTGGTGTTCTTCACCACGTCGTTGATGGTGTTGACGCCCTGGTCGTCCATCCGCTGGCGGGTCACCACGGTGACCGATTGCGGGGTCTCGCGGCCGGACAGGTTCAGCTTGGTGGCGGTGTGCATGGCGCCGGTGGTGTAGGACTGGGTGCCCTCGGTGACGCTGCTGCCGGCGACGTCCGCCTGGCTGGTGACGTTCACGCTGTCCAGTTGCAGGGAGCCGGCGGGCGCCGTGCCGGAGACGCTGGCCAGGTTGCCCTGGACGCTGCCGCTGAGCCCGGAACCGGCCAGCAGGCGCGCCAGCGCCTGGTCCGGCTCGAGCTCGCCGCGGACCGCGGCGGAGCGCTTGCCGGCGACGTCGGCGGGGGAGTAGGCGACCTTGACTCCGGTGGCTTCGGCGAAGCGCGACAGCGCGTCGGCCAGGGGCTGGGCCGGCAGGTCGAGGGCCACCGGGGCGGCGAGAACACGGGTGGAAAGGCCGAGGGCGAGGGCGACCGCGACGGAAAGGGAATGAATACGCATGGGGGGTCCTGGGTGTGGGCAGCGCATCCCTGTCATGTCCGGGCCGGCGATCCGCGTCGGCGTGGGGTTCGCTGCGTTTGCTACCAGGAAGAGGGCATCGCCGGAGGAGGGCGTGCCGGGTGTTCGCTCGATGCGCAACCGCAGGGGTGCGCAGAGTAAGGTCTAGGTAAAGGGAAGTAAATAAGAATCTATATCACTTGATATGGAATTCTATCCGTATTGGCTTCTCGTTCGTTTTCAGTCCGATGGTGGCTGCGAGGCGGGTGTGGCGGCGGTGCAGTAGCCGCCGCTTTCCAGGTCCCGCAGGATCGGGCAGTCCGGGCGGTCGTCGCCTTGGCAATGGCCCACCAGCTCGGCCAGGGTGTCCCGCAGGCCGCTGAGTTCGGCGATGCGCTTGTCCAGGGCCTGGATGTGGGCGCCGGCCAGGGCCTTCACGTCGGCGCTGGCGCGCTGGCGGTCCTGCCACAGGGCCAGCAGCCGGCCCACTTCCTCCAGGGCGAAGCCCAGGTCACGGGCGCGCTTGATGAACCCCAGGGTGTGCAGGTCGCGCTCGCCGTACTGGCGGTAGCCGCTATCGCTGCGCCCGGCGGCGGGCAGCAGGCCGATGGCTTCGTAGTAGCGGATCATCTTGGCGCTGAGGCCGGAGCGCCGCGCCGCCTGGCCGATGTTCACGCGACCTCCTCGGGTTTCCAGGTCTTCAGCAGCAGGGCGTTGCTGACCACGCTGACGCTGGACAGCGCCATCGCCGCGCCGGCCAGCACCGGGTCGAGGACGCCGAACGCCGCCAGGGGCAGGCCCACCAGGTTGTAGATGAACGCCCAGAACAGGTTCTGGCGGATCTTGCCGTAGGTGCGCCGGCTGATGTCCAGGGCGGCTGGCACCAGCCGCGGGTCGCCGCGCATCAGGGTGATCCCGGCGGCGTGCATGGCTACGTCGGTGCCGCCGCCCATGGCGATGCCGACGTCGGCGGAGGCCAGGGCCGGTGCGTCGTTCAGGCCGTCGCCCACCATCGCCACGCGACGTCCCGCGGCCTTCAACGCCGCCACCGTGGCCGCCTTGTCGGCGGGCAGCACTTCGGCATGGACATCGTCGATGTGCAGGGCGGACGCCACCACGCCGGCGCTGCCGCGGTTGTCGCCGGTGATCAGGTGGCTGCGGATGCCGCGGGCCTCCAGGGCGGCGACGGCCTCGGCGGCGCCGGGCTTGAGGGAGTCGCCGAAGGCGAACAGCCCCAGCACCCGCGGGGGCGCCAGGTCCAGCAGCCAGGAGAGCGTACGGCCCTCGGCTTCCCAGGCGCGGGCCTGCTCCTCCAGGGCGCCGGGCGCCAGGCCCTGCTCGTCCAGCAGGCGGCGGTTGCCCAGGGCCAGGCTGCGCTCCCCCACCTGCCCGCGGATGCCGCGCCCGGCCAGGGCCTGGCTGTCCGTCACGGTGGCCGGGTGCAGGCCGCGGGCGGCGCAGGCATCCAATACTGCCCGGGCCAGCGGGTGCTCGCTGCCCTGCTGCAACGCACCGGCCAGGGCCAGGGCTTGTTCTTCGTCGGCGGGCGCCGCCAGGTGCACCAGGCGCGGCTCGCCCGAGGTGAGGGTGCCGGTCTTGTCGAAGGCCACGTCGGTCACCCCGTGGGCGATTTCCAGGGCGCTGGCGTCCTTGATGAGGATGCCGTGGCGGGCCGCCACGCCGGTGCCGGCCATGATCGCCGTCGGCGTGGCCAGGCCCAGGGCACAGGGGCAGGCGATCACCAGCACGCTCACGGCGTTGATCATCGCCTGCTCCAGGCCGGCGCCGGCGAACAGCCAGCCGGCCAGGGTCGCCAGGGCGATGAGCAGGACCGCCGGGACGAACACCTCGCTGACCCGGTCCACCAGCTTCTGGATCGGTGCCTTGGCCGCCTGGGCGTCTTCCACCAGGCGGATGATCCGCGCCAGGACGCTTTCCGCGCCCAGGGCGGTGGCCCGCACCAGCAAGCGGCCCTCGCCGTTCAGCGCGCCGCCGGTCACCGCATCGCCCGGCGCCTTCGGCACCGGCAGGCTCTCGCCGCTGATCAGCGCCTCGTCGGCATGGCTCTGGCCGTCCACCACCTCGCCGTCCACCGGGATGCGCTCGCCGGGCTTGACCCGCAGCAGGTCGCCGACCTGCAGGGCGGCGATGGCCACTTCTTCCTCACGGCCATCCACCACCCGCACCGCCCGCTCCGGGCGCAGGGCTTGCAGGGCGCGGATGGCGTCGCCGGTCTGGCGTTTGGCGCGGCTTTCCAGGTATTTGCCCAGGCGTACCAGGGCGATGACCACCGCCGACGCCTCGAAATACAGGTGCGGCATGTCCCCCGGGGCGGCGCGCCACCACAGGTAGAGGCTCAGGCCGTAGCCGGCGCTGGTGCCCAGCGCCACCAGCAGGTCCATGTTGCCGGTGCCGGCGCGCACCGCCTTCCAGGCCGACACGTAGAAGCGCGCGCCGAACACGAACTGCACTGGGGTGGCCAGCAGGAATTGCAGCCAGGCTGGCAGCATCAGGTGTCCGCCGAACCAGCCGGCGATCATCGGCAGCACCAGGGGCGCCGCCAGCAATACCGCGCCGGCCAGGGGCAGGCGCTCGTCCCGGGGCGCCGGCACCGGGGTGTCGCCCGCGACGGGGCGGGCGTCGTAGCCGGCCGCGCGCACCGCCGCCAGCAGCGCCTCGCCCTCGACGCCTTCCAGGGTCTCGACCTGGGCGCGCTCGCTGGCCAGGTTGACGCTGGCCGACAGCACCCCGTCCACCTTGCCCAGGGCACGCTCTACCCGGCCCACGCAGCTGGCGCAGGTCATGCCCTCGATGGCCAGTTCCACCGTCTGCCGCGGCACGTCGTAGCCGGCCTTCTCCACCGCCTGCAACAACGCCGTGGGCTCCGCCTGGCCTTCCACCCGGGCCCGCTCGCTGGCCAGGTTGACGGTGGCGGCGGTGACCCCCGGCACCTGGCGCAGCGCGCGCTCCACGCGCCCCGCGCAGGAGGCGCAGGTCATGCCGCGGATCGGCAGGTCCAGGTCATGGGGGGATGCGGTGAGGGTCGGCATAGGGCGTCCTCCTGGAAGAAGTGCACCCTATGCTCGGGTTTGCCACGGTGGCAAGGTCAAGCCCGCGTGGCCCAACGACGTATCAGTGGCGTGCCGCCGGCAGCATGCCGCGGAGCACGCCGTCGCGGCGCACGTAGTGGTGCCAGAGGGCGATGGCGGCATGACCGAGGATCAAGGCGTAGAGGACGTACTGGGCGGTGAGGTGAAATTGCTTGGCCAGGGCGCGGGTGTCGTCCGACAGCGGCAGCGGGGCGATCTCCACCAGCCAGAACAGGTTCACCGGGCGCTTGCCGAACAGCAGCCCAGTCAGCGGCATCGCCAGCAGCAGGAGGTACAGCAGCGCATGGCCGGCCTTGGCGGCGACCTGCTGGAAGCGGTCTTCGGGCGGCAGCAGCTGCGGCGCGCCATGGCGGGCGCGGACCACCAGGCGCAGCAGGGTGAGCGCCAGCACCGTCAGCCCGATGGACTTGTGCAGGGTGAAGACACCGCCGTCGCCGCCGAGGAACTGGCCGAAGAAGTCGTGGCCGTAGGGCAGGGCGATGTTGGTGAGTACCAGCAGCGCGGTCAGCCAGTGCAGGGCGATCTGTGGGGTCGAGTAACGGTTCATTCCTTGGAACTCCTCATCGGTCTTCAGGCGAATGGCTGACGTGGCGCGGGCGCGCCCGTCGGCTCGTGGGTGGCACAGTGACTGCAACCCGGCGGGCGGAGTTCCATGTCCGCCCGCCGGGTCTCAGGATAGGGGTCAGAGGCTGGCCGGCACCAGGTACAGCCCGGCGGTGTTGGCGGCGATCCGGTACTTGCGGATTTCCCCGGCGCGCAGGGTGATGGTTTCCTGGTTGTACTGCTCGAAGCCCGAGTTGCAGGCGCCCTGGCCGACGATCCCCAGGCGGATCAGGGTTTCCCCCGGCGGCAGGTTGAAGGACACCGACTGGCCCTGGTAGAGGCGGGCGGCCAGGCGGTCCTGCACGTACAGGCCGATTTCGCAGCTGGTGGAGACTTCCAGGCGATCGCGGGTCACCATCACCACGCCGTAGTCGAACGCTCCGGGCGTGTTGACCGGCGCGTAGGGCGCGTTTTCCGCCGCGGCGTGCAGCGAGACGGCGAGCAGCGGTAGCAGCAACCGGCGCATGGCAGGGCTCCGAAACGGGTCGACCCGCTCAGCTTGGGCGAGCGGCGCCGGCTCGGCAACCCCCACCTTGACCTTGACCCGGTGGCAAGGTCGACACTGTCGGAAACCCCGAGGAGGACATCCCCATGCAAGCATTCGACGTTCAAGGTATTTCCTGCGGCCACTGCGTGCGCAGCATCACCCAGGCGGTGCAGGCCCTCGATCCCCAGGCCCAGGTGCGGGTGGATATCCCCAGCGGGCGAGTCGAGGTGGACAGCCAGCGGCTGGAGGCCACCCAGGTGGTGGCGGCGATCGCCGCGGAAGGCTACGAGGCGCGCCCGGCCGCCTGATTCTCTCGGCGCCGCTGCTCGGGCTGCGCCTCCCAGGCCGCGCCTTGCCGGCCACACCTAGCCGGCCGCACCTGGCCGGCCGTGCCGTTCAGGGTGTGGGGGGCGCTGCCTGCCGCCGCCTCGGCCAGTCGCGTACCAGCCCGCGGAAGTGCACGTCGAACAGAGCGGCGGCGTCACGGATCGGGTCGAACAGCCCGGGGTCCCGGGTCCAGTCGGTGAACAGCCCCACCAGCAGGCCATGCAGCGAGCGGGCGCCGATCCGCGGCGTCACGCCGTCCTGAAGGCGATCCAGGCACCCGGGCCGTCCGAACAATTGTTCCACCAGTGCAATGAACTGGTTGATGAACACGGCGTTGCGCTGCTCGGTTTCCCGCAATTCGTCGGTGAATTCGCAACGATGCAGGAGTATGGTGAAAATCCGCCGCTTCTGGTCGTCCTGGGCGAGGCTCTCGATGGCGCCCACGCACAGGTCGCGCAAGGCCCAGAGCGGATCCTCGCCCCCGCATCCCGACAGGCGTTCGGTGAGCTGCTCCAGCGGCAGCCGCACCTGGTCGAGCATGGCGTGGAACAGATGGGCCTTGTTCTGGAAGTGCCAGTAAACCGCGCCGCGGGTGACCCCGGCGGCACGGGCGATCTGCTCCAGCGTGGTATGCGACACCCCTTTTTCCAGGAACAACTGCTCGGCCGCCGCCAGGATCGCGACACGGGTCTGTTCGGCTTGTTCTTTGGTTCGACGCATGTTCGACGGGGGTTTCCGTGTGGAGACAGGTCTGGCGCAGGGAACGCATTGTCTCGCGTTTCGTGCCTTTCCCTGGTTTACAAACGTGAATGTATGTAACAGCATACCGTCCTTTTTCGCAACGCTCGACGCCCCGGGAGATGTACCTATGTTCGCTCGACCCCTTCCCCTCGCGTTCCCGGCCCTGGCCCTGAGCCTGCTGCTGGCCCAGGGCGCGCAGGCCCAGGACGCCGGCAACCCGCCGCCGGCGCAGGTAGTGGTGGAAACCGCCGAGGCCAAGGATTTCCCCCTGGTGATGGAGTATCCCGGCCGGACCGCCGGCTCCCGTGAAGTGGAGGTGCGTGCCCAGGTAAGCGGCATCCTCACGGAGCGCTCCTACGAGGAAGGCAGCAAGGTGAAGAAGGGCCAGGTGCTGTTCCGTATCGACCCGCGTCCCTATCAGGCGGCCCTCGACCGCGCCAAGGGCGCCCTGGCCCAGGAGCAGGCCCGCTACCGCCAGACCGACCGCGACCTCAAGCGCATCCGCCAGCTGCAGGACCGCGGCTTCGCCAGCGGCAGCGAGCTGGACACCGCGGTCTCCAACTACGAGCAGAGCAAGGCCAACATCGAGGCCGCCAAGGCCGAGGTGCAGGCCCGGCAGATCGACCTGGACTACACCACCGTCGAGTCCCCCATCTCCGGCATCACCAGCCGCGAGGTGCGTTCCGAGGGCAGCCTGGTCACGGCCAACGACGCCAGTTCCAGCCTGCTCACCCACGTCACCCAGCTGGACCCGCTGTACGTGAACTTCGCCTACCCGGACCTGGAGATCGAGCGCATGCGCAACGACCTGCAGGACGGCAGCCTGAAGATGCCGGCCGATGGCAAGCTGGTGGCGGAGATCAAGTTCGCCAACGGCAGCGCCTACAGCCACACCGGCCACGTGGATTTCACCGACAGCCTGATCACCCGCGGCACCGGCACCGTGAGCGCCCGCGCCAGCGTGCCCAACCCCGACCAGGCGCTGCTGCCCGGCCAGTTCGTGCGGGTGGTGGTGAAGGGGCTGGTCTACCCGAACGCCGTCACCGTGCCGGAGAAGGCGGTTTCCCAGGGGCCCCAGGGCACCTTCGTGTTCGTTGTCGACGAGCAGGGCAAGGCCCAGGCGCGGCCGGTGCAGACCGGCATCACCGCCAACCATCGCTGGCTGATCAAGGACGGCCTGAAGGGCGGTGACAAGGTGGTGATCGAGGGCATCGCCAAGCTGCGACCGGGCGCCCCGGTGCAGGTGGTCCAGCCCGGCGCGTCCGGTGCGCAACCGGCCAAGGCGGCCGAGGGGGCGGCCTCGTGATCTCGCGTTTCTTCATCGACCGGCCGCGCTTCGCGGCGGTCCTGTCGATCATCATCGCCATCGCCGGCCTGGTGGCCATGCGCGGCCTGCCGATCGCACAGTACCCGGACATCGTGCCGCCCCAGGTGGTGGTGCAGGCCACCTACCCGGGCGCCAGCGCCGAAGTGATCGCCAGCACCGTGGCCGCGCCGCTGGAGCAGCAGATCAACGGCGTGCCCAACATGATCTACCAGAACTCGGTGGCCTCCAGCAGCGGCCAGCTGCGGATCACCGTGTCCTTCGAGGTGGGCACCGACCCCGACCAGGCGACCATCGACGTGAACAACCGGGTCGCCGCCGCCGAGGCCAAGCTGCCCGAGGAAGTGCGGCGCCAGGGCGTGCAGGTGCAGAAGCGCTCCGCGTCGATCCTGCAGGTCGTGACCATGTACTCGCCGGATGGCTCCCGCGACCCGCTGTACCTGAGCAACTACGCGCTGATCAACGTGATCGACGAGATCAAGCGCCTGCCCGGGGTGGGCGATGCCTCGCAGTTCGGCGCCAAGGACTACTCCATGCGCATCTGGCTGCGCCCGGACAAGCTGGCCCAGTACGGCATGACCCCGAGCGACGTGTCCGAGGCCATCGGCGGGCAGAACTCGCAGTTCGCCGCCGGCAGCTTCGGCCAGCAGCCGATGCACGATCCCCAGGACTTCACCTACACGGTGACCACCCAGGGCCGCTTCGCCGACCCGGCGGAGTTCGAGAACATCTTGCTGCGCACCGACTCCGACGGCGCCAGCCTGCGCCTGAAGGACGTCGCCCGAGTCGAACTGGGGGCCAAGGACTACGCCTTCAGCGCCACCTTCAACGGGCGCCCGGCGGCGGCCTTCGGTATCTACCTGCAGCCCGGCGCCAATGCCCTGGACACCGCCGCGGCGGTGCGCGAGGCCATGGACAAGATGTCCAAGCGCTTCCCCGAGGGCGTCGCCTTCCGCATCCCCTACGACACCACCCACTTCGTCCAGGCGTCCATCCACGAGGTGGTGAAGACCTTCTTCGAAGCCATGGGCCTGGTGGTGCTGGTGGTCTTCATCTTCCTGCAGAACTGGCGCGCCACCCTGATCCCGGTGCTGGCGATCCCGGTGTCGCTGGTGGGGACTTTCGCCGGCATGTACATGCTGGGCTTCTCCATCAACCTGCTGACGCTGTTCGGCATGGTGCTGGCCATCGGCATCGTGGTGGACGACGCCATCGTGGTGATCGAGAACGTCGAGCGGGTGATGACCACCGAGCGCCTCAGCCCGCGGGAAGCGGCGATCAAGGCGATGGGCGAGGTGACCGGGCCGATCATCACCATCGTGCTGGTGCTCTGCGCGGTGTTCGTCCCGGTGGCGCTGCTGGGCGGCCTGGCCGGCCAGATGTACCGCCAGTTCGCCATCACCATCGCCATCTCGGTGGTGATCTCCGGCATCGTCGCGCTGACCCTCAGCCCGGCGCTCTGCGCGGTGCTGCTCAAGCCCGGCCACCAGGAGCCGGCGGCGCCGTTCCGCTGGTTCAACCGCCAGTTCGACCGGATCACCCGCGGCTACAGCGCCGGCGTGCGCTTCTTCGTCCGCCGCGCGGTCATCGGCCTGCTGCTGTTCGCCGGGATGATCGCCATCACCGCCTGGGTGTTCGGCCGGGTGCCCGGCTCGCTGGTCCCGGAAGAGGACCAGGGCTATGTCATCAGCGCCTACTACCTGCCCCCGGCGGCGTCCCTGGACCGCACCGCCAAGGTCACGTCCGATATCACCCAGAACCTGATGCAGAACGAGGCGGTCGCCAACGTGGTGACCTTCACCGGCTTCGACGTGCTGAGCTTCGGCCAGCGCTCCAACGCCGGTGTGTCCTTCGTGCCGCTCAAGGACTGGGACGAGCGCACCAAGCCCGAACTGGACGCGCGTAACTTCGTGCACACGGTGATGGGCATGGGTTCTGACGAGACCAAGCGCAACGCCATGGTGCTGGCCTTCAACCCGCCGCCGATCTCCGGCATGAGCACCACCGGCGGCTTCGAGGGCTACCTGCAGGACCGCGCCGACCACGGTATCGCCGGGCTGGCCGAAGTCAGCCGCAAGTTCACCGAGGCGGCGGCCAAGCGGCCGGAGCTGGCCGGCGTGCGGACCACCTTCGATGCCAGCGTGCCGCAGTACTACGTGGATCTGGACCGCAACAAGGCCCGCGCCCTGGGCGTGCCGGTGAACGAAGTGTTCGTCGCCATGCAGAGCACCTTCGGCAGCTTCTACGTCAACGACTTCACCCTCTACGGGCGGACCTTCCAGGTCAGCATGCAGTCGGAGTCGGAGTTCCGCAGCAAGCCCGAGGACCTCAACCAGGTGTTCGTCCGCGCCCAGAGTGGCGAGATGATTCCCCTCAGCGCCCTGGTCACCGTGCGCCGGGTACTGGGCCCGGACACCTTCGAGCGCTTCAACGTCTACCCGTCGGCGAAGATCATGGGCAACCCGGCCCCCGGCTACAGTTCGGGCCAGGCGCTGCAGGCGGCCCAGGAAGTCGCGGACGAGGTGATGGGCGAGGACTACAGCCTGGCCTGGACCGGCTCGGCCTACCAGGAAGTGAAGACCCAGGGTTCGGGCAGCACCGCGTTCATCTTCGGCCTGGTGATGGTGTTCCTGATCCTCGCCGCCCAGTACGAGCGCTGGACCCTGCCGATCGCGGTGATCACCGCGGTGCCGTTCGCGGTGTTCGGCGCGATCCTCGCCATCTGGCTGCGCGGCATCGCCAACGACGTGTACTTCCAGGTGGGCCTGGTGACCCTGATCGGCCTGGGGGCGAAGAACGCCATCCTGGTGGTGGAGTTCGCCGTGCTCTGCCGGCAGCAAGGCATGGGTATCCGCGAGGCGGCCCTGGAGGCGGCGAAGCTGCGCTTCCGGCCCATCGTGATGACCTCCCTGGCGTTCATCCTCGGCGTGCTACCGCTGGCCGTCAGCTCCGGTGCGGGCTCCGCCAGCCGGCACTCCATCGGCACCGGGGTGATCGGCGGGATGCTCGCCGCCACCGCCGTGGCGATGCTGTTCATCCCGATGTTCTACGTGCTGGTGGAGCACCTCGGCGAACGCTTCGGCGGCAAGAAACGCAAGGCCGTCGAGGCGCCCCACGGCGGCCACGTCTGAGAATCGCCGCCGGCCCGGCCGGCGGTGGTAGGCTTCTCCTTCGGTCCGCCTGGTGCGGACCGTTCTTTTTCCCGTCGACGCGCCGTCGGCCCCTCGCCCGTGGCGAGGCGGCCGGCGCGAGTTGTTCCCGCGCTACCGGAAGGCTTCATGAACCTGAGAATCCTGTTGATCCTGGGCGCCCTCAGCGCCTTCGGCCCCATGGCCATCGACTTCTACCTGCCCAGCTTCCCGGCCCTGGCCATCGCCTTCGGCACCGATGTGGAGCACGTGCAGCTGAGCCTCGCCGCCTACTTCATCGGCCTGGCCCTGGGCCAACTGGTCTACGGGCCCCTGGCGGACCGCTACGGCCGGCGCGGGCCGCTGCTGGCCGGGGTCGCGCTGTTCACCCTGGCGTCCCTCGGCTGCACCCTGGCCACCAGCCTGGAAGGGCTGATCGTCGCGCGTTTCATCCAGGCCCTGGGCGGATGCGCCGGGATGGTGGTGTCGCGGGCGGTGGTGCGTGACCTGTGCGACCCGGTGGGCGCGGCCAAGGTGTTCTCGCAGCTGATGCTGGTGATGGGCCTGGCGCCGATCCTCGCGCCTCTGGGCGGCGGCCTGCTGCTGGACAGCTTCGGCTGGCGCTCGATCTTCGTGGTACTGACGCTGTTCAGCGCCCTGTGCGGGCTGGGCGTGGCCGCCTGGCTGCCGGAGACCCTGGACCGCAGCCTGCCGCATCCGCCGCTGCGGGGGGCGTTCCGCGAGTACCGTCGGTTGTTCGGCGACCGGGCGTTCATCGCCTTCTCCCTGGCCGGCGGGGTGGCGATGGCCGGGATGTTCGCCTACATCGCCGGTTCGCCCTTCGTGTTCATCCAGCTCTACGGGGTGCCGGCCGAGCATTATGGCTGGCTGTTCGGCAGCAACGCGGCCGGCTTCATCCTGGTGTCCCAGGTAAATGCCCGGCTGCTGCGCTGGCGCGGCCCGGCCCACCTGCTGCGGCGGGCGATCTGGGTCTACCTGGCCTGCGCCCTGGCCCTGCTGGGGCTGGCTCTGGCCCGTACCGAGGCCCTGTGGCCGCTGCTGATCCCGCTGTTCGGCTGCATCGCCAGTCTGGGCTGCATCATCCCCAACGCCTCGGCCTGCGCCATGGCCGGCCAGGGCCGCCACGCCGGCAGCGCCTCGGCGCTGCTGGGCTGCCTGCAGTTCGGCATCGCCGCCTGCGCCGCCGCCATGGTGGGCGTGCTGCACAACGGCACCGCCATCCCCATGGCCCTGGTGATCAGCGTCTGCGGCGTGGTGGCGGTGCTCTGCGCCCTGGCCACGGCGCGGCTGGCCACGCCGATGCACTGACCGCCGCCGGGCAGGGCGCTCCGGGCGCCCTGCGTGGGATCAGCGGAAGCCTTCCAGGACGATCTTGCCGCGGGAGGTGCCGCTCTCCAGCTGGGCGTGGGCGCGGCGCAGGTTGGCCGCGTCGATGGTGCCGTAGTGCTCGCCCAGGGTGGTCTTCAGCACGCCGTCGTCCACCAGCCCGGCGACCCGCTCCAGCAGCCGGTGCTGCTCGATCATGTCGTCGGTCTGGAACAGCGAGCGGGTGTACATGAACTCCCAGTGCAGGGACAGGCTCTTGCGCTTGAGCAGGCCGATGTCCAGGGCCTTGGGATCGTCGATCAGCGCCAGCCGCCCCTGGGGCGCCAGGGCCTCCACCAGGGCCGCCAGGTGCTGGTCGGTATGGGTCAGGCTGGCGACGTGGGTCACCGAGTCGATGCCGATGCGCCGCAGTTCCTCGTGCAGCGGCCGGCTGTGGTCGATCACTTCGTGGGCGCCCAGGTCGCGCACCCATTGCTGGGTCTCCGGCCGCGAGGCGCTGCCGATCACCGTCAGCCCGGTGAGCTGGCGGGCCAGTTGCACCAGCATCGACCCCACCCCGCCGGCGGCGCCCACCACCAGCAGGCGCTGGCCTGCGGATGCGTCGCCCTCGGCGATGCCCAGGCGCTCGAAGAGCAGTTCCCAGGCGGTGATGGCGGTCAGCGGCAGCGCCGCGCTCTGGGCGAAGTCCAGGGTCTTCGGGCGATGGCCCACCAGGCGCTGGTCCACCACGTGCAGTTGGCTGTTGGCGCCCGGGCGGTCCAGCGCGCCGGCGTAGAACACCTCATCGCCCACGGCGAACAGGTCCACCTCGCGGCCCACCGCTTTCACCACCCCGGCCACGTCCCAGCCGAGCACCTTGGGCTGGCCGTTCTCCGGCTGCACGTTGCGGCGGATCTTGGTATCCACCGGGTTCACGGAAATCGCCCGGACCTCCACCAGCAGGTCGCGGGGCCCGGGGACCGGGTCGGGGAGGTCGAGATCCAGCAGGGCCTGGGGATCGTCGGCGGGCAGGGACTGGCGGTAGGCGATGGCTTTCATGGAACGGCTCCGGAAGGGCCGGCGAGGCCGGCGGGAAGGAATGCCGGACATGCTGGGCTATTCCGTTGCGCGGAAAAACCCGCTATCACGGCAGTCTCTTTCAACGGAATCTTGAAAATGCTGCGTCTCGACGACCTCCAGGTGTTCATCTGCACCGCCGACAGCGGCAGCCTTTCCGCGGCCGCGCGCCGGCTGGAATGTTCGCCGGCGGTGGCCAGCGCCGCCCTCAAGCGCCTGGAGGGCCAGCTGCAGGTACGCCTGCTGGCGCGCTCCACCCGCAGCCTGCGGCTGACCGCCGAGGGTGAACAGTTCCTCGGCCATGCCCGCGCCGCGCTGCGGGCCCTGGAGGAGGGGCGCCAGGCGCTGGAAGGCGGGCGCGCCGGCATCGGCGGCGTGCTGCACCTGTCGGCGCCCTCGGACTTCGGCCGCAACGTGCTGCTGCCCTGGCTGGATGCATTCCAGCGCGACCACCCGCGGCTGACCCTGCGCCTGCACCTGGGGGACCGGGTGGCCGACCTGTTCCGCCAGCCGGTGGACATCGCCCTGCGCTACGGCGAGCCGGAGGACTCCAGCCTGGTGGCGCTGCCCCTGGCCCCGGGCAATCGGCGGGTGCTGTGCGCGGCGCCGGCCTACCTCGCCGCACACGACGCGCCGCAGCGGGTCGATGACCTGGCGGCCCACAACTGCCTGCTCTATGTGCTCGGCGAGCGGGTCCACGATCGCTGGCGCTTCGCCCAGGGCCGGCGCAGCCAGGAGGTGACGGTGAAGGGCGACCGGGTCAGCGACGACGCCGACGCGGTGCGGCGCTGGGCGGTGGCCGGCCATGGCCTGAGCTACAAGTCCTGGCTGGACGTGGCCGGGGACGTGACGGCGGGGCGCCTGGCGCTGCTGCTGGCCGACCACCAGGGCGAGGCCGCGCCGCTGAACCTGATCTGCGCCCACCGGGCCCAGCTGAGCCCGCCGGTGCGGGTGCTCCACGCCTTCTTGCGCGCGCGCTGCGCCGAGTTGCTGGCGAAGGCGCCCTGGCCCGCCTGAGCCTCAGCGCACCAGGCGTGCGTCGAGGCTGTTCTGCGCCAGGCGCCGGGCCTGGGCCTCGGTCATGCCGAGGCTGGCATGCAGGGCGGCGAAGTTCTCCGTGACGTAGCCGCCGAAGTACGCCGGGTCGTCGGAATTCACCGTTACCTTCACGCCGCACTCCAGCAGGTCGAGGATGTTGTGCTGGGCCATGTCGTCGAACACGCAGAGCTTGGTGTTGGACAGCGGGCAGACGGTGAGGGGGATCTGCTCGTCGATCAGCCGCTGCAGCAGGCGCTCGTCCTCGCTGGCCCGCACGCCGTGGTCGATGCGCTGCACCTTGAGCAGGTCCAGGGCTTCCCAGATGTACTCCGGCGGGCCCTCCTCGCCGGCATGGGCGACCGTGAGGAAGCCTTCGGCCCGGGCGCGGTCGAACACTCGCTGGAACTTGCGCGGCGGGTGGCCGACTTCCGAGCTGTCCAGGCCCACCGCGACGAAGTGTTCACGGAACGGCAGGGCCTGGTCCAGGGTGCGCTGGGCCTCTTCTTCCGGCAGGTGCCGGAGGAAGCTCAGGATCAGCCCGCTGCGAATGCCCAGGCGGCGCTCGCCATCGGCCAGGGCCTGGGTGATGCCGCGCACCACGACCTCGAAGGGGATGCCGCGGTCGGTGTGGGTCTGGGGGTCGAAGAACGGCTCGGTGTGGACCACGTTCTGCGCCTTGCACTTCTCCAGGTAGGCCCAGGTCAGGTCGTAGAAGTCCTGCTCGGTGCGCAGCACGTCGGCGCCCCGGTAGTACAGGTCGAGGAATTCCTGCAGGTTGTTGAAGGCGTAGGCCTGGCGCAAGGCGTCCACGTCGGGCCAGGGCAGGGCGATGCCGTTGCGTTCGGCCAGGGCGAACAGCAGCTCCGGCTCCAGGGAACCCTCCAGGTGCAGGTGCAGTTCGGCCTTCGGCAGGGCGTTGAGCCAGTCGTACATGGGGCAGCGGTCTCCGGGGATGCGAGGCGTCCGCCGCCGGGCGCGGGGACGGATCGGCGAATTATGGCACAGGCCCGCGCAGGGCCCGGCGGGCGGCCTTCGCGGCCCGCCCGCGGCAATCCGGGTGGAACTGTCCGGGGCGTTTCGGCGTCCGGTTGATAAGGCCGGATGCCGGTGCGCTCGTCGCGCGCCGTCCGGCGACCGGGCGCCCCGCATGGCCCGGCTCCCCCCGCGATGAAGAAGGAAATGGCGCGCATGCTCAGCCTGGTGAAAGACGAAGCGTTTCTGTTGCTGGCGGCCGCCGCCGCGGTGCTGGCCTACGCCGCCGAGCACTGGCTGCTGGGCCAGGGGCAGGGGGTGGCATTGGTGGCCGCGCTGGCCCTGATCGCCGCCATCGTCTGCGCCTCGCTGCGGGTGGCGCACCATGCCGAGGTACTGGCGGAGAAGGTCGGCGACCCCTACGGCACCATGATCCTGACCCTGTCCGCCGTGCTGGTGGAGGTGGTGGTGCTGGGCATCGTCATGAGCCATGAGCCCTCGCCCACCCTGGCCCGGGACACCATCTACGCCGCGGTGATGCTGGACATCAACGGTATCCTCGGCCTGGCCGCGCTGATGGGCGGGCTGAAGTACGGCGAGCAGGCCTACAACGACGACTCGGCCAAGTCATACGGGGTGATGATCATGACCGCCATGGGCATCTCCATGGTGGTGCCGGAGTTCATCCCCGAGGCCAAGTGGCACCTGTACTCGATGTTCACCATCGGCGCGATGCTCACCCTCTACGCGCTGTTCCTGCGCATGCAGACCGGCCCCCACAGCTATTTCTTCAGCTACAGCTACCCGGAGAAGAAACGCGTGCGGGCCGGCGTGCCCGCCGAGGCCGGCAGCGCCCGCCAGTCCATCGCTTTGCTCGTGGTGGGGGTGGCGCTGATCGGCGCCCTCGCCGAGGTCATGGCCAAGGCCCTGAACCTCGGCCTGCAGGGCAGCGGCGCGCCGCCCATCGTCGCGGCGCTGCTGGTGGCGGCCATCTCCGCCGCCCCGGAAATCCTCACTGCGCTGCGCGCCGCCCTGGCCAACCGCATGCAGTCGGTGGTGAACATCGCCATGGGCGCCTCGTTGTCCACGGTGATCCTCACCGTACCGGTGATGGAAGCCCTGGCGCTGCTCACCGGCCAGCCGTTCCAGATGGCCATGACCCCGGTACAGACGGTGATGGTGGCCATCACCCTGGTGGTGGCGGCCATCAACCTCAACGACGGCCATACCAACGCCATCGAGGGGATGACCCACTTCGTGCTGTTCGCCACCTTCATCATGCTGAGCCTGATCGGCATGTGAGCCAGGCCCGGCGTTTCCCTGGCGAACGCGGCATGCTCTCGTTTTCGATGCCGTGAGGACGCCGGCGATGCGCCACCCTTTCCTCCGACTCGCCGTGAACGGGCTGTGCCTCGGCCTGGTGGCAGTTGCCCTGTTGTTCAGCGCCTTGGCGGTGTGGGACGCCTATGGCCCGGGCGCGCCCTACTACGGGCGCAGCACCAATAGGGACAAATGGAGCGATCCACGCCCGATCCTGCTGGTCGTGGACGGCGGTGTGGTGCTGCTGGTCTTCGGGCTGCGCCGGCTGCTTCGGCGTATGCCCTAGCGAGGGCGTGGCTGCAGCGGGCAGCCGCTGGCGAGGCGCTGGTGGAGTTCGTCGCGCAGGGCGGCCAGCTCCTCCATCCGCTGTTCGATGCGCTGCAGCTTGTCGGTCAGCAGTTCCTGCACCGCCTGGTCGCGATCGGGCGCCGACCACAGGGTCTCCAACTGCTCGCCGATTTCCGCCAGGGCGAAGCCCAGGTGCTGGGCGGTCTTGATGTACAGCAGGGCCTGCAGGCTTTCCTCGGGGTAGTCGCGGTAGCCATTGGCGCTGCGCCGGGCGCGGATCAGGCCGAGGCGTTCGTAGAAGCGCAGGCTGTCGCGACTGACGGCGGCGCGGCTGGCCAGTTCGCCGATGCGCATGGAAAAGGACTCGCGGAAGGGGCTTGACCCTGGAGCATACTCCAGGCCCCAGGATCGGGTTCCCCTTTCCTGCGAGATTTCCCTCATGTGGCATCCCTCCACCTACCGGCGCCTGGTACGCGCCAGCGCCTGGTACGACCTGCTGGTCACCGCACCCTTCGCGACGCCCTGGACCTTCCTCCTGCTGCACGGGGCGCTGTCGGCCGTGGCTAGCGGGCTGGCCTTGCCCGGAGAGCTGCCAACATTCGCTGCGCTGCCGATGCTCATGGCCAACCTGCTGGGCTCACTGGTCTGCATCTGGGCTGTGCTGCGCATCCGTCATCCAGAGCGTCGCCTGGGCCGCTACGACGCCGCCGGGCGGATGGCCTTCGCCCTCTGGCAGGCCTATGCCCTGGCCCAGGGCGCGAGCTGGGTGATCTTGCCGTTCCTGGTGGCGGAATTGGCCTGGGGCATCGCCCAGGCCTGGCCGGTGAGCGACGACGCTATCCGCCGGGATTGAATCCAGAGTTCTGGACGGTACCCGAGTACCCGGGCTGGACATTTTTCGTCCGGCCCGGCGCAGGCCCCGGCGCACCACGGCCCGAGGCGTTCATCCCAGGCTTATCCACAGTGTTTTCCCCGGCTTGCGTGGACAAGCCAGCCTTGCCTTCCTCGCCACGACGGGTGCGGGCCAGGCCCTTCGCCGGACGCTGGAAAAAATCAATGAATCAACAGGTTACCTGCGACAAAGGGGCGCGCCCCGGCCGCCTTGGACAAAATCCGCGCAACCCGGCCCAGGCCCCGTGGCATGCCGTCTGCGCGGCGCTTTCCCAGGGTTTCCCACATTGTTATCCACAGGGATTGTGAGCAGTTTTTTATCGCCACGGCAGACACGGGATTGACCCGCTGGCGCGGACCTGGCGTGGCATCACAGGCGCTGCAGCTGGATGCGGCCGCGGCTCAGGTCGGCCAGCCAGCGCTCCAGGGCGTCGCAGTGGGGCTCTGGCAACGCCAACTGCAGGTCGACGCCGTCCGACTGGTACTGCTGTCGCTCCACGGTGGCGGCGAAATCGGCGAGCCGGGCCTGCAGGCGCGCCCATTCGGCGAACCCGCAGTGGCAGGCCACCCGTACCTGCACCCGGCGGGGCAGGCGTTCCGCGTCCTGCAGGCATTTCGCCGCGCAGCCGCCATAGGCCCGGGCCAGGCCGCCGGTGCCCAGCTGGATGCCGCCGTACCAGCGGGTCACCAGCACCGCCACGCCGTCCCAGCCCTGGCTGTGCAGCGCGGCGAGGATCGGCCGTCCGGCGGTGCCGCCGGGTTCGCCGTCGTCGCTGAAGCGGTAACGCTCGCCCAGCACCCAGGCCCAGCAATTGTGGGAGGCGGCGGGGTCGGCGTGGGCGTCGAGGAAGGCCTGGGCGGCCTCGGCGCTGTCCACCGGGGCCGCGCGGGCGAGGAAGCGGCTCTTGCGGATGTCCTCGCGGTACTCGCAGGGGGCCGCGAGGGTGAAGGCCATGGGCGCGTCGCCTCAGGCGGTGGGCGGCGTCAGGCCGCAGCCCTTGAGGATGATCCGGGTGAGGTTGTCGCAGGCCGCGTCGAAGTCCTGCTTGGTGAGGCGCGTGCGACCGGTGACGCGGCAGATCTGGGTGGCGAAGTCCGCGTAGTGCTGGGTGCTGCCCCAGAGCAGGAAGATCAGGTGCACCGGGTCCACCGGGTCCATCTTGCCCGCGGCGATCCAGGCCTCGAACACTCCCGCGCGGCCGCTGAACCAGGCCCGGTAGTCCTGGTTGAAATGCGCGGTGAGGCACTCGCCGCCGCTGATCACTTCCATGGCGAAGATGCGCGAGGCCTTCGGGTAGCGCCGGGAGAATTCCATCTTCGCGCGGATGTAGCGGGTCAGCGCCTGGGCCGGGTCGTCTTCGGCGCTCAGGGTGTTGAAGGTGCTGTCCCACAGTTCGAGGATGTTGCTGAGCACCGCCATGTACAGGCCCAGCTTGTTGTTGAAGTAGTAGTGCAGGTTGGCCTTCGGCAGCCCGGCGTTCTGCGCGATGGTGTTCATGCTGGTGCCCTTGAAACCGTGGCGGGCGAACTCCTCCTCGGCGGCGGCGATGATCGCTTCTTCGTTCTTCTGGCGGATGCGCCCGGCGGGCTTGGCGCTGGTGCGATGCGCGGGTACGTCGAGAGTCATGGTGCGGTTCCGGGCGGGTCGGGTTGGCGGAGCGACAGCACTGATACCCCAGGGTCGGGTCGGAGACAAGGCCCGCGCCGGGGAAAACCCCGGGCGGGCCCGATATGCCCGCGAATCAGGCGCGATCGACCCGCTCTGGCAGGGCCTCGGCGGGGGCGGTGGCGGGCGTTTCCCGAGGCAGCAGCAGGTCCAGGAGGATGGCGCTGAGCCCGCCGCTGGTGATGGGCGAGTCGAACAGGTTCTGCACCAGGCGCGGCAACTGGTGGAGCAGGGCCGGCTCGGCGCCGACGCCCAGGCCGATGCCGAAGGCGGTGGCGATCACCAGCATGTTGCGGCGATCCAGGCGCACCTGGGCGAGGATGCGGATGCCGGCGGCGGCCACGCTGCCGAACATCACCAGGGTCGCGCCGCCCAGCACCGGCTTGGGAATCTGCTGCAGCAGCGCGCCGAGCACCGGGAACAGGCCCAGGGCCACCAGCAGCGCGCCGATGTAGAGACCGACGTGGCGACTGGCCACGCCGGTCATCTGGATCACCCCGTTGTTCTGGGCGAAGGTGGTGTTGGGGAAGGCGCTGAAGGTGGCTGCCAGCAGGCAGCTGACGCCGTCCCCCAGCACGCCGCCCCTGAGGCGCTGCAGGTAGCCGGGGCCTTCGATGGGCTGCTGCGAGAGCAGGCAGTTGGCGGTCAGGTCGCCCACCGTTTCCAGGGTGCTGATGGCGTAGATCAGCGCCACCGGCAGGAATGCGCTCCAGTCGAAGGCGAACCCGAAGGCGAAAGGCCTTGGCAACGCCACCAGGGGCAGGTCCGGCAGGGGCTCGGGCGCCAGGCGCCCGCCGAGCCAGGCCGCCACGCAGCCGATGGCCAGTCCGAGGACGATGGACGACAGGCGCACCCATGGGTTGGCGGAGCGGTTGAGCAGGATGATGCTCGCCAGGACCAGGCCGCCCAGCGCCAGGTTGACCGGTGCGCCGAAGTCCGCGGCGCCGAAGCCGCCACCCAGGTCGGTGATGCCCACCTTGATCAGGCTGACGCCGATCAGGGTGATGACGATGCCGGTGGCCAGGGGCGTGATCACCCGCCGCAGGTGGCCGATGCAGCGGCTCAGGGCCACCTGGACGAAGGCGCCGAAGAAGCACACGCCGAAGACCATGGCGAGGATGTCCTCGGGGCTGCCGCCGCGCTGCTTCACCAGCAGACCGGCGGACAGGACCGCGCCGAGGAAGGCGAAGCTGGTGCCCTGCAGGCAGATCATCCCCGCGCCGATGCCCAGGGGCCGCCGCGCCTGGATGAAGGTGCCGACCCCGGAGACCATCAGCGCCATGCTGATCAGGTAGGGCAGGTGGGCGCCCAGCCCCAACACCCCGCCGATCACCAGCGGCGGGGTGATGATGCCCACCACGCTGGCCAGTACGTGTTGCAGGGCTGCCAGCAGGGCGGGGAAGGGTGCAGGACGGTCTTCCAGTCCGTAGATCAGGTCGGGAGCGGGAATGTTCTCGGTGTGCATGGCGGCCTCGGGTCGGGCGGGCGCGGTAGGCGCCGCGGGAACAGGCGGACGCTTGCAAGAAGTTGTCCAGGTGAACAGGTTCTGCGGTGAAGCCCGGTCCGACGCGGACGAGGGGCCAGGGCCTTCCCGTCGCCACGCGTCGTGCCGGTGCAGGTGCGCAGGCCGCGCACCAAAAGCGCACCGCCCGCCGGACGGGACGGGCGCCGGGTTGATCGGGCCCAGGCGCTGTATAGACTGAGATTCTCAGTGCATTTTCAGTAACAGGAGCATCGCCCCATGACCCGGCTCACCGTTGACCTGTCCGCCGAGATCGACGCCAAACTTACCGACATCGCCAAGCGTAATGGCATCACCAAGGCCGAGGCCATGCGGCGCGCCTTCGCCCTGCTGGCGGTGGCGGACCAGGAGAAACAGAAGGGCAAGGGCTTCTCCCTGGGCATCGTGCGAGAGAACGACGACAACGAACTGGTGGCGGTCGGCCGCGTGGTAGGGGTCTGACATGGAGAACGGAAAGGGATCTTCCGGCGATATCGACCTGGCCCAGGTGTTCAGCGCCCCCGGGGGCGTGACGGTCAACGAGGGCGAGCGCCTGCGCTTCGCCCGCCAGGTGCTGTTCTGGCTGGCGCTGATCTGCGTCAGCGTCTTCGTCGCCCACGGCGCCTGGCCGCAGAACGACGGCGTGGCGCAGATCTTCGAACTGGTGAAGATCGGCGCACTGCCCCTGGTCACCCTGGTGATTTCCTTCTATTTCCCCAACAGCGCCACCCGCTAGGCGGTATCCGCCAGGGCGGCGAGGAAGCTTTCCAGCACCAGGTGCGGCCGGCGCCCCCGGCGGGTGACCGAAGCCAGGCTGAGGGCGTAGTGGCGGCTCGCTGGCTTCAGCGCCCGCAGCCGGCCCTGGCCGACCCACTGCTGGGCATAGTGGTCCGGCAGGTAGCCGATGTAGCGCCCAGTGAGGATGAGGAAGGCCATGCCCTCGCGGTCCGAGGCGCTCGCCGTGCAGTTCAGGGCCTGGTAGCGCGCCTGGGCCTCCGGCGGCAGGCGGAAGGTGGGGGCGATGGCATCCTGGGCGTCCAGGCGATGGTCCTCGAGGGTGGCGTCGTCCACGTAGAACAGCGGGTGGCCCACTGCGCAGTAGAGCAGCGAGCGCTCGTCGTACAGCGGCTGGTAGTCCAGCCCGGCCAGGGCCGCCGCCTGGGGCACCACGCCGACGTGCAGGCGGCCGTCCAGCACGCCCTGCTCCACTTCGCCGGGCGGCGTCATGCGGATCTGGATGCGCACGTCCGGGCCCTGGGCCTTGAGCCGCGCCAGGGCATGGGTGATGCGCATGTGGGGCACGGTCACCAGGTTGTCGGTGAGGCCGATATTCAGTTCGCCGCGCAGGTGCCGGTGCAGGCCGTTGACCTCGGTGCGGAAGCTCTCCAGCGCCCCCAGCAGGCGCAGGGCCGACTGGTACACCTCGCGGCCTTCCTCGGTCAGGGCAAAGCCGGCGCGACCGCGCTGACACAGGCGCAGGCCGAGGCGCTGCTCCAGGTCGCCCATCTGCTGGCTGATGGCCGAGCGGCCGATGCCCAGGGCGCCCTCGGCGGCGGAAAAGCCGCCACAGTCCACCACCGTGCGGAACAGCCGCAGCAGGCGTACCTCGAAGTCGCTGACCTGGGCCAGGAGATCGCCACGTCGTCCGTTCATTTGTTTAGCGCCAGGTAAACCCAGAATCGGAAAAATCGAATTTTACCGACTCTAGGCCCATGGCACTGTGGCCTGCAACCCACCCGGTCCTCGGTCCCCTGCGCCGTCGCCGGCCAGGGGCCGCCCACTCGACCAGGAGGTCTTCGATGAACATGCCGCAAACCGCTACGCCGCCCCTTGCCAGCACTCTCAAGCTGGACGCCCACTGGATGCCCTTCACCGCCAACCGCGCCTTCCAGCGCGACCCGCGGATCGTCGTCGGCGCCGAAGGCAGCTGGCTGATCGACGACCAGGGCCGGCGCATCTACGACAGCCTGTCCGGCCTGTGGACCTGCGGCGCCGGCCACAGCCGCAAGGAGATTCAGGAGGCGGTGGCCCGCCAGCTGGGCACCCTGGATTACTCCCCCGGCTTCCAGTACGGTCACCCGCTGTCGTTCCAGCTGGCGGAGAAGATCGCCGAGCGCCTGCCGGGCGACCTGGACCACGTGTTCTTCACTGGCTCCGGCTCGGAGTGCGCCGACACCGCGGTGAAGATGGCCCGCGCCTACTGGCGGCTGAAGGGCCAGGCCTCCAAGACCAAGCTGATCGGCCGCGCCCGTGCCTACCACGGGGTGAACATCGCCGGCACCAGCCTCGGCGGCATCAACGGCAACCGCAAGCTCTACGGCCAGCTGATGGACGCCGACCACCTGCCCCACACCCTGCAGCCGGGCCTGGCGTTCACCCGCGGCATGGCCGAGACCGGGGGCGTGGAGCTGGCCAATGAGCTGCTCAAGCTGATCGAATTGCACGACGCGTCCAACATCGCGGCGGTGATCGTCGAGCCCATGTCCGGCTCCGGTGGCGTCATCGTGCCGCCCAAGGGCTACCTGCAGCGCCTGCGGGAAATCTGCGACCAGCACAACATCCTGTTGATCTTCGACGAGGTGATCACCGCCTTCGGCCGCATGGGCGCCTACACCGGGGCCGAGTATTTCGGCGTCACCCCGGACATCATGAACATCGCCAAGCAGGTCACCAACGGCGCGGTGCCCATGGGCGGCGTCATCGCCCGCCGCGAGATCTACCAGACCTTCATGAACCAGGCGACCCCGGACTACGCGGTGGAATTCGCCCACGGCTACACCTACTCGGCCCACCCGGTGGCCTGCGCCGCCGGCCTCGCCGCCCTGGAGCTGCTGGAGAAGGAAAACCTGGTGCAGCGGGCCGCCGAACTGGCGCCCCGTTTCGAGCAGGCGCTGCACGGGGTGAAGGGCGCCGCTCACGTGGTGGATATCCGCAACTGCGGGCTGGCGGGGGCGATCCAGCTGGCGCCCCGCGACGGCGATGCCATCGTGCGGCCCACCGAGGCCGGCATCGCCCTGTGGAAGGCGGGCTTCTATGTGCGTTTCGGCGGCGACACCCTGCAGTTCGGGCCCACCTTCAACGCCCGCCCAGAGGATCTGGACCGACTGTTCGACGCCGTCGGCGAGACCCTCAACGGCCTCGCCTGAGGCCTTTCGTACCCGGGATGCGCTGGCATCCCGGCGCCCCGATCGATTCCTTCGTCTGACCGGTCCACTCACGGCCGGTCAGAGCCTGCTTTCGTCCTGGAGACCCCATGAATACCATCCCCCACCTCATCGACGGCCAGCGCATCGACGACCACGGCCGCAGCACCGAGGTCTTCAACCCGTCCACCGGCCAGGCCGTGCGCCGGGTCGGCCTGGCCAGCCGCGCCACCGTGCAGCAGGCCATCGACGCCGCCCGGGCGGCCTTTCCCGCCTGGCGCGCCACCCCACCGGCCAAGCGCGCCCAGGTGATGTTCCGCTTCAAACAGCTGCTGGAGCAGAACGAAGCCAGGATCGCCGAACTGATCAGCCAGGAGCACGGCAAGACCCTGGAAGATGCCGCTGGCGAGCTCAAGCGCGGCATCGAGAACGTGGAGTTCGCCAGTGCGGCGCCGGAAATCCTCAAGGGTGAATACAGCCGCAATGCGGGCCCCAACATCGATGCCTGGAGCGAATTCCAGCCGTTGGGTGTGGTGGCCGGCATTACCCCGTTCAACTTCCCGGCCATGGTGCCGCTGTGGATGTATCCACTGGCCATCGCCTGCGGCAATACCTTCATCCTCAAGCCCTCCGAGCGCGACCCCAGCTCCACCTTGCTGATCGCCGAACTGCTCCACGAGGCGGGCCTGCCCAAGGGCGTGCTCAACGTGGTGCACGGCGACAAGGAAGCGGTGGATGCGCTGATCGAGGCGCCTGAGGTCAAGGCCCTGAGTTTCGTCGGCTCGACCCCCATCGCCGAGTACATCTACCGGGAAGGAGCGGCGCGGGGCAAACGGGTACAGGCCCTGGGCGGGGCGAAGAACCACGCCGTGCTGATGCCCGACGCCGACCTGGACAACGCGGTGAGCGCCCTGATGGGGGCGGCCTATGGCTCTTGCGGCGAGCGTTGCATGGCCATCTCCGTGGCTGTCTGCGTGGGCGACCCCATCGCCGATGCCCTGGTGGACGCGCTCGTCCCGCAGATCGGGGCACTGAAGATCGGTGCCGGCACCACCTGCGGCCTGGACATGGGTCCGCTGGTGACCGCTGCGGCGCGGGACAAGGTGGTGGGCTACATCGACGACGGCGTCGCCGCTGGCGCCCGGTTGGTGGTGGACGGCCGGGGCCATCGGGTGGCGGGGCACGAGGGGGGCTACTTCGTCGGCGGCACCCTGTTCGACCGGGTGACCCCGGATATGCGAATTTACCGGGAGGAAATCTTCGGCCCGGTGCTGTGCATCGTGCGGGTGGACAGCCTGGAAGCGGCGATGCAATTGATCAACGACCACGAGTACGGCAACGGCACCTGCCTCTTCACCCGGGACGGCGAGGCGGCCCGGCTGTTCTGCGACGAGATCGAAGTGGGGATGGTGGGGGTCAACGTTCCGCTGCCGGTGCCGGTGGCCTACCACAGCTTCGGCGGCTGGAAGCGCTCGCTGTTCGGCGACCTGCACGCCTATGGCCCGGACGGTGTGCGCTTCTACACCCGGCGCAAGGCCGTGACCCAGCGCTGGCCGCAGCGCAAGAGTCACGAGGCCGCGCAGTTCGCCTTCCCCAGCAACGGCTGAGGCCATCGGGTGAAGAAAAGCCGCTCCTTCGAGCGGCTTCTTTGTTTCAGGGCGCTATTTGTTTCAGAGCTAAAGTGGGCTTATCCGCCACGACGCTCGCCATGCCTCGCACGGATAGCCCGCCATACCGCAGCGGTTATCCAGGTTGCCAGCAAAGGAAGCACAGGCCCTACGCCCGCAAATAACAGAAAAATACCCGCCTCTTCCGATTTTGGATCGCTCAGCCAATACCACTGTTCATGAAGATCCAGATTGAACAGCGCCGCATATAGCAATCCGCTCGCCAGGATGGCAATGACGGTGGGCCTCCAGCGGAGAGCGAAGAGAACCCCCGCCCCCAACGCCAGAAGCGGACCCGCCTCAAGGGTCCCGAACAGCACGCTTCCCGCACTGAAGGCGGCGACGCAGCAGGTCGTGTAGAGCACTGCATAGAGAAATGGCTTATTCATGGGGAGCCTTCGATTCTGGTCCTCACAAAAGTGGCCGCACGCACTAATAGCGTAAGAAGACAAAGGTGGGGGCAAGCATGGTTAGACCAGATTGCTTCTTGTAGGCGAACTATCGAGAGGCAGTACGAAGCGATCTACGCACTGGGATTCTTGTATGCCTTGCGCCTCTTTTCACGAGACGCATGACGTCTCCCTAGCAAAGCCCAGGCCTGTTGGCATAACCAAATGAAAGTTAATGGTGCTGCTGAACTGATGCCTACAACCCAATACATCCACTCCACTTCTGCCGATTTTTCATTGCTTATCCAATACCATTCTTGCTGGAGGTCAACGCTGAATAGGAGCGAAGCTAGAGCAGCGCTTAGCAATATCCTGAAGAAGGAAGGCCTCCATAGGATAGGGAAAATCCAACTGATGGCAAAAGCTAAAAAATTCGCTTTTTCATAGTCATTGGAGATGTAATAGACGATAGAGAAGTTAGTTGCTGCCAGTATATTGTAAGCCCCGGCATAAAGCAGGTTTCTTCTCATGGGGTTACGCCCACGGTTATGTTGCCTAGAGAGTTTTGAATAGCGTCTACCCCTTAAGCAATAGCTGAGGCCATCGGGTGAAAAAGAGCCGCTCCTTCGAGCGGCTCTTTATGTCAGCACTCTATTTGTTTCAAAGCTCCAGGCGCTTCGCCCTGCACTTGTGCCCAGCCCAGCCCAGCCCAGCCCAGCCTAGCGGCGAAAGGAAGGTCGAGCCCGCTTGACCAGTACCGAAACCAGGTAACGGCCTGCTTGCCAGCTTTTCTGGAGCAGCCAGACGATCAGCAACGGAAGGACGAAGCCGACACCGGCTAGGTAGAAAATCCAGTCGGATTCATTCGTTTGGTCAGTGCTTATCCAATACCACCCGTGGTGCAGGTCGACGCTGAGTACCAGGCAGAACAGCGCGGCGCTCCATACCATGGCGAGAACGCCGGGTCTCCACAATAGCGCGAACACCAAACCAAATATAAAGGTCGCGATATCGGCGTCCTCAAAGTCCATACCTATCAAGCGTATAATTGTATAAAGAAGCAGTGAAGAAAATGAATATAAGGCTGCGTAAAATACTGAATGTTTCATGGACTTACCTCTACGCTTATGTTGCCCAGAGAGTTGCGAATATGTTCGATAACATATCGGGTGTTGCTATCGCCATCAAGCCCGCCGCCGATATCTATACAGCCAGCTGATCCCTGATAAATGCCACCATGTAAGAAAAAATTATCGCGCCCGTAAGTGACAGTGTTTCTCATAGGGTGTAGGCGCACTCTAAATGAACCCCAATCAGCAAAACGGCGAAAAGTTCTGTACATACTGCCTATGAGCCCCGGCGCTGATAGCTCGTGGGGGTAAATGAAATATACCCCCACAGGAAGGGGGCCAGTGCTCTTGAGCATCTGGCACAGGACATCCGCCTTGTTCATGCAGCTGTTGGGACGGCCACTGGTGGCGCGCATCGTACGGCACTCATGGCGGGACACGACGGTCAGTGTCCCGCTGGATATCTGAAAGGTGAACGAGTCGGTTCCGGCATGCCTTGCCACGCGCAGTTGGCCGTTCTCCAGGCCATAGTGCTCGGGACGTACGTGGCCTTCGCTGAGGACGCCCGGTTTGAACAGGTTCCGGTCGATGAAGGTATCCGCGGGGCAGGAGAGGGGTTGCATACCCGTGGGGCCCGGTATTCTGAATCCAGCCATGATCATCCTTGAGGTGGGCTCCCGACGTCCTGGCGATGAGGCGGGTCAGCCGATTCGATCCGGGCGCGAGAGGGGCCGTCGTCGGGTGCGCACCTTACCCGGACCAGCTATCGTTTCCTGTGAACCGCTCCTCAAGTCCTCTCGGTGACTCGCGAATCGCTTCACAGCTGGACGCGATTCGGTTCACGGTGGGGCGTCGGGGCGTCAACTTGTCCGGGTCGCACGCTTTCTGCTATCTCGAACCGGGGACCTGACGGCTTCTATGCGGTCGATCCCTTGCCGTACCCGCGGTTGACGGCGTATCGGCCCACGGGCTGGCGAAGGCCGTCGTACGCCGCCGTCACACACGCCGTGGCATCAATCTTGTGGAGCGCCTTTTTTGGATAGCACGACAGAGCGGACCCGGGAGGTGGTGGGGCGCTACCACCGCGCCTGGCTCGACCGGGACCTGGACGGCATCCTGAGCCTGTACCACCGGGATATCGAGTACTTCGACTTCTTCAACAACCGGCGGCTGGTCTTCGCCGACATGCCCGACTACGTGCGCACGGCGCTGCCCCGCAGTGCCGAGCATCGCATCGAGCACGTGGACCGTATCCGGGTGGATGGCGACACCGCTTTCATCCAGTACTGCTCGCGGCTCTCCCTGCGGCGCAGCAGTCGCCTGGCGTCCTTTCGCGCCAGCGAGGCGATCACCGTGAAGGACGGGCTGATCGTGCGCGTCCACGAGTACGCCACCATGGTCCGAGACGACTCCCTGGAGCCGGCCGCCAAGGTGTCCCGGCTGGGGCTGTCCCGGCAGCAGCTGAGTATGATGCTGATGGACCTGGAGCAGTACTTCGCCGACGAGCGCGGCTTCCTCGAGGCGGAGTTCGACCTCACCCGGCTGGCCAGCGCCGTCGGCTACACCCGCAACCAGGTGTCCTACCTGCTCAACCAGGTCCTGGGGTTGAGCTTCTACCAATATTTGAACCAGGCCCGCATCGACTGGCTGCTGCGGCGCCTGGCCGAGCAACCGGAGGCGCGGCCCGACGAGCTGGCCTTCACCGCCGGCTTCAACTCGCTTTCGGTGTTCTACCGCTGCTTCCGGGAGCGCACCGGCATGTCGCCCAGGGCCTACCTGAAGCAGCGTCCGGCGAAAAATTCCTGACGGGCACGGAAGCAAGACGCCTGCCTGATCGTTCCCTAGTCTGGCTGCATTCGCCTTCGGGAGTCGCCCATGCAGACCTGGGAACACGTGAGCCTGTGGATGGACCAGTTGAACGGTCCGTTGTACGCCCGCCCCTCGCTCGACCACGCGCGGGACGTCGATGTCGCCATCATCGGCGCCGGCTACACCGGCTTGTGGACCGCGTATTACCTGAAACGCCTGGCGCCGAGCCTGGACATCGTCGTGCTGGAGGCCGAGACCGCCGGCTTCGGCGCCTCCGGGCGCAACGGTGGCTGGCTGATCGGCGGCATGCTCGGCGAGTCCCGCTACCTGCAGCCGCTGTCCCCGGAGCGACGCAAGGCCGCCTATCGCCTGCTGAAGGCGATTCCCGACGAGGTCGAGGGCGTACTGCAGCGGGAAGGGATCGACTGCGACTACCGCAAGGGCGGCATGCTCAACTGCGCCGCGCGCTACCCGGAACAGGCCGAGCGCCTGCGTCGCGAGCTGGAGGCCCTCTACCGCGAGGGCCACGAGGAGAGCGACTACCAGTGGCTCGACCGGCAGGCCCTGGAGCGCCACGTGCGTATCGAGGGCGCCAGCGGGGCGGTGTTCTCGCCCCACTGCGCCACCATCCAGCCGGCGAAGCTGATACGCGGGTTGGCCGAGACCGTCGAGCGCCTGGGCGTGACGATCCACGATCGCAGCCCGGTCATCGAGTGGGGCGCCGGCCAGCTGCGCACCGAGCGGGCGGTGGTCAGGGCGAAATGGATCGTTCCCGCGGTGGAGGGCTACGCGGCGCGCTTCGAGGCGCTGCGGCGCATCCAGATCCCGGTGCAGAGCATGATCGTCGCCACCGAGCCGCTGCCGGACGCCGTCTGGGCGGAGATCGGCCTTGACCAGGGGCAGGCCCTCAGCGAACACAGCCGGCAGGTCACCTACGCCCAGCGTTCCCGGGATGGGCGGCTGGTGTTCGGCGCCCGGGGCGGCTATCGCTTCAAGGGACGGCTGCGTGACGATTTCCGCCTGACCGAGGACGAGATCGGCCTGCGGCGCTACCTGATGGAGTCTCTCTTCCCCCAACTGCGCGGCGTGCGCCTGAGTCACGCCTGGGGCGGCAACCTCGGCATGGCCCGGCGCTTTCGTCCGCACATGCTCTGCGACCCCCGGGCCGGCCTGGCCCTGGCCGGCGGGTTCGGCGGGGAGGGGGTCGGTGCCACCCACCTGGCGGGGCGGACCCTGGCCGACCTGATCCTCGGCCGCGACAGCGAATTGGTCCAGCAACCCTGGGTGTTCAACGGCCGCTCCCTGGACGACCTGGCCACCTGGGAACCGGAGCCGTGCCGCTGGCTGGGTTACAAGGCGATCCTGGCCGCTTTCGCCCGGGAGGACCGGGTCCTCGCCGACCGGCACAGCCCGGCCTGGCGCCGACGCCTGGCCAGCGGCATCGCCGCGGGGCTGGAGGGCCTGATGCAGTAGAACCGACAAATACCCGTCCGCTCGTGCCGAGCGGGCGGTCGACCACCGGCAGCCATAAGCCGGCGTCGTCCCCTTGACCGCTGCCTATCGCGGTCGCCGGAACACCCTCGTGGCCCGGACTGCAACGTGAAACCCACAACACTTAGAAGAGGTTGATATGTCCATGCAGTGCAAGAACCAGAATGCGTCCGGTCGTTTCCCGTCACGGGCGCCCGGTATCGTCAGAGGGATGCTGGCCTCGCTCGTGGTGGCCGGCGCATCGTTGTTGAGTCTGTCCGCCCAGGCGGCCGACTACCGGGTGGGGACCACCACTTCGGGCATGCCCTTCACCTTCCTCGACCTCGGCTCGGAGAAGATCAAGGGCTTCGTGCCGGACCTGATGGACGCCCTGGGCGAGGAGGAGCACTTCAGCTACGACCTGGTGCCCAGCCGCTTCGACGCGCTGATCCCGGCGATCGGCTCCGGCAAGATCGACATCATCGCCGCGCCCATGTACATCACCGACGAGCGCAAGAAGGTGGTGGACTTCACTCAGCCCATCTACACCTACGGCGAGGGGCTGCTGCAGAAGGCCGACGACGCCACCGACTACCGCTCCCTGGATGACCTGAAGGGCAAGACCGTGGGGGTGGAGACCGGCACCACCTTCATCGAGATCCTCCGCCAGCGCGGCGAAGTGAAGGACATCAAGACCTACGGCGCCTCCGCCGACCTGATGCGCGACGTCGCCTTGGGCCGCGTGGACGTCGGCCTCTGGGACGCGCCGATCCTCGCCTACCAGCTGGAGAAGAGCCCGAATCCCAAGCTGAAGATGGCCAAGGACTACCAGGCGCAAATGGCCGGCAGCATCGGCTTCTCGGTGCGCAAGGGCAACGCCGAGACCCTCAAGAAACTGAACGACGGACTGGACGCGCTGCGCCAGGACGGCCGGCTGAAGGCGCTGCTGGAACGCTGGTCGCTCCGGTGAGGCGGGGCTTCATCCACCTGTCCGAGTACCTGCTCCCATGATGGAAAACGTTCTTCAGTTCCTCCCGCTGCTGCTGTCGGGCGCCATCGTCACCGTCGAGGTGTCGGTGCTCGCCCTGCTGGTCAGCAGCCTGCTGGGCTTCGTGCTGGCGCTGCTGAAGCTGTCCCCGAACCGCTGGCTGGCCTACCCGGCCAGCGGCGTGGTCAACGTCATCCGCGGCCTGCCGATCCTCATCGTGTTGTTCTACATGTACTTTGTGCTGCCCGAGCTGGGCATCGACCTGACCGCCTTCCAGGCCGGCGTGCTGGGCCTGGGGATCGGTTACTCCGGCTACCAGGCGGAAATCTTCCGCGGCGGCATTCAGGCGGTGGACCGCGGGCAGACGGAGGCCGCCCAGGCCATCGGCATGAAGCCGGCGATGATCATGCGCCGGGTGACGCTGCCCCAGGCGCTGCGGATCAGCATCCCGCCCTACGCCAACACCTTCACCATGATCCTCAAGGATTCCTCGCTGGTTTCCACCATCACCGTCGCGGAAATGACCCATGCGGGGCAGCTGATCGCCTCGGCGACCTTCCAGAACATGACCGTCTACACCCTGACGGCGCTGCTCTACCTCGCCATGAGCCTGCCGCTGCTGTACCTGGTCAACCGCCTCGAACGGCACCTGCGCAGATGAGGACCCGGCCATGATCAAGATCACCAACGTGAAGAAGCGCTTCGGCAACCTGCACGTGCTCAAGGGAATCAGCCTGGAAGTAGGGTGTGGCGAAGTGGTCTGCCTGATCGGCCCGTCCGGGTCCGGCAAGTCGACGCTGCTGCGCTGCATCAACGCTCTGGAGACCTACGACGACGGCGACATCCACGTGGGCGAGCGCCGGGTGGACGCCGCCAGCCGCACCATCCACGAGCTGCGCTCCGAGGTGGGCATGGTGTTCCAGCGTTTCAACCTCTTTCCCCATCGCACGGTCCTGGAGAACGTGATCGAGGGGGCCGTCCACGTCAGGCGTGAGCCGCGGCAGCAGGCCGTGGCCCACGGGCTGGAGCTGCTGGAGAAGGTGGGCATGGCCGACAAGCGCGACAGCATGCCCGGGCAGCTCTCCGGCGGGCAGCAGCAACGGGTGGCCATCGCCCGGGCCCTGGCCATGCGCCCGCGGGCCCTGCTGTTCGACGAGCCCACCTCCGCTCTCGACCCGGAGCTGGTGGGCGACGTGCTCGCGGTGATGCGCCGCCTGGCGGACGACGGCATGACCATGGTGGTGGTGACCCACGAGATGGGGTTCGCCCGGGACGTCGCCGACCAGGTCTGCTTCCTCCACGACGGCGTCATCGCCGAAAGCGGCCCCGCCCGCCAGGTGCTGGAGGCGCCGCGCCATGCGCGCACCCAGGACTTCCTGCGGCGCGTGCGCTCCGCATGACCTTCCATTGTCCCGACCCGAGGTTTCCATGAGCATCACGCGTATCCAACCCTACGGCGGCCTGCTGAGCCATGCCCTGGTGCACCAGGGCACCGTGTACATCACCGGTCAGGTGGCCGACGACTACAGCCTGGACGTCCGCGGCCAGACCGAGCAGGTCCTGGCGCGCATCGACCGGCTGCTGGACGAGGCCGGCTCGGACCGTTCCCACATCCTCTTCGCCCAGGTCTGGCTCAAGCACGCGGTGGACGATTTCGAGGCCATGAACGACGTCTGGCGCGCCTGGATTCCCCAGGACGCCCTGCCGGCCCGCGCCACCGTCGAGGCCAACCTGGCCGACGCCGACATCCGCGTGGAGATCGCCGTCCAGGCCGCCGTGAAGCGCTGAACGCCCACCGTTTTTCCAGGAGTACTTCCATGACTGTCATTTCGCACCTGATCGACGGCGCGCGCGTCGCCGGCCAGGGCCGCACCGCGGACGTTTTCAACCCTGCCACCGGCCAGGTGAGCGCCCAGGTCGGCCTGGCCGACCGGGCGCAGGTCCGGGCGGCCATCGACGCGGCGCAGGCCGCGTTCCCGGCCTGGCGCCGCACCCCACCGGCCAAGCGCGCCCAGGTGATGTTCCGCTTCAAGCACCTGCTGGAGCAGAACGAAGCCAGGATCGCCGAGCTGATCAGCCAGGAGCACGGCAAGACCCTGGAAGATGCCGCTGGCGAGCTCAAGCGCGGCATCGAGAACGTGGAATTCGCCAGCGCGGCGCCGGAAATCCTCAAGGGCGAGTACAGCCGCAACGCGGGCCCCAACATCGATGCCTGGAGCGAATTCCAGCCCCTGGGGGTGGTGGCCGGCATCACCCCGTTCAACTTCCCGGCCATGGTGCCGCTGTGGATGTACCCGCTGGCCATCGCCTGCGGCAACACCTTCATCCTCAAGCCCTCCGAGCGCGACCCCAGCTCCACCTTGCTGATTGCCGAACTGCTCCACGAGGCGGGCCTGCCCAAGGGCGTGCTCAACGTGGTGCACGGCGACAAGGAAGCGGTGGACGCGCTGATCGAAGCGCCGGAGGTCAAGGCCCTGAGCTTCGTCGGCTCGACCCCCATCGCCGAGTACATCTACCGGGAAGGGGCGGCGCGGGGCAAACGGGTACAGGCCCTGGGCGGGGCGAAGAATCACGCCGTGCTGATGCCCGACGCCGACCTGGACAATGCGGTGAGTGCCCTGATGGGGGCGGCCTACGGCTCCTGTGGTGAGCGTTGCATGGCCATCTCCGTGGCGGTCTGCGTGGGTGACTCGATCGCCGATGCCCTGGTGGACGCGCTCGTCCCGCAGATCGGGGCGCTGAAAATCGGTGCCGGCACCACCTGCGGCCTGGACATGGGGCCGCTGGTGACCGCCGCGGCGCGGGACAAGGTGGTGGGCTACATCGACGACGGCGTCGCCGCTGGCGCTCGGCTGGTGGTGGATGGCCGGGGTCATCGGGTGGCGGGACACGAGGGCGGCTACTTCGTCGGCGGCACCCTGTTCGACCGGGTGACCCCGGACATGCGGATCTACCGGGAGGAAATCTTCGGCCCGGTGCTGTGCATCGTGCGGGTGGACAGCCTGGAAGCGGCGATGCAATTGATCAACGACCACGAGTACGGCAACGGCACCTGCCTCTTCACCCGCGACGGCGAGGCGGCCCGGCTGTTCTGCGACGAGATCGAAGTGGGGATGGTGGGGGTCAACGTTCCGCTGCCGGTGCCGGTGGCCTACCACAGCTTCGGCGGCTGGAAGCGCTCGCTGTTCGGCGACCTGCATGCCTACGGCCCGGACGGCGTGCGCTTCTACACCCGACGCAAGGCCGTGACCCAGCGCTGGCCGCAGCGCAAGAGCCACGAGGCTGCGCAGTTCGCCTTCCCCAGCAACGGGTAGGTTCATTAGGAATGGAGAAACCGCTTTCGAGCGGTTTTTTCAGGGGTGAAAGGTACACAGGCACGGCATGTACAGCGCCGAGGGAAACCGCGGCAGCCGCTCTACCACGGGCCCTCGATGCCGGTGTGCATTTTTGTGAGACCCTTCACGCCATGCCCGTCTCGGGTTGCCAGAGCGCCGCGGGCCCCGCTAGATTCAAACGCTCCATGGCGCGATATCGACGACACGCGAAGGGCCCGTCCCCGTGTTCGCGTCTGCCATGGGCGACACGTAAAGCGTGATTCGTGCCAACCAGGCGACATGGACGCGACACGGAACGCTTTTTCACGATCAGGGAGAGAGGCAGGGATGCGGAATCGGTTTCGAGTCATGAGCTTTTTCGTCGTGCTGGCCTGTGCGTCCTCATATGCCCAGGCAGATGCGAACAGGTCGGTGAGCCAGCTCGTCTGCGGCGAGCGCACCTACACCGCGGAAACCGAACTGGCGGCGGGTTCCCCAGCGCCTGCGCAAGGCGTCCGCAGCCAGACCATCTTCCCGGGAAACGACCGGGCTCGTGCCCTGGCGCTGATGAGTCGCCCGCCGGAAAAAACCTCCCCCGAACAGCCGTTGCTGGAGGTCGCCGTCGACCAGTGGGGCTGCGCCGTGAAGCCCTCGAAAGCCGCCTACCTGCTGTTGTCCTACGCCTGCGCGTCGGGCGACTGCGGGGAAGGCCGCACGCAGTGGTACCAAGCCTTCGATGTGAAGACAGGCCACGACATCACCCACGGCTGCAAGGAGAACGCCCGCTGCGTGCAGCGGCGCCTGCGCGCCTTCGGTTTGTGGCGCCTGCTGGACGACGTCTCGCTGGAGAGTGTTCGGGCATCCGATGAAACCAAGGTCAGAAAAGACGATTCATGATCGGTCGCCCTGAGAGCCCAGGGCCATATTGCTCACACCGCTGCTACGTTGACGTAGTGGGTTTGCCTGATCCAAAGCGCTTCTGGCAGCGCTCGCAGAAGTAGCTCTGCCGCTGGGTCTTGCCCAGTTTCGCCTTGACCAGGGGGATGGCGCAGCGGGGGCAGGTGCGCTGGCGATGGGCCTGCCAGTGTTTCTTCAGTTCGAAGGCTTTCTTCCAGGTGAGGAAGTCGAAGGCGTACTGGCGGGTCTGCGCCACCAGCTCCCGCAGCTTGGCCGGGGGCAGGGCGCCCAGGGGCGAGAGGGGATGGACGCGGATGCGGAACAGCACTTCGTTCTTGAAGATGTTGCCGGCCCCGGCGAATACCTGCTGGTCGAGGAGAGCGTCGCAGGCCAGGGTATCGGGTATGGCGCGCAGCTTGCGCCGGGCGGCGGCGGGGTCCCACTGGTCCGACAGGGTGTCCGCGGACCAGTCGTAGCGCAGCTCCAGCGGCTCCTCGATGAGCTCCACTGAACAGGCATAGACGTTCAGTTCGCCGTTGGCGAAGCCGAGGCTGAGGCGCGGGGACGCGTCCTTGCGTTCGTCGATGCGGTAGCTGCCGAACAGCAGCAGGTGGATGCGCAGGGAAAAGTCCGGCAGCTGGATCAGGAAGTGCTTGCCCCAACTGCGTATCGCCACCACCGGAAGGCCCACCAGGCGCTGGATGTCGATCTTGCTGTTGCCGTCGGCGCGCAGGATGGTCTGGCCGGCGAACTTGGACGCGGCGTCGCGCATGATGGCGATACTGGGCCCTTCGGGCATGGCGCACCTCGGCTGGTGGGATCTCCTGCAGTGGACCCCGCCGGCCTCGCCGGAGTTGCGTTACGCGCTGGCGGCGTCAGACCTTGCGGACGAACTCGGACTTGAGCTTCATGGCACCGATGCCGTCGATCTTGCAGTCGATGTCGTGGTCGCCGTCGCACAGGCGGATGCCCTTGACCTTGGTGCCTACCTTGACCACCAGGGAGGAGCCCTTGACCTTGAGGTCCTTGATCACGGTGACGGTGTCGCCGTCCTGCAGCACATTGCCCACCGAATCCTTGATCACCTTCTCGTCGTCGCCCGCCGTGTCGGCGGCCCCGGCCGTCCATTCGTGGGCGCATTCCGGGCAGACCAGCTGGGTGCCGTCTTCGTAGGTGTATTCGGAGTGGCAGAGGGGGCAGGGCGGCAGCGAATTCACGAGAACTCCTCGGGTCGGCGGTGAAAAACCACGGATTGTATAAGGTTTTGCCCTGCCGGCGGAAATCCCGTGCCCTGCTGCCTCAGGGCACGGGCGTCGCGTCCGGCCATTGCAGGGTGCCGGATTCGCTGAAGCGCACGGTGCCCAGCAGGCCGCCGGCCAGCTTGCCGCGCAGGCTGTAGGGCAGGTTGCGGCGCGGCGGCTGTTCGGCCAGGCCCCAGGCCTGGCGCACCGCCGAGAAGGCCGAGACGGTGACCGGCACGCTGAGCACCCGCTCGCCGAAACGGGGAATCTCGCCCTGCTGGTCGCTGACGCCGCTGGCCAGGGGGCGGCCATTGACGTCCAGTTCCAGGGATACGCCGTTGTAGTCGATGGCGCTGTCGTTGGGGTTCTGCACCCGCAGCTTCACGGCGAAACGCGCCTCCAGGTCCTGGCTCGGCAGCGGCTCCAGGCCGGCCAGGTCGATGCGCAATGGGTCGCGCGGGGCGAGGCTGCTGCAGGCAGCGAGGCCGAGGGCCAGCAGGCAGGCGGACAGGGGGCGTAGAAAGCGGACGGCCATGGCTGAATCCCGAGGGGAGGTCATGGGTGGGACCTGCGGCCCGGCGGTTTTGCTCAGTCGTATTCGGACGCTTCGTGGTCCCCCAGCAGGCGTCGCTGGCGCGGCGTACAGGCGGCCAGCACCGCGGGGTTGAAGCGCCAGTGCAGGTACGGGGAGAACTTCTGCGCCACCATCCGCCGGCCGTAGTGCACCTGCAGCAGGTAGCGGCTGCGGGTGCTGCGGTTGCGGCTGCCGGCGTGCCACAGGTCGCTGCGCAGCATCAGCACGTCGCCGGCGCGGCACAGCACCGGCTCGGGCTGTCGGCCCTGCCAGTGGGTCTCGCCGGGTCGCGGGGGCCGGCCGGCGCGGTGGCTGCCGGGGATCACCCAGGTCGGGCAGAGGGCCTCGTCCAGGTCGTCCAGGTAGCACATGGCGGTGCAGACCTGCATGGGCAGGCGGAACTGCGGGTCCGCCAGCAGGGTGGGCGGCAGTTCCATCACCAGGTAGTCCAGGTGCAGGTCGGCGCCGATGAACCCGGGATGGCTGCGCCAGGCGGTCTGGCCGATTATGTGGCAGTCCGCGCCGAGGGCTGCCTCGGCCAGCTCGATCACCCCGGGCGGGTCGAGGAATTGCAGCCACGACGGATCGCGGTTGAACACGCACTTGTAATGGTCAACCAGGCCGGTGTAGTCCCAGTGTCGGGGCTGCAGGGCGTCGATGGCGTCGCGCAGGTACTGCACCGTGGCGGCATCGAACACGCCGTCCAGGCGCGCGAACCCGTCCTCGTGGAGCGCCTGCAAACGGCGGGCGGTGAGCGGGTCGGTTTGGCTCATGCGGGCAGGCTCCCAGGCGGTGGCTGATCGTCCGACCCCGAGCCCCCGGGTTCGTCGCCGCCGTCAGTGCGGTGCTTCACAAATTCATTGAGCGTCCGGCGCCGCGGCTCCTCGAATCAGGGAAGATACCGGCTTGGCTCCGTGCGCCCGATGACGCACGGCGGTTGGCGCAGCGCCGGCCCAGGCGCGACTCGTGGAGGAGTTCAACGAATGGCTTATCTGGCAAGGAACCCGGCTTCGTACGTGGGGCAGTCGATCGGCACCGGACACTGCGTGCCCTACGTACAGGTGGCGGCCAATGCGCCGCTCACGGCGAACTGGAAGCGCGGCGAGCGGGTCAAGGATATAGCGGAGCTGGCCAGCGGCACGGCCATCGCCACCTTCGACGCGGATGGCCGCTACGGCAGCCGCAAGGACGGCACCAGCCACGCGGCGATCTTCATCCGCAAGAACGAAACCGGCATCGTGGTGCTGGACCAGTGGATCACCAACGGCGTGCGCAAGGCGGTCAGCGAACGGCTCATCCGCTTCAACAACACCGCCGCGAAGAAGATCAACAACGGGGACGAATACTATGTCATCGAGTGAAACCGGTCTGTTCGGCGCCGCCCTGCTGGGCCTGAGCCTGCTGGCGGGCTGTGCCCACGCGGAGATCGCCTGCCCGGCCAAGGCCGCCGGTGGCGGCACCCTCAGCGGCGCCCAGGTCTTCGACGGGCCGCCGGAGGAACTGGCCAGCCTCGCGCCGGATGGCGACGAGGGCGTGTCCTGGGACCTCAAGGGCTACCGTGACAACCCCCGCGAGCTGTACCTGGTCTGCGAGTACGCCGACGGCGCCAAGCAGAACATGCGTTTGCCGAAGGACGTCAGCGAATGCACCGTCGCCGGCAAGGGTGAGGTCACCGCCCGCTGCAACTGACGGCGATCGCCGCCGCGGATCGGGTGCCCCGGGTCATGGGTGACGAAACCGGGGGCCCGTTTTTTTCCGCTTTGGCCGATGCCCCTCGAGGCTGGACGAGCGCGGATGGCCTCGCGGTCTCCTCGCTCTCCGACTCACCCATCGAAGCGCTCACGTCGCCAACACACCCTGCTCACCCGCGCCTTGCCCGCAACGGCGCATGGCGGTTCAGAAATGCACTTTCAGCAGCAGGCTCGCGGTGTTCTGGTCGGTGCCGCCCAGCAGGTCGTGGCCGACGTAGCCCTTGTCGTCGATGCCGTACTTGTTCTTCCAGTAGTCGTATTCCAGCCCCACGTAGACGTGCTTGACCCCCCAGCCCATGGCCTTGCCCAGGTCGTACTTGATCTGCGGGTTGATGTGCAGGTTGGCGTGGTAGCTGTCGTCGTTGTCCACCACCCAGTCGATGTAGCCGTCGATCAGCAGGTTGGAGTTGCCCACCGGAATGGTGTAGCCCCAGGCCGGGGTGATCTGCCAGACGCCCCGGCCGTCGCGGTCGCCGTCGGGGCGACGGTAGTAGGTGTTGAGCTGGAAATAGTCGAAGCCGGGCAGGTCCAGGTCCACCGCCGGCCCCAGCAGGTAGGCATCCACGTCGTCCTCGCCGAACTCGTAGGTGGCGGCCAGCAGCACGTCCTTCACCGGGCCGATGCTCAACGGCCGATCCAGCAGCTTGCCGAAGGACAGGCGCGGGCTGATTTCGCCATAGAAGGTGCGGCTGTCGCCGGCACCGTTGCGCCCGCCGTTGTAGTGGATCGAATCGACGAACAGGAACAGGTCGCCGACGCTCCAGCCGCTGGCGTGTTCGAAGGTAACGGTCTGCTGGATCGCCGGATCGATCTTGAAGTCCTTGCCGTACAGGTAGGTCAGGCTGTTGTCCTGCCATTGCACGAGGTCGGCGGCACCCGCCTGACCGCACAGCAGCGCGCCGAGGCCAAGCAGGGGAAGGGTACGGGTCATCGGAGACTCCTGGTCGGTTAAACCTGTCCGATCGGTCAGGCTCGCCAGCGAAAGCAAGAACGGCGCCAGGCCGGGCCTGGGCCGGAAGAGGCGACCGCGCAGGTGCGGCGGGGCGCGCATTCTAGTCGCCGACGCGGTCCGCGTGGTGGCTATCTGACAGCAGGTTTCGTTCGATTCGGGGGCGTTTCCCGCCGGTGGCGCGCCGTTGCGGGGCACCTCCGGGCGATGTCGTTGTTCGACGAATGCGCGAGCGCTCTGGCCCGGGCCAGGCGCGAGGATGACCACCGGCGAAACCGGCGGAACGAGGGCGAGCGGCGGCGCGTCTACCCCCGGCAGGCCGGACCGGGCCCGATGCCCGGCCGTTCCATCCACCGTTCCACAAGGAGCCGTCATGAACCCGAACGAAATCTCCTCTTCTCGGCGCAGACTCATGCAAGGCGCGGCGGTCACCCTGGCCGCCACCGTGGCCGCCCCGGCGTTCGCCCAGGGCAACCAGCCAGCAACCCTGGGCGCCGGCGCGCCACCCCTGGGCGACCCCCGGTCGAGTTACCCCAAGCCCCCGTTCAAGGAACAGACGCAGCCCTGGCCAGGCCTGGCGGGCAAGATGGAGCCGCGCCCGGACCACGGCGAGACGAGCTACCGGGGCAGCAACCGCCTGGCGGGGCGCAAGGCCCTGATCACCGGGGGCGACTCGGGGATCGGCCGGGCTGCCGCCATCGCCTACGCCCGGGAGGGCGCGGACGTGGCCATCAACTACCTGCCCGACGAAGAGGCCGATGCCCGGGAGGTGATCGACCTGATCCGCAAGGAGGGCCGCCAGGCGGTGGCGATCCCGGGCGATATCCGCGACGAAGCGTTCTGCCGGGACCTGGTGGACAAGGCGGTGAAGGCACTGGGCGGGCTGGACATCCTGGTGAACAACGCCGGGCGCCAGCAGAGCCATGACTCGATCCTCGATATCACCACCGAGCAGTTCGACTGGACACTGAAGACCAACCTCTATGCGCTGTTCTGGATCACCAAGGCGGCGATTCCCCACCTGCCGGAAGGCGCCTCCATCATCAACACCGCCTCGGTGAACGCCTACGACCCCTCGGAGAACCTGGTGGACTACGCCTTGACCAAGGCGGCCATCGTCAACTTCAGCAAGGGCTTGGCCAAGCAGATGGGCAAGCGCGGTATCCGGGTCAACGCCGTGGCGCCGGGGCCGTTCTGGACCGCGCTGCAGGTGTCCGGTGGGCAGACCATGGAAAAGCTCAAGCAGTTCGGCGCCGACACGCCCCTGGAACGCCCGGGCCAGCCGGCAGAGATCGCGCCGGTGTACGTGTTGCTGGCCTCCACCGAATCCAGTTACGTCACCGGCCAGGTGTATGGCGCATCCGGCGGCAAGGGGCAGCCCTGAGAAGGGGCGGTGGGTAAGCCTGGCCGAGCCAGGCCGCCTTCGCGCCACGGTCAGATGCGCGCGCCGTGGCGACCTGGGCAGGGCGCTTCGGTATCAGCGATTCCCCGGTCTTGCCTGCACGGCGCTGCACCGTCAGCCCAGGTGTTCCAGCAGCCGGCGGGCCGCTTCCTGGCCGCTCAGCCAGGCGCCTTCCACCCGGCCGGACAGGCACCAGTCCCCGCAGGCGTAGATGCCCAAGTCGCCGTCAGCCAAGGCGCCCCACTGGTGGCCCTGGGTCGGCCGGGCATAGAGCCAGCGGTGGGCGAGGGTGAAGCGCGGTGCAGGCACCGCGCAGCCGATCAGCTCGGCGAAGGCCCCGTGCAACAGCTCGATCACGTCCTCCTTGGGCAACCCCAGGTGCTGCTTGCTCCAGGCGCTGCTGCCGTGCAGCACCCAGGTGTCCGGCTGGTCCTCGCGGCCGGGCTTGCTGCGGGTACGGGCCAGCCAATCCAGGGGCCCTTCCTGGACGAAGCATCCTTCCACGCGGGTATCCAGGGGCGTATCGAAGGCCAGGGCGACCGCCCAGGTGGGCTCCATCTGCACGCTGGCAGCCGCCGCGGCCAGCTTCGGTGCGGCGCCCAACAGGGCGGCGGCCTGGGGCGCCGGAGCGGCGATCAGAACCCGGCTGAACGGGCCGTGGGTCTCGCCCTCGGCATCCTGCAGGTGCCAGTGGCGGTCGCTGCGGAAGATCTCGGTGATGCGCCGGGTGAAATGGGCCGGCAGTTCCCCCAGCAGGCCGCGGGTGATGGCGCTCATGCGCGGGGTGCCGACCCAGCGCTCCTGCTCGTCGGGGGAGTGGCTGAGCTGGCCGCGGTTGAAGTGGTAGAGATTGGGCGACCATTGGGCGACCCAGCCTTGCTGGCGCCACTGGGCCACGACCTCGGCGAAGCGCCGGTCGCGGACAGTGAAATACTGGGCGCCCAGATCCAGGACGCCGGCTTCGCTGCGCTTGCTGGCCATTCGACCGCCGCTGCCGCGGCTCTTGTCGAACAGCTGGATGTCAAGGCCGGCGGCATGCAGCGCATGGGCGGCGGAAAGGCCCGCGACGCCGGCACCGATGATGGCGATGGGTGTACTCATGGTTTACCTCGGGGTGGCAAGGAGGCCCGTCACGCACGACTTCATACCCTGTCGGACCACGCCGGCGCCGGTTCATTAGCGTCCGGCGGCCGCCCGGTGTCGCGCTCGATGCGACGGACGCAGCCGGTTCGGCGGCGCGGGCGGTAGGTCGAGGATAGCGCATCGAGTCCGCTGCGCCGTCGCAAAAGCTGTACAAATATTTTTATTTGTATAGATTTTATCGGCATAAGCGTGGGAGCGACGGACCCGCCAGCGGCGAATCGTTCGAGCCGGTGGATGTTCCGCGTGCCCACCCCGGTGACCCCTTCCTATACTGCGGCGCAGCGCGGCTCCGCCCTCGGGGAGAGGCCGCCGTTTCGTTTTCCTCGGCCACCGCCGAGCCTGCTTGAGGATGCCCGATGACCGAACACGCCCTGCTGCTGGCCAACCTGGGCTCGCCGGCCTCCCCCGACGTGGCGGACGTGCGCCGCTACCTCGACGAATTCCTCATGGACCCCTGGGTGGTGGACCTGCCCTGGCCGCTGCGCCGGCTGCTGGTGTCGCTGATCCTCGTGCGCCGCCCGGCCCAGTCCGCCCATGCCTACGCGTCCATCTGGTGGCCCGAGGGGTCGCCGCTGATCGTGCTCAGCCGCCGGCTGCAGGCGGAAATGAAGACCCGCTGGACCCACGGCCCGGTGGAACTGGCCATGCGCTACGGCGAGCCGTCCTTCGAGCGGGTGCTGCTGGACCTGGCCAGGCGCGGTGTGCGCGAAGTGACCCTGGCGCCTCTGTACCCGCAGTTCGCCGACAGCACCACCACCACCGCCATCGAGAAGGTCCGCCAAGTCATCAGCGAGCATCGCCTGGACATGCGGTTCTCGGTGCTGGCGCCCTTCTATGACCAGCCCGAGTACCTGGATGCCCTGGTGGCCAGTGCCCGGCCTTACCTGGAGCAGGGCTTCGATCACCTCCTGCTGAGTTTCCACGGGTTGCCGGAGCGGCACATCCGCAAGCTGGTGCGCGACCCCGCCCACGACCTGCGCGCCCGGGACAGTCGCCAGGTGCGCGACGACGTGCTCGCCCTGTGCTACCGCAGCCAGTGCCTGCGGACCGCCGAGGCGTTCGCCGAGCGCGCCGGGCTGCGTCCGGAGCAATGGTCGGTTTCGTTCCAGTCGCGCCTGGGGCGGGATAAGTGGATCGAGCCTTATACCGAGACCCGCCTGGACGAGCTGGGCCGCCAGGGCGTCGGCAAGCTGCTGGTGATGTGCCCGGCGTTCGTCGCCGACTGCATCGAGACCCTGGAGGAGATCGGCCAGCGCGGCGAGGAGCAGTTCCGCGAGGCCGGTGGCGGCGAACTGATGCTGGTGCCCTGCCTGAACACCCACCCGGACTGGGTGGCGGCCCTGGACAGCCTCTGCCGGCGGGCACAGCCCCTGGTCTGAGCCGAACGCCCCGGCCAGGCTGGCGAATGGGGCATAATCGCCAGTCAACCCTTGGTCGCGGAGTTTCGATGAAGATCGCCATCCTGTCCGGTTCGGTGTATGGCACCGCCGAAGAAGTCGCCCGGCATGCTCGCGGCCTGCTGGAGGCCGCCGGCTTCGAGGCCCGCCACGACCCGCGCTTCACCCTCGAGACCCTGGAGGCGTTCGCCCCCGATGCCCTGCTGGCGGTGACCGCCACCACCGGCATGGGCGAGCTGCCGGACAACCTGCTGCCGCTGTACCACGCCTTGCGCGACCGGGTGCCCGACTGGCGCGGCCGCCCCGGCGCGGTGATCGCCCTGGGGGACGCCAGCTACGGCGATACGTTCTGCGGGGGCGGCGAGCAGATGCGCGAGCTGTTCGGCGAGCTGGGCCTGCGCGAGGTGCTGCCGATGCTGCGCCTGGACGCCAGCGAGACCGTCACCCCGGAAGCCGACGCGGAGCCATGGCTGGCCGAACTGGCCGGCCTGTTGCGCGACTGATGCACCCGCGCGCCGCGCAGCTGATCCGGCAGTTGCAGCTGACGCCCCATCCCGAGGGCGGCTTCTACCGCCGTGTCTTCGAGTCCGGCCAGCGCCTGCCGGGCGGCCGGCTGTATGCCTCGGCGATCTTCTTCCTGCTGCCGGCCGGCAAGGCCAGCCGCTGGCACCGCCTGGACGCAGACGAACTCTGGTACTTCCACGAGGGCGACCCCCTGGAGCTGCTGGTGGCGGAGACGCCCGACCAGGTGCGCCGGGAATGCCTGGGCCCGGTGACCGAGCAGGGCCTGCCCCAGCAGGCAGTGCCGGCCTGCGCCTGGCAGGCGGCGCGGGCCCTGGGGGATTACGCGCTGGTCAGTTGCACAGTGACCCCGGCCTTCGAGTTCGCCGGCTTCCGCTTGCTGGCGGACGACCCGTCCGCCCAGGCGGCCTGGCCGCTGCTGGTGGAGCGCTTTCCGGACCTGCTCTGAGGGCGTGCAGCGTTCCATGCCTCCGGCCGCCGCACGCCGGCTCAGTCCGGGCTCACCGGGACCGGGCGCTCCCGCAGCAGCGCCAGCCAGGCGCGGGCCGCACGGGACAGGTAAGCGTCGCGGCGCCAGATGAAGGCGATGTCCCAGCGCAGGTCCGGCGCCTGCAGGGTCAGCCGCACCACCCCCGGCCGCTCCAGGGTGCGCGCCACCAGCCGCGGCAGCAGCACCACGCCCTGGCCGGCGGCCACCAGCGCCACGAGGAAGTCGGCCTGGCCGCTGCGGCCGCCCTCCAGCGGCGTGAAGCCGATCTCCTGGCAGGCCCGCAGCAGGCGATCGTTGAGGGTGAAACTCTGCTGGTAGAGCAGGAACGGCGTATCGGCCAGGCTCGCCAGGGGCAGGCTGCCGGCCCCGGCCAGGGGGTGCTCCGCCGGCAGCAGGATGTCCATGGGTTCGTTGCAGAACGGTTGCCAGTCGAACTGCGGGTCATCCGGAAGCAGGCCGGCGCCCAGTTCCACGTCGCCGCTGAGCACCCATTGCTCGATGTACTTGCTGCCGCCCTCGATCAATTGCACCGAGACATTGGGGTAGCGGCGCCGGTACTCGGCGAAGGGCGCGGCGAAGAGGGCGTCGCTGCCCAGCATCGGCAGGCCTAGGCGCAATTCGCCCCGGGCCAGGCCGCCCAGGTCGTCCAGTTCGGCATGCAGTTCCTGGCGCACCCGCAGCAGGGCCTCGGCGTGGCGCAGCACCACCTGGCCGGCGTCCGTCAGCCGCACCTGGGGGCCGAGCCGTTCCAGCACCGGCACGCCCAGGCTGCGCTCCAGTTGCGCCACCTGCTTGCTGATGGCCGACTGGCTGGCATGCAAGACCCGGGCGGCCTGGGTGAACCCACCCTGGCGGACCACTTCCACGAAACTGCGCAATTGCTTGAATTCCACCCGACTCTACCTCCCGTATTCCGTTCTGGAATCCTGCCCAGTCCAACGATTCGCTTTTGGGATAGCAGCCTCGCCCGTAGACTGCAAGTCCCTGCCGCGGCATTCGCCGAGGGTGAGCGCCATGAACCGAGCCCGCTTCCGTCATCTTTTCCGTCTTTGCCTCGAACTGATCGCCCTGCTGGGCCTGTACGCCATTGGCTGCCAGCTGGCGACCTGGCTGCACTGGCCGCTGCCGGGCGGCGTGGTGGGCTTGGGCTTGCTGCTGGTGGCGTTCGCCAGTGGCTGGCTGAAACCGGCGACCCTGCAACTGGGCGCGGGCCTGCTGATGGCGGAAATGCTGCTGTTCTTCATCCCTGCGCTGATGAGCCTGCTGGACTATGGCGCGCTGCTGCGCAGCGACGGCTGGCGCATCCTGCTGGTGATCGGCAGCTCCACCCTGCTGGTGATGCTGGCCACCGCCCTGACCGTGGAAGCGGTATGCCGCTGGAGGGCTCGCCATGAACCTTGAACCGATGCCGCTTTTCTGGCTGGCGCTGACCTTGGGCGGCTACCTGCTGAGCCGCTGGCTGTACCGGCGCAGTGGCCGCTACCTGCTGTCGCCGCTGCTGCTGGTGCCGGCGCTGCTGCTGGCGGTGGCCGTGCCGCTGCACACCGGCTATGCGGAGTACGCCAGCAACACCCACCTGCTGATGCTGCTGCTGGGGCCGGCGACCGTGGCCTTCGCCGTGCCCATCTGGCAGCAGCGGGGGTTGCTGGCCCGGCACTGGCCGGCGCTGCTGCTGGGCATGCTGGCCGGCAGCACGGTGGCCATCGGCAGCTCCTGGTGGCTGGCCAGCGCGCTGTCCCTGGACGGCACGGTCAGCCGCTCGCTGCTGCCGCGCTCCATCACCACTCCGTTCGCCATGCCGGTGGCACGCGACTTGGGCGGGGTGCCGGAACTCACCGCGGTGTTCGTGATGCTCACCGGCGTATTCGGCGCCCTGGTCGGCGGCCTGCTGCTGAAGTGGCTGCCGCTGCGCAGCAGCCTGGCCCGGGGCGCGCTGTTCGGCGTCGGTGCCCATGGCGCCGGGGTCGCCCGCGCCCAGGAAGTGGGGGGTGAGGAGGGCACCGTGGCCGGCCTGGTGATGGTGCTGATGGGCCTGCTCAACCTGTTCGCCGCGCCGCTGCTGGTGCGCGTGCTCTGACGGCGTGACCCGCTGGGCCATGCGCCTGGCTGCCAGGGCGACTCCCGCCGCGGGAGCGCCCGGCTAGACTCCGGGGCACAACGACAACAGGCCCCGGAGGCCCCATGACCGATCCGCTCGCCGTGAAACAGCAGGTGTCCGCCGAGGAGTGGCGCGCCCGCGTCGACCTCGCCGCCTGCTACCGCCTGATCGCCCTGTACGGCTGGGACGACCTGATCTTCACCCACATCTCCGCCAAGGTGCCCGGCACCGAGGACTTTCTGATCAACCCCTACGGGCTGACCTTCGACGAGATCACCGCGTCCAGCCTGGTGAAGGTGGATTTGGAGGGGGTCAAGCGGATGGACAGCCCCTACGAGATCAACCCGGCCGGTTACACCATCCACAGCGCGGTGCACGAGGTGCGCGAGGACGTCGCCTGCGTGCTGCACATCCACACCCCTGAGGGCATCGCGGTGTCGGCCCAGAAGCAGGGCCTGCTGCCGCTGTCCCAGCAGTCGCTGTTCGTGCTCTCCAGCCTGGCCTACCACGGCTACGAGGGTGTGGCGCTGCATAGCGAGGAGAAGGCGCGCCTGCAGCGGGACCTGGGCGACCGGCACTTCATGATCCTGCCCAACCACGGCCTGCTCACCGCCGCCGGCACCATCCCCGACGCCTTCCTGATGATGTTCACCCTGCAGCGCGCCTGCGAGATCCAGGTGATGGCCCAGGGCGGCGGCGAGCTGATCAGCATTCCCCAGGCGATTCTCGACGGCGCCCGGGCCATGGTGGCCGGGGTCATGAAGACGCCCCAGGGCATGGGCGGCGCGCTGCCCTGGCCGGCCCTGCTGCGCAAGCTGGACCGGCAGAACCCCGGCTACGCGGACTGAGCCGCGGTCGGGCTGGCGTCGCGGGCTTCAACCCGCGCGATCAGCCATGGCGGTGCACCGGCCGGCTTATCGGCCGGTATTCAGCGGCGCCGGCTTCGTTGTGAGGGTGTCCCGGCATGCGGGACACTCGACCGCTCATCCCCAGCCAGGAGTGCCTGCCCCATGAGCGATGCCGTGCGTTTCGAAGACAAGGTCGTGATCGTCACCGGAGCCGGGGGCGGTCTCGGGCGTGCCCACGCGCTGCTGTTCGCCCGCCACGGCGCGCGGGTGGTGGTCAACGACCTGGGCGGCAGCACCCACGGTGAGGGCGCCAGCGCCTCGGCGGCGGACAAGGTGGTGGCGGAAATCCGCGAGGCCGGCGGCACCGCCGTGGCCAGCCACGACTCGGTGACCGACGGCGACAAGATCGTCCAGGCCGCCCTGGATGCCTTCGGCCGCGTCGACGTGGTGGTGAACAACGCCGGCATCCTGCGGGACAAGACCTTCCACAAGATGGAGGATGCCGACTGGGACCAGGTCTACCGGGTCCACGTCGAGGGCGCCTACAAGGTCACCCGTGCCGCCTGGCCGCACCTGCGGGAGCAGAACTACGGGCGGGTGATCTTCACCGCGTCCACCTCGGGCATCTACGGCAACTTCGGCCAGAGCAACTACGGCATGGCCAAGCTCGGGCTCTACGGCCTGACCCGCACCCTGGCGCTGGAAGGGCGCAAGAACGACATCCTGGTCAACGCCATCGCCCCCACCGGCGGCACGCGGATGACCGAGGGGCTGATCCCGGCCCAGGTGTTCGACCAGCTCAAGCCGGAGCTGGTGAGCCCGCTGGTGGTGTACCTGGGCAGCGCCAGCTGCCAGGACACCGGCGGCCTCTACGAAGTGGGCGGCGGCTGGATCGGCAAAGTGCGCTGGGAGCGCAGCCTCGGTGTCGGCTTCGACCCGCAGCAGGGCTTCAGCCCCGACGAGGTGGCCGCCCAGTGGCAGGCCATCGGCGACTTCCAGGACGCGGTCCACCCGGCGGACAACATGGAAGCCCTGCGGGAAATGATGGCCAACCTCCAGCGCTACGCCGGTTGAGCCACCGGGAAGCGGCCGCCCTGGCCGCTTCCTTCAAGGGGCCGGACCGCTCGGGTTCGTCATGCGCCGTGCGCGAAGGGCGAGCGCCCCTCGCCTGCTTCCGGGGCGTGACCGCCCTGCGGCGTTCCGCTGGCCTCCGAGGGATGCCATCATCCCCGGCTCTTCCTGACCCCGGTGCGCCATGCCTGCTGCTTCTCCTGACGTTCATGCCCTGGTGCTGGCCGCCGGCTATGGGCGCCGCTTCGGTGCCGACAAGCGCCAAGCGCGACTGCCCGACGGCACGCCGCTGCTGGCGGCCAGCCTGGCGCGGGCGGCCCGGTGCTTCGCCCGGGTGAGCGTGGTCCTGCGCCCGGAGGACGACCCGGAGGGGCTGGGGGTGCCGGACGGCATGGGTATCGTGCGGTGCGCGGAAGCGGCCCGGGGCATGGGCCACAGCCTGGCGGCGGGCGCCCGCGCCCTGGCCGATGCTGACGGTGTGGCGCTGGCGGTGCTGCTGGGGGACATGCCCTGGCTCGCCGACGCCACCCTGGTGGCGCTGGCCGCCCGGGCCCAGGCCCGGCGCATCGTCTTTCCCCGCTACCAGGGCGAGCGAGGCCACCCCGTGTTGTTCGGCCGGGCGTTCTGGCCCGCCCTGGCGAACCTGAAGGGCGACAACGGTGCCCGCGCGCTATTGCAGGCCCATCCCGAGGCCTGCCTGGACCTGGCGGTGGACGATCCTGGCGTACTGCAGGATGTGGATGCGCCGGCCGACCTGGGCGCCGGCTAGGCGAACTTAGCGGCCTTCAGGCGCGGTAGGACAGTGGCCCGGTCCCGTATGCGTCGTTGGGCCTGGATTTCGGAAAGCTTCCTCACCGCACGTGAACGCCGCGGCCTCACCTGTCCAGGCCGCCCGTGATCCTCGCTCCACGGCCCCTCACCTAGTACAGGCCCATGCCCAGGCGGATCAGGTAGGCCAGGGCCGCCACCGCCAGCACGCCCCCCAGCCACAGCCCGGCGAACCAGGCCAGGCGACGCCACAGCGAGCCCATCAGTGGTAGCCCTCGCCCAGCTTGATCTTGCCGCGGAACACGTAATAGCTGTACGCGGTGTAGATCAGGATGATCGGCACCATGATGGTCACCCCCACCAGGGTGAACGCCTGGCTCTTCTCGGGGGCCGAGGCCTCCCAGATGCTCAGGGACGGCGGCACGATGTTCGGCCAGACGCTGATGGCCAGCCCGGTGTAGGACAGGGCGATCAGCGCCAGGGTGAGCAGGAACGGTTGGCGGTCGGCGCGTATCGCCACCGCCCGCACCAGCCCCAGCACGGTGATCGCCACCAGGGTCGGCACCGGCATGAAGTAGAACAGGTTGGGCAGGCTGAACCAGCGCCGGGCGATGGCCTCGTGGGCCAGGGGCGTCCACAGGCTGACGATGGCGATGAACAGCAGCAGGATGCAGGTCAGGGGCACCACCAGGCGGTACATGTGCCGTTGCAGCCGGCCCTCGGTCTTCATGATCAGCCAGGTGCAGCCCAGCAGCGCGTAGCCGAACAGCAGGGCGGCGCCGCAGAACAGCGGGAACGGCGCCAGCCAGTCGAACGGGCCGCCGGCATAGGTGCGGTTCTCCACCGCGATGCCGTCGATGAACGCGCCGAGTACCACACCCTGGGCGAAGGTGGCGACGATGGAGCCGCCGATGAAGGCCGCGTCCCAGATATAGCGGGTGCGCTTCGCCTTGAAGCGGAACTCGAACGCCACGCCGCGGAAGATCAGCGCGATGAGCATCAGGATAAGCGGCAGGTACAGCGCGGTGAGCACCACCGAGTAGGCCACCGGGAAGGCGGCGAACAGCCCGGCGCCGCCCAGTACCAGCCAAGTCTCGTTGCCGTCCCAGATCGGCGCCACGCTGTTCATCATCACGTCCCGTTCCTCGTGGTCGCGGATGAACGGGAAGAGGATGCCGATGCCCAGGTCGAAGCCGTCCATCACCACGTACATGAAGATGCCGAAGCCGATGATGGCGGTCCAGATCAGCGGAAGATCAATGGTCATCGCCGCGCTCCTTGTCGTCCGGGGTGGTGGGCGTCGGCTGGTCCTGGGGCGAGGGTGCGCCGGGGCCGTCGTCCACGTCGTCGTCGGCCGCCGACAGCGGCCGCGCGGGAGTGCGCTTGTGGCCCGGTCCGCCGTCCGGCCCGCCGGCCTGGCGCGGGTCCACGGTGGCAATGCGCTGCGGGCCCTTGTGCATCATCCGCAGCAGGTAGGCGATACCGACGCCGAACACGGCGAAGTACACCACCACGAACAGCCCCAGGCTCAGGCTCATCTGGCCGACGTCATGGTTGGAGACCGCGTCGGCGGTGCGCAGCAGGCCGTAGATCACCCAGGGCTGGCGGCCCACTTCGGTGGTGATCCAGCCGGCCAGCAGCGCCAGCAGGCCGGCCGGGCCCATGGCCAGTGCCAGCCAGTGGAACGGCCGCGCCTCGTAGAGCCGGCCGCGCCAGCGCAGGTACAGGCTGATGACGCCGCAGGCGATCATCAGCAGGCCCATGCCCACCATCACCCGGAAGCTCCAGAACACGATCAGGGAGTTGGGTCGGTCTTCCTTGGCCCACTCCTTCAGGCCCTTGATCTCGCCGTCGATGTCGTGGGCCAGGATCAGGCTGCCCAGCCGGGGAATGCCCAGGGCGTAGTGGGTTGTCTCGGCCTCCATGTCGGGGATGCCGAACAGCAGCAGCGGCACGCCTCGCTCGGTGTTCCAGTGGCCCTCGATGGCGGCGATCTTCGCCGGCTGGTGATGCAGGGTGTTGAGGCCGTGCATGTCGCCCACCACCGCCTGGATCGGCGCCACCAGCAGCGCCATCCACAGCGCCATGGAAAACATCAGCCGGGTGGCGCCGTCGCGGCGGCCCTTGAGCAGGTGCCAGGCCCCGGTGGCGCCGACGATGAAGGCGGTGCTGAGGAAGGCGGCGATGGCCATGTGGGCCAGGCGATAGGGGAAGGATGGGTTGAAGACGATCTCGAACCAGCTCTCCGGGTAGAACACCCCGTCGACGATGCTGTAGCCCTGGGGCGTGTGCATCCAACTGTTGGAGGACAGAATCCAGAAGGTGGAGATCAGCGTGCCGATGGCCACCATCAGGGTGGCGAAGAAGTGCAGGCCTTTGCCCACCTTGTTCAGACCGAACAGCATGATGCCGAGGAAGCCCGCCTCCAGGAAGAACGCGGTGAGCACTTCGTAGGTCAGCAGCGGCCCCATGATGCTGCCGGCACGAGCCGACAACTCGCTCCAGTTGGTGCCGAACTGGTAGCTCATCACCACCCCGGACACCACCCCCATGCCGAAGGTCACGGCGAAGATCTGCAGCCAGAAGCGGTACAGGTCGTAGTAGGCGGGCTTGCGGGTCTTCAGCCACAACCCTTCCAGCACCGCCAGGTAGCTGGCCATGCCGATGCTGATGGCGGGGAAGATGATGTGGAAGGAGATGGTGAAGGCGAACTGGATTCGAGCCAGTTCGAGGGCGCTCAGGCCAAGCATGCAGATCCCCTTGGGTTCATTGATCTCGATCAATCATCCGCGCTTTTCGAGCGGGCTCGCAGCGGGCCGATTGTCGCAGGCAGGCGTTCCTGCTCGGTCAGGGGATTGATTCGCCTGCCGCGCGTGGAGTTCCCGGCGTTTGGGGACGGCGGTGCCAGGGCTCTCCGCAGGTGAGGGCGAGTGAGGGAGATGGCGCGCGCGCCGCACGAGGCCGGCCCTGCGGCCTGCGGTGCAGCGTACCCGGCCCGGCGCCGCCGGGATGCCCGCGGGCGGGCTTCGAGGTGGTGGCGTGGTTACCGGGCTGGCGTGTTAGCGGGTCGCCTTGAGCACCACGAACTTGGGCGTGGCGGCGACCTGCTCGACGCCGCGGAACAGGCGCTTGAGCTTGGCGTGGTAGCCCAAGTGGCGGTTGCCGACGATCCACAGCTCGCCGCCCTGGACCAGGGCATCCCGCGCCTGGGTGAACATCCGCCAGGCGAGGAAATCCCCCACCACCTGCTGCTGGTGGAACGGCGGGTTGCACAGCACCAGGTCCAGGGAGCCGGCGGGCTGGGTGGCCAGGCCGTCGTCGGCCTGGATGGCCGCCGGCCGCTCGCCGAGGATCGCCCGCCAGTTGGCGGCGGCCGATTGCACGGCCATGTACGACTCGTCCACCAGGGTCAGCGCGGCCTGGGGGTTGCCCAGGGCGTAGGCGATGCCCAGCACGCCGTTGCCGCAGCCCAGGTCGGCCACGCGCACGGCCCCCAGGGCGCGGGGCAGGTGCGGCAGGAAGGCGCGGGTGCCGATGTCCAGCCCTTCGCGGCAGAACAGGTTGGCGTGGTTGAGCAGCTCGATGTCCGGCTGCTCCACCCGGTAGCGGGTCGGGTAGGGCGATACGGGCATCGGCCGGGCCTGGGGCGTGGCGATCAGCAAGCGCGCCTTCTTCACCGCCAGGCTCGCCTGTACCGGCCCGACGTAGCGCTCCAGCAGGTCGCCGGCCGCCCGCGGCAGGTGCTTGAGCATGCCCGCGGCGATCACCCGGGCGCCGGGCGCCAACTGGCCGTGCAGGCGGATCAGCTGTTCCTCCAGCAGGGCCAGGGTCTTCGGGATGCGGATCAGTACCGTGTCGAAGGGGCCGGCGGGCGTCTCGCTGGCCGGCACGAAGGTCGGCGCCTGGGCCAGGCCGTTGCGCGCCAGGTTGCGCTGCAGGGCCAGGTAGGCCAGGTGGGAATCGCCGCTGCTGGTGACCGTGGCGTATCCGACCAGGCTGCAGGCCAGAGCGCCGAAGGCGTCGTTGAGCACCAGCAACCGGTCCGTGGGAGCCAGGCCCTGGTGGTGCAGGTGGTTCAGCAGGTACTCGTCGGCGGCATCGAACGCCTGCAACGGGTCGTCGGCCCGCTCGGGGTGGCGGACCAGGTCGAGGGTGGCCAGCGGGGTGGTCAGAATAGGCATGTGAACTGGTGGTGTTTATCCGGCGAGGTTTACGCGAGACTGACGCGTCCATCCGAGGCGCATGCGCGCCCTGCATCAGGAACGCCCCAGTATGACCGCCAGCGACGAGAAGTTCACCCGACAGACCCTGCTCGAGGTGAGCACCCTGACCCCCAGCCTGTTCACCCTGCGCACCACGCGCGACCCCGGCTTTCGCTTCCGCGCCGGCCAGTTCGCCCGGCTCGGGGTGACCAAGGCGGACGGCAGCACGGTCTGGCGTGCCTACTCCATGGTCTCGGCGCCCCATGACGACGTGCTGGAGTTCTTCTCCATCGTGGTGCCCGGCGGCGAGTTCACCAGCGAGCTGTCGCGGCTGCGGGTCGGCGACGAGCTGCTGGTGGACCGCCAGGCCTTCGGCTTCCTGACCCTCGACCGCTTCGTCGACGGCCGCGACCTGTGGCTGCTGGCCACCGGCACCGGCGTCGCACCGTTCCTGTCGATCCTCCAGGACTTCGAGGCCTGGGAGCGCTTCGAGCGGATCTTCCTGGTCTACAGCGTGCGCGAGGCGAAGGAACTGGCCTATGGCGAGCTGATCGCGGGCCTGGGCCGGCGCGACTACCTCGAGGAACACGCCCACAAGCTGCGCTTCATCCCGGTGGTAACCCGCGAGACCCACCCCGGGGCCCTGCACGGGCGGATCACCGCGTTGATCGAGAACGGCGAGCTGGAGCGCGCCGCCGACCAGGCCCTGGAGCCGGCCCATTCGCGGCTGATGCTTTGCGGCAACCCGCAGATGATCGACGACACCCGGGCGCGGCTGAAGACCCGTGACCTGCAGCTGTCCCTCAGCCGGCGGCCCGGCCAGGTGGCGGTGGAAACCTACTGGTAGCGGCGCGGGAGCGGGCCCGCGCCGGGGCACGGCTCAGGGCGCGGGATCGGCCGGCGGCGTGCGTTTCTCCTGCTCCACCTGCTCCTTGAGCAGGTCGCGGATCTCGGTCAGCAGGACCTGGTCCTTGGTCGGCGCGGTGGCCGCCGGGTGGCTGTGGCGCAGGCGGTTGATGACCTTCACGCCGAGGAAGATGGCGAAGGAAATGATCAGGAAGTCCACCACGGTCTGGATGAACTTGCCGTAGGCCAGCACCACCGCCGGAAGATCGCCCTGGGCCGGCTTGAGCACGACGGCGAGGTCGCTGAAGTCCACCCCGCCGATCAGCAGCCCCAACGGCGGCATGACCACGTCGCCGACGAAGGACGAGACGATCTTGCCGAAGGCGGCGCCGATGATGATGCCGACGGCCATGTCCACCACGTTGCCTTTGACGGCGAATGCCTTGAATTCGTTGATGAAGCTCATCGGTATGAAGTCCCTCTTGCTGCGGTTTTCGGATACGGCCGCCCATGGCGGGGCGCCCGGTGGTTCGGACCTGACGGGGTCCGCGGCGTTCACGCCGGGTAGGCGATCTCCGGCAGGCCCTGGAACTGCGGCCGGGCGAACAGGTAGCCCTGGAACAGGTCGATGCCCATTTCCCGCAGGGTGTCGTATTCGGCCCGGGTCTCGACCCCTTCGGCGATCACCGTGATGCCCAGCCGCCGGCACATGCCAAGGGTACCTTCCACCAGCACCTGGCGCACGTTGTCGCAGTCGATGCCACGCACCAGGGCCATGTCCAGCTTGAGCAGGTCCGGCTGGAAGTCCGCCAGCAGGTTGAGCCCGGCGAAGCCGGCGCCGAAGTCGTCGATGGCGGTGAGGAAGCCGCGGGCGCGGTAGGCGTGGAGGATGCCGCAGAGGTGGTCCAGGTCCAGCACCTGTTCCTGCTCGGTCACCTCGAAGATGATCCGCTCCAGGGGGAAGTTCACCCGCTTAGCGGCCTCCAGGGTGGCGCGGATGCAGGTCTCGGGGCGGTACACCGCGTTGGGCATGAAGTTGATGGAGAGGCGCGCCGGCACGTTGAGCCGTGCTCCCCACTCCACGGCCTTGATCCGGCAGCGCTGGTCGAAACGGTAGCGGTTGTCGGCATCCACCCGCTCCAACTGGCTCGCCGCGCTTTCCCCGGCGATGCCGCGGACCAGCGCCTCGTGGGCGAATACCTGACCCTGGCTGACGTCGATGATGGGCTGGAACGCCATGCTCAGGGCAAAATCGTCCTCGCCCAGGTCGCGGCAGGAGGAGCAGGAGGGCAGGTCGGACATGGCGAGGCTCCAGGCGGGCACGAAAGGAAGCGGCCACCGGGGCGGGAGGGCCGGCGTGAACGCTCTAGCCACAGACCCCGGGTGGGGCCGGTAGTTTGGCAGGAATTCGAGAAACTGTGGCCCCGGGCCATCACTCCTGTGCACCGTCGGGCCGTCTTGCCAAGGGTTGCGGATCGAGGCGGGCTTGATCCGGGTCAATGGCCGCGGATGGGGTCCCCGCTAGGCTGCGGACAACCTATCAAGGAGGGCCTTTCATGCACGTCGAACATCATCCGCTGGTCCAGGACTTTCCCGAACTGCGCGCCGAACTGCACGCCCTGCGCCAGGGCGACGCCGGCTTCGCCCGGCTGGCCGAGGAGTACGAGGCCCTCGACAAGCGCATCTGCCGCATCGAGGACGGGGTGGAAAACCTCAACGACGATGCCTTGGGCATCCTCAAGCAGCAGCGTGTGGTCCTCAAGGACCAGGTGGCGCGGCAACTCAAGCGCTCCGTCGGCCAGTGCTGCGGATGCGGCGGCGGCTGCCGCAACTGATACGTGACGGCCGCCTCCGGGTGGCCGACGCTGCGTGAAACGGGCCGGGCGAGGCATTCCAGTGGGACGCCCGCCCGGCCCGTTTGCGTTTTTCTGTCTGGGCGGGACACAGGCGCTATCATGCCGGCTTTCGTTCGAGGGAGACGCCCCATGGCCAAGGCCAAGCGCATGTACGGCTGCACCGAGTGCGGCGCCACCTTCCCCAAGTGGGCCGGGCAATGCGCCGAATGCGGCGCCTGGAACACCCTGGTGGAAACCCTGGTGGAGGGCGCGCCGGCGGCGGGTTCGGGGCGTGCCGGCTGGACTGGCCAGCAAGCCCAGGTGAAAACCCTGGCGGAAGTCAGCATCGAGGAGATGCCGCGCTTCTCCACCGCGTCCACCGAGCTGGACCGGGTGCTCGGTGGCGGCCTGGTGGACGGATCGGTGGTGCTGATCGGCGGCGACCCCGGCATCGGCAAGTCCACCATCCTGCTGCAGACCCTGTGCAACATCGCCCAGCGCTTCCCGGCGCTCTACGTCACCGGCGAGGAGTCCCAACAGCAGGTGGCCATGCGCGCCCGGCGCCTGGACCTGCCCCAGGACCGGCTGAAGGTCATGACCGAGACCTGCATCGAGAGCATCATCGCCACCGCCCGCCAGGAGCAGCCCAAGGTGATGGTCATCGACTCGATCCAGACCATCTACACCGAGCAGCTGCAATCCGCCCCGGGTGGCGTCGCCCAGGTGCGGGAGAGCGCGGCGCTGCTGGTGCGCTTCGCCAAGCAGAGCGGCACCGCGATCTTCCTGGTGGGCCACGTCACAAAGGAAGGCGCCCTGGCGGGGCCGCGGGTGCTGGAGCACATGGTGGACACCGTGCTGTATTTCGAGGGCGAGTCTGACGGCCGGCTGCGCCTGTTGCGGGCGGTGAAGAACCGCTTCGGCGCGGTCAACGAACTGGGCGTGTTCGGCATGACCGACAAGGGCCTCAAGGAGGTCTCCAATCCCTCGGCGATCTTCCTCACTCGGGCCCAAGAGGCGGTGCCCGGCAGCGTGGTGATGGCTACCTGGGAGGGCTCGCGGCCGATGCTGGTGGAAGTGCAGGCGCTGGTGGACACCAGCCACCTGGCCAACCCGCGGCGGGTGACCCTGGGTCTCGACCAGAACCGCCTGGCGATGCTGCTGGCGGTGCTGCATCGCCACGGTGGCATCCCCACCTATGACCAGGACGTATTCCTCAACGTGGTAGGCGGGGTGAAGGTGCTGGAAACGGCGTCCGACCTGGCGCTGATGGCCGCGGTCATCTCCAGCCTGCGCAACCGGCCGCTGGAGCACGACCTGCTGGTCTTCGGCGAAATCGGTCTGTCGGGTGAGATCCGGCCGGTGCCCAGCGGCCAGGAGCGCTTGAAGGAAGCCGCCAAGCACGGCTTCAAGCGGGCCATCGTGCCCAAGGGCAACGCGCCCAAGGAAGCCCCGGCGGGGCTTCAGGTCATCGCCGTGACCCGGCTGGACCAGGCGCTGGACGCCCTGTTCGGCTGATGCCGGGTCGGGCGGTCACTCGCCGCCCAGGGCCGCCAGTTCCCGTTCCAGCAGCGCCTCGTCGCCCAGGTTGAGTTCCACCAGGCGGCGCAGGTGGCTGATGGAGTCGAGGTCGATGTGCTGGCAGACAAACACCAACTGATCGTCCTGGCTGCGGGTCAGGGCGACCTCCATGGTCACCACCGTGTCCTGGTTCAGCGCGATCTGCGCCTCGAACGGCTGGCTCTCGTCACCGTTCCAGTCAGACGGACGCTTCACCAGCAACCCTTTCAGGGACAGGTCGTGCAGCTCCACCGGCCACTGCCGATCGCCCTGGCGAAGCTGCGTTTCGGCGTCGAACGCGAAGCGGTGGAAACGACGCCGCTCGTGGGAGACATCACTCATCACGGATCACTCCTGTATTGATCCTCCCACTATAGCCAAACCCGCGCGGGGTTACTGCGGCCGACGACGTTCGAGTCGGCGCGATGGCTTCTCCATGCTCGGAGACGGCAGGCCTCAACGAATAGTCGGAACGTCCCGGGCGGGGAGGGCTCTAAACCGCTGCCAGTGGGTGCCGGCGCATTAGGGGCACACGGGAAACGCGCCCGGCGCGGTCGTCCGGTTTCTCCGAAGGAGAACCGCGACGGTGTCGGGCCCCAGGATGGCGTGGCGTATCGGGGCGATCGGCTTCCGGCCCGGATTGACAGTTCGGTGACCATCGCCAAAGCTCCAGTGGCAGCAACAATTCTTCTAATGATTGCGGAGTGCAGATATGGACAACCGACTGCTGAGTAAAGCGCTGTTTGCAGGTCTCCTGAGCGTGGCGAGCGTTGCCGCTCATGCCGATGCCGCCGGCGGCAACGGCTGTGGCTGGGGCAACATGCTGTTCGAAGGCCAGCGCGGCCTTGCCCCCCACATGCTCGCCACCACCACCAACGGTACTTCCGGCAATGCCACCTTCGGCATGACCTCCGGTACCAACGGCTGCGACACCAATGGCCGCCTGGGCTACAACGGCCGCTCGATGCTGGCGATGAACGGCATGCTGGACAACATCGCCGAAGACATGGCCCAAGGCCGTGGCGAAGCGCTGGATGCCTACGCGACCCTGCTGGGCATCGAGAAAACCGACCGCGCCCGTTTCGCCGAGGTCGCTCAGCAGAACTTCGGCGTGATCTTCAGCGCGCCGGACGTGACCGGTGACCAGGTACTGGCCGCCACCCTCAACGTGATGAGTCAGGACCAGCAGCTGGCGCGCTACGCCAAGCAAGCCTGATCCGGCGCTCGCCGCGAACCGAAAAAGCCGGGCCCATGCCCGGCTTTTTCATGGGCGCGTGTCGCGCGGTCGTCGACCAAGGTGGAATAACCGCTCGCGGCAGGACGCGCTAGACTTGGAGCCGCAGCCTGTCTGTCCATTCCGGGGAGTCCTCGATGAATCATAACAATAGCCTGCTGCGCCACCTGCCCTGGGCAGTGCTGGCGATAGTCGGAGCCTGTGCCTTGGGTGTCGTGGCGTTGCGTCGCGGCGAAGTCATCAATGCCTTGTGGATAGTGGTCGCGGCGGTCGCCCTCTATCTGGTTGCCTACCGCTACTACAGCCTGTTCATCGCCAACCGGGTGATGCAGCTGGACCCCGCCCGCGCCACGCCGGCGGTGCTCAACAACGACGGTCTGGACTACGTGCCGACCAATAAGCACATCCTCTTCGGTCACCACTTCGCCGCCATCGCCGGCGCCGGCCCGCTGGTGGGCCCGGTGCTCGCCGCGCAGATGGGCTACCTGCCCGGCACCCTCTGGCTGATCGCCGGGGTGGTGCTGGCCGGCGCGGTGCAGGACTTCATGGTCCTGTTCATCTCCACCCGCCGCAACGGCCGCTCCCTGGGCGAGCTGGTGCGCGAGGAGATGGGCCAGGTGCCCGGCACCATCGCCCTGTTCGGCGCCTTCCTGATCATGATCATCATCCTCGCCGTGCTGGCGCTGATCGTGGTGAAGGCCCTGGCGGCCAGCCCCTGGGGCATGTTCACGGTGCTCGCCACCATCCCGATTGCCATGCTGATGGGCGTCTACATGCGCTACATCCGCCCCGGCCGCATCGGCGAGATCTCGGTGGTGGGCCTGGTGCTGCTGCTGGGCTCGATCTGGCTCGGCGGGCAGGTGGCGGCGAGCCCGGAATGGGCGCCGGCGTTCACCTTCACCGGCACCCAGATCACCTGGATGCTGATCGGCTACGGCGCGGTGGCCTCGGTGCTGCCGGTGTGGCTGCTGCTGGCGCCCCGGGACTACCTGTCCACCTTCCTCAAGATCGGCACCATAATCGCCCTGGCCATCGGCATCCTGATCGTGATGCCCGACCTGAAGATGCCGGCGCTGACCCAGTTCGTCGACGGCAGCGGCCCGGTGTGGAAGGGCGGGCTGTTCCCGTTCCTGTTCATCACCATCGCCTGCGGCGCGGTGTCCGGCTTCCATGCGCTGATTTCCTCGGGAACCACGCCCAAGCTGCTGGCCAACGAGGCGCACGCCCGCTACATCGGCTACGGCGGCATGCTGATGGAGTCCTTCGTGGCGATCATGGCCATGGTGGCCGCCTCGGTGATCGAGCCGGGCGTGTACTTCGCCATGAACAGCCCGCCGGCGGTGGTGGGCACGGATGTGCAGGCGGTGGCCAGCACCATCAGCAGCTGGGGCTTCGCCATCAGCCCCGAGGTGCTGGAAAGCACTGCCCGGGACATCGGCGAGACCACCCTGCTGGCCCGCGCCGGCGGGGCGCCGACCCTGGCGGTGGGCATCGCGCAGATCCTCCACAGCGTGCTGCCCGGCGAGAACACCATGGCCTTCTGGTACCACTTCGCGATCCTCTTCGAGGCGCTGTTCATCCTCACCGCGGTGGACGCGGGTACCCGGGCCGGGCGCTTCATGCTGCAGGACCTGCTGGGCAACTTCGTGCCGGCGCTCAAGCGCACCGATTCCTGGGGCGCCAACCTGGTCGGCACCCTGGGCTGTGTGGCGCTGTGGGGCTGGCTGTTGTACCAGGGCGTGGTGGATCCCCTGGGCGGCATCAACACCCTGTGGCCGCTGTTCGGCATTTCCAACCAGATGCTCGCCGGCATCGCCCTGATGCTGGGCACTGTGGTGCTGATCAAGATGAAGCGCCAGCGCTACGCCTGGGTGACCATCGTGCCGGCCGCCTGGCTGCTGGTCTGCACCACCACCGCCGGGCTGATCAAGCTGTTCGACCCGAACCCGGCGGTGGGCTTCGTCGCCCTCGCCCGCAAGTACAGCGACGCCCTGGCCGCCGGCCAGATCCTGGCGCCGGCCAAGGACGCCGAGCAGATGCAGCACGTGATCTTCAACGCCTGGACCAATAGCGCCCTGACGGTGCTGTTCCTGCTGGTGGTGCTGAGCGTGCTGTTCTACTCGATCAAGGTGGGACGCGCCGCGTTGCGCGAGCCCGCGCGTACCGATCGGGAAACGCCGTTCCAGCCGATCCCCGCTGCCTGACCCGAAGGCGGGGCCCAGAGGCCCCGCCGCTTTCCAGGAGACCGCGATGTTCAACGACCTTGGCCGCATGGGTAAGTACCTCGGGCAGGCCGCGCGCATGCTGGTCGGCATGCCGGACTACGACACCTACGTCGCCCACATGCGTGAGCGGCACCCGGACCAGGCGCCGATGACCTACGAGGCGTTCTTCCGCGAACGCCAGGAAGCCCGCTACGGCGGCGGCAAGGGGCGTCCGATCCGCTGCTGCTGAGCCTCGGACCGGTGTCGCGGAACGTCCGCGGCGCCGGCCGTTCTCAGCGGTAGAGCCCTCGGAGACGCTTCATGTCCCGCGCTACCTATTCCCTCATCCGCGACGCCATCCTCCAGCGCCGCCAGGTGTTCGCCACTTACGGCGGCCTGCCGCGTGCCTTCTGCCCCCACGTGCTGGGTAAGAAGAACGGGCGTGCCCAGGCCCTTGTCTACCAGTTCGACGGCGAGAGCCACCAAGGCGACCTCCACGGCGACGGGCCGGACAACTGGCGCTGCCTCCACCTGGACGACCTGCGGGACGTACGCCTGGAGGACGGCCCCTGGCACAGCGCCGACAACTACGGCCGCCATCCCCAGGCCTGCGTCGACGTGGTGGACGTGGAAGTCTGAGATCACCCCCGTGCTACCCTGCGGGCCGCCCTGCCTGGAGGAACCGTCATGTCCCTGCCCGTCATTCCCGTCACCGTGCTCACCGGTTTCCTCGGCGCCGGCAAGACCACCCTGCTGCGCTATCTGCTGGAGGCCGACCACGGCCTGAAGCTGGCGGTGATCGAGAACGAGTTCAGCGAAGCCGGCATCGACGGTGCGTTGTTGGGCGACGCTCCGGTGGAGGTGGTCACCCTGGCCAACGGCTGTGTCTGCTGCAGCGTCCATGTCGAGCTGGAGAAAGCGCTGTTCCTGCTCCTGGAACGCCTGGACAGCGGCAAGCTGGCCTTCGACCGGCTGGTGATCGAGTGCACCGGCATGGCCGATCCGGGGCCGGTGGCGCAGACCTTCTTCGTCGACGAGGCGCTGCGGGAGCGCTACCTGCTGGACGGCATCATCACCCTGGTGGACGCCGCCCATGCCGGCTTCCAGCTGGACCTGGCCATCGCCCAGGCCCAGGTGGGCTTCGCCGACCGCCTGCTGGTGAGCAAGCGGGACCTGGTGGACGACGCTGCCTTCGACGCCCTCTGCCAGCGCCTGCAGCGAATCAACCGGCGGGCACCGATCCGGGTGGTGGAGCATGGCCGGATCGACCTGGCGGAATTGCTGGACGTGCGCGGCTTCAACCTCAATGCCGATGTCGGCCTGGCGCCGCTGCTGCGGCCAGTGGCGAGCGGGGCGAGCCTCGACCGGATTTCCACCCTGGTGCTGCGCAGCGCCCACCCCCTGGACCTGGAACGCCTCAGTGACTTCATGAACGACCTGCTGGAGCGCCACGGCAATTCGCTGCTGCGCTACAAGGGCGTGCTCAACGTGGCCGGCGAGGACCGGCGCATGGTCTTCCAAGGGGTGCTGCGCCTGTACGGCTTCGACTGGGACACGCCGTGGGGCGAAGACGAGGCGCGGGAGACCGTGATCGTGTTCATCGGCGACGGTCTGCCCGAGGCGGCGATTCGCGAAGGGTTCGCGGCGGTGACCGGCGACGGGGCGGCCTAGGCCTGCTGGAGAGGGCGTCGAGCCACGGTAGGTCGGGCTCGTCTGCCTGGACGGTCGAGCCGTCTTCAATGGCGTGCACCGGGCGCAGGCCGTTCCTATACAGACCGGACTATGGTCAGGCGCGCTGCCGGCCCGCACGAGTGGAACTCAGCCGTTCATGAGCGCGAGCGAATAGTTAGCCCCTGCTTCGTGTAAGCCGGTGGTACGTGAGGCGCTCTTCGGTCACTTTCAGCGCGCCCATGAAAAAGCCCGGCATGAGCCGGGCTTTTTCGTATCGCGGGCGACGCTTCAGCGGCCGTACACCGGCAGGCGCTTGCAGATGGCCTGGACCTGGTCGCGCACCCGGGCCTCGATGCGCTCGTCGCCGAGGTTCTCGAGGATGTCGCAGATCCAGCCGGCCAGCTCGCGGCAGTCCGCCTCGCCGAAGCCACGGGTGGTCACGGCCGGGGTGCCGATGCGCAGGCCCGAGGTGACGAAAGGCGAACGCGGGTCGTTGGGCACGCTGTTCTTGTTGACGGTGATGTGGGCGCGGCCGAGGGCGGCGTCCGCGTCCTTGCCGGTGATGTCCTGCTTGATCAGGGACAGCAGGAACAGGTGGTTCTGGGTGCCGCCGGACACCACGTCGAAGCCGCGCTGGATGAACACCTCGGCCATGGCCTGGGCGTTCGTCACCACCTGCTGCTGGTAGGTCTTGAAGTCCGGCTGCAGGGCTTCCTTGAAGCACACCGCCTTGGCGGCGATCACGTGTTCCAGGGGGCCGCCCTGGGCACCGGGGAAGACCGCGGAGTTGAGCTTCTTCTCGATCTCCTCGTTCTTCTTCGCCAGGATCAGGCCGCCGCGGGGGCCGCGCAGGGTCTTGTGGGTTGTGGTGGTGACCACGTCGGCGTAGGGCACCGGGGTCGGGTAGACGCCAGCGGCCACCAGGCCGGCCACGTGGGCCATGTCGACGAACAGGTAGGCACCCACCTTGTCGGCAATGGCGCGGAAGCGCGGGAAGTCCAGTTTCTGCGAGTAGGCAGAGAAACCGGCGACGATCATCTTCGGCTTGTGCTCGACGGCCAGGCGCTCCACTTCGTCGTAGTCGATCAGGCCGTTCTCGTCGATGCCGTACTGCACCGCGTTGTACAGCTTGCCGGAGGAGGACACGCTGGCGCCGTGGGTCAGGTGGCCGCCGTGGGCCAGGCTCATGCCGAGGATGGTGTCACCGGCGTTCAGCAGCGCCAGGTAGACGGCGGCGTTGGCCTGGGAGCCGGCGTGGGGCTGGACGTTGGCGTAGTCGGCGCCGAACAGCTCCTTGGCGCGGTCAATGGCCAGTTGCTCCACCTTGTCGACGAACTCGCAGCCGCCGTAGTAGCGTTTGCCCGGGTAGCCTTCGGCGTACTTGTTGGTCAGCACCGAACCCTGGGCCTCCATCACCGCCGGGCTGGTGTAGTTCTCCGAGGCGATCAGTTCGATGTGATCTTCCTGGCGCTGGGCTTCTTGCTCCATCGCGGCATACAGGTCGGCATCGAAGCGGGCGAGGGTCGAATCACGGCTGAACATGGCAATCCCCTGGGACGTTGCGGCTGAGAAGGGGCGCGATTCTACCCCATCCATTCCGGGCTGGCACATGAGCGCCGATCATGTGGGGAACGAGGCGGATTCACGGGAAAAACCCGCTCAGTTGAGGACGAATAGCGCCGCGCCGCTGAACTGCGCCTCCAGCTGCCGGGCGGGCATCGGCCGGCCGAACAGGTAGCCCTGCACCTCGTCGCAGTCATGCTCGCGGAGGAAGTCCAGCTGCGCTTGGGTCTCCACGCCCTCGGCGATCACCGCCAGGTTGAGGCTGTGGGCCATGGCGATGATGGCCCGGGCGATCTGCGCGTCCTGCTCGCCCTGGGGCAGGCCGTCGACGAAGCTGCGGTCGATCTTCAGCACGTCGATGGGGAACTGCTTGAGGTAGTTCAGCGACGAGTAGCCGGTGCCGAAGTCGTCCACCGCGATGCACAGCCCGAGCTGCTTGAGGCCGGCGAGGATCTGCAGGGTCTCGCCCACGTCGCGCATCAGGATGCTCTCGGTCAGCTCCAGTTCCAGGCAGGCCGGCGGGATGCCGCTGCGCTCAAGGATCGCGGCGATCCGCGCGCCCAGCTGGCCGTCGGCGAACTGCCGCGCCGAGAGGTTCACCGAGATCTTCGGCACCCGCACCTTGGCGGCGTGCCAGCTGGCGATCTGCCGGCAGGCCTCGGCGAGCACCCAGTCGCCCACCTGGACCACCAGGCCCAGTTCCTCCAGCACCGGGATGAACTCGTTGGGCGGCACCAGCCCGCGGGTGGGGTGGCGCCAGCGCAGCAGCGCCTCCACGCCGGTCAGGCGCTTGCCGTTGCCACTGAACTGCGGCTGGTAGTACAGCACGAACTCATTGCCCTCCAGGGCATGGCGCAGGTCGCCCTCCAGCTCCAGGCGCTCCAGGGCGCGGGCGTTCATGTCGGCCTGGTAGAACTGGAAATTGTTCTTGCCGCGTTCCTTGGCGTGGTACATGGCGGTGTCGGCGTTTTTCATCAGCTGGCTCAGCTCGTGGCCGTCCTGGGGGCTCAGGGCGATGCCGATACTGGCGGTGACGAAGAACTCGCGGTTTTCCAGGATGAACGGCCGGGCCAGGCTGGCGAGGATTTCCTCGGCCACGTGGATCGCCCGGTTCAGCGCGCCCTCGCGGCTGCCCCGGGGCTGCAGCAACAGGGTGAACTCGTCGCCGCCCATGCGCGCCACGGTGTCGTCGTCGGCCACGCAGTCGGTCAGGCGCAGCGCCACGTCCTTGAGCATGCGGTCGCCGGCGGCATGACCCAGGGAGTCGTTGATCGGCTTGAAGCGGTCCAGGTCGAGGAACATCAGCACCACCCACTCCTGGTTGCGCTCGGCGTACTGCAGGGCGGTGTGCAGGCGGTCCTGGAATAGCGTGCGGTTGGGCAGGTGGGTGAGGGCATCGTAGTAGGCCAGGCGGTGGATGCGCTGCTCGCTGGCCTTGCGCTCGCTGATGTCGCTGAAGAAGCACACGTAGCTGACCAGGTCGCCCTCGTCGTCGTGCACCGCGGTGATGCCGACCCAGGACGGGTAGGTGTCGCCCTGGCGGCGCTTCAGCCAGATTTCCCCTTCCCAGCTGCCGCGCTGGTTGAGCTGGGTCATGATGTAGCCCAACTGGCTGGCCTGCTGGCGGTCGGCGGTGAGCATCCCCGGCTGCTGGTCCAGCACCTCGGCGCTGGTGTAGCCGGTGATGCGGGTGAAGGTCTCGTTGACCTGCACGATGTAGCCGGCCGGGTCGGTCACCAGGATCGCCGCGGTGGAGTGCTCGAACACCGTGGCCGCCATGCGCAGGTCCTTCTCCGCGCGGCGCTGTTGGCTGATGTCGCGGCCGACGCCGAGGATGCCCTCGAAGCTGCCGTGCTCGTCCCACATCAGCATCACCCGCAGCTCCACCGGAATCTTGCGGCCGTCGGCCCGCAGGCAGTCGAACAGGAACAGCTGCGCCCCCAGGCTGCGGCGCAGCTCCGCCAGCCGCTGCGGGTCGCCCAGGGCGTTGCGCACCCGCTCCAGCAGCACGAACAGGCCGTTGAGCTGGCGCGGGTTGGCGGCGGTGCCGATGAAGTTGTTGGCGATGATCCAGTCGCTGCTGTAGCCCAGCACCGGTTGCACCGAGGGGCTGACGTAGTTCAGCTGCAGCTGGCGGTCGGAGGTGAAGATCACGTCGCTGATGCTTTCCGCCAGCAGGCGGTAGCGGCGCTCGCTTTCCCGCAGGGACTCGCTGGCCTCGATCTGGTCGGTGACGTCCTTGGCCACGCCGATCAGCCGGTTGACCCGGCCCTGGGCATCGCGGCTCAGGGCCTGCTCGCGGATGTCGAACCAGTGCCAGCTGCCGTCCCGGTGGCGCCAGCGCAGCTGGCACTGCAACAGGTGCCCATCCCCTACCACGTGCTGCAGGTTGCGCATCCGCTCGTAGAGCTCGACGTCGTCCGGGTGCAGGATCTTTTCCCACATCCGCTCGCCCAGGGCCTGCAGGTCGGCCTTGCTGTAGCCCAGGTCCGGGCCCAGGCGGTTGTTGCTGAACAGCAACCGGCGGTTGCTCACGTCATGCACGTAGAGGGTGTCGGGGATCGCCCGGGCCACGTCCGACCAGAAGCGCTCCCGCTCGATCAGCGACAGCTCCACGTGCTTGCGCGCGGTGATGTCGCTCAGGCTCAGGGTCACCGCGTTGAGGTCCTTGGCCTGGGCCGGCAGGCGCAGCACCAGCCACAGGTGGCGCTCCTCGCCCTTGGCGGTGAGCAGGCGGGTTTCCACTTCCACGGTACGCGGGCCTTCCAGCAGCGCGACGATGAGCTGGAAGCGCACGCCGCCGATGCGCAACGGCCGGTGGTCGATGAGGCAGCGCCAGGCTTCGCCGGGGTTCTCCACGTCCAGCAGGCGCAGGGCCACCTGGTTGGCCTCGGTGAGGCGTAGGCGCTGCAGCAGCTCGGGATGCCGCGACGGGTTCGCCTTCAGCCAGGCCACGAGCTCCTCGGCGTTGCCCACCCCGATCGCCTTCAGGTGACTGCGCAGGGCGGTGAGGTCCAGCACGCAGAGGGCCACGCCGCTGCCTTCGAAGATGTCCTGGTAGCGCCGGCGGGTCTCGCTCAGGACCTGGATCGCCTGTTGCTCTTCGGTCACGTCCCGCAGCACCCAGGCGAAGCCTTGGGTGTCCTGGCCCTCCAGGGGGTGGCGGGTCACGGCGAACAGCCGCCGCTGGCCTTCGTCCAGCAATTGCACCAGGTCCGGGCCATCGCCGGTGTCGGCGAGGAACAGGCGCTCGGGGGGCAGCTCCGGCAGCAGCTCCAGCAGGTTATGGCGCGAGGCCGCACCGTGGTCGATGCCGAACAGGGCCTCCGCCTGGGGGTTGAGGTAGATCAGTCGGCCGTCCGGTCCGCTGACCAGCACCCGCTCGTCGATCGCCGCCAGGGCACTGCCGGCCTGATGCAGGGAGCGTCGGGACGCCGCGTTGAGGGCGCGCAGGCCCCGCTGCTCCCGCAGCAGCCCGAACAGCGCCAGCAGGGTGAGCAGGGCGCAGGCGACGATCAGCACCAGCTTGGTCAGCAACCGGGGCAGCACCTCGGCGCGCATCCGCGCGTTGTCGAACGGTGCCCACAGGCGCCAGCTGCTGCCGGACAGCAGCTGCGAATAGCCGTCCTCGTCCACCGTCATCGTGCGGTCTTCGGCGGGGGGCGACTGGGCGATGACCTGCCCGCTGGCCAGGTCCTCCAGCACCCAGCGGTCGACGCTCCCGGGGCCTTCGCGCAGCCAGGCGAGCAGCGCCTGCGGGTCCAGCCGCAGCACCCAGTAGCCGGCCGAGCCGGCGGCGTCGTTGCGCAACAGCAGGTGGAATTCGCCGCTGCGGGGGGCGAACGCGAAGCGGTAGGCCGCGGAGGTCTCGCCCAGGGCCAGGGCGGTGAGGGCCGGCCAGTCCATGGCGTGGCCGGCGGTGTCCTCGCGCACGGTGCCGACGGCATCCAGCCAGGCCAGGCTGCGCAGGCCCGGCAGCACGGCGTGCAGGCTCTCCACCAGCGCGTCGCGGCCTGCCGGCGACAGCGGCGGGTGGTCGTTCTGGCGCAGCAGGGCAAGGCCGGCGCGGGCCTTGAGGTCCATGCCCAGTTCCAGGCGCGTCGCCAGGGCGCGTACCGACTCGATGGCGTGCTGACGGTAGCTGTCCCGGGCTTGCCGGTACTCGTCCCGCACCTGCCACACCAGGAGGCCGAGCATGACCAGCACCAGCGCCACCAGGGCCACCCGCATGCCGCCGCTCAGAGAGCCGCGCAACGGCACGCCCGCGGCATCCCTGGGGGCGCGAGGGCGGAGGCTGGAGGCGGCTCTGGGCACGTGCGTTTCCTTCGATGACCGATGCGAAGGCAGGGCGATGTCCTGACTTTAGACTGCTGACGCGGGGGGCGGGTAGCATGCCCGGAGTCCGGGCAAAGTGCCAGTATCGGTGATCGGGCGGTTTGCCCTGCCAGGAGCATTCCGGTAGCTTTGCCCGACGCGCGTGCCCGCGAGGCGCTATGCTCCGGGGCCGCCGCCCGTGGCGAGGCGCCTCCCGGATGCCAGCCGCCGCGGCCGCCCCTTCTGTCCGAAGACAAGGTAAAACAAGGTCATCATGGCTCAGTACGTCTACACCATGCATCGGGTCAGCAAAGTCGTGCCCCCGAAGCGTGAAATCCTCAAGGACATCTCCCTGTCGTTCTTCCCCGGCGCCAAGATCGGCGTGCTCGGCCTGAACGGTGCGGGCAAATCCACCCTGCTGCGGATCATGGCCGGGGTGGACACCGAGATCGACGGCGAAGCCCGGCCGATGCCCGGCATCAACGTCGGCTACCTGCCCCAGGAACCGAAGCTCGACCCGCAGCAGAGCGTGCGCGAGGCGGTGGAGGAGGCGGTCGGCGTGATCAAGCAGGCCCAGGCTCGCCTGGACGAGGTCTATGCCGCCTACGCCGAGCCGGAGGCCGACTTCGATGCCCTGGCTGCCGAGCAGGCCAAGCTGGAAGCCATCCTCCAGGCCGCCGACGGCCACAACCTGGAGCGCCAGCTGGAAGTCGCCGCCGACGCCCTGCGTCTGCCGCCGTGGGACGCCAAGATCGAACACCTCTCCGGGGGCGAGAAGCGCCGCGTGGCGCTTTGCCGGCTGCTGCTGTCGGCACCGGACATGCTGCTGCTGGACGAACCCACCAACCACCTGGACGCCGACTCGGTGGCCTGGCTGGAGCACTTCCTCCACGACTTCCCCGGCACCGTGGTGGCCATCACCCACGACCGTTACTTCCTCGACAACGTCGCCGGCTGGATCCTCGAACTGGACCGCGGCCACGGCATCCCCTTCGAGGGCAATTACTCCGGCTGGCTGGAATCCAAGGCCGCCCGCCTGGCCCAGGAAGCCAAGCAGGAATCCTCCCACCAGAAGGCCATGAAGGCCGAGCTGGACTGGGTGCGCCAGGGCGCCAAGGGCCGCCAGGCCAAGTCCAAGGCCCGCCTGCAGCGCTTCGAGGAAATGCAGTCCCAGGAATTCCAGAAGCGCAGCGAGACCAACGAGATCTACATCCCCGCCGGCCCGCGCCTGGGGGACAAGGTCATCGAGTTCCACAACGTCAGCAAGGGCTACGGCGACCGCGTGCTGATCGACAACCTGTCGTTCAGCGTGCCCAAGGGCGCCATCGTCGGCGTGATCGGCGGCAACGGCGCCGGCAAGTCCACCCTGTTCCGCATGATCATGGGTAAGGAACAGCCGGACGCGGGCACCATCGAGGTGGGCGACACCGTGCAGCTGGCCAGCGTCGACCAGAGCCGCGACAGCCTGGACGGCGGCAAGACCGTCTGGGAACAGGTCTCCGACGGCCTCGACATGATCCGCATCGGCAACTACGAGGTGCCGTCCCGCGGCTACGTCGGGCGCTTCAACTTCAAGGGCGCCGACCAGCAGAAGTTCGTCAAGGACCTCTCCGGCGGCGAACGCGGGCGCCTGCACCTGGCCCTGACCCTGAAGCAGGGCGGCAACGTGCTGCTGCTGGACGAACCGTCCAACGACCTCGATGTAGAGACCCTGCGTGCGCTGGAAGAGGCGCTGCTGGACTTCCCCGGCGCCGCCATCGTGATTTCTCACGATCGCTGGTTCCTGGACCGCATCGCCACCCACATCCTCGCCTACGAGCACGATTCCCAGGTGGTGTTCTTCGAGGGCAACTACACCGAGTACGAGGCGGATCGCAAGAAACGCCTGGGCGATGCCGCCGCCCAGCCGCACCGGGTGCGCTACAAGAAGCTGGCCTAACCGCCGGCGCGCGGAACGGGGCCTTCGGGCCCCGTTTTCGTTTCAGGGGGCGGCGAGCGATGGGCGAGTCCGCGGCAGTGTCTCACCACCCCGCCCGATCCTCCTACGGGCGCACAGGGATGGCGCCATTTAAGAGGTCGTTCCGTTCGCTGTGCGAAGGCTGGGGAGGGGCCAGCCATCCGGCTCCGCCTGGCGGCACGGTGGTTCGGCGTATCGCCGATCAGGACTTGCCTGGGAGTGGCGGGGCGGGCAGGGCCTCGATGCGCTTCGCCAAGTCGTCCACGATGCGCGCCAGGGGCTGTTGGATGTCGACCCGCCAGGCGTCTTCCGCGGTGGGCGGCTCCAGGGTCGCCAGCTGGCTTTCCAGCAGCCGCGGGTCGAAGAAGTGCCCGCTGCGCCGGGTCAGGCGGTCCGCCAGGACTTCGGGCGGACCGTCGAGGAATACCGTCAGCAGGGACGGATCGTCGCCGCTCAGTGCCTGGCGGTAGGCGCGCTTGAGGGCCGAGCAGGCGAAGACGTGGCGACCGCCCCCTGCCTGGCGCGTCTCGATGGCGGCGCGCATGGCCTGCAGCCAGGGCCTGCGGTCGTCATCGGTGAGGGCGACGCCGCTGGCCATCTTGGCCTTGTTGGCCGCGCTGTGGAATTCGTCGGCATCGGAGAAGCCCCAGCCCAAACGGGCCGCCAGCCGGGCGCCGACGCTGGTCTTGCCGCTGCCGGACACCCCCATCACCAGCACGATCCAGCCGGGGCGCAGGGTTTCGGACGAGCTCATGGCATTCCTCCTGGGACGGTCTCCGGCCGATAGTGGCGACCCTTGGATGCCCGGGTCAACCGGCGTGGCCTGGCGGACGGAGCGTGGGCCGCGCGGCTTGATCAACGCGGCGCGGCCGACTCCCTGGCGTTACCTGGGGGCGGTTGCGCTTTAAAGGACTGGCCGGATGCGCTGGCAGGCTCAGCCTTTCACGCAGACCACCTGGCGCAGCGTATGCACCACTTCCACCAGGTCGCGCTGGGCGGCCATCACCCGGTCGATGTCCTTGTAGGCCATGGGGATCTCATCGATCACCGCGGCATCCTTGCGGCATTCCACGTGGGCGGTGGCGCGGATCTGGTCCTCGACGCTGAACTGCCTCTTCGCCTGGGTGCGGCTCATGGTGCGCCCGGCGCCGTGGCTGCAGGAACAGAACGCGTCGGGGTTGCCGAGGCCGCGGACGATGAAGCTCCGGGTCCCCATGGAGCCGGGGATGATGCCCAGTTCGCCTTTCTGCGCGGAGACCGCGCCCTTGCGGGTCACCAGCACCTCGCGGCCGAAGTGGCGCTCCTTCTGCACGTAGTTGTGGTGGCAGTTGACCGCTTCCAGGTTCGCTTCGAAGGGCTTGGCGATCACCCGGCGCGCCGCGTCGAGGGTCGCCTGCATCATCAGGGCGCGGTTCTGCCGGGCGAAGTCCTGGGCCCAGCCCACGGCCTCCACATAGTCGTCGAAGTGCCGGCTGCCTTCCTCGAAATAGGCCAGGTCGCGGTCCGGCAGGTTGGCCAGGTGCTGGCGCATGTCCGCCTGGGCCAGCTCGATGAACAGGTTGCCGATGGCGTTGCCGACCCCGCGCGAGCCGCTGTGGAGCATGAACCAGATCCGGTCCGCCTCGTCCAGGCAGACCTCGACGAAGTGGTTGCCGGTGCCCAGGGTGCCCAGGTGCTGGCGATTGTTGGTCTTGGCCAGCCTCGGGTACTTGTCGGTGATGGCCTTGAAGCGGCCGCTGAGGGCCTTCCAGGCCTGGTCGGTGGCAGCGGGTACGTGGTTCCAGGCGCCCCGGTCGCGGCCGCCGAAGGTCTTGCCGTGGGGCACCGCCTGCTCGATGGCGCTGCGCAGGCTGTGCAGGTTGTCCGGCAGGTCCGCCGCGGTCAACGAGGTGCGCGCGGCGATCATCCCGCAGCCGATGTCGACGCCCACCGCCGCGGGAATCACTGCGCCGACCGTGGGGATCACGCTGCCGATGGTGGAGCCCTTGCCCAGGTGCACGTCGGGCATCACCGCCAGGTGCTTGAAAATGAACGGCATCCTCGCGGTGTTCATCAGTTGGCGCCGGGCATCCTCTTCCACCGGCACGCCGCGGGTCCAGAGCTTGATGGGCTTGCCACCCTCGACCTCCAGGACTTGGTGAGGGGTAGCGGTCATAAGGGGCTCCTCGATGAAATGACGGTGGGCGGACGGCACGGCAAGTGGCGCGACATCCGGGATAGGGCGCGTCGATCCATGCCAAGGCGCGATGACCACGGTGGCGGGGTGATATCTGCCCGGCGGGCGAGTTGGACCGGTTACCGGAGCCGTCGGCTCGCACGAGCGGGCCAACAGGCCGACGAAGACCTTGCGCCTGGCGTCGTGGCGGTCGCCGTGCCATGCACCGGACCGCCAGGCCCCAGCGCCCCCGGTGCGCCGTTTAGCGCCGGCCCCGGCTCAGTAGTGGTACCACTTCAGTTCGAGGCTGATGTCGTTCAAGGGTTCGCTGAAGTGGGTGAAGGTGCGGTTGGCCGACAGGCGCAGGCCGAGGTTGCGCGACAGCTCCCATTGCTGGTTGAGGGACAGGGTGCGCCGCGCCTCGCCGGTGTTGAAGTAGTCGCCCCGCGCCTCCAGGCCCAGGTTGCCCAGGCGGTTGCGCCATAGCACGCCCCCATTGAAGCCCGCGGCGGCGGCCACGAACGGCGTGAAGTCGCCATTGTGCTCCAGGCGCGCGGTGGCCAGGGCGAAGGCCAGGGTGTCGTTCCCCAGCAACCAACTGGCCCCGGCGCCGCCGCTGATGTGGCTGACCAGGGTTTCGTCACCGTGGCGCCCCGGCACCCGCTCCAGGCCGCCGCCCACCTGCCACGACCAGGGCTTGAGCAGCGCCGAGCGGGGGGTGAGGGAGCGGATGGTGGCCAAGTCCAGGCGCTGCAGCTGCCAGTGGTTGTCCTCGTACTGGCGCAGCTTGAGCTGGGCGATCTCGATCTGCGCGCCCAGAGGGAAGCCGCTGAGGTTGTCCTGCAGGTCGTGGTAGGCCATGCGCAGGCCGTACTCGGCGTAGGCCTCGCCGTCGCGGCTGCCGGCCCCCAATTGCCAGGTGCGCGACTCGTGGCCGTCTTCCGGCAGGTCGGGGCGCGCCACCTGCAGCGGCGGCGGCGGATTGCGGTTGATCGCCTGCAGCAGCCTGTAGCTGCGCAGGCTGCGGGCGCTGTCCCGCTCGGCGCTGCTGGAGCGGTAACGCAGCAGGCGGAACGCGGCGTCCTGGATCAGCGCCCTGCGCGGCGCCGGCAGCGCAGCGAAGGCCGGGTCGTCCAGGGCGCTGGCGTCGTCCGCCAGGCGCAGCACCCAGGCCTGCTCGCCGGGCTCCAGGGGCGCGTCGCGGGCCTGCAGCTCCTTCTCCCGGGACGGCCGGTAGTCGATGCGCTCCACCAGGCCGGCGTCGCCCACCGCGCGCACGGTGTCGGTGGGGATCGCGGTGATGGGGAAGTGGCGGGTCAGCTCGACGCCCGGGCGGGCGATCTCCAGCAGTTCCAGCAGGCGGAACGAGCAGTTCTCGTCGAAGAAGTAATAGTCGAAGCGGATCTGCTTGAGTTCCCAGACGTGCTCCACCATGCGGCCGGTTTCCTCCGGCGTCAGGTTCAGCCGGTATTCCCACAGGTCGCGGTTTTCCAGGCGGCTGTATTCGCTGAGCTTCTCACTGTAGGGCACCAGGGCGAACAGCCCCGGGTAGCCGCCCATCAGGCCTTTCCAGGCGTACAGGATGCTGTTGTCCATGCCTTCGATGAAGGCGCCGAAGTTCAGCGCGTAGCTGAGCATCGCGGTGTTGTGGCTGTCGATGTCCGCCTGGTCGATGCGCAGCAGGGTATGGCCGAACATGGACGACGGGCTGTTCAGGTAGGCGGCGGGGAACACCAGCACGGTGCTGTGGGGGGCGATGTCGGCGTACCAGCGATCGAATTCGGCGCAGGCCGGGCGCGGCAGGTCGCGCAGGTCCAGGCGTTCCCGCAGCCAGCGGGTGCGCGCCGGGTAGACGCACTGGGCGTGGCGGTCGCCGAGGCTGGCCGGCGCCTTCAGCGCCTCCAGGGTGGCTGCCAGCTCCGCCGCCGGGTCATGGTCGCCGTCCTTCGACAGGAAGAAGCGCGGGTCGTCGACGTAGCTGCGCCAGCCGCCCAGCTTGCCGGTCTCGTAATGGCCGAGGGCGATCCAGTAGGGGTCTGCGGCGAGACGGGTAAGGGCCGGGTCGGTCGCTGCGGGGGCGGCGCGCAGGCCGGCGGGCAGCAGGGTGGCGAGGCAGAGCGCGAGGTACGCCGGGGTCCGTTTCAAGGGGTTGTTCTTTTCCAGGGGCGGGCGGCGGAGCTTTGCCAAGCCCCGGTCCGCTGTCAAGCCACGCCGGCCGGCGGCCTTGCCACTGGCGCGCGGGCGGCGCCAGAATGACCCATCGCCGCGAGGCCCGCCCCATCAAGGACACCCGATGCCCAAATCCGTAGCCGCCAGCCTGCGGCTGGCGCCCGATGCGCTGACCCGTCCCTTCGCCCCCACCCAGTTCGACTTCAAGACCACCGAGGACCTGGAACCCTTCCGCGGCGTGCTCGGCCAGGAGCGCGCGGTAGAGGCCCTGCAGTTCGGCGTGGCCATGCCGCGCCCCGGCTACAACGTCTTCGTCATGGGCGAGCCCGGCACCGGGCGCTTCTCCTTCGTCCAGCGCTACCTCAAGGCCGAGGCCAAGCGCTTGGCCACGCCGTCCGACTGGGTCTACGTCAACCATTTCGACGAGCCCCGCGAACCCCGCGCCCTGGAGCTGCCGCCCGGCGAGGCGGACGGCTTCATCGACGACCTCGACGCGCTGATCGACAACCTCATGGCCACCTTCCCGGCGGTCTTCGAGGCGCCCACCTACCAGCAGAAGAAGAGCGCCATCGACCGCGCCTTCAACCAGCGCTACGACCGCGCCCTGGACGTGATCGAGCGCCTGGCCCTGGAAAAGGACGTGGCCCTCTACCGCGACAGCAGCAACATCGCCTTCACCCCCATGAAGGATGGCAAGGCCCTGGACGAGGCGGAGTTCGCCCAGCTGTCCGAGGAGGAGCGGGAGCGTTTCCACCATGACATCTCCAGCCTGGAGGAGCGCCTCAACGAGGAACTGGCGAGCCTGCCGCAGTGGAAGCGCGAGTCCAGCAACCAGATGCGCCAGCTGAACGAGGACACCATCACTCAGGCGCTGCAGCCGCTGCTGACACCGCTCTCGGCGAAATACGCGGAGAACGCCGGGGTAGTCGCCTACCTGCAGGCGATGCAGGTCTACCTGCTCAAGACCGTGGTGGAGCAGTTGGTGGAGGAGAACCGGGTCGACGCCCAGCGTCGCCAGATGCTGGAGGAGCAGTACTGCCCCAGCCTGGTGGTGGGCCATGCCGCCAATGGCGGCGCGCCAGTGGTGTTCGAGCCGCACCCCACCTACGACAACCTGTTCGGCCGCATCGAATACGGCAACGACCAGGGTGCTCTTTACACCAGCTACCGCCAGCTGCGACCGGGCGCCCTGCACCGGGCCAACGGCGGCTTCCTGGTGCTGGAGGCGGAGAAGCTGTTCAGCGAGCCGTTCGTCTGGGAGGCGCTCAAGCGCGCCCTGCAGTCGCGCCAGGTGAAGATGGAATCCCCCCTGGTGGAGCTGGGCCGCCTGGCCACGGTGAGCCTCACACCCCAGGTGATCCCCCTGCAGGTCAAGGTGGTGATCATCGGCTCGCGGCAGCTGTACTACACGCTGCAGGACCTCGATCCGGACTTCCAGGAGATGTTCCGGGTGCTGGTGGACTTCGACGAGGACATCCCCCTGGGCGAAGACAGCCTGGAGCAGTTCGCCCAGTTGATGAAAACCCGCACCTCGGAAGAGGGGATGGCGCCCCTGACCGCCGCGGCGGTGGCGCGCCTGGCCACCTACAGCGCACGCCTGGCGGAGCACCAGGGGCGCCTGTCCGCGCGCATCGGCGATCTGTTCCAGCTGGTCAGCGAGGCCGACTTCATCCGCCAGCTGGCCAGCGACCCGGTGACCGATGCCGGCCACATCGAGCGCGCCCTGCGGGCCAAGGCGACCCGCACCGGGCGGGTCTCGGCGCGGATCTTCGACGACATGCTGGCGGGGATCATCCTGATCGACACCGAGGGCGCGGCCATCGGCAAGTGCAATGGCCTGACCGTGCTGCAGGTGGGCGATTCCGCGTTCGGCGTGCCAGCGCGGATTTCTGCCACGGTCTACCCGGGCGGCAGCGGCATCGTCGACATCGAACGGGAGGTCAACCTGGGCCAGCCGATCCACTCCAAGGGGGTGATGATCCTCACGGGCTACCTGGGCAGCCGCTATGCCCAGGAATTCCCCCTGGCCATCTCCGCCAGCATCGCCCTGGAGCAGTCCTACGGCTACGTCGACGGCGACAGCGCGTCCCTGGGGGAGGTGTGCACGCTGATCTCCGCGCTGTCGCGCACCCCTCTCAAGCAGTGCTTCGCCATCACCGGCTCGATCAACCAGTTCGGCGAAGTGCAGGCGGTGGGCGGGGTCAACGAGAAGATCGAGGGCTTCTTCCGCCTCTGCGAGGCCCGCGGCCTCACCGGCGAGCAGGGGGTGATCATCCCCCACGCCAACGTCGCCACCCTGATGCTGGACGAGAAGGTACTGCAGGCGGTGCGCGGCGGGCAGTTCCATGTCTACGCGGTGCGCCACGCCGACGAGGCGCTGGCGCTGCTGGTGGGCGAGCCGGCCGGTGCGGCGGACGCCAAGGGCCGCTTCGCCAAGGGCAGCGTCAATGCCCGGGTGGTGGAGCGCCTGCGGGAGATCGCCGAGATGGGCGTCGAAGAGGAGCCGGTCAAGGCTCTGGTCGGCGATGCGATACCGGTCGTGGTGACCCCGGCGGAGACGCCGCACCAGGGGCCGCGGCCCAAGGAGCGACCGGCGAAGGAACCGCTGATCGAGCCGCCCATCCCCGAGCCACTGAAGGTCCCCGCCAAGCCACGCAAGACCCCGGTGCGGCGCAAGCCGGAAGGCCCGGTGGAGTGAGCGACCGGCGGTGTCGTCGCACGTTTTCCGAGCAGGGACCGCCGGCCTAGACGGGGCGGCGTCCCGGGGCGTCTGTCCCGGGGTCGCCCACAGGGTTATCCACAGAGGCCGGGGATAAGCCCGACGCTTTTCCCGGGCGTCCGGCGGGTGTAGGGTGGGTCCAGGCTTCCATGGGGACTGCCAGCATGTCGCGCAACCTCATCCTGACCCGTCAATGCCTCGGCCTGACCACGCGGATCGAGTGCCTCATCCGCCCGCTGGGCGGTGAAAACGGGCTGTGGACCCTGCTCTGCGCCGCCGGCATGAATGGCGCGCAGCCCTCGGCGATCAGGGCCCAGGGCCCATTCCACGGGCCTCTGGCGGCGGAATCGGTGCTCGCGGCGATCGTCGAGTGCCTGGCCGAGCTGGGCTACGCCGAAGCCTTCGACCCACCCATCTGGCGCCTGCATCTACTCGGCGAACTGCGCCGCCTCGATCACCACCGCTGCCGTCGGCTCGGCGACTGCCAACTCCACCCGGACCGCTGACGCTCACGGATCGACCGGTCGCGTCCAGCCACCGGCCGGCCTGGCGCCGGGCATTCGCTCCCCGCATCGTCCACAGAATTATCCACAGAAAGCGGGGATAACCTTTGCAACGGTTTTTGTAGCGTTTTGCTCTCGCCTTCGCTGCGATCGGGGGCACGCGCTCGGTATACTCCGCCGCCTTTCGACCGGCAAAGGGTAAGGCCCCATGGAACGTGTTCTGGAAAACCTGATGTATGCCTCGCGCTGGATCCTGGCGCCCATCTACTTCGGCCTGTCCCTGGCGCTCCTGGCGTTGTGCCTGAAGTTCTTCCAGGAGGTGATCCACGTCCTGCCTCATATCTTCGAGAAGACCGAGGCCGAACTGATCCTGGTGTTGCTGTCGCTGATCGACATGTCCCTGGTGGGCGGGCTGCTGGTGATGGTGATGTTCTCCGGGTACGAGAACTTCGTGTCCCAGCTGGACATCGACGAGAGCAAGGAAAAGCTCAGCTGGCTGGGCAAGATGGACTCCAGCTCGCTGAAGATGAAGGTGGCGGCGTCCATCGTGGCGATTTCCTCGATTCACCTGCTGCGGGTCTTCATGGATGCGGTGAACACCTCCAACGACAAGATCTTCTGGTACGTCATCCTGCACATGACCTTCGTGGTGTCCGCCTTCGCCATGGGTTACCTGGACAAGCTCACCAAGCACTGACCCCATGCCCGCCGGTGGCCTGTGCTAGGCTGGCCGGCCTTTTTTCCAGCGGAGCATTCGCCCATGTCCGAATTCGATCTTTCCACCGACGAGGCCCGTGTCAGCTATGGCATCGGCCGTCAACTGGGCGACCAGATCCGCGACAACCCGCCGCCCGGCGTGGTGCTGGACGCGGTGCTGGCCGGCCTGCGCGATGCCTTTCTCGGCCAGCCGGGTCGGGTCGGCGATGCCGAGCTGTCCGCCAGCTTCCAGGTGATCCGCGAGCGCATGCGCGTCGAGGCCCAGGCCAAGGCGGAAGCCGCCGCCGAAGCCGGCAAGGTCTACCTGCAGGAAAACGCCAAGCGCGAAGGGGTGACCCAGTTGCCCTCCGGCCTGCAATACGAAGTGCTGGTGGCCGGCGAAGGGCCGAAGCCCAGCCGCGAGGACCAGGTACGTACCCACTACCACGGGACGCTGATCGACGGCACCGTGTTCGACAGCTCCTACGCCCGTGGCGAGCCGGCGGAGTTCCCGGTGGGTGGGGTAATCGCCGGCTGGGTCGAGGCGCTGCAACTGATGAATGCCGGTAGCAAATGGCGCCTCCACGTGCCCAGCGAGCTGGCTTACGGTGCCCAGGGCGCCGGGAGCATTCCGCCCCACAGCGTGCTGGTGTTTGACGTCGAGCTGCTCGACGTACTCTGAACGCCACCCGTTCCACGCGTCATGCCAGCCGGGCGATGCCCGCCCGGCTGGTTTCGTTTTCAGACCGAGCGCTATATAGCCGTACCGGCCGGCCCTCAGTGGGTCAATCCCTGGGGCCGAAGCGCCCGGGCATAGCAGAACAGGAACAGGCTTCGCACCAGTTCCTTGAGCACCGACGGCTCGCTGGAGCTCAGTCCGGCGAGGTCGAGGTCGCCTTGGTCGCGCAGCTCGTCCAGGGCGTCCTCTTCGAGCACCGCGCAGACCTCCCCGGTTTCCCGGTGCAGGATGCGCAGGTAGGGATGCGGGCGATCCAGCCAGGCATCGATCAGATAGGTCATGGTCTCATCTCCTTGAATGCTCGACGTAGGTAATGAGAATAATTCTTATTTTCAGAATGGCAAGCGCATGCGGGCCCTTTCGTCGCGCCAATGAAAAAAGCCCGTCCAGGGACGGGCTTTCGATCACGCCGTAGGGGCGCCTCAGTGGGTGCGGGCGACGGCGAAGCGGGTGAGTTCGACCAGGGCGTCCCGGTATTCACTGGCGGGCAGGACGTCGAGGCAGCCAATCGCGCGCTCGGCGTAGTCCTGGGCCAGGCTGGCGGTGTAGTCCAGGGCGCCGGCCGCCTCCACCGCCTGGCGAATGCTTTCCAGGTCCTGGCTGCCCCCTTGCTGGATCGCCTGGCGCACCAGCGTCGCCTGGGCGGCATCGCCTTCGCGCATGGTGTAGATGAGGGGCAGGGTAGGCTTGCCTTCGGCCAGGTCGTCACCGACGTTCTTGCCCAGGGTATCGGCATCGCCCTTATAGTCGAGCAGGTCGTCCACCAGTTGGAAGGCGACGCCCAGGTGGTCGCCGAAGCGGCGCAGGGCGTCGCGTTGCTCCGGAGAAGCCTCGGCCAGGGCGGCGGCGCTATGGGTGGACGCCTCGAAGAGCATCGCCGTCTTGCCGCGGATCACCTCCATGTAGGTGTCCTCGGTGGTGCTGGCGTCGCGTATCTTCGACAGTTGCAGCACCTCGCCCTCGGCGATCACCCGAGTGGCTTCCGAGAGGATGCGCATCACCGGCATCGAACCGAGTTCCACCATCATTTCGAAGGAACGCGAATAGAGGAAGTCGCCCACCAGCACGCTGGGTGCGTTGCCCCACAAGGCATTGGCGGTAGAACGGCCCCGGCGCATGCCGGACATGTCCACCACGTCGTCGTGCAGCAGGGTGGCGGTGTGCAGGAACTCGATGGTGGCGGCCAGCAGGCAGAGGTCATCGCCCTCGCGGCCCAGGGCCTTGCCGGAGAGCAGCACCAGCAGCGGGCGAAGGCGCTTGCCCCCCGCGGAAATGATGTAGTCGCCGATTTTTTCGACCAGGGGCACGCGGGATGCGAGCTGACGGCGAATGATGCCGTCGACGGCGGTGAAGTCATCCGCCACCACGCGGTAAAAAGCCTGGGGTTGCATCAGCGACAGGTGCTCCTGAGAGGTTGCGCGGCATGCTAGGTGGCGGGTCGGGGGCTGTCAAGGCAAGCCCGGGCGAGGCTTGCGGAGCGGTCGCGCGTTGCGTACAATCGCGGCCCCTAACTTCCCTTGGGCATTTTCCTGCCTACGCAAATTGCACGCTCCCGTCCGGTTCGTGCAGCCATGCCGACCCCTTCCTACATCTATAAAGCGTCGGGTGAGCAGGTTTAACGGAGAACATCCATGTACGCAGTAATCGTTACCGGTGGCAAGCAATACAAAGTCGCCGAAGGTGAATACCTCAAGATCGAAAAACTGGAAGTCGCCACGGGCGAATCCGTGACCTTCGATCGCGTTCTGCTGGTTGGCAACGGTGATGCCGTGCAGATCGGCGCCCCGGTGGTCGCAGGCGCGACCGTCGTCGCCGAAGTGGTCGCCCAGGGCCGCCACGATAAAGTGCGCATCATCAAGTTCCGCCGCCGCAAGCACCACATGAAGCGCCAGGGCCACCGTCAGTGGTACACCGAGATCAAAATCACCGGTATCCAGGCCTGATTTTCTCGGCCCGGTTCCCTTATTTGGAGGCTTGATTCATGGCACACAAAAAAGCTGGCGGTTCTACCCGCAACGGTCGCGATTCGGAATCTAAACGCCTTGGCGTGAAGATGTACGGCGGCCAGGTCGTCAAGGCCGGCAACATCCTCGTGCGTCAGCGCGGCACCCAGTTCCACGCCGGCTACGGCGTTGGCATCGGCAAGGACCACACCCTCTTCGCCAAAGTCGAAGGCGTGGTTAAGTTCGAAGTCAAGGGCGCCTTCGGTCGTCGCTATGTGAGCGTCGTCGCGGCCTGATCGCGGCGTTGCTGGAAAAGCCCCGTCTCGCGACGGGGCTTTTTTGTTTCTGCTGCAGGGAAACCCGGATGTCCAGGGCTTCCTGTATCCTATGTCTTTTGTTTTTTGACCCGCCGCAGGGTGGGAGGCGCCATGAAATTCGTCGATGAAGTATCCATTCACGTGAAAGCCGGTGACGGCGGCAACGGTCTCATGAGTTTCCGCCGCGAGAAATTCATCGAAAAGGGCGGCCCCAACGGCGGCGATGGGGGGGACGGCGGTTCCGTGTTCCTCGAGGCCGACGAGAACCTCAACACCCTGGTGGATTACCGCTATACCCGTCGTTTCGATGCCCAGCGCGGCGAGAATGGCGGTAGCAAGGACTGCACCGGACGCAAGGGTGACGACCTGACCCTGCCGGTGCCGGTGGGAACCACGGTGATTGATGCGTCGACCCAGGAGATCATCGGCGACCTGACCAAGCCCGGTCAGCGCCTGATGGTGGCCCAGGGTGGCTGGCACGGGCTGGGCAATACCCGGTTCAAGTCCAGTACCAACCGTGCGCCGCGGCAGACCACCAAGGGCAAGCCGGGCGACGCGCGTGATCTGAAACTGGAACTGAAGGTGCTGGCTGACGTGGGCCTGCTGGGCCTGCCCAATGCCGGCAAGAGCACCTTTATCCGTGCCGTTTCAGCGGCGCGTCCCAAGGTGGCCGACTACCCCTTCACCACCCTGGTGCCGAACCTGGGCGTGGTCAGCGTGGGGCGCTACAAGAGCTTCGTGGTCGCCGACATCCCCGGTCTGATCGAGGGGGCGGCGGAAGGCGCGGGTCTCGGAATCCGCTTCCTCAAGCACCTGGCGCGCACTCGTCTGCTGCTGCACCTGGTGGACATGGCGCCCCTGGACGAAAGCGATCCGGCGGCGGCTGCCGAGACCATCATCCAGGAACTGGGGCGCTTCAGCCCGGCGCTGACCGAGCGCGATCGCTGGCTGGTGCTGAACAAGGCCGACCAGTTGCTGGACGAGGAGCGCGAGGCGCGGCTGCAGGCCGTGGTGGATCATTTGCGCTGGGAAGGGCCGGTATTCGTGATTTCCGCCCTGGAGCGCGAAGGCACCGAGGCCCTGAGCCAGGAAATCATGCGCTATCTCGACGAGCGCGCCCTGCGCATGGCCGAGGACCCGGCCTATGCCGAGGAGCTGGCGGAGCTGGATCAGCGCATCGAGGACGAGGCGCGGGCCCGCCTGCAGGCGCTGGACGACCAGCGCGCCCTGCGCCGTGCTGGCCTGAAGAGCGCCGGCACCGAGGATGACGATGATTTCGAGGACGACGAAGACGACGAGGACGGTCCGGAAATCTTCTACGTACCCTGATCTGGCGTCGGGCGCGTGGCGCCCGGCCCGGCGGTGGCGGACGCGCGGCATGCCCTCCGCCGATGACCAATCGGATCGATAAGGCGAGACCATGCGGGACAAGGTGAGCGGCGCGCGGCGCTGGGTGGTGAAGATCGGCAGCGCTCTGCTGACCGCCGATGGGCGCGGCCTGGATCGGGCCTCCATGGCGGTCTGGGTCGAACAGATGGTGGCGTTGCGAGAGGCGGGCATCGAGCTGGTGCTGGTTTCCTCCGGCGCCGTGGCGGCGGGTATGAGCCGCCTGGGCTGGGCGAGCCGGCCAAAGGCCATGCACGCGCTGCAGGCGGCTGCCGCCGTGGGGCAGATGGGCCTGGTGCAGGCCTGGGAGTCGAGCTTCGGCGAGCACGGCCGACACACCGCCCAGGTGCTTCTGACCCACGACGACCTGTCCGACCGCAAGCGCTACCTGAATGCCCGTAGCACCTTGCGGGCGCTGGTGGAGCTGGGCGCGATCCCGGTCATCAACGAAAACGACACCGTGGTCACCGATGAGATCCGCTTCGGCGACAACGACACCCTCGCCGCCCTGGTGGCGAATCTGGTGGAAGCCGATCTGCTGGTGATCCTCACTGATCGCGACGGCATGTTCGATGCCGATCCCCGCAGCAATCCCGATGCACAACTGATCTTCGAAGCACGGGCCGACGACCCCGCTCTGGACGCCGTGGCGGGCGGCACGGGCGGGGCGCTCGGTCGGGGCGGCATGCAGACCAAGCTGCGGGCGGCACGCCTGGCGGCACGCTCCGGTGCCCATACCGTGATCGTCGGCGGGCGCATCGAGCGCGTGCTGGATCGCTTGCGTCAGGGGGAGCGCCTGGGGACGCTGCTGGCGCCCGAGCGCGGCCTGCTGGCGGCGCGCAAGCAGTGGCTCGCCGGGCACCTGCAGACCCGCGGCACGCTGGTGCTGGACCATGGCGCGGTGAAGGCGCTGGTGGAGGATCGCAAGAGTCTGCTGCCGGTCGGGGTCAGGGATGTGCAGGGGGCGTTCCGTCGGGGCGAAATGGTCGTCTGTGTCGCCGAGGATGGTCGTGAGGTCGCCCGGGGGCTGGCCAACTACAGCGCGGTCGAGGCGCAGAAGATCGTCGGCCAGCCATCCGACGCTATCGAGCGCCTGCTGGGCTACGTGAGCGAGCCCGAGCTGGTGCATCGGGATAACCTGGTTCTGGTGTAAGGGGCGATCGATGCTGAAGGCTTATCTGGGTCTGGTGGTGGCGGCCGTGCCGTTCCTGGCGTCGGCGGAGCAGGTGGGTGAGGTCTCCACGGTATTCAAGTGGCTCGGCCCCAACGACAAGGTGGTGGTGGAGGCGTTCGACGATCCCAAGGTGGAGGGAGTGACCTGCTACCTGTCGCGTGCCAAGACCGGTGGCGTCAAGGGTGGGATGGGCCTGGCGGAGGACCGTGCCGAAGCGTCGCTGGCGTGTCGCCAGGTGGGGCCGATCCGCTTCGTCTCCGAGCTCAAGGAGGGCGAGGAGGTGTTCAAGGAGCGCACCTCGCTGGTGTTCAAGACGATGCAGGTGGTGCGGTTCTTCGACAAGAAGCGCAACACCCTAGTGTACCTGGTCTACAGCGACCGGGTCATCGAGGGCAGCCCGCAGAATGCGGTCACGGCCATTCCGATCATGCCCTGGCAGTGAAAAACTGCAGGCAATAAAAAACCGGCCAATGGCCGGTTTTTTATTTCGATCGCTCGATCAGGCAGCAGCGGCTTCGCCGAGGGCCTTGATGTGAGCGTTCAGGCGGCTCTTGTGACGAGCGGCCTTGTTCTTGTGGATGATGCCCTTGTCGGCCATACGGTCGATCACGGGGACAGCCAGGGTGTAGGCGGTCTGGGCCTTCTCGAGGTCTTTGGCGTCGATCGCCTTGACCACGTTCTTGATGTAGGTGCGGACCATGGAGCGCAGGCTGGCGTTATGGCTACGACGCTTCTCAGCCTGTTTAGCGCGTTTTTTGGCAGAAGGTGTATTGGCCACCGTCAAGCTCCTCGAAAACTGGGATACCGGGATAAATAAGGCGGCAGATCATGCCGACCGCTCGTGTCGATGTCAAGCCAATTCGTATCGCTCGGGGTGGTCGGACTGGCGGCCGCTGGGTACACTCCTCGGCGTTCCCCGCCGCGTCGCGTCGACCCGAGGCTTCTGCCGGTCCGCTTCGTCTGTCCCGGCCCCTTCGATGTCGTAACCCAGCATGAATCTACTCAAGTCGCTCGCGGCGGTCAGTTCCCTGACGATGGTGTCCCGCGTGCTCGGTTTCATCCGCGAGACCATCGTGGCGCGCATCTTCGGTGCCGGAATGGCCACGGATGCGTTCTTCATCGCCTTCAAGCTGCCCAACCTGCTGCGGCGCATCTTCGCTGAGGGAGCCTTCTCCCAGGCGTTCGTGCCGATCCTGGCGGAGTACAAGAGCCAGCGGGGCGAAGAGGCAACCCGCACGTTCCTGGCTTACGTGTCCGGGCTGCTGACCCTGATCCTCGCCCTGGTGACGCTACTGGGCGTGCTGGGCGCGCCCTGGGTCATCTGGGCGACCGCGCCGGGGTTCGCCGACAACCCGGAGAAGTTCGAGCTGACCTCTTCGCTGCTGCGCATCACCTTTCCCTACATCCTGCTGATTTCGCTGTCTTCTCTGGCCGGCGCGGTGCTCAACACCTGGAACCGCTTCGCCGTGCCCGCCTTCGTGCCGACCCTGCTCAACGTGGCGATGATCGGCTTCGCGCTGTTCCTCACGCCTTACTTCCACCCGCCCATCGTCGCCCTGGGCTGGGCGGTACTTGCCGGCGGCGTTCTACAGCTGGTCTACCAACTGCCGCACCTGAAGAAGATCGGCATGCTCGTGCTGCCGCGCCTGAACCTGCGGGACACCGGGGTCTGGCGGGTGATGAAGCAGATGCTGCCGGCCATCGTCGGGGTGTCGGTCAGCCAGATCTCGCTGATCATCAACACCATCTTCGCCTCCTTCCTCGCCGCCGGCTCGGTGTCCTGGATGTACTACGCCGACCGGCTGATGGAGCTGCCGTCCGGCGTGCTGGGCGTGGCCCTGGGCACCATTCTGCTACCAGCCCTGTCGCGTACCTATGCCAGCGATGATCGCCAGGAGTACTCGCGGCTGCTGGACTGGGGGCTGCGGCTGTGTTTCCTGCTGGTGCTGCCCTGTTCCCTGGCCCTGGCGATCATCGCCGAGCCGCTGACCGTCGCCCTCTACCAGTACGGCAAGTTCACCGCCTTCGATGCTCAGATGACCCAGCGCGCGCTGGTGGCCTATGCCGTCGGGCTGCTGGGGATCATCTTGGTGAAGGTGCTGGCGCCGGGGTTCTATGCCCGCCAGAACATCCGCACGCCGGTGCGGATCGCGCTGTTCACCCTGGTGGCGACGCAGCTCATGAACCTGGCCTTCATCGGGCCCCTCAAGCATGCCGGCCTGGCCCTGGCTATCGGCCTGGGCGCCTGCCTCAATGCCGCGCTGCTGTACTGGCAGATCCGCCGACACCGGTTGTTCGATCCCCAGCCAGGCTGGCCGGTATTCCTGTGCAAGCTGGTGCTGGCGGCCGGGGCCATGAGCGCGACGCTGCTGGGCCTCATGGCGTTCATGCCGGCCTGGGACGAGGGGGGCATGCTGCTGCGTTTCGGCCGCCTGGGGGTGCTGGTGGCGGCCGGCGTGCTGGTGTACTTCGGCCTGCTGGCGCTGCTCGGCTTCCGCCTCTGGCATTTCGCCCGGCGCGCGCAGCCGTGATCCGCCGGGCGCCTGTCGCACCCGGTCGGGTGTGCGTATAATCGGCCACTTTGTGAGCAAGAAGCGCGTTATGCAGCTGGTCCGAGGCCTTCAGAACCTGCGGCCCGCCCATCGAGGGTGCGTCGCCACCATCGGTAATTTCGACGGCGTGCACCGTGGCCACCAGGCCATTCTCGCGCGGCTGCGCGAGCGCGCCGCGGAGTTGGGGCTGCCCACCTGCGCGGTGATCTTCGAACCGCAACCCCGCGAATACTTTTCCCCGCAGACCGCACCGGTCCGCCTGATGCGCCTGCGGGACAAGGTGGAGCGGCTGGCGGCCGAGGGTGTGGACCGGGTGCTCTGCCTGGCCTTCAACCGCCGCCTGCGCGAGCTGAGCGCCGCGGCCTTCGTGCACCAGGTCCTGGTGGAAGGGCTGGGTGTGCGGCACCTGGAGGTGGGCGATGACTTCCGCTTCGGCTGTGACCGGGCCGGCGATTTCGCCTTCCTGCGGCAGGCCGGGGCGCTGGAGGGCTTCAGCGTCGAGGAAGCTGCCACCGCGGAACGGGATGGCCACCGGGTCAGCTCCACCCGGGTGCGCGAAGCTTTGGCCGACGCCGACTTCTCCCTGGCGGAGCAACTGCTGGGTCGGCCCTTCGCCATCGCCGGCCGGGTGCTGCACGGCCAGAAGCTGGCGCGCCAATTGGGCACGCCGACCGCCAACGTCCAGCTCAAGCGTCGTCGCGTGCCCCTGGCCGGGGTCTACCTGGCCAGCGTCGAGCTGGACGGCCAGCGTTGGCCGGGCGTGGCCAACATCGGAGTACGGCCCACCGTGGAAGGGGACGGCCGCGCGCATCTGGAAGTGCACCTGCTGGATTACGCCGGCGACCTCTACGGCCGCCGGGTGAGCGTCACGTTCCACCATAAGCTGCGCGATGAGCAGCGTTTCGCCTCCCTCGAGGCGTTGAAGTCGGCGATCCACGCGGACATCGCCGCCGCCCGGACCTACTGGCAGGGCGTTACCCCTTGATGACGAGCCTGGACTGACATGAGCGATTACAAAGCGACTCTCAATCTGCCGGAAACGGCGTTTCCGATGAAGGCCGGTCTGCCTCAGCGCGAGCCGGAGACGCTGCAGCGCTGGAACAGCATGAGCCTCTATCAGAAGCTGCGGCAGATCGGCGAGGGTCGCCCGACGTTCATCCTCCACGACGGCCCGCCCTACGCCAACGGCAGCATTCACCTGGGCCACGCGGTCAACAAGGTCCTCAAGGACATGATCGTGCGCTCCAAGACCCTCGCCGGCTTCGATGCGCCCTATGTGCCGGGCTGGGACTGCCACGGGCTGCCCATCGAGCACAAGGTGGAGGTCACCCACGGCAAGGGCCTGCCCGCCGACAAGACCCGTGAGCTGTGCCGCGCCTATGCCAGCGAGCAGATCGAGGAGCAGAAGGCCGGCTTCATCCGCCTGGGGGTACTGGGCGACTGGGACAACCCGTACAAGACCATGGACTTCGCCAACGAGGCCGGCGAGATCCGCGCCCTGGCGGAAATGGTCCGGGGCGGCTTCGTGTTCAAGGGCCTCAAACCGGTGAACTGGTGCTTCGACTGCGGGTCGGCGCTGGCCGAGGCGGAAGTGGAGTACGCCGACAAGAAATCCACTGCCCTGGACGTGGCCTTCCCGGTCGCCGACCAGGCGGCCCTGGCCGATGCCTTCGGCCTGCCGGGCCTGGAGAAGCCTGCTGCCATCGTCATCTGGACCACCACGCCCTGGACCATCCCGGCCAACCAGGCGCTGAACGTGCACCCGGACTTCGTTTATGCCCTGGTGGACACCGGCGAGCGCCTGCTGGTCCTGGCCGAGGAGCTGGTGGAAAGCTGCCTTGCTCGCTATGGCCTCGAAGGCACGGCCATCGCCACCGCCCCGGGCGCTGCCCTGGAGCACATCCATTTCCACCATCCGTTCTACGAGCGGTTGTCCCCGGTCTACCTGGCCGAGTACGTGGAGCTGGGCGCAGGGACCGGTGTGGTGCACTCGGCGCCGGCCTATGGCGAAGACGACTTCGTCACCTGCAAGCGCTACGCCATGAGCAACGACGACATCCTCACTCCGGTGCAGAGCAACGGGGTCTATGTCGACAGCCTGGAGTTCTTCGGCGGCCAGTTCATCTGGAAGGCCGGCCCGGCCATCGTCGAGAAACTGCGTGAGTCCGGCGCGCTGATGCACACCGAGACCATCACCCACAGCTACATGCACTGCTGGCGTCACAAGACGCCGCTGATCTACCGCGCCACCGCCCAGTGGTTCGTCGGCATGGACAAGCAGCCGCTGCAGGGCGATACCCTGCGCCAGCGCTCCCTGGCGGCCATCGAGCAGACGCGCTTCGTGCCGGACTGGGGCCAGGCGCGCCTGCACGCGATGATCGCCAACCGCCCGGACTGGTGCATCTCGCGCCAGCGCAACTGGGGCGTGCCGATTCCGTTCTTCCTGCACAAGCAGACCGGGGAGCTGCACCCGCGCACCGTCGAGCTGATGGAAGACGTGGCCACGCGCGTGGAACAGCAGGGCATCGAGGCGTGGTTCAAGCTGGACGCCGCCGAACTGCTGGGTGACGAAGCTGCCCAGTACGACAAGATTAGCGACACCCTGGACGTCTGGTTCGATTCCGGCACTACCCACTGGCACGTGCTGCGCGGCTCGCATCCCATGGGCCACGCCCAGGGGCCCCGCGCCGACCTCTACCTGGAAGGGTCCGACCAGCACCGCGGCTGGTTCCATTCCTCGCTGCTGACCGGCTGCGCCATCGACGGCCATGCGCCGTATCGCGCTCTGCTCACTCACGGGTTCACCGTGGACGAGAACGGTCGCAAGATGTCCAAGTCCCTGGGTAACGTCATCGCCCCGCAGAAGGTCAACGACACCCTGGGCGCCGATATCCTGCGGCTGTGGATCGCCTCTACCGACTACTCCGGCGAGATGGCGGTCTCCGAGCAGATCCTGCAGCGCAGCGCCGATGCCTACCGGCGCATCCGCAATACCGCGCGCTTCCTGCTCTCCAACCTGAGCGGTTTCGACCCGGCCAGCGACCTGCTGCCGGCGGAGGAGCTGCTGGCCCTCGATCGCTGGGCCGTGGACCGCGCATTGCTCCTGCAGCGGGAGCTGGAGGAGCACTACGACGAGTACCGCTTCTGGAACGTCTACTCCAAGGTGCACAATTTCTGCGTGCAGGAACTGGGCGGCTTCTACCTGGACATCATCAAGGACCGCCAATACACCACGCCGGCCAATAGCGCCGCGCGGCGTTCCTGCCAGACCGCGCTGTTCCACATCGCCGAGGCCCTGGTGCGCTGGATCGCGCCGGTCCTGGCCTTCACCGCCGACGAGATCTGGCAATACCTACCAGGCCCGCGCAACGAGTCGGTGATGCTCAACACCTGGTACACCGGCCTCGCCGAACTGCCGGAAGGCTTCGAGCTGGGACGCGCCTACTGGGATGGCGTCATGGCGGTGAAGGCGGCGGTCAACAAGGAACTGGAGAACCAGCGCGCCGCCAAGGCCATCGGCGGCAACCTGCAGGCCGAGGTTACCCTCTATGCCGATGCCGGGCTGGCAGCCGACCTGGACAAGCTGGGTGACGAGCTGCGCTTCGTGCTGATCACATCCAAGGCCGGCCTCGCGCCGCTCGCCCAGGCGCCGGCCGATGCGGTGGCGACGGAAGTCGAGGGCCTGAAGCTCAAGGTGGTGAAGTCCAGCCACGCCAAATGCGCGCGCTGCTGGCACCATCGCGAAGACATCGGCGTGAGCGCCCAGCATCCGGAGATCTGCGGTCGTTGCGTGGAGAATATCGAAGGGGCGGGTGAGGTTCGTCGGTATGCCTGAGTCCCTCGACACCGCTTTTTTTCAGGAGTGGATGACGCCATGAGCGCACGTTTCGGCAAGCTGGGCTGGCTATGGCTCAGCGCCCTGGTGTTCGTGCTGGACCAGGTGACCAAGAACCTGGTCGTGCAGCACTTGGCCTACCTCGAGCGTATCCAGGTCATCCCGGGCTACTTCGACTGGACCCACATCTACAACACCGGGGCCGCATTCAGTTTCCTCTCGGATGAGTCCGGCTGGCAGCGCTGGCTGTTCGCGCTGATCGCCATTGGCGTCAGCGCCGTGCTGGTGGTCTGGATGAAGCGTCTCAAGCACGACGAAACCTGGCTGGCCCTGGCGCTCGCGCTGGTGCTGGGAGGCGCCCTGGGCAACCTCTACGACCGCATGGCGCTGGGTCACGTGGTGGATTTCGTGCTGGCGCACTGGCAGAACCGTTATTACTTCCCGGCCTTCAATCTGGCCGACTGTGGCATCACCGTCGGTGCGGTAATGCTGGCGCTGGACATGTTCCGTACCAAGAAAACCGGAGAAACCATCCATGGCTGAGCCGCGCATTGGCCAGAACAGTCAGGTCACTTTGCATTTCGCGCTCAAGCTGGAATCCGGTGACGTGGTGGACAGCACGTTCGACAAACAGCCGGCGACCTTCGTCGTCGGCGATGGCAACCTGCTCCCCGGCTTCGAGGCTGCGCTGTTCGGCCTCAAGGCTGGCGACAAGCGCACCCTGCCGATCGCCCCGGAGCAGGGCTTTGGCCAGCCCAACCCGCAGAACGTGCAGGTCATGCCCCGTTCCCAGTTTGAGGGCATGGCGCTGTCCGAAGGCCTGCTGGTGATCTTCAACGATGCCGCCAATACCGAGCTGCCCGGCGTGGTGAAGCACTTCGACGACAGCCACGTCACCGTGGACTTCAACCATCCGCTGGCCGGCAAGCCGTTGACCTTCGAGGTGGATATCCTCGACGTGAAAGCCCTGTAAGCTGTAGCCATCCTCTGCGGAGGCGTTCCGGCCTCCGCTGTCTTTTCGTTTCCCGCGCGCCGTACGAGGTCTCGCATGCACATCAAACTCGCCAACCCCCGCGGCTTCTGCGCGGGCGTCGACCGGGCCATCGAGATCGTCAACCGGGCCCTGGAAGTCTTCGGGCCGCCGATCTACGTGCGCCATGAAGTTGTGCACAACAAGTTCGTGGTGGAGGACCTGCGTGCCCGTGGCGCCCTCTTCGTCGAGGAGCTGGACCAGGTACCGGACAACGTCATCGTCATCTTCAGTGCCCATGGCGTGTCCAAGTCTGTACGGGACGAGGCCGATCGGCGCGGCCTGAAGGTCTTCGACGCCACCTGCCCGCTGGTGACCAAGGTCCACATGGAAGTGGCGCGCTACAGCCGCGACGGGCGCGAGTGCATCCTCATCGGGCATGAGGGCCATCCGGAAGTGGAGGGCACCATGGGCCAGTACGACGACCGCAATGGGGGGGCCATCTACTTGGTGGAGGACGAGGAGGACGTGGAGCGGCTGCAGGTGAACGACCCGCAGACCTTGGCCTTCGTCACCCAGACCACCCTGTCCATGGACGATACCAGCCGGGTGATCGATGCATTGCGTCGGCGCTTCCCCAGCATCGGCGGCCCGCGCAAGGACGACATCTGCTACGCCACCCAGAATCGCCAGGATGCGGTGAAACAGCTCGCCAGCGAGTGCGACCTGGTCCTAGTGGTAGGCAGCCCCAACAGCTCCAACTCCAACCGCCTGCGCGAGCTGTCCGAGCGCATGGGCACGCCGGCCTATCTCATCGATGGCGCCGAAGACATGCAGCGGGGCTGGTTCGACGGGTGTGCCCGTATCGGCATCACCGCCGGCGCATCGGCGCCGGAAGTGCTGGTGCGCGGCGTGGTGGAGCGCCTGCGTAACTGGGGGGCATCGGGTGCCGAAGAGCTGGATGGGCGGCCGGAGAACATCACGTTCTCCATGCCGAAGGAGTTGCGGGTCAAGGCGGTTTAAGGAGCAAGGTCTGTATCGATACAGGCCTTTTCCTTATTTCCAGCACTCTTCCTTACTGGCTGTTCCGGTAACGTCCCTGACGCCTGCAGCGGTGACAGTCAAGCTTCCGCATTTGTCCCTTACTTGGGCGTTCTGGGGAGTTGCCTGCAGTTTATAGTCGGTCGTGGAAGCCGTCGGGATACTCAGCGTATATAGTTTATTGCTCGACTGCGTGTCGAGACGCAGATCGCTTACAGACGACGCATAGACGTTGTTTTGAGCGAAGAAGCGCTCTTGACGGGCCGCTGCATCCATCAGCAGCGCTTTCCCCTCACTTCGATTGCTTCGAATGACGTAATTCGAGTAGCTGGGGATGGCGATGGCACCCATGATGCCCAATACCGTCACTACGATGAGCAACTCGACGAGGGAAAATCCGCGCGATTTCATTGTTGAGGTACCGTTGGATTGCTCGTTATGGGGTTAATTAGCACCGGGGCAGCGGTATTCACGGTTATCGATTCGATAACAGGTTCAGGTTTGTCCACTGTGCCGCTGAAATTGACGACTTGCCCAGGCTTGAGTTGAAAAAGTATCGGGCTGCCATTTTCCTGAAGGCTGTTGGGCAGCTTGTAGCGTTTTCCATCGACCAGCACGATATTTTTCTCGACGAGCACGTCTTGGACGATGCCCACCTCTTCGAAAGTTTCTGCCAGGGCGCTACCCATATGCAGGGCAACGCCACATCCAATTGCCAGCAGAAATCCAGGCTGCCGTTTCATTAGTAGTCCTCGATGGTGCGCCAATTCTGGCGGCCATTGGTTCGCGGTGACGTGTGGAAGTCCTGGCAGCCCTGAGAGGTGCAGACGGTGGGGTCGCCGTTCGCGCCTTGGGTTACGGTGAAGTCTGTACCGGTGCCCTGGCTCATTCCTGAATAGACCGTATTGTTGAAGTTGTCGTTGTTGTCGATGACGCCGTTCTGGCCGAAGTCGAACACCGTGAAAGACGTGGCACCGCCCGTGAAGGGGTCCAGGCCATACAACCGGCCGGTCGAGCCGCTGGCACAGGGGTCGTCATTGGGGGTCAGGCTCGCGGCCAACAGAACGTCGCCAGACACACTCATGTCCTGGACCACCATCTCGCCCTTGGGCGTGCCTGGGTTCAGGTCGAGGTACCAGCCGGATTTCTTCGTCCAGTCGACGGGGTTGGTGGTGAGCTTGTCCACCTCCCGGGTGGAGGTCGTCGTCTTGACCGAACCGTCGGCATTGTAGGAATAGTCCCCGGTAGACGGGTCGATGACCTTGTTGGTGAACGTCACGTTGCTGCGAGTCAACGTCTGGGCCTGCAGGCTGCCGCGAGTCAGGGCCGGCGTGGTGCTGGCGGACTCGCCCAGGGTCTGGGTATCCCAAATGCCATACAGGCTCATGGCACGCGTGGTATCCGCTGTCGCGTCGTCCTGCTCCACGTACTTGCCGGTCCCGAAAATCACGATGTAACCCTTGCGGCTGGGATGACGTACCAGGGAAGGGGCCGCTGTGATGGACTGCCGGGTGCCGTTGGACGCGAGTGCACTGTAGAGCGGCTTGCCGCCGAACGAGACCTGGAAGCCGCCGTAGGTGCCGCGCTCGGGGGTGAATGGAACGTTGCCGATCGCCGCGCCACTGTACAGGTCGAATCGCCACAGGTTGCCCTGCAGATCGCCGGCATAGGCATAGTCGGCGACACCATCGCTGTTGTTGTCGGCGAGCTTCGGCGTCGACAAGCCGTTGGCCACGTTGGCCGTGCCTTGGACCTTCAGCTCCTTGAGCAACGTGCCTTTTTCCAGGTCGATGACCAGCAAGGCGGCTTGGTCGTTCTCGCTTCCGTAGCCATTGCCCGTTACCACTGCCCACTTGCCACCGTGCAGGCGCGCCACGGTGGGTTTGCCGAAGGTATAGCCCAGCTCCGAGTACTTGTCGGTGCCGAACTCCCACAGCAGCTTGACGTTGGCCGGATCAGTGATGTCCAGGGCGAAAAGCCCTTTGCCACCCGCTCGCAGGGTACCGATTAGGATGGTTTTCCACGCGCCATTGATGAGGGCATCGGCCACGACGGGGGTGCCGTCCACGTAGAACTGGTGAGCGCCCCCCACGTATTTCACGGCGCTCAGGCGGTTGAGCTTTTCATGGACCGCGGTAGGAATGAACGCGAAGGTCTCTTCCCCCGTATCAGCGTTGAAGCCGTGCAGCATGCCATCGTTGGCACCAACGTAGATGCGCTTCGCACGGCTTTCCTGATCCTTCACGAACGCGCTGTAGGTGTTGTTCGGGTCGAATGCACTGGACAACAACCAGGGCAGGTATTGCGCCTCGCCAACCAGCACGGGTTTGGAGTTCACGATATCGCCCAGTACGGAGCTGCGGGCCCGGAAGATGCGGGAAGAATCGGAGGCGCCATCCTTCATTTCCAGCGAGCGATCGCCCGACAGGAAATTCAGGCGTTTCTCGCCATTGGTATCGGCCTTGTTATCCTGATCGAAGTCTCGATTCAGCAGGGTACCCAAGGCCGTATTCTTGATATTGCTCCAGGTGAACCGAGTCAGTCCGTTGCCGGAAGTGCTACCGCTGGCAACGTAGATATACCGGCTGCTATAGGTCTTGGCCCCTAGCTTGCTCGCCGCTCGCCAGACTTCGCTCACTACCGGGGAAACCCCCCGCTGGTTGCTCAGTACAGTCTTGGTACGGATCAGGTCACCGCTCCACTGCTTGGAGCTGTCGAACGTGGTCTGGTTGCCGTAGCGAATCAGGCCGGTACCGTCGGAGCTGACCTCGGAGCCCACCGCTGGAGCGGTTGCCGAGGTTTCCTTGGCATTGATGGACGTGAGGATCTTCTCGAATGCGTTGACCAGCGCCTCGGGCGTATCGGCGCTGAAGAACTCGCCACGGGAGTTGACCGCGGCGTGCCACAGGTCATAGACGTTGTTGGCATTGTCGTTACCCACGGCCGGCCAGGCCTTGGTCCCGGCAAGCAGCTCGGCGATATTGGAGTAGGTGCTGCCGCTCCAGGTGGGGGCGGAACCACTGGTCAGCGAATTACCCAGGCCGAGCCCGACAGTAAAGTTCACCAGGTGTTGCCAGGTCGCCGGGTCGTTGCGAGGATCCCAATATTCGCTGTCGCTGAGATCGGACGGATCATCCGTGCTCTTGCTGACATAGTTGAGGTTCATCTTGACCTTGTTTTCGATATTGGTACGCGCATCGGTTGCCCAATAGTAATAGGCCATATCGGCTAGTGTGCCGCTATAACTATCCTTGTAAGGCGCTCGAGGCGTATAACTGCGTCCACCTGGCATGCTGGATGAAACATCATCGCGCGGGCTCAGGACATAGCCTGATCCAGTTACCCCGTTCCACATGCCATCGGTCATCATCACATGATAGCTAGCACGGCATGCGAAGGTTTTCCCTTGAGCATCGACAAACATTGAGCTGTTATTCTTCAAATAATCGCCAGCACGCTTTAGGGCAGCATGTAGCGGAGTGCCTCCGTTTGCATCAATCTTGGCGAGCCAATTAAAGAAGTTGACTCGTTGCTGTTTGCTGAACTCCTTAACGCTAGCGTTACTGCAAGCACTGGATGTGCTGCCAATAGAGCAGGTGTTCAGGTTCTGCCAGTTGATGCGGATGTTCTCCGGGAGGCGGACAAAAGCCAGGTTGGCTGCAGTTTTCGTGGCAAGTAGGCGATTGCGGTAGAAGGAGTACCAAATGGCAAAGTTGGTCTCTTCAGCGCTTGTAACGTATTGAAGGGTGTAACAGCTATTCGAATATGAAGGTGAGTTGGCCGGACAGCCGTTCTTGACGGAATAGGTATAGTAATGTGCACGCCCATTACAGCTGTCTCCAGACGCGCAGTAGTTTAGAAACGCGTCCGTGCCCCATTGAGGCCTGTAACTGCTGGACAGGTTCGTAGAGCCGTCGGAGGTATCGTACCCATTGATCCAGGCGCGCGTGAAACTGGGCGTATCGTAGTCGGTTACAACGATCTGATCCCCCGAGAGCGACACTTTCTTGGGGAGCTGATACGTGTAGTCGGGGTTGTAGTACATCGGGTTATAGGTATTGGACCGCGCCGCCCGATAGGAAGATATGTTGTAGATAGCATCGGGCGCATAGGCCCAGGCCATACTGCCGGAGTCATCGAGGGTCAGCAGCAGGTTTGGAGCAACCCCTTCCGACAACATCAGGGGCTGCTGGCTGATATCCAGCTTGGTGACGGCCGAGGCACTTTGTGCCGACAGGGTCATGGCCACGCCCAGCAGGAAGGCGATCGAACCTTTACCGGCAGAAGCAAAGATAGTGTTCATGTTGTAGTCCATCACGAGCGCGGCGGATAAAAGCGAGCATGGGTCGCTTGCAGGTAAGTCAGGGCATTCGCCTGGTTGACGGCCTTGCTGTTGTTTTCATAGAACAGCGTGACGTTCTCGCCCTTCAGGAAGCTGCCATATTCAGGATTCAGAGCCCTTCCCTGGTTGTAGCCGTCTGGCACTCGCATGGTCATCCAGCTGACCGTTTTACCTGTTTCGGAGCCCGTCGTTACTGCGGGATCGCTGCCCTTGTAGGTCATCAACATGGGGCCTTGGGAAGGCTTGACGTGGATTTTGTTCAGTTCGGTGTAGTCGTCGGTCTGGTAAACGCAAGGTACCTGCCGGTCGCTTTTGGCGCCGGTGCAGTCCTTGGTCTCGATGGGCGGCTTGAAGGAGCCTTTGAGTGTCCAGAAACGCCGCTGCCCTTCCCGCAAGCCGGCTTCCGCGGCGTTGTATAGGCGTTTCTGCTCGAGGAAGCCGCCGGTAATACGGCTTTCCAGCGTGACTTCGCGCATGTTGGACAGCGCGAGCAGGGTTACTACCAACAGGAAGATCAAGCCGATGACCAGGGTGACGCCCCGTTGCCGGCGAGGGGAAAAGGGCTGTTTCATGGCATCAGGTTCCTGAGGGTCTGGTTGCTGCGTGAAAGCTGATAAAGCTGGCGCTTGTCGGCACTGCTGAGGGCCGTCTTGTTGACGTCGCCGATCTCGTACCATTGGTCCAGGACGGGCGCGTCATCACCCATGCGGATGCCGTTTTCGCTGGACGCGAGCACATAGACGCGCAGGCTGCGAATGATATCGGTGTCCTTCAGCTCGGATGCCTTCCGGTAGGCATTCACCACCCGATTGCTCTGGTTGTCGGTTTCGACGCCATACTCGAGCTTGAAGTCGGCCAGGCTGGTCACCAGTTCGCCGGTTTGCCAGCCTTTGCCGTCATCCGAATTCTGACCGCAATAAAGCGCTTTCTTGCTAGGGATATAGCTGATCCGGGTGACCATGACCTTCTCCTCGGAGAAGTCATTGTTCTTGCGGAACGTGTCGCTGTTCACGATGGGGACTTCGTTACCCAGGCAGTCATGTTCGCCACTGAATGCCGTCTGGTAGCGAACGCACACGCCATATTCGCCGGCGTCCTTGGCCTTGGCCTTGACGACGGTTTCGCCTTCGCCGAAAGCCTCGCAATAGGCATCGGCTGCCTTGGTGGTGAAAACCCCGGCGAAATCGTTGTCGGCCAGGCGACGGTAGCCAGCCTTGATGACCTGTTTTTCGATGAGCATGGCGGCGAAGCGGCTGTTTTCCTGGTTGCCGCCCTGACCCTGCTGGAAAAGGTAGCTGCGCTTGTTGTCCAGGTAGATCTGCACGATTCCCAGGATCAGGAAGCTGCTGATAGCCAGGGCAATCATCAGCTCGACGATGGAGAGTCCGCGTTGGGCATTGGTGTTCATCGGGTCATAGCTCGGTGCGGATGGTGTAGGTGCAGGTGGTCTCGTTCTGTTTGTCGGGATTCAGGCATTCCCCTTTTTTCACCGACCACGCCAACTGAATCTCGATGGCCGAGCCCTTCGTGGAGTCGCAGCTCCCGGCGGTCCAGCTGCGACAGACGTAGAACTTGCTTTTCAGCAGGTCCTTGGCGCCCGGCAACGTATCGCTGGCCTGCTTCGCCCAGCAGGCGAGCTGCTTGCCTGGCTCGTCCGAGTACACGTCGGTCGAACTGCAGGTAGCGAAGTCCTCGTTCGGCTGCTTGTAGAAATCCGAGGCGGTCTTGAGCTGGGCCCGGCTGTCGAGGATGGCGTCCGGGTTGCTCCGGATGATTTCCATCAGGTTGCTTGCCAGCAGGGCCGCTGCGTTGCGTTGCACCGAGTCCTGGGTGTACTGCACCGTCTTGCTCTGCAATGCGACCATGCCCAGCACGCCTACGCAGACCAGCAACAGGGTGATCATCACCTCGATCAAGCCCAGGCCTCTCTGATCGTTCATCTTCATCATGGCTAACAGCTACTCATGGTGGCGGCGTTGTCCCTGGTCTTTCCCCGGTTCCACATACGCACGCTGCCGCTGACGTCGACCGTGAGGGTGAAACCGTTGGCGGCGCCATTGCTGCCGCAGAGCACGATGGTGGTGGCAGGAGCCTTGGTGGTGCCGTTGGGGTAGAAGGTGACCACGTTCTGGCTGGAATTGATGGATACCGAGCCCATGTCCACCGCGGTGTTCACGATGCGGAGCGCCTCGCTATCCGCTTTGGTGCAAAGCGTCTTGACGGAGATCTTGCCGGCGTCGAAGCACACCATGAGGGTGCTGCGGTTGGCTGCCGCGGTACTGCGGGCGAACTGCAACAGCCCGTAGATTTCCCCGGCGGCGCCCTGGGTGCGGTTGTTGCTGACCAGCGAGGAGAAGCTTGGTATGGCGATGGCGGAGAAGACGGCCATCAGGGCGACGACGATCATCAATTCCGTCAACGTGAAACCGGAAGAATTCTTTGCGCGTTTCATGGAAACATCCCAGACAACATCGATTGCGATGATGCGGCAAAGCGTCGGGGCCGTCCGCCCTCGTCGGGATGACCGGGCGGATCGGGCGATGGTTGGCGACGCTCAGTGGCAACTGGTGCCGCGGTCCTCGTCGTTCAGGGGCAGCGGTTTCACCCGGCCCTGGCGGTTGATCACCAGTTGGCGGCCGTCGCGGCCTTTCGGATCGCACAGGATGAAGCGGCCGTTCCCGGTCGGCACGGTGCCGTTGCGCTGGAAGCGCAGGCGCGGCGAAAAGCCTTGCCAGGCCAGGACATGCCGGGTTTGTATCCGGAATTGCTGGATCGTTTGATCCGAGTCGGCGTAGCGGACCAGCCAGCCGTGGTTCCATTCCTCGTCGCAGACCAGGCCGTCCGTGGAGCCGCAGACTTCGATGTCCCGGTTGCGCACGACGCTGGTGATGCGGGCGTCCTGCAGGTGCGCATGCAACTGGTCGCGCAGCACGTCCAGGCGTGTGCGGTCGACCCACTGGCCGAAGGCCGGCAGAGCGATGCCGGCGAAGATCGAGAGGAGGGCGAGGCTGATGAGCAGTTCGAGAAGGCTGAAGGCCTTCTGGCGGGCATGACGCATGGGCACAGTCCTTTGCTGAGAGAGAAAAAGAGGCGGCATCCGTGCCGCCTCGTTGGTTCTAGCGCGCGTCGAGCGCCTGTCAACGCGGCGGAGTGATCGGCCGCACAAAGTGAGAAGACATGACGAAAATCGTGGTGGTGGGGGGCGGTGTCATCGGCCTGCTCTCGGCCTGGATGCTGGCCCGGGACGGCGTGGCGGTGGAGCTGATCGAGCGTGGGCAGACCGGGCACGAGGCGTCCTGGGCGGGTGGCGGGATCGTCTCGCCCCTCTATCCGTGGCGCTACGATCCGGCGGTCACGGCCTTGTCGGAGTGGTCCCAGGCCTTTTACCCGGCCCTGGCGGAGCGGCTCCTGGTGGAAGTCGGGGTCGACCCCGAGGTGCACGTGACCGGGCTCTACTGGCTCGACCTGGAGGATGAAGCGAAGGCGCTGGCCTGGGCCCAGGCGCAGGGCTTGCCGCTGGAGGCGGTTTCCCTGGAGCGCGTGCGCGCCGCGGTACCGGTGCTGGGGCACGGGTTTGCCCGGGCCATTCATATGCCGGGCGTGGCCAACGTACGCAATCCGCGCCTGGGGCGGGCCCTGCGAGCGGCCCTGGAAGCGCTGCCGAACGTGCAAGTGCACGAGCATCAGGTAGTGACCGGATTCGTCGAGCACGCCGGGCGGATCGGTGGAGTGCGCACGGCGGCGGGGGCTATCGAGGGCGATGCCGTGGTGGTCGCGGCCGGGGCCTGGAGCGGCGACTTGCTGGCGCCGCTGGGGGTGACGCTGCCGGTGGAGCCGGTCAAGGGGCAGATGATCCTCTATCGCTGTGCGGCGGATTTCCTCGGCAGCATGGTGCTGGCCAAGGGGCGCTACGCTATTCCCCGTCGCGACGGCCATGTGCTGGTGGGTAGTACTCTGGAGCAGGCCGGCTACGACAAGACGCCGACCGACGAGGCCCTGGCCAGCCTGCGCGCCACGGCAGCCGAGCTCATCCCGGCTCTGGCGTCGGCGCCGGTAATTCGCCAATGGGCCGGGCTGCGGCCCGGTTCGCCCGAGGGGATTCCCTTCATCGGCGAGGTGCCGGGGCGGAAAGGCCTGTGGCTGAACTGCGGCCACTACCGCAATGGGCTGGTGCTGGCGCCGGCGTCCTGCCGGTTGCTGGCCGACCTGCTCCAGGGGCGGCGTCTGGAAATCGCCCCGTCACCCTACGCACCCAAAGGGCGACTGGTGCGCTGAGCCAGGAACGCCCGGGCTTCTCGCCCGGGCGTTCGGTTTCAGTCGATGCCCAGCTTCTTTAGGCGGTAGCGCATGGAGCGGAAGGTGAGCCCCAGCCGCTGGGCGGCCGCCGTGCGGTTCCAGCGGGTTTCCTCCAGGGCCTGCATGATCAGCTTGCGCTCGATGTCTTCCAGGTAGTCCTCGATATTGTCCACCTGGGCCAGAGACGCTTCGCCACTATCAGCCGAGCACGGCGCATCGGCCAGGCGCAGGTCCTGCTGCTTGATCGTGTCGTCCTCGCAGAGGGTATAGGCCCGCTCCAGCATGTTCTCCAGCTCCCGGACGTTGCCCGGGAACCGGTAGTTCTTGAGTTTTTCCAGGGCTTCGGGGGCCAGTTCGGCACCGCTCAGCCCGCTCTCCGCCGACAGGCGCCTGAGCACGGCATCGGCCAGCAGCGGAATGTCCTCGCGGCGCTCCCGCAGGGGCGGCACCCGCAACTCGATCACGTTGAGGCGGTAGTAGAGGTCCTGGCGGAAACGCCCCGCGGCGACTTCCGCGGCCAGGTCCTTGTGGGTGGCGCTGAGGATGCGCACGTCCACCACCTGCTCCTGCTGGCCGCCCACGGTGCGCACGGCCTTTTCCTGGATTGCCCGGAGCAGCTTGACTTGCATCGGCAAGGGCAGGTCGGCCACCTCGTCGAGGAACAGGGTGCCGCTGTGGGCCGCCTGGAACAGGCCCTGCTTGTCCTCGATGGCGCCGGTGAAGCTGCCTTTCTTGTGGCCGAAGAACTCGCTTTCCATCAGCTCCGAGGGGATCGCCCCGCAGTTCACCGGCACGAATGCCTGGTCGGCACGCGGCCCCTGCTCGTGGATCAGCCTGGCCACCAGTTCCTTGCCGCTACCCGACTCGCCGCTGATGTACACCGGCGCCTGGCTGCGGGCGAGCTTGTGCACCTGTTTGCGCAGGTCGCGCATCGGCGGCGAGTCGCCCAGCAGGCGGCTGTCCTCGACGCCCTCGGTGCCACCGTTGCTGCGCAGGCGCAGGGCCGTGGCCACCAGCTCCCGCAGGCGCCCCAGGTCCACTGGTTTGGTAAGGAAATCGAAGGCGCCCGCCTTCAACGCGTTGATAGCGGTTTCCAGGCTGCCGTAGGCAGTGATCATCGCCACCGGCACCTGGGGGTGGCGCTGCTGGATGTACTGCACCAGCTCCAGGCCACTGCCGTCAGGCAGGCGCATGTCGGTCAGGCACAGGTCGAAAGGTTCGCGCGCCAGCCACTCGCGGGCTTCCTTGACGTTGCGGGCGCTGCGGGTATCGAGCTTCATGCGTCCGAGGGTGATTTCCAGCAATTCGCGGATATCGGGTTCGTCGTCGACGATCAGGGCTCTCTGGCGAGTGGTCATGGTCAGCTCAACTTGCGCGGGTGGGCGAAGGTGATGCGAAAACAACTGCCGGTTTCGCCTTCGCGGGGTTTGTAATCGAGACGAGCCTGGTTGCTTTCGCACAGCTCTCGGGAAATGTACAGACCCAGCCCGGTTCCCTTATTCTCGGTGGTATGGAAGGGCTCGAACAGATGTTGCAGGTGTTCCTCGGCCACGCCGGGGCCGTCGTCGACGATCTCCAGCACCGGTAGCTCGCTCTCCGGGTCGCGGAACAGCCGCAGCCAGACCTGCCCTTTCGCATTGCGCCGTGCGCTGTAGCGCATGCCGTTGGTCACCAGATTGGTCAGCACCTGGGTCAGTTGGTGCGGGTCCATGCGGGTCTGCACAGTGCCGTTACCGGTTTCTAGGTGCAGCGTCTGGTTCGGCGTGGCGGAGTTGCGGAACTCGCTGGCGAAGCGGTGCAGCCAGTACTTCAGGTCCAGCAACTGCGGCTCGGCCTGGCGGCGCCGGGACAGTTGCAGGACGTTCTCGATGATCAGGTTCATGCGCCGCGAGTGATCCTGGATGATCTGGGCGAGGCGGCGATCCGCCTGGGGCAGCTCTTCCGACTCCTGCAGCAACTGAGCAGCGTGGCTGATGGCCCCCAGCGGGTTGCGGATCTCGTGGGCGATGCCGGCGGTTAGGCGGCCCAGGGACGCCAGCTTGAGTTGCTGGGCATGCTGGGTGACCTGGGACACGTCTTCGAGGAACACCAGGGTGTGCTTCTCATCGCCTCGGTCGAGGGCGATGAAGCTGGGCTGCAGCACCGGCGATTCGGCGTCCATCTGCAGCGATTGCGGGCGCATGGCCGGGTTGTGCAACCAGGACTGCAGGCGCCTGATCAGTTCGGGGCAGTGGGGGTCGAGGATCCGCCCGGCCAGCGCGTCCTGGCCCAGCATGCTTTGGGCGCCTTCGTTGGCCAGCAGCACCCGGTGCTGGTCGTCCAGTACCAGGATGCCGGTGCGCATGCGCTGCAGGATCAGGGCGTTCAGGACCTCCAGGTTGGCCACGTCGGCGGCGCGCTGCTCGGCCAGGTTTTCGCTGTGCTGCAGGCGCTTGGTCAGGCCCTGGATGAACAGCGCGGCGGCGAAGCACAGCGCTCCCAGGGCGCCTGCCTGGAGGTACTGCCCGGCGGCTGCCGGGCGGCTCAGGCTCATGTAGAAGGTCAGGTAGATCAGGCCGATGGCTGCCACTGCGGCGATCAGCAGGCCGACGCGCCCGCGCAGCAGGATGTTGGCGATGGCCACCGCGACGATCATCAGGTTGCCGATGCCGCTGGGTGTGCCCCCGGCGGCATAGAACAGCGCCGACAGCAGGATCATGTCCACCAGGGCCAGGCTGAAGACCTGCAGCAGGCTGCGGGGTCGACGCACCAGCAGCGCCACCACGCCGTTGAAGAGCAGGTAGAACCAGCTGCCATAGCGGAATAGATCCGCCTGCATCAGCTCCAGCAGCTCGCTGTCCAGGTCGCTGGAGATCAGCAGCACCAGCGCCAGCCCGATGGTCAGGCGATACAGGTGGTACAAGCGGATGATCCGCTGCCCCTGGGGGCTGGTCAGGGCCAGTGCGTCAGGGTTCACCGGCGGCATCCCGGGGCAGGTGGGCCTGGCTGCAGTACCAGCGCTGCCGGGAGAGAAGCGCATGGCGCTGGGGCAGGTGAATGCCGCACTGGGCGCAGCGCACCATCGGCTCGGCGTGCTCGGAGGTGGCCTCGGGCGTGGCGGGGCGGGACGCCTTCAGGCGACGCCAGCACCAGACGGCGACGGCGATCAGGGCGAGCCAGAACAATAGGCGGGGCAAAGCGGTGGTCTCGCGTCGGTTTACAGGCGGGCAGTGTAGCCAAGCAGGCCGCGAGCGCCCAGCGGATGCAGCGGGAGGGCGGAATGAAAAAAGGAGGCTTGCGCCTCCTTTTTCCGTGGCCGGCCGATGTCAGTCGAACAGGCCGAAGGTCATGTAGCTGAACCAGGAACGATCGCTGTTGGCGCTGGCCTCGTGTTCCTGTTCCCGGACTTCGTCCTGGTTCTCCGGCAGCAGCTCCGCCGGGATGTCTTCCTGGGCGTCCTCGTACTGGCGGATCACGTCCTGGCTGGCGCGGGTCTGGCCGGGTGGCAGCGGGTCGTCGTTCTCGATCAGGCCGAGGGTGGCCCTGGCCAGCCAGGAACGGTTGTCGTCGTCGGTTTCCCGCGGCACGAACTGGCCATCTTCCAGGCTCGGATTGTCCGGATAGTTGAGCTTGAGGGTTTCCAGGCTGGTGGCGGCCAGGTCATCCATGCCCAAGTGCTGGTAGGCCTCGGTCATCACCGCCAGGCCATCGCCCACGGCCGGGCTTTCCTGGAAGTTTTCCACCACGTAGCGACCGCGGTTGGCGGCGGCGACGTACGCCTGGCGCTTCAGGTAGTAGTGGGCCACGTGCACTTCGTAGGCGGCCAGCAGGTTGCGCAGGTAGACCATGCGTTGCTTGGCATCCGGCGCGTAGCGGCTGTTGGGGTAGCGGCTGGTGAGCTGGGCGAACTCGTTGTAGGAGTCGCGGGCGGCGCCGGGGTCACGCTTGGTCATGTCCAGGGGCAGGAAGCGCGCCACCAGACCACGGTCCTGGTCGAAGGAGGCGAGGCCCTTCAGGTAATAGGCGTAGTCGACGTTGGCGTGCTGCGGGTGTAGGCGGATGAAGCGCTCGGCGGCGGACTTGGCAGCCTCCGGCTCGGCATTCTTGTAGTTGGCGTAGATCAGTTCCAGCTGGGCCTGCTCGGCGTAGCGGCCGAACGGGTAGCGCGACTCGAGCGCCTTGAGCTTGGCGACGGCGCTGGTGTAGCTCTTGCTGTCCAGGTCGGCCTGTGCCTGCTGGTACAGCTCGGCCTCGCTCAGGTTCTCGTCCACCACTTCCTTGGACGAGCACGCGGCGGTAAGGGCGAGGATGGCGATCAGCAGCAGGTGTTTCACATGCATGGCGGCTTGCGTCCTGTGGACGGCTGGCCTGTCTCGGGCGAAGCCGTCCTGTTATGATGGGCGCCCCGGTTCGCCCGGGACAAAGACGCCGTATTTAACCACAAGCGCGCAGCCGAAACCAAAGGCTCCGCCCCGCCTCCCGAGCATGTCGCAGATCAACAAGCAGGCCCTTCACCTTCGCGCCGAAGTCCCCTACGAGCTGGGCGGCCAACGCCTCGACCAGATCGCCGCGCAACTTTTCGACGAGCACTCGCGTTCGCGCCTGTCCGCCTGGATCAAGGAGGGGCATCTCACCGTCGATGGCGCCGTGCTGCGTCCCCGCGACGTGGTCCATGGCGGCGCCGTGCTGGTGCTGGAGACCGAGATCGAGGCCCAGGGCGAGTGGCAGGCCCAGGACATCGCCCTGGAGATCGTCTACGAGGACGACCACCTGCTGGTGCTGGACAAGCCGGCCGGGCTGGTGGTCCACCCCGCCGCCGGGCATGCCGACGGCACCCTGCTGAACGCCCTGCTGCACCACGTCCCGGACGTGGTGAACGTCCCGCGCGCCGGCATCGTCCATCGCCTGGATAAGGACACCACCGGCCTGATGGTGGTGGCCAAGACCCTGGAAGCCCACACCCGTCTGGTGGCGCAGCTCCAGGCCCGCACCGTCAGCCGCATCTACGAGGCCATCGTGATCGGTGTGATCACCGCCGGTGGCAAGATCGACGCGCCCATCGGCCGCAGCTCGCAGCAGCGCCAGCGCATGGCGGTGATCGCCGGCGGCAAGCAGGCGGTGACCCATTACCGGGTGCTGGAGCGCTTCCGCTCCCATACCCACACCCGGGTCAAGCTGGAAACCGGTCGTACCCACCAGATCCGTGTCCACATGAGCCACATCGGCTACCCGCTGGTAGGCGATCCGGTCTATGCCGGCCGCTTCCGCATCCCGCCGGCGGCGAATCCATCGCTGGTTCAGCAACTGAAGGAATTTCCCCGCCAGGCGCTGCACGCCCGTTTCCTGGAGCTGGACCATCCGGCCACCGGTGAGCGGATGAAGTGGGAGTCGCCGCTGCCGGAAGACTTCACCTGGCTGCTCAGCCTGCTGCGCCAGGACCGCGAGGCCTTCGTCGGGTGACGGCGACGGCCGCGCCCCATGAGTGGCCAGGCCACGATTGGCCGGGCCGCGATTGGCTGGTCCCCGACTGGCCGGCCCCGGCCCGGGTCCGGGCCTGCGTCACCACCCGCAGCGGCGGCCTCAGCGAGCCGCCCTTCGACACCTTCAACCTCGGCGACCATGTGGACGACCTGCCCTCGGCGGTGGTCGCCAATCGCGCGCGCCTGGTCGAGGCGTTGGGCTGCCGTCCCGTCTGGCTGCGACAGGTGCACGGCGTTCACGTGGTACAGGCCGATCCTGGCCAGGTGGCCGAGGCCGATGCCAGCTGGAGCGCCACCCCCGGCGTGGCCAGTACTGTACTCACCGCCGACTGCCTGCCAGCATTGTTCTGCGATCGCCAGGGCACCCGCGTCGCGGCCGCCCATGCCGGCTGGCGCGGGCTCGCCGGTGGCGTGCTCGAGGCCACGGTGCAGGCCCTGGACCTGGCACCGGACGACATCCTGGTGTGGCTTGGCCCGGCCATCGGCCCGGCCGCCTTCGAGGTGGGCGCGGACGTGCGCGAGGCCTTCCTCGCCGTCCAGCCCCAGGCCGCCGACGCCTTCTCCCCGAGCCTCAACGCCGGCCGCCACATGGCCGACCTCTATCGCCTGGCGCGTCACCGGCTCGCCGCCCTCGGCGTCACCGCGGTGTATGGTGGCGGGTTGTGCACCTACCAGGACCCGCGCTTCTATTCCTACCGCCGGGCGCCCCGCACGGGCCGCTTCGCCTCCCTGGTCTGGCTGGCCGACCGCTAGTCGCCACCTTCCTGGCCGGGCGGCCTTGAACCGGCCGAAAACGACCTCATCTATCCTGTCATCTCGGCGGGTTTTCGTGTGTGGGACGCTCACCGTCCCGGCCCGCTCTATAAAGGAAGGGTGACCCATGCGAATCGATCGTTTGACCAGCAAGCTGCAACTGGCCCTGTCGGATGCCCAGTCCCTCGCCGTCGGCCACGACCATGCGGCCATCGAACCCCTGCACCTGCTCCAGGCCCTGCTGGACCAACAGGGCGGCTCCATCCGCCCGCTGCTGATGCAGGTGGGCTTCGACATCCCGGCGCTGCGCCAGGCGCTCACCAGCGAAATCGACCAGTTGCCGAAAATCCAGAATCCCACGGGCGACGTCAACCTGTCCCAGGACCTGGCGCGGCTGCTGAACCAGGCCGACCGCCTGGCCCAGCAGAAGGGCGACCAGTTCATTTCCAGCGAGCTGGTGCTGCTGGCCGCGATGGACGAGCAGACCCGCCTGGGCAAGCTGCTGGTGGCCCAGGGCGTATCGAAGAAGGCCCTGGAAAACGCCATCGCCAACCTGCGCGGCGGCCAGGCGGTCAACGACCCCAACGCGGAGGAGTCCCGCCAGGCGCTGGACAAGTACACCGTCGACCTCACCAAGCGTGCCGAAGACGGCAAGCTGGACCCGGTGATCGGCCGTGACGACGAGATCCGCCGCACCATTCAGGTGCTGCAACGCCGGACCAAGAACAACCCGGTGCTGATCGGCGAGCCCGGCGTGGGCAAGACCGCCATCGCCGAGGGCCTGGCCCAGCGCATCGTCAACGGCGAAGTGCCGGATGGCCTCAAGGACAAGCGTCTGCTGGCCCTGGACATGGGCGCGCTGATCGCCGGCGCCAAGTTCCGCGGTGAGTTCGAGGAGCGCCTGAAGGCGGTGCTCAACGAGCTGAGCAAGCAGGAAGGGCGGATCATCCTGTTCATCGACGAGCTGCACACCATGGTGGGCGCCGGCAAAGCCGAGGGCGCCATGGACGCCGGCAACATGCTCAAGCCGGCCCTGGCCCGTGGCGAGCTGCACTGCGTGGGCGCCACCACCCTGGACGAGTACCGCCAGTACATCGAGAAGGATGCCGCCCTGGAGCGGCGTTTCCAGAAGGTGCTGGTGGACGAGCCCAGCGAGGAAGACACCATCGCCATCCTGCGCGGCCTCAAGGAGCGCTACGAGGTGCACCACAAGGTCACCATCACTGATGGCGCCATCATCGCCGCGGCGAAGCTGTCCCACCGCTACATCACCGACCGGCAGCTGCCGGACAAGGCCATCGACCTGATCGACGAGGCCGCCAGCCGCATCCGCATGGAGATCGATTCCAAGCCCGAGGCCCTGGATCGCCTGGACCGGCGTCTGATCCAGCTCAAGGTGGAGCGCGAGGCGCTGAAGAAGGAGGAGGACGAGCCCGCCCGCAAGCGCCTGGCCAAGCTGGAAGAAGACATCGGCAAGCTGCAGAAGGAATACGCCGACCTGGAAGAAATCTGGAAATCCGAGAAGGCCGAGGTTCAGGGTTCGGCACAGCTGCAGCAACAGATCGAGAAGGCCAAGACCGAGCTGGAGGCGGCGCGGCGCAAGGGTGACCTTAACCGCATGGCGGAGCTGCAGTACGGGGTCATCCCGGACCTGGAGCGCAGCCTGCAGATGGTGGACCAGCACGGCAAGCCGGAGAACCAGTTGCTGCGCAACAAGGTGACCGACGAGGAGATCGCCGAGGTGGTCTCCAAGTGGACCGGCATCCCGGTGAGCAAGATGCTCGAAGGCGAGCGCGAGAAGCTGCTGCGCATGGAGGACGCGCTGCACAAGCGGGTCATCGGCCAGCACGAGGCGGTGGTGGCGGTGGCCAACGCGGTGCGGCGGTCCCGCGCCGGCCTGGCCGACCCGAACCGGCCGAGCGGCTCGTTCCTGTTCCTCGGGCCCACCGGGGTCGGCAAGACCGAGCTGTGCAAGGCGCTGGCGGAATTCCTCTTCGACACCGAGGAGGCCATGGTGCGCATCGACATGTCCGAGTTCATGGAGAAGCACTCCGTGGCCCGGCTGATCGGCGCACCTCCGGGCTATGTCGGTTACGAGGAGGGTGGCTACCTGACTGAGGCGGTGCGGCGCCGGCCGTATTCGGTGGTGCTGCTGGATGAGGTGGAGAAGGCCCATCCGGACGTGTTCAACGTCCTCCTGCAGGTGCTGGACGATGGCCGGCTCACCGACAGCCAGGGCCGTACCGTGGACTTCCGCAACGCCGTGGTGGTGATGACCTCCAACCTGGGCTCTGCCCAGATTCAGGAACTGGTGGGAGACCATGAGGCCCAGCGTGCCGCGGTGATGGATGCCTTGAGCAACCACTTCCGCCCGGAATTCATCAACCGCATCGACGAGGTGGTGGTGTTCGAGCCACTGGCCCGGGAGCAGATCGCCGGCATCGCCGACATCCAGCTGCAGCGCCTGCGCAAGCGCCTGGCGGAGCGGGAGCTGAACCTGGAGTTGAGTCCGGAGGCCTTGGACAAGCTGATCGCCGTCGGCTACGACCCGGTGTACGGTGCCCGCCCGTTGAAGCGGGCGATCCAGCGCTGGATCGAGAACCCCCTGGCGCAGTTGATCCTGGCGGGCCAGTTCAACCCGGGCAGCACCATCGCCGCGCGGGTCGAGGACGACGAGATCGTCTTCGGCTGATCGTTACCCCTGAAACGACGGACCCCGCTTCGGCGGGGTCTTTCGTTTCAGGCTCAGAGTGCGTCCAGCAGCGTATCCAGGGAGGCGGCCTGCGGCTCGGTCAGCTCGACGACTTGGAAACCGGCCCAGCAGTGCCGGCCATCGGCGCTGGGGCGAGTCCAGAGGCAATCCACGCGCAGATGGACGGCCGGTGGCGGGTTGGCGGATTCGTCCAGGGCCAGCCGGCAATGGCGGGTCGGGTCGCGCTCCGATACCCCCTCGCCGAACAGCATGAAACCCTCGCCGGTCAGATCGACCACTCGGCCGAGGCGCTGGCCGCTGTCCAGGTCTTGCACCTCCAGGCGCAGGTCGGTGGCGAGCCGGGGATGGTGGCGGCGTTCCTCCATGGCAGGTCCTCAGTGGGGGCGCCGGTTGCGGCCGGCGATGCGCTTGAGGGCGCGGTAAATGGCGTCCAGGGCGCGGTCCACCAGCGGCACGGCGCGCTCCTCGGACAGGCGGCGGACCGTGCCACGGGCCATGTCCAGGGCGAGCCGCTCCACTGACTTGACGGCCACCCGCTGGCCCGCCTGGTCGACGAACATGTAGTTGCGGCTGGTGGGGCTGAACCAGGACAGCTTGAGCAGGCGCGGCGGCTGGCTGTCGTTGAATTCGAACCAGGTGCCGAACTCCACCGCCCGCAGGGATTCCAGCAGGCGTTCGGCATCGGGGGGCAGGGCCTCGGCGGGCGTCTCCTCCAGGGCGTCGTCGTGCCAGTCGCCGGGCACCTCGCCCCGCTCCGGGGCCGGCGGCGCTTCCACAGGCGGGGGGGACGTAAGTGCCTCCTGGCAGCGCTGCAGCTCCTGGAGTTGGCGCCGGATCGCGTCCGCATGGTGACCACCGAGGTTCTCCAGGCCCTGGCCCAGGGCTTCGAACAACGAGGGGCGCAGGGCCTGCAAGCGCGCATCGTCCTCGGCGGCGGCCACGCCACCGCTCCACGCCAGGTCCCAGGCGGCCTGTACCGCCCGGCGCCAGTCGTCCCCCTGTTCGCCGTGGCGCAGGTGGACGAACGCCAGCACGTCGATCCAGGTTCGCTCCAGGAACGTCTGGATCGGTGTCGCCGGCGAATGGGCCTGGAGCGCGTCGCCGATGCAGGTCGCGGCGGCGCGGCGGGCCTCCAGCAGGCGGTCGCGGCCCCTGACCGCCTCCACCGCGCGGCGCTCGCGCAGGGTGACGCGGTGCTCGATCTGCGCCACGTCGGCGTCGAAGTCTGCCAGCAGGCGCTCGAACAGCGACAGGTCGCCCTGAAACTCCTGGATGACCCGGCGGACCGTGGCCCGCATCCGGTCCAGCAGGTCGCGCTCTTCGCCATACAGGGTGCCGGCCTTGGCCATGCCGTTGAGCAGGCGCCGGGCCGGGTGAGCGGGCTCGCTGAACAGCGAGCGATCCTGCAGTGCGAGGCGCAGGTACGGCGTGTGCAGGTGGGACAGGACCGTCTTGCAGCTGTCTGGCAAGCCGTCGTCGTCGAGGATGAAGTCGAACAGCATGCCGATCAGGTCGATCACGTCGGCATCCCGGGGTGCCAGACTCCGGGTGCGTGGCGTCGGGCCGGTCTGTTCCAGCCGCTGATGCAGAGTCTGCTTGAAGCCCTCGACCCGCTGCGGCTGTTGCAAGCTTGGCGGCATTTCCCGAGCGGCATCGCGTTGCAGGCGATTGAGCACGTCCAGAAGTTCGGTGGGGCTGTAGGTACCGCTGGCGCTGGCCGGTGTCAGGCTGGCGATGCTGGGGGCGTGGCCGGGCAGGCACGCGCCGCTGTCCTGGCGGCACTCCTCCAGCAGCTCGGCCAGGCTCTCCAGGAAGCTTTCCCGTGGATCGGCTCCTCCTGTCATGGACGCGGAGCGGCTGGGCCCCGAGGATGCCGGGCGGGGAGGGGTGCTGCGTCCGCTGTATTTAAGGTCCGGCAGGACGCCCGCGTCGATCAGGCGCTGGTTCAGGGCGTCGTACAGGCCGTCCAGCGCTTCCATGACATGGCGGTCGAACAGCATGTAGAGGATGGTCTTGATGCGCAGCGGCAAGGGGTCCAGCGCCAGCGCCTCGCGAAAGGCCTCCGCGATCGCCCGGGGCGAGAAGGGGGTACGGTTTTCATCCGCGGCGCTGCCCTGCACGGCGACCAGGCGCTTATCCAGGCCGAACAGCGCCTGGACGCAACGGGCCTCGACCCGCCCGACCATGCCGTTCACCAGCAGGGTTTCCTCGTAGTCCTCGTCGGCCACCAAGGCCAGGTGCTCGACGTCCGGTTCCGGCAGCGGTTCGCTGGCCGGGCCATCCAGGTAATCGTCAAAACGCCGGGCGATGCCCTGGTGGTAGCTGCGCTCGATCTGCGAACGCTGCCGGCGCAGGTCGCGCATGCTGTCGAAGAACAGCGCCTGGACCTGGTTGTTCTCGGCCTTCTCGGCGCAGTCGAACAAAGTGTCGTCCACCTGGGCGAATACCTCGGCGAGGTGCTCGCCCAACCGGCTCATCAGCAGTTGGCGGCAGGCTTGCAGGCGTTCGTCCGAGCGCGGGCGAATGCTCCGAGCGGCGACGATGGAGGGAGGGCGGGGAGGGGAAGAGGGTTTGTCCTGGTCACTCATGGACTACCGGGCCGGCGCATCGCGCGCGGATACATCCTGTGAGGTGGTGTCGTCGGCGCACGATATAGCAGTCCACCGGGGGACTGCAAAGCGTTGTGATGAATCGTCTTCACAAGGGTTGACAGACGAGCGCGGAACCGTAAAATGGCGCGCCTCTGATGCGGGAATCGGTTCGCCGGTAACGCGAAGAGCATGGAAGGCAGACGTTCCGCGATAGCTCAGTCGGTAGAGCAAATGACTGTTAATCATTGGGTCCCTGGTTCGAGTCCAGGTCGCGGAGCCAACTTCCATCCGGGGTATAGCGCAGTCCGGTAGCGCGCCTGCTTTGGGAGCAGGATGTCGGGAGTTCGAATCTCTCTACCCCGACCATTCAGATCGCCGGGTCGTTAGCTCAGTTGGTAGAGCAGTTGGCTTTTAACCAATTGGTCGTAGGTTCGAATCCTACACGACCCACCATATCCCCTTCCTTCGGAAGGACGTGAAGCCCGGTTGCCTTTGGCGCCGGGCTTTTTCGTTTTCCTCGTTCCATTTTTTCGGCCTGCCCACGTCCCGGTGTCTTCTGGATGCATCGTCTCGTCCGGGCGCTGTTGTCTGGCGCCGGCCGGTGCGTGGCCTGCCCCGGGAAGGGGCGGTGTGCCTCGAGATGTGGGCGCGCGCCTTCAGATGATGCCGCGATCGCGCAGCCCCTGACGCTGGGCTTCGGTGAGGCCAAGGCCGGCCAGCACGTCGTCGGTGTGTTCGCCCAGGTGCGGGCCGCCGGTGCCGAGGCGACCGGGCGTGCGGCTGAGCTTGGGCAGCACGCCGGGCACCTTCAGCGGGCCAGCGAAGGTCTGTACCTGCTCGATCATCTGCCGGGCCAGGTAATGCGGATCGGCGACGATATCGGCGGCGGTGTAGGGGTAGCCCGCCGGGACCCGCGCGCCCTGCAGGGCCTCGATCACCGCGTCGCGGCTGTGGCGCCCGGTCCATTCGGCGATGGCCGCGTCGATGCGCTCGGCCTGGGCGCTGCGGCCATCGTTGTGGGCCAGGGCCGGGTCATCCGCCAGATCGGGGCGGCCGATCAGCTGCATCAGCCGCTTGTAGATGCTGTCGCCGTTGCCCGCCACCAGTACATAGCGCCCGTCGCCGCAGAGGTAGGAGTTCGACGGGGTGATGCCGGGCAGGGCGCTGCCGGCGGGCTCGCGCACGTAGCCGAACACGTCGAACTCCGGCACCAGGCTCTCCATCATGGCGAACACCGACTCGTAGAGCGCCACGTCGATGCACTGGCCCAGGCCGCTGCGCTGGCGTTCCTGCAGGGCCAGCAGCACGCCGATCACCCCGTACAGCGAGGACAGCGAATCGCCGAGGCTGACCCCGACCCGCACCGGGGGCTGGCCGGGGTAGCCGGACAGGTAGCGCAAGCCGCCCATGGCCTCGCCCACCACGCCGAAGCCCGGGCGGTCACGGTAAGGACCGGTCTGGCCGTAGCCGGAGATCCGCAGCATGACCAGCCGCGGGTTCAGCTCCGACAGGGCGTCCCAGCCAAGGCCCCAGTCTTCCAGGGTGCCGGGGCGGAAGTTCTCCACCAGGATGTCCGCCTCGGCCACCAGGCGCCGGACGATGGCCTGGGCCTCCGGGGTCTTCAGGTCGAGGGTGAGGGAGCGCTTGTTGCGGGACTGGACGTGCCACCAGAGAGAGGTCCCGTCTTTCAGCTTGCGCCACTTGCGCAGCGGATCGCCCACGCCTGGCGGCTCGATCTTCAGCACGTCGGCCCCGAACTCTCCCAGCAGCTTGCTGGCGAACGGTCCGGCGATCAGCTGGCCCATCTCGATGACTTTCAGGTCCTGCAACGGCAGGCTGTTCGCTGGCTTCGGCATGTCGGGCTCCCCTGGCGACCGGCCCGCAGCATGGAACAGCGTAAGGCGCGCCCGCAACCCTCGCTGCGGGCGCCGTCCGGGTCAGTGCAGCTTCAGCCGAGGGTCGGTGCTGCGCCCGATGCGGTCGGAGAGCATCAGCAGCCCGGTGCGGAACACTCCATAGAGCGCCACCTGGTGCAGGCGGTAGAGGGAGATATAGAACATCCGGGCCAGCCAGCCTTCCAGCTTCACGCTGCCCATCAGGTTTCCCATGAGGTTACCCACCGCGCTGAAGCGTGACAGGGAGATCAGCGAGCCGTAGTCGCGGTAGGCGTAGGGCTCCAGCGGACGTCCCTCCAGCCGGGCGCGCAGCGAGCGCACCAGCAACGACGCCTGCTGGTGCGCCGCCTGGGCCCGGGGCGGCACGTTGCCCTCGCGGTCGTCGCCAAGGGGGCAGGCCGCGCAGTCGCCCAGGGCGAAGATGGCGTCGTCGCGGGTGGTCTGCAGGGTGCGGCGGACCACCAGCTGGTTCAGCCGGTTGCTCTCCAGGCCATCCAGGTCCTTGAGGAAGGCCGGAGCGCGGATGCCGGCCGCCCAGACCTTGAGACTGGCGGGGATATCGCGGCCATCCGCGGTCTTCAGGCCTTCGGCGCTCACTTCGCTGACCGCCGCCCCGGTGAGCACGGTCACGCCCAGGCGCTCCAGGGTGTCGTGTACCGGCTGGCTGATGCGCTCGGGCAGCGCCGGCAGCACCCGCGGGCCGGCTTCGATCAGAGTGATGCGCATGTTTTCCGGGCGGATGCGATCCAGGCCATAGGCCGCCAGCTCGTGGGCCGCATGGTGCAGCTCCGCGGCCAGCTCCACGCCGGTGGCACCGGCCCCGACGATGGCCACGTCGATCTCCCCGGTGTCCTGACCATTGGCGTGGGCCCGCAGGTAATGGCTGAGGAGTTGCCGGTGGAAGCGCTCGGCCTGTTCCCGGGTGTCGAGGAACAGGCAGTGCTGGGCCGCGCCGAGGGTGCCGAAGTCGTGGGTGGTACTGCCGACCGCGATCACCAGGGTGTCGTAGGCCAGCTCACGGGCGGGCACCAGTTCGCGGCCGTGCTCGTCGAGTGTGGCGGCCAGCTGGATGGCCTGGCGCTCCCGATCCAGGCCGCTCATGCGGCCGAGCTGGAACTCGAAATGATTCCACTTGGCCTGGGCCACGTAGTTGAGTTCGTTCTCGGTGGAATTCAGCGAACCGGCCGCCACCTCATGCAACAGCGGTTTCCAGATATGGGTCAGGTTGGCGTCGGCCAGGATCACCCGGGCCAGGCCACGCCGGCCCAGGGTCCTGCCCAGACGGGTAGCCAACTCCAGGCCGCCGGCGCCGCCGCCGACGATCACGATGCGATGGGTCATGGATTGCACTCACAAGGCTTGGGAAAACCGGCGGGGCCGCGGGCGAGCGCGAGAGGCAGCTCATAGCACCAGGCGGCTGATGAAGCGGCTGAGCAGACCGAGGGCGATGACCACGAAGGTCAGGACCAGCATCAGCCGCCAGGCGCGGAAGGGCGGGCGTTGGACGCGGTGTTGGGGGGCATCCAGGTATTGATCGACCTTGTGCTGGTCTTCCGGGCTCAGGCGACTGGTCATGGGCGACCTCGTTCGACGAATGAGAGGGATTCTAGTCGGGAAGCGGTTCGACGCCTACGTCATCGTCGAGGCGGATGATGCCGCCGGCGATCACCCGGGCGGTGATGCCCCCGTGGCCACGCATCGCCTGGAAGGTGCCTTCGCCCAGGCGGGCCTCGAGGCGCGCGCAGGGCTGGCACCAGCCGGTGGTCTCCAGCACCGCGGTGCCGATGCGGAAGCGCCGGCCCTTGAGGCTGAACAGGTTGATGCCACCGATGGCGAGGTTGCGCCGCAGGTCGGCGGGTGTCACCGGCCGGCCCAACAGGGCGGCGACCACGGCCAGGTGTTCCCACTGGATCAGGGTCACCTGGCGGGCGTTGCGCGGGCCCGGCCGGGCATGGTCGCCGGTGAGCCCGGCCTCGCGCCGCGCCTCCACCGCGTCCAGTTCCAGCATCGGCCCGCGGGACTCGGGACGCACGCCGATCCAGCGCACCCGCCCCCGTTGCGGCACCGTCGCCAGCAGGTCCTGCAGCGGGATCACAGGCTGACTCCGATATCGAAGAGCACCGTGCGCCCCAGGTTCTGCCGCAGGAAGTCCGGAGCGTCAGGATGGGCGAACAGCACCCGGACGAAGGTCGGGCCCACCAGCGACAGCGAGCGCCAGCCCTGGCGAAGGAATTCCGAGGGCGGCGGGAACGGGCTGTTGAAGTCGGGCACCGCGCGCTTGAGGTTGACGAAGGCCACCAGATCCAGCCCGCCCAGGGGGATGTGCCGCTCGCCATAGCGAAGGGCTTTCTTCTGCAGGGTGGGAGCCAGAAGCGCCAGCACCTGATGCGCCGCCAGGCGCCGCGGGCGGCCCTGGCGGCGCACCAGTTGCCGCAGGGAAAAAGCGTTGCGCCGGCGCTCCAGCTCGTCGCGCCATTCGTCGTTGAGGCGACGCCCGGCATCGAGCACGAAGAAGACTTCGAAGGCGGCCTCGCGGAAGCGCACGTCCGGCGGCTCTTCCGCGGCGCGGAATTCGTCGAGCCGATGGCTCAGGTTCAGGGCCTGCAACAAGCGCTGGCAGACCCAGCGCTCACGCTCCCACTTGTGGGCGTTCGAGAGGAACGCGTTGGCCTGTTCGGCCTGGCGGGTCAGCAGGCGCAGGTAGTCGGCTTCATCCATGGCGCCGAGCTTAAGCGCTGGGGAAAGGGGCGTCGAGCCGGAGCACCATGGCGCCCAGGCGACGCGACGTGGATCACCAGGGCGATTTCTTGCCGCCGTCATAGGGCTTGGCCAACCCGGCATCCAGCAGCAGCTGGCCAAGACTGCGACCGTCCACCCAGACGTCGGCCAGCAGGCGGAAGTACTTGTCGCGGCGGAGGTCCCGCAGCTCGATGCGCTTCGCCGCCCGCAGGCGTTCGACGGTGAACTGCTTGGCCTTGCGCGCCAGGTCGCGGACCCGCGGGCGGTTGTCGCGCATCTCCGGGGTGTCGATGCCGTAGAGGCGCACCGGCACGCGCTCGCCCGCCACTGCCGGCCAGCCCTTGATGGTCACCCGGAAGGTATCGCCGTCGTAAATACTGGTGACTTCGTCCACCACGGCGGCGCCGTAGGTATCGCGGGCCAGCGCGGGCGCGCAGAAGGCAATCAGAAAAGCCAGGAAAAACAGGCGCATGGGGCGTCCTCCAGGAAAAAGGCGCGCCACTCTAGCGAAAAGCCCGGCCGCCGTCGCGACATTCGCGCGCACGATGAGCGCGGCGAGGCAGGTGTACACTGCGGGCTTTGCCGAGTAGCCGCCGTGCGCATCCGCTCCGTCGTTCCCGCCGACCATTCCGCGCTGATCGAACTCTGGCGTCACACCGAGGGTCTGCGTCTACGCCCTGAGGACGAGGCCGCCCCCTTCGCCGCCTACCTGGCCCGCAATCCCGGTCTGAGCCTGGCCCTCGATCACGAGGGTGTCCTGGTGGGCAGCCTGATGGCGGGCCATGACGGGCGTCGGGGTTACCTGCAGCACCTGGCGGTGGCCAGGCCCTACCGGCGGCAGGGGGGGGCGCGGCGCCTGCTGGACGAGGCGCGGCGACGGCTGGCGGAGCAGGGGATCGAGAAATGCCACGTCTTCGTCCTGCGCGACGCGGACACGTCCCAGGCGTTCTGGACGCAGCTGGAGGGATGGGCGCCGCGAACGGATATCACGGTGTATTCCACAGGAGGCAGTCGATGAGACTCATGGCGTTGCTGGCGGGCGTGCTGCTATGCGGCCTGGCCCAGGCGATGGAGCCGGGCGAGCGCCTGGCGCCCTGGACGTTGCTGGACCAGTATGACCGGCCCTACAGCCTCGACGGCCGTCTGCGGCTGTTGCTGGTCACCCGCGACATGGCGGGCGCGAAGCAGGTGAAGGCCGCCCTGGCGGGCCGCCCGTACGGCTATCTGGAGTCGCGTCAGGCAGTCCTGGTTGCCGACATCAGCCGCATGCCGGCCCTGGTCTCCCGCTTGTTCGCGGTGCCGGCGATGCGCGATTACCCCTATCGGGTGCTGCTGGACCGCGAGTCCCGGGTCGCGCCCCGTTACATGGCGGACGAGCAAGGCGTGGTCTGCCTGTGGCTGCGGGACGGCGTGTTGCAGGCGCGGCGCCTGCTGGTGGATGAGAACGACCTCCGCCAGGTGCTGGAAAACCCCGAGGCGGAGACCACCGGTCCGTGATCGCCGCGGCACTGCTGTCCGAGGAAAGCCTGACGCTGGGCTGGGCGATCTACCTGCCGGCGCTGGCCTGGGCCACTTGGCGCGCGCCCTGGCTGGAGCTGTTCAGCGACCTGCGTCGCCAGCATCTGCTGTTCGGTACGGTGGTAGCGCTGTTCCTGCTGTGGATGGTGCGGCGCGACTTCGATTCGGGTGTTTCCTTCCACTTCATCGGCATGACTGCGGTGACCCTGCTGCTGGACTGGCCACTGGCGATCCTGGGCGGGTGCGTCGCCCAGATTGGCCTGGTCATCCTGGGGCGCCAGGACTTGGCCGCGGTGGGCCTGAACGGCGCGTTGCTGGTGCTGCTGCCGGTGCTGGTGACCGAGTCCTGCGCGCTCTGGGTGGAGCGCTACCAGCCCCGCAACCTGTTCGTGTACATCTTCTGCTGCGGCTTCTTCCCGGCGGCCCTGACGGCGCTGGTGTGCACCCTGGTGGGCCTGGGCGTGCTGTGGGTCGACGGGCTTTTCCCCATGCCGCCCTGGCTGGAGGACTTCGCCGGTTATCTGTGGCTGGTGATGTTCCCCGAGGCCTTCATCAACGGCACCGCGATCACCGCCCTGGTGGTCTTCTGTCCGGACTGGCTGGAGACCTTCAATCGCTCCCGCTACCTGCAGGCGCCCTGGAAGGACGACGACAAGCCCCGCTGATGCACCACGATTCAGCCGATCCATAGCCGGGATGGTGTTGACCTGGGTCACCTCGATGCGCGCCGTCCCGACGAACCATGGTCACTCGATCACGCGAGGAACAGGCAATGGATGTCTATGGGTGGGCGGCACGGGTGCTGGAGCAGGCCCTGGAGCAAGGGCAGGCGGAAGGGTTCGAGGCGGCCTTGGCTGTGAGGGCGCTGTTGAGCGGCGCGGTGGCCTTGAGCAAGGCGCACCGCAGCGCGGAAGACCTGGCGCAGGAACTGGCGTTTCTGGCGGACAATCTGGATGACGAACGCGACTACACCTTCATGCGACCCTGACCGGCTCAGTGCTCCCGGGGCGGAAGGTCGCCGGAGAACAGGTCGTCCTCCAGTTCATTGCCGGGAATCGCATGTTCCTCGGCGGCCCAGGCGCCCAGGTCGATGAGTTTGCAGCGCTCCGAGCAGAAGGGCCGGAAGGCGCTGGCGGAGGTCCATTCCACGGGGGCGCCGCAAGTCGGGCACTCGACATTCAGCGGTTTGGTCATGGACGGTCTTGGTCTCCACGGGAAGAGGGCTGGAGGTTCAGGTAGACGTGGTGCAGACGCTCCACTTCGTCCTGCAGCCAGGCCAGGTCGCGGTCGTTCACCAGCACATCGTCAGCGTGTGCGAGGCGGTCGGCCCGGCTGGCCTGGGCCTTGAGGATGGCATGGACTTGGTCTTCGGGCACCCCGTCGCGGGTCACGGTCCGTTGCACCTGCAGGTGCTCCGGAGTATCCACCAGGAGGATGCGTTGGGTGAGCCGGTATTGGCCTGACTCGATGAGCAGGGGCGAGACCAGGATGGCATAGGGCGACTGGGCCTGGGCGAGGTTCGCCACCAATTCGTCGCCGATCAGCGGGTGCAGCAGTTTCTCCAGCCACCGGCGTTCGTCGGGAACATCGAAGATCAGGGCGCGCAGGGCGGCCCGGTCCAGATGCCCCTCGGCGGTGATCACCCGTGGCCCGAAGTGCTCGGCGATGCGTTGCAGGGCCGGGCGACCGGGTTCCACGACCCAGCGCGCCGCGTGATCGGCATCGACCACATGGACGCCCAGGGACGCGAAATGCGCAGCGGCAGCGCTCTTGCCGCTGCCGATGCCCCCGGTAAGGCCAAGAATCCAGGCGGCGCTCATTTGAACCCGGCGAACTGCAGGTACGTACCGGTGATCTGATCGCCCCACAGCAGAGCGATCCAGCCGGCGATGGCCAGGTAGGGACCAAAGGGAATGGGGGTGCCGAACTCGTCCTCCCGCAGGCGCAGCATCAGGGTGCCAATGATGGCGCCCACCAGCGACGACAGCAGGATGGTCAGGGGCAGCACCTGCCATCCCCCCCATGCGCCCAGCATGGCCAACAGCTTGAAGTCGCCGTGGCCCATGCCTTCCTTGCCCGTGATCAGCTTGAACAGCCAGTACACCGACCAGAGGATGAGGTAACCAGCCACCGCGCCCCACAGGGCGTCGTCGAGGCTGGCGAACAACTGGTAATGATTGACCAGCAGGCCCATCCACAGCAGCGGCAGCACCAGGGCGTCCGGCAGCAGCTGGTGGTCCGCATCGATCAGGCTCATGGCCAGTAAGCCCCAGGTCAGCGGCAGCATCGCCGCGGTCTGCCAGGTGAACCCGAAATGCCAGGCGACCCAGGCCGACAGCAGCGCGCAAGCCAGTTCCACCAGCGGGTAGCGTGTGCTGATGGGCGCCTTGCAGGCCGAGCACCGGCCCCGCAGCGCCAGCCAGCTCACTACCGGCACGTTTTCCCAAGGGCGGATTTCATGGCCGCAGTGCGGGCAGGACGAATTGGGCAGGATCAGGTTGAAGGTGTCCCGCCGTTCCGGTGCAGGTAGATCGAGGAATTCATGGGCCTGAGAGCGCCACTCCGCCTGCATCATCAGCGGCAACCGATACACCACGACGTTGAGGAAGCTGCCGACGAGCAAGCCGATGAAGAAAACCAGAAAAACAAAGGCCAGCGGATGGCTGGCCATGAACTCAAAGATGGACATGTAGTTAGACGACTGCGCCGAGTTGGAAGATGGGCAGGTACATGGCGATGATCAGGCCCCCGACGAGCACGCCGAGCACCGCCATGATCATGGGCTCCATCAATGCCGTGAGGCCGTCCACTTTGTTGTCCACTTCTTCTTCGTAGAATGTCGCCACCTTATCCAGCATAGCGTCGAGCGCGCCTGATTCCTCGCCGATAGCGGTCATCTGAACTGCCATAGCCGGAAACACCCCAGTGGTGCGCATGGAGAAATTAAGTTGCATGCCGGTGGAGACGTCTTGCTTGATGCGGTTGACGGCATTCTTGAAGACGACGTTGCCAGTGGCGCCGGCTACCGAGTCCAGTGCGTCCACCAAGGGAACACCCGCGGCGAAGGTGGTAGAGAGTGTGCGGGCATAACGGGCCAGTGACGACTTGTACAGAATGTCCCCCACGATGGGCAGCTTGAGCACGGTACGGTCGACACTATCCCTGAATTTCTGCGAGCGTTTGTGGGTTTCCTTGAAGGCGAAGCCGATGCCTATGAGCGCCACCACGACCGCGAGCCACCAGTCCTGCATTATGCGTGAGATACCGATGACCATCTGGGTAAAGGCAGGCAATTCGGCACCGAAGTTTTCGAAAACGGACTCGAATTGAGGCACCACCTTGATCAAAAGGATACCCGAGACGATGACCGCCACCACGATGACCGCGATCGGGTAGTTCATCGCCTTCTTGATCTTTTTCTTCAGCAGTTCGGTCTTTTCCTTGTAGGTAGCGACCCGGTCGAGCAAGGTCTCCAGGGCGCCCGACTGCTCCCCGGAGTTCACCAGGTTGCAATACAGGTCATCGAAATACTGGGGCTTCTTGCGCAGGGAGTTGGCGAAACTGTTACCGGCGGCAACCTCCTGTTTTACCTCATCCACCAGTTTGCGCATGTTGGGATTTTCGAAGCCTTCGCCGATGATGTCGAAGGAGGCCAGCAGCGGTACGCCGGCCTTCATCATGGTGGCCATCTGGCGGGTGAACAAAGCGATGTCCAAGGGCTTGATGCGCTTGCCCTTGCCGAACGAAAAACCTTTCTTACGGACTTTGGTGGGGTTGATCCCCTGCTTGCGCAGCTGCGCCTTGACCAAGGCGGGATTCTGGCCGCTGAGCTCGCCCTTGACCTTGGTACCCTTTCGATCGGTACCCTCCCAAGTGAAGAGCGTATTTTTTACTGCGGTCTGTGCCATGGTCAGTCCTTGGTCACGCGGTTGACTTCTTCCAGACTGGTCACACCCTGCATGGCCTTGAGCAGGCCCGAGGTACGAAGGTCGTTGAAGCCGTCTTTGCGCATCTGGTTATCGATATCGATGGAGTTGCCTTCCTCCATGATAATCCGCTGCAGCGCAGGCGTGATTTTAACTACTTCATAAATACCGACACGGCCCTTGTACCCGCCTTTGCAATTGTCGCAGCCCACCGGGGCGTAAATCTTGAAGGTGCCGATCTTGTCCGCAGGGAAACCCTCCTGCAGCAGCACCTCTTGAGGTACCTCCACTTCTTTCTTGCAGGTGCCGCAGAGCTTGCGTGCCAGGCGCTGGGCGATGATCAAGTTGACCGAGGTGGCAATGTTGAACGAGGGCACCCCCATGTTGCGCAGGCGGGTCAGGGTTTCGGCCGCGCTGTTGGTATGGAGGGTAGACATGACCATGTGGCCGGTCTGGGCGGCCTTCACGGCGATGGAGGCGGTATCCAGATCGCGGATCTCGCCCACCATGATGATATCGGGGTCTTGACGCAGGAAGGCCCGCAGCGCCTGGGTGAAGTCCATACCCTGGCGTGGATTGACGTTGACTTGGTTGATGCCTTCCAGGTTGATCTCGACCGGATCCTCGGCCGTGGAAATATTCACGTCTGGCGTGTTGAGGATGTTCAGACCGGTGTAGAGGGAGACCGTCTTGCCGGAACCGGTGGGGCCGGTCACCAGGATCATGCCTTGGGGCTGTTTCAGCGCGCTCATGTAGAGCGCTTTCTGGTCTTCCTCGTAGCCCAGAGCGTCGATACCCATCTGCGCACTAGTGGGGTCGAGAATTCGCATGACGATCTTTTCGCCCCACAAGGTGGGCAGAGTATTGACCCGGAAATCGATCGACTTGCTCTTGGATATCTTCATCTTGATGCGGCCATCCTGGGGCTTGCGCCTTTCGGAGATATCCAGGGCCGCCATGACCTTCAAGCGTGCCGACAGCCGGGAAGCCAGTTGGATCGGCGGGCGCGCTACTTCATGGAGGATGCCATCGGTGCGAAAACGTACGCGATAGGTCTGTTCATAGGGCTCGAAGTGCAAATCGGAGGAGCCCCCCTTGATCGCATCGAGCAGCATCTTGTTGACGAAACGCACCACCGGCGCATCGTCGGCGTCAGAGGCTTCAGCGTCGTTTTCCTTGGCACCATCTCCAACTCCCTCGACATCCACTCCATCCAGGTCGACATCCGAAAGGCCATCCAGTCCGCTCGTGGCCGACTCGAAGTACTTGTCGATGGCGTCGCCCAGCTTGTCATCCTCCACGAGGATGGCTTCGGTGTTCAGGCCGGTGCTGAACTGAATATCGGTAACTGCCTGGTGATTCGACGGATCGGAGACCGCCAGGAACAGTTTGTTGCCGCGTTTCCAGAGAGGAAGGGCCCGGTGCTGCCGCACCAGCTTCTCGCTGACCAGTTCCTTTGGCAGGCTCTCCTTGTCCAGCGACGAAAGATCGAAGAACGCCACCCCGAACTGATCCGCCGCCAACTCGACCATGGCCCGGCTCTTCACCAAGCGGTTCTGTACCAGGTAGGTCACGAGGGACAGCTTGTTTCGCTGGGCTTGTAGCTGTGCCTGCTGAGCGGTCTTGTCATCCAAGAGGCCAGCCAGGACCATCTGTTTGGCCAAGCCAGAAAGGGTTACGGTGTCGTTCATCGTCGGCTCCGGTAAGCAATCGCTGCCTTATAACGTAGTTGCTTCTGGCTGCCAAACACGGGCAACGCCAGTGACAAAAAAAGGCACATCTTGCCAGGATGCCGTGGCGGCTATGGGCTCGAGAAAGCCATTAATGCGGTTCTTTGGGGGAATTCTGAGTTGGCACGCTTTCTGCTGACTAGCCTGTCAGGCCAATGGCCTAAACACATCTAAGGAGAAAAGTATGAAGGCTCAAAAAGGTTTTACCCTCATTGAATTGATGATCGTGGTTGCGATCATCGGTATTCTGGCTGCCGTTGCCCTGCCGGCCTACCAAGACTACACCGTACGTGCCCGTGTTTCTGAAGGCCTGGGCATGGCTGCAGCTGCCAAGTCGGCTGTTGCCGAGAACGCCGTGAACGGTGCTACCAACCTGGGTAATGGCTGGAGCTTCACCTCTGCCACCAAGAACGTTTCTGCTGTAACCATCGCTCCGAGCACCGGTGCCATTAATGTCGTAATGACTTCCGCCGCTCGTAACGTGAACCTCACCCTGACGCCGAGAACTCCTTCCGGTAACCTGAGTGCTAACGTGGTGCCCGAAGGCCCCATTTCTTGGACCTGCACCACCAGCACCGACACCAAGTACGTTCCTTCCGAATGCCGTTAATTTAAGTTGTAAAAAGAAAGCCCTCGTGAGAGGGCTTTCTTTTTGAAGGAAATAATATGATCAATAGGGTATGGGGCCTGGCGCCATTCGCAATAATAGTTGCATTGACTGCTTTGTACTGGCCTGTCACGAATTTTGACTATGTCTGGGACGATACGTCCTTGTTCTTGGATAGCCCGCTGTTGCGCAGTCCGTCTGATTTGTGGCGGTCCATTTCTACTGCTGTTTTGCCGGGGTCTACCTATTTCAGGCCGGGTGTGCTGTTAAGTTTTATCGTAGAATTTCAGCTATTCGGGGTGGATTCAAAGGTTTCCCATTCAATTAATTTATTGATTTATCTGGCCAACTGCACGCTTGTATATGGCCTAGCATATCAATTTAATTTTTCGTCTGCTCCTAAGCAGAGGTTGATTCGCAGTCTTTTGGCGATGTCCTTATATGGCTTTCACCCCGTACTTATGGAGTCCACGGTATGGGTTGCGTGTCGTTTTGACCTGATGGTTACCTTTTTTACGCTACTTGGGCTTTGGCTAGGAAGGCGCTATCAGGAGCGGCTTGGTTTGTTTCTGGTTTGTGCATGTTTTGCTGCCGCCGCCGCTTCCAAAGAAATGGCTGTAGTTTTTCCTGTATTGATAGTGATGTGGCTTTGGCTTAATCCGGAAAATAAGGGAGTACCCACTTTTATTCGTCACCATAAAACTCTATTTTTATGTCTTTTGTTGGTTGGTTTTGTTTATCTATGGGTTAGGCATTTGGCTCAGCCTGCTCTATATGCAGCAGACTATTCGATTTATGAGCAGCGGAGCATTTTTGAGAAAATTGGTTATGTTGGGCAAACTTTGCTTTTCTACGCAAAAATGGTGGTTTTCCCCTTCTCTGATCTCAATCCGCTTCACCCATTCGAGGTAGCGAAAATAACGCAAAAGCAGGTGGGTGTAGGCATGTTGACCCTGTTTTTTGCAATGATCTTTTCCGTATGGGGTTTCTATAAAAGGATTCCCTGTTTCTATTTCTTGGCTATGGGGCTGGTTGCACTGCTTCCTGTGCTCAATATACTGCCTCTAGTTATATCCGGGAATATAGGGCATGAGCGTTTTCTGGCATTGCCATTATCATTTTTTGCATTGGGGGCTAGCTCTATAAGTATTAGCCTCAACATGTCTGAAGCCATGAAACGGACGTTTCCGTTTCTTGTTTCTGCGTGTCTGGTTGGGTGGGCGGTTTTATGTGTGGCTAACATCAGAATAACGCTGCCACTGTGGTCTAACGAAATATCGCTTTGGGGTTGGGGTTATGAGAGAAATCCTGATTTCGAGTTTGTCAGGTTCAATTACGTTGCTGCTCTGTTGTTTTCCAGTCAGAGCGATTTGGCTGATGAAGTACTGAAGAAAGTAGAAGAAAGGGATGGTGGTTTGTCTTATAAGTTGACAGCTTTAAAAGGGCAGCTCACCAGTCAGCGGGGAGATTATGCTGAAGCCACTAAGTATCTGGAGAAATCAATTGAAGGGCTTTATAAACCTCACGAAGAAGTTTTGAGCCGTAAAATCGATATTAACAAAGCAATGGCTGTGAGAGATAACGTTGGTGAAGCTTGGCTTTTACGATTTGTCTATGGGGCTCTTGCGGAGTCTTATATGTGGATGGGGCAGTACACCAAGGCTCTTGATAATGTGAATTACATGATTTTCTACCAGCGTGATTATGCACCGGCTTATATGCTAAAAGCATTTGTTTATTACGCTATGGGGGATAAGGAAAAGGGGGATGAATTTTCACGCGTCGCGGACACAATGTTTCCTGATGAATCGAAGGTGGGCGTTAAAAATGTAAGGAAGCTTTTCTTTACAAAGCTTTGCGAGAATGAGGGCGGGCCAAAAAATGTTTGCCAAGCCTACAAAGAAATTTAATAGTTAGGAAAGTAGTGGTGAGCTTCGAATATAAGGTGAGTGTTCCTGGAAAAGTTTCGGCTGCTGCCTTGGTGGCAGCTATACTGCTATTTTTCCTGGCTGGAAATTTCGTCTACCCTTATTTCGAAGACACCGCTCTGTATGCAGCCATCGCGCGCCGTATCTTGCATGGTGCCACGCTGTACCGTGACGTTTTTGATCACAAGACCCCGGGCATTTTCTTGCTCGAAAGCATCCGCTTGACGCTTCTGGGCTACAGCTCGTTATCGGCAAGATTATTCGAAACGGCAGGAGTAGTGCTCCTCGCGGGGCTCGCGGTATTTGCTTTGGAGCGCCGTGGATATAAAGGTGAATTGCTCTTGAAGTGCTCGGTCCTGGCCTCAAGCCTAGGGCTATTTTATTCGGGTGTTTTTTGGGGTTTACCGGAGCGTGGGCAGGTCGAGATCTACCAAGCTATATTCATTAGTGCAAGTTTCTGCTGTTATGTGCTGTCTGAAAGAAAAGAAAATATCGTCTATCCTGTAGCTGTCGGTATTTGCATAGGATGGGTAATGTGGCTGAAGCCTACTTTCTTGCCTGCCGTATTTGTTTATCTGCTCGCCTATCTTTGGCGTAACCGGAGCGGAGGTCGAGCGTGGCTTTGCTATCTGGTCGGTGTGTCAATTACATCCATCTTCATGCTCCTTTTCTTGTTCGTATGCGGAGATGTTGATGGTTTTGTATGGTTGCTGACCGCTCATCACGAAGCTTACTTGCACAGTGTGAATAGCACCAACCTGGAAACCTTATTAAGGCTGTTAGACTTTGTCTCTCTGTTTCCAGCCTACAAGTATGCCGGCTTCATAGTGGTCTTGTGTTTGATAAGCGTATTGTTCGGTTATAGAAATTCAAGGTTTTTACGGCAGAATTTGATTGCGTTTTTGCTTTTCTTGACAGCAGTTTACGCCTATATGCTGTCAGGGTATGGCTTCAATTATCACTCCATACCAGTTGTGTGTTCGATTTTCATACTGATTTTCAGTGTCTTGGTTAATGGCGAAGCTGAAGGGAGTGTTCGGTTTCATAAAATTTTTGGAATTGTCACGCTCTTTGTGATTGGCGCAGCAGTGTTAGGGTCCGATAAATTCTCGGGCGAGCAGCGTATGGCAATCGCGATGATGGTAGGAGATTCAAGTTTAAAGGAGGCCTACCATGTGATGGGAGCTGAAATGCATTACTACAGGTACGACGATGAGGAAGAAGCTGCCCATTATCTGAATGATAGATATGGAAATCAGTACAAATTTTATATTCTTGGGCTTGGCGCCGTGACGTATCTCGAGGCAAACGGGGAAAATGCCAGCCGTCATCTCGTGACTATCTTCGGGCAAATGCCAACTTATTCATTAGCAGAGCCAATCATGAGTGAGATCAGGGCCGACTTGGCAAAAGAAGTGCCGCAAGCCATCCTGGTGAGAATAAATGACCAATTCCCTTGGTTTGGCGTACCTGCTTCATCTTATGATCGGATGTTGTCGGATTCTATCCTGTCTAGTTGGGTTGAAAAAAATTACTACCTTCGCGGTAAGCTGAACTCTTCATTTATAGCTTATGAGCGAAAACCCATCGGGGCTAAGCCATGAAGAAAGTCACGTTGGTAGTTCCTGTTTATAATGAAGTTGAGTCTATTGGCCCTTTCCTCGATCGCACGGAGAAGGTTTTCGAGGAATTGCCCTATAGGCTTGATTATCTTTTTGTTGACGATGGGAGTACCGATTCTACGCTGGAGGTGATTCAGGAGCAGGCTCAGACCAGACGAATAAGCTGGATTTCTCTTTCCCGAAACCATGGAAAGGAAATCGCTCTGACTGCTGGTTTGGAACATGCTGCGGGTGACTGTGCCATTCCTATCGATGTCGACTTGCAGGACCCTCCTGAGGTCATCCCTCTCATGCTGGAAAAGTGGGAAGAGGGGTATGAAGTTGTGTTTGGTGTTCGGTCATCACGAGCATCCGATACGTTTTGGAAGAAAATGACGGCGGGGTTCTTCTACAAGATATTCAATGCCATGTCAGACACTTACATCCCTCCAGATGTAGGTGACTTCAGGCTTCTTGATCGGAAAGTATTGATAGCGCTGGCGCAGCTGAAAGAGCGTAATCGCTTCATGAAGGGACTTTTTTCATGGGTCGGGTACAAGCAGGCTTCAGTCTCCTTCACCCGTGAAAAACGTCATGCTGGAAGCACAAAGTGGAACTACTGGAAACTTTGGAATTTCGCCTTGGATGGCTTGGTGGCATTTGGTTCATGGCCCCTTCGGGTGTGGACCTATACAGGCCTGCTGATCGTATTGTTCAGCTCCTTGTATGGATTCTTTCTGATCGGGCGGACCCTTTTTGCAGGGGTTGACGTTCCAGGCTATACGTCCACGCTGGTTGTAATCTTATTCATGGGTGGCGTTCAGTTATTGACCTTGGGCCTCATCGGCGAATACGTGGGGCGTATTTACATTGAAGTGAAGCAGCGGCCTCTCTATCTCATCGGAAGCCAATCGCTTAACGAGGTTCGTGATGGAGAATGACGTTTACCTCACCATGGATCGCATTGAAAGAGATCATTGGTGGTTTCGTGGGAGACGAGTCATCGTAGAAAGTCTGCTCAAAAGAACCCATTTGCCTGGTCGGAGAATACTTGATGTAGGCTGTGGAACGGGTGGAAACCTTGCTTTGCTTTCAGGGTTTGGAGACGTACTAGGTATTGAGCCTAATCCGTTGGCCAGAGAACGTGCGAAGACGAAAGCTCATTGCCAGGTGAAGGATGGGTATCTGCCTGATGGGCTTGATGTCGAAGATGGCTCCATGGCACTTATCAGTATGTTCGATGTGTTGGAGCATATAAAAGAGGATAAACTCACCCTGGAGTCGCTCCATCGCAAACTGTCAGGCGAAGGGGTCTTGTTTCTGACAATACCTGCCTATGGATTCTTGTTCAGTGAGCATGATCGACGGCATCATCATGTTCGTCGTTACACTAGAGCGCAAGTCAAGGAGCTACTGCGTTCGTCAGGTTTTACGTTGGAGTACATTTCGTACTTCAATACACTCTTGTTTCCGCTCGCCGTTTTCCAACGTATTTTTCTGGAAAAAATATTCAAGAAGAAGTTGGCGGCCGACGAATTACCCTCTCGGCCGGTGAATATGTTTTTTTTCAATATCATGGCATTTGAGCGTCATGTGCTACCTTGGCTTCGCTTCCCTTTCGGCCTTTCGATTGTGGCCGTCGCACGAAAAAAATGATCATTTTTCTTCGCTTTCTTGCAGTCGGTGGTCTGGCGACTGCACTGCATTTGGCTCTTTTCTTTTTCCTGATCAATCTGGAGTTAAGCAAACCCTTGGCCAATAGTTTGGCTTTCATAGGGGCGTTCGTGTGGTCTTTCTTGGCGAATAACTACTATACGTTTTCAGCAGGAAACTTCAGTCGAGCCATTCTTCTCAAGTATGCGGCGGTCGCTACTCTTGGCGCCACGCTCAATTACATCTTTGTTTGGGTAATTTGTTCCTGGCTAGAACTTTCTTACTATCTGGCGCTTTTATTGATTTTGGTCGTAAATCCGCCGCTTGTCTTTGTCTTGCAGAAGATATGGGTTTTTAAAGCCACCGCCTGATCAAAGCTTCAAACGCATGGAAAGGTCGATAGCCTTTATATCCTTGGTAAGAGTACCCAAGGAAATGAAGTCGACCCCCGTAGCCGCAATGCCCTGAAGAGTTTCTTCATTCACGCCCCCGGACGCTTCCAGTTTGGCGCGGCCCGCGGTGAGCTGCACGGCAGTTCGCATATCGTCGAGGTTGAGTTCGTCCAGCATGATGATGTCTGCGCCAGCTTCTAGCGCTTCCTGCAGTTCTTCCAGGCTTTCCACTTCCACCTCCACCGGTTTGCCCGGGGCAATGGTGTGGGCGGTGGCGATGGCCTTGGCGATTCCACCGCAGGCGGCGATATGGTTTTCCTTGATGAGGAAGGCGTCATAGAGGCCGATGCGGTGGTTGTGGCAGCCGCCACAGGTAACGGCATACTTCTGGGCCAGCCGCAGCCCTGGTAACGTCTTGCGGGTGTCCAGCAGCTTCACCCCGGTGTTCGCCACCAAGTCCGCGTAACGACGGCAGCGAGTGGCCACGCCGGAAAGGGATTGCAGGAAATTCAGCGCAGTGCGCTCCCCGGTGAGCAGTGCCCGGGCCGGGCCTTCCACGTGGAACAGCGGCTGGTTGGCCACTACCTGATCGCCATCCTTTACCTGCCAATGCACCGCGGCCCGCGGATCCACCTGACGAAACACCGCATCCACCCAGGCTGTGCCGCAGACTACCGCGTCTTCGCGGGTGATCACGGTGGCATGGGCCAGGCGTTCTTCTGGAATCAGGCGGGCAGTGATGTCGCCGCCGCCGATGTCTTCGGCGAGCGCGCGGCGGACGGAGGCGTCGATTTCAGCGGTAAGGTCGGCGAGGGTCAGGTTCGGCATGGTCGGCTCCGGTGAGATCGGGGCGATTATACGGATGCGCCGTAGACGCGGAACTGCCCGGGTGAGATAACCTGCCTAGGCGTTTCGGTTCGTGTGTCGGACGAGTGAATCTGTGACGCGCGTCATATCCCGGCAATGCCAACTTTGTGGACGTGGCACTGTCCCTATAATGGACATGGAAATTTCTATTTGACGCCAGAAGGCTGACGTTGCCGAAACGTTGCCCCGCCAGACCCGCTCCCGCGCTCTGGCCGTCTGCGGGAGAAACTCGAGATGCAGACCGACGCGAATGTGGTGCACATCAACAAGGGCACCCCAGAGCAAACGCCAACTTCGCCGTTAGGAAGGCTGCCCGTGGCGCTTATCCAGGTGCGCGACAAGGCTGCTCAGCAGCTGAAACAGGCGCTGCAGGCCCTGTTCGACAATGCGGACGATACGCTGTTCGAGATGGCGGATCGCGCCACCAGCAATGCCGAGCAGAACACTTTTTTCGAGGCGATGCGCGACCTGCGGCTGAAGCGCAAAAGCATCGAGCGAACCTTCCTGCAGAAGGTCTTCGAATCCTTCTCCCTCCTCAATCAGTACGAAATCGGCAAGCCGCCGCAACTGGACGCCGTGTCGTTCGAAAGCCTGTCCCTAGTGCAGAACGACGAACTGGAGGAGTCCGTGGCGGTGGATGCCATGGTGGCCAAGGTCAATAACCGCGACGGCGTCGCCCTCGGTCATCTCACCACGCGCCTCAATACCCTGGTCACCAAGAAGGTCGATGATCGCGCCAACCCCCTGGGGCCCCGCGTTCTTTGCGAGTCTTTCCTGGATGCCTGCCGCACCCTCGGGGTGGAAATCCGCGTCAAGCTGATCATCCTCAAGCTGTTCGAGAAATACGTCCTCAGCGAGTTCGGCGAACTCTATGCCGAGGCCAACGAGGTCCTGGTGGCGGCCGGTGTACTGCCGGAGCTGAAATCCGCCGCGCCGGCGCCCCGTCCCCAGGGGCGTAGTCCAGCTACCCGTGCAAGTGGTTTATCAGCCTCGGGTCAGGCGTCCGGCGTTCCAGCGGGGAGTTACGCCGAGGGCGACATGCAGGAAGTCTTCGGTGTGCTCCAGGACCTGCTGTCCCAGGTGCGCGGCACGGCGTTGCCACAGCGCGAGTTGCCGGCCGATGCCATCCCAATCTCCAGCAACGACCTGATGCGCCTCCTGTCTCACCTGCAGCAGCATCTGCCGACGCAGCAGTACGACGAGTTCGACGTTCGCGACAAACTGGAAAACCTCCTCACCCGGGTCAGCGCCAAGAGCGGCAAGTCCCGGGTGGTGGGGCAGATGGATGATGACGTCATCAACCTGGTGTCGATGCTGTTCGAATTCATCCTCGACGACCGCACCCTGCCGGATTCCCTGAAGGCGCTGATCGGCCGGCTGCAGATCCCCATGCTGAAGGTGGCGGTGCTGGACAAGACGTTCTTCAGCCGCGGCAGCCACCCGGCCCGGCGCCTGCTCAACGAGATCGCCTCGGCCGCCATGGGCTGGAGCGAGCAGGACGATGCTCAGCGCGACAGCCTTTACCAGAAGATCGAGCAGGTGGTGCAGCGCCTGCTCAACGATTTCGTCGACGACCCGGCGCTGTTCTCCGACCTGCTGGCCGATTTCCTCGCCTTCACCGGCGACGAGCGGCGGCGCAGTGAACTGCTGGAGCAGCGCACACGGGATGCCGAGGAAGGCCGGGCCAAGGCAATCCTGGCCCGCCAGCAAGTGGAGCAGGCACTCAATGAGCGTTTGCTGGGCCGCACGTTGCCCGAGGTGGTGGTGCGTTTGCTGGAGGAAGCCTGGAGCAAGGTGCTGCTGCTGACCCGCCTGAAGCACGGCCAGGATTCCGCCGAGTGGCGCGCGGCGCTGGCCACCATGGACGACCTCATCTGGAGCGTCGAGTCCCATGACGAACCGGAAGACCGGCTGCGTTTGCTGGAACTGGTGCCCGGCCTGCTGAAGTCCCTGCGCGACGGGCTGTCCAGCGCGGCGTTTGACCCGTTCTCCACCGGCAATTTCTTCAGCCAGCTGGAGGCCCTGCACGTGCAGGCCTTCCAGCGCTTCAAGCGTCCGCTGGACGACGAGCCGGTGGCGGAACCCTCCGCCGATGAGACGACGCCGGGCAATGGCCTGCCGGTGCTCGACCTGCCCCTGGCCTTGGACATCCCGGCGGAGCCGCCGGCCATGGTCGAGGTGGTGGAGGAAATCGTCCTGCTGGCTCCTGGCGAAGTGCCGGTGGTGGAGCCTGAGACGGTGCTGGCGGAGGGTGACAGCGCTTTGAAGCAGGTGGACAGCCTGCGGGTCGGCAGCTGGGTCGAGTTCCAGGAGGATGCCGAGCACAAGGTGCGCTGCAAGCTGGCCGCGGTGATCAAGCCCACCGGCAAGTACATCTTCGTCAACCGGACCGGCATGAAGGTACTGGAAAAGACCCGCATGGGGCTGGCGGTGGAGTTCCGCCGTGGCGCGGTCCGTCTGCTAGACGACGCCTTGCTGTTCGACCGTGCCCTGGAGTCGGTGATCGGCAACCTCCGGCGCCTCAAGGGCGCCTGATCCGAATGAAAAACGCCCGGTTCGCCGGGCGTTTTTCATTCCGGCTTGGCCCCATGGACGGACTGCTCTAGAGTGAGGCCCACGCCTGAGGAGCCCCCATGGAGCTGGACCCTGCCAGCGGCTGGTGCGATGGCATCCGCCATTGCCCCTCGCCGAACTTCAATACCCGTCCCGACGGCGAAATCTCGCTGCTGGTGATCCACAACATCAGCCTGCCTCCCGGCCGTTTCGGCACCGGGAACGTGGAAGCGCTGTTCCAGAATCGCCTGGACCCCACCGAGCACCCGTATTTCGTCGACATTGCCGAGCTGCGGGTCTCGGCGCACTTCCTCATCGAGCGGGACGGTAGGGTGATCCAGTTCGTCTCCTGCCGCGACCGTGCCTGGCACGCCGGGCAATCCCGCTTCGACGGGCGGGAGGGGTGCAACGATTTTTCCCTGGGCATCGAGCTGGAGGGGACCGACACCCTGGCGTACACCGACGCCCAGTACGCGGCGCTGGTCGACCTGACCAGCCAGCTCCTGCGTGCCTACCCGGACATCGGCGAGCGTATCTGTGGCCACAGCGACATCGCCCCGGGTCGCAAGACCGACCCCGGTCCGGCCTTCGATTGGCCTCGCCTGCGAACGACGCTTCGCGAACAAGGAGGGTCGGCATGAAATTCCTGGTCCTGCTGCTATTGGTGGGGGTAGAGAAATTCTCCGCCTGGCGCCGGCGCATCCAGAACGACGGCCCCTGGCTGCGCATGCTGGCATGGGTGGAGGCCCGTCCGACGGTCCGTCCCCGGGCGGCGCTGGCGCTCCTGGTTCTGCTGCCGGTGGCGCTGCTGGGCCTGGTGCTGGCGCTGTTGCAGCCGCTGGCCTACGGCTGGCTGGCGTTGCCGCTGCACCTGTGGGTGATGATCTACAGCCTGGGCCGTGGCGACGTGCTGGCGGAGCTGGGCGCCTTCCGCGATGCCTGGCGACGCGGTGACGGCGAGGCGGCATTGCGGGCGGCGGAGCGTGACCTGGGGGTGAGTGGCGAGACGCCGCCGGCGTTGCTGGAAAACGTCCAGGGCTACTTGCTCTGGCACGGCTACCAGCGCTTCTTCGCGGTGATCTTCTGGTACGCCCTGCTCGGGCCGCTGGTTCCCCTGGCCTACCGGCTGCTGGCGCTGGCGGCCGAGCGGGCGGGCGACCCGGCGCTGCAACGGCGGGCCGGCCAGTGGCGGCATGCCCTGGATTGGCTGCCGGCGCGGGTCCTGGCGGCCAGCTTCGCCCTGGTAGGGGATTTCGTCGCGGTCAGCCGCGTCCTGCTCCACGACCTGCTGGCCTGGGACCTGCCAGCCGCCCAGCTCATCGCCCATGCCGGACGGGCCGCTGGCGACGTGCAGGCTGCCCCCTTGGGGGAGGGCGGCGTCGCCGGGCTCGACGCCCTCTGGCAATTGCTGGTGCGGGCGGCGCTGCTCTGGTACGTGGCCTTCGCCGCGTGGATCCTGCTGGTCTGAGCCGCCATCTCCCGGTGGCGGGCCGCAGGTTTTTAACCTTAATTTACAGAAGGCCGGTGCGGGATCGGTTACATAGTCCCAGGGGCGCTGCTGCCACGCCCCGGGCAACCGTCGTCCAGAACGAAGACGCGGTGCTTCCATAACAAAAATGAAAAGCGGGAGGCCTCTGTGAAGACCCTGGTGTATCCGGCCATCGCGCTGATGAACCGGTTGAGCTTCGGCATGAAGTTCAGCCTGATCAGCGTTCTGTTCTTCCTGCCGATGATCGTCACCGACGCGGTCCTGGTGCGCGATTCCTATCAACAGTACGGGGCCACCCGCGCCGAGCTGGAGAGCATCGACCTGCTCGGCGCCAGCCTGGGCCTGCGGCGGGACATCGAGTCCCTCAACGACTTGGTGCAGATCGACACGGTGCTGGGCCAGTCGGGCCAGGCCGGCGACGTGGAGACCCGGCTCAAGCGCCTGGAAGAACAGGCCATCGCCACCCTGCAGGAGTTGCAGACGCCGAGCAACGACCCCCAGCAGGTGCAGGAATTCGCCGAGAAGCGCGACGAGCTGCTGGCCGAGCTGAAGGCGGTCCAGGCCGAGAATGCCCTGCAGAACAAGAGCCCCATGGCGGCCAAGCTGGTGGGGTCGGCCCAGGTCTTCAGCCGCTTCGTCGCCACCCAGTCCGGGCTGAGCCAGGACGGCCAGCGCGACGTGCGGCAGCTCACCGAACTCATCACCACGGCCACCGCCCAGGTCTCCGCGACCCTCGCCCGGGCGCGGGCCATCGGCTCCTACTCTCTGGGCCAGGGCTTCCTGGCTTCCGCCGCCAGCAATCAGCTGGATGATCTGCTGCTGGGCCTGGAACGCCTGGAAGCGGAGTACGCCCTGCACGTGCGCGAAGCCCTGGACGGCAGTCCGCGGGCGCGGGACGCCCTGCAGGCCCAGGCCGATGCCAGCCTGGCGACCCTTAAGGCGGCCGCCGCCCTGCTGGACGAGAAGGTGGTGGTGGCCGATACCCTGGACACGCCCTGGCCGACCTTCTACGACCAGTTCAGCGGTTACCTGGACGCCACCCATCGCCTGGATGACGCCGCCCTTGGCTTCATCAAGACCCAGCTGGAGGGACGCCTGGCCGACAAGCGTGCCCAGACCGTGCTGCTGGTGGCGGCGCTGCTGGTGATCCTGCTGGCGATCCTCTACCTCTATGGCGGTTTCTACGCCTCGGTGCGGGACACCGTGCGCAGCCTGGGCAAGGTGATGGACCGGGTCGCCGCCGGCGACATGACCGCCGGCTTCACGGTGCGCAGCCGCGACGAGCTGGGCGAGCTGGGCCAGGCCTTCAACGAGACGGTGCGCCGGGTGCACGACCTGATCGAGCGGGTCGGCATGACGGTCAATGAGGTCCAGGGCCAGGCGCGGCGGGTGGAAAGCATCTCCGCCGAGAGCAACCAGGCGGTGGGCAGCCAGCGCGGGCAGATCGAGCAGGTGGCAACCGCCATGAACCAGATGGCCGCCACCGCCCAGGAGGTGGCCCGCAGCGCCGCCACCGCGGTGGAGGGCGCCGAACGGGTCAACCGCGAGAGCGTCGAGGGTCGCACCCTGGTGCAGTCCCAGCGCGGCAGCATCGAGCGGCTCGCGGAAGAGCTGAACCGGTCGGTCCAGGTGATCGACCAACTGGCCGAGGACAGCGCTTCCATCAGCCGGGTGCTGGAGGTGATCAAGGGCATCGCCGAGCAGACCAACCTGCTGGCGCTGAACGCCGCCATCGAGGCAGCCCGGGCAGGCGAGCAGGGCCGCGGCTTCGCCGTGGTGGCCGACGAGGTGCGCACCCTGGCCAAGCGCACCCAGCAATCCACCGAGGAAATCGAGCAGATGATCGCCCGGCTGCAGGGCGGCGTGGGCGCGGCTGTGAAGGCCATGGACGCCAGCCACCAGCGGGCCGGCGCCACGGTGGACGAGTCCGGGCAGGTGCAGCAGGCCCTGGAAAACATCCTCGGCGCCATGGGCGCCATCGTCGACCAGAACCAGCAGATCGCCGCGGCCGCCGAGCAGCAGACCGCGGTCGCCCATGACATCGACCGCAACATCGTGGCGATCAATCAGGCCGGCGAGCGCACCGCTGAGGGCGCCGGCCAGGCCGAGCAGGCCAGCCGCGACCTGTCCGAGCTGGTGCTGCGCCTGCAGACCTTGATCGGCGCCTTCAAGGTGTAGCCGGGGTCGCCGGGTGCCGCGGGCGGAAGGTCCGCGGCACCGTGTCGACCCCCGGCTGGTACGCACCGCCTTCCACTGCCGCCAGCACCCGTTCCAGCACCTGCTCGGCGATGCGCCCGTGCTGCTGCTGCAGGCTATCCACCCGCAGCGGCAGGAAATCCAGCAGTTGGGTATCGCCGAACGTTCCCAGGCGCAGGGCGGGGAAGGCCGGCGCCTGGGCCTGCAGCACGTCCAGGACGCCTTCCAGCAGCACATAGGCGGTAGTGAGCAGCGCGTCCGGCAGGTAGCCCAGGTCCGCTAGCAGGTCGTCCATCAGGCGCCGCCCGCAGGCGCGGCTGAAGGCTTCGCCGTGGCGGACCCGGCGCTCCCCGGCGAAGCCGGCCAGGGCGTCGTCGAAGCCGGCGGCGCGGGCCTGGCTGATGGCCAGTTCCGGCCGCGCGCCCAGCAGGGCGATGTGCCGCGGGCGTGGCTGCAACAGGCTGGCGGTGAGGCGGCGGCCGGCCTCGCGGTCGTCGCTGACCACCGAGCGAAAGCGGGACGGGTCCAACTGGCGGTCCACCGCCACCACCGGCACACCATCGTCCAGCAAGCGCCGGTAGCTGTCGTCGTCCGCCGGCAGGCAACTGGCGACGATCAGGCCGTCGCAGCGGCGGGCGCGGAACAGCTGCAGCAGCTGCCGCTCGCTGTCCGGGCTGTCGTCGGAACTGGCGATCAGCAACTGGTAGCCTCGGGCCCGGGCGCCCTGTTCCAGGCACTTGGCCAGGCGGGCATAGCTGGGGTTCTCCAGGTCGGGAAGGATGAAGCCGAGGCTGCGGGTCTGCCCGCGGCGCAGGCCGGCGGCCTGGGGATCGGGACGGTAGCCGTGCTGCTCGACGATGGCGCGGACCCGTTCGACGGTGGCGGCGCTGATGCGTCGCTGGGTCGCCTGGCCGTTGATCACGTAGCTGGCGGTGGTGACGGAAACGCCGGCGAGGCGGGCGATGTCGCTGAGTTTCAACGGCGTATTCCTGGCGCGGGCGCGCGGCGGGCGGGGTTCAAGGATCGACGATTATCGGTTACCGTGCCACGCTTTGATAGATGAAACGTTTCAGCTTTTAGTTTGCGCAGGATTTCGTCGGCCTGGACGGGAATCCGACGCCGTGCCGGCACTCGCTGCCCGCGCCGCCGCCTAATCGTAATCACCCCACCCATAAGGTGCGTACCCTGGCGGGGCCGCCCCGGAGAACACCATGCTCGAACTCGACGAAGGGCAGATCCAGATGGGCCTGGCGGCCGCCGGCAAGCGTCAGGCACTGGAAGCGATGGCCGCCGCGCTGGTCGCCGATGGCCTGGTGACCGAGGGCTACCTGGACGGCCTGCTGGCCCGGGAGGCGCAGGGCTCTACATATCTCGGCCAGGGCCTCGCCATTCCCCATGGCACCCCGGAGACCCGGCCGCTGGTGTACCGCACCGGCGTGCGCCTGCTGCACTTTCCCGAGGGCGTCGACTGGGGCGATGGCCAGCGGGTGCACCTGGCCATCGGCATCGCCGCCAAGTCCGACGAGCACCTGCGCCTCTTGCAGATGCTGACCCGCGCCCTGGGCGATGCCGACCTGGCGCCCGCCCTGCGGGGGGCCCGCAGCGCCGGGGAAATCCTCGCCCTGTTGCAGGGCACCCCGCCGGCGCTGGCGCTGGACGAGCAACTGATCGGCCTCGGGGTGCCGGCGGAAGACGCCGACGAACTGATCTGGCGCGGCGCGCGCCTGCTGCGCCGGGCCGACTGCGTGGACAACGGCTTCGCGGCGATCCTCCCGCAGCGCGAGGCACTGCCCCTGGGCGATGGCCTCTGGTGGCTGCACAGCGACCAGGCGGTGCAGCGCCCCGGGCTAGCCTTCGTCACCCCCAGCCAGCCATTGCGTCACCTGGGCCAGCCCCTGCTGGGCCTGTTCTGCCTGGCCAGCCGCGGGGACGCCCACCAGGCGTTGCTGGAGCGGGTCTGCGCGGTGCTCATCGAAGGCCGCGGACGGGTGCTGACGGAGGCTGGCAGCCGCGCCGCGGTGCTGGCCGCCCTCGGCGCCGGCCAGGCGGTGGGCTGGCCCAGCGCCCAGGTGCGCCTGGCCAACCCCCACGGCCTGCACGCGCGACCCGCGCAGGTGCTGGCGCAACTGGCCCAGCGCTTCGCCGGCGACATCCACGTGCGCCTGGCCAACGAAGGGGCGGCGGTGTCGGCGAAGAGCCTGAGCAAGTTGCTCAGCCTCGGCGCCCGGTGTGGCCAGGCCCTGGAGTTCGTCGCCGAGCCGGCGATCGCCGACGAGGCTTTGCCGGCGTTGGTGGAGGCTGTGCGCGACGGGCTCGGCGAGGCCGTGACCACGCCCCTGGACCAGGTGGAGACCCTGGTGATGGTGGAGACCGCAGAGGCCTCGGTGACCGTGGCCACGCCCGAGCTGCCGCCCCAGGCGCCGGCGGCCGGCAGCCTGCTGCAGGCGGTGGCCGCGGCCCCGGGCTTCGCCAGCGGGCCGGCCTATCGGCGGCTGACGCCCCGCTTCGACTACGCCCCCCACGGCGAGTCCTCGGCGGTGGAACGTCAGCGGCTGGAGGGCGCCCTGGCCCGGGTGCGCGCCGACCTGGACAGCCTGGTCAGCGGCAGCCAGGCCGCCGCCATCCGCGACATCTTCGCCATGCACCGGGAAATCCTCGACGACCCCGGCATCGCCGAGGACGTGACCGTCCACCTGCACCGCGGGCACAGCGCCGAGGCGGCCTGGCACCAGGTGCTGGAAGCGGCGGCACGCCAGCAGGAACGCCTCTGCGACGCGCTGCTGGCGGAGCGCGCCGCTGACCTGCGGGACCTGGCCCGGCGGGTGCTGGCGCGGCTCTGCGGGCTGGAGGAGCAGGCCGAACCGGAGCAGCCGTACATCCTTGTGATGGAGGAGGTGGCGCCCTCGGACCTGGCGCGCCTCGATCCTTCGCGGGTGGCCGGCATCCTCACCGCTCGTGGCGGCGCCACCTCTCACAGCGCCATCATCGCCCGCACCCTGGGCATCCCGGCCCTGGTGGGGGCGGGGGACACGGTGCTGGGCCTGGCGCCCAATACCCCGTTGCTGCTGGACGGCGAGCGCGGTCGCCTGTACGTCGACCCCGACCCGGCGACCCGGGCGCGCCTGGAGGACGAGCGCCGCCGGCGCGCCGAGCGGCTGGAGCGGGCCCATGCCCAGCGCTACGAGCCGGCGGTGACCCGCGACGGGCACCGCGTGGAGGTCTGCGCCAACCTGGGGGATACCCACGAGACCGCCGCCGCGGTGGAGCAGGGCGCCGAAGGCATCGGCCTGCTGCGCACCGAACTGGTGTTCATGGCCCATTCGCAACTGCCGGACCTGGCCGCCCAGCGCACCGAGTACCGCCGTGTCCTTGATGCCCTGGCGGGGCGGCCGCTGGTGGTGCGTACTCTGGACGTGGGCGGCGACAAGCCGTTGCCCTACTGGCCGATGCCGGCCGAGGAGAACCCGTTCCTCGGTTTGCGCGGCATCCGTCTGACCCTGCAGCGCCCGGACGTCATGGAGACCCAGCTGAGGGCATTGCTGCTGGCCGCCGGCGACCGGCCCCTGCGCATCATGTTCCCCATGGTCGGCACCCTCGCCGAATGGCGCGCCGCCCGGGACATGGTGCAGCGCCTGCGGGAGGAGATCGAGGTGACCGACCTGCAGCTGGGGATCATGGTGGAGGTGCCGTCGGCGGCCCTCACCGCGCCGGTGCTGGCGAAGGAGGTGGATTTCTTCAGCATCGGCACCAACGACCTGACCCAGTACACCCTGGCCATCGACCGCGGCCACCCGACCCTCTCGGCCCAGGCGGACGGCCTGCACCCGGCGGTGTTGCAGCTCATCGACCTCACCGTGCGCGCGGCCCATGCCGAAGGCAAGTGGGTCGGGGTGTGCGGCGAGCTGGCCGCCGATCCCCTGGCGGTGCCGCTGCTGGTGGGGCTGGGGGTGGACGAGTTGAGCGTGTCGGCCCGCAGCGTCGCCGAGGTCAAGGCCGCCGTGCGCGAGCTGGACCTGGCAGGCGCGCGTTCTCTGGCGCAGCGGGCGCTGGGCCTGGCGGACGCCGAGGCGGTGCGCGCCTTCGTGGAGGCGGGCTGATGGCGCGCGTCCTCTGCCTGACCCTGAACCCGGCCCTGGACCTCACCGTGCGCCTGCCGTCGCTGCGCCTGGGCGAGGTGAACCGCAGCGAGGCCTTGCTGGTGCACGCCGCCGGCAAGGGCCTGAACGTGGCCCAGGTGCTGGCCGACCTGGGGCACCGGATCAGCGTCGCTGGCTTTCTCGGGGCCGATAACGCCCAGGCCTTCGACACCCTGTTCGCGCGGCGGGGCTTCCACGATGCCTTCGTGCGGGTGGCGGGGGAGACCCGCAGCAACCTCAAGCTGGCCGAGGCCGGTGGGCGCGTCACCGACCTCAATGGCCCCGGGCCGCAGGTGGAGGCCGCCGCCCAGGACGCGCTGCTGGAGCGCCTGGACCACCTGGCTGCCGGCCACGACCTGGCGGTGGTGGCCGGCAGCCTGCCGCGCGGGGTCGAGCCGGCCTGGCTGGGAGCGCTGCTGCGGCGCCTGGACCGCCTTGGCCTGCGGGTCGCCCTGGACAGCAGCGGCGCCGCCCTGCGCGCCGGCCTGGAGGCGGCGCCCTGGCTGATCAAGCCCAATGTCGAGGAGCTGGCCGAGGCCCTCGGCGCCCCGGCCGAAGACCTTGCCGCCCAGCGCGAGGTCGCCGGTCGCCTGCACGCGCGGGGTATCCGCCACGTGGTGGTGTCCCAGGGCGCCGACGGCGTGCGCTGGTTCGCCGAGGCGGGCGCCTGGCAGGCGCGGCCGCCGCGGGTGGCGGTGGCCAGCACCGTGGGCGCCGGCGATTCGCTGCTGGCCGGCCTGCTCCATGGCCTGCTGGAAGGCGCGCCGCCGGCGGACGCGTTGCGCCTGGCCACCGCCATCGCCGCCCAGGCGGTGACCCGGATCGGCTTCGGCATCGATGACCGCGAACACCTGGAACGGCTGCGGCAGAGCGTGCAGGTCGACGCCCTGGACGCTCATCACTGAGAGGGACCCCATGAACCTAGCCATCGTCACCGCCTGCCCCAACGGGCTGGTCACCAGCGTGCTCTGCGCCCGCCTGCTGGAGGCCGCCGCCCAGCGCCTGGGCTGGAGCACCCAGGTAGAAATCCACGGGCGCGCGGATGCGCCACGCCTGAGCGAGGCCGAGTTGGCGGCGGCGGACTGGGTGCTGCTGGTGGCCAGCGGGCCCTTCGACGCGTCGCGCTTCGCCGGCAAACGCCTGTACCGCACCCGCCCAGCGGAGGCCCTGGCCGAACCGGAGGCCTTCCTGCAGCGCGCCGAGGCCCTGGCCGCGCCGGCTTCGGTGGACGCGCTTGCCACCAGCGCTTCGGCAGGGGAAACAGCCCCGGCTGATGCGTCCGCGCCGGGCACGTCCATGCCCGGCACGTTCACGCCGGACCCCGCCCAGACGGGCGCTCCGCGCCTGGTGGCGGTCACCGCCTGTCCCACCGGGGTCGCCCATACCTTCATGGCCGCCGAGGCCCTGCAGCAGGCGGCGAACCGTCTCGGCTACCGGCTGCAGGTGGAGACCCGCGGCTCGGTGGGGGCGCGCAACACCCTGGACGAGGCGGCCATCGCCGAGGCGGAGGTGGTGCTGCTGGCCGCCGACATCGAAGTGGACACCGCCCGATTCGCCGGCAAGCGGGTATTCCGCTGCGGCACCGGCGCGGCCCTCAAGCAGCCGGACGAGACCCTGCGCCGTGCCCTGGCGGAAGCCCGGCCCCTGGCCGCGGCCGCCCCAGGAGGACCGCCGGGTGCCGCCGTAGGCACCGGCGAGAAGCGCGGGGCTTACAAGCACCTGCTCACCGGCGTGTCCTTCATGCTGCCCATGGTGGTGGCCGGCGGCCTGCTGATCGCCCTGTCGTTCGTCTTCGGCATCGAGGCCTACAAGACCCCCGGGACCCTGGCGGCGGCGCTGATGCAGATCGGCGGCGATACCGCCTTCAAGCTGATGGTGCCGATGCTCGCCGGCTACATCGCCTATTCCATCGCCGACCGGCCGGGGCTCGCCCCGGGCATGATCGGTGGGCTGCTGGCGGGCAGCCTGGGGGCGGGCTTCATCGGGGGCATCGTCGCCGGGTTCCTCGCCGGCTACAGCGCCCTGCTGATCGCCCGCTACGTGCGCCTGCCGGCCAGCCTGGACGCCCTCAAGCCGATCCTGATCATCCCGTTGCTCGCCAGCCTGTTCACCGGCCTGGTGATGATCTACGTGGTGGGCACGCCGGTGGCGGCGATGCTGGTGGCGCTCACCGGGTTCCTCGACGGCATGGGCAGCACCAACGCGCTGCTGTTGGGCATGCTCCTGGGCGGGATGATGTGCGTCGACCTGGGCGGGCCCATCAACAAGGCGGCCTACGCGTTTTCCGTGGGGCTGCTGGCGTCCCAGAGCTACGCCCCCATGGCGGCGACCATGGCCGCCGGGATGGTGCCGCCCATCGGCATGGGCCTGGCGACCGTCTTCGCCCGCCGGCGCTTCGCCCAGGCCGAGCGGGAAGCGGGCAAGGCGGCCCTGGCCCTGGGGTTGTGCTTCATCTCCGAGGGGGCGATCCCGTTCGCTGCCCGCGACCCGCTGCGGGTGATCCCCGCCAGCATCGCCGGTGGCGCCCTCACCGGGGCCCTGAGCATGTACCTGGGCTGCAAGCTGATGGCGCCCCATGGCGGGCTGTTCGTACTGTTGATCCCCAACGCCATCAACCACGCCCTGGCCTACCTGCTGGCCATCGGCGCCGGCAGCCTGCTTACCGGCGTGCTCTATGCACTGTTGCGCCGGCCACTGCCGGTCGAGCCCGCGGCGGCGCCCGCCTGAGGGTCAGTCCAGGGACCAGCCGAACAGCGCGCAGGCGGTGCGGGTGCTGGCGGCCGCCAGGTCCTCCGGGGCCATGCCGCGCAGCTCCGCCAGGCGCACGCAGATGTCCGGTAGGTATTCCGGGCTGTTGCGCTGGTGGGGGTGCATGGCTGGCGCCATGTCCGGCGAGTCGGTCTCCAGCACCAGGGAGTCCAGGGGCAGTCGCGCCACCACCTTGTGCAGGCGATGCGCCTGTTCCCAGGTGGGGGCGCCGCCCAGGCCCAGCCTGAACCCGAGGCGGATGTACTCGCGGGCCTCCTCGTAGCTGCCGGCGAAGGCGTGGACGATGCCCCCCCGGGGCGGGCGGAAGCGCTTCAGGGTAGCGATGCAGGCGGCGTGGGCGCGGCGCACGTGGAGCAGGGCGGGCAGGTGGAATTCCACCGCCAGGGCCAGCTGCGCCTCGAACAGCCGTTGCTGGCGCGCCGGGTCCAGCCCTTCCACGTAGCGGTCCAGGCCGAACTCGCCGAGGGCGCACAGGCGCGGGTCGCCGGCCAGGCGCTGCAGCCAGTCCCGCAGCTCGTCCAGGTGCGCGTCGTGGTGCTGTTCCAGGTACACCGGGTGCAGGCCCAGGGCGGCGTAGACCCCCGGCTCGGCGCAGGCCAGGTCCCACAGGCGCGCCCAGTTGTCCCGGTAGACCCCCATCACCAGCAACCGCCGCACCCCGCGGGCGCGGCTGCGGGCCAGCACGGCGGCGCGATCGGCGTCGAAAACTGGGAAATCCAGGTGGGTGTGGGTGTCGATCAACTGCACGGCGGTGTCCTCGGAACGATCGGGCGAGGATGGCTCATCCGACCCCGAGCCGCCAGCGAAGCGGTTTTTCGGGAGTCATCGCGGCCCTTTGCCAGTCGATAGCACACGACCTCGAAAAAATCGGGCCGCGAGGGCGGCCGCCAAGGGAGACCAACCGGATGCCCATGACCCGTGGACGCAAGATCGTAGCCTGGATCGTCGCCGGCCTGCTGCTGGTGATCATCGCCCTGGTGGTGTTCGTCGCCACCTTCGACTGGAACCGCCTCAAGCCCACCCTCAATGAAAAAGTCTCGGCCGCCCTCAACCGGCCGTTCGCCATCGAGGGCGACCTGGCGGTGCACTGGGGGCGCGAGCCCGACGAGCCGGGCTGGCGCGCCTGGGTGCCCTGGCCCCACGTGTCCGCCGAGCGCCTGACCCTGGGCAACCCCGACTGGGCCAAGGGCGAGCGCTTCGTCGGCCTGGACAGGGTTGCGTTCAGCCTGTCGCCGGTGCCGCTGCTGTGGAAGCAGGTGGTGATCCCGCACATCCAGCTCACCGCGCCCCAGGCGGGCCTGGAGCGCCTGGCGGACGGTCGCAACAACTGGACCTTCGACCTGGGTGAGCAGTCCCAGGACCCCCAGGAGCCGTCGCCGTGGAAGCTGGATATCGGTGCCATCGGTTTCGACCAGGGCCACGTGGCCCTGGACGACCAGCAACTGAAGACCCGCCTGCAGCTGCAGGTGGACCCCCTGGGCAAGCCCATCGCCTTCAACGAGCTAGTGGGCAAGCGCCCCGCGGACAAGGCCGCTGACGGCAAGGCGCCCGCCGCTCCAGCCGCTCCGGCCGATCAACCCGCCTCGCCCCCCGAGTTCGCCTTCGGCTGGACCCTCAAGGGGGTCTACCGTGACCAGCCCCTGAGCGGCACCGGCAAGGTGGGCGGGCTGCTGGCGCTGCAGGACAGCCAGCGGCCGTTCCCGGTGCAGGCGGACGTCAAGGTGGGCGGCACCCGGGTCGCCGTGGCCGGCACCCTCACCGACCCGAAGAACCTCGGCGCCCTGGACCTGCGCCTGCGCCTGGCGGGCGACAGCCTGGGCAATCTCTACCCCCTCACCGGCGTCACCCTGCCGGACACGCCGCCCTACGGCACCGACGGCCGCCTGGTGGCGCGCCTGCACGACCCGGACGGCGCCACCTATCGTTACGAGAACTTCAACGGCAAGATCGGCGACAGCGACATCCATGGCGAACTCACCTACGTGGCGCGCCAGCCGCGGCCCAAGCTGTCCGGGTCGCTGACCTCCAACCAGCTGCTGTTCGCCGACCTGGCGCCGCTGATCGGCGCCGACTCCAACGACGAGAAGAAGGCCCGCGGCGCCCCCAGCAACCAGCCGGCGGACAAGGCCTTGCCGGTGGAGGAATTCCGCACCGATCGCTGGCGCGCCATGGATGCCGACGTCAGCTTCACCGGCAAGCGCATCGTCAAGAGCGAGAAGCTGCCCTTCAGCGACCTGTTCACCCACGTGGTGCTCAACGACGGCGACCTGTCCCTGGAACCGCTGCGCTTCAGCGTCGCCGGCGGCACCCTGGATACCCAGGTGGGGCTCAACGGCCGTGCCACGCCGCTGCAAGGCCGCGCCAAGCTGGCCGCCCGGGGCATGAAGCTCAAGCAGCTGTTCCCGGATTTTTCGCCCATGCAGACCAGCTTCGGCGAGCTGAACGGCGATGCCGAGATACGCGGCACCGGCAATTCGGTAGCGGCCCTGCTGGGCACTTCCAACGGCCAGGTGAAGATGCTGATCAACGATGGCGCGGTCAGCCGCGGGCTGATGGAGATCGCCGGGCTGAACGTCGGCAACTACCTGGTGGGGGAGCTGTTCGGCGACAAGGACGTGAAGATCAACTGCGCCGCCGCTGACGTGGGCATCACCCAGGGCGTGCTGGGCACCCGCCTGGTGATCTTCGACACGGAGAACGCGGTGATCCGTATCGACGGCTCTGCCGATTTCCGCCAGGAGCGCCTGGACCTGACCATCGACCCCGAGTCCAAGGGCCTGCGGGTGTTCTCCCTGCGCTCGCCGCTGTACGTGCGCGGCACCTTCAAGAAGCCGGACGCGGGGGTCAAGAGTGGGCCGCTGCTGGCCCGTGGCGCCGGCATGCTGGCCCTGGGGGCGCTGGTAGCACCGGCCGCCGGGCTGCTGGCCCTGGTAGCCCCCAGCGAAGAGCAGCCAAACCAGTGCGAGCCGCTGCTCAAGCAGATGCAGGCCTCCAGCAAGAAGGCCCGCTGAGCGGTTCGTCCGCCGCCTGGGATCGTCTCGTCTAGAGTGTCCCGGGCGGGTCGACCGGCGCCTTCGGCGTGACAGGCGCGTGACGCGGGGGCCTCGCCCAGGGCTCCCGCGGTGACCGTCCGGCGCCCGCCGCGGTCCTGTCATTCGCCTGTCAGATTCTCCGGTTAAACCGGTTCCCCGTGCGCCCGCCGAGGCGCGTCCGGCCCGGTGCGTGATCCGCGCACCGGGCCATTCCTTGTTTTCCCCGCTATTCCATACAGGCACCCGTCGCGCGCGGCGGGTCGAGACAGGAGAGTCCGATGACCTGTTCCTTGCGTTCCATGCGTTTCTTCCCCACATCCACCGCCTTCGCCCTGGCCGGCGTGGCGTCGCTTTTCGCCCTGCAGGCCTGCGCCGCGTACCTGCCCGAATCCGTAGCGACGCCGGTAGCGGATGCCGGCGTGCGCGCCATCCATGAGGTTCAGGGGCGCGGCGACAGCAGCCCGCTGCTGGGCCAGGCCGTCACCGTCGAAGGCATCGTGGTCGCCGATTTCCAGGGCGCCGGCGAACTGAAGGGCTTCTTCCTGCAACAACCCGACGACAGCGTCGACGCCGACCCGCAGACCTCCGAGGGGCTGTTCGTCTATGACGGCGGCAGTGGGCCGGCGGTGGCGGTGGGCGACCGGGTCCGGGTCAGCGGGACGGTACGCGAGTACAACGGCCTCACCGAACTGGCCGGCACCCTCAAGGTAACGGTGCTGGGCAGCCAGACCGCCTTGCCCCAGGCGGTGGCCGTGCAGCTGCCGCTGGCCGCCGACGCCTCCCTGGAGCGCTACGAGGGCATGCGTGTGCGCCTGCCCCAGACCCTGACCGTCAGCGAGACCTACGACCTGGGCCGCTACGGCCAGGTACTGCTGTCCTCCCAGCGGCTGATCACCCCCACCGAAGTGGCCGCTCCGGGTGACGCCGCCCGCGCCCTGCAGGCCCGCAACGACCTGGACCGGATCCTGCTCGACGACGCCCGTGCCCAGCAGAACCCCGACCCGATCCGCTACCCGGCGCCGGAACTGAGCGCCTTCAACAGCCTGCGGGTGGGCGACCGGGTGGCCGGGGTCAGCGGCGTGCTGGACCAATCCACCGAGGGCTACCGCGTGCAGCCGGACGTGGCGCCGCGCATCGAGGTGGCCAACCCGCGCACCGAGCAGCCCAAGGCCGCCGGTCGCATGCGGGTCGCCAGCTTCAACGTGCTCAACTACTTCAACGGCGACGGCCGCGGCGCCGGCTTTCCCACCGCGCGGGGCGCCAGTACCGCGGAGGAATTCCAGCGCCAGCGCGCCAAGGTGATCGCGGCGATCCTCGCCTCCCGTGCCTCGGTGGTCGGGCTGATGGAAATCGAGAACGACGGTTACGGCGCCGACAGCGCCATCGCCGACCTGGTGAAGGGGCTGAATGCCGGCGCCCGTCGCGGCGAGCGCTATGCGTACATCGACCCCGCCAGGGCGAAGCTGGGCAGCGATGCCATCGCCGTCGGCCTGGTCTACCGCAGTGACGTGGTGCGGCCGCTGAACGCCGCCGCCGTGCTGGACAGCACGGTGGACCCCAGCTTCGACGACACCCGCAACCGCCCGAGCCTGGCCCAGAGCTTCCGCGAGATCGCCAGCTATCACGTGTTCACCGTGGCGATCAATCACCTGAAGTCCAAGGGGTCCGCCTGCGACGGCGACCCGGACACCGGCGACGGCCAGGGCAACTGCAACCTGACCCGGGTGCGCGCCGCCAACGCCCTGGTGAAATGGCTGGCCAAGGACCCCACCGGCTCCGGCGACCCGGACTACCTGATCCTCGGCGACCTCAACGCCTACACCCAGGAAGACCCGGTCACCCTGATCCGCGCGGCCGGCTACACCGACTTGGCCGAGCGCTTCGTCGGCCTCGGCAAGGCCTATTCGTTCGTCTTCGCCGGCCAGTCGGGTGCCCTCGACCATGCCCTGGCCAGCCCGAGCATGCTGCCCCAGGTGCGCAGCACCGAGGAATGGCACATCAACGCGGACGAACCGCGGGTGCTGGACTACAACGTGGAGTTCAAGAGCGCCCGGCAGCAGGGCACCCTGTACAACGCCGACCCCTACCGGGCGTCGGACCATGACCCGCTGGTGGTGGGCGTGGACCTGGGCGCCCGCTGAGGCCCTACGACGCGCAAATGAAAAACGCCGGGAAGTCCCGGCGTTTTTTTTCCGATCGCGATCAGTGGTGTTCGCGGGTGGCGCGGAAATTCACCTCTGGCCAGCGCTCTTCCATCAGGCTCAGGTTGACCCGGGTCGGCGCCAGGTAGGTGAGGTGGCCGCCGCCATCCACGGCCAGGTTCTCGTAGGCCTTGGCCTTGAAGTCTTCCAGCTTTTTCTTGTCGTCGCACTCGATCCAGCGTGCCGACCAGACGTTGATCGCCTCGTAGGCGCATTCCACCTTGTATTCCTCCTTCAGGCGGCTGGCGACCACGTCGAACTGCAGCACGCCCACCGCGCCGAGGATGATGTCGTTGTTGCGCTCGGGGAAGAACACCTGGGTAGCGCCTTCCTCGGCCAGCTCCTGCAGGCCCTGGCGCAGCTGCTTGGATTTCAGCGGGTCCTTCAGGCGTACCCGGCGGAACAGCTCCGGGGCGAAGTGGGGGATGCCGGTGAAGCCCAGCACCTCGCCTTCGGTGAAGGTGTCGCCGATCTGGATGGTGCCGTGGTTGTGCAGGCCGATGATGTCGCCGGCCCAGGCTTCCTCCAGCATTTCCCGCTCGCTGGAGAAGAAGGTCAGGGCGTCGGCGATCTTCAGGTCCTTCTTGATCCGCACGTGGCGCATCTTCATACCTTTCTCGTAGCGCCCCGAGCAGATGCGCATGAAGGCGATGCGGTCGCGGTGCTTGGGGTCCATGTTCGCCTGGATCTTGAACACGAAGCCGCTGAATTTTTCCTCGGTGGGCGCCACGCTGCGCTCGTGGGCGGTGCGCGGCAGCGGGCGCGGGGCCCAGTCGACGATGCTGTCGAGCACGTGATCGACGCCGAAGTTGCCCAGGGCAGTGCCGAAGAACACCGGGGTCATCTCGCCGCGCAGGAAGGCATCGTTATCGAAGGTGTGGCAGGCGCCCTGGACCAACTCCAGCTGCTCGACGAAATCGTCGTAGAGGTCGCCCAGGTGGGTACGGGCCTCGTCGGAGTCCAGCTTGTCGATCACCCGCGCCTCGATGCGCTCGTGGCCGTGGCCGGGCACATAAACGAAGATCTTGTCCTCGGCCAGGTGGTAGACGCCCTTGAAGTCGCGGTACGAGCCGATCGGCCAGGTGATGGGCGCCGCCTTGATCTTCAGCACCGCCTCGATCTCGTCCAGCAGCTCTATGGGGTCGCGGATGTCACGGTCCAGCTTGTTGATGAAGCTGACGATGGGGGTGTCGCGCAGGCGGCAGACGTCCATCAGGGCGATGGTGCGGGGTTCGACGCCCTTGCCGCCGTCCAGCACCATCAGGGCGCTGTCCACCGCGGTGAGGGTCCGGTAGGTGTCTTCCGAGAAGTCTTCGTGGCCGGGGGTGTCCAGCAGGTTGACCATGTGCTCCCGGTAGGGGAACTGCATCACCGAGGTGGTGATGGAGATGCCGCGCTGCTTCTCCATCTCCATCCAGTCGGAGGTGGCGTGGCGGTCGGACTTGCGCGACTTCACGGTACCGGCCACGGCGATCGCCTTGCCCATCAGCAGGAGCTTCTCGGTGATGGTGGTCTTGCCCGCGTCGGGGTGGGAAATGATGGCGAACGTGCGGCGTTTCGCGACTTCGGCAGCCTGCTGGGTCATGGGGTCCTGCCTTCAAAGGCGATCCGGAAAAAGCCGGCGATTATAGCCGATGCCGCCGCCCGCGGCAGCGCGCCGGCCGGGCGGCGGGCGAACGAAGCGGCAATCCGGTGGAACCTCGGGCGACCGACGGGCGTCCATTCCAGCGTGCCATCGTTTCGCCAGGCCCGTGGCGAGGTGCGATGGCCGTCGAGGTCCGTCGTTTCGTCCGCCCCGTGCGGTGCGCCTGTCGGTCCGCCCATGCGAACGGCGAGCCCGCGGGCTCGCGTCCGTCGAATCTCCACGAAGGGAGTCCGCCCATGGCCGAACGCTATGGCAAGGGCCTGCTCGGCGCGCTGGCCGCCGCCGCGCTGCTGGCCCTGCTGGTCCACTGGATTGGCCTGAACGTCATCCGCCACTACCGCGACGACCTGCAGTTCTACCTGCAGGCGCACCTGTTCCTGGTCGCCGTTTCGATGCTCGCCGCCCTGGCGGTGGGCGTGCCGGTGGGCATCCTGCTCAGCCGGCCGTTCATGGCGCGCCGCGCCGAACGCTTCATGCAGCTGTTCAACGTCGGCAACACCGTGCCGCCCCTGGCCGTGCTGGCGCTGTCCCTGGGCATCCTGGGGATCGGCGACGGGCCGGCGATCTTCGCCTTGTTCCTCGCCTCGCTGCTGCCCATCGTGCGCAACACCTACGAAGGCCTGCGCAACGTGCCCGCGTCGCTCAAGGAGGCCGCCACCGGCATCGGCATGACCCCGCGCCAGGTGCTGCTCAAGGTGGAACTGCCCAACGCGGTGCCGATCCTCATCGGCGGCGTGCGCATCGCCCTGGCGCTGAACGTGGGCACCGCGCCCCTGGCGTTCCTCATCGGCGCCAACAGCCTGGGCAGCCTGATCTTTCCCGCCATCGCCCTGAACAACCAGCCGATGCTGCTGCTGGGCGCCGCCGCCACCGCGCTGCTGGCGCTGCTGCTGGACGGCGCGGTGACCCTGTTCAGCCGCCTGTGCCTGGAGCGCGGGCTGGCCCGCTAGAGGATTCGTCATGAAGAAATTTCTATTGGCCGGCCTGCTGCTGGCCGTCGCCGCCGGGTTCGCCGGGGCGGGCCAGGCCGCGGAGAAACCGCTGCTGCGGATCGGCGCCAAGGTGTTCTCCGAGCAGCGCATCCTCGCCCAGCTCACCGCCCAGTACCTGCGCACCAAGGGCTACCGGGCGCGGGTGATCGCCGGCCTGGGCAGCAGCGTGTCGCGCAGCGCCCAGGAGAACAACGAGCTGGACCTGGCCTGGGAATACACTGGCACCTCGCTGTTCGCCTTCAACCACCAGACCGAGGTGCTCGACCGCGAGGCGTCCCTGAAGCGGGTGCGCGAACTGGATGGCGCCAAGGGCCTGGTCTGGCTGGAGCCGTCGCGGTTCAGCAACACCTACGCCCTGGCCGTACCGCGGGAGATCGCCGAGCGCGACGGCCTGCGCAGCATCAGCGACCTGGCGCGGGTGGTGAACGGCACCGACGAGCCGCACCTGATCGCCCTGGACATCGAGTTCGCCAACCGCCCGGACGGCCTCACCCCGCTGATGGAGCGCTACGACCTGCAACTGACCCGCAACGAGGCGCGGCAGATGGACCCCGGGCTGGTCTACACCGCGCTGCGCAACGCCCAGGTCTACGCTGGGCTGGTCTACACCACCGACGGGCGCCTGGACGCCTTCGACCTGACCCTGCTGGAGGACGACCGGCATTTCTTCCCGGACTACACCGCCGCACCGGTGGTCCGCCGCGACGTGCTCGACGCCCATCCGGACCTGGCCGGGCTGCTGGCGCCCCTGGCGCGGTTGCTGGACGACGACACCATGCGCGCGCTCAACGCCCGCGTCGACATCGGCCACGAGACGCCGGCGGCGGTGGCCGCCGACTTCCTGCGCCAGCACGCACTGATCTGAGGCTCCCATGGACTGGCTATCGCACTTTTCCTACATCGACTGGGCACGGGTCGGCGAGCTGACCCTGCAACACATCACCCTGGTGGCCATCGCGGTCGGCCTGGCGATCCTCATCGGCGTGCCCCTGGGCCTGCTGATGACCCGTTTCCGCTGGCTCGCCGGGCCGCTGCAGGGCGCCGCCACGGTGGTGCTGACGCTGCCCTCCATCGCCCTGTTCGGCCTGATGCTGCCGCTCTACTCGAAGATCGGCCAGGGCCTCGGGCCGCTGCCGGCCATCAGCGCGGCGTTCCTCTATTCGCTGCTGCCGGTGTTGCGCAACACCTACCTGGCGCTGACCGGGGTCGAGCCCGGCATCCGCGAGGCGGGGCGGGGCATCGGCATGACCTTCTGGCAGCGCCTGTACATGGTGGACATCCCCCTGGCGGTCCCGGTGATCCTCGCCGGGGTCCGCACCGCGGTGGTGATGAACATCGGCGTGATGACCATTGCCGCGGTGATCGGCGCCGGCGGCCTCGGCGAGCTGATCCTCACCGCCATCAGCCGCAGCGACATGGGCCAGCTGATCATCGGCGCGCTGCTGGTGAGCGCCCTGGCCATCGTCGCCGACCTCCTGCTGCAAGGGCTGCAGCGCCTGCTCACGCCCAAGGGACTGCGCCCCTGAGCGCCCAAGGATAATCACATGATCGAACTCGACCGACTCAGCAAGACCTTCAAGCAGAAGAACGGCAAGGACGTCACCGCGGTGGACGCGGTGAGCCTGACGGTGAACGAAGGGGAAATCTGCGTGTTCCTCGGCCCCTCCGGCTGCGGCAAGACCACCACCCTGAAGATGATCAACCGGCTGATCCCGCCCAGCTCCGGGCGGGTGCTGATCAATGGCGAGGACACCGCCGACCTGGACGCGGTGACCCTGCGCCGGCGCATCGGCTACGTGATCCAGCAGATCGGCCTGTTCCCCAACATGACCATCGAGGAGAACATCACCGTGGTCCCGCGCCTGCTGGGCTGGGACCGCAAGGCATGCCACGCGCGGGCGCTGGAGCTGATGAACATGGTCCAGCTGGAACCGCGGCACTACCTCAAGCGCTACCCGCGGGAGCTGTCCGGCGGCCAGCAGCAGCGCATCGGGGTGATCCGCGCCCTGGCGGCCGACGCGCCGCTGCTGCTGATGGACGAGCCGTTCGGCGCGGTGGACCCGATCAACCGCGACGCCATCCAGAACGAGTTCTTCCAGATGCAGCGGGCGCTGAACAAGACCGTGATCATGGTCAGCCACGACATCGACGAGGCGCTCAAGCTGGGCGACAAGATCGCCGTGTTCCGCGGCGGTAGGCTGATCCAGTTCGATCACCCGGACACCCTGCTGGCGCACCCGGCCGACGAGTTCGTCAGCCAGTTCGTCGGCCAGGACAGCACCCTCAAGCGGCTGCTGCTGATCCGCGCCGAGGACGCCGCCGACGATGCCCCCAGCATCGCCCCGGATACCCCGGTGGAACAGGCCCTGGAGGCCATGGAGGAGCAGGACCGGCGCTACGTGGTGGTCACCGATGCCGAGCGCAAGGCCCTGGGCTACGTGAAGCGCCGCGACCTGCGCCGCCAGCAGGGCGCCTGCGGGCAGTTCCTGCAACCGTTCAAGGTCACCGCCGCCCATGACGAGAACCTGCGCATCCTGCTGTCGCGGATGTATGAGTTCAACAGCTCCTGGCTGCCGGTGCTGGGCGCCGACGGCCTGTTCCTCGGCGAAGTGACCCAGGAATCCATCGCCGACTACCTGAGCTCCGGGCGGTCCCGCGGCAAGACCTCCATCGTCTCGCCCGCGGCCAACGCCGGTGCGCCGGCCGCCTAGGGCCCATAGGGCGCCTCGGCCGCGTTTGCAGCGCAGCCGAGGCCTCTCGCCGCGATGCGACGTCGCGGCGAGGATTCCCCTGTGACGCGTTAGCCCCTAGGATGGGCGCCGCTGGCCTACAAGGAACGAAGTCCATGACGCCTACCGCACCTGGTGCGACCCTGATCGCCGCGATGCAACGAACCGCCTCCGGCCGAGGCTACACCCTCGATCCCTTCCAGCTCGCCGCCATCGACCGCCTCGGGCGCATGGCCGACGAGCTACTGGTCCCGCCCCGCCGGGACACGCCCCGCAGCCTCTACCTCTGGGGGCCGGTGGGGCGCGGCAAGAGCTTCCTCCTCGACGGTTTCTTCGACGCCATGCCCCTGGCGCAGAAGCGCCGCGTGCATTTCCACGCGTTCTTCCGCGAACTGCACCAGCGGATGTTCGAGCACGCCGACAGCGGCAACGCCATGGAGGCGGCTCTGGAGCAGATGCTGGGCGACTGCCGGCTGCTCTGCTTCGACGAGTTCCACCTCCACGACATCGGCGATGCGATGCTCATCAGCCGGCTGTTCAAGGCTATCTTCGCCCGTGGCGTGGTGCTGCTGACCACCTCCAACTACCCGCCTGACGGCCTGCTGCCCAACCCGCTCTACCACGAGCGGTTCCTGCCCACCATCGAGCTGATCGAACAGCGCATGGACATCCTCTCCATTGCCGGGGAGGTGGACTACCGGGGGCTGGAGAGCGCCGAGCCGGACCCGTTCCACCAGGGCGCCTACCTGTGCCCGGGCAACGAGGCGCAGCGCGAGGCTTTGGGCCTGCCGCGGCGGCCCACGGGCGGCCAGGACCTGCAGGTGGGGCATCGCCTGTTGCGGGTGCTGAGCGTGGACGGGCAGACCCTGCAGTTCTCCTTCAAGCACCTCTGCGAGGGACCGACCGCCACCATGGACTACCTGGCCCTGGTGGCCGAGCACGACCGCTGGATCCTCGAGGACCTGCCACGCCTGTCCAGCGCCTCGCCGGCCGCGCAGCAGCGGTTCATCAACCTCATCGACGTGCTTTACGACCGGCGCTGCCAGCTGTTCCTGATCAGCGCGTTGCCGTTGCAGGAGGCCTTGAACTCCGCGGAAGTTGCGGATATCTCGCGTACCCGGAGTCGCCTGTCACAACTTCGACAAATCCCGGTAATTGAAGATTCGCTTACCACATCGGATATGTGATGTATATTGGACCTTGGTCGGCTTGTTGCGAACTAAATAGTTTCTAGAGTGGGCTCTGCGTGTGAAGCAGGCCAAGTAAGGCCTGATATCAATAAGAATGGACTCTGATGTAATGAACGAAGTTCTGGTATTTGGCCTATCCGGCTACGCAGTTATTTTCATTACGCTGCTGTGTGCCTACATCATATTCGGGATCGCCGGCTTCGGCACCGCCCTGGTGGCCAGCCCGGTCCTCGCCCTCTACGTTCCCATCGCCAAGATCGTGCCGCTGCTGGCCCTGATGGACATGTGCGCGGCGTTCGTCAACGTCAGCCGCGACGGCCGCAAGGCCGACTGGCGCGAACTGCGCCGGCTGGTGCCGCTGATGGTGATGGGCAGCCTGATCGGCGCGGCGATCCTGCTCAAGGCTCGACCCGACATCCTCCTGCTGGCCCTGGGCGTGTTCGTGGTTGGCTATTCTCTCTACTCCCTCAGCGGGCTCAAGCCCCAGCGCCGCTTCGCGCCGGCCGCTTCGGTGCCGTTCGGCTCCATTGGCGGCATCTTCAGCGCGCTGTTCGGCAGCGGCGGCTTCATCTACGCGATCTACCTGAGCGGCCGCATCGACAACAAGGAGTCGATGCGCATCACCCAGACCACCCTCATCGGCCTCAGCACCCTGACCCGGGTCGTGCTGTTCGCCCTGGCCGGGGTCTACCTGGACACCTCGCTGCTGTGGCTGGCCTTGTTGCTGGCGCCGGGCATGCTGCTGGGCATCGCCCTGGGACGTCGCATCACCCTGAAGATGTCCCGCGAACAATTCCTGAAATTGATCAACGTGGTGGTGCTGGCCTCCGGCGTCATGTTGATCGTCCGTTATTTTTCCTGATTCACCCGTAACTACAATAAATGCAGGGACGATTATGGAAGAGTTGCATCGCAATGAGATGATGACGGGTCGTGAATACCTGGAAAGTTTGAACGACGGCCGCGAAGTTTATATATATGGCGAGCGCGTCGCGGATGTCACCCAACATCCGGCCCTGCGCAACAGTGCGTATTCCGTCTCGCGTCTTTATGACGCACTGCATGACCCGGCGACCCGTGACCTGATGACGTGCGCGGACCCCGATGGATATCTGACCCATCGTTACTTCATCCCGGCACGTTCGGCGGACGACCTGCTCAAGGCCCGCGATGCCATCGCCCACTGGTCGCGGCTGTCCTATGGCTTCATGGGGCGCACGCCGGACTACAAGGCCGGCTTCACCGCCACCCTGCGCTCGGACCCCAACCTCTACGCGCCCTACCACGACAACGCCCTCAGCTGGTACCAGAAGAGCGCCCGCAAGGTGCTGTTCCTCAACCACGTGCTGGTCAACCCGCCGGTGGGCAAGGCCCGGCAGATCGCCGACATGCGCGACATCTACCTGCACGTGGAGAAGGAGACCGACCAGGGCATCATCGTCCGCGGGGTGAAGATGGTGGCCACCAGCGCCGCCCTGTCCAACGCCACCTTCGTCGCCCAGAACAGCGCCACCCAGTACCGCACCGGTGCCGAGGAAGACTTCGCCCTGTGCTTCATCCTGCCGATGAACGCACCGAATCTGAAGATCATGTGCCGGCGCTCCTACGAGGCGTCTTCCATCAGCCCGTTCGACCATCCGCTGTCCAGCCGCTTCGACGAGAACGACTCGGTGCTGATCTTCGACGGCGTGCTGGTGCCCTGGGAGAACGTGCTGATCTACCGCGACATCGAGCGCGCCCGCAGCTTCTACGCGGCCTCGGGGTTCCTCAACCGCTACCCGCTGCAGTCGGGCACCCGCCTGGCGGTGAAGATGGACTTCATCTGCGGCCTGCTGGCCAAGGTGCTGGAGTCCAACGGCTCGGCGGAATTCCGCGGCATCCGCACCCGGCTGGCGGACATCGTCGCCCTGCGCAACCTGATGTGGTCGCTGACCGAGAACCTCTGCCTCAACCCGGAATCGCGCAGCGACGGCTCCGTGGTGCCGCGCCTGGAGGCGGCGGCCACCGTGCGCTACTTCGGCACCCAGATGATGAGCCAGCTCAAGCCGGTGTTTAACACCATCCTCGGCGGCTCGCCGATCATGCAGGTGTCCAGCTGGCTGGACATGCAGAACCCCGACGTGCAGCCGCTGATCGACTGCTACTACCAGGGCACCGATCAGAGCGCCGGCGACCGCATGAAGCTGATCAAGCTGCTCTGGGACGCCCTGGGCAGCGAGTTCGCCGGGCGTCACGAGCTCTACGAGCACAACTACGCCGGCAACAACGAGCAGGTCCGCCTGGACATGCTGCGCCACTGCGAGAGCGCCGGGGTGCTGCAGCAGTGCACCGGCCTGGTCGACCAGTGCCTGGCCGACTACGACCTGCAGGGGTGGAAGAACCCCGGCTGGCGCTTCGAGCCGAATCAGCCGGAAATCCGCTGACGCCAACCGTGTGCCGATGGGCAGCCGCGCGCTGCCCCGGCATCCCTTTGCCTGAAAGATGGGAGAGACCGATGTTATACAACGGTGAATGGAAGCGAGAGGAGCTCGATTACCGGGCCCTGGTGAACCAGTGGCACGTGGTGGCCCGCAGCGAGGACGTGGATCGCGACACGCCTCTTGCCGTCCGCCTGCTGGGCGAGGAGCTGGTGCTCTGGCGCGACGCCGAGGGCGTGGTGCACGCCTGGAAGGACTACTGCGGCCACCGCGGCGCGCGGCTGTCCCTGGGGGCGGTGAAGGGTGGTGAGATCGAGTGTCCGTACCATGGCTGGCGCTACGACGCCCAGGGCGACTGCACCCGGGTCCCGGCCCACCCTGATCGCGCCTGCCCGTCGTCCAAGCGCCTGGTGTTCCGTCACCATGCCCAGGAGCGCTACGGCCTGATCTGGGCTAGCCTGGAGGCGCCACAGCGACCGCTGCCGGAATTCCCCCAGTGGGAGGACGGCGCCTACCGCAAGGTCCACGCCGGCCCGTATCGCTACAAGGCCAATGCGCTGCGCTCCCTGGAAAATTTCATCGACGCTTCGCACTTCCCCTTCGTCCACGCCAACCTCAACGGCCTGCCGGACGCCCCGGAGCCGCTGAAGAAGTACACCGTCAGCGAGGACGAGCGAGGCCTGCATTCCTCGGAAATCTGCGTGTTCCAGCCCTACGGCGACCACCGCGGCATTCCGGTGAACGCCCGCTACACCTATTCGGTGCTCAACCCCACCACCGCCTACTTCATAAAGAAGACCGGCGAGACCGAGCGCTTCTGCACCTTCTTCAACGCCACCCCGGTGGACGAGGCCGAGTGCGTGATCTGGTTGATCGTGGCGATCAACTTCGGCCCGGAGCTGACCCTGGAGCAGATCCTCTCCCGGCAGAACATCGTCTTCGAGCAGGACCGCCACATCGTCGAGTCCCAGCGGCCGGCGCGCCTGCCCCTGGACCCGAAGGCCGAGATGCACGTCAGCAGCGACCGCATGGGCTTCGAGTACCGGCGCTGGCTGCGAGCGCTGGGCGAGACCCGGCAGTGCCAGGACCTGCCCGGTCTGGACACGATCCGCACGTTATCCCTGTAGCCAGGAAGGTGATCCGATGAACAGCGAGACGCTTGAATACCTCGATCGGCGGGAATCCAACGCGCGGACCTATTCGCGCAACGTCCAGCGCGTGCTGAGCTGGGGCTCCCTGGCCCAGGTGCAGGACGACGAGGGCCGCCGCTACATCGACTGCCTGGCCTGCGCGGGTGCGCTGCCCCTGGGCCACAACCACCCCTACGTGCAGCAGCGGGTGATCGATTTTCTCCAGTCCGGCCAGCTGCAGCAGGCCCTGGACTTGGCCACCCCGGCCAAGCTGCGCTTCATGGACGCGTTGTTCGCCGCGCTGCCGGAGGCGCTGTCCCGGCAAGCCAAGGTGCAGTTCTGCGGGCCCTCCGGGGCGGACGCCGTGGAAGCCGCGCTGAAGCTGTTCAAGACCGCCACCGGGCGCCGCTCGGTGCTGGTGTTCCAGGGCGCCTACCACGGCATGACCCACGCCACCCTGGGGATGATGGGCAACCTGGCGCCCAAGCAGGCCATCAGCGGCATGCCCGGCGAGGTGCAGTTCCTGCCATTCCCGTACACCTACCGCAGCCCGTTCGGCGCCCAGGTGGACGCGCGGGAGACCGAGCGCCTGAGCCTGGCGCACCTGGAGAACCTGCTGAGCGACCCGGAGAGCGGCGTGAACAAGCCGGCGATGCTGCTGGTGGAGCCGATCCAGGGCGAGGGCGGCTGCATTCCGGCCAGCGCCGAGTGGCTGCGTCGGGTGCGGGAGATCACCGCCCGCCACGACGTGCCCATGGTGGTGGACGAGGTGCAGTGCGGCGTCGGCCGCAGCGGCGACATGTTCGCCTTCGAGTACGCCGGGATCGTGCCGGACGCGGTGCTGCTGTCCAAGGCCATCGGCGGCGGCTACCCGCTGTCGCTGCTGGTCTACCGCAAGGACTACGACCGCTGGCAGCCGGGCGCCCATGCCGGCACCTTCCGCGGCAACCAGATCGCCCTGGTCAGCGGGGCGGCGACCCTGGACTTCCTGCACGAGGAAAACCTGCTGGAACAGGTGCGGCGCAACGGCGAGCGCCTGCGCCAGGGCCTGCTGGCATTGCAGGAACGCTACCGCTGCATCGGCGACGTGCGCGGGCGCGGGTTGATGCTGGGGGTGGAACTGATCGACCCGGACGGCGCTCCCGACACCCTGGGCCACCCGCCCGCCGCCGGCGAGCTGGCGCGGGCGGTGAAGCGTCGCTGCCTGGAAGAAGGGCTGATCATCGAGAGCGGCGGCCGGCACGGCGCGGTCCTGCGCTTCCTGCCGCCGCTGACCATCAGCGAGAGCGAGATCGACGCGGTCCTGGAACGCCTGGAGCGGGCCCTGGCCGCCCAGCAGCCGGCGGCGCGCGCAGTATCGCGGCGGGCGGTCGGGGAGGTGCAGGCATGAGCGCCGCGACCCCCTTGCTGGACGTACTGGGCATCGGCTTCGGCCCAGCCAACCTGGCCCTGGCCATCGCCCTGGAAGAACTGGCGCCTGACCTCTCGGTGCGCTTCATCGAGCGCCGCGACGGCCCCCACTGGCAGCCGGGCATGCTGCTGCCGGGCTCGGACATCCAGAACCACCCGCTGCGCGACCTGGTGACCCCGCGCAACCCGCGCAGCCGCTACTCCTTCACCAATTTCCTGTTCGAGAACCAGCGTCTCTACGAACACCTGAACCTGCCGCTGCACTACCCGCTGCGGCTGGAGTACGCCCAGTACGTCAAGTGGGTGGCGCAGTTCTTCACCCACCAGGTGGACTACCAGCGCGAGGCGGTGGCCATCGACGCGGTGGAGGAGGGCGGCGCCCACTACCGGGTGCGCACCGCCGACGGCAGCGTCTACCGCGCCCGCAGCCTGGTCTTCGCCCCGGGCCGCACGCCCCACGTGCCGGCGCCGTTCGCCGGCCTGGAGGATGCCCGCATCCGCCACCTGAACCACTACCTGCCGAGCCTCGCCGCGACCCTGGAACAGCACCCGGAGGCGCGGGTGGCGGTGATCGGCGGCAGCCAGAGCGCGGTGGAGATCCTCCTCCATGCCAGCGAACAGGTGGGCGTCGCGAGCCTGGTGGGCTACACCCGCAACTTCGGCTACCGGCAGAAGGACACCAGCCCGTTCTCCGACGAGGTGTACTTCCCCGGCTTCGTCGACGCGTTCCACGCCGCCAGCCCGGAGAACAAGGCGCGGCTGCGGCGGGAGCTGGTGTACACCAACTACTCGGCCTCGGACATCGACGTGCTCAACCAGCTGTATGTCCGTCGCTACGAGGATCACCTGCGCCAGCACCAGCGGATCGACCTGCGCACCTGCCAGGAGATCCTCGCCTGCCGGCCCGGCCCCGACGGGGTGGAACTGGAGAGCCGGCACTTCCTCAGCGGCGAGGTAAGCCGCCAGCGCTTCGACCTGGTGGTGCTGGCCACCGGTTTCCTCGACCTGGGCAACGGCGACCGCCAGGAACCCTGGCCGCCGCTGCTGGCGCCCCTGGCGGACGGGCACGACGACCTGCTGATCGCCCGGGACTACCGGGTCGAGCTCGGCGGACGCCCGCCGGTGTACTTCAACGGGCTATGCGAGTCGAGCCACGGCATGGGCGATGCCGGCTCGTTCAGCCTGCTGGCGCTGCGTTCCCAGACCATCGTCGAGTCCCTGCAGCGGCAGCCCGTGGCGGCGCCGGTGGAGTACCCGCGCTATGCCTGACGACGGCCTGAAGCAGTGGCTGGCGGCGCCTTCGGTCTGGCAACTGGACGCCGGCGAGGCGCCGCGGCAGGACACGCCGCTGCCGCGCCGGGTGGACCTGGCGGTGCTGGGCGCCGGCCTCGGCGGCCTGTCGGCGGCCCTGCACGGGCTGGAGGCCGGCTGCTCGGTCTGCGTGCTGGAGGCGCAGCGGGTCGGCGCCGGCGCCAGCGGACGCAACTCCGGCTTCGTGGTGCCGGCGCCCTCCCGGCAGACCCCGGCCAGCCTGGAACGCCTGCTGGGTGAGGCGGCCGGCCCCTTCGTCCGCGGCTTGCAGGAGGCCGGTACGCGGCTGCTGCAGGGCCCGGGCGCCAGCGCGGTCCAGGGCTGGGCGCAGCCCTGGGACGGTGAGGTCGACCCGGCCGCCGTGGTGCGCTTGGCCGACGACTGGCGGCGGCTGGGGGTGGAGGCCCGGGCCGCCGACCGCGACGCCCTGCAGGCGCGGATCGGCACCGATCGCTATGCCGGTGGGTTGTGCTTCGAGCGGGGCGGGCAGATCGACCCCTATGCCGCCGCCCAGGGCCTGGCCGAGCGGGTGCGCCAGGCCGGCGGCAGCCTGGTGGAAGGCTGCCCGGCCCTGACCCTGCGGCCCCGGGGCGAGGGCTACCTGATCCGCACGCCCCAGGGCGACCTGCTGGCGGACCGGGTGCTGGTGGCCGGCAACGCCTACGGCCGCGAGGCCAGCGCCACCACCCGGCGTGCGATCAGCCCCCTGGCGCTGGTGCTGGCCACCTTCGCCGGCGACGTGCCGGGCGAGCCGTTGCCGTTCTCCGATAACCGCAAGGACATATGGTTCTTCCGCCGCCTGGCCGATGGCCGCCTGCTCACCGGCTGCTTCGCCCTGCCGGGCCTGGACCGCCGCCAGTGCGAGGCGCTGCTGGGGCAGCGCATCCGCCACCTTTACGGGGTCGAGCCGGGCCCATTGCAGCACGTCTGGGCCGGCTGGGTCGGGCTGACCCTGAATGCCCTGCCCCGGATCGAGTCCCGGGACGCGCGCCTGCTCCACTGGAGCGGCTGCAACGGGCGTGGCCTGGCCCTGTCGAGCCTGATGGGGCGGCTGCTGGTGGAGCGCCTGCTGGGCGGCGACGGCCTCGGCCTGCCGCCGGCGGCGCCCAGTCCCTGGCAGGGGATGCCGCTGCTGGGCTGGCTCGGCCGCCTGGCCATCGCCCTGGACCGTCGCCAGCGCCACCGTGGCTTGCCGGCTCCCGTCGTTTCCCTTTCCGCCTCGTGAGGCCCGTATGAGCCAGTGCCCGTTCCACTACACCGATTACCGCTGCACCGATGAGGCCGCCATCGGCCGTTTCGTCGATGCCTTCCCCCTGGCGCTGATCACCTCCGTCGCCGACGGTCGCTTCTGCAGCAGCCACATCCCGCTGCTGCGCAACCCGGACGGCAGCCTGTTCGGCCACGTCGACCGGCGCAACCCGCAGTTCGAGGGGCGGAGCGCGTTCGACGCCCACATCGTGTTCATGGGGCCGTCCAGCTACGTGCCGCCGGAAGGCTACCGCAACCGCCAGTTGCCCACCTGGAACTACCTGGCGGTGCACATGGACGCGCGAATCGAGGTCATCGACCGCGAGCCCGAGGCCCTGGCGATCCTCGAACGGACCGCCGAGCGCCTGGCCCACTATGGCTCCGCCTACCGGGTGGACCCGCAAGACCCGCGGGTGGTGGCGAACCTGCCCCACATCCTCGGCCTGGCCATCGACCCGCTGCGGGTGGAGGGGCGCTTCAAGCTGTCCCAGGACAAGCGCGAGGAAGACCGCGACGCCGCCCTGGACTGGTTCATCGAGGCCCAGGGCCGCGACCTGCGGGGGCTGCTGGACGCTCTCAAGGATTTCGCCAAGCCCGACGCCCCGCGCTGAGGAGAACGCTGATGCCCATCGTCCGGATCGAGGAAAGCGTGCACCGCAGCGCGGCCCAGAAGCACGCCGTGGTGGAAACCGTCTACGCCTGCCTGCGGGAGGTGTTCGGGGTCAGCGACGAGGAATTGCAGGCGCGCTACCAGTGCTTCGCGCCCGAGGACTTCCGCAGCCCCGGGGACCGCGCGCATTACCTGCACGTGCAGATCACCGTGTTCGAGGGGCGCACGCTGCCCACCAAGCGGCGGCTCTACCGGCTGCTCAGCGAGCGCCTGGGGGCGCTGCTGGACCTGCCGGAGGACGCGGTGCTGGTGCTGCTGGACGAGCACCCCGCGCAGAACTGGGGGATGCGCGGCGGCCTGGCCGCCTGCGACATCGACTTCGGCTACGCGGTGAACGTCTAGGCCGCGGCGACGGCCCGGCCTCGGCGATCCCGCCCGTAGGCCGGGCGGGTTCACAGGGGCTGGCTCAGGACGACAGGGCGCGTTTCGCCGCGGGCGCCGCAGGGGCCGGCGTCGTGCGCTGCGGGCGGATCTGGCTGGCGGCGATCACCCCCAGCAGCACGCAGGCGGCGATGAAGTACCAGCCGTAGGAGTAGTCCTTCATGCCGGCGCCATCCACCACCACCAGGGCCGCGAAGATCTTCGCGGAGAAGGCCGCCACGGTGTAGCCGGCCCCGTTCACGAAGCCCATGGCCTTGCCATACACCTCGGGGGTGAAGATTTCCGCCGGTACCGCCAGGAACGGGCCCCAGGCCATGTTGCCGAAGAACCCCATGCCGCATAGGGCCACCAGCAGCAGGGCGTGGTCGGCGTGTTGCAGGCTGGCCAGCAGGGCGATGAAGGGCACCAGGCCGATGAAGCAGGTGAGGATCATCACCCGGCGGTTGCCGTGGAACACCTTGTCCGACAGGTACGACGAAGTGAAGCTGCCGACCGCCCCGGCGATGAAGTAGGCGGCGCTCCACAGGCCCATTTCCTTCAGGCTGAAGCCGAACACGTCGGACAGGTACAGCGGAATCCAGGTGAGGGCGCCGTACAGGGTGATCTGCATGACGATGTCGACGAACACCACGGCGACGTAGGAGCGGTTGCGGAAGAAGTCCCGGAAGCGCAGGCCCTCGTGGCTGAGGATCTCCCCCTGGGCGTTGGCGTACTGGCCCTGCCGGAGGGTGCCGGCGGCCAGTTCGTCGCGGTAGGCATATTCCAGGTCGGCCTCGGTGATCTTCGGGTACTGCTCGGGCCGGTCGAAGACCCAGGTGACGATCATCAGCAGCGGGATCACCCCCAGGGCGCCGGTGATGTAGAACACCAGGCGCCAGCTGTCGGCGTGGGCGGCCAGCTGGGTGGCCAGGACGCTGGCCCAGGCCGGGGTGAGAATCCACGCCCAGGACAGCAGGGCCTGGGCCCGGGCGCGGCCTTCCTTGTTGAACCAGCGCATCAGGATGCGCGCCGACGGCACGTACTCGGTGCCCACCATCATGCCGAACAGCGCCATTCGCCAGAGGTATTCCTCGCGGGTCTGAATGTGGCCCATCCACACCGTCATGATCGACCAGGCGATCACCGAGAAGATCAGGATGCGCTTGGCGCCGAAGCGGTCGGTGAGCAACCCGGACACGTACTGGGACGGCCCGTAGAACAGCAGCATGAGGAAAGCCCCGGTGCCGATGTCACTGGTGGTCAGGCCGATGTCGTGGACCATGGACGGGGTGAGCACCGAGCTTTTCACCCGGTCGAGGTACTGGATGCTGTAGGCGGCGAACAGCACGAGGGCGATCCACCAGCGGTAGGGCATGAGCGCTTTCATCATCGGTCTCCGTCATTGTTCTTGTAATGGGCCGGCATGGGTATGCGGCTGACATATCAGTCGAAGCGACACAGGTCGGCCGTGCGCGGGGGCTCGCACGGTCAGCGTTCGGGTCGGTCGGCCGCGCTCAGTCCAGGGTGGCGCGGGTGAAGGTTTCCACGTTGTCCAGCAGCCGGTCGAGGTCTTCCATGGCCGCCTCCGGTTGGTTGGCGGCGATGTGCCGGGCAATGCAGGCGTGCAACTGCGCCGCTTCCGGCAAGTTGGCCGCCTGCTTGTAGTGGGCGAACCAGAAGCGACGCGAGAGGCCCTGCATGAGCTTCATCACCGCGGTCGCGTACTCGTTGCGCCCGGCCTGCAGGAGCAGGCGGTTGAAGGTGCGGTCGAGCACCAGGAAGGCCTCGCCGTCGTTGGTCTCGCCCACTGCGTCCAGGCGCTGGGCGAGGGCGGCGAAGGCGTCCCGCTCCGGCTCTTCCGCCCGTCGCGCCGCCGAACCCACCAGGTAGCGCTCCACTTCCCGGCGTACCTCCAGCAGCCGCAGCTGCTTGCGCACGTCCATGCCGGAGACCACGATCCCGCGCTTGGGCATGATCACCACCAGGCCTTCCCGGGCCAGTTGCTGCAGGGCCTCGCGCACCGGGGTGCGGCCCAGGCCCAGCAGGGTCGCCAGCATGTTCTCCGACACCACCTGCCCGGGCGCCAGCTGCAGGGTGACGATGCGCTCTTCGATCTGCGCATAGGCCTGGTCCACCAGGCTTTCCTCGGCTGGCTGCGGGAGGCGGGTAGGGGTGTCGAGCGTGACCATCGGGTGTCATCCGTCCTGATTGAATGCGCGCGCGCCGAGCACGGCGCCTTTGGACAAGGGTTGCACGAGTCGCTGGTACATCGCCAGCCAGCCTTTCTCGGTGGTGGCCGGGCGCGGCGGCAGGGCGTCCAGGCGCGCCTGCAGCTCGCCGTCCGGCAGGTCCAGGGCGATCTGCCGGCGGCTCAGGTCGATGACGATGCGGTCGCCGTCGCGCACCGCCGCCAGGGGGCCGCCCTCGGCGGCCTCGGGCATGACCTGGCCGATGGTGATGCCGCTGTTGAGCCCGGACAGCTCGCCATCGGTGACCACCGCCACCTCGCTGCCGAAGCCGGCGCCCACCAGAGCCGCCATGAAGCTCGCCGCGAACACCGTGCCGGGGCCGCCCTTCGGCCCGAGCATGCGCAGCACCACCACGTCGCCGTTGCGGATGCCGCCATTCTCCAGGCCGGCGATGGCCAGGTTCTCGTCCTCGAAGACTACCGCGCGGCCGCTGAACTGGCGCACGTGGGCGGGTACCGCGGAGAGCTTGACCACCGCGCCGTCGGGCGCCAGGTTGCCGCGGATGACGATCAGGCCCGGCTCGTCCCGCAACGGCGCGGCGACGGGGGCGATGACGGCCGGGTCCGGCATGGGGCGCGCCGCGAGGTTGTCCCCCAGGGAGTGGCCGGTGACCGTCAGCACCTGGGCGTCCAGTTCCGGCAGCAGTTGCTTCATGGCCCCGGCGCAGCCGCCGGCGGCGGCGAAGTCCTCGATCCGGTCGGGGCCGTTGGGGCGCACCTGGGTGATCTGCCCCAGGCGTTCGGCGGCTGCCTCGAACTCGCCGATGATGTCCACCGGGCACTCGCTTTCCTGGGCGATGGCGGTGAGGTGGCGAACCACGTTGACCGATGCGCCGATGGCCACCGCGGTGCGCACGGCGTTGCGGAACGCCGCGGCGGTCATGATCTGTCGCGGCCGCAGGTCGGTTTCCACCAGCCGCACGATGGCCCGCCCGGCGTCCTCGGCCAGGGCATACAGCGCGTCGCTGCCGGCGCGGATCGGGGCGTTGCCGGTGAGGCTCATGCCCAGGGCCTCGGCCATGCAGTGCATGGAGTTGGCGGTGGCCATGCCGGCGCAGACCCCCGGTCCCTTGATGGCGTGGCGGGTCATCTCGGTCAGGTCGGTGAGGGCGATGCGCTCGGCCTTGAGGGCGCCCACCGCCTTGTAGACCTCCTCGATGTCCACGTCGCGGCCGCCGCAACTGGAGCCCAACTGGTAGCCGCAGGTGAGTACCAGGCTCGGTACGTTCAGGCGGCCGGCGGCCATCAGCTGCGCCGGAGTGGTCTTGTCGCACGAGGCCAGCAGGATCATGCCGTCCAGCTCTGCGCCTTCCACCTGGACTTCCACGTCGTTCACCAGCAGGTCACGGGTGGGCATCAGGTAGCGGCCCTGCTTGCCGGCGCTGGTGACGAAGTCCGACGGGGCGACGGTACGCACCTCGAAGGGCAGCGCGCCGGCGGCGCGGATCGCCTGCTGCACCCGCTGGGAGACCTGGTCCAGGTGCTGGTAGCACACCGACAGCTGGCTGGAGGAATTGACCACGGCGATCTTCGGCTTCTCGAAGTCTTCCTCGGGGATGCCCATGGCGATCCATTGCGAGCGGCGGACCGCCCAGCGCGTGGTTCCGGGGGTGAAGTTGCTGCGCAGTTTGCGTGTCATCGGGTTTTCCTTATCGGGCGACTCAGTCGAGCCGGGCGCCATCACGGTTGAGCAGGGTGCGGATCTCGCGGCCGTCGAGGGCGCCGCAGGCCAGGCCCTCGCGCGCCACCAGGGCGGCGGCATGGCCCAGGGCATGGCCGTAGGAGAAGCACTGGGCGGTGACCCGGGCCGAGGCGACCGCCTCGTGCTCGGCCGACAGACAGCGGCCGGCGGCCAGCAGGCCGTCGCCGCGCTCGGGGACGAAGCAGCCCAGGGGGATTTCGTAGACGTCGTTGAGCAGCCACTCCACCTTCGGCCGCTCGCCGCTGTGCAGCTCGATGGGCCAGGGCGAGCGGGCAATGCCATCGGCGAACTTGTCGCCGGCGAGGACCGCCGCGTTGCTCAGGGTGGCGCGGCCGACGATCTGCCGGGTCTGGCGCACCCCCACCTGGGGTGCGGTGTCGTCCACCCAGCTGGCCTCGCAACCGGCGATGTAGGCCTTGAAGAAGCGCGCGTACTCGCGCACCTGCAGGCGGCCCTCGATCTCGGCGTCGGTGAAATCCTGGTGGAACAGCGGGTTCAGCTCGCGCCCGTCGGCGCCGGTGACCCGGGTGCAGTTGCACAGCAGCTCGCCGGGACGGGGCGTGGGGAACAGCCAGATCTTGCTGCGTGGCAGGCGGTAGCCCCGGCCGTTGGCCTCGCCGATCATCTCCGAGACGGCGGGCGGCATGATGGTGTCGGCGCCGTACTGGCGGGCGAAGCGCGCGAGATCGACGCCGGCGAGCCGGAAGATCATGGTGGGGTTTTGCACCCGGCCGTGGTCGCCGATGGTCTCCGGCAGGCCGGCCATGGCGACCAGGTCGGCGTCGCCGCTGGCGTCCACGGTCACCGGGGCCATGACCCGCAGCTTGCCCTGCTTGGTGTACAGCTGGGCGCCCAGGGTGCGCTCGCCCTCGCGGATCACGTCGGTCACCACCGCGTGGTAGACGATGCGCACGCCGGCCTCCCGCAGCAGCGCGTCGGCCACCTCGCGCCAGACCAGCGGATCGTGCACCCGGGTGTAGGTCTTGCCGTAGCGCAGCGGTTCGGTCAGGCCGTGGCGCCGCTCCATCGCCTCGACGAAGGTGTCGACGAACCCGTGCACCACCTGCACCGGCGGGGCAGCGCCCTCGGCGGCTTCGTAGAGCCCGCAGATCGTGCCGGACAGACCGGCCACCGCGCCGCCCCCACAGAAGCCGTACTTTTCCACCAGCACCACGGAGCAGCCGTTGCGGGCGGCGGTGTTGGCGGTGGCGATCCCGGCGGCACCGCCGCCGACCACTAGCACGTCGGTTTCCAGTACCTCGACCGGACGGGCATCGCCGATCCGGGCCGTGAGCGTATTCATGGGCAGGTCCGCCTTGCTTGTTGTTATGGGCATTACCTTGGGACAGACTTCGTATGTTGTCAATATTCAACTGACATATTAGATGAGGAGGAAGGCGAGAATCAGTCAGGCGCGAGGCAGGGGCGGCAAGAAAGAACGCCCGCGGCAGGGCCGCGGGCGGGAGGGGGGTGCGGTCAGAGGACCTTGAGGTATTCCAGCAGGGCGGATTTCTCGGCGTTTTTCAGGGACGTGCCGAATTCGTGGCCACAGCGGCTGTTGCCGGAGTTGCGGGCACTGCAGTCGGTGGTTTGCTGGATAAAGTCGAAGCGCTCCTGCTGGGCGGCGAGGCCCACGGCCTGGATGTCGTAGGTCGGCCCGACGGCGAAGGACGCCGCCCGCTGTGAGGCCGGCTTGAGCAGGTCGGCGAGGCTCGCCACCGAGCCGTTGTGCAGGTAGGGCGCGGTGGCCCAGATGCCTTGCAGCACCCGCGACTCGTAGGGGAACTGGGTGTCCGTGGCGAGCACCTCGTAGCGGTAGGCATCCCGCAGGGGCGGGGTGCGGGCCGTGGTGATCTGGGCGAAGGCCTTCTGGCCCTGGGACGACGGCTTGAAAGCGTGCTGCACGATGGAGCCCAGCACCGCGGTGCCCAGCACGTTGAACGCCAGGTCACGCTGCTTCAACGGGCCCTTGATCAGGGGGATGCGTGCGCCGGCCAGCACGCCGGTGTCTACCTCCCGCTGCAGCACGCTGTATTCCAGGCTGTCGGTGCCCACGTCCACCATCTTCGTGGCCCAGGTCTGTTCGTCCTCGGCGAGGCCGCGGAACTCGCCTTTACGGATGCCATGGCACTCGACGCAGCCGCCCTGGTCGGTGCTGCGGTTGTAGATGGCCTTGCCCTGCTCGGCGAGCGCCATGTCCACCTTCCACGGCCATTTCGGCGGGCCGATGCGGCGGATCAGCGTCTCGAATTTCTCCAGGCCGTGGAAGTTCGCCGAGTTGTCACCCAGGTAGTTCACCTTCAGCAGGGACTTGTCCTTCTTCGGGTGGAAGATGGCGAACACGCCGTACACCTCGCCCAGGTTGCGCGCCAGGGAGAACAGCGCGTCGCCGTTCTTCGAGAAGCCCGGCCACTGGGTGTAGTCCTGCTTCGAGGCGTTCCATAGGAATGGGTAGCGCACCGGGGCGTTGGCCTCGGCGATGTTGTCGGGAATCAGGTGGGTGGGCGCCGGGCCGATGTCCAGACCGGCCAGGCGGTTGAAGATCATCGACACCGCGTCCAGGCGCGCCGGGCCCCAGGGCTCCTTGGGCAGGGCGCGGGTCATCAGGGTGTGGTAGGGCAGGTACCAGTCCTTCACCTGCTGGTGCAGCGTGGCCCGCTGCAGGTCGTTGGCGCCGCTGCCCAGCACCTCGACGGCGAAGGTGTCGAACGCGCCCGGCTGTTCCAGCACCCGGCCGACGGCGGCGTCCAGGTCGGAGAGGAAGGCCTGGAAGTCGGCGATGGCCGGGCCGCCATCGACCCGGTAGGCCTGGCCCTGCACGTCGATCTGCCGGGTGTGGCAGGCCGCGCAGTTCATGCCGATGGACTGGCCGGACGGGTCGTTGCTCAGGGCGAAGCCCACCGGCAGTCCTTCCACCGGGCTGCCGGGGTTGGGCAGGTAGCCGTAGCGGGACAGGCTGTTGGCCATGAATGGCGAGCCGTCCGGCTGCTTGAGGGCGATGATCCAGGCGGCCGGCATGATCCGCGCGCCCTGGTCGATGGAGTAGTACTCCTGGCGATTGTGGTCGCCCCAGTGGCTGCCCTGGTCAAGGTAGACCGGTTCGGCAGCGGCGTGAGCGGAGGCGGTCCAGGTGGCGGGGAGCAGCGCGCAGGCGAGCAGGCTCGCGCGCAGGGGCAGAGGAGGCGTGCGCATGTCGACGTCCTTGTGGTGGGGAGGGAGTTCCTTTGCCTGGATTTAAGCAGCCGCCGGGCCGATTGCAATAGTAAAAGTAAGGGTATTGCGCCCTTCGATCGGTCCATCCCGGCCGCCCGGGAACGTTGTCCCGGCAGGCCGGTCACTCACCCAGGCGGCCCGCAGCAGGCCGCGGCGCGACCCCGCCGGGCACGGCGGCAGTTTTTGATTGATCTGCGACTCCCTTGGTCCTAAAGTTCGCGGCCGAACGTCCATGCTGGAAACGATCCATCCGGCTCAAGTACTGACGACGAGAGGTTGCCGCCGGCAATCCTCGGCGACATGCCTTGGGAAGTAGGCGAACCAAAGTGGGGAAACGGATTAGACGTTCACATTCACCCCTGATTGTTCCCGTTTGTCTTGCCACATGGAGTCTTCCCGCATGTCGATCCAGGTCGAAGATTATTTCGCGCGCGATACCTTCCAACGCATGAAGGCGTTCGCCGACCAGCACGAAACCCCGTTCGTACTCATCGATACCCCGACCATCGCCCGCGCCTACGACGATCTGGTCACCTATTTCCCGTTCGCCAAGATCTACTACGCGGTCAAGGCCAACCCGGCGGTGGAAATCACCGAGTTGCTGCGGGACAAGGGCTCCAACTTCGACATCGCCTCCATCTACGAGCTGGACAAGGTGCTGGCCACCGGCGTCGGTCCGGAGCGCATCAGTTACGGCAACACCATCAAGAAAGCCAAGGACATCCGCTACTTCTACGAGAAGGGCGTGCGGATGTTCGCCACTGACTCCGAGGCCGACCTGCGCAACATCGCCAAGGCGGCCCCCGGCGCGCGGGTCTACGTGCGCATCCTCACCGAAGGCTCCACCACCGCCGACTGGCCGCTGTCGCGCAAGTTCGGCTGCCAGACCGACATGGCCATGGACCTGCTGATCCTGGCCCGGGAGCTGGGCCTGGAGCCCTACGGCGTGTCCTTCCACGTGGGCTCGCAACAGCGCGACATCTCCGTCTGGGACGCGGCCATCGCCAAGGTCAAGGTGATCTTCGAGCGGTTGAAGACCGAGGACGGCATCACCCTGAAGATGATCAACATGGGCGGCGGCTTCCCGGCCAACTACATCACCCGCACCAACAGCCTGGAAACCTACGCCGAGGAGATCATCCGTTTCCTCAAGGAAGACTTCGGCGACGACCTGCCGGAAATCATCCTGGAGCCGGGTCGCTCGCTGATCGCCAACGCCGGCATCCTGGTCAGCGAAGTGGTGCTGGTGGCGCGCAAGTCGCGGACCGCCGTGGAACGCTGGGTCTACACCGACGTGGGCAAGTTCTCCGGCCTGATCGAAACCATGGACGAATCCATCAAGTTTCCCATCTGGGTGGAGAAGAAGGGCGAGATGGAGGAAGTGGTGATCGCCGGGCCCACCTGCGACAGCGCCGACATCATGTACGAGCACTACAAGTACGGCCTGCCGCTGAACCTGTCCATCGGCGACCGCCTGTACTGGCTGTCCACCGGCGCCTACACCACCAGCTACAGCGCGGTGGAATTCAACGGCTTCCCGCCGCTGAAGGCCTACTACCTGTAACGCCCTCGCCGCGCCGGTTCCTTCCGGCGCGGCCTCTCCCCGGCGCTAGGCTCCTGCCTTTTTTCTCTCCGCCTCACGCTTCCCCCGGGTGTACGACGCGCTCGCCGGCCACCTTTCGGGCCGTGCCAGGTGCACCGCCGGGACACATTTCGACAAGGTGCCGCCGATCCCGGCGTCCCGCTCGCCGCGTCGAGGGGGTATCGTTCGCCGCCATGGGGCGCGAGTCGGGTCCGTCCGCGACTCGCTGCCGGGATGTCCATCGAACGGAAAGCGACGTGTTCAAGAAAGCGATCTTCCAGCTGCACTGGTTCCTCGGGATCGCCGCCGGCCTGGTGCTGGCGGTGATGGGGGTATCCGGCGCGGCCTACACCTTCCAGGACGAGATTCTCGACCTGCTCAACCCGCACCTGACGGTGGACGCCGGTGGCGCCCCGCCGCTGCCCCTGGGGGAGCTGCTGGCCCGGGCCGAGGCCCAGCAGGGCACGGCGGTCACCGGCATCTGGCAGAAGACCGATGCGGAGGCGCCCACCTGGCTGTTCTTCGCGCCACGCGCCGGCGAGTCGCGCGGTGCGTCCCGCTATGCCAACCGCTACACCGGCGAGCTCCTCGCCGAGCGCCGCGGCACCGCGTTCTTCGCCCTGATGCTGAAAGTGCACCGCTATCTGGCCCTGGACGCGGTGGGCAAGCAGATCACCGCGGCCAGCACCCTGGGGCTGGTCTACCTCTGTCTGTCCGGCCTCTATCTGCGCTGGCCGCGCCGCGGCGCCCACTGGCGGGCCTGGCTGGCCCTGAACCCGTCGCGCAAGGGCCGCGCCTTCCTCTGGGACCTGCACGCCGTGGCGGGCACCTGGTGCCTGGCCATCTACCTGCTGGTGGCCGTCACCGGCCTGTACTGGTCCTATGACTGGTACCGCGAGGGCCTCACCCGCCTGCTGGACGATGCCCCGGTGGAGGGATCCAGCGTGCCGGAGCCGACCGGCACCGGGCCGGCGCGGGTCGACATGGAGGCCGTACGGCGCGGTCTGGAGGCGGCGGCCGGGCCAGGCCTCGGGCTGTACAGCCTGCGCCTGCCGGAGCGCGCCGGGGAGCCGCTGACGGTGTTCGTCCTGGACCGCGACGCGGACCACCCGCGGGCCTTCGACGAGCTGACCCTCGACCCCGTCAGCGGTGCGCTGCTGCACCACGACCGCTACGCCGACAAGTCCTTCGGCGCCCGGCTGCTGGCCAGCGTCTACGCCCTCCACGTGGGCGAGTACTTCGGCCTGCCGGGGCGCGTGCTGATCATGCTGGCCAGCCTGGGGATGCCGCTGTTCTTCGTCACCGGCTGGCTGCTCTACCTGGACCGCCGGCGCAAGCGCTGGGCCGCCGACGCCGCCCGGGGCGAACCGGCGCCCGCCGTGGCCGGCGAGGACGCCTGGCTGGTCGGCTTCGCCAGCCAGAGCGGTTTCGCCGAGCAACTGGCCTGGCAGGCCGCCCGCCAGTTGCGCGCGGCCGGGCTGGCGGCGGAGGTGCTGCCCGTGGCGCGCATCGACGCCCCGCGCCTGCAGACGGCCTCCCACGCGCTGTTCGTCGCCAGCACCTTCGGCGACGGCGACGCGCCGGACAGCGCCCGGGGCTTCGAGCGCGGCGTGCTGGCGCAGCGCCTGGACCTGGCTCACCTGCATTACGCGGTGCTGGCCCTGGGGGACCGCCAGTACGCCCGCTACTGCGCCTTCGCCCAGCGCCTCGACGGCTGGCTCGGCAGCAGCGGCGCCCGCAGCCTGTTCGACCCGGTGGAGGTGGACAACGGCGATGCCCTGGCCCTGGACCGCTGGCAGCGGCAACTGGCCGACCTCACCGGCGCCCAGCCGCTGCAGCACGCCGAGGAACCGTACCTGGCCTGGCGCCTGGCGGCGCGGGAATGCCTGAACCCTGGCAGCCAGGGTCGCCCCACTTACCGCGTTGCGCTGCGGGCGGAGACACCGGTGGCCTGGAGCGCCGGCGACATCCTCGAAGTGCTGCCGCGCCATGGCGAGGCGCGGGTGCGGGACTGGCTGCAGCGCCACGGCATCGACGGGTCCACCTGGATCAACGTCGGCGAGCTGGCCCAGCCGCTCCACGAAGCCCTGGCCACCCGGCAACTGCCGGACCGTCAGGTCCACCTGGTGGGCCTGCACCCCCAGGGCCTGTACGACGCCCTGGTGCCCCTGGGCAGCCGGGAATATTCCATCGCCTCGCTGCCGGCGGATGGCGTGCTGGAACTGATCGTGCGCCAGGAGCAGGGGCCGGATGGCTGGCCGGGCCTGGGCTCCGGCTGGCTGACCCTTCATGCACCCCTGGAGGGCCGGGTGCTGGCCCGGGTCCGCCGCAACAGCGGCTTCCACCCGCCGGAGGACGACCGTCCGCTGGTGCTGATCGGCAATGGCACGGGTCTCGCCGGGCTGCGCAGCCTGCTCAAGGCGCGCATCGCCGAAGGCCACACCCGCAACTGGCTGATCTTCGGCGAGCGCAACGCCGCCCACGATTTCTACTGCCGCGAGGAGTTGCGCGGCTGGCAGCGGGACGGCGGGCTGGCGCGCCTGGACCTGGCCTTTTCCCGGGACCAGGCCGAGCGGGTCTACGTCCAGCACCGCCTGCGCGACGCCGCCGACGACCTGCGCCACTGGCTGGCGGATGGCGCCGCGCTGTACGTCTGCGGCAGCCTGGCCGGCATGGCGGAGGAGGTGGACCGTACCCTGGTGGAGCTGCTGGGCGCCGCGGCGGTGGACCGCCTGAGCGAGACCGGGCGTTACCGCCGGGACGTGTATTAGGCCTCCGCTTGGGTGAGCGTGCCGGCCCTCCCGACAGGCGACGATGCGAGGCGTAGCCGCGTGGGGTGCCGCCTCTTCGATGCTTTCCGCCGGCTGTGACGGCCGGTCAGCCCGGCCCGTCCTCTCCGGCCATTTCGCCATACACCACACGGCTGGTGTTCGCGATGGCGTTGGGTCGCGGGGCGAATTGCCAGTGCTCCCACATGTCCCGCTCGAAGTCGTAGGTGGCGGCTTCGTCCAGCGGCATGCCCCAGCGCCCCACCGTGGCGATGCGGGTTTCCGGCCGCGAATTGACCGAGCCGGAATGCATCAGCAGCGAGTGCCAGATCAGCAGGTCGCCGGCCTTGCCCAGAAAGGCCGTGGGCTCGCTGGGCAGTTCTTGCAGGAGCAGGGCGAAGGTCTGGTCCTGGCTGCGCTCGCCCCGTGCCATGTAGTCCCGGGGATTGCGGCGGAAGAAGTCCCAGGCGTTGCGATGGCTGCCCGGCCAGTAGAGGAACTCGCCGCCGCCCTGGTGCACGTCGGTGTAGTAGATGACGTTGTTCGCCAGGGTGCGCAGCGGGCTCGCCACGGGGAAGTCGAGGTGGGCGGGCATGCCCAGGCCGCAGGGGCTGCGCTCCCCCGGGCGGATCATCAGGTCGTCCTCGCCGTGCCACTCGAGGCTCCCGTGGAGCGACCGGTAGAGCGCGGTGAGCCGGGGGTGGACCCCGGGCGACAGCGGGACCTGGAGGTGGAACTGGCTGCTGCTGTACCGGCCCAGGGCGAGCTGCCAATCGTCGCCGGAGTCGGGGTGGCCGAAATAGGCCCGCACCTCTTCGCGACCGCGAAGGATTTCCTCGTGGTCGAAGAACTCACGGAGGATCAGTACCCCGTCGGTCTTGAAGCGTTCGATCTGTCCCGGGGTCAGCATCCTGGCCGGCCTCCTTCCCGCAGCAGGCCTGTGCTTCCGAACGCGCGGCCCAACAGGTGGAACGCGGGGCGCTCCAGCTCGGCCATGGTCCACAACGCCTGGAGGGTCACCGGCAATCTCAAGGGAAGGTCGGCATCCTGGCTCGGCGTCTGCGCGGCCATGCGCGCGATGACCGCGTCGTAGTCGCCGAACCCGCCATCCTCGCCTTGGCTCAGGCGGAGGAACTCGAACCCGGCGGCCAGGCCCGCGGAGTGGCCCTTGTCCAGGTAGCGGACCGCGCGCAGCAGGCGCATGCCGAAGGGCAGCTCATACCCGCGCAGGGTGGCCACCGCCGCCCCCTCGAGCAACCGGGCGAAATGCAGCGAGTCGGTCGGCCAGGCCCTGGCGCCGAAGGCGGACCATTGCTCGATGAAGCACAGTACCCCCTTGAGCGCATCCAGGCGGTCGAAGCGCAGCGGCAGGGCCTGCTCCAGCGCCACCGGCTGGCTGGAATCGAATGCGCCGGCGGTTCCATCCAGCGCCTGGTTCAGCAGGGCGTCCTGCCGGCCCTGGCGCTCGGCGTTCACGTCCCGCAGCAGGACCAGGTAGTTCGCGGCGTCGTCGCCGATGGCATCCTCGCCACGGATGACGCCGGAGAGGGCCAGCAGGGTGGCGAACAGGTCGGAGGCGGCCCAGTTCAGCGCGGTGCGCCCCTTCAGGATGTGCGGTACGAGCGCCTGCGCGGCGTCCGTCAGGTCATCGTTGATCAGCGAGCAGACCCGGGTGATGGCCAGACCGTCGATGGCGAGACGATCGCTATCGAAGCGCCCGGCGCCTGCCGCCGTGTCCAGCCAGTCGAGCGCATGCGCGGCGGCCGTGCGCGTAGCCTGGAAGGTGCCGAACACCAGCGCTTCGGTCACGGGTCTCTCGCCAGCATGAACATCCATAGGTCCTTCCTTGAGCGCGTGCGTGCTGCAGGTGATCGGTGCGTCAGCCATGGCCAACGGCGGCCTGGCTCGAGGTGTCGATGTCGCAGGCCACGAGCAGCAGCATCACCAGGGTGGGGTGGTAGACGGCGAAGAACTCGTCCTCCCGCGAGGGGCGCTTGCCCTCGGCCTGGGCCTCGTTCAGCCACATGCGGTCGGGGATGAAGCCGCCGGGCTGTTGGATCTTCTGCAGTTCGTCGGTCACCGCCCAGTGCAGGTCCCGGTCGTGGGAGCGCAGGCAGATGAGGTTCATCAACAGTTCGGCGGAGAGGTCGAAGTCCCGCTCGAACAGGCAGACCCGCAGCGCCAGGGACACGTAGTCGCGGGTGGCATCGAGCTGTTCGCCGGCCAGGCGCGTGAGGTCGCTGCGGCCGAAATCGGAGAAATGGAAGATCAGGTGGGTGATGCCGTAGAGGTCCATGGTGCTGGCGTAGGACAGGGAGGGCGGATGGCGGAGGCTGCTCTGGGCATAGAGCGCGGCGTCGTCGGGCATCCGGTAGCGCAGGCGGGCGACGTCGAAGTAGTACTTGAGGTCCAGTTTGTGCCAGGGGCTGCGTTCGATGCGGTCCAGCATGCCGCGGTCCAGCACGTTCTGCAGCACGCGTTTCGCCTCGACCGGTTCGTCGCCGAGGTCCTCCAGTACGGCCAGGGCGACGGCCAGCAGGGGAAACAACTGCACCCGGCGGCGGGCGTCGAAGAAGATATTGCGTTGCTTCACCTTTTCCAGCCAGAAGCTGCGCAGGCGAACGGCGTCGTCCATGGACCGCAGCTGCGGGACACGCTGCACGATGCGCAGCGCCACGCCCAGCTCGCCGAAGGCCTTGCGCACGCGCCCGCCTTCGATCTGCTCGGGCAATTGATCGAACAGCAGGTCTTCCTGGGGCGGATCGAAGAACGAGAGGTTGTCCGTCAGCCACGCGAGGAGCCGCTGCGCGATCTGATTCCGGTCACCGGCACTGCGAAATACGCTTTGCATGGGAGGGCCCGAGAGGATGTCCAGGGTTATCCGCAAAGAGCGATTGCGCGCTCGATACCGCCACTCCTTGCGGACGCTTACGCGTTGGAACTGATCAGTGGGAAACGAAGCCGTGCCCGTAGACGATGGCACTGGCCACGATGGGTTGGCTCGGATCGCCATCGCGGTGGACTTTCTTGATCAGGAAGTCGGCGAACTGATTCAGGTCGGTCACACCCTCTTTCTTGAGCTGATCGAGGATTTCTTCCTTGGTGATGGTTTTCTTGGCCTGGGTCATGGGTATTACTCCTTGAGTGGGTATCTGTCGGAACACGACCGTTTCATCGCTTCCCGGTAGGCCCTGCGCGCCGAAGCGTGAAAGGACGAACCTGGAAGGGACTCGCGCGTCATGTTCGGAGATGGACTTCGCGCGACAGACAAGTCCATCTCCGAACATCACTCCTCCCGGGGGCCGTCCTGGCCGTACCCGGGCGTATCCAGTGCGGACGTCAGCGGTCCGCTGCGACAGGCCGGATGCTGCCCTTCAAGTAGGGCGCGCCACCTTGCAGCGGCCTGCACGAAAACAGACTAGATAGGCCCTCGACCGGTCGTGCCTGTCATTTCTGATAGTTTTTCGTGGGCATCCGGGGACGCCCCGAAGCGGAAACTTCGGGGGAACCCTGATTTGCGAGGAACGAAGGGTGGGCGGCCAGCGCGGCCCCGTGCGGGACGTCGCGGGCGCCACCGCTACGCCGCCAGGGCGTCGCGAGAGGCGTGGGGGCGGCTGAAACCGCCCCCGGAAGGGTCAGGCGTTGATCTGCTCCGCGTGGTGGCAGGCCACGTGGCGGCCGTCCAGGGGACGCAGGGGCGGGATCTCCACCGAGCAGCGCTCGGTGGCGTAGGGGCAGCGCTTGTGGAAGGCGCAGCCGGAGGGCGGGTTGAGGGGGTTGGGCAGCTCGCCGGCGATCTTGATCTTCGGCTTCGCCGGGTCCGGGTGGATGGTGGGCGTGGCCGACAGCAGCGCCTTGGTATACGGGTGCAGCGGGCGCGCGTAGATCAACTCGTTGGGCCCCATCTCCGCGGGGCGGCCCAGGTACATCACCAGCACGTCGTCGGCCACGTGCTGGACCACCGCCAGGTTGTGGGAGATGAACACGTAGGCGGTGTTGAAGGCCTCCTGCAGGTCCATGAACAGGTTCAGCACCTGGGCCTGGATCGACACGTCCAGGGCCGAGGTAGGCTCGTCCGCCACCAGCACCTTGGGGTTGAGCATCATGGCCCGGGCCAGGGCGATGCGCTGGCGCTGGCCGCCGGAGAACATGTGCGGGTAGCGCTGGTAGTGCTCCGGGCGCAGGCCCACCTTCTGCATCATGGTCTGGACTTTCTCGCGGCGCTCGCCGCGGGATTCCGAGGTGTTGATGGTCAGCGGCTCGGCCAGTTGGTCGCCGATCTTCTGCCGCGGGTTGAGGGAGGCGTAGGGGTTCTGGAAGACCATCTGCACGTCGCGGCGCAGCTGCTTGCGTTCCTGGCGGTCGGCCCCGGCGACTTCCTGCCCGGCGATCTGCAGCGAGCCGGCGGTGGGCTCCTCGATCAGGGTCAGAGCGCGGGCCAGGGTCGACTTGCCGCAGCCGGATTCGCCCACCACCGCCAGGGTCTTGCCCGCCTCCAGCTCGAAGGACACGCCGTTGAGCGCCTGGACCGTGGCATAGCCCTTGAACAGGCCGCGATAGACCAGGTAGTGACGGGTCAGGTCGCGGGCATTGAGTACGGCGGTCATCGGGTCACCTCGGTCAGGTTCAGCGGGTAGAAGCAGCGCACGGCGCCGAAGGGGTGCGGGTCGAGGGTCGGCCGCTGGGCGCGGCAGTGATCGGTGACATAGGGGCAGCGGGGCGACAGCAGACAGCCCTGGGGCCGGTCGTAGCGACCGGGAACGATGCCCGGCAGGGTCGACAGGCGGCGGGCGCCCTGGCTGTGTTCGGGGATCGCCTTGAGCAGGGCCTCGGTGTAGGGGTGGGTGGGGGCGTTGAACAGCCGCGGCACCTGGCCCAGCTCCACCGCCTCGCCGGCGTACATCACGCAGACCCGGTTGGCGGTTTCCGCCACCACCGCCAGGTCGTGGGTGATCAGCACCAGCCCCATGCCCTGATCGCGCTGCAGGTCCAGCAGCAGGTCCATGATCTGCGCCTGGATGGTTACGTCCAGGGCGGTGGTGGGTTCGTCGGCGATCAGCAGCTTGGGCTCGGCGGCGATGGCCATGGCGATGGCCACCCGCTGGCTCATGCCTCCGGAGAGCTGGTGCGGGTAGGCGTCCAGGCGGCTGGCGGCACCGGGGATCTCCACCCGCTCCAGCAACTGCTGGGCCCGTTGCCGGGCGGCGCGGCCGCGCAGGCCGAGGTGCTGGCGCAGCACTTCCTCGATCTGGTAGCCGATGGTGAAGCTGGGGTTCAGGGCGGTCATCGGGTCCTGGAAGATCATCGCCAGATCCTTGCCGACGATGTGCCGGCGCTGGCGGCCCTTGAGGGTGAGCATGTCGGTGCCGTCGAATTCCAGGCGGTCGGCGGTGACGATGCCGGGGGCTTCCACCAGGCCCATCAGGGCCATCATGGTCACCGACTTGCCGGAGCCGGATTCGCCGACGATGGCCAGCACTTCTCCGGCATTCACCGTCAGGTCGAGGCCGTCCACCACCGGCACGGCGTCGCGGCCGCCGAAGCGGACGCTGAGGTTCTTGATGCTGAGGAGGCTCATGGCGGGCTCCTGTCGGGCGTCGGTGCCGTCGTGGACGGCGGGGACGGGGGCGGGCGGCGCCCGGTGGGAGTGGGCGAGTACGGCAACGGGACTGTTCATCGTCATCTCCTCAGGCGGCGTTCTTCAGTTTCGGGTCAAGGGCGTCGCGCAGCCCGTCGCCCATCAGGTTGATGGCCACCACGCTGAGCAGGATGGTCAGGCCGGGCAGCGAGACCACCCACCAGGCGCGTTCGATGTAGTCCCGAGCGGAGGCCAGCATGGTGCCCCACTCGGGGGTCGGCGGTTGCACGCCGAGGCCGAGGAAGCCCAGGGCCGCAGCGTCGAGGATCGCCGAGGAGAAGCTCAGGGTGGCCTGGACGATCAGCGGCGCCATGCAGTTGGGCAGCACGGTGATGAACATCAGCCGCGGCAGGCCGGCGCCGGCCAGGCGCGCGGCGGTGACGTAGTCGCGGTTCAGTTCGCCGATCACCGCGGCGCGGGTCAGGCGCACGTAGGACGGCAGGGACACCACGGCGATGGCGATCACCGTGTTGATCAGGCCTGGGCCGAGGATGGCGACGATGGCCACCGCCAGCAGCAGCGAGGGCAGCGCCAGCATGATGTCCATCAGGCGCATGATCGCCGGGCCGATCAGCCGCGGGAAGAAGCCGGCCACCAGGCCCAGGACGATCCCCGGGATCAGCGACATGACCACCGAGGACAGGCCGATGATCAGCGACAGCCGCGAACCGTGGATCAGCCGTGAGAGCAGGTCGCGGCCCAGTTCGTCGGTGCCCAGCAGGAAGCGCCCCTGGCCACCTTCGAGCCAGGCCGGCGGGGTGAGCAGGAAGTCGCGGAACTGCTCGCTGGGGCTATAGGGCGCCACCCAGGGGGCGAACAGCGCGCAGAAGACGATCACCAGCATGAACAGCAGGCCGGCGAGGGCGCCCTTGTTGTGGGAAAAGGCGCGCCAGAATTCCTTCAGCGGCGACGGGTAGAGCAGGCTCTGGTCGACGGGCAGGGGGGTGGTCAGGCTGGTCATGGGCGGACCTCGGCGAAAACGGTGGAAGCGCGGGTCGCGGCGGGGCGCCGGGACGACGGGAAACGGATGCGGGGCATGGCGGCGTCCTCAGCTCTGGTGGCGGATGCGCGGGTTGGCCAGTCCGTAGAAGACGTCCACCGCGAAGTTGACCAGGATCACCAGGCAGGCGATCAGCAGAATGCCGTTCTGCACCACCGGGTAGTCCCGGGCGCCGATCGACTCGATCAGCCACTTGCCGATGCCCGGCCAGGAGAAGATGGTCTCGGTCAGCACGGCACCGGCCAGCAGCGTGCCCACCTGCAGGCCGAACACCGTCAGCACCGGGATCAGCGCGTTGCGCAGACCGTGGATGAACACCACCCGGGACGGCGACAGGCCCTTGGCCTTGGCGGTGCGCACGTAGTCCTCGCGCAGCACCTCGAGCATCGCCGAGCGGGTCATCCGGGCGATCACAGCGAGGGGGATGGTGCCCAGCACGATGGCGGGCAGGATCAGGTGGCGCAGGGCGTCGAGGAAGGCGCCTTCCTCGTCCCCCAGCAGGGTGTCGATGAGCATGAAGCCGGTTACCGGCTCGACGTCGTAGAGCAGGTCGATGCGCCCGGAGACGGGCGTCCAGCCCAGGCTCACCGAGAAGAACATGATGAGGATCAGGCCCCACCAGAAGATCGGCATGGAGTAGCCGGCCAGGGACAGGCCCATCACCCCATGGTCGAACAGCGAGCCGCGCTTGAGGGCGGCGATCACCCCGGCCAGCAGGCCCAGGGTCCCGGCGAACAGCAGGGCGGCGATGGCCAGCTCCAGGGTCGCCGGGAACAGGGTGAGGAATTCGTGCCAGACGCTCTCGCGGGTGCGCAGCGACTCGCCCAGATCGCCCTTGGCGAGTTTGCCGATGTAGTCGAGGTACTGCTGCGGCAGCGGCTTGTCGAGGCCCAGGCGGTGCATCGCGGCCGCATGCATCTGCGGGTCGACGCGACGTTCGCCCATCATCACTTCCACCGGGTCGCCGGGGATCAGCCGGATCAGGGCGAAGGTCAGCAGGGTGACGCCGAAGAAGGTCGGGATCAGCAGACCAAAGCGTCGAACGATAAAGGACAACATTGTTCGGGGGTACTCCGCATCATCAGGTGGCATGGCCTCCCGCGTGCCCGCGCAGGGGCGCGGGCACGGGGCGTACTCTTCTTATTTCCGTTTCGTCTTGGCGAAGTTGTTGGAGCCCAGGGGGCTCTGCACGAAGCCGTCGACGTCCTTGCTCAGCGCGGTGAACTGCCGCGGGTGCGCCTGGGGAATCCACGGCGCCTGCTCGTGGAAGATCGCCAGGGACTTGCGGTAGAGCGCCGCGCGCTGTTCCGGGTCGTTGTTCTCCCGGGCCTGGGTGATCAGCGAATCGAAGGCCTTGTCGCACCAGCGCGAGTAGTTCTCGCCGCTGGTGACCGCGGCGCAGGAGAGATTCGGCGACAGGAAGTTGTCCGGGTCGCCGTTGTCGCCTGCCCAGCCCATGAACACCAGGTCGTGCTCACCGGCCTTCGCCCGCTTGATCATCTCGCCCCATTCGATCACCCGGATCTCCGCTTCGATCCCCACGGCCTTCAGGTCGGCCTGGAGCATCTGCGCGCCCAAGGCCGGGTTGGGGTTGGTGGGGCCGCCGCCGGGACGGGTGAAGATGGTCAGCTTGAAGCCGTCCTTGTGGCCCGCTTCTTCCAGCAGCTTCTTCGCCCGCTCCGGGTCGTGGGGCCAGGGCGTGATGCTGTCATCGTAGCCCAGCATGGTGGACGGGTAGGGGTTGACCGCCTGGGTGGCGGCGTCCGGGCCGAACACCGCGTCGATGTAGGCCTTGCCGTCCACCGCCAGGTTGATCGCCTGGCGCACCCGCACGTCGTCCAGGGGCGGGTGGGCGGCGTTGATGCCGACGTAGGAGGTGAGCAGCGAGTCCATCTCCAGCACCGCCAGCTTGTCGTCCTTGCGCAGCCCCGGCACGTCGAACGGCCGCGGGTAGAGGGCGATCTGGCAGGCGCCGGCGCGCAGTTGCTGCAGGCGCACGTTGGAGTCGGGGGTGATGGAGAACAGCAGCTTCTCGCTGGGAGGCACGCCGTCCCAGTAGTCCGGGTTGGCCTTGAAGCGGATCTGCGCGTCCTTGGCGTAGCGCTGGAAGACGAACGGCCCGGTGCCCACCGGCTGGCTGTTGAGCTTGTCGAGGGTATCGGCCTTGAGCAGCGCGTCGGCGTATTCCGCCGAGTAGATCGAGGTGAAGCCCATGGCCAGGTCGGCGAGGAACGGCGCCTGGGGCTTGGTCAGGGTGAAGCGCACGGTGTACGGGTCGAGCTTCTCGATGTTGCCGATCAGGCTGCCGAACTCCATCGACTCGAAGAACGGGAAGCCGCGCGCCGCCTGGTCGTGCCAGGGGTGCTTGGCATCGCGCTGGCGCTCGAAGCTCCAGAGCACGTCGTCGGCATTGAATTCCCGGGTCGGCTTGAAGTACTCGGTGGTGTGGAACTTGACCCCCTTGCGCAGGAAGAAGGTGTAGGTGAGCCCGTCCGGGCTGATTTCCCAGCGCTCGGCCAGGCCCGGCTCCACCTGGGTGGTGCCGCGGGTGAAGCGCACCAGACGGTCGTAGAGGGTCTCGGCCGAGGCGTCGGCGGTGACGGCGGTGGTGTACTGGGCGATATCGAAGCCATCCGGCGACGCTTCGGTGCACACCACCAGGGGCTTGGCCTGGGCGACGCAGGCGCCGGCGGCGAGCAGGGCGATGCTCAGGGCATTGCGGAAAAACGGCATGGAAGGTGACCTCCTTGGTCGGCCGCGGCGTGCGGCGGGTTCGGCGCTCACAGCAGTTCGAAGGGCAGGGTGGTGGTCACGCGGATCTCGTCGAAGCTGCCGTCCACCTGGTTCTGCGTGGCACGGTGGGAGAAGTAGCCCACCTTGAACTGGCTGTTCTTCAGGGTGCCTTCGGGCACCTTGTAGACCGTCACCAGGGCGTACTCGTGGTGCTTCTCGCCGTCCTGCTGCAGGACTTCCGCATAGTTGGCGTACTTGCCGTTGCGGCCGCCGTCGTAGTGGGTGCCGTCGATGTCCCAGCCGCGGGCGTACCACAGGGAGGTGCTCAGGCCCGGCACGCCGAACTGGCCCCAGTCGGTCTCGTAGCGCACCTGCCAGGACTTCTCGTTCGGCCCGTTGTAGTCGGAGAACAGGGAGTTGGCCAGGTAGATCGCCGCGGTCTCGTGGACGTAGTCGAAGTACTCGTCGCCGTCGATCTGCTGCCAGCCCAGGGTCAGGCTGTGGGCGCCGTGGGTCGCGGTCACCGCCAGGCTCCAGGCGTCGTTGTCGATGTAACCGGACTTGCGGCTGCCTTCGTCGTCGGTGTGATACCAGTTGAAGCTGGTCTTGAAGGCCAGGTCCTTGGCGTCGCCGGCTTCGTGGGTGAGGCTGCCGTAGTACTGGTTCCAGACGTCCTCGAAGCGCGAGTAGTAGGCGCTGGCCTGCAGGCTGTCGAAGAACCGGTAGTTGGCGCCGACGTAGCTCAGGCGGTCGGCGTCCACCTCGCGGGTGCCGTACTCAGTGGTGAAGTGCTCGTCGCCGGCGCCGGTCCGCGGGCTGACCCGGGTGAAGGTGCCCGCCTGCACCTGGAGGTCCTTGAGTTCCTCGCTGGTCAGGCCGAACCCGGTGAAGCTGGAGGGCATGGCGCGGTTGTCGAAGTAGCTGAACACCGGGGTGTCCACCAGGAAGCGACCCGCCTTCAGCTCGGTGTTGGAGACGCGGAAGCGTACGTCGGCGACCCCCAGCTTGGACCACATCGGGATGGCGTCGCCGTCGCTGTCGGCCAGGGTGCGGTTGCCGCCACCGGCGATGCGCCCGTGGCCCCGCTCCAGGGCGATCTCGGCGAAGCCGGCCACGTCGATGCCAAAGCCCACCGGGCCCTGGGTATAGCCCGAGCTGTACTTCAGCACGTTACCCTCGACCCAGGTGTAGCGGCGGCGGGTCGGCTCGATCACGCCGCCATCCTTCCTGATCTTGAAGCCATTGCCGCGATAACCGGTTTCCCGCGCGAACAGGTTGCGAGTGGTGAAGGTGAGGTGGTCGTCCTCGAAGAAGCCCTTGGCGCCTTCCTGGCCGGTGATCGGCTTCTCGACGCTGGGGATGGTCTGCAGCTGGTTGGTGTAGTTGGGGTCTTCGGGTTGTGGAGACTGGCCGGTGTCGTCGGCGTGGGCGAGGCCCAGGGCGACGTTGGCGAACGCAATGGCAAGGGTCAGGCTGGTTTTTCTCATTTTTTTGCTCCTTCCTTGGTATGTCCGGCTGCGATCCAGGCCCAAGGCCGCACATGGATGCGCGACTGCCGATCGGACGGGTTGGGGTTCGGTTCTTGTGGTGTCGTGACGCGGACCGCTAGGCCAGGAGCCGTGACGGACCGGGGGGCGTGACGGGCGAACCGGCGCCGGCGAGGGGCCGCGAAAGGTTCGGGTAGAGGCGGTATCTGGCTGATCGCACGGTTGCTTCCCTTCATGCTGTGGACGGATGGATCGCATCGCGTCCGGTTCTGCGCCGCCACCGGGCTTGTGGCCCGGCGCGAAACGCGGGTACGGGTCGCCGCAGATCGCGCCGGACGGATCGCGTCCGGCGCATCTGGGCGGGTGGTTCAGTGGTGGGTGGTTACTTCCCGACGCTCACGCCGTAGAAGGAATTGAGGGCGAACGGGCTGATCTTGAAGTCCTGCACGTTCTTGCGCATCGGCTGGTAGACGGTGGAGTGGGCGATCGGGGTGATCGGCACTTCGCGCTTGATGATCTGTTGGGCCTGCTTGTACAGCTCGGTGCGCTGGGCCTGGTCGGTGGTGCGCTTGGCCGACTTGATCAGCTTGTCGTAGGGGGCGTCGCACCACTTGGAGAAGTTGTTGCCGTTGATGGCATCGCAGCCGTACAGAGTGCCCAGCCAGTTGTCCGGGTCACCGTTGTCGCCGCTCCAGCCGATCAGCATGGCGTCATGCTCGCCGGCCTTGGAGCGCTTGATGTACTCGCCCCACTCGTAGCTGACGATCTTCGCCTTGATGCCCACCTTGGCCCAGTCGGACTGGATCATCTCGGCCATCAGCTTGGCGTTGGGGTTGTACGGGCGCTGCACCGGCATGGCCCACAGGGTGATCTCGGTGCCTTCGGCGATGCCGGCGGCCTTGAGCAGCTCCTTGGCCTTCTCCGGGTCGTAGGCGGTGCCCTTGATGGTGTCGTCGTAGGACCACTGGGTCGGCGGCATGGCGTTCACCGCCAGCTGGCCGGCGCCCTGGTAGACCGCCTTGATGATGGCTTCCTTGTTCACCGCCATGTCCAGGGCCTCGCGCACGTCGCGCTTGTCCAGAGGCTTGTGGGTGACGTTGTAGGCCAGGTAGCCCAGGTTGAAGCCGGCCTGGGACGGCATGCTCAGGTTGGCGTCGTTCTTCAGGGAATCCAGGTCGGCCGGGCGGGGGAAGAGGGTGACCTGGCATTCGCCGGCCTTGAGCTTCTGCATGCGCACCGAGGCATCGGCGTTGATGGAGAAGATCAGGTTGTCGACCTTCACGTCCTCCGGCTTCCAGTAGTCCTTGTTGCCCTTGAAGCGGATCTGGGCGTCCTTCTGGTAGCGGCTGAACACGAACGGGCCGGTGCCGATGGGCTTCTGGTTGATCTCCTGGGGCTTGCCCTTCTTCAGCAGCGCGTCGGCGTACTCGGCGGACTGGATGGAGGCGAAGCTCATGGCCAGGTTCTGGATGAACGCGGCGTCCACTTCGTTGAGCACGAAGCGCACGGTGTGGTCGTCGACCTTCTCCACCTTGGCGATGTTGCTGTCCATGCTCATGTCGGTGAAGTAGGGGAATTCGGTGGGGTACGCCTTGCGGAACGGGTGTTCCTTGTCGAGCATGCGCTGGAAGGTGAACAGCACGTCGTCGGCGTTGAAGTCCCGGGTCGGCTTGAAGTAGTCCGTGGTGTGGAACTTCACGCCTTCGCGCAGGTGGAAGGTGTAGGTGAGGCCGTCTTCGGAGACATCCCAGGTGGTAGCCAGGCCGGGGATCACCTGGGTGCCGCCGCGCTCGAACTGGGTCAATCGGTTGAAGAGGGTTTCCGCCGAGGCATCGAAGTCGGTTCCGGTGGTGTATTGGCCGGGATCGAAGCCGGCGGGGCTGCCTTCGGAACAGTAGACCAGATTGCCAGCGGCGTGGGTAAGGGGTGCGCTGGCGATCAGCCCTGCGGTCAGCAGGGCCTGGATGACGGCGTTTTTACGCATGTGAGCCTCAGGTATTTTTGTGGTTGTCATCTTGAGGGGCCCCCTCGTGGGGGTGCCTTGCGTGAAACTATGCATGCGATATGCCCTGTGCAAGCGCTAAGCGATGCTGTGCCGGGTCGCTGTGGCTAACTTGTACGGACGTGTCGCATTTATGAAAAAGTGTTTCGGGAAGGTGGCGAAGCGCCGCCATGACTGCCCACGGCGGCGCACCGGATCAGGGCATCTGCACCTCGATGATCCCCTCGGCATTCACCGTCACTTCGCTGGTACCGGCTTCGATTTCCGGCGAAGGTGCGGCATCCATGGCGCCCATGGACTTCATCGCCGCCATGCGCATGCGCGGCATGGGCTCGAAGCCGCTGGCGTTGAGGTTCAGGCTCACCAGCTTGTAGCCGTTGCCGCCCAGGGCCTCGGTGGCCAGTTGCGCCCTTGCCTTGAAGGCGTTCACCGCGTCCTTCATCAGCCCGTCCTCGTTCTGCTTGCGGGTGGCGTCGGCGATGTCGAAGTTCATCCCGCCCATCTTCAACTGCTGCAGCAGTTCCGCGGTGAGTTTCGCCAGGGCGGCGAAATCGGCGCTCTCCAGGCGGATGTCGGCACGTTCGCGCCAGCCGGTGATGTGCTGGCCCTTGTCGTCGTAGACCGGGTAGCTGTTGCGGCTGCCCTGGGTGATCTTCACCCCCTGGACCTTGCGCGCGCGTTCGATGGCGGCGTTGAGGCCGGTGGTGACGCGCTCGGCCAGCTTGGCCGGGTCGCTGTCCTGTTCTTCGCTGTAGAGGGTGACGTTCATCAAGTCCCGCGGCACGTCCTGGCTGACCCGCGCGCTCAGCGCGACCTGGTTGTAGCGGGGCTCGTCGGCCTGGGCGTGGAGGCTGGCCACGGAGGCGGCGAGCAGGGTGGCGGTGGCGGCGAAGCGGATCGAGGCAAGCATGGCGACTCCTTGTGGGATCGAGCGAACGGGCGCGCCGGCCCGGTGACGCTGCTATTGACCCGGCCGGGCCGCCCCTGTTCAGCCGCGCACCCCGCGGCGTGCGGCGAGTTGCCGCAGCGCAGCAGGCGCTGGCGGCCACTGGTTATACTCGCCGGGCGCTGAGAGGGCATCCCGGAGTCTTATGCACACACCCGTCCAATTGCTGTCGGCGAGCCGGCAGAACCTGTGGCGCCTGACCCTGATCCGTGTGCTGGTGCTGGCCGCCCAGGCCGGCTCCGTGGGCATCGCCTACCGTGCCGACCTGCTGCCGCTGCCGTGGCTGCAACTGGGCATCACCCTGGGAGTGTCGGCGGTGGTCTGCCTGGTCACCGCGCTGCGCCTGCGCGGCCCCTGGCCGGTCACCGAGCTGGAATACGCCGGGCAACTGGCCTGCGACCTGATTATCCACAGCGTCCTGCTCTACTATTCCGGCGGCTCCACCAACCCCTTCGTCTCCTACTACCTGGTGCCCCTGACCATCGCTGCGGCGACCCTGCCGTGGTTCTACTCGATGATGCTCTCGGGGCTGGCCCTGGCCGCCTACACCGGGCTGCTGGTCTGGTACCACCCCCTGGAAATGCACACCCGGCCCCGGGAGACGATGCTGATCTACGGCATGTGGCTGAGCTTCGCCATGGCTGCCGCGCTGATCACCTTCTTCGCCGCGAAGATGGCCGAGGAACTGCGCCGCCAGGAACAGCTGCGCGCCCAGCGTCGCGAGGAAGACATGCGCGACCAGCAGTTGCTGGCCGTGGCCACCCAGGCCGCCGGCGCCGCCCATGAGCTGGGTACGCCTCTGGCCACCATGAGCGTGCTGCTCAAGGAATTGCGTCAGGAGCACCGCGACACCCCGGCACTGCAGGACGACCTGGCGCTGCTGCAGGAGCAGGTCAAGCTGTGCAAGGACACCCTGCAGCAGCTGGTGCGTGCCGCCGAGGCCGACCGGCGCCAGGCGGTGGCGGAGCAGACCGCGGTGGAGTGGCTGGAAACCACCCTCAACCGCTGGCACCTGATGCGCCCCGAGGCCACCTACCGCTACCAGTGCCTGGGCCGCGGCACCCCGCCGCGGCTGATGCCGCCGGCGGACCTCACCCAGGCCCTGCTGAACCTGCTCAACAACGCGGCCGACGCCTGCCCCGACGAGCTGGACATCCGCCTCGACTGGGACCCCCAGTGGCTGGTGCTGAGCATCCGCGACCACGGTGCTGGGGTGCCCCTGGCCATCGCCGAGCAACTGGGCCGGCCGTTCTTCACCACCAAGGGCAAGGGCTTCGGCCTCGGCCTGTTCCTCAGCCAGGCCAGCGTCACCCGTGCCGGTGGCACAGTTAAGCTGTATAACCACGAAGAGGGCGGCACGCTCACCGAGCTGCGCCTGCCGAGAGCCTACGGTGTCCGCTGAGGCCGCCGGGGCATCCGCCCTGCAAGGAGTCGATATGAGCGAAGAGTCGCTGTTCGAAGGCGAAGAGCATCCCCACCTGCTGCTGGTGGATGACGACGCCACGTTCACCCGGGTGATGGCCCGCGCCATGAGTCGTCGCGGCCTGCGGGTGTCGGTCGCCGGATCGGCGGACGAAGGCCTGCGCCTGGCCCGGGACGACCTGCCGGACTACGCCGTGGTGGACCTGAAGATGGACGGCGACTCCGGCCTGGTGCTGCTGCCCAAGCTGCTGGAGCTGGACGCGGAGATGCGGGTGGTGATCCTCACTGGCTACTCCAGCATTGCCACAGCCGTTGAGGCCATCAAGCGCGGCGCCTGCAATTACCTGTGCAAGCCGGCGGACGCCGACGACGTGCTCACCGCACTGCTCTCCGAGCATGCCGACCTGGACAGCCTGGTGCCGGAGAACCCCATGTCGGTGGATCGCCTGCAGTGGGAGCACATCCAGCGGGTGCTGGCCGAGCACGACGGCAACATCTCCGCCACCGCCCGGGCCCTGGGCATGCACCGCCGTACCCTGCAGCGCAAGCTGCAGAAGCGGCCGGTACGGCGCTGAGGCCATGCAGGCCGCCCCGCGCTTCCTCCAGCTCGGCCCGGTCAACGACCGCTTCGATGCGCGCCTGGCACAGAGCCATGGCGGGGTGCCGTTGTGGCGCCAGCCGGACCCGGCGGCCTGGCTACGGGCCCACGGCGCCGCGGTCGAGGTGCTGGTCACCTCGTCCCGCCATGGCTGCGACCAGGCACTGCTGGACGCGCTGCCCGGCCTGCGGGCGATCTGCAGCTTTGGCGTGGGCTACGACGCCATCGACGTGGACGCGGCCCGGCGCCGCGGCATCGTCATCAGCAACACCCCCGACGTGCTCAACGACTGCGTGGCCGACCTGGCCCTGGGGCTAATCCTCGACTGCGCCCGGCGCATGAGCGCGAGCGACCGTTTCGTCCGCGCCGGCGGCTGGCTGTCCGGCAGCTTTCCCCTGGGGCGGCAGGTCAGCGGCAAGCGCCTGGGCATCGTCGGCCTGGGCCGCATCGGCCGGGCCGTGGCGCACCGCGCCCTGGGCTTCGCCATGGCCGTGCAATACCACAACGCGCGGCCGGCGCCGGAAGCGGCGTTCCGCTACGAGCCGTCCCTGCTGGAGCTGGCCCGCTGGGCCGACTTCCTGGTGCTGACCTGCCCCGGCGGGCCGCGCACCCACCACCTGGTATCCGCCGAGGTGCTGGATGCCCTGGGCCCCGAGGGCATCCTGATCAACATCGCCCGGGGCTCAGTGGTGGACGAAGCGGCCCTGGTCCGTGCCCTCGAGGAAGGCCGCCTGGGCGGTGCCGGGCTGGACGTGTATGCCGACGAGCCGAACGTACCGGACGCCCTGCGGACCCGGGACGACGTGGTGCTGCTGCCCCACATCGGCAGCGGCACGCTGGAGACCCGCCTGGCCATGGAGAACCTGGTGTTCGACAACCTGGCGGCGTTCCTGGGCCGTGGCCGCCTGCTGACGCCGGTCTGATCCTCGCCTGCATCCCTTTTCGCCGCCGCTCCCGCTGAACGCCGGGCTTCCCTGCGGCGGGCCCGACGTGGTTATGATTAGCTCCCTACCCATTTAGCAGTCGGGCCGGCATGTTTCCTCTGTTCCTGCAAAGCCTGGACATCACCGCGCCGGTGTTCGCCATGCTGTTCCTCGGCGTGGCCCTCAAGCGCGTCGGCTGGATCGATACGGCCTTCATCAACACCGCCTCGGCCCTGGTGTTCAACGCTACCATGCCGGTGATGCTGTTCCTCGGCATCGTCCACGCCGACCTCACGGCCGCCCTGCAGCCGGCAGTGCTGGGCTATTTCGTCTGCGCCACCGTGGCGGGGTTCCTGCTGGCCTGGGGCTGGGCCTGCTGGCGCTGCCCCCACGCCGACCGCGGCGTCTACACCCAGGGCTCGTTCCGCGGCAACAACGGCATCGTCGGCCTGGCCCTGGCCACCAGCATGTACGGCGACTACGGGCTGTCCCTGGGCGGCATCCTCGCCGGGGTGGTGATCCTCGCCTACAACACACTGTCCGCCATTGTCCTGGCCCTCTATAGCCCGACGGTGAAGTCCGACGCCTGGAGCATCTCCAAGAGCATCCTGAAGAACCCGCTGATCATCGGCGTCGTCAGCGCGATCCCCTTCGCCTACTGGAAGATCCACCTGCCCGCCTGGCTCAACACCTCGGGGGAGTACTTCGCCCAGATGAGCCTGCCCCTGGCGCTGATCTGCATCGGCGGCACCCTGTCCCTGGCGTCGCTGCGGGAAAGCAGCGGCCTGGCCATCAGCGCCAGCCTGATGAAAATGGTCTGGCTGCCGGCGCTGGCGACCTTCGGCGCCTGGCTGTGGGGGTTCCGCAACGCGGAACTGGCGATCCTCTTCCTCTACTTCGGCAGCCCCACCGCCGCCGCCAGCTTCGTCATGGCGCGAGCCGCGGGCGGCAACCACCAACTGGCGGCCACCATCATCGTGCTGACCACCCTGGCGGCGGTGGTCACCACCAACGTCGGGCTGTTCGTGCTGAAGTGGAGTGGGGTGATCTGACGCCACGGGCGGGCGCGGGGACGGGGCGGTGCGCGGAGAGGGCACGCGCCCGCCGCCCTCGTGGACGGCGGACGCGACCCGGGATCAGCCTTCCAGCTTCTTCTTCAGCAACTGGTTGACCTGGCCGGGGTTGGCCTTGCCTTTCGAGGCCTTCATCGCCTGGCCGACGAAGAAGCCGAACATCTTGCCGCGCTTGGCCTCGTCGGCGGCGCGGTACTGGTCCACCTGCTCGGCGTTGGCCGCCAGCACCTCGTCCAGCATCGCCTCGATGGCACCGGCGTCGGTGACCTGCTTGAGGCCTTTCTTCTCGATGATCTCGTCGGCGCTGGCGCCTTCGCCGGCGGCCAGGGCCTCGAAGACCATCTTGGCGATCTTGCCGGAGATGGTGTCGTCCTTGATCCGCAGGATCATCCCGCCCAGCTGCCCGGCGCTGACCGGCGACTGCTCGATCTCCAGGCCTTCGCGGTTGAGCAGGCTGGACAGCTCCACCATCACCCAGTTGGCGGCCAGCTTGGCGTCGCCGCAGGCCTGCTGGACCTGCTCGAAGTAGTCGGCCATCTCGCGGCTGGCGGAGAGCACGCTGGCGTCGTAGGCGGACAGGCCGAACTGCGACTGGAAGCGCTCGCGCTTCTCCGTGGGCAGTTCCGGCAGGCTGGCGCGCACGGTGTCCAGGAAGGCGTCTTCGATGACCACCGGCAGCAGGTCGGGGCAGGGGAAGTAACGGTAGTCGTTGGCTTCCTCCTTGCTGCGCATGGAACGGGTCTCGTCCTTGTTGGGGTCGTACAGGCGGGTCTCCTGGACTACCTTGCCGCCGTCCTCGATGAGTTCGATCTGGCGCTGGACTTCGTGGTTGATGGCCTTCTCGATGAAGCGGAAGGAGTTGACGTTCTTGATCTCGGCACGGGTGCCGAAGGCTTCCTGGCCCTTGGGCCGTACCGAGACGTTGCAGTCGCAGCGCAGGGAGCCTTCGGCCATGTTGCCGTCGCAGATGCCCAGGTAGCGCACCAGGGCGTGGATCGCCTTGACGTAGGCCACGGCCTCCTTGGCGCTGCGGATGTCCGGCTCGGAGACGATCTCCAGCAGCGGCGTGCCGGCGCGGTTGAGGTCGATGCCGCTCATGCCCTGGAAGTCCTCGTGCAGGCTCTTGCCGGCGTCTTCCTCCAGGTGCGCGCGGGTGATGCCGATGCGCTTGACCGTACCGTCGTCCAGGGTGATGTCCAGGAAGCCCTTGCCCACCACCGGGTGGTCCATCTGGCTGGTCTGGTAGCCCTTGGGCAGGTCGGGGTAGAAGTAGTTCTTGCGGGCGAAGACGTTGCGCCGGCCGATCTCGGCCTCGATGGCCAGGCCGAACGTGACCGCCATGCGCACCGCTTCCTCGTTGAGCACCGGCAGCACCCCGGGCATGCCCAGGTCCACCAGGCTGGCCTGGGTGTTGGGTTCGGCGCCGAAGGTGGTAGCGCTGGCGGAGAAAATCTTCGAGCGGGTGGCGAGCTGGGCGTGGATTTCCAGCCCGATCACGGTTTCCCATTGCATGTGCGTGTCCTCCGAGCCCGCTCGATCCGCCCTGTATGCCCAGGCGGCGTCGACGACAGGCTCAATGCTCGTGTGCTGCGCGTGAGCCGCGCTTTTCGCCCGCCTCGATCCGGCCCGGAAAGTGCCCGGCCGGATCGCCGGCAGGCGCTCAGAATCCGGCCGGGGTGCGGGTGTGCCAGTCGCTGACCTGCTGGTACTGGTGCGCGACGTTGAGCAGGCGGCCTTCCTGGAAATAAGGCGCCAGCAATTGCACGCCCACCGGCAGCCCGTCGACGAACCCGGCGGGCATGGACAGCCCGGGGATGCCGGCGAGGTTGGCGGTGATGGTGTAGATGTCTTCCAGGTACGCCGACACCGGGTCGCCGCCTTTCTCGCCCAGCTTCCAGGCGGGGTTCGGCGTGGTCGGGCCGAGGATCACGTCCACCGCGTCGAAGGCCGCGACGAAGTCGTTCTTGATCAGCCGGCGGATCTTCTGCGCCTTCAGGTAGTAGGCGTCGTAGTAGCCGGCGGACAGGGCATAGGTGCCCACCATGATGCGCCGCTTCACTTCCTCGCCGAAGCCTTCGGCGCGGGAGCGCTTGTACAGGTCGGTAAGGTCCTTGGGGTCTTCGCAGCGGTAGCCAAAGCGCACGCCATCGAAGCGCGACAGGTTGGAGCTGGCCTCGGCCGGGGCGATCACGTAGTAGGCGGGGATCGCATGCTGCAGGTTCGGCAGGCTGACGTCCCTGACCGTGGCACCGAGCGCCTTCAGGGCGTCTACCACCGCCATCACCGCGTCGGCGATGCGCGCGTCCAGGCCGGCGCCGAAGTACTCCTTCGGCAGGCCGATGCGCAGGCCCGCGAGGGGCTTGTCCAGGGCGGCCAGGTAGTCGTCCACCGGCTGGTCGACGCTGGTGGAGTCCTTGGGATCGAAGCCCGCCATGGCGCCCAGCAGCAGGGCGCAGTCCTCGGCGGTGCGGGCCAGCGGGCCGCCCTGATCGAGGCTGGAGGCGTAGGCGATCATGCCCCAGCGCGAGACGCGGCCGTAGGTGGGCTTGATCCCGGTGAGGTTGGTCAGCGCGGCTGGCTGGCGGATCGAGCCGCCGGTGTCGGTGCCGGTGGCGGCCGGCAGCAGGCGCGCGGCCACCGCGGCGGCGCTGCCGCCCGACGAGCCGCCGGGCACCCGTTCCAGGTCCCAGGGGTTCTTCACCGCGCCGTAGTGGCTGGACTCGTTGGCCGAGCCCATGGCGAACTCGTCCATGTTCAGCTTGCCCAGGGTGACGGTGCCGGCGGCCTTGAGCTTCGCCACCACGGTGGCGTCGTAGGGCGCCTTGAAGTTGTGGAGGATCTTCGAGGCGCAGGTGGTCAGCACACCGTCGGTGCAGAACAGGTCCTTGTGGCCGATGGGCGCGCCCAGCAGCGCGCCGGTCTCGCCGGCGGCGCGACGGGCGTCGGCGTCACGGGCCGCAGCCAGGGCCTGCTCGTCGGTCACGGTGATGAAGCTGTTGAGCTGCGGGTCGAGCTGGCGGATGCGCGCCAGCAGCGCGCCGGTGAGTTCTTCCGAGGAAAACGTCTTGGCGGCGAGGCCGCGGGCGATCTCGGCCAGGGTCAGTCGGTGCATGGGAAACCCTTTCCTTTATTCGATTACTTTCGGCACGAGGTAGAGGCCGTTTTCCACGGCCGGCGCGATGGCCTGGTAGTCGTCGCGGTGGTTCGCTTCGGTGACGGCGTCGGGGCGCAGGCGCTGGGTGGCTTCCAGGGGATGGGCGAGAGGCTCGATGCCGTCGGTGTCCACCGCCTGCATGGCGTCGACCAGGCCGAGGATGCTGTTGAGGGTGTCGGTGGTGCGCGGAATCTCGGCTTCATTCAGGCCCAGGCGGGCCAGATGGGCGATCTTCTCCACGTCGGAGCGTTCAAGCGCCATCGGGGTTCTCCTGCGGATAGCGGCGGCATGACCGGAGCGTGCGGCGACCGGCTCGCGCGTCGGCGGCCGGGGCGGTCATGGCCGCGATGGAAGGCCTGCGAGGGGCCCGGAAAAAACCGGCAATTTAGCACGTCGGCCGGTCCCCTCGGTAGATGGCCACGGGCCACGTCCGCCGGGGTGCCCGGGTGGCCGGCGCCCCAGGCGTGGCGCGGTCGGGGGCAGCCTGCGGCGATCGGGCGCCATCCACCGGGAAAGCCGCCCTTCGCCTTGCCCAAAGGGAGCGTCGTTGTTAGAGTTTGCCGCACTTTTTACCCAGCGTTTTTCCCCACGCTCTGTCTAGGGTTTTTTCCCCATGTTCAAAAAACTGCGTGGCATGTTCTCCAGCGATCTGTCGATCGACCTGGGTACGGCCAACACCCTGATTTATGTGCGCGAGCGCGGCATTGTGCTGAACGAGCCGTCCGTGGTCGCCATCCGGACCCACGGCACGCAGAAAAGCGTCGTCGCGGTGGGCACCGAAGCCAAACGCATGCTCGGCCGTACCCCTGGCAACATCGCCGCGATCCGCCCCATGAAGGACGGCGTGATCGCCGACTTCAGCGTCTGCGAGAAGATGCTGCAGTACTTCATCAACAAGGTTCACGAGAACAGCTTCCTGCAGCCCAGCCCCCGCGTGCTGATCTGCGTCCCCTGCAAGTCGACCCAGGTCGAGCGTCGCGCCATCCGTGAATCGGCCCTGGGCGCCGGCGCCCGCGAAGTGTTCCTCATCGAAGAGCCCATGGCCGCCGCCATCGGCGCCGGCCTGCCGGTGGAAGAGGCCCGCGGCTCCATGGTCGTCGACATCGGCGGCGGCACCACCGAGATCGCCCTGATCTCCCTCAACGGCGTGGTTTACGCCGAATCCGTGCGGGTCGGCGGCGACCGCTTCGACGAAGCCATCGTCACCTACGTGCGCCGCAACTACGGCAGCCTGATCGGCGAATCCACCGCCGAGCGCATCAAGCAGGAGATCGGTACCGCCTTCCCGGGCGCCGAGATCCGCGAGATCGACGTGCGCGGTCGCAACCTGGCGGAAGGCGTGCCGCGCAGCTTCACCCTGAACTCCAACGAAGTCCTCGAAGCGCTGCAGGAATCCCTGGCCACCATCGTCCAGGCGGTGAAGAGCGCCCTGGAGCAATCCCCGCCGGAACTGGCCTCGGACATCGCCGAGCGCGGCCTGGTGCTGACCGGTGGCGGCGCGCTGCTGCGCGACCTGGACAAGCTGCTGTCCCAGGAGACCGGCCTGCCGGTGATCGTCGCCGAGGACCCGCTGACCTGCGTGGCTCGCGGCGGTGGCCGGGCGCTGGAAATGATGGACCGTCACGCGATGGACCTGTTGTCGACGGAATAAGAGCCGCTTACGCTCGGGACGGCTGACAGACAGCGCGCGGACCGGCGTCCGCGCGCTGTCCGGGTATCCCGTTCCGCCGCCGCGAGGAACACGCCATCAAACCGCTATTCGCCAAGGGTCCTTCGCTCAGCGTCCGCATGCTGGTGCTGACCGTCCTGTCAGTCGTGCTGATGGTGGTGGATGCGCGCTTCGACACCCTGAAGCCGATGCGCAGCCAGATGGGCCTGGTGCTCACGCCGTTCTACTGGCTGGCGGACCTGCCCGTGCGCGCCTGGGAAGGCATCAGCGACCAGTTCAACAGCCGCAGCGTGCTGATCGCCGAGAACGAGAAGCTCAAGGCCGAGTCCCTGCTGCTGCAGCGCCGCCTGCAGAAGCTGGCCACCCTTACTGAACAGAACGTACGCCTGCGGGAGCTGCTCAATTCCTCTGCCCTGGTGGACGAGAAGGTACTGGTGGGCGAGCTGATCGGCGTCGACCCCAACCCCTTCACCCACCGCATCCTCATCGACAAGGGGGGCAAGGACGGCGTGTTCCTCGGCCAGCCGGTACTGGATGCCCGCGGCCTGATGGGCCAGGTGGTGGAGGTCATGCCCTACACCTCGCGGGTGCTGCTGCTCACCGACACCACCCACAGCATCCCGGTGCAGGTCAACCGCAACGGCCTGCGCGCCATCGCCAGCGGTACCGGCAACCCGGAGCGCCTGGAACTGCGCCACGTGGCCGACACCGCGGACATCAAGGAGGGCGACCTGCTGGTGAGTTCCGGCCTCGGCCAGCGCTTCCCTGCCGGTTATCCGGTGGCCACGGTCAAGGAAGTCATCCACGACTCCGGCCAGCCGTTCGCCATCGTCCGCGCCGTGCCCACCGCCGCCCTGAACCGCAGCCGCTACCTGCTGCTTGTGTTCAGCGACAACCGCTCCCCCGAGCAGCGCGCCAACGATGCCGCCCAGGCCCAGGAAGAAGCCGACCGCAAGGCCGCCGGCCAGCAGGCGACTCCGGCCGAGTCATCGACCGCCCCGGCCAGCGGCACCCCCGCTGCCGCCGCGCCGGGAGCAGGGGCATCCGGTACCGGAACGCCGGCCACTGGCGCGGCAACCTCGGTGCCGGCGGCCAAGCCTGGCGCGGCGCCGGCCCCCGGAGCGTCGGCCGCCAAGCCTACAGCCAGCACGCCGGCCACCGGAGTGCCGGCCACCGGAATGCCGGCCACCGGAACGCCGGCCAAACCGGGCGCTCCCAAACCCGCGGCGACTCCGTCGTCCAAGCCCCCGAGGGACCACTGATGGTCGGTCTGCGTCCGCGCAACGGCTGGGTGATCTGGTTCACCCTGGTGCTGGCGCTGCTGCTCAGCGTGGCGCCCCTGCCGAGCTTCATGGAGATCGGCCGCCCGCTGTGGCCGGCGCTGTTCCTCGCCTACTGGGTGCTGGCGCTGCCCCACCGCATCGGCATGACCGGCGCCTGGCTGCTGGGCCTGGCCGAGGACGTGCTGTACGGCTCGCTGCTGGGGCAGAACGCCCTGGTGCTGACCCTCATCACCTTCCTGGTGCTGGCCCTGCACCAGCGGCTGCGACTGTTCCCCATCTGGCAGCAATGCCTGGTGCTGATGGTGGTATTCGGCATCGCCCAACTGGTGCAGCTGTGGCTCAACGCCCTCACCGGCAACCGCCCGCCGACCCTGGTATTCCTGCTACCGGCGCTGATCAGCGCCTTGCTCTGGCCGTGGATCTTCGCGGTACTGCGCAGCCTGCGGCTGCGCCTGAACGTCAACTGAGCGGGCGCGGCGCAGGCCGCGGCCCGTCACCTCGACAGGGAGATGTCCCCATGGCCACGCTCTACCTGGCCTCCGCCTCACCGCGCCGGCGCGAATTGCTGGCGCAGATCGCCGTCCCCTGCACCGTGATCGCCGCGGCGATCGACGAAACGCCCCTGACCGACGAAGCGCCCGCTGCCTACGTGGAACGCCTCGCCCGGGGCAAGGCCCTGGCTGGTCGCGCCACTCTCGGCGCGGCCGATGGCTGCGTGCTGGGCGCCGACACCGCGGTGGTGCTGGATGGCCGCATCCTCGGCAAGCCCCGCGACCGCGCCGACGGGTTGGCCATGCTGCAGGCGCTGTCCGGGCGCACCCACGATGTGCTTACCGCCGTCGCCGTGGCCGGCGAAGGCCGCTGCGTGGCGCGGGTGGTCCGCAGCCGGGTGAGCTTCCGCGCCTTGCGCCCGGGGGAGGCCGAGGCCTACTGGGACACCGGCGAGCCGCGGGACAAGGCGGGTGGCTATGGCATCCAGGGGCTTGCCGCGGTCTTCGTCCTGGGCCTGGAAGGCAGCTACTCCGCGGTGGTCGGCCTGCCGTTGTGCGAAACGGCGGAACTGCTGGCAGACTTCGGTATCCGTTGTTGGGGTCCGACCAGCGCCTGATCCCCTCGCGCCTCCCCCAGCCGTTCCAGGGAATCCCCATGAGCGAAGAAATCCTGATCAACATCACGCCGATGGAGTCCCGTGTGGCGGTGGTGGAAAACGGTGTCCTGCAGGAGGTGCACGTCGAGCGTACCCAGCGCCGCGGCATCGTCGGCAACATCTACAAGGGCAAGGTGGTGCGGGTGCTGCCGGGGATGCAGGCGGCGTTCGTCGACATCGGCCTGGAGCGGGCGGCGTTCATTCACGCCTCGGAGATTTCTAGCCGCGAAGGCAGCGCCGTGGAGAGCATCAGCGCCCTGGTGCACGAAGGGCAGGCCCTGGTGGTGCAGGTGACCAAGGACCCCATCGGCAGCAAGGGCGCGCGGCTGACCACCCAGCTGTCGATTCCCTCCCGCTACCTGGTGTACATGCCGCGCACCAGCCACGTGGGGATTTCCCTGAAGATCGAGGACGAGGCCGAGCGCGAGCGCCTCAAGCAGGTGGTGGCCGACTGCATCGGCGCCGAGGGCATCGAGGAGGCCGGCGGCTTCATCCTGCGCACCGCCGCCGATGGCGCCCGGTCCGAGGACATCCTCGCCGACATCCGCTACCTGCGCCGCCTGTGGGACCAGATCGCCGCGCAGATGCAGACCGCCGGGGCGCCCTCGGTGATCTACGAGGACCTGGTGCTGGCCCTGCGCACCCTGCGCGACCTGGTGCACTCGCGGATCGAGAAAATCCGCATCGATTCCCGGGAAACCTTCCAGAAGGTCGGGCAGTTCGTCGACGAGCTGATGCCGGAAGTGGCCGACCGCCTCGAACACTACCCCGGCGAGCGGCCGATCTTCGACCTCTATGGCGTCGAGGACGAGATCCAGAAGGCCCTGGAGCGCAAGGTGCTGCTCAAGTCCGGTGGCTACCTGATCATCGACCCCACCGAGGCGATGACCACCGTCGACGTCAACACCGGCGCCTTCGTCGGCCACCGCAACCTGGAAGAGACCATCTTCAAGACCAACCTGGAGGCGGCCACCGCCATCGCCCGCCAGCTGCGCCTGCGCAACCTGGGCGGGATCATCATCATCGACTTCATCGACATGGAGGACGAGGAGCACCAGCGCCAGGTGCTGCGCACCCTGGAGAAGCAGCTGGAGCGCGACCACGCCAAGACCAACATCATCGGCATCACCGAGCTGGGCCTGGTGCAGATGACCCGCAAGCGCACCCGCGAGAGCCTCATGCAGAACCTCTGCGAGCCCTGTCCGAGCTGCCAGGGGCGCGGCATGCTGAAGACCGCGGAGACCGTCTGCTACGAGATCTTCCGGGAAATCCTGCGGGAGGCCCGGGCCTACCAGGCGGTGGGCTACATGGTACTGGCGAACCAGAAGGTCATTGATCGCCTGCTGGACGAAGAGTCGGGGAACGTCGCCGATCTGGAGGCGTTCATCGGCAGGACCATCAAGTTCCAGGTGGAGGGCATGTATTCCCAGGAGCAGTATGACGTCGTCCTGCTCTGAGGCCCGCCAGGCGGTCTTCCGCCCGGACAAGAGCCCATGACCCGCGCCGGCCGCCTGGCCCTGGGCGGGGTGCGCCTGAGCGTCGAGCTGGCGGCTCTGGCGCTGATCCTGCTGGCGCTCTATGTCAGCCTCGGCCGCGAGCTGGTGCCCCTGGTGGCCGGCTACCGCGACGACCTGCAGCAGGCCGCCCGCGATGCCCTGGACCAGCCGGTCGCCCTGGGTGAGTTGGAAGGACGCTGGAGCGGCCTGTCCCCCCTGCTGATTGCCCACGACGTGCAGGTGGGGGAGGGCGAGGACAGCGTGCGCCTGGAGCGGGTACGCCTGGTGCCGGCGCTGTGGGACAGCCTGCTGGCGTGGGAGCCGCGCATCGCCTCCCTGGAGCTGGAGGGGCTGCGCCTGCGGCTGCGGGAAAGCGCCGACGGCCGCTGGACCCTGGAAGGCCTGCCGCTCCACGACGACCAGCCGCCTCCGGACCCGGCCCGGGTGCTGCAGGCCCTGCGCAGCGTGGAGCGGGCATCGCTGCTGGACAGCCAGGTGACCCTGCTGCCCCACGACCGCGAGCTCGCTACCCTGACCTACGTCGACCTGACCCTCCACGGGGGCAGCGCCCGCCAGCGCCTCGATGGCCGCCTGACCCTGCCCGATGGTCAGCCCCTGGCGTTCAGCCTGCAGGCCAAGCTCGATCCCTCGGCCTGGAGCGACAGCGAGGCCGCCTTCTACCTGAGCCTGCCCCAGAGCGACTGGGCGCGCTGGCTACCGGCGCGTCTGAGTCGCGACTGGCAGGTGGAGCGGCTGCAGGCGGGCGGCGAGTTCTGGCTCGACTGGAAGGCCGGCGAGGTGCAGCGGGCGGTGGCGCGCCTGCATGCGCCGGACCTGCGCGGCGCCAAGGCCGGCCGGCCGTTGCAGGCGCTGCAGGACGTGGCGGTGACCGCCTACCTGGAGCGGGCCCCGGACGGCTACCAGTTACTGCTGGATTCCCTCGCCGCCAGCCTCGGCGACACCCGCTGGGGACCGGTGCGGGTCGCCCTGCGGGAACAGCGAGAGACGCCCGAGGTACAGGGCGAATGGCAGGTCAGCGCCGACCGCCTGGACCTGCAACCCCTGTTGCCCCTGGTGCTGGCCCTGGCACCCCTGCCGGACGCCGCCGCCCAGGCCCTGTCAGCGCTGTCGCCCCGGGGCGGCCTGCGCAACCTCGACCTGAAATACCGGCCGCAACGGGACGGCGATCAGCGCCTGGCGTTCTCCGCCAACCTGGAGCGGGTCGGCTTCGCCGCCTACCACGGCGCCCCGGCGGCGGAAAACGTCAGTGGCAGCATCACCGGCGACCTGGGCCGCGGCGAACTGCGCCTGGACAGCCAGGACTTCGGCCTGCACCTGAGCGAGCTGTTCCCCGCCCTGTGGCGCTACCGCGAGGCCCACGCGCGTCTGACCTGGCGCCTCGACGAGCAGGCCTTCACCCTTGTCAGCCCCTACCTGCAAGTGGTGGGCGACGAGGGCAAGGTGGCCGGCGACTTCCTGATCCGGCTGATGTTCGACCCAGCCGCCGAAGACTACATGGACCTGCGGGTCGGCCTGCGGGACGGCGATGCGCGCTACACCGAGAAGTACCTGCCCACCGTGTCCGGCGCCCTCAGTCCGGCCCTGGCCGACTGGCTGAAGGGCGCCATCAAGGGCGGGACGGTGGACCAGGGGTTCTTCCAGTACCAGGGCTCGCTGAACAAGGGCGCGCCGGAAACGGCCCGCTCCATCAGCCTGTTCTTCAAGGTGCACGACGCCGAACTGGCCTACCAGCCGGGCTGGCCCGCGCTGCGCGAGGCCCGGGGCGACGTGTTCGTCGAGGACAGCGGCGTGCGGGTGCGGGTACCGGAGGGGCGTATCCTGGACAGCCGCGTGCGGGACGGCCGCGCCGACGTGCCCCTGGCGGGCGCCGGCGCGACGCCCCACCTGCTGCTGGACGCCGGCCTGGACAGCAGCGTCGGCGACGGCCTGAAGATCCTCCGGGAAGCGCCCCTGGGCCTCGCCGAGACGTTCGGTGGCTGGCAGGGGGACGGCGCCCTGGACGGCCGCCTGCGCCTGGACATTCCCCTCGGCGCCGGCCCGCCACCGGGCGTGGTGGTGGACTTCAAGGCGCAGAACGCCCGCCTCGCCCTCAGCACGCCGGACCTGGAGCTCAAGCAGATCAAGGGGGCCTTCCGCTACGACCTGGCCAGCGGCCTGAGTGCCCCGGATATCCGCGCCAAGGTGTTCGGCCGCGACGTGCGCGGCAAGGCCCTGGCCGAGGGCCGCGACGGCCAGGCCAAGACCCGGGTGCTGGCGGAGGGCACGGTGCCGCTGCCGACCCTCACCGCCTGGCTCGGCGTCGACCCGGCGCGGCCGCTGCCGGCGTCCGGCCTGTTGCCCTATCGCCTCGACCTGGTGCTGGGCGCCACCGGCAGCAATGCCTTGCAGGTGGACTCGGATCTCCATGGCATCGCCATCGACCTGCCAGCGCCCTTCGGCAAGCCCACCGACGAACGCCGACCCAGCCAATGGCGGATGACCCTGGACGGCCCCGAGCGGCGTTACGGCCTGGACTACCAGGGCCTCGCCAGCCTGGCCCTGGCGGCGCCGCCCGATCGCCTCGACGGCGCCCGCGGCGAGCTGCGCCTGGGGGGCGAGCCCGCCCGGCTGCCGGCGGACGGGCGCGGTATCTGGCTGCGCGGCCCCCTCAGTGAATTCGACCTGGACGCCTGGCAGGCGGCGCGCCAGCGCTACCTGGGTGCTGCCGCCGGCGGCGACACCGGCGGCAGCGGCCTCGCCAGCGATGGCCAGCCCCTGGCCGGCGTGCAGGTGCAGATCGCCCATTTCAAGGGCTTCGGCCAGGACCTGGACAACCTCGGCATCGACCTCACCCGCGCCCAGGCGGGCTGGCGCCTGGGGGTGGACAGCGCCTTCCTGCAGGGCCGTATCCAGTTGCCCGACGCCCGCAGCACGCCCATCGACGTGGACCTGCAGCACCTGCGCCTGCCCAAGCCCCCCAGCGACGACGCCGCGGCAGACGCCACCCCCGACCCGCTGCAGCACGTCGATCCCCACGACCTGCCACCGCTGAACGTGCGCATCGCCGAGGTGGCCCTGGGCGACGAATCCCTGGGCGCCTGGGCATTCAAGTCGCGGCCCATCGCCAAGGGCGCGCTGTTCAGCGACATCGACCTGCTGCTCAAAGGCATGCACCTGACCGGCAGTGCCGGCTGGGAGGGCAGCCCCGGCGCCACCGCGTCCTGGTATCAGGGGCGGCTGGACGGCAAGAACCTGGCCGACGTGCTGCTGGCCTGGAAATTCGCGCCCTCGGCCACCAGCGAGCGCTTCCGCCTGGACGTGGACGGCCGCTGGCCCGGCTCGCCGGCCTGGGTGAGTCTGAAGCGTTTCTCCGGCTCCCTGGACGCCACCCTGCACAACGGCCGCTTCGTCGAGGTAGAGGGCGGCGCCCAGGCCCTGCGGGTGTTCGGCCTGCTCAATTTCAACTCCATCGGCCGCCGCCTGCGACTGGACTTCTCCGACCTGCTGAACCGGGGCCTGGCCTACGACCGGGTCAAGGGCTTGCTGGTGGGCAGCGAGGGGGTCTACGTGACCCGCTCGCCCATCGTCCTGGAAGGCCCCTCCAGCGGGCTGGAAATGGACGGCACCCTGGACCTGGCCAACGACCGGATCGACGCCAAGCTGCGGGTGAGCCTGCCTATCACCAACAACCTGCCCATCGCTGCGTTGATCGTCGGCGCCCCTGCCATCGGCGGGGCGTTGTTCGTGGTGGACAAGCTGCTGGGCGACAAGGTGGCCCGTTTCGCCAGTGTGCAGTACCGTGTGGAAGGGCCCTGGCAGAGCCCGGAAATCCAGCTGATCAAACCCTTCGACCGGGGCCGCTGAGCGGCTTCGGTATCCCCGCCGCGCGGGTACCGGTTCTCCCGGCGCCGCGCGGCCCTCGTCGGAGCGCCTCCATGAATATCGCCGTGATCCAGATGGTCAGCCAGGACGACGTGACTGCCAATCTCGCCCGCGCCGGCCAATTGCTGGAGCGCGCGGCCGCCGAGGGCGCGCGCCTGGCGGTGCTGCCGGAAAACTTCGCCGCCATGGGCCGGCGCGACCTCGCCGACCTGGGCCGCGCCGAGGCCCGGGGCGAGGGACCGATCCTGCCCTGGTTGAAACAGCGCGCCCGCGACCTCAGGTTATGGATCGTGGCCGGCACGTTGCCGCTGCCGCCGGACGGGCAACCGGAGGCCCGCGCCCACGCTTGCTCCCTGCTGGTGGACGACCGGGGCGAGCGGGTGGCGCGCTACGACAAGCTGCACCTGTTCGACGTGGACGTCGCCGACAGCCGCGGGCGCTATCGCGAGTCGGACGACTATGCTTTCGGAAATCGCGTGGTGGTGGCGGACACGCCAGTGGGGCGGCTGGGACTGACGGTCTGTTACGACTTGCGCTTCCCGGAGTTGTACACCGCGCTGCGCGAAGCCGGCGCCGAGCTGATCACGGCGCCCTCGGCCTTCACCGCCGTCACCGGCGCGGCGCACTGGCAGGTGCTGGTGCGGGCGCGGGCCATCGAGACCCAGTGCTACCTGCTGGCCGCGGGGCAGGGCGGGCTTCACCCCGGCGGCCGCGAGACTTTCGGCCACTCGGCGATCGTCGATCCCTGGGGCCGGGTGCTCGCCGAGCAGGCCCAGGGCGAGGCGGTCCTGCTGGCTCGCGTGGACGCCGCCGAGCAAGCGGCGATCCGGCAGCGCATGCCGGTCGCCGGCCATCGAAGATTCACCGCATCGGCCGATCCCCGGCCGATGGCAACGAAACGGGACCCGGATTCATGAGCGATCTGTTGTTAACCGTCGGCGAGCATCTGCTGGCCCCGGGCGAATTGAGTATCGAGGCGCTGCCGGCGTTCCTCGGCGATCTGGCCGGGCCGGGCATCGACGCCGCCGACCTGTATTTCCAGAGCCAGATATCCGAGACCTGGGTGCTGGAGGACGGCATCGTCAAGGACGGCAGCTTCAACCTGGACCAGGGGGTCGGCGTGCGGGCGCAGTCCGGTGAAAAGACCGGGTTCGCCTACAGCAACGCCATCACCGCCGAGGCCCTGAGCCAGGCGGCGCGGGCCGCGCGCTCCATCGCCCGCACCGGGCAGAGCGGCACGGTCCGGGCGTTCGCCCGCCCGGGCTTCACCCCGCTGTATGCGCCGGACAACCCCCTGGACGTGCTGGCGCGCGCGGAGAAGGTCGAACTGCTCAAGCGCATCGACGTCGCCACCCGCGCCCTCGACCCGCGCATCAAGCAGGTCACGGTCAGCCTCTCCGGCGTCTGGGAGCGCATCCTGGTGGCCGCCGCGGATGGCGGCCTGGGGGCGGACATCCGGCCGCTGGTGCGCTTCAACGTCAGCGTGATCGTCGAGCAGAACGGTCGCCGCGAGCGCGGTGGCCACGGCGGCGGCGCCCGCACCGACTACCGCTATTTCCTGGAGCAGGACGCCAACGGCGAGGAGCGGGCCATGAGCTACGCCCGCGAGGCCTTGCGCCAGGCGCTGGTCAACCTGGAGGCGGTTCCCGCACCGGCCGGCACCCTGCCGGTGGTGATGGGCGCCGGCTGGTCCGGGGTGCTGCTGCACGAGGCGGTGGGGCACGGCCTGGAAGGCGACTTCAACCGCAAGGGCAGCTCCGCCTACAGCGGCCGGGTCGGCGACAAGGTGGCGTCCAGCCTCTGCACCATCGTCGACGACGGCACCCTGCCGGGGCGCCGCGGCTCCCTGAGCATGGACGACGAGGGCACACCGACCCAGTGCACCACGCTGATCGAGAACGGCGTGCTCAAGGGCTACATGCAGGACAAACTCAATGCGCGCCTGATGGGCGCGGCCCGGACCGGCAATGGCCGTCGCGAATCCTACGCCCACCTGCCCATGCCGCGGATGACCAACACCTACATGCTGGCCGGGCAGAGCGAACCGGAGGAAATCATCGCCTCGGTAAAGCGGGGCATCTACTGCGCCAACCTGGGTGGCGGCCAGGTGGACATCACCAGTGGCAAGTTCGTCTTTTCCACCAGCGAGGCTTACCTGATCGAGGACGGGCGGATCACCGCTCCGGTGAAGGGCGCGACCCTGATCGGCAACGGGCCGGAGGCCATGAGCCAGGTGTCCATGGTGGGCAACGATCTGGCCCTGGACAGCGGCGTGGGAACCTGTGGCAAGGATGGGCAATCGGTGCCGGTGGGCGTGGGTCAGCCGACCCTGAAGATCGACGCCATCACCGTCGGCGGAACGGGCACCTGAGGCACGGTGCCCGGCGAGGGGTCAGCGCAGGCCGCGCTTGGCCTCGTCCAGTTCCCGCAGGTACTTGAACAGCTTGCGGGCGGCGGCAGGGGGCTTGTCCTGGGCGGCCTCGTGCTGGGCCTGGCGGGTCAGCTGGCGCAGGTGCTGGCGGTCCGACTCGGGGTACTCGGTGAAGAACGCATCCAGGGCCGCGTCGCTGCCTTCCAGCAGCCGGTCGCGCCAGCGCTCCAGGGCGTGGAAGCGCTCGTTGTACTGGCGGGTGGAGGCGTCCAACTGGTCTACCAGGGCGAGGATCGCCTCGATGTCCTGGTCGCGCATCAGCTTGCCGATGTACTGGATGTGGCGCTTGCGAGCGATGTGGGCCTTGTGTTTCGGCGCGTCCTCCAGGGCCCGGCGCAGGGCGTCGCTCAGAGGCAGGCGCGCCAGCAGGTCGGGCTTGAGGGTCGTCAGGCGTTCGCCCAGTTCCTGCAGGGCATGCAGCTCACGCTTGACCTGGGATTTGCTCTTCTCGCCGGAGAAGTCGTCGTCGAGGTAATCAGACATGGGGACGGTCCAAAGGAAAACGTCGCCATGATAGCAGCAGGTCGTGGACCGCAGGGGCGAGCGCCCCGCCGCCCGCGGCCGCAAACGGGAGTTCACATGAGTTCAGTCGAGAATATCGGGCCCCAGGCCTTGCCGGACTTGCAGGAGCAGGTGGAGCGGATCATCGCCGAGGCGGCCCGGCAAGGCGCCAGTGCCTGCGAAGTGGCGGTGTCCCTGGAGCAGGGGCTGTCCACCTCGGTGCGCCAGCGCGAAGTGGAGACGGTCGAATTCAACCGCGACCAGGGCTTCGGCATCACCCTCTACCTCGGCCAACGCAAGGGCTCGGCCAGTACGTCGGCGTCCGGCGACGCGGCGATCCGGGAAACCGTGGCCGCCGCCCTGGCGATCGCCCAGCACGCGTCCGAGGATGAGTCCGCCGGCCTGGCCGAGCCGTCGTTGATGGCCCGCGACCTGCCGGAGCTGGACCTGTACCACCCCTGGGCGATCACCCCGGAGCGGGCCATCGAGCTGGCCCTGGCCTGCGAGGCGGCCGCCCTCGATACCGATGCCCGGCTCAAGGCCGATGGCACCAGCCTGAGCACCCATCAGGGCTGCCGCGTATACGGCAACAGTCACGGTTTCGTCGGGGGCTATGCCAGCACCCGTCACAGCCTGAGCTGCGTGATGATCGCCGAGCAGGACGGGCAGATGCAGCGCGATTACTGGTACGACATCAACCGCCAGGGCGAGGCCCTGGCCGATCCCGCCCACATCGGCCGGCACGCCGCCGAGCGCAGCGTTCGGCGCCTGGGCGCGCGACCGGTTCCCACCTGCGAGGTGCCGGTGCTGTTCTGCCCGGAACTGGCCACCGGCCTGATCGGCCATTTCCTTTCGGCGGTCTCCGGCGGCAGCCTGTACCGCAAGACCTCGTTCCTCGAAGGCACCCTCGGGCAGCAGCTGTTCCCGTCCTGGCTGACCCTCGACGAGCGCCCCCACATCCCCCGCGCCCTCGGCAGCGCCGCGTTCGACGCCGACGGGCTGGCCACCTACGCCAAGCCGTTCGTCAAGGACGGCGAGCTGGTGTCCTACGTACTGGGCACCTATTCGGGCCGCAAGCTGGGCATGCCCAGCACCGCCAACTCCGGCGGCGTGCACAACCTGCACGTGAGCCATGGTGATGACGACCTCGACGCACTGGTGAAGCGCATGGGCCGCGGCCTGCTGGTCACCGAACTGATGGGGCACGGCCTCAACCTGGTGACCGGTGATTACTCACGGGGCGCGGGCGGCTACTGGGTGGAAAACGGCGAGATCCAGTTCCCGGTTCAGGAAGTGACCATCGCCGGCAATCTGAGGGACATGTTCAGGCAGATCGTCGCCATCGGCAGCGACGTGGAGTGGCGCAGCAACATCCGCACCGGTTCGATCCTCATCGAGCGCATGACCGTCGCCGGCCGCTGAGCCGCGATCAATCGCTGGCGCCCGGGGCAGGGTGCCAGCGCATCCCCCTCCATCCCCGGTAGGTGCGGGCGTCTGGCCTGAGCGCCTCGGTAACCTCATCCACTCGCAGTCATGACAGGTGTGTCTTCAGGCGCCTGTGCCTCTTTCCATCGGTATGAATTGTCCTCGGGCTAGGCTGCCCTGGCGCGAACGCCTGCACACGAAATAAATTCTTGATTATCATTACCGATTAAGAATAATTATCAGTATCACTGCAGGATGGTGCCCTCTCATGCGCAAGCTGCCCTCCCTCGATCACTGGTACTGGATGAAAGCCCGCATTCGTTGCGCGCTGGCGGCAGACGAACCGCGGTTAATCCGCCGTTTCATCAGCGAAAGCGATGCCATGGTGCATTGCGGGTTGCTGGACGACTGGCGGGCCGGCGAGGGCGCCTTCCGCCTGTTTCTGGACACTGCTACCGACACCGCCTTGCCTTGGCATTGGCGCTGCCTGTGCCTGGACCACGCCTACCGCCCCCTCGACGCCCTGCAGCGCCTGGCCACCGACGCCGGGCGGCGGCTGCGCTTGAGCCAGCTCAACCGGCAGCTGGCCATGACGGTGCTGGCGCCGTCTCTCATCTACAGCGAAAGGAACCTCTCATGACTTCGACCCGTATCGAACGCGACAGCATGGGCGAGCTGGCCGTGCCGCAGGACGCCCTGTACGGCGCCCAGACCCAGCGCGCGGTGAACAACTTCCCCATCAGCGGCCAGTCCATGCCGGAGTCCTTCATCCGCACCCTGATCCTGGCCAAGGCCGCGGCGGCCCGCGCCAACGTCGAGCTGGAACAGATCGCCCCGGCCATCGGCGATGCCATCGTCGCCGCGTGCCAGCAACTGCTGGCGGAACCGTTCATGGCGCACTTCCCGGTGGATGTGTTCCAGACCGGCTCCGGCACCAGTTCCAACATGAACGCCAATGAGGTCATCGCCACCCTGGCCAGCCGCCAGCTGGGCGAACCGGTGAACCCCAACGACCACGTGAACTGTGGCCAGAGCAGCAACGACATCATCCCCACCACCATCCATGCCAGCGCCGCCATCGAACTCAACGAGCGCCTGCTGCCCGCCCTCGGCCACCTGCTGACGGTGCTCTGCGACAAATCCCTGGAAGTGCAGCCCTACGTGAAGACCGGGCGTACCCACCTGATGGACGCCATGCCGGTGCGCATGAGCCAGGTGCTGGACGGCTGGGCCCAGCAGATCCAGGCCAATATCGAGCACCTGCGCGCCCTGCTGCCCAGCCTGCGCGCCCTGGCCCAGGGCGGCACCGCGGTGGGGACCGGCATCAATGCCCATCCGCGCTTCGCCGAGCGGTTCTGCGCCGAGCTGGGGGCCCTGACCGGGCAGCCGTTCACCCCGGGCAACAACTTCTTCGCCCTGATCGGTTCCCAGGACACCGCGGTGGCGGTCTCCGGCCAGTTGAAGACGGTGGCCGTCTCGCTGATGAAGATCGCCAACGACCTGCGCTGGATGAACTCCGGCCCGCTGGCCGGCCTCGCCGAGATCGAACTGGAGGCGCTGCAGCCCGGCTCGTCCATCATGCCCGGCAAGGTCAACCCGGTGATTCCCGAAGCCACCGCCATGGTGGCGGCCCAGGTGATCGGCAACGACGCGGCCATCGCCATCGCCGGCCAGTCCGGCAACTTCGAGCTGAACGTGATGCTGCCGGTGATCGCCCACAACCTGCTGGGCAGCATCGGCCTGCTGACCCGCGCCAGCCGCCTGCTGGCCGATCGCGCCATCGCCGGCTTTCGGGTGAACGCGCCGAAGCTGCGCGAAGCGCTGGACCGCAACCCGATCCTGGTCACCGCGCTCAACCCCATCATCGGCTACCTCAAGGCCGCGGAAATCGCCAAGCAGGCCTACCGCGAAGGCCGGCCGATCCTCGACGTGGCGGTGGAGCGCACCGACCTGGATCGCGCGACGCTGGAACGCCTGCTGGACCCCGAGGTACTGACTGCCGGCGGCCTGTAGCACCGGCCGTTCCACGCGCCGGCCCGGGGGCCGGCGTCCCATTCCCCCTCAACCCGGAGCTGGCCATGGAACACTGGAAACGCACCATCGAAGCAGGCAACCACTGTTTCGCCGCGGGCAACTGGGTCGAGGCCCGGGAGCATTACCTCCAGGCCCTGGCGCTCGCCCAGGTGCTCTACCAGCGCTGGGCGGACGCCGACGCTGCGGTCGCCGCGTTCGTCGTGTCCCACCACAACCTGGCCGACCTGCACCTGTGCCTCGGCCAGCCGGAAGAAACTGCCGAGTACCTCTGCGCCAGCCACGAGCGACTGTTGCAGAGCGTCGCCGACGAGACCCTGCCCCAGGCGCTGCGCGACGCGGCCCTGCGGCACAGCCGCACCACCTACCTGGAATTGCTGCAGTTCATCGGCGAGCACGGCGCCTATCCCCGTACCGAGCGGCTGCTGGGGCAACCGGTTCCCGGCTCGCCGCGCACCGCGCCCGCCACCTCCCGCCGCTATCACTGAGGAGTCACCATGCCTTACGTCCTGCCCGAGTTGCCCTACGCCTACAACGCCCTGGAGCCGCACATCGATGCGCAGACCATGGAAATCCACTACACCAAGCACCACCAGACCTACGTCAACAACCTGAATGCCGCGCTGGACGGGAATCCCCTGGCCGAACGTCCGGTGGAGGAGCTGCTGACGCGGCTGGCGGAGCTGCCCGACGGCGTGCGCGGTGCAGTGGTCAACAATGGCGGCGGCCATGCCAACCACTCGCTGTTCTGGCGCGTCATGTCGCCCCAGGGCGGCGGCCAGCCCCAGGGCCAGGTGGCGAGCGCCATCGAGACCGAACTGGGCGGGTTCGAGGCGTTCAAGGATGCGTTTACCAAGGCCGCGTTGACCCGCTTCGGCAGTGGCTGGGCCTGGCTCAGCGTGACGCCGCAGAAGACCCTGGTGGTGGAAAGCAGCGGTAACCAGGACAGCCCGCTGATGCACGGCAACACGCCGATCCTCGGGCTGGATGTCTGGGAACACGCCTACTACCTGCGCTACCAGAACCGCCGGCCGGAATACATCGCGGCGTTCTACAACGTCATCGACTGGGCCGAAGTGGAGCGACGCTACCGCGACGCGGTGGCATGAGCTCGCCGAACCAAGCTCCGGCCAGCGCTGTCAGGATTCTCATGAATACATTTCCCTTCAGCGTGTCCGGGCAGCGTGCCGGTCGCTACGCGATCGGCCTGTGCGTGGTGCTGTCCGCCCTGGCCTGGTTGCTGATGCAGAACCGTGCCGCAGTGCTGCCCATGGTCGAGGCGCCCATCTGGCATGCCCTACGGGGCGGCGTGCTGTGTGCGCTGGGCACCGCGCTGGGCGCAGTGCCAGTGCTGTTCCTGCGGGGGCTGTCCCAGCGGCTGAGCGACATGCTGCTGGGCTTCGGGGGCGGCGTGATGCTGGCGGCCACCGTCTTCTCGCTGCTGATGCCAGCCCTGAATTCGGCCAAGGACCTGGGTTTTTCCGCCTGGGGCGCGGGCTTCCTGGCCAGCTTCGGGCTGCTGCTGGGGGCTACCATCCTGTTCGGCCTGGGCCGGCTGTTGCCCCAGCAGCCGCTGGTAGTGGGGGAGGGGAGCGACCGTCAGACCCTGGCGCCGCGTATCCTGCTGTTCGTGGTGGCAATCGTTCTGCACAACATCCCGGAAGGCATGGCCGTGGGGGTCTCGGCGGGTGCCGGGCTGCCCGGCTCGGACAGCCTGGCCCTGGGCATTGCCCTGCAGGATTTGCCGGAAGGCCTGATCATCTCGCTGGTGCTGGTGGGGGCGGGTATGTCCCGGGGCAAGGCCTTGCTGATCGGCGCTGCGTCGGGGCTGGTGGAGCCGGTGGCCGCGGTGGTCTGCGCCTGGCTGGTGGGTGTGTCCGCCACCGTGCTGCCCTGGGGGCTGTCGCTGGCGGCGGGGGCCATGCTCTTCGCCGTCACCCACGAGATCATTCCGGAGTCCCATGCCAAGGGCCACGCCACCGAGGCCAGCCTGGGGCTGGCAGCGGGGTTCTGCCTGATGATGGTGATGGATACCGCGTTGGGTTGAGGCGGGGCCTCACTCGCCTTCGTCGAAGCGGTTGTTGATCAGCTCGACCAGGGCGGCCAGGGCGTCGTCCGCCTGGTCGCCCTCGGCTTGCAGCTGCAACGAGGTGCCCTTGCCCGCGGCCAGCATCATCACCGCCATGATGCTCTTGCCGTCCACCAGGGAGTCCACCGAGCGCCCGACCCTGACCTGGCACGGAAAGCGACCGGCGACGCCTACGAACTTGGCTGCGGCGCGTGCATGCAGGCCGAGTTTGTTGATGATGAGGATTTCGCAGGCGGGCATCGCGGCTTCATTCCTTTTAGACGAGGTCGCGGTGGCGAACCTGGACATTCTTCAAATGGGGTTTCAAGGCCTCGCCCAGCCGCTCGGCGAGGTAGACCGAGCGATGATGGCCGCCGGTGCAGCCGATGGCGATGGTGACATAGGCGCGGTTGCTGGCGGCGAAGCGCGGTAGCCACTTGTTCAGGTAGCCGAGGATGTCCTGGTACATCTCTTCCACCTCGGGCTGCGCCGCGAGGTAGGCGATCACCGGCGCGGTACGTCCCGAATGCTCGCGCAGGTCCGGTTTCCAGTATGGGTTCGGCAGGCAGCGCACGTCGAACACCGTATCGGCATCCACCGGAATGCCGCGCTTGAAACCGAAGGACTGGATCAGGAAGGCGGTACCCGGCTCCGGCTGTTCCAGCAGGCGCTGCTTGAGGATATCCCGCAACTGGTGAAGGTTGAGCCGGGCGGTGTCGATCTTCAGGTCGGCGAGATCGGCGATCAGCCCCAGCAGGGCCGCCTCGTCCTTGATCGCCTCCGCCAGGGAACGGTGTTCGTTGGTGAGGGGATGGCGACGGCGGGTTTCCGAGAAACGCTTGAGCAGGGTCTCTTCGTCCGCATCCAGGTAGAGCACGTCGCACTGGATATGACGGGCGCGGACCTCGGCCAGGATCTGCGGGAAACGCTCCAGTTGGCTGGGCAGGTTGCGGGCGTCGATGGAAACCGCCACCAGCGGCTGCGCCAGCTCGGTGTGCAGCAGGGTGCGCTCGGCGAGCTGGGGCAGCAGCCCGGCCGGCAGGTTGTCGATGCAATAGAAGCCGTTGTCCTCCAGGACATCGAGGGCGGTGCTCTTACCTGAGCCGGAGCGTCCGCTGACGATGATGAGGCGCATGGCTATCGTCCGTTCTGGGCGTCCACGACGACGGCGTACAACGCGTCGTTGTCCGGCGCCTGGCGCAGGCGCTCGCGAACGTCGCCACGGTCGAGCATGCTGGCGATCTGGCGGAGCAGCTCGAGGTGCTCGTCGGTAGCAGCCTGAGGCACCAGCAGCACGAACAGCAGGTCAACCGGCGCACCGTCGATGGCGTCGAAATCCACGGGCGCTTCGAGCCGCAGCACGGCGCTGATGGGCGAAGCGCACCCGGCGAGACGGCAGTGGGGAATGGCGATACCGTTACCGAAACCGGTGGAGCCGAGTTTCTCCCGGGCGATGAGATTCTCGAAGAGGGTCTGGGCGTCGAGGTCGGGAAGCTCGCGAGCGATCAGCTGAGCGATCTGTTCGAGGACGCGTTTCTTGCTGCCACCCGGCACGTTCACCAGGGAACGGCCGGGGGTCAGGATTTGCTCGAGTCGGATCATAGAAGGAGGGGGGTGATCAGCGGGCGGTTGCGCCCTGCTGGCGGTTAATCTGCTTCTCCTTGTGCTTGATCAGCTGTCGATCGAGCTTGTCGGTGAGCAGGTCGATGGCGGCGTACATGTCTTCGTGCTCCGCATTGGCCACCACCTCGCCGCCGGCGACGTGGAGCGTGGCTTCGATCTTCTGTTTCAGCTTCTCGACCTCCATGATCACCTGAACGTTGGTGATCCGGTCGAAGTGGCGCTCCAGTCGGCCGAGTTTTTCGACGACGTAGTCGCGCAGGGCGTCGGTCACATCCAGTTGGTGTCCACTGATGTTGACTTGCATACCGCTTTCTCCTTGTTGCCCGTGTAAGAGAGACAGGCTGGGCGACCTGTCACCGGAACACTGGTGCGTCACATCAGTCGCTTGCGTTCGCTGGAGGGCGCGATTCCCAGGGATTCCCGGTACTTGGCGACAGTGCGACGGGCTACTTGAATGCCTTGTGCTTCCAGTAAACCAGCGATCTTGCTGTCACTCAACGGCTTTTTCGGATTTTCCGCGGCCACCAGTTTCTTGATGATCGCGCGGATCGCGGTGGACGAGCATTCCCCGCCTTCCGCCGTGCTGACGTGGCTGGAGAAGAAGTATTTCAGCTCGTAAATGCCCCGCGGGGTGTGCATGTACTTCTGCGTGGTCACCCGGGAAATGGTGGATTCGTGCATGCCCACCGCCTCGGCGATGTCGTGCAGCACCAAGGGCTTCATGGCCTCGTCGCCGTACTCCAGGAACCCCCGCTGGTGCTCGACGATCTGGGTCGCCACCTTCATCAGGGTCTCGTTGCGGCTCTGCAGGCTCTTGATGAACCAGCGGGCTTCCTGCAACTGGTTGCGCATGAAGGTGTTGTCGGCGCTGGAATCGGCGCGTTTGACGAAGCCGGCATAGTGGGGATTGACCCGCAGGCGCGGCATCGACTCCTGGTTCAGCTCCACCAGCCAGCGCTCGTTGTGCTTGCGCACGATGACGTCGGGCACCACGTATTCCGGCTCGCTGGACTCGATCTGCGAGCCCGGGCGGGGGTTGAGGCTCTGGATCAGTTCGATGATCTGCCGCAGTTCCTCTTCCTTCAGGCGCATGCGGCGGATCAGCTGCGCGTAGTCGCGGCTGCCGAGCACGTCCAGGTAGTCGCTGACCAGCCGCTGCGCATCGCTCAGCCAGGGCGTGTCGGCCGGCAACTGGCGCAGTTGCAGCAACAGGCACTCGCGCAGGTCGCGGGCGGCCACGCCGGCCGGCTCGAACTGCTGGAGGCGGTGCAGCACGGCCTCCACTTCGTCCAGCTCGATGTCAAGCTCCGGGTCGAAGCCCTCGGTGATCTCTTCCAGGCTTTCTTCCAGATAGCCCTGGTTGTTGATGCAGTCGATCAGGGTGACGGCGATCAGCCGGTCGGTGTCGGACATGGGCGCCAGGTTGAGCTGCCACAGCAGATGGCTCTGCAGGCTCTCGCCGGCGGACGTGCGGGACGTGAAGTCCCACTCGTCGTCATCGTTGCTGGGCAGGCTGCTGGCGCTGGTCTGGTAGACGTCTTCCCAGGCAGTGTCCACCGGCAACTCGCTGGGGATGCGGTCGTGCCATTCGCCGTCTTCCAGGCTGTCAGCATTGGCGGTGGTTTCGGTGAAGGTGTCCTGGGTGGGCGTGTTGCTGACGGACGCGGCCTCTTCCTTGTCGGCCATGGGGTCGGACGTGTCGAAGTCGTCGCCTTCTTCCTGGCGCTCCAGCATGGGGTTGGATTCGAGCGCCTCCTGGATTTCCTGCTGCAGGTCCAGGGTCGAGAGTTGAAGGAGGCGGATGGCCTGTTGCAGCTGCGGGGTCATCGTCAGCTGCTGGCCCATCTTGAGGACTAGCGATGGTTTCATGGCAGAGGGCTACGCACCTAGATTCGCCGGCGCAGATGCGCCATTCCACAACAGGGCGCCGAGGCGCCGCCAGGAAGCAAATTACATGCCTGAATTTGGCCTATTTTTCCGGTCGGCGCAACTCTTGACAGCCCTGGAACGGCGTTTTAGAGGCGGAACTCGTGACCCAGGTAGACTTCCTTCACCAGCTGATTGGCGAGGATTGCATCGGAATCGCCTTCGGCAATGAGCTTACCGTCGCTGACGATATAGGCGGTCTCGCAGATGTCCAAGGTTTCGCGGACGTTGTGATCGGTGATCAACACGCCGATTCCCTTTTCCTTGAGGTGATGGATGATCTGCTTGATGTCCCCCACCGAGATGGGGTCGACGCCGGCGAAGGGTTCATCCAGCAGGATGAACTTCGGTGAGGTGGCCAGGGCCCGGGCGATCTCGACGCGCCGGCGCTCGCCGCCGGACAGGCTCATGCCCAGGTTGTCGCGGATGTGGCTGATATGGAATTCCTGCAGCAGGGCTTCCAGTTCCTTGCTGCGCGCGGCGCGGTCCAGGTCCTGGCGGGTCTCGAGGATCGCCATGATGTTGTCGGCGACGCTGAGCTTGCGGAAGATCGAGGCTTCCTGTGGCAGGTAGCCGATACCGGCCCGGGCACGACCGTGCATGGGCTGGTAGCTGACGTCCAGGTCGTCGATCAGCACACGGCCCTGGTCGGCCCGTACCAGGCCGACGATCATGTAGAAACAGGTGGTCTTGCCGGCCCCGTTGGGGCCGAGCAGCCCGACGATCTGCCCGCTCTCGATGGAGAGGCTGACGTCGCGGACCACCTGGCGGCCCTTGTAACTCTTGGCCAGGTGCTGGGCTTTAAGAGTCGCCATTACGGGGCCGCGCCTTCTTTTTTCTTCGGCTGGATGACCATGTCGATGCGCGGCCGCGGCGTGGTCACGTTGGTGCCCTTGGCGCGGCCGGCGTTGACGATCTGGCGCTTGGTGTCATAGACGATCTTCTCGCCTTCGAAGGTGTTGCCTTCCTGGATCACCTTGGCCTGGTCGATCAGCACGATGCGGTCGTTGTTGGCGAAGTACTGGATGGTCAGGCCGTAGGCCTTGACGATGTCCTTGTCCGGGGCCGGCCTCTGCTCGTAGTAGGCGGGCTTGCCCTGGGAGGTGAAGGTCTCGATCTCGCCGTTGGCGTTACGGGTGATGGTCACGGTGTTGCCGGTGATCTTCATGGTGCCCTGGGTGATCACCACGCCGCCGTGGTAGACCGCCACGCCTTGCTTGTCGTCGAGTTCGGCGCTGTCGGCCTGGATGCGGATCGGCTGATCGCGGTCGGTGGGCAGGGCCCAGGCGCCATGGCTGCCGAGCGCACCGCCCAGGCCGATCAGCAGGGACAGGGTCCGGACGGAAGAAAAGTTAACGAACCTCATGCTGGCCTCTTACGTTGGACAGCAGGTGCATCCGGCTGTCGTTCAAGTACGCTTTCATTCCTGTCGCCGTGGTGACCCCATTGGCGGCCTCGATTCTAACGTCTTGCTCGGTCTGAGCATATTGCCGGTCCGGGAAGACCGTGAGGCGCGAGGTGGTCAGGACGACGGGACGTTCCTTGGCATCGGTGCGGGCGACCCGCACGTTGTCGATCAATTCGACCTGCTCGCCTTTCGGCCCCACTTCGCCCCGGTCGCTCTGCACGTGCCAGGGGTACTCGGTGCCGCGGTACATCTGCAGGTCCGGCTTGGTCAGCAGGGTGACGTCGCTGGCCTGCACATGGTCGAGCTTGTCGCTGGTCATCTCGTAGCGCATAGCGCCGTCGGGCATGTACTCCACGCTGCGGCCGTTGATGACGTAATAGTCGATGGCATTGGGATCGGCCGCCACCGGGGTGGCGTCGTCCATGAAGCTCTCGGGCCGGATGTTCCAGTAGCCGAGGGCGATCAGCAGCGCGGCGATCGGCAGCAGGATCAGGGCGAGGCGCAGGTTCTTCGGCATGGGAAAAGCCTATAGATAGGCGGCCTGGGCCGCGTCGAGGGTGCCTTGGCCACGCATGATCAGTTCGCAGAACTCCCGGGCGGCGCCTTCGCCGCCGCGGGCCCGGGTTACCCCGTGGGCATGCTCGCGGACGAAGGCGTCGGCGCTGGCCACCGCCATGCCCAGGCCCACCCGGCGGATCACCGGCAGGTCGGGCAGGTCGTCGCCCAGGTAGGCCACCTGGTGCAATTCGAGTCCCAGTTGGCCGCGCAGTTCGTCGAGGACCGCCATTTTGTCTTCGCGACCCTGATAAAGGTGGCGGATGCCCAGGTTGCGCGCGCGGCGTTCCACCACCGGCGTCTGCCGCCCGCTGATAATGGCGGTGTCGACGCCGCTGGCGATGAGCATCTTGATGCCGTGGCCGTCCAGGGTATTGAAGGTCTTGAATTCGCTGCCGTCGACCAGGAAATACAGGCGTCCGTCGGTGAGCACGCCATCGACGTCGAAGATCGCCAGGCGGATGGCCTGGGCACGCTGCAGCAGGCTGGCGTCGTTCATCAGATCACTCCGGCGCGGGTCAGGTCATGGATGTGTAGGGCGCCGATCGGTCGGTTGTCCGCGTCCACCACCACCAGGGCGCTGATCTTGTGGTCGTCCATGATCTTCAGCGCCTCCGCGGCGAGCATATCGGCCAGGGCGGTCTTGCCGTGGCGGGTCATCACATCGTCGATGCTGGCGTTGCGCACGTCGATGCCGCGGTCCAGGGTCCGGCGCAGGTCGCCGTCGGTGAAGATCCCGGCCAGGGTGCCATCGTTCTCCACTACCACGGTCATGCCCAGGCCTTTGCGGGTCATTTCCAGCAGGGCGTCCTTGAGCGGCGTGCCGCGGGTCACCTGAGGCAGCTCGCCGCCGCGGTGCATGATGTTCTCCACCTTCAGCAGCAGGCGCCGGCCGAGGGCACCGCCCGGGTGGGAAAAGGCGAAATCCTCGGCGGTGAAGCCACGCTCCTCCAGCAGAGCGATGGCCAGGGCGTCGCCCAGTACCAGGGATGCCGTGGTGGAGGAGGTGGGCGCCAGGTTCAGCGGGCAGGCTTCCTGGGCGACCCGGGCGTCCAGGTTGACCTCGGCGGCGCGAGCCAGGGGCGAGTCGGGGTTGCCGGTCATGCTGATGAGGGTAATGCCCATGCGCTTGATCAGCGGCAGCAGGGTGACGATTTCGGCGGTGGAGCCGGAGTTGGACAGAGCCAGCACCACGTCCTCCCGGGTGATCATGCCCATGTCGCCGTGGCTGGCCTCGGCCGGGTGGACGAAGAACGCCGGCGTGCCGGTGCTGGCGAGGGTGGCGGCGATCTTGTTGCCGATGTGGCCGGACTTGCCCATGCCCACCACGACCACGCGGCCTTTGCTCGCCAGGATCAGCTGGCAGGCCCGTTCGAAGTCGTCGCCGATCCGCTCCAGCAGTGCCTCGATGGCCTCGATTTCCAGGCGTATGGTGCGGCGGGCGGACTCGAGGGGGTGGCAGGTCGACGTCATGGCAAGGGCGGTCGCTGGGATGAAAAGGCGGGGATTATAGCCAGAAAGCGATCAAGGCTCACCCATCCACTCTGTGAGCCGCGGCGCAAAGCTGTCACGGCGCTGAACGAACGCAGGGGCAACCTTGGGAGGCACGAGCGGTCGATGCTATATTGCGCGCCCCGTTCGGCCCGCCCCGGTTCGTTGCAGGTGTCCCCATCTCCGGGTGCGTCGTCTGCCGGGAATGGATGCATGCAAGGAGTTCTGATGAGCGCCGAAAACGGCTACGCGGTCGAGCTGAAGGGGGTCACCTTCAAGCGCGGCGCGCGAAGCATCTACAACGATGTCGATATTCGCATTCCCCGTGGCAAGGTGACCGGCATCATGGGGCCTTCCGGCTCCGGCAAGACCACCTTGCTGCGCCTGATCGCCGCCCAGCTCAAGCCCGATCGCGGCGAGGTGTGGGTGAACGGCCGCAACCTGCCGACCCTGTCCCGTCCCGACCTGTTCGACATGCGCAAGGAATTCGGTGTGCTGTTCCAGAGCGGTGCGCTGTTCACCGACTTGGACGTGTTCGAGAACGTCGCCTTCCCCCTGCGGGTGCATACCAAGCTGCCCGAGGAAATGATCCGCGACATCGTCCTGATGAAGCTGGAGGCGGTCGGCCTGCGCGGTGCCATCGAGTTGATGCCGGACGAGCTGTCCGGCGGCATGAAGCGTCGGGTGGCGCTGGCCCGGGCCATCGCCCTGGACCCGCAGATCCTCATGTACGACGAACCCTTCGTGGGCCAGGACCCCATTTCCATGGGCATGCTGGTGCGCCTGATCCGCCTGCTCAACGATGCCCTGGGCATCACCAGCATCGTGGTCTCCCATGACCTCGCCGAGACCGCCAGCATCGCTGACTACCTCTATGTGGTGGGTGATGCCCAGGTGCTCGGCCAGGGGACGCCGGCCGAGCTGATGGAGTCGGACAACCCGCGTATCCGGCAATTCATGAAAGGCATCCCGGACGGCCCGGTCCCGTTCCACTATCCCGCGCCCGATTACCGCGCCGACCTGCTGGGGAGCGCTGATGCGTAACCGAACTCTACTGGAACGCATCCGCCTGCTGGGCGCCGCCGGCATCGCCGTGGTGGGGGCCCTGGGCCGCTCGACGATCTTCCTGCTGCGGGCCCTGTTCGGCCGCGGGTCCCTGGGCAACGGTACCCAACTGCTGGTGCGCCAGCTGTACGCAGTGGGTGTGCTGTCCCTGCCGATCATCCTGGTGTCCGGCGTGTTCATCGGCATGGTCCTGTCGCTGCAGGGCTACAGCATCCTCAACAAGTACGGCTCGGAGCAGGCGGTGGGGCAGATGGTGGCCCTCACGCTGCTGCGGGAGCTGGGCCCGGTGGTGACCGCGCTGCTGTTCGCCGGCCGTGCCGGTTCCGCGCTGACCGCCGAGATCGGCAACATGAAGTCCACCGAGCAGCTCTCCAGCCTGGAGATGATCGGCGTGGACCCGCTGAAATACATCGTCGCGCCGCGCCTGTGGGCCGGCTTCATTTCCCTGCCGATGCTGGCCACCCTGTTCAGCGTGGTGGGCATCTGGGGCGGGGCGATGGTGGCGGTGGACTGGCTGGGTGTCTACGAAGGCTCGTTCTGGTCGAACATGCAGAACAGCGTGGAATTCGGCAACGACGTGCTCAACGGCGTGATCAAGAGCGTGGTGTTCGCCTTCGTGGTGACCTGGATCGCCGTGTTCCAGGGCTACGATTGCGACCCCACCTCCGAAGGCATCAGCCGCGCCACTACCCGCACCGTAGTCTATGCCTCCCTGGCCGTCCTCGGCCTCGACTTCATCCTCACCGCCCTGATGTTTGGAGACTTCTGATGCAAACCCGCACCCTGGAAATCGGTGTCGGCCTGTTCCTCCTGGCCGGCCTGCTGGCCTTGCTGCTGCTGGCCCTGCGCGTCAGCGGGCTGTCCGTCAGCGGCAACACCGAGACTTACAAGCTGTACGCCAATTTCGACAATATCGCCGGCCTCACGGTCAGAGCCAAGGTGACCATGGCCGGCGTGACCATCGGCAAGGTCACCGCCATCGACCTGGACCGCGACCGCTACACCGGTCGGGTCACCATGGAGCTGGAGAAGAAGGTGGACAACCTGCCGGTCGATTCCACCGCATCGATCCTCACCGCCGGGCTGCTGGGCGAGAAGTACATCGGCATCAGCGTGGGGGGCGACGAAGAGCTGTTGAAGGACCGCGGCACCATCCGCGACACCCAGTCGTCGCTGGTGCTGGAAGACCTGATCGGCAAGTTCCTGCTCAACTCGGTAAGCAAGGATTCCAAATGAGGAGATTCGCCATGATCGATACCCTGCGTCGCGGCCTGCTGGTGCTGCTGGCCCTCCTGCCGCTCGTCGCCACCGCGGCCCAAACGCCCCAGCAGGTGGTGCAGGACACCACTGACCGGCTGCTGGCCGACATCCAGGCCAATCGCGACAAATACCGCAGCGATGCCGATGCCTTCTACAACGCCCTCAACGGCATCCTCGGCCCGGTGGTGGACGCCGAAGGCATCGCCAAGGGCGTGATGACCGTGAAGTACAGCCGCCAGGCTACCCCGGAGCAGATCAAGCGCTTCGAGGAAGAGTTCAAGCGCAGCCTGATGCAGTTCTATGGCAACGCCCTGCTGGAGTACGACAACCAGAGCATTCGCGTGCTGCCGAGCGCCGGCAAGCAGGACCCGGAACGGGCCAGCGTGAACATGGAAGTGAAGGACAAGAAGGGCACGGTATACCCGGTGTCCTACACCCTGGTGAACCAGGGCGGCGCCTGGAAAGTGCGTAACGTCATCATCAATGGCATCAACATCGGCAAGCTGTTCCGCGACCAGTTCGCCGACGCCATGCAGAAGAACGGCAACGACCTGGAAAAAACCATCGCCGGCTGGTCAAGCGTGGTGGCCAAGGCCAAGGAAACCGCCACCGCCGAGCAGGCCGGCGCGAAATGAGCGACGCCAGCCTGAGCGCCGACGGCGCGCGCCTGCTGCTGCGCGGCGTGCTCGACTACCGCAGCGGCCCGCAGTTGCGGGAAGCTGGCGGCGAGGCGATCCGTGGCGCCAGTGCTTCGGCGCTGGTGCTGGATTGCAGCGGCGTGGAGAAATCCAGCAGCGTGGGCCTGTCCCTGCTGCTGGCCTTCATGCGCGACGCCGCCCGGGCTGGCAAATCCCTGACCATCCAGGCGCTCCCCGAGGAGATGCAGGTGATCGCCCAGGTCTCCGGCCTCACCGGGCTGTTGCCGCTCCAGGCCTGAGTGTCCGGCGGGGGTCCCTCCGTCCGCCGGGGTTCGCAGGCTAGGGGCTTTTTTGTATGATGTCGGCCCCGCGAGCCCCAGGGGCTCCTCCCGAACAACCCCGCTCCGAGTCAACCCGCCGCCTGGTCGCCGCCTTTTCACGTGCCGGCCGCGGCCACGGAGCGACAGGCGACGCTATTCCCGCGAGGTCGAGCATGCAGGCCGTAGAAGTGAAGAACCTCCTGGAAGCCCAATTGCCCGGGACCCAGGTCGAAGTGGAAGGCGAGGGCTGCAATTTCCAGCTCAACGTGATCAGCGACGAACTGGCCGGCCTCAGCCCGGTCAAGCGCCAGCAGCAGATCTACGCCCATCTCAACCCCTGGATCGCCGATGGCCGCATCCATGCGGTGACCATGAAATTCTACAGCCGCACGGCCTGGGTCGAGCGCGCCTGACGCGCCCCCGCTCACTGCATTCCCACCCTGCGCCGGCCCACGTCCGGCGGGCGACGAGATAGCTATGGACAAACTGATCATCACCGGCGGCCATCGCCTCGAGGGCGAAATCCGCATTTCCGGGGCGAAGAACTCCGCCCTGCCGATCCTGGCCGCGACCCTGCTGGCCGACACCCCGGTCACCGTCTGCAACCTGCCGCACCTGCACGACATCACCACCATGATCGAGCTGTTCGGCCGCATGGGCGTGCAGCCGGTGATCGACGAGAAGCTCAGCGTTGAGGTGGACGCCAGCAGCATCAAGACCCTGGTGGCGCCCTACGAGCTGGTGAAGACCATGCGCGCCTCGATCCTGGTCCTCGGGCCCATGGTGGCGCGCTTCGGCGAGGCCGAGGTGGCCCTGCCCGGCGGCTGTGCCATCGGGTCACGCCCGGTGGACCTGCACATCCGCGGCCTGGAAGCCATGGGTGCGCAGATCGACGTCGACGGCGGCTACATCAAGGCCCGGGCGCCGGCCGGCGGCCTGCGTGGCGCCAACTTCTTCTTCGACATCGTCAGCGTGACCGGCACCGAGAACATCATGATGGCGGCCTCGCTGGCGAACGGTCGCACCGTGCTGGAGAACGCCGCCCGCGAGCCGGAGGTGGTCGACCTGGCCAACTTCCTCAATGCCATGGGCGCGCGCATCCAGGGCGCCGGCACCGACACCATCGTCATCGACGGGGTGAAGCGCCTCGGCGGCGGCCGCTACAGCGTGATGCCCGACCGCATCGAGACCGGCACCTACCTGGTGGCGGCGGCGGCCACCGGCGGCCACGTCAAGCTCAAGGACACCGACCCGAGCATCCTCGAAGCGGTGCTGGTCAAGCTGCAGGAGGCCGGCGCCCAGATCGCCACCGGCATCGACTGGATCGAGCTGGACATGAAAGGCCGCCGTCCCAAGGCGGTGAACGTGCGCACCGCGCCGTACCCGGCGTTCCCCACCGACATGCAGGCCCAGTTCATTTCCCTGAACACCGTGGCCGAGGGCACCGGTACGGTGATCGAGACGGTGTTCGAGAACCGCTTCATGCACGTCTACGAGATGAACCGCATGGGCGCCCAGATCCTCGTGGAGGGCAACACCGCCATCGTCACCGGCGTGCCGTGCCTGAAGGGCGCCCCGGTGATGGCCACCGACCTGCGCGCCTCCGCCAGCCTGGTGATCGCCGCGCTGGTGGCGGAAGGCGAGACCCTCATCGACCGCATCTACCACATCGACCGTGGCTACGAGTGCATCGAGGAAAAACTGCAGTTGCTCGGCGCCAAGATCCGCCGCGTCCCGGGCTAGCCCGCTGGCCGCGGCGGCCCGTCCGCCCTAAGGATTCCCGTTCATGCTGACCATCGCCCTGTCCAAAGGCCGTATTCTCGACGACACCCTGCCGCTGCTGGCCGCGGCCGGGATCGTGCCCAGCGAGAACCCGGACAAGAGCCGCAAGCTGATCATCCCCACCAGCCAGGACGACGTGCGCCTGCTGATCGTCCGCGCCACCGACGTGCCCACCTATGTGGAGCACGGCGCCGCGGATCTCGGCGTAGCCGGCAAGGACGTGCTGATGGAGTACGGCGGCCAGGGGCTCTACGAGCCCCTCGATCTGAAGATCGCCAACTGCAAGCTGATGACCGCCGGGGCGGTGGGCGTGCCGGAACCCGAAGGGCGCCTGCGGGTGGCCACCAAGTTCGTCAACGTCGCCAAGCGCTACTACGCCGAGCAGGGCCGCCAGGTCGAAGTGATCAAGCTCTACGGCTCCATGGAGCTGGCACCCCTGGTGGGCCTGGCCGACAAGATCATCGACGTGGTGGATACCGGCAACACCCTGCGCGCCAACGGCCTGGAGCCCCAGGAGTTGATCGCCCCCATCAGCTCGCGGCTGATCGTCAACAAGGCCGCCATGAAGATGCAGCACGCCCGCATTCAGGCGCTGATCGAAACCCTTCGCCAGGCGGTCGCCTCCCGATGACCGTTCGGGCCCTCCCGCGCGCCGCCCTGGCGCGCTCCGGCACTCGACACCGTCGCTGAACCTCCGAGGCGCGGCCCCGCCGCGCGGCCTATCCGTGTCATAGCCATTTTCTCGGGCGTCCATGCGGTGGGCTTGGTAGGCTAGCGACGCCCGAGCACATGCCATACGAGAGGCCCGTCATGACCCGTCCCACCGCCATCCGCCGACTCAATGCCGCCGACCCGCAGTTCGCGCGCCATCTGGATCATCTGCTGAGCTGGGAAAGCGTGTCCGACGAGGCGGTCAACCAGCGGGTGCTGGATATCATCGCGGCGGTGCGCGAGCGCGGCGACGAGGCCCTGGTGGAATTCACCAAGCGCTTCGACGGCCTGGACGTGGCCCGCATGGCCGACCTGATCCTGCCGCGCGAGCGCCTGGAGCTGGCCCTCACCCGCATCAGCCCCGAGCAGCGCCAGGCCCTGGAAAGCGCCGCGGCGCGGGTGCGCAGCTACCACGAGAAACAGAAGCAGGACTCCTGGCGCTACACCGAGGCCGACGGCACGGTGCTCGGCCAGCAGGTGATGCCCCTGGATCGCGCCGGCCTGTACGTGCCGGGGGGCAAGGCGTCCTACCCGTCCTCGGTGCTGATGAACGCCATCCCGGCCAAGGTCGCCGGCGTCGCCGAAGTGGTGATGGTGGTGCCGACGCCCCGTGGCGAGGTCAACGAACTGGTGCTGGCCGCCGCGGCCATCGCCGGGGTCGACCGGGTCTTCACCCTGGGCGGCGCCCAGGCGGTGGCGGCCCTGGCCTATGGCACCCAGAGCGTGCCCCAGGTGGACAAGATCGTCGGCCCGGGCAACATCTACGTGGCCACCGCCAAGCGCCACGTGTTCGGCCAGGTGGGCATCGACATGATCGCCGGGCCGTCGGAAATCCTGGTGGTCTGCGACGGCCAGACCGATCCGGACTGGATCGCCATGGACCTGTTCTCTCAGGCCGAGCACGACGAGGACGCCCAGTCGATCCTGGTCAGCCCGGACGCCGCCTTCCTCGACCGGGTGGCGGCCAGCATCGACCGGCTGCTGCCCACCCTGGAGCGCGCGGAGATCATCCGCACCTCCCTGGAGGCTCGGGGCGCCCTGATTCAGGTGGCGGACCTGGAGCAGGCCATCACCGTGGCCAACCGCATCGCCCCGGAGCACCTCGAATTGTCGGTGGCGGAGCCCGAGCAGTGGCTACCGCGCATCCGCCACGCCGGTGCGATCTTCCTCGGCCGCTACACCGCCGAAGCCTTGGGCGACTACTGCGCCGGCCCCAACCACGTGCTGCCCACCTCGGGCACCGCGCGCTTCTCCTCGCCGCTGGGGGTGTACGACTTCCAGAAGCGCTCGTCGATCATCTTCTGCTCGGCGGAAGGCGCCTCGGCCCTGGGCCATACCGCCTCGGTGCTGGCCCGCGGCGAGTCCCTGACCGCCCATGCCCGCAGCGCCGAATACCGGATCAAGGACTGATCGCCTGTGGAGGCCCCCGCCGTTCGCGGCGGCCTCCGGCCCGACCCTTCATGCATTTCGAGGAGAGCAGACGATGAGTCGCTTCTGGAGCCCCTTCGTCAAGGACCTGGTGCCCTACGTGCCAGGCGAGCAGCCGAAACTGAGCCGGCTGGTGAAGCTGAACACCAACGAGAACCCCTATGGCCCGTCGCCCCAGGCGCTGGCCGCCATGCAGGCCGTGCTGAACGACGACCTGCGGCTGTACCCGGACCCCAACGCGGACCGCCTGAAGCAGGCGGTGGCCGCCTTCCACGGCATGCGGCCGGACCAGGTGTTCGTCGGCAACGGCTCCGACGAGGTGCTCGCCCACGTCTTCTACGGGTTCTTCAAGAATGACCGGACCCTGCTGTTCCCGGACATCAGCTACAGCTTCTACCCGGTCTATTGCGGGCTCTACGGCATTCCCCACGAAACCGTGCCCCTGGACGAGGCGTTCCGCATCCGGGTCGAGGACTACGCGCGCCCCAATGGCGGCATCATCCTCGCCAACCCCAACGCTCCCACCGGCTGCCTGCTGGGCCTGGCGGACGTGGAGCGCCTGCTGCAGGGCAGCCCCGACTCGGTGGTGGTGGTGGATGAGGCCTACGTCGACTTCGGCGGCGAGAGCGCGGTGGCCCTGGTGGACCGCTATCCGAACCTGCTGGTGACCCAGACCCTGTCCAAGTCACGCTCCTTGGCCGGGCTGCGGGTGGGCCTGGCGGTGGGGCATCCCGATCTCATCGAGGCGCTGGAGCGGGTGAAGAACAGCTTCAACTCCTACCCGCTGGACCGCCTGGCCCTCGCCGGGGCGTCGGCCGCCTTCGAGGACGTGGCCTACTTCGAGAAGACCTGCCAGGCGGTGATCGACAGCCGCACGGCGCTGACCGCCGAGCTGGAGGCCCTGGGCTTCGAGGTGCTGCCGTCGGCGGCCAACTTCGTGTTCGCCCGCCACCCGCAGCGGGATGCCGGCGAACTGGCAGCGGCGCTGCGGGAGCAGGGGGTGATCGTGCGTCACTTCCGCCAGCCGCGGATCGCCCAGTTCCTGCGCATTACCATCGGTACGCCGGAGCAGAACGCCGCGCTGGTGGAGGCGTTGCAGGGCATCCTCTGACAGGGGGGGTACCGCAACGAAAAAGCCGGAGCATCGCTCCGGCTTTTTTCATCATTTCTCGCGGCTGGCTGCCGGTGGCGGAGGCGGGCGCAGCCCCACCTCGGCCGTCAGCTTGAGGGTCTCGCCGTTGCGCATCACCTCGATGGCGATCTTCTCGCCGGGCTTGGTGCGCGCCACCTGGTTCATGGAGCGGCGGCCATCGCCGGCCTGTTGCCCGGCGATGTTGAGGATGATGTCGCCCGGCTGCAGCCCGGCGCGCTGGGCCGGCCCGTCGCGGTAGATGCCGGCCACCACGATGCCGGCGCGGTCCTGCAGGCCGAAGGACTCCGCCAGTTCGGCGGTGAGCGGCTGCACCTCGATGCCCAGCCAGCCACGGATCACCTGGCCGTGCTCGATGATCGCCTTCATCACCTCCAGGGCCAGCTTGGTGGGGATGGCGAAGCCGATGCCCTGGGAGCCGCCGGACTTGGAGAAGATCGCCGTGTTGATGCCGATCAGGTTGCCGTAGGCGTCCACCAGGGCGCCGCCGGAATTGCCCGGGTTGATGGCCGCGTCGGTCTGGATGAAGTCCTCGTAGGTGTTGAGGCCCAGCTGGTTGCGCCCGGTGGCGCTGATGATGCCCATGGTCACGGTCTGCTGCAGGCCGAACGGGTTGCCAATGGCCAGGGCAACGTCGCCGATCTGGATGTCCTCGGAGTGCCCGAGGGTGATGGCCGGCAGGCTGTCCAGGTCGATCTTCAGCACCGCCAGGTCGGTCTCCGGGTCGCTGCCCACCAGGCGCGCGATGGTCTCGCGGCCGTCCTTGAGGGCCACCACGATCTGGTCGGCGCCGGAGGTCACGTGGTTGTTGGTCAGCAGGTAGCCTTCCGAACTCATGATCACCGCCGAGCCCAGGCTCGACTCCATGCGCCGCTGGCGGGGCAGGTTGTCGCCGAAGAACTTGCGGAACTGCGGGTCCTCGAACAGCGGATGAGATGGCTTGCTGACCACCTTGGTGGTGTAGAGGTTGGCCACCGCCGGCGAGGCGAGGTTCACCGCGTCGGCATAAGAGGCCGGGCCCTGGCGCGGCTGGTCGAAGCGCGGTGCGACGTTCAGCTGGACATCCTGGCGGGGCAGCCCGACCCACTGGGGAAAGCGCTCGATGATCAGCAGCGCGACCAGCACGCCGACCAGCAGCGGCCAGCCGAAGTAACGCAGGGCCTTGAACATGGGTGGATATCCTGGAGAGTTGCCGGAGCGCGGGCGGCCCCTTTAAGGTGCGGCATTATACGAGGGCGCCCGCCAATAAAGGAGGTGCCGGCAACAGCTTGTGAGGATCGTCATGGCCATCGCGCTGACCACCCTGGTGGAAGAAACCGACCGTTACCTGAACATCGCCCGCATCGCCGACTACTGCCCCAACGGCCTGCAGGTGGAGGGCCGGCCCCAGGTGCGGCGGATCGTCAGCGGGGTCACCGCCAGCCAGGCGCTGCTGGAGGCCGCGGTGGCCGCCGAGGCCGACGCGGTGCTGGTGCACCACGGCTATTTCTGGAAGGGCGAGAACCCCTGCGTCACCGGCATGAAACAGCGTCGGCTGAAGACCCTGCTGGCCCACGACATCAGCCTGCTCGCCTATCACCTGCCCCTGGACCTGCACCCCGAGGTGGGCAACAACGTGCAACTGGCCCGGCAGTTGGACATCGAGGTGGAAGGCCCCCTGGAGCCGGACAACCCGAAGACCGTCGGCCTGGTGGGCGCCCTGGCGGAACCCATGAGCGCGCGGGACTTCGCCCGGCGGGTGGCCGAGGTGCTGGGGCGCGAGCCGCTGCTGGTGGAGGGGGCCGGCAGCGTACAGCGGATCGGCTGGTGCACCGGCGGCGGCCAGGGCTACATCGACACCGCCATTGCCGCTGGGGTCGACCTCTACCTTACCGGCGAGGCGTCGGAGCAGACCTTCCACAGTGCCCGTGAGAATGACGTGGCGTTCATCGCCGCCGGCCACCACGCCACCGAGCGCTACGGCGTGCAGGCCCTGGGCGATTATCTGGCGAAGCGTTTCGCCATCGAGCACCTGTTCATCGACTGCCCGAACCCCGTCTGACACCTCGATTCCGGCGCTATAACGCTAGATCGTTTCGTTCTAGTTGGCCGCCTGATTAGAAGAGGGTGCTGTGCTAGAGTCGCAGGCTCGTCCGCGGCCCGCTGGCCGTCCCGCTCGACCCAACCGTGAGTTGCCATGCTGGATAAACTGACCCACCTGAAACAGCTGGAGGCGGAAAGCATCCACATCATTCGCGAGGTGGCCGCCGAGTTCGATAACCCGGTGATGCTCTACTCGATCGGCAAGGACTCGGCCGTGATGCTGCACCTGGCGCGCAAGGCCTTCTTCCCCGGCAAGCTGCCGTTCCCGGTGATGCACGTCGACACCCGCTGGAAATTCCAGGAGATGTACCGCTTCCGCGATCGCATGGTCGCCGGAATGGGCCTGGACCTGATCGTCCACATCAACCCGGACGGCGTCGCCCAGGACATCAACCCCTTCACCCACGGCAGCGCCAAGCACACCGACGTGATGAAGACCGAGGGCCTAAAGCAGGCCCTGGACAAGCACGGCTTCGATGCCGCCTTCGGGGGCGCCCGCCGCGACGAAGAGAAGTCCCGGGCCAAGGAGCGGGTCTATTCCTTCCGCGACAGCAAGCACCGCTGGGACCCGAAGAACCAGCGGCCCGAGCTGTGGAACGTCTACAACGGCAAGGTGAAGAAGGGCGAGTCCATCCGGGTCTTCCCGCTCTCTAATTGGACCGAACTGGACATCTGGCAATACATCTACCTGGAACAGATTCCCATCGTGCCGTTGTATTTCGCCGCCGAACGCGACGTGATCGAGAAGAATGGCACGCTGATCATGATCGATGACGCGCGCATCCTCGAACACCTGTCCGACGAGGAAAAGGCGCGCATCCAGAAGAAGACTGTGCGCTTCCGCACCCTGGGCTGCTACCCGCTGACCGGTGCGGTGGAGTCGGCCGCCGCCACGCTGCCGGAGATCATCCAGGAAATGCTCCTGACCCGGACTTCGGAACGCCAGGGCCGCGTCATCGACCATGATGCCGCCGGTTCCATGGAAGAGAAAAAGCGCCAGGGGTACTTCTAAGATGTCGCACCAATCCGATCTGATCAGCGAGGACATCCTCGCCTACCTGGCCCAGCACGAGCGCAAGGAACTGCTGCGCTTCCTCACCTGCGGCAACGTCGACGACGGCAAGAGCACCCTGATCGGCCGCCTGCTGCACGACTCCAAGATGATCTACGAGGATCACCTCGAGGCCATCACCCGAGATTCCAAGAAGGTCGGCACCACCGGCGACGAGGTGGACCTGGCGCTGCTGGTGGATGGCCTGCAGGCCGAGCGCGAGCAGGGCATCACCATCGACGTGGCCTACCGCTACTTCAGCACCGCCAAGCGCAAGTTCATCATCGCCGACACCCCCGGCCACGAGCAGTACACCCGCAACATGGCCACCGGCGCGTCCACCTGCGACCTGGCGATCATCCTCATCGACGCCCGCTACGGCGTGCAGACCCAGACCCGCCGGCACAGCTACATCGCCTCGTTGCTGGGCATCCGCCACATCGTGGTGGCCATCAATAAGATGGACCTCAAGGGCTACGACCAGGGCGTGTTCGACGCCATCCGTGCGGACTACCTGGACTTCGCCGAACGCATCGGCCTGGCGCCCACCACTCTGCACTTCGTGCCCATGTCCGCTCTGAAGGGCGACAACGTGGTGAACCGTAGCGCCGACACGCCGTGGTACGACGGCGTCCCGCTGATGGAAATCCTCGAGACCGTGGAGATCGCCGGCGATCGCAACCTCACCGACCTGCGCTTCCCGGTGCAGTACGTGAACCGGCCGAACCTCAACTTCCGCGGCTTCGCCGGCACCCTGGCCAGTGGCATCGTGCGCAAGGGCGACCAGGTGGTGGCGCTGCCCTCGGGCAAGGCCAGCCGGGTGAAGTCCATCGTTACTTTCGAGGGCGAACTGGAACAGGCCGGGCCGGGACAGGCAGTGACCCTGACCCTGGAAGACGAGATCGACGTCTCCCGCGGCGACATGCTGGTGCACGCCGACGACCGCCCGCAGGTCACCGACTCGTTCGAGGCGATGCTGGTGTGGATGGCCGAGGAGCCCCTGCGTCCGGGCAAGAAGTATGACATCAAGCGCGCCACCAGCTACGTGCCGGGCTCGATCCCCAGCATCGTCCACCGGGTCGACGTGAATACCCTGGAGCAGGGCGCGGCCAGCGAACTCAACCTCAACGAGATCGCCCGGGTGCGGGTGAGCCTCGATGCACCCATCGCCCTCGACGGCTACGGGCAGAACCGCACCACTGGAGCCTTCATCGTCATCGACCGGCTGACCAACGGCACCGTCGGCGCCGGCATGATCATCGCCGAGCCGGTGCAGGGCGGCGCCCATGCCTGTCATGGCGATCACGTGGCCGATGAAGAACGGGCCGCGCGCTTCGGCCAGCAGCCCGCCACGGTGCTGTTCACCGGGCTGTCCGGGGCCGGCAAGAGCACCCTGGCCTATGCCGTGGAGCGCACGCTGTTCGACGCCGGTCGGGCGGTTTTCGTGCTGGATGGGCAGAACCTGCGTCACGACCTGAACAAGGGCCTGCCCCAGGACCGCGCCGGGCGTACCGAGAACTGGCGCCGCGCGGCCCAGGTCGCCCGTCAGTTCAACGAGGCCGGGCTGATCACCCTGGCCGCGTTCGTCGCCCCGGATGCCGAGGGCCGGCGCCAGGCGCGGACATTGATCGGCACGGAGCGGGCCCTGACCGTCTACGTGCAGGCCTCGCCCCAGGTATGCCGCGAGCGCGACCCCCAGGGGCTGTACGCCGCCGGCCAGGACAACATCCCCGGCGAGTCCTTCCCCTACGACGTGCCACTGGACGCCGACCTGGTGATCGACACCCAGCGGCAGACGGTGGAGGAGGGCGTCAAGGCCGTCCTCGACCTGCTGCGCCAGCGCGGCGTGATCTGACCATTCCCGCGCTGTGAAAAAGCCCCGCATTCGCGGGGCTTTTTTTGGCTCGAGAGGTGAGCTGCCTGGCCTTGCACCGAAACCCGGAAGGGCGGTGGCAGATAGCTATTGCCGACCCGTGACCGCTCCCTATAATGCGACTGATTATTATTGGCTGATGGTGCTGCGGTGTCACTGGGTCCTACACAGCTTGCGGATCACGACGTGCACCGCCTCTATGCCGACCACCATGGCTGGCTGCAGGCCTGGATTCGTCGCAGGACCGGCTGTTCGCAGCGCGCCGCCGATCTCGCCCAGGATACGTTTCTGAGGGTGCTTTCAGCGCGGGCGAAGGGCATCGCCGTGTACCTCGAACAGCCGCGCGCCTATCTCGCGACCATCGCCCGCGGCCTGGTGGTCGACCAGTGGCGGCGTCAGCAACTGGAGCAGGCCTGGCTGGACACCGTGGCCGCGCATCCCGGCGCGGTGCAGGCTTCTCCCGAGCATTCGGCGCTCATCCTTGAAACCCTGCACGAAGTCGACGCCATGCTGCGTGGCCTGCCTGGCAAAGTGCGTCGGGCCTTCCTGCTGGTACAGCTCGAGGGACTGCCTCATCGTGTCGTCGCCTCGCAGCTTGGCGTGTCCGACCGGATGGTAAAGAAATACCTCGCCCAGGCCCTCGTGCATTGCGCGGTGCTTGAGGCCGAGCTCGATGGGCTGCTGGTGGAATGAGCGGCAAGCTCAGCTACGCCAGCCTGCAACAGGCGGCGCGGTGGTACGTGTTGCTGCAGGATGATCCCCCCTCCGCGCAGGTGCAGGTGCAATGGCTCCAGTGGCTGGACCAGCATGCCGAGCACCGTGCGGCCTGGCAGTATGTGCAGCGGGTCGGCAAGCGGCTCGCGCCGTTGCAGGACGAGGATCGCCAGTTGGCGACGCGCGCGCTGGAGGTTCATGGCGAACGCCAGCTGTCGCGCCGGCAGGGCCTCAAGAGCCTGGTGATACTGGGCGCCGGCACGATGCTCGGCTGGGGTACCTGGCGCGGCACCGCGTTGCCGCGCTGGGTGGACGGATGGCGCGCGGACTACAGCACTGGCACTGCGCAGACCCGCGAGACCGTCCTGGCCGACGGCACGCATCTATGGCTCGCGGCGATCAGTGCGGTCGACGCCGATTATGGCCAGGCCCAGCGGCGCTTGCGCCTGCACTTCGGTGAGATCCTGGTGGACACCGCCAACGATGCGGCCAACCGGCCTTTCGTCGTGGACACCGGGCAGGGCCGCCTGCGGGCAGCGGGCACGCGCTTCGCGGTCAAGCAATGGGAAGGGACCACTCAACTCAACGTCTACCGCGGAGCGGTGGAGATCTGCACGGCCGGGAGCGGTGAGCGAAGGGTCCTGGAGGCGGGCCAGCGCATGGCCTTCACCCATCGGGCGCTGGGTGAGGTGGCGACGGCGCAGACGGCCGGGGAGTCCTGGGTGCGCCATGTGCTCATGGCCGACGACATGCCACTGGGCCAGTTGGTCGAGACGCTGTCGCGGTACCGCCACGGTTACCTGGGTTGCGATCCGGCGATCGCCGAGCTGCCCGTGATGGGCGCCTTCCCGTTGGACGACACCGACCGTGCCCTGCGCCTGTTGGCGGCCGCGTTGCCGGTGAAAGTTCAGCGCTTGACCTCCTGGTGGATCAGCGTCGAGTCCGCTTGAACGGCCAGGTAAATAGTGCTGCAACATGGTTCCCTTTTTCCGTTTTCGTTCGGTCATCCCAGAGAACAGCCTCTCCACCTACCGCACCGAACCCGGGACCATCATGCATTTGCCCTTTTCTTCCTCGCGTCGTCTCGCCCGGCCGTCACTGACGCTGGCCGTTTCATTTTCGCTCTGTACCTTCACGGCGCTGAGCCTGTCGTCATTGTCAGCCAGGGCGGCTTCCGGCGTGCAGCAGGCCGCTCCGCAGGACTATCACATCGCCCCCGGCGCCCTGGCGTCGTCGCTCAATCAGTTCAGCAGTCAGGCGGGTATCTACCTGGCCGGCCACAACACCCTCACCGCCGGCAAGACGAGCAAGGGGCTCGAAGGGCGCTATAGCGTCGAACAGGCCTTGGCCGTGTTGCTCGATGGCACCGGTCTGCAGGCCGTCGCCCAGGATGTGGGCAGTTACGTGTTGCAACCCGGCACGCAGAGCGCCGCGCTGCACATAGAGTCGACGTCGATCGTCGGCTCCGGCCTCGCCGGCGAGCAGTTGGATGACAGCGGTTACAACGCCAAGGCCAGTTCCACCGCCAGCAAGACCCTTACGTCCCTTGCGGAGACGCCCCGCGCGATCTCGGTGGTGACCCGCCAGCGAATGGACGACCAACGGTCCCAGACGCTGACCGACCTGCTCGGCTACGTGCCGGGTATCTTCGCGCCGCCATTCGCCGCCGGCGACGGCCTGGCCGGTGATCTGTTCTTCATCCGGGGGTTCAATGCCACCGACTGGGGCTATGGCCTGTTGCGTGATGGCCTGCGCGTGCAGGGCAACCGCTACGACACCACCAGCGAGCCTTACGGACTCGAGCGTGTGGAGGTCTTCCGCGGTCCGACCTCGATCCTCTACGGCGAAAACGCGCCCGGTGGCATCGTCAATCTCGTCAGCAAGCGCCCGACCGCTGAGGCGCGCGGCGAGGTTCAGCTTTCCTACGGTTCCCATGATCGCAAGCAAATGGGTGTCGACGTTTCCGGCCCCTTGGTCGAAGGCACCGTCCTCGGTCGGCTGGTGGTACTGGGCCGGGACGCCGGTACACAGGTGGATCATCAGCCCGACGACCGCCTCTACATCGCGCCCTCGTTGACCTTCAACGTCGACGACGACACGTCACTGACGCTGCTCTCCACGTACCAACGCGATCGCACGCTGATGGAGCTGGGCTACCCGGCCGCGGGAACCCTGCTGCCTAACCCGAACGGCAAGATCGACGCGGACGAGCTGTCCGGCAATCCAGACTGGGACACGTTCGAGCGCGAAACCTGGACCCTTGGCTACGAATTCAGCCATCGGCTCAACGATGCCTGGCAATTCCGCCAGAACTCACGCTACATGCAGTCGCGCATCGACCGCCGGGAGATGTGGCCAGGCAGCCTCGACGACAGCGGCTTCGGCACCCACCTCAGCTATACCGCCTATGACCGGTACAACCGGTCCATGGCCTACTCCCTGGACAACCAGTTCGAGGGCCATTTCGACAGCGGGGCGTTGAGCACTACCCTGCTGCTGGGTGCGAGCCTGGACCGCACGTCGTTCAGCCAGGATTGGGCGGCGGGCGCAGGCGGTTCGGTGAACGTGTTCGAGCCTGTCTGGACCGCGACGCCGAGCACACCGATCCAGGTCCAGAACGCTTTGCTGAACCAGGACATGTACGGCCTCTACGGTCAGGTGCAGACCCGCTACGACAACTGGATCGCGTTGCTCGGCGGTCGCGTCGACCGGGTCAATAGCCAGTACCGCAACCGTTCCGGCACGACCAACGGCCTGGCCGACCTCGACTACTGGGACCACGACTTCACCTGGCAAGCGGGCCTGATGTACGCGTTCGATAACGGTCTGTCGCCTTACGTCAGTTATTCCACCGCCTTCGCCCCGACCCAACAGACGTCGAGCAAGTCCGGCACGCTCGATCCGACCACCAGCGAGCAGTACGAGATCGGCCTGAAGTATGAACCCGAGGGATGGCATACCGCTGTAACGGCCTCGCTCTACGACTTGCGGAAGACCGATGATGTGATCTACGACAGCGCCGTGGGCGACTACCGGCAGGTGGGAGAAAGCCGCTCCAGAGGCGCGGAGCTGGAGCTCACCAGCGACCTCAGCGAGAACCTGAGCGTCACCGCTGCCTACACCTATACCGACTCTCGCATCACCCGCGATGCGCCGGGCTCGTTGCTGGAGGATCACCAGATGACGGGCGTACCGCGCAATCAGGTGTCGGCCTGGGCCACCTATCGCGTCCTCGAGGGTTCTCTCAAGGGGCTGCGCGTAGGCGGTGGCGTTCGCCACTTCGACAGTGCCTTCGCCTATACCCCCACCTCGCTGTACGGCCGCCTGGACACCGGCGACGTGACCCTGGTGGACGCCATGGTCGGGTATCAGCTCGACGCGCACTGGTCTGCCGAGGTGAATGCCAAAAACCTGTTGAACAAGGAATACGTCGCCGGCTGCAACAATGCCGGGCGCTGTTACTGGGGCGAAGAGCGGACCCTGCTGGGCAGCGTGACGTTCCGCTGGTGATGCCTGCGTTTCCTCGCCATAAAAAAAGCCCCGCACACGCGGGGCTTTTTGCATGACGGCACCGGCTCAGTACTTGCCCTTGAGGCCGTAGCTCTTGTCCAGGGTGCCGGGGGCATCGGGCGCCTTCGGCGCGTAGTCCTTGGGAGCCTCGTGGATCGGCGGCGCGGACAGGCGCTCGCGGTTGGCGCCGCTGGTGTCCTCGGCGTGCAATGCCGCGAGCAGACGCTGGCGGGTCAGTTCGTCCAGGGCCAGGCGATCGACACCGCTGGACAGGTGTTCCTGCACGTCCTGATAGCTCTGGGTGAGCTTGCGGACCATGGTGGCGGTGGTGTTGAAGTGGGTCACCACCTCGCTCTGGTAGGCGTCGAAGCGTTCCTGCAGGTCGTCCAGCTGACGCTGGGTGCGACCCGCGGGCGTGCCGGGGGACAGGCGGGCGATCAGGAAACCGATACCGATACCAGCGAGCAGGGCGAGGGCCGGTAACAACCAGGCGGTGAGCGACTGTTCCACGAATCCTTCCTCTATAAGCGGCTTTGTTTTACGTTAACGGCTCGAAACCGCGCTGTATACCGCGACGCAAGCCCGGGATGGCGGCACGTGCCGCCGCGCAGCGATCCCGCTGCAACCGCGCCGGCGAGCGGGCGGTCGGCGCCGAGCGCGCCGACAGGGCAGCGCTCAAGCCCAAAGTAGACGAGTCGACCCGAGCCAGGGTCACGGAGTTCCCGTTGTCCACCCGCGAAACCCCCCTCATGCTGGACGGCCCCTGCGGCCCGCTGGAAGCCCTTTACCTGGAGGCGCCCGAGCCGAAGGGCCTGGCGCTGATCTGCCATCCCAACCCGGTCCAGGGCGGCACCATGCTCAACAAGGTGGTGTCGATGCTGCAGCGTTGCGCTCGGGATGCCGGCTACAGCACGCTGCGTTTCAACTACCGCGGGGTGGGCGCCAGCTTCGGCAGCCATGACATGGGTAGCGGCGAAGTGGACGATGCCGAGGCCGCCGCCCGCTGGCTGCAGGCCCGGGAGCCGGCTTTGCCACTGACCCTGTTCGGTTTCTCCTTCGGCGGTTTCGTCGCCGCCAGCCTCGCTGGCCGCCTAGAGCGCCAGGGCCACGCCCCGAGCCAGCTGTTCATGGTGGCGCCGGCGGTGATGCGCCTGGAGGGCGAGCACGTGCCCCCGGCGGCTTGCTCGCTGACCCTCGTCCAGCCCGATGCCGACGAGGTGGTGGACCCGGCAGCGGTCTACGCCTGGTCCGACGCCCTGGGCCGCCCCCACACCCTGCTGAAAATGGCAGAATGCGGGCACTTCTTCCATGGCAGGCTGACCGAGCTCAAGGAGCTGGTCCTGCCGCGTCTCTGATCCGCCTGCACAAGCGATAACCCATGACCACGCGCATCCTCACCGGCATCACCACCACCGGCACCCCGCACCTGGGCAACTATGCCGGGGCGATCCGCCCGGCCATCGTCGCCAGCCGCGCTGCCGACGCCGACTCTTTCTATTTCCTCGCCGACTACCACGCCCTGATCAAGTGCGACGACCCGCAGCGCATCCAGCGCTCGCGCCTGGAGATCGCCGCCACCTGGCTGGCCTGCGGCCTCGACACCGACAAGGCGACCTTCTACCGGCAGTCGGATATCCCCGAGATCCCCGAGCTGACCTGGCTGCTCACCTGCGTGGCCGGCAAGGGCCTGCTCAACCGCGCCCACGCCTACAAGGCGTCGGTGGACAAGAACGTGGAGGTCGGCGAGGACCCGGATGCGGGCGTCACCATGGGGCTGTTCAGCTACCCGGTGCTGATGGCCGCGGACATCCTCATGTTCAACGCCCACAAGGTGCCGGTGGGCCGCGACCAGATCCAGCACGTGGAGATGGCCCGCGACATCGGCCAGCGCTTCAACCACCTGTTCGGCCAGGGCCGTGAACTGTTCACCCTGCCCGAGGCGGTGATCGAGGAGGACGTGGCGACCCTGCCGGGCCTCGACGGCCGCAAGATGTCCAAGAGCTACGACAACACCATCCCGTTGTTCGGCAGCGCCAAGCAGCTCAAGGATGCCATCGCCCGGATCGTCACCGACTCCCGGGCACCGGGCGAGCCCAAGGACCCGGACGCCTCGCACCTGTTCACCCTGTACCAGGCATTCGCCACGCCGGCGCAACTGGCCGAGTTCCGCGCCGAGCTGGTGGACGGCCTGGCCTGGGGCGAGGCCAAGCAGCGCCTGTTCGAACGGCTGGACGCCGAGCTGGGCGAGGCCCGGGAGCGCTACCACGGTCTGATCACCCGGCCCGGCGACCTGGAGGACATCCTCCAGGCCGGCGCCGCCAAGGCCCGGCGCCTGGCCACGCCGTTCCTGGGCGAGCTGCGCGAGGCGGTGGGCCTGCGCTCCTTCCGCAGCGACGTGGCGAGCGCCGGGGAAGGCCGCAAGAAGGCGGTGAAGAGCGCGCGCTTCGTCAGCTTCCGCGAGGACGACGGCAGCTTCCGCTTCCGCCTGCTGGATGCCCAAGGTGAGCAACTGCTGCTGTCCAAGGGTTTCGCCGACGGCAAGGCCGCGGGCCAGGCCAGCAAGCGCCTGCAGGCCGGCGAGCCCCTGGACCTGCGGGACGAGGGCGATGCCTTCGGCGTCTGGCTGGACGACGAGTGCATCGCCCTGAGCCCGGCGTTTGGCGACGCCCAGGCCCGGGACGCCGCCCGCCAGCGCCTGCGCGACGCCCTGGACGCCTGACCTTCGCCGCGCCGCTTCCCGGTGGAGCGGCGCCACCGGTGTCGATTTGCCATTCACTGGGGCCGTCGCTAAAGTGACCGCCCCCGATTTTTCGTTGCCTCGCTACCGATATGACCCCCCTAGAACGCTATCAGGCCGATCTCAAACGCCCGGACTTCTTCCGCGATGCCGCCCAGGAAAACGCTGTCCGGCACCTGCAACGCTTGTACGACGACCTGGTGCACAACGCCCGCCACAAGCCCGGCCTGCTGGCCAAGCTGTTCGGCGGCGACGCGCCGCGACCGACCAAGGGCCTGTATTTTTGGGGTGGGGTCGGGCGCGGCAAGACCTATTTGGTGGATACCTTCTTCGAGTCCCTGCCGTTCAAGGAAAAGGTCCGCACCCACTTCCACCGCTTCATGAAGCGCGTCCACGAGGAACTCAAGACCCTCAAGGGCGAGAAGAACCCCCTGACCATCATCGGCAAGCGCTTCGCCGCCGAGGCGCGGGTGATCTGCTTCGACGAGTTCTTCGTCTCCGACATCACCGACGCGATGATCCTGGCGACCCTGCTGGAAGAGCTGTTCAAGAACGGCGTGACCCTGGTGGCCACCTCCAACATCGTGCCGGACGGCCTGTACAAGGATGGCCTGCAGCGGGCGCGCTTCCTGCCGGCCATCGCCCTGCTCAAGGAGCACACCGAGGTGGTCAACGTCGACAGTGGCGTCGATTACCGCCTGCGCCACCTGGAACAGGCCCAGCTCTACCACTGGCCCCTCGACCAGGCCGCCGAGGACAGCTTGCGCAAGAGCTTCCGTGCCCTGACCCCGGAATGCACCCAGGCCCAGGAAAACGAGCAGCTGATGATCGAGAACCGGCCGATCCGCGCGCGACTCACCTGCGACGATGTGGCCTGGTTCGACTTCCGCGAGCTGTGCGACGGGCCCCGCAGCCAGAACGACTACATCGAGCTGGCGAAGATCTTCCACGCGGTGCTGGTGTCCGGCGTGGAGAAGATGAACGCGTCGAAGGACGACATGGCGCGGCGCTTCATCAACCTGGTGGACGAGTTCTATGACCGCAACGTCAAGCTGATCCTCTCCGCCGAGGTGGAGCTGAAGGACCTCTACGCCGGCGGCCGTCTGGAGTTCGAATTCCAGCGCACTCTCAGCCGCCTGCTGGAAATGCAGTCCCACGAGTTCCTCTCGCGTCCGCACCGGCCCTGACGGCCGGGTGCGTCACTCGCTCCGCTGGTGCCGCTGCCGCCGGTACGGGTTGGGCGACAGCCCGGTGTGCTGGCGGAACAGCCGGGCGAAGAAGCTGGCGTCGTCGTAGCCCACCTCGTAACTGATGGTCTTGATGCTCTTGCGGCTGTTGCTCAGCAGCCCCTTGGCGGTCTCCACACGCAGCCGCTGCAGGTAGTGCAGCGGCTTGTCGCCGGTGGCCGCCTGGAAGCGCCGCATGAAGTTGCGGATGCTCATGCCGTGGTCCCGGGCCACGTCCTCGAAGCGGAATTTCTCCGAGAAATGGTTTTCCAGCCACTGCTGGATCTGCAGGATGGCCACGTCCTGGTGCAGCTTCTGCCCGCCGAACCCCATGCGCCCCGGCGTATAGCTGCGCTGCACCTCGTAGAGGATGTCGCGGGCCACCGCCTGGGCCACGTCCGGGCCGCAGTAGCGCTCGATCAGGTGGATGTAGAGGTCGCAGGCGGAGGTGACGCCGCTGGCGCAATACAGGTTGTCGGCGTCCGACAGGTGTTTGTCGGGGTTCAGCTGCACCTGGGGAAAGCGCTCGCCGAATTCCCGGAAGAAGCGCCAGTAGGTGGTGGCCTCCTTGCCGTCCAGCAGGCCGGCGCCGGCCATCCAGAACACCCCGGTGGCTTCCCCGCACAGGGCCGCGCCTGCGCGGTGCCGCGCCCGCAGCCAGTCGAACACCTGGGGATAGCGCGCCACCAGCGCGTCGAAATCGTCCCAGAAGGCCGGAATCACCACGATGTCGGCCTCGTCCGGCGCCCCGTCCACCGGGATCGGCACGCCGCTGAAGGTGCGCACCGGCTGGCCGTCCGGGCTGACCAGGCGGGTGGCGAAGGTAGGCGTCAGGCCCAGTCCGCTGAGCTTGCCGTGGCGCAGGCTGGCCATGTGGAAGAAATCCTTGGCCTGCATCAGTGTCGAGGCGAAGGCGCCGTCGGTCGCGAGGATGCTGACCCGGCGCAGGGGGAGAGGGGCTCTGCTGCTCATTGGATTTATTGGACTTATCAGGGGGTATAGCGGACAAGGCGTGGCGGGATCGTCCTGTTTTTTGTCCCGACTGTCCAGTGTGGGGCAGACGGCTTCTGGTTACAGTCGGGCATTCCGTCCCCGCCAGGTGAACCGCCATGCTCCCACGCCCCTTGTTCGGCTCCGACCACGAACTGTTCCGCGACAGCGTTCGCCGTTTCCTCGAGGCGGAGGCCGTGCCGTTCCATGCCCAGTGGGAGAAGGACGGCCACGTGGACCGGGCGCTGTGGCGCAAGGCGGGCGAGCAGGGCCTGCTCTGTTCCCACTTGCCCGAAGCGTACGGCGGCATGGGCGCGGACTTCCTCTACAGCACCGTGGTGATCGAGGAGATCGGTCGCCTGGGGCTGACCGGCATAGGCTTCTCCCTGCACTCCGATATCGTTGCGCCCTACCTCCTGCACTACGGCACCGAGGAACAGAAGCAGCGCTACCTGCCGCGCCTGGTCAGCGGCGAGCTGATCGGCGCCATCGCCATGACCGAGCCCGGCGCCGGCTCCGACCTGCAGGGCATCAAGACCAGTGCGGTGCTGGACGGCGATCACTACGTGATCAACGGCTCGAAGACCTTCATCACCAACGGCTACCTGGCGGACCTGGTGATCGTGGTGGCCCGCACCGATCCTGCCGCCGGCTCCAAGGGCATCAGCCTGTTCGTGGTGGAGGCCGGCACGCCCGGCTTCGACAAGGGCAAGCGCCTGGAAAAGGTGGGGATGAAGGCCCAGGACACCGCCGAGCTGTTCTTTCAGGACGTGCGCGTGCCCAAGGACAACCTGCTGGGCCAGGCCGGCTCCGGCTTCGTCTACCTGATGCAGGAACTGCCTCAGGAGCGCCTCACCGTGGGCATCGGCGCCCTGGCCTCGGCGGAGGCCGCGCTGCGCTGGACGCTGGACTACACCCGGGAGCGCAAGGCCTTCGGCAAGGTGGTCGCGGACTTCCAGAACACCCGCTTCAAGCTGGCGGAAATGGCCACCGAGGTGCAGGTGGGCCGGGTATTCCTCGACCGCTGCCTGGAGCTGCACCTGCGTGGCGAGCTGGACGTGCCGACCGCGGCGATGCTCAAGTACTGGAGCACCGACCTGCAATGCAAGGTCCTGGACGAGTGCGTCCAGCTGCACGGCGGCTATGGCTTCATGTGGGAGTACCCGGTGGCACGGGCGTGGGCCGACGCCCGGGTGCAACGCATCTACGCCGGCACCAACGAGATCATGAAGGAAATCATCGCCCGCTCCCTCTGAAGCCAGCGGGCGAACCGCCCGTGCAGCGGACCGGTCTACCCTTCTGAACAACCGAGGAGCGACCGATGTTTTCCGACCCCTTCACGGAGTGGGATGGCAGTGCGCAGCAGGCCCGCCGCCTGCAGCGTGAACTCGCCGCGCGGGTCAGCCTGGTGGACGATTTCCCACCCCTGCGAGTGGTGGCTGGCGTGGATGTGGGCTTCGAGGACGAGGGCCGGGTCACCCTGGCCGCCGCGGTCCTGCTGGATGCCGCGACCCTGGCGCCCCTGGCCCAGAGCGTGGCGCGCATTCCCACGCGAATGCCCTACATTCCCGGGCTGCTGTCTTTCCGCGAGCTGCCGGCCCTGCTGCAGGCGCTGAACGAACTGCCGTCCACGCCCGACCTGATCTACTGCGACGGCCAGGGCATCGCCCACCCGCGGCGCCTGGGCATCGCGTCCCACCTGGGCGTGGTGACCGGCCTGCCGACCATTGGCGTGGCGAAGAACATCCTGGTGGGCGAACACGACGAGCTGCCCCCGCAGCGCGGCGCCCGGGCGCCGTTGCGGCATGGGAGCGACCTGATCGGCTGGGTGTTGCGCAGCAAGGATCGCGTACGGCCGCTGATCGTGTCCCCAGGCCATCGGGTGAGCATGGATACCGCGGTCGAACTGGTCCTGGCGTGTGGGCGCGGCTATCGGTTGCCTGAGCCGACCCGGCTGGCGGACCGCCTGGCCTCGCGCCGCGGCGCCATGCCGGCGATGCCGCAGGCCGAGGGCGTGACTCCCGACCTGTTCGGCTGAGGATCAGGGCGCCGGGTTGGGCTGCTCCCGATGGATGGCGTCGATGGCCTCCAGCAGGTCGTCGCTCAGGTGCAGTTCACTGCTGCGCAGGTTGCTTTCCAACTGCTCCAGGGAGGTGGCGCCGATGATGTTGCTGGTTACGAAGGGCCGCGACGTCACGAACGCCAGGGCCATCTGCGCCGGGTCCAGGCCGTTGTCCCGGGCCAGGCGCACGTAGCGGGAACAGGCGGCCTGGGCCTGGGGGTTGGTGTAGCGGGTGAAGCGACTGAAGCGGGTGATGCGCGCGCCTTCCGGGCGGGCGCCGTCTTCGTACTTCCCGGACAGCATGCCGAAGGCCATGGGCGAGTAGGCCAGCAGGCCGCATTGCTCGCGGATGGCGATCTCCGCCAGGCCGACTTCGAAGGTGCGGTTGAGCAGGTTATAGGGGTTCTGGATCGAGACCGCCCGCGGCCAGCCGCGACGCTCGGCCAGCTCCAGGAATTTCAGGGTGCCCCAGGGCGTTTCGTTGGATAGGCCGACATGACGGATCTTGCCCGCCCGTACCTGCTCGTCCAAGGCCTCCAGGGTGTCCTCCAGCGCGGTGAACGACTCGTCTTTGTGGCGGTAGCCCAGCTGGCCGAAGAAATTGGTGCTGCGCTCGGGCCAGTGCAGCTGGTAGAGGTCGATCCAGTCGGTTTGCAGCCGTTGCAGGCTGGCGTCGACGGCGGCGGCGATGTGCGGGCGGTCGTGACGCAGCTGGCCGCCGCGGATGTAGTCGATGCCGTTGCCTGGCCCGGCGATCTTGCTGGCCAGTACCCAGTCGGCGCGGTTGCCGCGCTGGCGGAAGTAGCTGCCGATGATCCGCTCGGTGGTGGCGTAGGTGTCCGCGCGCGGCGGCACCGGGTACATCTCCGCGGTATCGACGAAATTGATGCCGTAGGCCTTGGCGCGGTCCAGTTGGGCGAAGGCCTCGGCCTCGTCGTTCTGCTCACCCCAGGTCATGGTGCCCAGGCACAGCGCGCTCACGTCGAGGTCGGTCCGACCCAATCGGCGAAATTCCATGAATGACTCCTTCAGCAGCATGAAGCCCGCAGGCTAGAGGCCGCCAAGCTTAGCCGAACGGCCGCGGGCATGGCTGCCTGTCGGCGGAGAAGGGCGCCCTTGTGAAAAAGCGGATTGCTATTTTCGCCGTAACCGGCATAATTCCGCGGCTTTCTCGACGGGAATGCCTAGCTCGTCGCAGAAGGAAGGTGGGGATGCCTAGCCTGCCGAACCCCTGCCGTAGCGGACGCGCTGACCCGAGCCCCCGATAGCGTCTGTTTCCGGCCGTCCTGATCTTGTCAGGGCACGCACTATTCAGTAAGATCCGCCGTCTTATTTTCAGGGCGGCCCCTGAGGCTATAAAGCGAATGAAGACTTTTACTGCAAAACCGGAAACTGTTAAGCGCGACTGGTATGTCGTCGACGCTGCCGGTCAGACCCTGGGTCGTCTGGCCACCGAGATCGCCAGCCGTCTGCGTGGCAAGCACAAGCCGGAATACACCCCGCACGTCGACACTGGCGACTACATCGTGGTGATCAACGCCGAGCAGGTGCGCGTCACCGGTGCCAAGACCACCGACAAGATGTACTACTCTCACTCCGGTTTCCCGGGCGGTATCAAAGAGATCAACTTCGAGAAGCTGATCGCTCGAGCGCCTGAGCGCGTCATCGAGACCGCTGTCAAGGGCATGCTGCCGAAGAATCCTCTGGGTCGCGACATGTATCGCAAGCTGAAGGTGTACAAGGGTGCCGCTCACCCGCACACCGCCCAGCAGCCCCAAGAACTCAAGATTTAACGGGATAGTTGATTATGTCGGCGACTCAAAACTACGGCACTGGCCGTCGTAAGACTTCCACCGCTCGCGTGTTCCTGCGCCCGGGCAATGGCAAGATCTCCATCAACAACCGCAGCCTGGACGAGTTCTTCGGCCGCGAGACCGCTCGTATGGTCGTGCGTCAGCCGCTGGAGCTGACCGAGACTCTCGAGAAGTTCGACATCTACGTCACCGTGCTCGGTGGTGGTGTCAGCGGTCAGGCAGGCGCCATCCGCCACGGCATCAGCCGTGCGCTGATCGAGTATGACGAGTCCCTGCGCAGCTCGCTGCGCCGCGCTGGCTTCGTCACTCGCGATGCCCGTGAGGTCGAGCGCAAGAAAGTCGGCCTGCGCAAAGCTCGTAAGCGTCCGCAGTACTCCAAGCGCTAATACGGCGCTGGCGAAAAAACGCCCAGCCTCCTTCGGGATGCTGGGCGTTTTTTTTGCGGCTTCAATACACCGTGCGACAGCGTGTCGCACGGCCAAAGTCCCCAGGTATCAAGGGTTGCGGCGGATTTGTATCCGGCTATTACCTTGTCAGGAAAGGGGCTTTTCTTTACCATTTGGCGAATTTTTTGCGCGGCAAGTTCTTTACTTAGTAGAGGCCTGAACAACAGGCCACCAGTAGCTGATGGGAGACGACTGAATGAGCAATGACGGCGTGAATGCAGGCCGGCGTCGCTTCCTGGTAGCAGCCACATCCGTGGTGGGTGCTGCAGGAGCGGTGGGTGCTGCGACCCCGTTCGTGGGGTCATGGTTCCCCAGTGCGAAGGCCAAGGCCGCGGGTGCGCCCGTGAAAGTGAACATCGGCAAGGTCGAGCCAGGCCAGCAGATCGTCGCCGAGTGGCGCGGTCAGCCAGTGTTCATCGTGCGCCGTACGCCGGAGATTCTGAGCAACCTGGAGAAGGTCGCCGCGCAAGTGGCAGACCCTGAGTCCAAGGCTTCCGTCCAGCCGACCTACGTGGACCCGAAGAGCCGCTCGATCAAGCCGGAAATCCTGGTGCTGGTGGGGATCTGCACCCACCTGGGTTGCTCCCCGTCCTTCCGTCCCGAAGTCGCACCCGCCGACCTGGGCGCGGACTGGTTCGGTGGCTACCTCTGCCCCTGCCATGGCTCCCGCTATGACCTGGCAGGCCGCGTGTACAAGTCCCAGCCGGCACCGCTGAACCTCCCGGTTCCCCCGCATTCGTACGAATCGGACACCGTGATCATCGTCGGCGTGGACCAGGAGAAAGCCTGATGAGCAAATTCATGGATTGGGTCGATGCGCGCTTCCCCGCGACCAAGATGTGGGAAGACCATCTCGCCAAGTATTACGCACCCAAGAACTTCAACGTTCTGTACTTCTTCGGCTCCCTGGCACTGCTGGTGCTGGTCAACCAGATACTCACCGGCATCTGGCTGACCATGAGCTTCACCCCGTCCGCCGAAGAAGCGTTCGCGTCCGTCGAATACATCATGCGCGACGTGGAATTCGGCTGGATCATCCGCTACATGCACTCCACCGGTGCGTCGGCGTTCTTCATCGTGGTCTACCTGCACATGTTCCGCGGCCTGCTGTACGGCTCGTACCAGAAGCCCCGCGAACTGGTGTGGATCTTCGGCATGATGATCTACCTGGCGCTGATGGCCGAGGCCTTCATGGGCTACCTGCTGCCCTGGGGCCAGATGTCCTACTGGGGTGCCCAGGTGATCATCTCGTTGTTCGGCGCCATTCCGGTCATCGGCGACGACCTGACCCAGTGGATCCGCGGTGACTACCTGATCTCTGGCATCACCCTGAACCGCTTCTTCGCACTGCACGTCATCGCGTTGCCGGTGGTCCTGCTGGGCCTGGTGGTGCTGCACATCCTGGCGCTCCACGAAGTCGGCTCCAACAACCCGCTGGGCGTGGACATCAAGAAGACCAAGGACGAGGCCGGCGTGCCCCTGGATGGCATTCCGTTCCACCCGTACTACACCGTCAAGGATATCGTCGGCGTGGTGGTGTTCCTCTTCGTGTTCTGCGCGGTGATCTTCTTCTTCCCGGAAATGGGCGGCTATTTCCTCGAGAAGCCCAACTTCGAAGTGGCGAACGCCTTCAAGACCCCCGAGCACATTGCCCCGGTGTGGTACTTCACGCCGTTCTACGCAATCCTGCGCGCGGTGCCGGACAAGCTGATGGGCGTTATCGCCATGGGCGCCGCCATCGCCATCCTGTTCGTTCTGCCCTGGCTCGACCGTAGCCCGGTGAAGTCGATGCGCTACAAGGGCTGGCTGAGCAAGATCGCTCTGCTCGTGTTCTGCGTCTCCTTCATTATTCTTGGCTACCTCGGCGTGCTGGCTCCGACTCCGGAGCGCACCTTGGTCTCGCGGATCTGTACGTTCCTGTATTTCGCATACTTCGTCCTGATGCCGTTCTATACCAAGCTCGAGAAGACCAAAGTGGTTCCGGAAAGGGTGAATGGCTGATGAAAAAGCATCTCGTTGCATTGATGTTCGCGCTGTTGCCGGCGCTGGGCTTCGCCGAAGGCCATGACCTGCAGCTGGACAAGGTCGACATCGACCTGACCGACAAGGCGGCGATGCAGGATGGTCTGCGGACCTTCGCCAACTACTGCATGGGCTGCCACGGCGCCCAGTTCCAGCGCTACGAACGTGTCGCCACCGACCTGGGCATCCCGGAAGACGTGATGATGGAAAACATCGTCTTCACCGGCGCCAAGATCGGCGACCACATGAAGAATGGCATGCACGCCGCCGACGCCAAGGGCTGGTTCGGCGCGGCGCCGCCGGACCTGACCCTGGTAGCCCGTGTTCGCGGCAACGACTGGCTGTACAGCTACCTGCGCAGCTTCTACGAAGATCCGGCGCGTCCGTGGGGCGTGAACAACAAGGTCTTCCCGAACGTCGGCATGCCCAACGTGCTGGCGCCGCTGCAAGGTCGCCAGGTCATCGGGTGCAAGCAGATCCAGGCCGTGGAAGGCGGCAAGAAGCAGTACGACCCGCTCACCGGCACGCCGATCACCCATGAAGCGTGTGACCAACTGACTGTCCTGCCGAAGACCGGCAGCCTCTCCGAGGAGCAGTTCGACGAGAAGGTCAAGAACCTGGTGACCTTCCTCGCCTACTCGGCGAACCCGGTCAAGCTGGAGAGCCAGCGCATCGGGACCTACGTGCTGCTGTACCTGGCCTTCTTCTTCGTCTTCGCCTACCTGCTCAAGCGCGAATACTGGAAGGACGTCCACTGATCCGAAACGCTTCGGATGTCATGACACGCGCCCTACGGGGCGCGTGTGTCTTTTCGCCTCCCACACGTCGAACCTGCGCGGAGGAGCCTTGATGGGCGCCATCAACAAGCTGACCTGTTTTTCCGATCCGGCCGACCAATACAGCCATCGCGTACGCATCGTGCTGGCGGAGAAGTCGGTGGTCGCCGAGATCGTCGAGGTCGTGGCCGGCCAGTGCCCACCACGCTTGGCCGAGCTCAACCCCTACGGCACCCTGCCGACCCTGGCCGACCGTGATCTGATACTGTACGAGTCGACGGTGGTAATGGAGTACCTCGACGAGCGCTACCCGCACCCGCCGCTGATGCCGGCCTATCCGGTATCACGCTCCAACACCCGGTTGTTGATCCATCGTATCCAGCGCGACTGGTGCAGTCAGGTCGAGCGGATCCTCGATCCGCGCGCCAAGGATGCGGTGAAGGCGCAAGCCCGCAAGGAGCTGCGCGAGAGCCTGACCGGCGTGTCGCCGCTGTTCGCCGACAAACCGTTTTTCCTGAGCGAGGACTTCAGCCTGGTGGATTGCTGCCTGTTGCCGATCCTCTGGCGCCTGCCGCAGCTGGGCATCGAACTGCCGCGGCCGGCCAAGCCTCTGCTCGATTACATGGAGCGCAATTTCGCCCGCGATACCTTCCAGGCCAGCCTGTCCGGTGTCGAGCGCGCGATGCGCTGAGGAGACCGCGATGAATTCCAGTCGTCCCTACCTGGTCCGCGCGCTATATGAGTGGATCGTCGACAACAACTGCACCCCACACCTGCTGGTGAATGCGGAATACGCCGGTGTGCGCGTGCCGCCGGGTTTCGCCAGCGATGGGCAGATCGTGCTGAACGTGTCGCCCACCGCGGTGCGCCACCTGCAGATGGACAACGAGGCGGTGAGCTTCGAGGGGCGCTTCGGCGGCGTGGCTCACAGCCTGTATATCCCCACTGCCGCACTGATGGCGATCTACGCCCGCGAGAACGGCCAGGGCATGGTGTTCGACCTGGAGCCGCCCGTGGGCGAGGATGAGCAGCCCGAGCCGGACGATGACGGCCCCTCCGGCGGTGGCAGCGAGCCGCCACGGCCCAGCGGACGTCCCAGCCTCAAGGTCGTCAAATGAGAAAGGGCCGTATCGCCACTGGCGGTACGGCCCTTTCCCTTTCTGCCGGTGCTGCCTCGCGGCAGCCTTCGGCCTCAGTTGGTGTATTCGAACAGCTTCACGATCTTCTGCACGCCGGATGTCTGCTGCACCACGTTGGTCGCCAGCGCCGCTTCCTGGCGGCTCACCAGTCCCAGCAGGAAGACCACGCCGTTCTCCGTCACCACCTTGATCCGCGACGTGGGGATGTTGCCGTCGGCGAACATCTGCGTCCGCAGCTTGCTGGTGATGGTGCTGTCGTTCATACGCGCCAGCCCCGAAACGGAGGAGGGCGCCATCACCTGGAGCTCGTTGTAGAGCTTCTTCACCCCGGCCACCGAGCGCGCGGCCTCTTCGGCCTTGCTCTTCAGCTCGGCGGTGGGGGTCTGGCCCGCCAGCAGCACCACGCCGTTGTAGCTGGCCACGATGATGTGGGAGTTGGTCTTCAGGTCGGGGCTGGTCTCGGCGATCCGTGCGCTCACCTTCGAGGGGGTGAACTGGTCGTCGATGGTCTTGCCGATAGTCCTGGCGCAACCGCTCAGCACCAGGCTGGCGGCGAGGCAGGCAACGAGCAGTGGGGAACGCTTCATTCTTCACTCCCGAACAGTTGACGATCGATCAGGTCGCAGAGGCAATGGATGGTCAGCAGATGGACCTCCTGGATGCGCGCGGTGACCTTGGCCGGCACGCGGATTTCCACGTCTTCCGGCAGTAGCAGGGAGGCCATGCCGCCGCCGTCGCGGCCGGTCAGGGCAACCACGATCATTTCGCGATCATGGGCGGCCTGGATGGCCTGGATCACGTTGGCGGAATTGCCGCTGGTGGAAATCGCCAGCAGCACGTCGCCCGGCTGGCCGAGGGCGCGGATCTGCTTGGAGAAGACCTCGTTGTAGCTGTAGTCGTTGGCGATGGAGGTGATGGTCGAGCTGTCGGTGGTCAGGGCCACCGCCGGCAGGCTGGGGCGCTCGCGCTCGAAGCGGTTCAGCAATTCGGAGGAGAAATGCTGGGCGTCGCCGGCGGAGCCGCCGTTGCCGCAGGTGAGGATCTTGCCCTCGTTGAGCAGGGCGTTGACCATCACCATGCTGCCTTGCTCGATGTACGGCGCCAGCACTTCCATGGCCTGTTGCTTGGTCTCGATGCTGGCCTGGAACATCTGGCGGATACGGTTCTGCATGTCCATGAATAGACCTTCGGGTAAACGACGGGAGCGGATCAGGCGTCGAAAGCGTTCTGAATCCAGTCCAGGCGCGGAGAGGAGCGGCCGTCACCGGGGCTGATGGCCACGACGTCGAAACGGCACGGGTGTCGGGCCCAGCGCGTTTCCTTCTGCAGGAACTGCTGGGCGGCGGTGGCGAGCTTGGCGCGTTTGCGCGCATCGACGCTTTCCAGCGCGCCGCCCCAGGCGGCGTGCCGCCGGTAACGGACCTCGACGAATACTACTGTATCGCCGGCGAGCATGACCAGATCGAGCTCGCCCAGGCGACTGCGCCAGTTCTGCGCCAGCAGGCGCAGGCCCTGGCGCTCCAGGTGGTCGCGGGCGAGCGCCTCGGCGGCTTGCCCGCTCTGTTGGCGCAGGCTCAAGAGTCGCTGTCGGGAAGGCGCTCGACCCGGCCGTTGCGGAACTCCGCCCAGGGCAGGTGGCGCTCGATGCGTTGCGCGGGGTTCAGGGTCAGCCGGCCGGACAGGCCATCCACCGAGCTGTCGGGCAGGGCTTTCAGCTGGCTGAGGCGCGGCGCGAGGCGGAAGGCGTCGACGCCCATGGCGTACAGCCGGCCGAGGCTGCCGGCGGCCTGGGGCCACTGGCCGCTCACCTGCTGGCGCAGCGGGTCCTCGGCGTCCAGCAGCCAAGGCGTCTCGCAGAAACGGATGCCGCTCAGGTCGTTGTACTGGGCCTGGTCGTTGAGCCCGCTGAAGACGTGGGACGTGGCATACACGGGCAGGTCGCCGGCGTACTGGAAGGCCAGGGTCGGCTTGATCTGCTGGGCCTGCTGCGGTGTGGCGGCGAGGAAGATGAAGTCCACGTCCTGGCGCGGCGAAGGCTGCGCAGTCACCGGGACCCCCAGCGTTCCCTGCACCTGCTGCGCCCGCGTGTCGCTCTGGCGCAGCCGCAACAGGTCGGCAATCTGCTGGGCCATCTGCACCGGCGGCGCGATCCGCTGGGAAGCCAGCAGCGTGCCGCCGTTGGCTTGCCAGCTCTGCTGGAACGCGCTCAGCACCCGGTCTCCCCACTCGCCGCTGGGCACGAGGGCGATGGCCCGGCGCAGCCCGTCGGCCCACGCGCGATGAGCTGCCTCGCGGGCCTCGTCTTCCGCGGCTAAGCCGAACTGGAAGAGTTGGGGCGGGCTCTTCTGCCCGGCGTCACTGTAGTTGAGGGCGAGGGTGGTGAGGGGCAATTGGGCGCGGTCGCCCAGCTGTTTCACTAGCGGCTTCTCCAGAGGGCCGACCACCAGTTGGACGCCGTCGGCCTGGGCCTGGCGATAGAAGTCGTCCAAAGACGTCAGGCGCGAGCTGTCGTAGACCTGGATCGCCGGCGGATTCTGACCGGCCTGCTTCGCCTGGTACTGGGCGGCGAGGAAACCGTCGCGCAGCGCCCGGGCGACGCCGGCGAGCTGGCCGTCTTGGGGTAGTAGCAGGGCGATCTTGGTGAGCGGCTGGCTGGCCAGCTCCTTCAGCTTCACCAGCGGTTCCGGAAGCTGCACCGCCGCCGGGTGCTGCGGGTTCTGCTCGCGCCAGGTATCGATGGCGGCCTGCTGCTGTTGCAGGGTCGACGCGCTCTTGCTGATACGCGCCAATTCCAGCCAGCCGTTGAGGTCGGCGTCGCCGCCGGGCTGGAGCTGGTCGCTGGGCAGACCGGACACCAGTTTCCAGATGGCTTCATGGTTCGCCTTGGCCGCATCGCCCGAGAGCAGCGGGGCGATGAACACCCGCTCGCGCGCCGCCTGCAGCGGCTGGCTGTCGGCTTCGAAGGCCTGTGCGCGGGTCAACTCGGTGCGGATCTGCTGGTCCACCGGCAGTTCGGCGAGACGCTCCAGGCTCGGGTGGCTCAAGGCCTTGATCGCCGCCTTGGCATCCTTGCGCGCCAGGGCCAGTTCCGCCACCAGGGTGCTGGCATAGACCTGCTGGGCGGGCTTGAGGGTCTCCAGGGGGATGCCCTCGAGGATGCTCGAGGCGCGTGCGTAGTCCTGCTGGCGATAGGCCTGGTCGGCTGCGGAAAGGCGCAGCAGGTTGGCCTGTTCCGGTTTGCTTTCGTTCGCCTGCTGCAGCAGTTGTTCGACGCTGGCGTGAGGCGTGCGGGGCAGTTCGCCGAGGTTGGAAGAGGGCGACGTAGCGCAGGCGACCAGCAAGCTGGCGAGGCTGAGAGCGAAGAGCGGGCGCAGGCAAGCGATCATGTAAGCGTTCCCGGTGCTTGAGCGAATGAGCGGGAATTGTACCCAAGCCCCGGGGCAGGCGCGATGCCGGGTACCGGAAACGGGCTACAATGCGCGTTTTCGCTTCCGAGGTATGGCAGTGGCGGGCTCCAATTCCCAGGGTGGTGCACCCGGTACGCTCTACGTGGTCGCAACCCCGATCGGCAACCTCGACGACATCACTGCCCGCGCCCTGCGCATCCTGGGCGAGGTGGCGCTGGTGGCGGCGGAGGACACGCGGCATTCGTCGCGCCTGATGCAGCACTTCGGCATCCGCACGCCGTTGGTGGCGTGCCACGACCACAACGAACGCGAGCAGGGCGGGCAGATTCTCGCCCGCCTGCAGGCCGGCGACGACGTGGCGCTGGTGTCCGACGCCGGCACGCCGCTGATTTCCGACCCGGGTTTCCACCTAGTGCGGCAGGTGCGCGCCGCGGGCGTGCGGGTGGTACCGGTGCCGGGCGCCTGCGCGGTGATCGCCGCGCTCTCGGCGGCAGGCCTGCCTTCCGATCGCTTCATCTTCGAAGGCTTCCTGCCGGCCAAGACCACCGCCCGGCGGACTCGCCTCGAGCATATAAAGGAAGAATCGCGCACCCTGATCTTCTACGAGGCGCCCCATCGCCTGCTGGAAACTCTCCACGATATGGCCGCGATCTTTGGCGATGCGCGCCAGGCGGTGCTAGCGCGGGAGCTGACCAAGACCTTCGAAACGTTGAAGGGCGCGCCCCTGGCGGAGCTGTGCGACTGGGTGGCCGCCGATGCCAACCAACAGCGTGGCGAATGCGTGGTGCTGGTGGCTGGCTGGCAGCCTCCCGAGGGAGAGGAGGCCCTGAGTGCGGAGGCCCTGCGGGTACTCGACCTCCTACGGGCAGAAATGCCGGTGAAGCGCGCGGCCGCCCTGGCGGCGGAGATCACGGGCGGGCGCAAGAATCTGCTCTATCAAGCGGCTCTGGAGCGTCAGGCGGAAGACTGAGCTTGTCGTGGAGGCACCGGGTCGGTACTCTTGGCGGCGGAGAGTCGGCTGGACAGTCGCCGTCGCAATTCGTTCCGCGAATCGCGAGGGAGGAAAGTCCGGGCTCCATAGGGCAGAGTGCCAGGTAACGCCTGGGAGGCGCGAGCCTACGGAAAGTGCCACAGAAAACAACCGCCTAAGCGCTTCGGCGCCGGTAAGGGTGAAAAGGTGCGGTAAGAGCGCACCGCACGGCTGGCAACAGTCCGTGGCTAGGTAAACCCCACTCGGAGCAAGACCAAATAGGGATCCATTGGCGTGGCCCGCGCTGGATCCGGGTAGGTTGCTAGAGGCGTCCAGCGATGGCCGTCGTAGAGGAATGACTGTCCTCGACAGAACCCGGCTTACAGGCCGGCTCTCCCCTCCTTTTCCTCCCCGCCTGATTTTCGCGTCTTCTCATACCCAAAAAGTCTTACTCCTCATAAAGCACTTTAACTTTGAAGTTCTAGCTGCTTGATTTTTCTATTCTTCTCCTCTTTCTGTCGGGCCTGCGATGGCTCGAACTGCCCCGTAGTTCCGCTAAATCGCCGTTCTGTAAGGATTTTTCCCGATTTACGCGCCTTGACGGTGGGGTAGCGCGATTTCTATAGTGTGCGGAAGTGGTACAAAGTGGGATGAAGTGGATAATTCAGGGCACGGATAGCTAATTCTCAGGGGACGCGCAGCCTTGTTTCGCGGAGCTAACGCCATCAGTCTCGACGCCAAAGGGCGCCTCGCGATGCCGAGTCGGTATCGTGACGAGCTCGTTTCGCGTTGCGCCGGCCAGCTCATCGTCACCATCGACGCCGTCGACCCCTGCCTGAGCATCTACCCTCTTCCCGAATGGGAACTCATCGAAGCGAAACTTCGCGAACTGCCTTCCCTGCGCGAGGAAACCCGCCGCCTGCAGCGTCTGCTGATCGGTAATGCGGTGGACCTGGAGCTGGATGGCAGCGGCCGCATTCTGGTGCCACCGCGCCTGCGGGAGTACGCGAAGCTGGACAAGCACGCGATGCTGGTTGGCCAACTGAACAAGTTCCAGCTGTGGGATGAATCCAGCTGGAATGCCCTTGCCGAAGCCGACTTGGCGGCAATCAAACAACCCGGTGGCCTGCCGGACGAACTGCGTGACCTGATCCTGTGAACATGACCAACGGCTTTCGCCATATCACCGTGCTGCTGGACGAGGCCGTCGACGCGCTCGACGTCCGCGCCGACGGCTGTTACCTGGACGGCACCTTCGGCCGCGGCGGACACAGCCGGGCGATCCTGGAACGGCTCGGCCCAGCGGGGCGCCTGCTGGGGTTCGACAAGGACCCACAGGCGATCGCGACGGGAGAAGCACTGGCGGCCGCTGACGGCCGCTTCGTCATTGTGCAGCGCAGCTTCGCCGAGCTGGGTGCCGAGGCCTCGGCCCGTCAGCTCGAGGGCGCCGTCCAGGGTGTTCTGCTCGACCTGGGGGTGTCCTCGCCGCAACTGGATGACCCGGAGCGCGGCTTCAGCTTCCTCAACGACGGCCCGCTGGACATGCGCATGGATCCGAGCCGGGGTGTCAGCGCGGCGCACTGGATCGCCGAAGCGGGAGAGGAGGAGATCGCCGAGGTCTTCAAGGAATATGGGGAAGAGCGCTTCGCCAAGCGCATGGCCCGCGCCGTGGTGCAGCGCCGCGTCGAGCGCCCTTTCCAGCGCACCGCCGACCTCGCCGCGGTGCTCAGCGAAGCCAACCCCGCCTGGGAAAAGGGCAAGCATCCGGCGACCCGCGCCTTCCAGGGCCTGCGGATCAAGGTCAACAACGAGCTCGGCGATCTGCGCCATGGCCTGGACGCCGCGCTGGAATGCCTCGCGGTGGGCGGACGGCTGGTAGTGATCAGTTTCCATTCCCTCGAGGACCGCATCGTCAAGCAGTTCATGCGTCGCCACGCCAAGGGCGAGGCCGACACGCTGCCCCGCGACCTGCCCATCCGGCCCGCCGCGTTCGAGCCACGCCTGAAACTGCTGGGCAAGCCGATCTACGCCTCTGCCGACGAAGTGAAGGCCAATCCCCGTTCCCGCAGCGCGGTGATGCGTGTCGCGGAGAAATTGAAATGACCGGCAACCCGGCCAAGACGCTGCCAGCCGGCAGCCTGCTGATGCTGGTGCTGTTCATCGGTGTCCTGCTGTCTGCCATTGCCGTGTCCTACAGCGCCCACTGGAATCGCCAGTTGCTCAATACCCTCTACGGCGAGATGAACATCCGCGACAAGGCCCAGGCCGAGTGGGGCCGGCTGATCCTGGAGCAGAGCACCTGGACTGCCCACAGCCGCATCGAGACCCTGGCCACCGAGCAGCTCAAGCTGAGGGTGCCGGAGCCGGGCGAAGTGCGGATGGTCGCGCCATGATGAAGCTCGAAGGCGCTCTTTATCCCTGGCGTTTCCGCCTGGTGCTGGCCTTGCTGGCCCTGATGGTGGGCGCCATTTCCTGGCGCATCGTCGACCTGCACGTGGTGGACCACACCTTCCTGCAGGGCCAGGGCGATGCCCGCAGCATGCGCCACATCCCGATTCCGGCCCACCGTGGCCTGATCACCGACCGCAACGGCGAGCCGCTGGCCGTCAGTACGCCGGTTGTCACTCTCTGGGCCAACCCCAAGGAGATGCTCGGCTCCCGCGAGCGCTGGTCGGACCTGGCACGCGCCCTGGGGCAGGACCCCAAGGCCTTTGCCGAGCGCATCGAGCAGAACAGCAACCGCGAATTCCTCTACCTGGTGCGCGGGCTGACCCCCGAGCAGGGACAGAGCGTCCTGCAACACAAGGTGCCCGGGGTGTACTCCATCGAGGAGTTCCGCCGCTTCTACCCGGCTGGCGAAGTGACCGCCCACGTAGTGGGTTTCACCGACGTCGACGACCGTGGCCGGGAAGGGGTCGAGCTGGCCTTTGACCAGTGGCTGGCGGGCGTGCCCGGCAAGCGGCAGGTGCTCAAGGACCGCCGCGGCCAGCTGATCCGTGACGTCCAGGTGACCAAGAACGCCAAGCCGGGCAAGACCCTGGCGCTGTCCATCGACCTGCGCCTGCAATACCTGGCGCACCGGGAACTGCGCAACGCCTTGGTGGAGAACGGTGCCAAGGCCGGCAGTCTGGTGATGGTGGACGTGAAGACCGGCGAGATCCTCGCCATGGCCAACCAGCCCACCTACAACCCCAACAACCGCCGCAACCTGCAGCCGGCGGCCATGCGCAACCGGGCGATGATCGACGTGTTCGAGCCGGGCTCCACCATGAAGCCGTTCTCCATGAGCGCCGCCCTGGCGAGCGGCCGCTGGAAGCCCAGCGACACCGTGGAGGTCTGGCCGGGCTCCCTGCAGATCGGCCGCTACACCATCAAGGACGTGTCCAAGACCGAAGGCCGCATCCTCGACCTCACCGGGATCCTGATCAATTCCAGTAACGTCGGCATGAGCAAGATCGCCTTCGATATCGGCGGCGAGTCCATCTACAACGTGATGCAGCAGGTGGGCCTGGGCCAGGACACCGGCCTGGGTTTCCCCGGCGAGCGGGTCGGCAACCTGCCCAACTACCGCGAATGGCGCAAGGCCGAGACCGCCACCCTGTCCTACGGCTACGGCTTGTCGGTGACCGCGGTGCAAATGGCCCACGCCTACTCGGTGATCGCCAACGGCGGCCGCAGCGTACCCCTCACCATGACCCGTGCCGACCGTGTTCCGGATGGCACCCAGGTCATCAGCGAAGACGTCGCCAAGACCATGCAGGGCATGCTCCAGCAGGTGGTCGAGGCACCCCGCGGCGTGTTCCGCGCCCAGGTGCCTGGCTATCACGTGGCCGGCAAGAGCGGGACCGCGCGCAAGGCCACCGTCGGCGCGGTGGGCTACACCCAGAACGCCTATCGCTCCCTGTTCGCCGGCTTCGGCCCCATGAGCAACCCGCGCATCGCCATGGTGGTGGTGATCGACGAGCCCAGCAAGGCTGGCTACTTCGGTGGCCTGGTATCGGCGCCGGTGTTCGGCAAGGTGATGGCCGGCGCGCTGCGCCTGATGAACATCGCCCCGGACAACCTCAAGGCGGAAGAACAGGCCGTCGCGCAGAACGCCGCTAAAAAGGGGCCGCTCTGATGCCGATGCCGCTGAATCAATTGCTGCCCCAGGCGGAAAGCGCGGTGCTGATCCGCGAGCTGACCCTGGACAGCCGCACGGTACGGCCGGGTGACCTGTTCCTGGCTGTGCCCGGTCTGCGCCAGGATGGCCGTGCCCACATCGCCGACGCCCTGACTCGCGGCGCCGCCGCCATCGCCTACGAAGCGGAAGGCGCGCCGGACATCTCGGCCACTGCCGCCGCGCTGATCCCCTACAAGGGACTGACCCAGCAACTGTCGGCCATCGCCGGGCGCTTTTACGGTGAGCCGAGCCGGGGCTTGCGCTTGGTGGGCGTCACCGGCACCAATGGCAAGACCAGTGTCAGCCAACTCCTGGCCCAGGCGCTGGATCGGCTGGGTGAGCGCTGCGGCATCGTCGGCACCCTCGGCAGTGGTTTCCACGATGCCCTGCAGGGCGGCCAGCACACGACTCCCGACCCCCTGGCGGTCCAGGCGACGCTGGCGACCCTGAAGAAGGCCGGCGCCCGCGCCGTGGCCATGGAAGTCTCCTCCCATGGGCTGGACCAAGGCCGGGTGGCAGCCCTGGACTTCCACGTGGCGGTGTTCACCAACCTGTCCCGCGATCACCTCGACTACCACGGCACCATGGACGCCTACGGCGCGGCCAAGGCCCGTCTGTTCGACTGGCCGGGACTGCGCTGCCGGGTGGTGAACCTGGACGATGCCTTCGGTACCGAGCTGGCCAGCCGTCCGGGCGAGTCCCGCCTGATCGGCTACAGCCTGAAGGACGCCGGTGCCTACCTGCATGCCCGGGACGCCGAGTTCGACGACCACGGCGTGCGCGCACGCCTGGTCACGCCCCAGGGCGAAGGCCTGCTGCGCAGCCCGCTGCTGGGACGCTTCAACCTGAGCAACCTGCTGGCAGTGGTCGGCGCGCTGCTCGGCCTCGGCTATCCCCTCGACGAAATCCTCCGGGAAGTCCCGCATCTGCAAGGCCCGCTGGGGCGCATGCAACGGCTGGGCGGCGGCGACAAGCCGCTGGTGGTGGTGGACTACGCCCACACGCCGGACGCGCTGGAGCAGGTGCTGACCGCGCTGCGTCCCCATGCCCGTGGCCGGCTGCTGTGCCTGTTCGGCTGTGGCGGCGACCGCGACCGCGGCAAGCGTCCGCTGATGGCGACCGCCGCCGAGCGCCTGGCCGACGGCGTACTGGTCACCGATGACAACCCGCGCAGCGAAGACCCGCTGCGTATCTTCGACGACATCCGTCCCGGTTTCGCCGCTGCCGAGGCCGTCGCGTTCGTGCCCGGACGGGGCGAGGCCATCGCCCGCCTGATCGCCCAGGCCGGTGTCGACGACATCGTGGTGCTGGCCGGCAAGGGCCACGAGGACTACCAGGAGATCCATGGCGTCCGCCAGCCGTTCTCCGACTTGGAGCAGGCCGCTGCGGCCCTCGCTACCTGGGAGCCTGCCCATGCTTGACGCCCTCCGCCTGTCCGGCCTGGTGAGCGCCCTGGATGCCCGTTTGGTGGGGGACGACGCCACGTTCGCTGCCGTCTCCACCGACAGCCGGCGTATCGCTCCGTGTCAGTTGTTCGTGGCCTTGGTCGGACCGCGCTTCGACGGTCACGACTACCTGGCCGACGTGGCTGCCCGTGGCGCCGTGGCGGCGCTGGTACAGCGCGAAGTGCCGGGCGCGCCGTTGCCGCAGTTGGTGGTGGCCGATACCCGCCTGGCCCTGGGCCGGCTCGGGGCGCTGAATCGTGAGGCGTTCGCCGGCGACGTGGCCGCGGTGACCGGTTCCAGCGGCAAGACCACCGTCAAGGAAATGCTCGCCGCGATTCTCCGCACGGTCCATGGTGAGAACGCCGTGCTGGCGACCCGCGGCAACCTGAACAACGACCTGGGCGTCCCACTGACCCTGCTGGAACTGGCGCCGGCCCATCGGGCCGCGGTGATCGAACTGGGCGCCTCGCGCCTGGGCGAGATCGCCTACACCGTCGGCCTCACCCGGCCGCGGGTGGCGATCCTCAACAACGCCGGGTCGGCCCACGTCGGCGAGTTCGGTGGGCCCGAAAAGATCGTCGAGGCCAAGGGCGAGATCATCGAGGGCCTGCCTGCCGATGGCGTGGCGGTGCTGAACCGGGACGACCCGGCGTTCCCACGCTGGCAAGCCCGGGCCCAGGGGCGGCCGGTGCTGAGCTTCTCCCTCGGGGATGCGACGGCCGATTTCCATGCCGAGGCGTTGGACTACGACCCGCGCGGCTGTGGCCGTTTCGTCCTGGCCGGACCGGAGGGGCGCCAGTCGATCCAGCTGAACCTGCTGGGCCGGCATAACGTCGCCAACGCCCTGGCCGCCGCAGCCGCCGCTCATGCCCTGGGTATCCCGGCTGCCGCCGTAGGCGCCGGACTGGAAAGCCTGCAACCGGTGGCCGGCCGCGCCGCCAGCCGGCTCGCCCGCAACGGCCAGCGGGTGATCGACGACACCTACAACGCCAATCCCGCGTCCATCTGCGCAGCGATTGATATACTCGCCGCCCTTCCCGGTCGCACCGTCCTGGTGCTGGGGGATATCGGCGAGCTGGGCGAATGGGCCGAGCAAGGCCATCGCGACGTCGGCGCCTATGCCGCCGGCAAGGTCGATGCGCTCTACGCCGTCGGGCCACTGATGGCCCATGCCGTCGAGACGTGCGGGGCGACTGCCCGGCATTTCCCCGACCAGGCCAGCCTGATCGACGCCCTGCGCGCCGAGCAGGACATCGACACCACCATTCTCATCAAGGGTTCACGCAGCGCGGCGATGGAACGCGTCGTGGCTGCGTTGTGCGGTACCAACGGGGAGACACACTAATGCTGCTGCTGCTGGCCGAGTACCTGCAACAGTTCTACAAGGGCTTCGGGGTCTTCCAGTACCTCACCCTGCGCGGGATTCTCGGCGTGCTCACCGCCCTGGTGCTGTCGCTCTGGCTGGGGCCGTGGATGATCCGCACTCTGCAACTGCGCCAGATCGGCCAGGCGGTACGCAACGACGGGCCGCAATCGCACCTGTCGAAGAAAGGCACCCCCACCATGGGCGGCGCGCTGATCCTGTCGGCCATCGCCGTCAGCACCCTGCTGTGGGCAGACCTGAGCAACCGTTATGTCTGGGTGGTGCTGGGCGTGACCCTGCTGTTCGGTGCCATCGGCTGGGTCGACGACTACCGCAAGGTGATCGAGAAGAACTCCCGCGGCCTGCCGAGCCGCTGGAAATATTTCTGGCAATCGGTATTCGGCCTGGGTGCGGCGTTCTTTCTTTATATGACCGCCCAGAGCCCCATCGAGACCACCTTCATCATGCCGCTGCTCAAGGACGTGGAAATCCCCCTGGGCATCGGCTTCGTGGTGCTGACCTATTTCGTCATCGTCGGCTCCAGCAACGCCGTGAACCTCACCGACGGCCTCGACGGCCTGGCCATCATGCCCACCGTGATGGTGGGCGGCGCCCTGGGCATCTTCTGCTACCTGTCGGGCAACGTGAAATTCGCCGAATACCTGTTCATCCCCTACGTGCCGGGTGCGGGCGAACTGATCGTGTTCTGCGGCGCGCTGATCGGCGCCGGCCTCGGCTTCCTCTGGTTCAACACCTATCCGGCCCAGGTGTTCATGGGCGACGTGGGCGCCCTGGCCCTGGGCGCCGCCCTGGGCACCATCGCGGTGATCGTCCGCCAGGAGATCGTGCTGTTCATCATGGGCGGCGTGTTCGTCATGGAAACCCTGTCGGTGATGATCCAGGTCGCCTCGTTCAAGCTGACCGGGCGCCGCGTATTCCGCATGGCGCCCATCCATCACCATTTCGAACTCAAGGGCTGGCCCGAGCCCCGCGTGATCGTGCGCTTCTGGATCATCACGGTGATCCTGGTGCTGGTCGGCCTGGCCACCCTGAAGCTGCGCTGAGGACTGCCGAGCATGAGCCTTATCGCCTCCGACCAGTTCCGCATCGTTGTCGGCCTCGGCAAGAGCGGCATGTCCCTGGTGCGCTTCCTGGCGCGCCGTGGCATTCCGTTCGCCGTGGCCGACACCCGCGCGAACCCGCCGGAGCTGGCGACCTTGCACGAACAGTTCCCCGACGTCGAAGTGCGCTGCGGTGAGCTGGACGTGGACTTCCTCTGCCGCGCCAACGAACTGCTGGTGAGCCCCGGTCTGGCCCTGGCCACCCCAGCCCTGCAGGAGGCGGCGAGCCGCGGTGTGCGGCTGTCCGGCGACATCGAGCTGTTCGCCCGCGAAGCCCGCGCGCCCATCGTCGCCATCACCGGTTCCAACGCCAAGAGCACCGTTACCACCCTGCTGGGCGAGATGGCTGCCGAAGCGGGCCGGCGCGTGGCAGTGGGCGGCAACCTGGGCGTGCCGGCCCTCGACCTGCTGGGCGAGGACGTCGACCTCTACGTGCTGGAGCTGTCCAGCTTCCAGCTGGAGACCACCGAGCGCCTCGACGCCGAAGTGGCCACCGTGCTCAACATCAGCGAAGACCACATGGACCGTTACACCGGGCTGCCGGCCTACCACCAGGCCAAGCACCGGATCTTCCGCGGTGCCCGGCAGATCGTGGTGAACCGCGACGACGCCCTGTCCCGGCCGCTGGTGGCAGAGGGGATTCCCTGCTGGACCTTTGGCCTGGGCAAGCCGGACTTCCACGGCTTCGGCCTGCTGGAGGAAAGCGGCGAGCGCTACCTGGCCTACCAGTTCGAGCCGCTGATGCCGGTACGCGAGCTGAAGATCCGCGGTGCCCACAACCAGGCCAACGCCCTGGCCGCCCTGGCCCTCGGCCATGCCGTCGGGTTGCCGCTGGCGCCGATGCTGAAGACCCTGCGCCGCTTCGGGGGCCTGGCCCATCGTTGCCAGTGGATTCGCCAGTGGGAGGGCGTGGATTTTTACGATGACTCCAAGGCCACCAACGTGGGGGCCGCCCTGGCCGCCATCGAGGGACTGGGCGCCGATATCGACGGCAAGCTGGTGCTGATCGCCGGTGGCGACGGCAAGGGCGCCGATTTCACGCCGCTGCGCGAGCCGGTCGGCCGCTACTGCCGGGCCGTGGTGCTGATCGGCCGTGATGCCGAGCGGGTCGCCAACGCCCTGGGCGATGGCGTGCCGCAGCTGCGGGTCGACTCCCTGGAGGATGCGGTGCGCCGCTGTGCCGAGTTCGCCCAGCCCGGTGACGCCGTGCTGCTTTCGCCGGCCTGCGCCAGCCTGGACATGTTCAAGAATTTCGAAGCGCGCGGCCGGGTCTTCGCCCGGGCAGCCGAGGGGTTGAGCTGATGATTTCCCTCCTGCGCCCATTCCCCTCGCCGCTGTTCAGCCACCGCGGCATCGACCTGGACTTCCCGCTGCTGGCCGGTTGCCTGGCGCTGTTGGGCCTGGGCCTGGTGATGATCACTTCGGCCTCTTCGGAAGTGGCGGCCGCCAACGCCGGCACGCCGCTGTATTTCATGATTCGCCACCTGATCTACCTCGCCATCGGCGTGGTGGCCTGCGGCACGGTGATGATGATTCCTCTGGAGACCTGGCAGCGCCTGGGCTGGATTCTGCTGATCGGCGCCGTCGGATTGTTGGTGGTGGTGCTGGTGCCGGGGTTGGGCCGCGAGGTGAACGGCTCCATGCGCTGGATCGGCTTCGGCATGTTCAACGTGCAGCCCTCGGAGATCGCCAAGGTCTTCGTGGTGATCTACCTGGCCGGCTACCTGGTGCGTCGGCAGGAGGAGGTGCGGGAGAGCTGGATGGGCTTCTTCAAGCCGTTCATCGTGCTGCTGCCCATGGCCGGCCTGCTGCTGCTGGAGCCGGACTTCGGCGCCACCGTGGTGATGATGGGCGCCGCCGCGGGCATGCTGTTCCTCGGCGGCGTCGGTCTGTTCCGCTTCGGCCTGATGGTGGCCCTGGCGGTAGGGGCTGTGTTCGTGCTGGTCCAGGCACAGCCGTACCGGATGGCGCGCCTGACCACCTTCACCGATCCCTGGGCCGACCAGTTCGGCTCCGGCTACCAGCTGACCCAGGCGCTGATCGCCTTCGGGCGCGGCGAATGGCTGGGCGTCGGCCTCGGTAACAGCGTACAGAAGCAGTTCTACCTGCCCGAGGCTCACACCGACTTCGTCTTCTCCGTGCTGGCCGAGGAACTGGGCCTGGTGGGCGCCCTGGGCACCGTCGCACTGTTCGTCTTCGTCTGCGTGCGGGCGCTGTACATCGGCATGTGGGCCGAACGCGCCAAGCAGTATTTCTCCGCCTACATCGCCTACGGCCTGAGCTTCCTGTGGATCGGTCAGTTCCTGATCAACATCGGCGTGAACATCGGCCTGCTGCCCACCAAGGGCCTGACCCTGCCGTTCCTCAGCTACGGCGGCAGCTCCCTGGTGATCTGCTGTGTCAGCATGGGCCTGCTGCTGCGCATCGAGTGGGAGCGCCGGACCCAGTTGGGCAGCGAGGATGTGGAGTTCAAGGAATCCGACTTCGCCCTGGAAGAACCACTGGCGGCCGGGAGAGTGAAACATGGCCGCTAACGTCCTGATCATGGCCGGCGGGACCGGCGGGCACGTGTTCCCGGCGCTGGCCTGTGCCCGGGAATTCCAGGCCCGTGGCTACCAGGTGCACTGGCTGGGCACACCCCGCGGCATCGAGAACGAGCTGGTGCCGGCGGCGGGCCTGCCGCTGCACCGGATCACCATCAGCGGCTTACGCGGCAAAGGCTGGCTGGCACTGCTGAAGGCGCCGTTCCAATTGCTGCGCTCGCTGCTGCAGGCGCGTCGCCTAGTGGCCGACCTGCGTCCGGCCTGCGTGCTGGGCATGGGCGGCTACGTCACCGGCCCCGGCGGCCTGGCGGCGAAGCTGAACGGCGTGCCCCTGGTGATCCACGAGCAGAATGCCGTGGCCGGCACTGCAAACCGCAGCCTGGCGCCGTTCGCCAGCCGCATCTGCGAGGCCTTCCCGGACACTTTCGCCGCCAGCGACAAGCGCCGCACCACCGGCAACCCGGTGCGCGAGGAGCTGTTCGCTGCGCCGCACCGCGAACCCCTCCACGGGCGCCGCCCACGCCTGCTGGTGCTGGGCGGCAGCCTCGGCGCCGAGCCTCTGAACCGGCTGCTGCCCGAGGCCCTGGCGCGCATTCCGGCACCGGAGCGCCCGGAGGTCCGCCACCAAGCGGGCAAGCGCCATGATGCCCTCACCGCCACCCGCTACCAGGATCTGGGCGTGGACGCCGAGGTGCTGCCGTTCATCGCCGACATGGCCGCGGCCTATGCCTGGGCCGACCTGGTGGTCTGCCGCTCCGGCGCGCTGACCGTGAGCGAGCTGGCTGCCGCTGGCCTGCCGTCGCTGCTGGTGCCGCTGCCCCACGCCATCGACGACCACCAGAGCCGCAATGCCGATTATCTGGCGAAGGAGGGCGCTGCCTTCCTCCTGCCGCAACACGCGACTGACGCGGAGCGACTCGCCGCGCAGCTGACCGAGGTTTTGATGCAACCGGAACGACTCATGGCCATGGGCGACATCGCCCGCCGTCTGGCCAAACCCGATGCCACCCGCCGCGTGGTGGACATCTGCCTGGAGGTGGCCCGTGGTTGAATGGCAGAAGGCCGCCCCGCACCCGGAAATGCGCCGGATTCGCCGCATCCACTTCGTCGGCATCGGTGGCGTCGGCATGTGCGGCATCGCCGAGGTGCTGCTGAACCTGGGCTACCAGGTGTCCGGTTCCGACCTCAAGGCCTCGCCGGTGACCGAACGCCTGGTGCGCTTCGGCGCCCAGATCTTCATCGGCCACCGCGCCGAGAACGCCGAGAACGCCGACGTGCTGGTGGTTTCCAGCGCCGTCAACAAGGCCAATCCGGAAGTGGCCATCGCCTTGGAACGCCGCATCCCGGTGGTGCCGCGGGCGGAAATGCTGGCCGAGCTGATGCGCTACCGCCACGGCATCGCCGTGGCCGGCACCCATGGCAAGACCACCACCACCAGCCTCATCGCCTCGGTGTTCGCCGCGGGCGGGCTGGACCCCACCTTCGTCATCGGCGGCCGGCTGAACGCCGCCGGTACCAATGCGCAACTGGGCACCAGCCGCTACTTGGTGGCGGAAGCTGACGAGAGCGACGCCAGCTTCCTGCACCTGCAGCCGCTGGTGGCGGTGGTGACCAACATCGATGCCGATCACATGGCCACCTACGAGGGCGACTTCAACAAGCTGAAGAAGACCTTCGTTGATTTCCTCCACAACCTGCCGTTCTACGGCCTCGCCGTGCTCTGCGTGGATGACCCGGTGGTCCGCGAGATCCTGCCCCAGGTGGCGCGGCCCACCATGACCTACGGCTTCGCCGAGGATGCCGACGTGCGCGCCATCAACGTTCGCCAGGACGGCATGCGCACCTTCTTCACCGTGCTGCGCAAGGACCGCGAGCCCCTCGACGTGTCGGTGAACATGCCTGGCCTGCACAACGTGCTGAACGCCTTGGCCACCATCGTCGTCGCCACCGACGAAGGCGTGTCCGACGAAGCCATCGTCCAGGGCTTGTCCGGCTTCCAGGGCGTGGGCCGGCGCTTCCAGGTCTACGGCGAACTGCCGGTGGACGGCGGCAGCGTGATGCTGGTGGACGACTACGGCCACCACCCGCGGGAAGTGGCCGCGGTGATCAAGGCGGTGCGCGGCGGCTGGCCGGAGCGGCGCCTGGTGATGGTCTACCAGCCCCACCGCTACACCCGTACCCGTGACCTCTACGAGGACTTCGTGCAGGTGCTGGGGGAGTCCAACGTACTGCTGCTGATGGAGGTCTACCCGGCCGGTGAGGAGCCGATCCCCGGGGCGGACAGCCGCCAACTCTGCCACAGCATTCGCCAGCGTGGCCAGCTGGACCCGATCTACATCGAGCGCGGCGTCGAGCTGGCGCCCCTGGTCAAGCCGCTGCTGCGGGCCGGCGACATCCTGCTCTGCCAGGGGGCCGGCGATATCGGCGCCCTGGCGCCGCAACTGATCCAACACCCGTTGTTTTCGCACGGATCGTCGGCAGCCGCCGGCGAAGGAAAGGCACCATGAACGTTTCCCTGGGCAGCACCCACGCGCCCGCCGACTTCGGTCGCGTCGCCGTGCTCTATGGCGGCAAGAGCGCCGAGCGTCCGGTCTCGCTGAAATCCGGCCAGGCCGTCCTCGACGCGCTGCTGGGCGCCGGCGTGGACGCCATCGGCATCGACGTGGGGGACGACTTCCTGCAGCGCCTGGGCGCCGAGCGCATCGACCGGGCATTTATCGTGCTCCATGGCCGCGGCGGCGAGGACGGTTCCATGCAGGGCCTGCTGGAGTGCGCCGGCATTCCCTATACCGGCAGCGGCATCCTGGCCTCGGCCCTGGCCATGGACAAGCTGCGTACCAAGCAGGTCTGGCAGAGCCTCGGCCTGCCCACCCCGCGCCACGCGGTGCTGGCCAGCGAAGAGGACTGCCGCGACGCGGCGAGGGAACTGGGTTTCCCGCTGATCGTCAAACCGGCCCATGAAGGTTCCAGTATCGGCATGGCCAAAGTGGCCGACGTGAATGCCCTGATCAGCGCCTGGCAAGCCGCCGGCACCTATGATTCCCAGGTTCTCGTCGAGCAGTGGATCGACGGCCCCGAGTTCACCATCGCCGTATTGCGTGACCAGGTCCTCCCGGTGATCGGCCTCGGCACCCCCCACGCGTTCTACGACTACGACGCCAAGTACCTGGCCTCGGATACCCAGTACCGCATCCCCTGCGGCCTCGACGAGGCCCGCGAAGCAGAGTTGAAGGCGCTCGCCGCCCGCGCCTGCGAGGCGGTAGGCACCCGCGGCTGGGCCCGGGTCGACGTGATGCAGGATCGTGCCGGCCAGTTCTGGCTGCTGGAGGTCAACACCGTCCCCGGGATGACCGACCACAGCCTGGTGCCGATGGCCGCCCGCGCCGTCGGTCTCGACTTCCAGCAACTGGCGCTGGCGATTCTCGCCGACAGCGTCGACGCCCGGAGGTGATCGCCATGCATGCCGCCACCCTTCGTCATTCGCCGATTTCCACCCGCGGCCCGCTGCGCAACAGCAAGCCCGTGCCGCGGGGCGCCAGCCGCCTGGTGGCCAAGGAGCCCCTGGCCGCCCGGGTACGCGTGCCCAAGCCCAGCTTCGGCTTCATCAAGCGCCTGAGCTGGCCGTTCCTGCTGCTCGGGCTCGGGTTCGGCACCTACGAGCTGGCGCAGCGGGCACTGCCCTACGCCGACCGGCCGATCGCCAGGGTCAGCATCGAAGGCGACCTGGGCTACATCAGCCAGCAGGCCGTGCAGCAGCGCATCGCGCCCTATGCGTCCGGCAGTTTCTTCAGCGTTGACCTGAGCGCCATGCGCCAGGAACTGGAGAAGATGCCGTGGATCGCCAGCGCCGAGGTTCGCCGGGTATGGCCGGATCAGGTGGTGGTACACCTGGAGGAGCAACTGCCCATCGCCCGCTGGGGCGACGAGGCGTTGCTGAACAACCAGGGCCAGGCCTTCAAGCCGCGGGAGCTGTCGCCCTACGGTCATCTGCCGCAGTTGTGGGGCCCGCAACGCGCCCAGGAACAGGTCATGCAGCAGTACCAGATGCTGAGCCAGCTGCTGCGTCCGCTGGGTTTCACCCTCACTCGCCTGGAGCTGCGCGAGCGCGGAAGCTGGTTTCTTACGACGACGTCGGGCACTGCTGGCGGTGGAACGGGTCAGAGCCTCGAACTATTACTGGGCCGCGACCACTTGGTAGAGAAAATGCGGCGTTTCATCACCATTTACGACAAGGCGCTCAAAGAGCAGATCGCCAACATCGCCAGCGTCGACCTGCGTTATCCCAACGGCCTTGCCGTGGGCTGGCGCGAACCTGTCGCGCCGACGGCGTTGGCCACGGCCTCTCGTGCAGTTAACTGAGGAATAGGCGAACAACCATGGCAAGCGTGCAGAGCGGCAAGATGATCGTCGGCCTGGACATCGGGACCTCCAAGGTGGTCGCCCTGGTGGGCGAAGTGGCGGCCGACGGTCAGTTGGAAATTGTCGGCATCGGCACCCATCCGTCGCGCGGTCTGAAGAAAGGCGTGGTGGTGAACATCGAGTCCACCGTGCAATCCATCCAGCGGGCCATCGAAGAAGCCCAGCTGATGGCCGGCTGCCGCATCCACTCGGCGTTCGTCGGCCTGGCCGGCAACCACATCCGCAGCCTGAATTCCCACGGCATCGTCGCCATCCGCGACCGCGAGGTGAGCCAGGCGGATCTGGAGCGCGTACTGGACGCCGCCCAGGCGGTCGCCATCCCAGCCGACCAGCGGGTCTTGCACACGCTGCCCCAGGACTATGTGATCGACAACCAGGAAGGCGTGCGTGAGCCCCTGGGCATGTCTGGCGTCCGGCTGGAGGCGAAGGTTCACGTGGTGACCTGCGCGGTGAACGCCGCGCAGAACATCGAGAAGTGCGTGCGCCGCTGCGGCCTGGAGGTGGACGACATCATTCTCGAGCAACTGGCGTCGGCCTATTCGGTGCTCACCGACGATGAAAAGGAACTGGGCGTCTGCCTGGTGGACATCGGCGGCGGCACCACCGACATCGCGATCTTCACCGAAGGGGCGATCCGCCACACGGCGGTGATTCCGATCGCCGGCGACCAGGTGACCAACGACATCGCCATGGCCCTGCGCACGCCGACCCAGTATGCCGAGGAGATCAAGATCCGCTACGCCTGCGCCCTGGCCAAGCTGGCCGGCGCCGGCGAGACCATCAAGGTGCCCAGCGTCGGCGACCGGCCGCCCCGCGAACTGTCGCGCCAGGCCCTGGCCGAGGTGGTGGAACCGCGCTACGACGAGCTGTTCACCTTGATCCAGGCGGAACTGCGGCGCAGCGGCTACGAAGACCTGATTCCCGCCGGCATCGTGATGACCGGCGGCACCGCGAAGATGGAAGGCGCGGTGGAGCTGGCCGAGGAGATTTTCCACATGCCGGTCCGGCTGGGCATTCCCTATACGGTGAAGGGCCTGGCGGACGTGGTGCGCAATCCGATCTATTCCACGGGCGTGGGGCTGCTGCTCTACGGCCTGCAAAAACAGGCAGACGGGGTCAGCATACCCGGCACCGTCAGCTACAGCGATGAACCCAAGACACCGGTTCTGGAACGGCTCAAGCGTTGGGTCCAGGGCAATTTTTAATCCGCGGTGGCAGTAGGCGTACAACTAGAAGGAAGGAGAGGGGATATGTTCGAGCTCGTAGATAACGTTCCGCAAAGCGCGGTAATCAAAGTGATCGGTGTGGGCGGCGGCGGCGGCAACGCGGTCAACCACATGGTCAAGAACAACATCGAAGGCGTTGAATTCATCTGCGCCAACACCGATGCCCAGGCCCTGAAGAACGTCGGTGCGCGCACCGTGCTGCAGCTCGGCCCGGGCGTCACCAAGGGCCTGGGCGCCGGCACCAACCCGGAAATCGGTCGCCAGGCCGCCATGGAGGACCGCGAGCGCATCGCCGAGGTGCTGCAGGGCGCCGACATGGTCTTCATCACTACCGGCATGGGCGGTGGCACCGGTACCGGTGCGGCGCCGATCATCGCCGAGGTCGCGAAGGAAATGGGTATCCTGACCGTGGCCGTGGTGACCCGTCCGTTCCCGTTCGAGGGCCGCAAGCGCATGCAGGTCGCCGACGAGGGCATCCGCTCCCTGGCCGAATGCGTCGACTCGCTGATCACCATCCCCAACGAGAAGCTGCTGACCATCCTCGGCAAGGACGCCAGCCTGCTGTCCGCCTTCGCCAAGGCCGATGACGTGCTGGCCGGCGCCGTTCGCGGCATCTCCGACATCATGCAGCGTCCGGGCCTGATGAACGTCGACTTCGCCGACGTGAAGACCGTCATGGGCGAAATGGGCATGGCGATGATGGGCACCGGTTGCGCCAGCGGCCCGAACCGCGCCCGCGAAGCCACCGAGGCGGCGATCCGCAACCCGCTGCTGGAAGACGTCAACCTCCACGGCGCCCGCGGCATCCTGGTGAACATCACCGCCGGTCTGGACCTGTCCCTGGGCGAGTACGCCGCCGTGGGCGAGATCATCGAGGCCTTCGCCTCCGAGCACGCCACCGTCAAGGTAGGCGCGGTGATCGATGCCGACATGCGCGACGAGCTGCACGTGACCGTAGTCGCCACCGGTCTGGGCGCGCGCCTGGAAAAACCGGTCAAGGTGATCGACAACACCGTTCAGGTCACTGCTTCCAGCCAGGCGGGCGCACCGGCTGCGCGGGTCGAGCCAAGCGTCAACTACAAGGACTACGAGCGGCCCACCGTGCAACGCCAGAGCCACTCCGGCGCAGCCACCGCGACCAAGCTGAATACCCAGGATGATCTCGATTACCTGGATATTCCGGCATTCCTGCGTCGCCAAGCCGATTGACTGGATATATCAGGAGTATGGGTGTGATTGGTTTTCAGCAAATGCCGGTTCTGCTATCATCGCCGGCCATTGTTGAAAACAATTCGCAACTAGCGTAGCGGCCAAGCCATGATCAGACAACGCACACTGAAGAACATCATCCGTGCCACTGGCGTCGGCCTGCATTCCGGGGAAAAGGTCTACCTGACCCTGAAGCCGGCGCCGGTCGATACCGGCATCGTGTTCTGCCGTACCGATCTCGACCCGGTAGTTGAAATCCCCGCCCGGGCCGAGAACGTCGGCGAGACCACCATGTCGACCACGCTGATCAACGGCGATGTGAAAGTCGACACCGTCGAACATCTGCTGTCCGCCATGGCTGGCCTGGGCATCGACAACGCCTACGTCGAGCTCTCCGCGCCCGAAGTGCCGATCATGGACGGCAGCGCTGGCCCCTTCGTGTTCCTGATCCAGTCCGCCGGCCTGCAGGAGCAGGACGCGCCGAAGAAATTCATTCGCATCATCCGCGAAGTCACCGTGGAGGAGGACGACAAGAGCGCCACCTTCATCCCCTTCGATGGCTTCAAGGTGAGTTTCGAGATCGATTTCGACCACCCGGTGTTCCGCGGTCGCACCCAGACCGCCAGCGTCGACTTCTCCAGCACCTCCTTCGTGAAGGAAGTCAGCCGGGCGCGGACCTTCGGGTTCATGCGCGACATCGAGTACCTGCGTTCCCACAACCTGGCGCTTGGCGGCAGCGTGGAGAACGCGATCGTGGTGGACGAGAATCGCGTGCTCAACGAAGACGGCCTGCGGTACGAGGACGAATTCGTCAAGCACAAGATCCTCGATGCGATCGGCGACCTGTATCTGCTGGGTAACAGCCTCATCGGCGAGTTCCGCGGCTTCAAGTCCGGGCACGCCCTCAACAACCGTCTGCTGCGCAAGCTGATCGAGTGCACCGATGCCTGGGAAGTCGTGACCTTCGACGACGCCAGCAGTGCGCCGATCTCCTACATGCGGCCCGTCGCAGCCGGTTGAACCTCCCTTCCTGTTCCCTTTAGAGGCCACCTTCGCGGTGGCCTTTTTTATGGGGCGGGCACGGTCACTCGCTCTGTCGGCAGCGGCTGGCGAGGCGCTCCAGGGCGGCTTTCAACGGTTCGTAGTCGACGCCCTTGGCGGTGGCCTGGATGCTTTCGGCCGCATCTTCGGACAGCACGATGCGGCGCCCGCCGGCCGCCGTCCCGGAGGGCGGAGGTTGCACCTTGAAGAGGATTTTCGTTAAGGTCGCGAACTCTTCGAAGGCCTGCAACTGGCGTTGCAGGCGTCGCTGCTGATAGCGCATGCGGGTGGCCCAGTGGCCATCGGTGAGAATCAGCAGCAGGCAACCGTCGCGCCAGGACGCCACATGGCAGTGGCTACGCGCTGCCGGTTGCAGCTGACTTTCCAGCAAGCGTTGCAGGCGATCGATGCGTTGCGCCTCGTTGAACAGCGCTTTCAACGGCTTGGCTTCGCGCAGCAGCGCGGCGGAATTCCGAGCCGGCAACGGACGAAAAGACATGGCGGGAAGCCTGAAAGTGGCGAGGCGGCCATGGTAGCAGAAGGTCGCCGATGACCACGCATTCGAAAATGGGGACACCATGCACATCATTCTCCTGAGCCGCCGGCGGGGCGCGACGCGTTCGCTCACCCTCGATTCGCGCCTGCTGCTGGCCGGCGCCCTGGCATTGCTGGTGCTGGCCGTGGCGGCGGGCGGCGCACTGGGCACCCGCTGGGCCGTACCGGCTGCCAGCCCCGAGGTCGTCGACGCGACCGCCACCGAGGACCGCGCGCTCGCGGACGGCGCCCGCCGGGAGGCGGACGCCAAGCGCCGGATGAATGCTTTCGCCGCCCACATCGCCGAGTTGCAGGCACGCCTGACGCGCCTGGACGCCCTGGGCGAACGTCTCACCGTGCTGGCCAAGCTGGACCCGGGCGAGTTCGATTTCTCCCAGCCGGTAGGGCAGGGCGGCCCGGAAGTGCCGTTGGCCGACGCGGGTTTCACGATGCCACCGCTGCGGGTGACCCTCGACCGGCTGATGACCCGCATCGAGAGTCGCGAGCAGCAACTGCAGGCCCTCGAGCAACTGCTCGCCGACCGCCGCCTGGACGAGGCGGCGCAACTGGCCGGCTGGCCGGTGCGCAAGGGCTACGTGTCCTCGCCCTTCGGTGCGCGCAGCGACCCGTTGAGCGGACGCGCCAGCGTGCACAAGGGCATCGACTTCGCGGCCCGGGCCGGCAGCGACGTGGTCGCCGTAGCGGCCGGCGTGGTCACCTGGGCCGGACGCCGCAATGGCTACGGTAACCTGGTGGAGATCAGCCACGCCGATGGCTACGTCAGCCTGTACGCCCACAACCAGAGCAATCGCGTGCGGGTCGGCGACCTGGTGAGGCGCGGCCAGGCCATCGCCGAGGTGGGTCGCAGCGGCCGCTCCACCGGCTATCACGTGCATTTCGAAGTCAGCAAGAACGGCCAGGTGGTCGACCCGGCCGCCTACATCGCCCGAGCCGAAGCTGTGGAGTAACGCCACTTTCCTCCCGGACGAATCCGAGTAGAATGCCCCCTTTCGCACGCAGCCCAGCCGGCTGCCGGGGCGACTCCGGACCGCCCTCCATCCCTACGCGTGGAAGACCCTGTCGATATGTTTGCGCCTTTGTTGAAAAAACTCTTTGGAAGCAAGAACGAGCGTGAAGTGAAGCGCATGGCCAGGGCGGTACAGGCCGTGAACGTGCTCGAAGAGCAGATGGTGGCGCTGACCGACGAACAGCTGCGGGCCAAGACCGAGGAGTTCAAAGGCCGTATCGCCAAGGGTGAGACCCTTGACCAGATCCTCCCGGAGGCCTTCGCCGTGGCCCGCGAGGCCGGCAAGCGCGTGATGGGGATGCGTCACTTCGACGTCCAGCTGATCGGCGGGATGACCCTCCACGAAGGCAAGATCGCCGAGATGCGGACCGGCGAAGGCAAGACCCTGGTGGGAACCCTGGCGGTATACCTCAACGCGCTGTCCGGAAAAGGCGTGCACGTGGTGACCGTCAACGACTACCTGGCCCGCCGCGACGCCAACTGGATGCGCCCGCTGTACGAGTTCCTCGGCCTCACCCTGGGCATCGTCAGCGCCTTCCAGCCGCCGGAGGAAAAGCGCGCCGCCTACGCCGCCGACATCACCTACGGCACCAACAACGAATTCGGTTTCGACTACCTGCGCGACAACATGGCGTTCAGCCTGGAAGACAAGTTCCAGCGCGAGTTGAACTTCGCGGTGATCGACGAGGTGGACTCGATCCTCATCGACGAGGCGCGTACACCGCTGATCATCTCCGGCCAGGCCGAGGACAGCTCTCGCCTGTACATCGAGATCAACAAGCTGATCCCGCGCCTCACGCAGCACATCGAGGAAGTCGAGGGCCAGGTCACCCAGGAAGGCCACTACAGCATCGACGAGAAGACCCGCCAGGTCGAACTCAACGAGCAGGGCCACCAGTTCATCGAGGACCAGCTCACCCAGGCCGGCCTGCTGGCCGAGGGCGAGAGCCTGTACTCGGCCCACAACCTGGGCCTGCTGACCCACGTCTACGCCGGCCTGCGCGCCCACAAGCTGTTCCACCGCAACGTCGAATACATCGTGCAGAACGACCAGGTCCTGCTGATCGACGAGCACACCGGCCGTACCATGCCGGGTCGTCGCCTGTCCGAGGGCCTGCACCAGGCCATCGAGGCGAAGGAAGGCCTGCCGATCCAGGCCGAGAGCCAGACTCTGGCCTCCACCACCTTCCAGAACTACTTCCGCCTGTACACCAAGCTGTCCGGCATGACCGGCACCGCCGACACCGAGGCCTTCGAGTTCCACCAGATCTACGGCCTGGCCGTAGTGGTGATCCCGACCCACCGGCCGGTGGCGCGCAAGGACTTCAACGACCTGGTCTACCTGACCCAGGAAGAGAAGTACGAGGCGATCATCGTCGACATCAAGGAATGCCAGGCCAACGGCCGCCCGGTGCTGGTGGGCACGGCGTCCATCGAAAGCTCCGAGTACGTGTCGCAGCTGCTGAACAAGGCCGGCATCGAGCACAAGGTGCTCAACGCCAAGTACCACGAGAAGGAAGCCGAGATCATCGCCCAGGCCGGTCGTCCCGGCGCGGTGACCATCGCCACCAACATGGCCGGCCGCGGGACCGACATCCTGCTGGGCGGCAACTGGGAGGCCGAGGTGGCCGCCCTGGAGGCGCCGAGCGACGAGCAGACCGCTCAGATCAAGGCCGAGTGGCAGAAGCGCCACCAGCAGGTGATCGAGTCGGGCGGCCTGCACGTGATCGCCTCCGAGCGCCACGAGTCCCGCCGCATCGACAACCAGCTGCGCGGCCGTGCCGGTCGCCAGGGCGACCCGGGTTCCAGCCGCTTCTACCTGTCCCTGGAAGACAACCTGATGCGCATCTTCGCCTCCGACCGGGTGAAGAACTTCATGAAGGCCCTGGGCATGCAGTCCGGCGAGGCCATCGAGCACCGCATGGTGACCAACGCCATCGAGAAGGCCCAGCGCAAGGTCGAGGGCCGCAACTTCGACATCCGCAAGCAATTGCTGGAATTCGACGACGTGGCCAACGAGCAGCGCAAGGTGATCTACCACATGCGCAACAGCCTGCTGGCCTCCGACGACATCGGCGAGACCATTGCCGAGTTCCGCGAGGACGTGCTCAAGCGCACCATCGATGCCCACATCCCGCCGCAGTCGCTGCCGGAGCAGTGGGACATCGTCGGCCTGGAAGCGGCGCTCAACAGCGACTTCAACGTCCAGCTGCCGATCCAGCAGTGGCTCGACGAGGACGACAAGCTCTACGAAGACACCCTGCGCAGCAAGATCCTCGACATCCTGGTGGCCCACTACCGCGAGAAGGAAGAGCTGGCCGGCGCCGAGGCATTGCGTTCCTTCGAGAAGCAGATGCTGCTGCGGGTGCTGGACGACCTGTGGAAGGACCACCTGTCCACCATGGATCACCTGCGCCACGGCATCCACCTGCGCGGCTACGCCCAGAAGAACCCGAAGCAGGAATACAAGCGCGAGTCCTTCACCCTGTTCCAGGAGCTGCTGGAGTCGATTCGTCGCGACACCATCCGCGTGATGTCCTTCGTGCAGATCCGTCGCGAAGACCCGGCCGAGGAAGAGGCGCGCCAGCGTCGCGAAGCCGAGGAAATGGCCAAGCGCATGCAGTTCCAGCACGCCGAAGCGCCGAGTCTGGAACAGGACCCGGCCGCCGAGGAAGAGGGCGATCTGGCCGTCGCCACCGCGCCGGTGCGGGCCGAGCCGAAGGTCGGCCGCAACGAGCCGTGTCCCTGCGGCTCGGGCAAGAAATACAAGCACTGCCACGGCCAGATCGTCTGACGCCCACGCGTCGCGATCCGTCCAGCGGGCGCCCGGGGCACCCGTCATCTTCCGCGCCGCGACCGGTCCACCGTTCGCGGCGCTTTACCGTCCGATCCTGAGGAGCGCTGCACATGGCTGTTGGTCTTGGTCCCTTGCCCACTCTCCACCCGGTGCCCGGTTTCGAACTCGGCATCGCTTCCGCCGGGATCAAGCGACCGGGCCGCAAGGACGTGGTGGTGATGCGCTGCGCCGAGGGCTCCACCGTGGCCGGCGTGTTCACCCTGAACGCCTTCTGCGCCGCGCCGGTGATCGTCGCCCGCAGCCGGTTCCTCGGCCCGGTTCGCTACCTGCTGACCAACACCGGCAACGCCAATGCCGGCACCGGCGAGCCGGGCCTGGCGGCCGCCACCCGAACCTGCGCCGAACTGGCGCGCCTGGCCGGGGTGGCCGAGGACGCGGTGCTGCCGTATTCCACCGGCGTGATCGGCGAGCCGTTGCCGGTGGAGAAGATCGTCGCGGCGCTCCCGGCCGCCCTGGATGACCTGTCCCCGGACCGCTGGGCCGAGGCCGCGGCCGGCATCATGACCACCGACACGCTGCCCAAGGGTGCCAGCCGCCAGTTCGTCCACGACGGCGTTACCGTCACCGTCACCGGCATCGGCAAGGGCGCGGGGATGATCAAGCCGAACATGGCCACCATGCTGGGCTACCTCGCCACCGACGCCAAGGTGTCCCAGGGCGTGCTGCAGGACCTGCTGCGAGACGCGGCCAACAAGTCGTTCAACCGCATCACCATCGACGGCGATACCTCCACCAACGACTGCTGCATGCTGGTGGCCACCGGCCGGGCCGGCCTGCCGGAGATCGCCCAGGCCAGCGGGCCGCTGTTCGCCGCCCTTAAGCAGGCGGTCCAGGAAGTCTGCATGGAGGTGGCCCAGGCCATCGTCCGCGACGGCGAGGGCGCCACCAAGTTCGTCACCGTCCAGGTGAACGGCGGCGCTACCCACCAGGAGTGCCTGGACGTGGGCTATGCCGTGGCCCATTCGCCGCTGATCAAGACCGCGCTGTTCGCCTCCGACCCCAACTGGGGCCGCATCCTCGCCGCCGTGGGCCGCGCTGGCGTGCCGCAACTGGACGTCAGCAAGATCGACGTGTTCCTCGGCGATGTCTGCATCGCCAGCCAGGGCTGCCGGGCCGCCAGCTACACCGAGGCCCAGGGCGCCGAGGTGATGGCCCGCGAAGAGATCGGCATCCGCATCGAGCTGGGCCGCGGCGCTTGCAGCGAGACCATCTGGACCACCGACCTGTCCCACGAGTACGTCAAGATCAACGCGGAATACCGCACCTGATCGCTCGTCCCGGCCGGGCGCCTGGCCCGGCCGGATTCCCCGTCGTCATGGCGGCATGAGGCGATGGAATGGCTCCCGCGGGCCGCGTCCTTTATCGTGCGCTGCTCATGACCGAACGGAGGAACCCCCCATGAACTGGACGTTGGTGATCGGCGACAAGCGACTGTCATCGTGGTCCCTGCGCGCCTGGCTCGCCCTGCGCCTGAGCGGCGCGTCGTTCCAGGAGCAGCGGGTGTGGCTGGGTCGTCCGGACAGCGCCGCGGCCCTGCGCGCCCATTCCCCCACCGGCAAGGTGCCGGTGCTGCAGACCGAGGACGGCCCAGTGTGGGATTCCCTGGCCATCGGCGAGTACCTGGCCGAGCGCTTCCCCGAGCGCGACCTGTGGCCACGGGACCGCGCCACGCGAGCCCTGGCCCGGGCCTGCTGCGCCGAGATGCACAGCGGCTTCGTGGCGCTGCGCAGCCACCTGCCCATGGACCTGCAGCGCGATGCGCCGCCGGACTCGCTGCCGGACGAGGTGCAGGCGGACATCCACCGCATCGTCGAACTGTGGCAGTACTGCCGCGACCGTTCCGCTGGCAACGGTGACTTCCTGCTGGGCGATCCCGGGCTGATCGACGCCTTCTTCGCCCCGGTGGCAGCGCGCTTTCGCAGCTACCGGATCGACCTGCCGGCCGCGGCCCAGGCCTATGTGAACACCCTTTACCAGTGGCCCGCTTTCCAAGCCTGGCGGCAGGATGCGCTGGAGGAGACGCAACCATGAAACGCGTGCACGTCGCCGCGGCGGTGATCCGCGGTGCCGATGGCCGGGTGCTGATCGCCCGCCGTCCCGAGGACAAGCACCAGGGCGGCCTCTGGGAATTCCCTGGCGGCAAGGTGGAAGCGGACGAGACCGTGGCGTCCGCCCTGGCCCGGGAGCTGGCCGAGGAGCTGGGCATCGCCGTGACCGCCGCGCGGCCACTGATCCAGGTCCGTCACGACTACCCGGACAAGCAGGTGCTGCTGGATGTCTGGGAGGTGTCGGCGTTCACCGGCGAGGCCCGCGGCCTGGAAGGCCAGCCCCTGGCCTGGGTGGCGCCCCGTCGGCTGCCGGACTACGACTTCCCCGCTGCCAACCGGCCCATCGTCGCCGCCGCGCGCTTGCCGGACCGCTACCTGATCACTCCCGACGACCTGACGCCCGCGCAGTTGCTGCACGGTCTGCGCGCGGCCCTGGATGCCGGGGTGAGCCTGGTCCAGTTGCGCGCACCGGGCATGTTCAGCGCCGACTACCGGGACATGGCGGTGGATGCCGTGGGGCTGTGCGCGGGCCGCGCGCAACTGATGATGAAGGGACCGCTGGAGTGGCTGGGGGATTTCCCCGCCGCCGGCTGGCACCTGACCGCCGAGCAGCTACGCCAGTACGTCCGTAACGGACGGCCTTTCCCCAAGGAGCGCTGGCTGGCGGCGTCCTGCCACGATGCCGAGGAGTTGGCCCTGGCGACGGAGATCGGCGTCGACTTCGTCACCCTCTCGCCGGTCCAGCCCACCCGTACCCACCCCGAGGCCGCCGCCCTGGGCTGGGCGCGCACGGGTGAGCTCTTGCAGGGGTTCAACGCGCCAGCGTTCCTCCTCGGCGGGCTCGGCCCGGCGGATCTGCCCCAGGCCTGGCAGGCCGGTGCCCAAGGCGTCGCCGGTATCCGCGCGTTGTGGCCCCACCCGCTGGATTAGTCGCACGACACGACGGCCAGGCGAGGCGAGAGCGGGCAATGTCGCACGGTTCGCCAGCGGCAGACGAGCCGTCCGGAGCCGTTTCAGCACCGAGCTCAGGCGCTCTTGCTACGGCGCTCGGCGCCAGCTTCAAAGGGGCGTGAAACGCTCCAGGCGCTGGCGTAGCCGGCGGTTCTCCCGTTTCACCTGCTCCAGTTCGTCCAGCAGCCGGATGGCCAGGGCGATCCCCGGCCAGTCCAGCTCGAAGTCCTGTTTCAGGCGCACCGCGCGCCTGGCGAGGATCAGGGCCGTTTCGTCGAACGACCAGGGCTCCACGTCGGGCTCCCGGGGTTCCAGGATGCCCAACTCGACGATCTCCACCAGCACGTCCCGCGACAGGTTGGTCGAGCGGCAGAATTCGTCGAGCCCGAAGGTCACGATCAGGGTGGTCATGGCGCCTTACTCCATTCCGCGCGTGGATCGAAGGGGGTCTGCTGGGCGATCTGTTGCCAGAGCGCGCGGGTGGCTTCGGGGGTCGTGTCCGGCATCACCAGCTTGAGCAGGGCGTACAGGTCGCCATGGCCGTCGCGGGTGGGCAGGCCCTTGCCGCGGATGCGCAGGCGCTGGCCGCTCTGGCTGTCCGGCGGCACGCTCAGGCTGATCCGCCCGTGCAGGGTGGGCACGGTGATCTTCGCGCCGAGGGCGGCTTCCCAGGGCGCCAGCGGCACCGTGACGATCAGGTCGTGGCCATCCACGTCGTACAGCGGGTGGGGCACCAGGCGCAGGTTCAGGTACAGGTCGCCGGCCGGCCCGTCGGCGAGGCCGGGAGCACCCTGGCCCTTGAGGCGGATGCGCTCGCCGTCTTGCACGCCCGGGGGAATCTTCACGTTCAGGGTACGGGTGAGGTCCTGGCGACGCCCCTGGGCGTCCAGGGCCGGCACGCTGTAGCTGATCGGCTTGGGTTGCCCGGCGAGGGTTTCTTCGAGGAACACCGGCAGTTCCAGTTCCACGTCCCGGCCCCGCTGCGGGCCGCGGGGCGCGCCGGCGCGGTTGCCGAAAATGGACTCGAAGAAGTCGGAGAAATCGCCGCCGAAGCGCCCGTGGGGGTCGTCCGGGCCGGCCGAGGATTGCCAGCCGGGAGGGGGCTGGAAGCGCTCGCGCTCGCCGCCGTAGCGGCGCAGGTCATCGTATTCCGCGCGCTTCTCGGCGTTCTTCAGGACCTCGTAGGCTTCCGCGACTTCCTTGAATTTCTCCTCCGCATCCGGCGCCTTGCTGACATCCGGGTGGTACTGGCGGGCGAGCTTGCGGTACGCGGTCTTGATGGTTTTCTCGTCGGCATCCGGCGCGACGCCGAGGGCCTGATAGTAATCCTTGAACTCCATGAGGCGTCCACCGTTCGTTGCACGGCCAGGCCTGACGACCGCTGCCGTGGATGAGGATCAAGCGGGTCTGCCTTCCTATGGCCGCCGTCGCGGGCGGGGAGTTCAATGCCGGGGCAGGGCGGAAGGCCGCAGAGGCCCTCCGCCGCGCCGTTCAGGACACGATGAAGCCCGCGCCCACCGGGTCGTGGCGGTCGATGACCCAGCGGGAGGTGCCGAGGATGCTGGCGGTGCCCTTCACCGTGGGGCGCACCGCGCGGGTGCCGTCCAGGTCCACCTCGCCCAGCAGGCAGCCTTCGAAGGTGCCGCTGCCCAGCAGGCCTTCCGAGCGGATCGGCTGGTTCAGGGCAAGTTTCCCGCGCGCCTCGAACATCGCCATCATGGCGCTGGTGCCGGTACCGCCGGGCGAACGGTCGAGCTGGCCGGCGCTGAACACGTGGACGTTCTTGTAGAACACGTCCTCGCGCTCGGCGGGGTGCCAGAAGGTGATGAAGTTGAGGTTATTGATGTGCGCCTCGGTGGGGTGCTGGATGCGCGTCTGCTGGCGGATCTGCTCCCGCGCCAGCAGGCCCAGGCGCGACAGCTCGCTGCCGTTCTCCGGGCTGATGCGCAGGCCGCAGTCGCTCAGGTCGACGATGCCGAAGTAGTTGCCGCCCCAGGCGATGTCCGCCTTCACGTCGCCGTAGCCGGGCAGGTGCACCGGGATGTCCTGGGCGGCCACGTAGGCCGGCACGTTCTCGAAGCGCGTCCAGAGCACCTGGTCGCCCTCGCTGGCGACTTCCGCCACCACCAGGCCCGCGGTGGTCTCGAAGCGAATCCTGGTCAGGCCGCTGGGGTCCCGGGCCACCAGGCCGAGGGCGACCATGGCCATGCTCACCGCGATGGTGCCGTGGCCGCACATGTGGGAGTACTCGGTGCCGTCGATGTAGATCAGACCGGCGTCGTAGTCCGGCCCGGACGGCGGCGTGAGGAACACCCCGAACATGTCCTTGTGGCCGCGCGGCTCGCGCATCAGGGCCATGCGCAGCCAGTCGTAGTGGGTTTCGAGGAAGGCGCGCTTCTCGAGGATGCTGGACCCGGCCGGGTAGGGGATTCCGCTGTGGACGATGCACAGCGGCTCGCCTTCCGTATGGGTATAGATGACATCGAACACGTCTTGCTTGCGCATGACTGAACTCCTGGGGGGTGACGGGGGAGGGGCGTTTTATTTCCGGTCTGGCAACAGGTCCAGGCCGATGAAATCCAGCACGAGGATCGCGAGGACGGCGGCGACGATGGTGGCGCCGGATACCGCGGCGATCAGCGGGTCGATGGTGTATTGCACGTAGTTGAAGAGCTTCACCGGAATGGTGTTGAGGGCGGTGCTGGTGTTGAACACCGACAGCTCCACGTTTATCCACGACGAGATGAAGGCGAAGATCGAACCGGTGACGATGCCCGGGCGGATCTGCGGCAGCACCACGCGCCAGAAGGTGGACCAGGGGCTGGCGCCCAGGTCGTAGGAGGCTTCCTCCAGGGCGCGCTGCTCCGGGGTGAGCAGGGTCAGCACCGCCCGCAGGACGAAGGGCGCGACGATCACCGTGTGGCCGATGAGCAGGGCGGGGAAGCTGCGCACCAAGCCGAAGTAGCCGCCGAACTGCAGCAGCGCTGCGCCCAGCACGATGTGCGGCAGCACCAGCGGCGACATCAGCAGGGCGCTGGCGGCCTGCCGGCCGGGGAAGCGGTAGCGGGCGATGGCCAGGGCGGCGGGCACGCTCAGCAGCACCGCCAGCACAGTAGCGGCCAGGGCCAGCTGGCTGCTGGTGGCGAAGGCGGCCCGGTAGCTCGGGTCGGCGAGCATCTGCCGGTACCAGTCCAGGGTCCAGCCCTGGGGCGGGAAGGCCAGGTAGGGCGAGGCCGTGAGGGAGGCCCCCAGGATCACCAGCAGGGGCAGCAGCAGGTAGGCGAGGGTGGCCCAGGCCACCAGTCGCAGCAGCAGGCGCGCGGGCATCAGGCGTCTCCCCGGGTGCGGCCGATGCGGCCGGCGAAGCCGACCATCACCAGCGTGAAGATCAGCAGCACCACGCTCAGGGCACCGCCATAGTGGAAATCGAAGACCGAGCTGTACTGCTGGAAGATCAGCATGGAGAGCACGCTGATGCGGCCGCCGGACAGCAGCGCCGGAGTGACGTAGGCGCTCACCGCCAGGGTGAAGACCATGATGCAGCCGGAGATCACCCCGGGCAGGGTCAGGGGCAGGATCACGTGGAAGAAGGTGGCCCGCGGCGGCGCACCGAGGTCGGCGGAGGCCAGCTCGTGGGACGCGTCGAGGCGGCTCAGGGCGTTGCCGATGGCCAGCACCATGAACGGCAGCAGCACGTAGACCATGCCGATCAGGATGCCGGTCTCGGTGCCCAGCAGGCGCAGCGGGCGGTCGATCAGGCCGCCGTCCAGCAGCGTCTGGTTGAGCAGGCCCTTGCGTCCCAGCAGCACCATCCAGCCGAACGAGCGGACGATGTTGCTGGTGAACATCGGCACCACCAGCAGGATCACGCAGACCCGCCGCCAGGCCCGCCAGCGCACCATGCGGGTCAGGTACCAGGCCAGGGGGTAACCCAGCAGCAGGCTCACCAGGGTGGTCAGGCAGGCGATGCGGAAGGTCACCAGGATCACCTCCCAGTGGTAGCGGTCGGCGAGCACCCGCACATACTGCTCCAGGGTCCAGGCGTTCGCCGTGTCGCTGAGGCTGGCGAGGATCACCACCGCCAGCGGCGCGAGGAAGAAGGCGACGAAGAACGCCAGGGGCGCCGCCAGCATCGCCAGGGGCATGCGCAGGCCGCGGTTCATCGGGGCGTTCCTATCAGGTGCAGGCGGGCCGGGTCGAACCCCAGAGCGACCCGGCTGCCGACGCCCAGGTGCGCCTCGGGCAGGCCGGGAGTACGGGCCACCAGGCGCATGCCGTCGTCGGTCTCCACGTGCAGCAGGGTATGGCTGCCGACGGTGACGATGTCCCGCACCTGGGCGCGCAGCTGCCCGGGTTCGCCGGCGTCCACCAGCCGCAGGTGTTCCGGGCGCAGGACCGCGACCCCGTCGGAGGCGTCAGGCGCCGGCAGTGTCAGGTCCGCCACCGGCAAGGCGAGCCGGGCGCGGCCCTGGGCATCGACGCGGTAGTCGACCAGGTTGGCGTCGCCGATGAACTCCGCCACGAAGCGGCTGGCCGGGGTGCTGTAGATCTCGGTGGCGCTGCCCACCTGCTCGATGCGCCCGGCGTTCATCACCACGATGCGGTCGGCCATGGTCATGGCTTCCTCCTGGTCGTGGGTGACGAAGACGAAGGCGATGCCGAGCTTTTCCTGGAGGTGCTTGAGTTCCAGCTGCATGCGCTTGCGCAGCTTCAGGTCCAGGGCCGACAGGGGTTCGTCCAGCAACAGCAGCTTCGGCCGGTTGACGATGGCCCGCGCCAGGGCCACGCGCTGCTGCTGGCCGCCGGACATTTCCCGGGGGTAGCGCTCGCCCAGGTCCTCCAGGCCCACCAGGGTCAGCGCCTCCCGGGCCCGCTCGCCCGCCTCGCGGCGGCTGGCGCCCTGCCGGCGCGGCCCGTAGGCCACGTTCTCCTGCACGGTCATGTGGGGGAACAGCGCGTAGTTCTGGAACACCGTGTTCAGCGGCCGCCGGTAGGGCGGCAACGGGCCGATGTCCTGGCCGTCCATCAGCAGGCGGCCGCTGTCGGGGTGCGAGAAGCCGGCGATGGTCCGCAGCAGGGTGGTCTTGCCGCACCCGCTGGGGCCGAGCAGCGCGACGAACTCCCGCTGCCCGATGTGCAGGTGGATGTCCCGCAGGGCGGTGAAGGCGCCGAAACGCTTGCTGACCGCCTCGATGTTCAATAACGCCGGCATGGTGTGACCTCTCGCGGGCTCAGCGGGCGACCTTGCGGTTCCAGTCGTCGGTGACCGCCGCGCGTCGAGCGTTGATGGTGTTCCAGTCGAGCATGCGCAGGTCGGCGAGGGAGCCGCGCTCGCCCCACGGCAGCTTGGTGGCCACCGCCGGCGGCACCTGCACGTTCTTCACCGCCGGGCCCAGGTAGAGCTTCTCGGCCAGGCAGGCGGACGCCTCGCGGGTCAGCGCGGTGTCGATGAAGCGCTGCGCGGCCGCCTTGTGCGGTGCGCCCTTGATCAGGTGCAGGCGGGCGTCGGTGGCCCAGGCGCCCTCCTTGGGTACCACGAAGCCGATGGGCAGGCCCTTGTCCACCAGGTCCCAGGCGCCGACGTTGAAGTGCGCGCCGATGATCGCCTCGCCGCTCTGGAAGGCGTTGCTGGCGGCGCCCGAACTGTCGTAGTACGACGAGGTGTCCAGCTCCGCCAGCTGCTCCAGCAGCGGCGACAGGTCCGCCGTGTCGAGGCCGCGGGCCTGGGCGAGGAAGAACAGGAACGGCACGCCCGCCGAGTTGGCCGGCGAGGGCAGGGTCACCGCGCCGGCATAGGCGGGCTTCCACAGGTCGTTCCAGCTGGTGGGCGGTTGGCTGATCTCATGGGTGTTGTAGGTCAGGCCCAGGGAGTAGTAGCCGCTGCTCACCGCGAAGACCGAGTCCCCGCTGCGGTACAAGCCCTGGGGCACCACATCGGCCAGGTGCGGGATGGCCGTCGCGTCCAGGCTGTCGAGCACGCCGGCCTGCTGGGCCAGTTCGCTGATGCCGCCATCCATCCAGGCCACGTCGATGCCCGGCTTGGCCTTCTGCTGCTGCAGCTTGGCCAGGGTGGTGGTGGAGGTGCCGATCTCCGGGACCACCTTGATGCCGGTGGCCTGGGTGAAGGGTTGCGCCACGCAGCCGATGAAGGCATCGCCCCAGTTGCCGCCGTAGAGGGCGACCGTGAGGGTCTTGTCGTCGGCCATCGTCGGCTGTGCGCAGACGCCGCCGATGGCCGTCGCCAGGAAAGCCGTTTTGAACGGGAGTGTCGTTCTGATTTTCATGTGATGCCCTCGCGCCGGATCAATGTCACCGGCATCGATCTTGCACCAAGCCAGGGGAGGGGGCTTGCACCACGAGGTCACGAACTTGAACGATCGAGTCATGCCGTTTTCGCCCCGGGCGAATGGAACGGCGCCGGGCGCCGCCGTCGACACGGACACGCGTCCGGCCACCGCCGCGCTGGAGCGACCGCCACGCCTGACCCTGGGCCTGGTGCTGCTGGACCGCTTCACCCTGGCGGCGTTCTCCGGCTTCGTCGATGCGCTGCGGCTGGCGGCGGATATCGGCGGCGGCAGTCGCCAGTTGGAGATCACCTGGCGGGTGATGAGCGCGGACGGCTTGCCGCGCACGTCCAGCGCCGGCCTCTCCCTGGGTGTCACCGAAGCACTCACCGAGGACCTCGATGCGTTCGACTACGTGGCCGTCTGCGGCGGCAACGACTACCTCAGCCCGCTGCCGGACGTTTTGCGCACCTGGCTGCGCCGGGTGGCGGCGAGCCGTACGCGGCTACTGGGCATCTGCACCGGCACCTTCGCCCTGGCCGAGGCCGGGGTGGTGGGCGCGCGCACCGTGTGCGTGCACTGGAACGTGCTGGACGCCTTCCATGGGCGGTTCCCCAAGACCCGGGCGGCGGTGGACCACCTGTTCATCGACGAGGGCGACCTGATCACCTGCGCCGGCTCCACCGCGGCCATCGACCTCGCCCTGTACCTGGTGGCCCGCCATTGCGGGCGCGACCGGGCGCAACGGGCGGTGCGCCACATGATGCTGCAGGGCATGCGCCCGGGTGAGTTGCCCCAGGCGCATTTCTACGCCGACCTGGGCGCCATCAAGGACGACCGGGTGCGCCAGGCCGCCCACTACATCGAGCAGCGCATCGACAGCCTGCCGTCCCTGGATGCGGTGGCCCGCTACGTGGGGCTGGGCCGGCGGCAGCTGGCGCGGGCGTTCCAGCAGGCGCTGGGGGTGTCGCCGATGGAGTTCACCCGCACGCTGCGCCTGGAGTACGGCAGCTGGCTCCTGCTCAACGGCACCGGCAGCATCACCCAGGTGGCGCTGGACTGCGGTTTCGCCGACGGCGCGCATTTCTCCCGGGAGTTCCGGGCCCGCTACGGGTTGTCGCCGCGGGAGTACCAGCGCAAGGGCAGCCCCGCGGACGCCGGAAACGACAGCGGCGAGGCGCCGCCGTCCGCTCGCCCTGCGGCCTGCGAGGCGGTGCCGCGCTGGGGCTGAGGGGCGTCAGTCAGCGGTTTTTGTTGCGGCCTGCCAGAGCACCTCGGGCACGCCCTGGCGACGGGCGATCAGCCGCCCCGCGACGAACAGCAGGTCCGACAGCCGGTTGAGGTAGGCCAGCAGCACCGGGCGCAGCGGTTCCTCACCGTCCAGGGCCAGGCAGCGCCGCTCCGCCCCGCGGGCCTGGCTGCGGCAGACGTGGGCCTGGGCCACCAGGCGCGAGCCGCCGGGGAGGATGAAGTTCTCCAGCGGGCCCAGTTCGTCGTTCCAGCGGTCGATGGCCTGCTCCAGGCGGGTCACCTCGTCCTCCTGCAACGCCTGGTAGACCGGCATCGCCAGCTCGCCGCCCAGGTCGAACAGGCGGTGCTGGCAGGGGCCGAGCACCTCCACCAGTTCACTGAGCCCCGGCCCGCGCGTCGCCTGCTCGGCCAGGTCCGCCAGGAGCAGGCCCAGTTGGCTGTTCAGGCCGTCCACCTCGCCGATGGCCTCGACACGCGGGTGGTCCTTGGGAACCCGGCGGCCATCCCCCAGGCCGGTCTCGCCCCGGTCGCCGGTGCGGGTGTAGATCTTCGAAAGTCGGTTGCCCATCTCAGCGCCCCGTGTCGTCGCCGGTGCCCAGCGGCAGGCGCAGGGTGAAACAGGTGCCGTGGCCCGGTTTCGACTGCACTTCCATCTGGCCCTTGTGGTTGTTGGTGATGATGAAGTAGGAGACCGACAGGCCCAGGCCGGTGCCCTGGCCGACTTCCTTGGTGGTGAAGAACGGTTCGAAGATGCGTTTGCGCACCGCCTCGGGCATGCCGCCGCCGTTGTCCTCCACCTGGATTTCCGCCCAAGGCGGGGTGAGCCGGGTGCGCAGCTCGATGCGCCCCTCCACGTCGTCCTCGCGCTGGTGGATGGCCTGGGCGGCGTTCTTCAGGAGGTTCAGCAACACCTGCTCCAGCTCGTTGGCGGTGGCCGGCACCGGGCCCAGCTGCGGGTCGAAGTCCCGGGCGATGACGATGCTCTTGAAGTCAAAGCCTTCCGCCAGGTCGAAGTCGTTGCCGGCGATCTCCACCGCCTGGTCGATCAGCACCGGCAACTGGCAGGGGGCGAGCTGGCGGTTGCTCAGGCGGCTGAAGGACAGCATGTGGCTGACGATCTTCGCCGCCCGCGCCCCGGCCTGCTGGATGCCGTCCAGCAGCCGCGGCACCTCGCGGCCGTGCAGGTAGCGGTTCACCGCCTCCAGGTCCAGCCCGGCGTCTTGCGCCACCTCCAGGTTCCTCGGCAGCTCCGGCGACAGGCGTCGGCGGATGTTCTGCACGTTGTGCAGGATCGCCCCGAGGGGGTTGTTGATCTCGTGGGCCATGCCGGCCGCCAGGCCCCCCACCGAAAGCATCTTCTCCGACTGCACCATCAGCTCTTCCATGGTCAGGCGCTGGGTGATGTCGTCGATGCGGATCACCACCCCGCGGCCGCCGCCGCCCACCAGCGGATAGAAGGTGAGGGCGTAGTGGCGGTTCTCCTCGCCCTTGGGCCAGGTGACCCGCTCGATCTTCTCCACCGCGTGCTGGTCGGCGGTGCGTTTGATCTGGGCGAAGTAGGGCTTGAGCAGCGGGAAGGCGAGGAACACCGGCTGGTTCAGGGCATCGTCCAGGGACGTGCCGGAGAGCGCGCTGGCCTCCTGGTTCCACTGGGTGACGAAGAGTTGCTCGTCGAGGGCGATCAGCGCCGACGGCATCGAGTCGATGATGCAGTTGAGGTAGTTCTGGAAACCGGTGAGTTTCTTCTCGATCTTGCTGCGCACCTGCACTTCCAGCTCCAGCTTGCGATTGGAGTGGCGGGTTTCCTCGGCCAGGCTCTGGGCCTGGCTGGACGCTTCCTGGGCCTCGTCCCGGGCGCGCTTGAGCTGCTGCTCGCGGGCCTCGATACGACTGAGCATGGTGTTGAAGGCGTCCGCCAGGCTGCCGATTTCGTCCTGGTTGCCGCGGGAGGCGCGCAGGGCGTAGTTCTCCTCCCGGGTGACCTGGCGCGACAGCTCCTCCAGGTTGCGGATCGGCCGGGTCACCAGGCGCCGGATCTGCCGTGCCACCAGCATCCACAGCAGCACGCTGAAGGCGAGGATCACCAGGCTGGCGGTGAGGGTGCCGGTGTAGAACACCCCCGGCAGCTCGCTGGAGGCCACCAGCAGCAGGTGGCCCGGGGCCTTGTCCGGCTGCGGCAGTTCGATCAGCTGGTTGGCGCGGAATTCGCTGTGGCGCCAGTCGTCCAGCTGCTCCAGGCGCTCCGGCAGCTCCAGGCTGCGGCCGCGGTGCAGCTGCGCCAGGGACTGGCCGTTGCTGTCGTAGAGCGCGGCGGCCCGCAGCGGGGCGTAGAGGTCCAGGCGCTTGAGCACTTCCTCGGCGGCGGCCGGCGAGGCCAGCGCCTCGCGGCTCAGGGACGGGCTGGCGATCAGCCGGCCGAGGGTCTGCAGGGCCTGGGGCGCCATGGTCTCCTGGGAGATCCAGTAGGCGGCGCAGATGAACGCCAGGTTGGCCACCAGCAGCACCGTGGTGAGCAGGGCCAGCACCGCCACCAGCAGCTTCTGGCCGACCGGCAGGTTGTCGAGGCTATGACGCACGCGGATCAAGGTTCACAGCCTCTTCGGGGGTAAGCCCGGAAGGGTAGCGCGGGGTCAGTCCAGCGGCAATCCGCGGGCCGCCAGGCGGGCCCGCAGGCGCGCTTCGAGGGCATCCAGGCGCGGCACGGGCACTTCCAGGCGGCGTGCCTGGGCGCAGGCATGGCCCAGCAGGTAGGCGATCTCGGTGCGTCGGCCGTGGGCCACGTCCTGGTGCATCGAGGAGTAGTTGCCGGCGGTGGCGCGGATCACCGCCTGCACCTCGTCGAACAGGCCCTCGGCGGCGGCCGGCTGCCCGCTGGCCTCCAGCAGGTGGCCCAGCTCGACGCAAAGGCCGGCGATCTCCTCGGGATGGTCCGCCAGTTCGCCGTTGCGGCAATCGTGGAGCACGCTGGCCGGGTTGATGGCGCAGTTCAGCGCCAGCTTGCGCCACAGCCGCGAGAGGATCGCCGGGGTCCAGGCGTAGGGGATGCCGGCCCGCTGCAGCTGTTCCAGCCAGCCCGGAGGCGTCGGGTCGTCGGGGTCGCCCAGCCAGGTGAAGCCGCGGCCGGCGAATACCACCCGGAAATCCCCCTCGCGGAAGGCGCCCTCGGTGCTGGAGACCAGCACCCGGCGTGATCCCGGCAGGCGCCGGGCCACCGCGTCCTGGCTGCCCAGGCCGTTCTGCAGCACCAGCACGTCGCTGCCCGCCGCCAGGCGCGGCGCCAGGGCGACGGCGGCCGCCTCGGCGTCGTAGGCCTTGCAGGCCAGCAGCAGGCGCTGGATCGGCGCAGGCTCCGCGACGGTCTCGGCGGCGATCGGCAGCTGCGTGGCGACGCCGTCTTCCACCAGGGTCAGGCCGCCGGCCGCCCGGTAGGCGGCGAGTCGTCCGGCGTCCCGCAGGACCAGCCGCACCGGCAGCCCGGCGCGAGCCAGGCGCGCCGCCCAGAGCCCGCCGAGGCTGCCGGCGCCGAGGATGTGCCAGGGCGCGTCGTCGCTCATGGCAACGGCAGGCGGACCGCGGCGACCCGGCCGCTGGCGTAGGAGTCGGGCAGCAGGCGGTGGGCGTGCTCGATCAACTGCTCGGCTTCCGCCGGCAGGGCCCGCGCGTCCAGCCCCACCAGGCTGATGCCGGCCTTCAGGGTGATGAAGCCTTCGCTGGTCTTGAAGGCCTTCAGGTTGAGCCCTTCATGGAGGCGCTTGAAGCTGCTGGGGGAGCACTCGTGCAGGTCTTCCAGCAGGGTGATCAGGCCGAAGTGCTCGCCGTCCAACCGAGTCAGCACGTCCAGCGGCCGCACCAGCTGTTGCAGGCGCCGGGCGACGCCGTGCAGCAGCTCGTTGTAGAAAGCCTCGCCGTACTGCTGGCGCAGGGCCATGGCATCCGGCAGGCCGATCAGCAGGTAGCACACCGCGCCGCCCCGGGACTCCACCTGGCGCAGGCTGTCGGTGAGCTTCTGCCGCAGGTAGCGCGGGTTGCCCAGGCCGGTCAGCGGGTCCACCAGGTTGCGCTGCTCGAGGCTGGCGATGTTCTGCATCAGCAGGCGCTTTTCCTGCAGCAGGCGCTGCAGGGTGTTGCACAGGCGGTCGGCGGCGAACACCCGTGGCATCAGTTGTTCGCTCATGGCTGCCTTGCTGATGAAGTCGTCGACGCCATTGTCGAAGGCCTCGCTCAGCACGTTTTCGCCTTCCTTGCCGGTGAGCAGGATGACGTAGGTGTAGTGGTCGGCCGTCTCATCCAGCTGGCGGACCCGTCCGGTGAGTTCCAGCCCGTCGATCTCGGGCATCAGCCAGTCTGCCAGGAGGACGCTGGCCGGGCGTTGCTCGATCAGCTTCAGGGCCTCCATGGCGCTGCTGGCGAAGCGGACATCCTGGTAACCGGCCTGGCTGAGGGCACGGCCGATCATGGCGCTGGAGAACTTGGCGTCGTCCACCACCAGGATGCTGAGTTGGGGGTTGGGCATTTAACGGGCTCGGTAGGAGGAGGGAGCGGCACGCGGCCGGGCAGCGTGGGGAACTGCGGTTATATAATGACTGCGCATTTTAATCGTCAAGCCAGGCGCAGCCCATCGGTGATGCCGCTGCAGCCGTCTATCTGGAGAGAGCCATGCCCTCGTTCGACGTGGTGTCCGAACTGGACAAGCACGAAGTCACCAACGCCATCGACAACGCCATGAAGGAGCTGGAGCGCCGCTACGACCTGCGGGGCAAGGGCACCTTCGAATTCAAGGAAAAGACCGTCACCCTGACCGCCGACGCGGACTTCCAGCTGGAGCAGATGGTGGAGATCCTCCGCCTCAGCCTGGTCAAGCGCAAGATCGACCCGCGCTGCCTGGAGCTCAAGGACTCCTACGCGTCCGGCAAGGTGGTGAAGCAGGAGGCGCTGCTGCGCGAAGGGATCGACAAGGAACTGGCGAAGAAGATCGTTGCCCTGATCAAGGACGCCAAGCTCAAGGTCCAGGCCGCCATCCAGGGCGAGCAGGTACGGGTGACCGGCAAGAAGCGCGACGACCTCCAGGAGGCCATCGCCCTGCTGCGCGGCCAGGAACTGGAGATGCCGCTGCAGTACATCAACTTCCGCGATTGATCCCGCCGGGACGCCCGGCGGCGGAACTGACCGCCGCGCCGGGCGTCGCACTTCCTAGTGTTCAGAACGGGAGGTGCCAATGGATATCAACGGGGAAATCGACAAGCTGGTGCGGGTGTCCGAAGCCTGGCTGCCGTTGCTCATGCAATACAGCGGCCGGCTGCTGCTGGCGATCTTCACCCTGCTCATCGGCTGGTGGGTGATCAACAAGCTCACCGAGAAGCTCACCCGACTGCTCGCTTTCCGCCACGCCGATCCGACCCTGGAAAGCTTCATCGCCAGCCTGGCGAACATCGTCTTCAAGGTCCTGCTGTTCGTCAGCGTGGCGTCGATGATCGGCATCGAGACCACCTCCTTCATCGCCGCCATCGGTGCCGCCGGCCTGGCCATCGGCCTGGCGCTGCAGGGCAGCCTGGCGAACTTCGCCGGCGGCGTGCTGATCCTGCTGTTCCGGCCGTTCCGCATCGGCGACTGGATCGAGGCCCAGGGCGTCAGCGGCACTGTGGACAGCATCCAGATCTTCCACACCCTGCTGCGCACCGGCGACAACAAGACCGTGGTGGTGCCCAACGGCAGCCTGTCCAACGGCATCATCACCAACACCTCGCGGCAGACCACGCGGCAGATCGTCTTCGATATCAAGGTGCCCTACGACACCGACCTGGACCGCGCCCGTCAGGTGCTGATGGATATGGCGGACGACCCACGGGTGCTCAAATCGCCCGCGCCGGTGACGGTGGTGGCCGCCCTGGGAGAGAACTCCATCACCCTGTCGCTGCGCCTGTGGACGTCCAATGGCGACTTCTGGCCGGTGACCTTCCGCTTCAACGAGGAAATCCGCGACCGCCTGCGCGCGGTGGGCGTGGACATCGCCCTGCCGAACCGCATCGTGCGGGTGATGGAAGACCCCAATCACGAGACCCGCGAGGCTACGGCCGCGGAGCGGCTGACTCGGGACGTGCCGCCCGAGCGCGCGTAGCGACGGCCCTCAGCGGGCCTCGCGTTCGCCTGTCGCCGGGGCGGGCGCCACCTCGGCCTGGACGTCGGGCGCGTCAGCCGGCAACGGAAGCCGGCGCTCGCGGCCCCACTGCAGGGCGATCAGCACCAGGGTGGGCAGGCCCAGCAGCGCAGTGAAGGCGAAGAACTGCCCGTAGCCCAGCTTCTCCACGATGGCCCCGGAATAGCCGCCGATCAGCCGCGGCAGCAGCAGCATGATGGAGCTGAGCAGGGCGTACTGGGTGGCGGAGAACTTCAGGTTGGTGAGGCTGGAGAGGTAGGCGACGAACGCCGCCGTGGCCAGGCCGGCGCTGAAGTTGTCGCAGGAAATGGTCAGGATCAGCATGTTCACCTGAGGGCCCATGTCGGCCAGCACCGCGTACATCAGGTTGGTGGCCGCCGACGCGGCGCCGCCGATGAACAGGATCGGCAGGATGCCGAAGCGCACGATCAGCACCCCGCCGATGCCGGCGCCGGCCAGGGTCATGATCAGGCCGAAGACCTTGCTGACGCTGGCGATCTGGTCCTTGCTGAAACCCAGGTCGATGTAGAAGACATTGGCCATCACCCCCATCACCGTGTCCGACATGCGGTAGGTGGCGATCAGCCCGAGCATCAGGACCGCGTGCCAGCGGTGGCGCAGCATGAAGTCGTTGATCGGGGTCAGCACCGGCGCCAGGCTGCGGCGGCCCAGGCTCGACAGGCAGAAGCCTGTGAGGATCGCGTAGAGCAGGGCGCGGAGGAAGGCGCGGTCCTCGGTGATGAGGATCGAGGGGTTGTTGCCCTCGAACAGCGCGGCGTGGAAGTCGGTGTTGTAGAGCTGGGTGAACAACGCCGGCACCGAGACCAGCAGGACGATCAGCACGAACACCGACATCAGCTGGCGCCAGAGGCCGAAGCGCGCGGCCGCGCGCTGGGTGCGCAACGGCACCGGCGGCTCGCGCATCAGCAGGCAGGTGATCAGCGCCGGCACCATCATCAGGGCGAAGATCAGGTAGGTGCTGGCCCAGGCCCCGTGCTTGTAGAGGTGGCCGGTGGAGCCGAACCACTCGGCGAAGTACAGCGCGCCGGCGGTGGCCAGCAGCGCGGCGACCCGGTAGCCGGCCATGTAGCTGGCGGCCAGGGCCGCCTGGCGGCTGTCATCGACGATCTCCAGGCGGTAGGCGTCCACCGCGATGTCCTGAGTGGCCGAGGCGAAGGCCACCACCACGGCGATGGCGATCAACCAGGACAGGTGCTGCTGCGGGTCGCACAGGGCCATGCCGATCAGGCCCAGCGCTACCAGGATCTGCGACAGCGCCAGCCAGGAGCGGCGCCGCCCCAGCGTCCCCAGCAGCGGCAGGCGCCACTGGTCCAGCAGCGGCGACCACACCCATTTGAAGGCGTAGGCCAGGCCGATCAGGCTGGCGTACCCGATCGCCTGGTGGGACACCCCCGCCTCCCGCAGCCACACCGACAACGTGGAAAACACCAGCATGTAGGGCAGGCCGGCGGCGAACCCCAGCAGCAGCATGACCAGCGTGGCGGGGCTGGCGTAGGCGGCCAGGGCGGCGCGCCAGGTACGATGAGGCATGGGGCGTGGGATTCCGGGTGACACGGGGTTCTGAAGAAGCGCGCACTCTAACCGCTGGGTGGCATGGGATGCCAGCCATGGCGACGCATGTCCACCCGATCGTTTCGCAGGCTTACCCCTTCGGCGCGCAGGCGCGCTCTTTGTTCCGCACCCGACGCGGTACCCGCCGCCAGGCTGAGGCGGCCGCCGGCGGCGACCACCCGATGCCAGGGCAGGCGGGTGCCCTCCGGCAACTGACTCAGAGTCCTGCCGACCCAGCGCGCGGCGCGCCCCAGGCCGGCCAACTGGGCCAGCTGGCCATAGCTCACCACCCGGCCCTCGGGCACCTGGGCGAGGGTGAGGAAGAGTGCCTCGCGACGGGCCGCCGCGCTGTCCGGCGGGGCAGGGGTCCAGGCGCTGGAGTCGGGGGTAAGCGAATCGTCCATGGCGTCCGAAAGTGCAGTGGAACGAGGGGCGGGCGACCGGCTGCGGCGAAAGCGCGCAGGCGGTGGATCGCGACGGGAACAGGGGAAAAGCATGCCGCTACCGTGGAACTTGCCGCGTTCTCCGACGGTCAGTCGTTGCTCTGTCGCCGGGCTTGCGGATAATGCCCGGTTTTTCGAACCTGGGGCGTATAACGCTTATGTTGTCCAGAACATTCCTGTGTCTTTCCATCGCTTCGATGTCCACACCGTTGCTCGCCGACACCGTCTGGATGAAGAACGGCGACCGTCTCACCGGCACCATCAAGGTCTTCGACGGCGGCAAGCTGTTGCTGCAGACCGAGTACGGCGGCTCGATCCAGCTGGACTGGAAGAAGATCGCCACGCTGGAGACTTCCAACGACCTGCTGGTGCGCCAGGAAGGCGAGCGCAACCTGAACGGCGTGCTGGTCAAGTCCCTCAAGCCCGCTGACGCCGGCAAGGTGGTGATCGCCGACGGCGGCACGCCCAAGACCGTCGAGCTGGCCAGCATCGAGCAGATCCTCAAGCCCAAGCCGCTGGTCCAGGACCTGACCTGGAAGGGCAACATCGACGTGTCCCTCGACTACAAGCGCGCCGAGAAGGACACCGACGACTACGACATCGACTTCAAGACCTCCGCGCGCCACGGCCTATGGCGGCACAATGCCAAGGGCGACTACAACCGCGAGTTCCAGGATGACGTGAAGACCACGGACAACTGGAGCGCCGAGTACGCCCTGGACCGTTTCCTCGACGAGCACTGGTTCTGGCAGGGTCGCGGCGAGTACAAGAGCGACAAGATCGAAGAGCTGCGTCGCCAGCGTACTCTGGGTACCGGTCCTGGCTACCAGTTCTGGGACAACGAGCTGGGCGCTTTCTCGATGGCCACGCTGCTCAACCGCACCGACCACGAATACGACACCGGCGAGAAGGAGAACTTCTACGCGCTGGGCGTGAAGTGGGACTACAACCGCTACCTGATCGGCAAGGCCTTCGAGCTGTTCACCAACGGTGAGGTCGGCAAGCCCCTGGGCAACGTCGCCGACTACACCCTGGATGCCGAGATCGGCCTGCGCTACAAGGTCACCGACTGGGCCTCCCTGAACATGAAGGCCGAGAAGGACGTGGTGGCCGGCTCCCAGGGCGACCTGGACGAGACCCGCTACACCGTCGGCTTCGGCGTGGGCTGGTAAGCCCGCCGGGAGCGGTTCGCCGCTCCCCTGGCCACCCGGTTCCGGGTGGCTTCTTCCTCGCATCCCATCGCCGCAGTACCCCGCCGCCCTTCGCGGTCGGCGGGAATTGCCACGTTCCCGCTACAGGCGCAGGCCGCCGTCCAGCTCCAGAATGCGGCCGGTGTAGTAGTCGTTCTCGAAGATGTAGGCGACCGAGTGGGCGATCTCCACCGGCTTGCCCATGCGCTTGAGGGGAATCCCCGCGGTCATCTTCTCCAGTGCCTCGGGCTTCATGCCGGCGGTCATCTCGGTCTCGATGAAGCCGGGCGCCACGCCCGCCACGCGGATGCCGTAGCGCGCCAGCTCCTTGGCCCACACCACCGTATCGGCGGCGACCCCGGCCTTGGCCGCGGAGTAGTTGGCCTGGCCCATGTTGCCGGCCCGGGAAATGGAGGAAATATTGACGATGGCGCCTTCCTGCTTCAGCTCGATCATCTTCGCCGCTACCTCGCGGGTGCAGAGGAACACCCCGGTCAGGTTGACGTCGATCACCGCCTGCCACTGGGCCAGGCTCAGGGTGCTCAGCTGGCCGTCCTTGACCTTCACCGTGAGGCCGTCGCGAAGGATGCCGGCGTTGTTCACCAGGCCGTTCAGCGCCCCGAAGTCGCCGGCCACCTGGGCCACCATGTGGGTCACCTGGGCTTCGTCGGCGACGTTGCAGGTGTAGGCGCGGGCATCACCGCCGGCCGCCTTGCAGGCCGCCACCGCCTCGTCGAGCTTCTCCTGGTTGAGGTCCACCAGCGCCAGGCGGGCGCCCTTGCCGGCCAGGTATTCGCCCATGGCCCGGCCGAGCCCCTGGCCGCCACCGGTGACGATGATCACTTTGTCCTTGAGTTGCATGGCTATCCCCTTCGAATGGAGTCCGGGTGGTCCCCGCCGGCGTACGCAAACCGTTATGCTGGTCGCCTGTCCGTTGCGTCCGGATCTTTGCGAGGAGTCTGAAGGTGAGCGAAAAAGCGGCCCAGCATGCCCGAGAAATGTTGCTCAAGGAATACCAAGGGGTGCTCTCCACCCACTCCAAGGCCATGCCGGGTTTCCCCTTCGGTTCGGTGGTGCCGTACTGCCTGGATGGCGAGGGCCGGCCGCTGATCCTCATCAGCCGCATCGCCCAGCACACCCACAACCTGCAGAAGGACGCCAAGTGTTCGCTGCTGGTGGGCGAGCGCGGCGCCGACGACGTACAGGCCGCCGGCCGCCTGACGGTGCTGGCCGAGGCGCGTCCGCTGCAGGACGAGGCGCAGGTCGCCGAGGCCGCTGGCCAGTACTATCGCTATTTCCCCCAGGCCCGGGACTACCACCTCACCCACGACTTCGACTTCTGGGTCCTGGAGCCCGTGCGCAGCCGCTACATCGGCGGCTTCGGCGAGATCCACTGGATCAATGTGCTGACCCGTGTCAACCCGTTCTACGGCGAGGCCGGCCTGGGCATGGTGGCGCACATGAACGGCGACCATGGTTCCGCCATCGCCCACTACGTCGAACTGGCCGGTCTGCCGGCCGGGCAGCCGGCGGAAATGGTCGGGGTCGATGGCGAGGGCTTTCACCTGCGCATCGGCCGAGTCCTGCACTGGCTGCCGTTCCCCCAGCCCTGCGCCGACGCCGGCGCGGTTCGCCAGGCCCTGGTGAATCTCGCCCGGGCCACCCAATGGCCGACCCGCGACGCTGCGGACGAGGCCTGACGCACATCCTGTAACACTGCCGACCGACGGGCGCAGCCCGCGTCTCGCCTGGCTTCCAGCGTTGCCGCTTGGCGTCTGGCGGCCGGCGGACTTGAATTCATCGCCCGCCAGGGGCATCTAAGCCGGACCGGAAGCGGTTCTTCCGAGGATTTTTCATGCGTGTAGTGGCAGTCGTATTCCTGTTGTTCCCGCTGCTGGAGCTGGCGGTACTGATCAAGGTGGGCAGCGCCATCGGCGTCCTGGCCACCCTGGGCCTGCTGGTGTTCAGCGCGGTACTGGGCAGCTTCCTGCTGCGAATCGCCGGGGTCTCCACTGCCTGGCGCGCCCGCGAGCGGCTGATGCGTGGCGAGCGGCCGGAGCCGGCGATGCTGGAAGGGCTGATGATGGCCCTGGGGGGCGGCCTGCTGATCCTGCCCGGCCTCATCAGCGACGTGCTCGGCCTGCTCTGCATCATCCCTTTCGCCCGCAACCTGATGCTGCGGGCCGTGCTCGGCCGGCTGGAAGCACGGGTAATGGGCGGACGCACCTTCGAGGGTGAGCCCGGTCCCCAGCCCGACGTGCGCCCGCGGGTCATCGAAGGCGAGTACCAGCGGCACGATTGAGGAACGGGGTCACTGGGCGTTTCGGTTCTGTGGTTCTGTTCATCCGTTGCGGCCGGTGTTCGTCCGGCCGCGTTTCCCCTCTCTTTCGGCACACGCGACCGCTGCGTCGACAAAAAATTTTACCCGTCACCCTTGAAATGATTTCCGGCGCCCCTATGTAAGCGGTCACCGAAAGGTCGCTGTCGTTGCTCGACAGTCCGTCTTCTGCGGTCCGCCCAGCGGCCCGCACCCGGCACTGCCGGATTTGCTAACCCGCCGGTTCCCGAACCGGCCGCTGAAAACACTTAATTGGGAGAGATCGACAATGAAGCTTCGTCCTCTGCATGACCGCGTCGTGATCCGTCGCAGCGAAGAAGAAACCAAGACCGCGGGCGGGATCGTGCTGCCGGGTTCCGCTGCCGAGAAGCCGAATCGTGGCGAAGTCGTCGCGGTAGGCACCGGTCGCGTGCTGGACAACGGCGAAGTCCGTGCGCTGGCCGTGAAGGTCGGTGACAAAGTGGTGTTCGGCCCGTACTCCGGCAGCAACACCGTGAAGGTCGATGGCGAAGACCTGCTGGTGATGGGCGAGAGCGAAATCCTCGCTGTCATCGAAGCCTGATCCCGCGAATCTCCGTACCCCATTTCAGAATCGAGGAACAACCACAATGGCTGCTAAAGAAGTCAAATTCGGCGATTCCGCTCGCAAGAAAATGCTCGTCGGCGTAAACGTGCTGGCTGACGCGGTAAAAGCCACCCTCGGCCCGAAAGGCCGCAACGTCGTGCTGGACAAATCCTTCGGTGCCCCGACCATCACCAAGGATGGCGTGTCCGTCGCCAAGGAAATCGAGCTGAAAGACAAGTTCGAGAACATGGGCGCCCAGCTGGTCAAGGACGTCGCGTCCAAGGCCAACGACGCTGCCGGTGACGGCACGACCACCGCCACCGTCCTGGCCCAGGCCATCGTCAACGAAGGCCTGAAGGCCGTCGCTGCCGGCATGAACCCGATGGACCTCAAGCGCGGCATCGACAAGGCCACCATCGCCATCGTCGCCGAGCTGAAGAACCTGTCCAAGCCGTGCGCCGATTCCAAGGCCATCGCCCAGGTCGGCACCATCTCTGCCAACGCTGACGAGTCCATCGGCCAGATCATCGCCGAAGCGATGGAAAAGGTTGGTAAAGAAGGCGTCATCACCGTCGAGGAAGGCTCTGGCCTGGAGAACGAACTGTCCGTCGTCGAAGGCATGCAGTTCGACCGTGGCTACCTGTCCCCGTACTTCATCAACAAGCCGGACACCATGGTCGCCGAGCTGGACAGCCCGCTGATCCTGCTGGTGGACAAAAAGATCTCCAACATCCGCGAAATGCTGCCGGTGCTGGAAGCCGTCGCCAAGGCCGGTCGTCCGCTGCTGATCGTCGCCGAGGACGTCGAGGGCGAAGCCCTGGCCACCCTGGTGGTGAACAACATGCGCGGCATCGTCAAGGTCGCTGCCGTGAAGGCGCCGGGCTTCGGTGATCGTCGCAAGGCCATGCTGCAGGACATCGCCATCCTCACCGGCGGTACCGTGATTTCCGAGGAAGTCGGCCTGAGCCTGGAAAGCACCACCCTGGAGCACCTGGGTAACGCCAAGCGCGTCGTGCTGAACAAGGAAAACACCACCATCATCGACGGCGCTGGTCAGCAGTCCGACATCGAGTCGCGTGTTGCCCAGATCCGCAAGCAAGTCGAGGAAACCACCTCCGACTACGACCGTGAGAAGCTGCAAGAGCGCCTGGCCAAGCTGGCCGGTGGCGTTGCCGTGATCAAGGTCGGTGCAGGCACCGAAGTCGAGATGAAAGAGAAGAAAGCCCGCGTCGAAGACGCCCTGCACGCCACCCGTGCAGCCGTCGAAGAAGGCGTGGTGCCCGGCGGTGGCGTCGCCCTGGTGCGCGCCCTGCAGGCCATCGAGAACCTCAAGGGTGACAACGAAGACCAGAACGTCGGTATCGCGCTGCTGCGTCGCGCCGTCGAGTCCCCACTGCGCCAGATCGTCGCCAACGCCGGCGGCGAGCCGAGCGTGGTGGTCGACAAGGTCAAGCAGGGCTCGGGCAACTTCGGCTTCAACGCCGCGACCGACGTCTATGGCGACATGATCGAGATGGGTATCCTCGACCCGGCCAAGGTGACCCGTACTGCTCTGCAGGCGGCCACCTCGATCGGTAGCCTGATGATCACCACCGAAGCGATGATCGCCGACATTCCGGAAGACAAGGCCGCTCCGGCCATGCCGGACATGGGTGGTATGGGTGGCATGGGCGGCATGATGTAAGCCGCTTCACCCGTCAGCGTCATTGAAAAAGCCCCGCCCCGTGCGGGGCTTTTTCGTTTCCGCATCCGTGATGGGTGGGCGTTTGGCAGGGGAAATGCCTTCGCATCGGTTCCCCATGGAGTGCCTGGAAGGTCGGACCGATCGGCCTGCGGACGCTCGTTTCCTGCACCCTTCCGACCGGTCGCGGTCGCGCCAGGCGGTTGATCGTGCCATTGTCTGCCTCCTTTTCGTGCCGGGACATTCGGTATCCGAGCAAGTGGAGCGCTCCTGTTCGGGGTTCTCCCGCTGCAGGCTGCGAGGGATCGTCCGGAGACGTTCATCCATCCATCCGCCCGCCGTCCGCGAGCTGCGGCGAAAGCCCAGGGACTTTTCCCCGGGCGCGGGGTCCGATCCGGCGCTCCCTGCCGGAGCGATGGGTATGAGGCTTGCAGGGCGTGCGGCTTGCCTTGTGCGGGTGCGTCAAGCACGCACTTCGTCCGGCGCCCTGCGTGACCGCCGGGCGGGAAAGTGACAGAGGTGTGTAACCGCCTGCCACGCCGGGGGTGTACCCATAACGATAAGAGAGGAAAGTGCCATGGCAGTCGAAGGTGCGTGCAGGTCAGCGGAGGGGCGATCGTTCGAGCAGTGGTGGCAGCGGCACGGTGAATGGGTAGAAGCGCCCAACCATCGGCGCGGCGGCGAGAGTGGGGTCCAGCGCCTGCTGCATGCGGATGGCAGCCTGCTCTACGCCAAGCGCCAGGTGGGGCACATCTACCGTAGCCTGCGTCATCCCTGGGGCCGCCCGACGGTGCTGCGCGAGCGCGATGCCCTGCACGGCCTGAGCGCCCTGGGGGTACGCGTGCCACGACCGGTCTACTGCGGCAGCCGACGGCGCGCCGAGGGCGGCTGGCATGCGTTGCTGGTGAGCGAGGCCCTGGAGGGCTTCGTCGACCTGCCGAGCTGGTACGCGGACGGCGGCCGTGCGCGCTGCGGCGAAGCGGTGCACGCCGAGCTGCTGCGTCTCATCGGTGCGACCCTGGCGCGCATGCACAACGGTCGCTGGCAGCACGGCTGCCTGTACGAAAAGCACCTGTTCATCAAGGTGATTGGCGCCGGGGAGGGCGGTGCGACCACCGTCGAGGTGGCACTGCTGGACCTGGAGAAAAGCCGCCGACGCCTGAGCCGTACCCGGGCAGCCCTGCACGATCTGCGACAGCTGCGCCGCCATTCGTCGTGGAACGACACGGACTGGGACACAATGATCTACGGTTACCAGGCCGTGTTCGGCAGCACCATCAAAGGGTTGCAGACATGAAGTTAGAAATCACGCGAGGTTTGTTTCTGGTCGGGGCGTTGGCCACGGCGTCCCTGGCTGCCGCGACGTGGCAGGAGCCCGCGCCGCGGATCATCAGCCTGCAGGAGCAGGCCCAGGCCTGCCTGGCGCCGCCCATCAGCCGCGCCGTGGAGGCCCGCTCGGAGCCGGACCGGCACCTGCTGCTGCTGATGTTCGGCCTGTCCCAAGGCTACGGCGGCGACTGAGCGCTTCCGCGCCTGGGCGCTTGCTCGCGCTGTCAGTGGGCGACCGCCGCCGGGGCGGTGGGGTCGGGCTGGTGGGCGTTGGGGTCCGACAGCAGGGTATAGACGCACGGCAGCACGAACAGGGTGAACAGCGTGCCGATGGACATGCCGGTGGCGATCACCAGGCCGATGTCGAAGCGGCTCACCGCGCCGGCGCCGGTGGCCAGGATCAGCGGGACCATGCCGAACACCATGGCCGCGGTGGTCATCAGCACCGGACGCAGGCGGATCGACGCGGCTTCCTCCACCGCCTCGCGCACCCCCAGGCCTTTCTCCCGACGCAACTGGTTGGCGAACTCCACGATCAGGATGCCGTGCTTGCTGATCAGGCCGATCAGCGTCACCAGGCCCACCTGGGTGTAGATGTTCATGCTCGACCAGCCGAGGAACAGCGGCAGCAGCGCGCCGCAGATGGACAGCGGCACCGTCACCAGGATCACCAGCGGGTCGCGGAAGCTCTCGAACTGCGCCGCCAGCACCAGGAAGATGATCGCTAGGGCCAGGGCGAAGGTGACGTACAGCGCCGCCCCTTCCTGCACGTACTGGCGTGAGGCGCCGGCGAAGTCGAAGCCGTAGCCCCGCGGCGCTTCTTCCTGGGCGATCTGCCGGACCGTGTCGATGGCCTCGCCGATGCTGACGATGGGGAAGCCCTCGATGATCGCCGAGTTGAGCTGCTGGAACTGCTTCAGGCGGGTCGGCCGGGCGCTGTCGTGGATGCGGATCAGGGTCGACAGGGGCACCATCTGGCCGTTCTCGCTGCGTACGTAGTAGCTGTCCAGCCAGCCCGGGTTGTCCCGGTAGGCGCGTTCCACCTGGGCGATCACCTTGTAGCTGCGACCGTCGATGGTAAAGCGGTTGATTTCTCCCTCGCCCAGCAGCACCGCCAGGGTGGACCCCAGGTCCTGCATCGACACGCCCATCTGCGCGGCCTTCTCCCGCTCGATGTCCACCACCACTTCGGGCTTGTCGAACGCCAGGTCGACGTTGAGGAAGGCGAACTTACCGGAGGCCTGGGCGCGCTGCTTGATGCGCTCGGTCACCTGCAGCAGGGTCTCGTAGTCGTTGGGGGTGTTGATCACGAACTGGAAGGGCAGGCCTTCGCCGGTCCCCGGCAGCGACGGCAGGTTGAAGCCGAAGATCTGCAGGCCGGGAATCTCGTTCAGGCGGGCCTGCACCTGGGGCAACAGCTCCATCTGGGTGCGGTCGCGCTCGTCCCACGGCTTGAGCAGGAAGCCGCCGATCCCCGACTGCACGCCGTCGAACCCGTTGATCTGGAAGGACGAGTAGTACTCGGGAAACTCCTTGAAGATCGTCATGAACGAGTCGGTGTAGCGGTTCAGGTATTCCAGGTTGGTGGGCTGGGGCGCCTTGGACATCAGGAACACGATGCCCTGGTCCTCGTCCGGCGCCAGCTCGTTCTTGGTGAACATCAGCAGCACCGGGATCAGGCACAGCACGATCAGCGCGAACACCAGCACCACCGGGCGGGTGTTGAGGGTGCCGTGGAGCATGCGCTGGTAGCGGCGCTTGAGGCGGTCGAAGATCTGGTCCAGGCGATGCGCCAGGCCCGAGGGGTTCTCCTCGTGGCGCAGCAGGCGCGAGCACATCATCGGCGACAGGGTCAGGGCGATGACCCCGGAGATCACTACCGCGCCGGCCAGGGTCAGGGCGAACTCCCGGAACAGCGCGCCGGTGAGCCCTTCCAGGAAACCGATGGGGGCGTAAACCGCCGCCAGGGTGATGGTCATGGAGATCACCGGCACGGCGATCTCCCGGGCGCCCTCGAGGGCGGCATCGAACGGCGTCTTGCCCTCCTCGATGTGCCGGTGGATGTTCTCCACGACGACGATGGCGTCGTCCACCACCAGGCCGATGGCCAACACCATGGCCAGGAGCGTCAGCAGGTTGATGGAGTAGCCCATCAGCTGCATGAAGAACAATACGCCGATCATCGACAGCGGGATGGTCACCACCGGGATCACCACCGAGCGGAAGGCGCCGAGGAACAGGAACACCACCACGATGACGATCAGCACGGCCTCGCCCAGGGTCTTCACCACCTCGTCGATGGAGGCCTGGATGAAGCGGGTGCCGTCGTAGGCGATGGATACCTTGAGGTTCGGCGGCAGCTGCGCCTCCAGCTCCGGCATGATTTCCCGCACGTGCTTGATCACGTCCAGGGGGTTGGCGCTGGGGGTGCCCTTGATGCCGATGTACACCGAAGGGATGCCGTCGAAGGAACTGATGGCGTTGTAGTTCTCGGCGCCCATTTCCACCCGGGCGATGTCGCTGATCAGCACCCGGCTGTCGCCCTGGGTCCTCACCGGGATGGCGGCGAAGGCCTCCGGCGACTTCAGGTCGGTGCTGGCGTTGATGCTGGTGACCACGTACTCGCCCTTCACCTCGCCGGCGGCGGAGAGGAAGTTGTACTTGCGTACGGCCTCGCCGACGTCGCTGGCGGTGACGCCGTAGGCGCCCATCTTCACCGGGTCCAGCCAGAGCCGCATGGCGAACACCTGGTTGCCGAGGATTTCCGCCTCGGCCATGCCCGGCAGGGTCGCCAGCTTGGGCTGTATGACCCGCGACAGGTAGTCGGTGATCTGCGGGTTGCTCAGCTTGTCGCTGTAGAAGCTGATGTACATCAGCGCGGTGGAGTCCGCCGCTTCCTTCTGCAGCACCGGGTCCTCGGCGTCCTGGGGCAGCTTGTTCTTCACCTCGTTGGCCTTGGCCAGGAGTTCGGTGAACAGGCGGTCGGAGTTGGCGCCGATGCGGGCGTAAATGGAGATGATGGACAGGTTCTGCTGGCTCGACGAGGTCATGTAGTCGATGCCTTCGGCGCTGGCCAGGCTCTGCTGCAAAGGCTGGGTGATGTAGCCCTGGATGGTTTCCGCATTGGCCCCGGGGTAGGCGGTGGTCACCGTGATCAGGGCGCTTTCCATCTGTGGGTACTGGCGGATCACCAGTTTGTTGAACGCCTGGAAGCCCAGCAGCACGATCAGCAGGCTGACCACGGTTGCCAGCACCGGACGGCGGATGAACGGATCGGTAAAAGCCATGGTGAAATTCCTTTGGGCCGCGGGGCGTCAGCCCGCGCTGGCCGGAGTGTCCTGGGCGGCCGCGGCGGGCGCCTCGCTGGCGATGACCACGTGGGAGCCATTGTCCAGCTTCAGCTGGCCGGAGGTGACCACCTGCTCGCCGGAGGCGACGCCCTCGAGGATCACCACCTTGCCGTCGCGGCGCTCGCCGGTCTGCACGAAGCGGCGCTCCACCACCAGGTACGGCTTGCCGTCCTCCTCCTGCTGGGGCTGGCCCTGGTCATCCTTCTTCTGGGCGACCACGTAGACCGAGTTGCCATACAGGGTGTAGGTGATGGCGGTCTCCGGCAGCACCACGCGCTGCTGCAGGTCGGGCAGCAGCACCTCCAGGTTGGCGAACATGCCCGGCAGCAGCTTGCTGTCCGGGTTGTCCAGCAGGGCGCGCACCTGCACGTTGCGGGTGGTGCTTTCCACCTTCGGGTTCAGGGCGTTGATCTCGCCGACGAAGGTCTCGCCCGGGTAGGCCGCCACTGAGATGCGTACTTTCTGGCCGATGGCCAGCTTGGGCACGCTCTGTTCCGGCAGGTAGAAGTCCACGTAGAGCCGCGACAGGTCCTGCAGGGTGGCGATGATGGTGCCGGAGGAGAGGAAGTCGCCCACGTCGACCCGGCGGATACCGATGGTGCCGGCGAACGGCGCGAGGATGCGTTTCTTGGCCAGAGTCGCCTTCAGCTGGGCGACGTTGGCGTTGCCCTTCTGCAGCTCGGCGGAGAGCCGGTCGAACTCGCTCTTGGAGATGGTCTGTCGGCTCACCAGGTTGCGGCCGCGCTCGAACTCCAGGCGCGCCAGGCCCAGCTGCGCCTCGACGGTGGCGAGGCTGGCCTGCTCCACGTCGCTGTCCATCTGCACCAAGGGCTGGTTGAGGCTGACCTTCTCGCCGGACTTGAACAGCACCTCGCGCACCGTGCCGCCCACCTCGACAGTGAGGTCCACGCCCTGGTAGGCGCGCAGGGTGCCGATGGCGGGCATGCGGCTCTGCCATTCCAGCTCGCCGGCGGCCTCGGCGGAGACGCTGATGGGCGGCTGCGGCGCGGAGAACGTCTGGATCTGCTGGTAGATGGAGAAGCCTTTGTAGGCAGCGAGGACGAGCACCACGAGGACGACGGCACCCAGCATGAACAGCATGCGGCGGAGCAACATATTCCGGTTCCTTGGCAAGGCGGATAGGGCCTGGGAATAGGCAGGGGGGCGACACAGTATTCCTATAAAACGACGGCCGTCAAAGCGTCGCATTTGCAAAACGTTGCGCCGTCGCGACGAAGGCTTTCGCCCGCCGGCGACGCGGCGCGCACAGGGCGTTGCGCGCTTGGCGAGGTTCGAGGAAATAGGCCGCCCGGCCCGGGAATTCGCGACGCATCCCGAGCCGGGCAAGGAAGGGGTTAGCTGCCGAGGCGCCCGGACAGTTCGTTGAGGCCGCCGGACATGCCGTGCAGGTCGCGGCTGGCGGCCTGGGTGCGCTGCACGTGCTGCTCGTTGGTGGTGGCGATAGCGGTGATCTCGGTGAGGTTGCGGGAGATGTCCTCGGCCACCGAGGTCTGCTCTTCGGCGGCCGTGGCGATCTGCCGGTTCATGTCGCGGATCGACTCCACCGCGCCGGTGATGCGCTGCAGCATGCTGCCGGCCTCGGTCACCTGGGTGACGCTGGCCTCGCTGCGCTGCTGGCCGCTGTCGATGGCCCGGGCGGCGTTGCCGGCGCCGGTCTGCACGGTGTCGATGATCTGGTGGATCTCGGCGGTGGATTCCGCGGTGCGCTGGGCAAGGGTCCGCACCTCGTCGGCCACCACGGCGAAGCCACGGCCCTGTTCGCCGGCCCGGGCCGCCTCGATGGCGGCGTTCAGCGCCAGCAGGTTGGTCTGCTCGGCGATCCCGCGGATCACCTCCAGCACCTTGCCGATGCGCCCGCTGTCGCTTTCCAGCTGGCGGATCACCTCGGCGGTGGTGGCGATCTCGCCGCGCATGGTGGTGATGGTGGCGATGGTGGCGCGCATCACGTCCTCGCCCTGGCGCGCCGAACGATCGGCATCGTCGGCGGCCCGCGCCGCGTCGGCGGCGTGGCGGGCCACCTCCTGGGCGGTGGCGGACATCTCGTGCATGGCGGTGGCCACCTGGTCGGTGCGCGAGAACTGCTCCCGGGTGCCCTCGGCCATCTTCCCGGCGATGGTGTTGAGTTCGCGGCTGGCGTTGTCCAGGTCGTCGGTGCTGTGCTTGAGGCGCTCGAAGGTGGCGGCGAGGAAGTCCCGCAGGGTGTTGGCGGCCACCGCCAGGCTGCCCAGTTCGTCGCGCCGGCTGGTGTCTACGCGGCGGTCGAAGTCGCCCTGGCTGAGCCGGCTGATGTGGTCGATCAGGCCGCGGATCGGCAGGATCAGCCGGCGGTTCACCAGCCACAGGCTGGCCAGCCCGATCAGCAGGCTGGAGACCAGGATCACCGCGAGGCCGGTGACGATGGTGCGCCCGGCGCGCTCGCTGATGCGTTCGGACTGTTCCTGGCTGCGGGCATGCAACTGGTCCACCAGGGCGCTCATCTGCCCGCTGGTGGCGCGGTCGATACCCTGCACGGCGACGTCCCCGGCCACCGGGTCGGCGCCGGCGGCGAGGAAGGCCGCGCGGCCCTTGCGGTAGGCCTCGCCGAGGGCGCGGTGCTCGTCCCGCAACTGGGCGATCTGCTGGCGCAGGGTGCCGTCGCCGTCATGCCCGGCCAGGTCCGCCAGCTTGCCGAGGGTCGCCTGCACCTTGGCTTCCTGGGCCTCGAACTGGGTCCAGTACTTGTCCAGATTCTGCGGGTTCTTGCCGCGCAGCAGGACATCCTTCCATTCCTGGACCTGCAGCTTGAAGTCGTAGTTGGCCTGGTCCAGCTGACGCGACATTTCCAGGGGGCCACCCAGCAGGCCCCGGTAGGCTTCGATGCCATGGGACAGCAGGACGAAGCAGGCGAGGGAGATCGCCAGGATCAGGGTGAGGCTACCGCCCACCAACAACAGGAACTGACCTCGCAGGGAGCGTTGCAACCACATGGCGCGCCTCGGGGAAGGGAGAGGGGGAGTGGCGAGTATAGGCCAGGGCGGCCGGGCACGCGGACGACCGGGCGTCGTCCGGCGGGCCCTCAGGTCAGGCGCAGGTGGTTGTCCCAGAGCCCGGCGGGCAGCGCCAGGGGCTGGCCGGCGATGGGCGTGGCGCGGCAGTCGTAGAACCGGCAGCGCCCCTGCCCGGAGGTGACCACGAAACCGTGCTCCACGGCGCCCACCCCGGCGCAGTCGGGCATCGGCGCATCCAGCCGCAAGGCGCCGCTGTCCAGGTCCCAGACGAAGAAGCGATTGCCCCGCGGCGCGGTCAGCGCTACAAGGCGCAGGCCGTCGTGGATCGCCACGCTGGCGGTGTACTGGGCCATGCCGGCACGCTGGGGCTCTGCCACCGGGAAGGGCTGGAACGCCTGTCCTGGCCGCTTGATCGCCAGCAGGTCGGCCACGTCGGCGGCATCGCCCATGTACTGCTGGCAAGCGACAAGAGTGCCGTCGGCGGCGATGGCCAGGTGGCGGATGCTGTTCATCGCCTGGGGCAGGGTTTCCCGGGAGATCAGCGTGCCGTCCCGGCGCATCAGCACCAGGCTCGGCTCCATGGCGTCCAGGTTCATTTCCACCCGGCTCTCCGCCTCGGTGCGGATGCCGCCATTGGCCACCACCAGGGTTTCCCCGTCCGGCATCCAGGCCAGCTCATGGGGGCCCAGGCCATGGGTGGACAGCTCGGCGTGGCGGGCCAGCCGTTCGCCGTCGAAGCGGTAGACCCCCAGCACGCCGCGCCCCGGGTCGCTCAGGTCGTTCTCGGTGAGGTAGAGCCATTCGCCGTCCCGGTGGAATACCCCATGGCCATAGAAGTGCCGCGCCGGGGGTGAGTCCAGGGTCTGCAGCAGGCGCCCGTCGCGCAGGTCGATGAGGTAGCTCTGGGTGCCGGGCCGGCGCGCCACGAACAGCGCCACGGGCTGTGCCGGGTGCTCGACGATGTCGTGGCAGCGCTGGGCGACCCGGGTGGAGAAGGCCAGGCTGCCGTCCAGTCGGTAACCCACCGCGTAGTGGCCGCCGTCGGCATCGTCCCGGGCCGAGAGCACCCGCTGCACCGGCGCCCGGCGGGCGAGGGGGCCCAGCAGGCGCCGGGCGAGGGTGAGAAGGGCATGTCGCGCCATGGTTCGCTCCTTTTCGATGCGATCGGGACGCAGCGGCGGCTGTCAGTCGCCGTCGTTGGCGTTGAAGCCGAGCTGGACATTCAGGGCCCGGGCCAGCTCGCCTTCATGCAGCCGGTGAACCACGTTGAGGCTGTCGTAGAAAGCGTTCAGCTGGGCGACCCCCGCCTCGCTGGCGAGCAGTGCGCCGAGCGGCGGCTTGAGGGCGTCGAACTGCCGGCGCGACTCGCGGTAGGCGGCGTCGATCTTCTCCGCCAGGGCTTTCTGGTCATCCCCCAGCAGGTGCCGCAGGCCCTTGCCGTCGACCCCCTGCCAAAGGGTCTCGGCGCTGCTCAGGCTGGCACCCAGGTTGGCCAGGGAGGTCTCGCTGCGCCAGGCTTCGGCCTGGTAAGGCTGCGGGATGCCCTTGCTCTGCCGGCCCAGGGGCGCGCCCAGCTTCTTCTTCAGGGTGTCGAGGGCCGTGACCTGCACCCGCAGGATTTCCGCGATGGCCTCGTGGGAATCGGCATAGCGCTGGTTGGGGAACTTGCTCAACTGGTCGAGCATGCCGTCCTTGGTGTTCCAGCTGGCGAGGATTTCCTCGGCGAGCTGCTGCTGGCGCTGGCCGATGGCTTCCAGCAACGGGCAGTAGCGGGCTTTCTTCTCCGCGTTCGCCAGGTCGATGGCGCTGTCGAAGAGGATGTATTCGTAGGCGGACAGGCCTTGCACCACGACGCTGGACTTGGCCAGCTCCGCGGTGTCGATCTGCGGCTTGGCCTTGACCAGCTGCTCCACCTGGCGACCCACCAGGTTCTTCTTGTCCGGCCAGAACTGGATCTGCCAGGCGCGGTTGCCCTCGGCCAGTGGCCCCACCAGCAGCGGCTGCAGTTCGGCCCAGGCCTTCTGGGCGACGAAGAAGTCGCTGCGGGCCTTCTCCAGCTCGATCTTGCCGGAGCAGAACGCCAGGGCGCTGGCGGCCAGCTGGCGGTCGGCCTCCACCCAGCGGCTGTAGGTCGGCAGGATCACCTGCTGGGCCAGGGCCGCGGAGGTCTGCGCATGGGGGTCCTGGGGCGAGCAGGCGCCCAGGGCGAGGGCGGCGAGGCTGGTGAACAGCAGTTTCGGACGGAACATGCAGGCTCCTTCAGAGAGAGTTGAGGAAGGCCAGCAGCGCCTCGCGCTGCCCGGCATCGAACTGGAGGACGGCGCGACGGGCCGCATCGGCCTCGCCGCCATGCCAGAGGATCGCCTCCAGCAGGGTGCGCGCACGGCCGTCGTGGAGAAACTGGGTATGACCGCTGACCGCGGCGGTGAGGCCGATGCCCCACAGCGGCGGGGTCCGCCACTGGCTGCCGCTGGCCTGGAACTCCCGACGGTGGTCGGCGAGGCCCTCGCCCATGTCGTGCAACAACAGATCGGTATAGGGCCGGATCACCTGGTTGGCCAGTTCCGGCTCGGCGGCGTCGGCCGCGGTGGTGAAGCGCGGGACGTGGCAGCGCTGGCAGCCAGCCTCGTGGAACAGCGACTTGCCGCGCAGCACGGTGGCGTCGCCCACCTGCCGGCGCGCAGGCACCGCCAGGTTGCGGGTGTAGAACAGCACTTGCGCGAGGATGTGGTCGGACACCTCCGGTTCGCCGCCATTGGGTGCGGCGCGGCAGGCAACCTGGGCCTCGGTGCAGTCGTCCCTGGGCAGTATGCGGTTGGTCAGGCCCATGTCGGTGGCGAAGGCGTGGGCGTTCTGCTGGTCGAGGGACGGTTGCCCGGCCTTCCAGCCGAAGCGGCCGAGGGTTTCCCGGCCCAGGGCGTCGTCCCAGACCCGGTTGGGCCGGCCGCGGATACCGTCGCCATCGCGGTCGTCAGGGTCGGCGTTGGCCAGCAGGTCGGCTTCCGGGATCGCTTCCAGCAGGCCCAGGCCGATCATTGGCGGGGCGACCCGGGCGGAGGTTTCCACCTGGCGGTGCATCGGGCCGTAGCCCAGGCGGGTGATGCGCAGGGTCGGCCGGCGCAGTTCCACCTGGGTGCCGTCGGCGAAGCTCACCGGGACGTAGTCGTAATCCATGCGCACCCGGCCCTCGGGGGCCACGCCGGGGATCGCGGCGTCCTGCAGTTGCACGCCGTAGACCGGCTCGGGCACCACGCCCAGGCGCTTCAGCAGGTCCGCAGACGTGGCGTCGCGGGCGGTCTCCGGGGGGATCGACAGGCGCACCAGCATGGACACCGCAATGTCCTCGTCGGACGCCGGTGGGTGGCCGCGGCCGTCGCGCACGTGGCAGTTCATGCAGGCGTTGGTGTTGAGCAGCGGGCCGAGGCCGTCCCGGGCGGTGGTGGAGGACGGGGCGATCACCCAGGGGTTGCGGAAGAAACTGTTGCCGACGCTGAAATCCAGCTGGCGCATCGGCGAGAGGTTGGCCGAGGGCTTGGAGAAGGCGGTGCGCCCGCTCAGGCGCACCGTCGCGGCGCCGGCGGAGAGCGCTTCGTCCGGCTCGGCCCGGGTGAAACGGGGCGTCTGGTCGCATGCCGCCAGCCCCAGCAGGAGCAACAGAACAGGCAGGCGGAAGGCCGGAAGGGCGGACATCGACGGGAATCCAGTACGGCGCGGACGGGGCGGCAAGCTTACCAGTCCGGGGCGTGGTGAATAGGAGCAATTAGCATTAGCGAGAGCCCCGGAACGCCCGCCAGGCGGCGCGTTCCGGGCCCTGCGTCCTTCGCTGCGGCGTTGCGCCGCAGCGAAGGACTGCCGATCAGAACTCGTGATCGGCGTTGTCGGGGTTCAGGTCGGTGATCCCCAGTTTGCCGGCGGCCTGCTCGATGGCGCCGGTCTGCTTGACCAGGGCCGCGATGCTGTCGCGGATCAGCTGCTGGCCGGAGGCGTTGTCCGGTGCGATCAGCTGGTCGAAATGCACGCTGTTCTTCTCGGCGCTGTCCACCAGGGCCTGGAGCTTGGCCTCGGTGTCGGCCAGGTCTGCCTTGAGGGTGGTGTCGGTCTGGGCGTCCACCTTGGCCACCAGGGAAGCGATGCTGGCGCCGTTCAGGGTGGTGCCGTCCACTTTCTTGTACTCGCCCAGGTAGATGTTGCGGATGCCCTTGGCGTTGTAGAAGAGGGTGTGGTGGGTGTCGTCGCTGAAGCAGTCGTGCTCGTCCTCGGTGGAGTTGGCCTCCAGGGCCACCTTCATCCGCTCGCCGGCCAGTTCGCCCAGGGACAGGCTGCCCATGCCGAAGAGAATCTTGCGCAGGCCGCTTTCCGGGGTCTCGGCTTCCAGCTTGGCGCGGTAGTTGTCGGAGACGCCGGCTTTCCACTGGCCGACCATTTCTTCCAGGTCGCTCACCAGCAGGTCGGTCACCGCTTTCAGGTAGGCGCGGCGACGGTCGTTGTGGCCGCCGGTGGCGCCTTCGCCTTCCAGGTAGTCGCTGGCCGGGCGGTTGCCGGCGCCGGGACCGGTGCCGTTGAGGTCCTGGCCCCAGAGCAGGAATTCGATGGCGTGGTAGCCGGTGGCGACGTTCGCTTCGGAGCCGCCTACTTCGTTCAGGCTGGCCAGCTTCTCGCCGGTGATTTCCTTGACGTCGATCTTGTCTTCGCCGACCTGGATCTCGGTGTTGGCGATGATGTTGGCGGTGGCGGCCGGGTTGCCCTGGGCCTGGGCGGTGTCGGCGGCGACGTAGTCGATCAGGCCTTCGTCCAGGGGCCAGGCGTTGACCTGGCCTTCCCAGTCATCGACCACCGGGTTGCCGAAGCGGAAGGCTTCGCTCTGGGAGTAGGGGGTACGGGCGGCCAGCCACGCGGTGCGGGCGGCCTTGAGGGTGTCGTCGCTGGGGTTGGCCAGCAGGGCGTCGACCGCCTTCTGCAGGTTCTGCGCCGTACTCAGGGCATCGCTGAACACCGCCTCGGCCAGGTCGGCGTAGTGGGTGACGACTTTCTTGGCTTCCGCTTCGTCGATCTTGCTGGCGGAGGCGGGAGCCGGCGTGGCGGCCGGAGCAGGCGCGGAGGTGCTGGCGGCCGGGGCAGGCGCCTGGGCGGTCGCGGCTTTGTCCTTGTCGTCCCCGCAACCGGCGAGGGAGATGGCGATGGCCAGCAGACTGGCAGTGGCCAAAGGCTTACGAATCATGGCGGAGTCCTTGCATTTGTGTGTTGGCGAATGCGGAAACGCTGGGAAAAACCGCCACATAATGCGAAAGATTTGCATTTTTGAAAAGGCCGAGGGCGGATCGCCAGCGACGAAGGCTGTGCGGCGGTTCCGGTTTCCTCCTGCCGAAGTGCCGCTAGAATGCCACTCCCCTCTCACTACGAGCCCCCGTCATGAGCGCCTCCGCGATCGTCCTCATCGTCTTCGTCGTCCTGCTGGTGCTGGCCGTGGCCTACGCGGTCACCCTGTACAACGCCCTGGTGCGGCTCAAGCACGGGGTGACCAAGGCCTGGGCGAATATCGACGTGCTGCTGCGCCAGCGCCACGACGAATTGCCCAAGCTGGTGGAAACCTGCAAGCAGTACATGCTGCACGAGCGCTCCACCCTGGAAGCCGTCGTGCGCGGCCGCAACGCCGTGGCCAGTGCCCGGGAAAGCGGCGACATCGCTGCCCTCGGCCAGGCGGAAAGCGGCCTGCGGGCCGGCCTCGGGCAGCTGTTCGCGCTGTCCGAGAACTACCCGCAGCTGCAGGCCAACGAAAGCTTCCGCCACCTGCAGCAGCGCATCAGCGGCCTGGAGAACGGCATCGCCGACCGCCGCGAGCTGTACAACGAGGCGGTCAACCTGAACAACGTGCGCATCGAGCAATTCCCCGACGTGCTGATCGCCCGCCGCTACGGCTTCGGGCCGGCGCAGCCGCTGGAATTCAGCGAGGCGGAAAAGACCGATCCCGACCTGAAGGCACTGTTCAGCTGATGGACGGGCAGCAGCTGGCCTTCGGCCTGTGCGTCAGCGTGACCGCATGCCTCGGCGGCGGCTGGTGGTGCCTGCGGCGGCTGCACCAGGCACGCCTGCTGGCGGACACGCCCACCTCGAAGATTCGCTCCGCCGCCCAGGGCTACGTGGAGCTCAGCGGGCGCCTGCTGGAGCAGCCGGAAGCGGTGATCGTCGCCCCCCTCAGCGGGCGGTCGTGCCTGTGGTGGCGTTTCCGTGTCGAGAAATACAGCGGCAACGGCGAGAGCCGTCGCTACCGGGTGGTGGAAAGCGGCTGCAGCGAGGCCTGGCTGCGGCTGGCCGATGCCACCGGCGAATGCCTGATCGACCCCCGCGGCGCGGATGTACGCCCGGCCAGCCGCGATGTCTGGTACGGCGACACCCCACGCCCGCTGTGGAACCGTCGCGCGCCCACCGGCTTCTCGCTGCTGACGATGCTCGGCGGGGGCGGAAACTTCCGCTACACCGAGGAGCGTTTCCAGGCCGGTGAGTCCCTCTACGCCATCGGCGACTTCCGCACCCTCGGCGGTGGTGGCCAGGCCTTCGACCCCGCCGTCGCCCAGGGGGCGGTGATCCGCGAATGGAAGCGGGATTATCGTGGCCTGCTGCAGCGCTTCGATGCCGATCGCAACGGCGAGCTGGATACCGAGGAATGGGAGCAGGTACGCCGCGCCGCGGAGGTCGAGGCGCACCAGCGGCAGCGGCAAGCCGTGGCCTCGCCAGCGCTCAACCAGATGGGCAGGCCCCGGGAGGCCCACCCGTTCATCCTCTCCAGCCTCGGCAAGACTCACCTGATCCCGCACTTTCGCTGGCAGGCCCTGGGTGGCGCGGCGCTCTGCGTGGCGGGGGCGCTGGCGACCGCCTGGCTACTCAACGGCTACCTGCATCCCCTGGCTCGCTGAGGGCGAGTGGCGGGCCGCTTCGGCGCGTGACGAGATCCGCGCCCGCCTCACCGCCTCATAGCGCGGCGGGGTTGGCCGCGGAGTTCAGGCGCCGGGCCTGCTTGAGGAACAGGGTCAGGTCGCGGGCCGGCAGGGGCTTGCTGTAGAGGTAGCCCTGACCCTCGTTGCAGCCCTGGGTGATGATGTAGTTCTCCTGCTCGACGGTTTCCACGCCCTCGGCGATCACCTGCATGCCCAGGCTTTTGCCCAACTGGATGATGGCCCGGACGATGGTGGCGTCGTCCTCGTCTTCGAGAAGGTCCTGGACGAAGCTCTTGTCGATCTTGATCTTGTCCAGCGGCAGGCTCTTCAGGTAGCTGAGGGAGGAATAGCCGGTGCCGAAGTCGTCGATGGCGATCAGTGCGCCGGAGCGGCGCAGGCTCAGCAGGTGCTGGGCGGCGGTGCTGATGTCTTCCATCAGGCCGGTCTCGGTGACTTCCAGCTCCAGGCTGCGCGGCGGCAGGCGATAGACCTGGAGCAGGTTGTTGACCATGCGTGGCAGCTCGGCGTGGTGCAGCTGCACGGTAGACAGGTTCACCGCCATGCGCAGCTCGGTGAAGCCCTGGTCGTGCCACTCCCGCAGTTGCCGGCAGGCCTGGTCGAGAATCCATTCGCCGATGGCGATGATGCTGCCGTTCTGCTCCGCCAGGGGGATGAACAGGTCCGGCGGCACCAGGCCGTGCTGCGGGTGCTGCCAGCGCAGCAAGGCCTCGACCCCCACCACCCGGTGGTCCCGATAGGCGACCTGGGGCTGGTAGACCAGTTGCAGCTCGCCCCGGGGCAGGGCTTCCCGCAGGTCCTTCTCCAGCACCCGGCGCCGGCGCATCTCGCTGTCCACGCTGGCGATGTAGAACTGGTAGCGGTTGCGCGAGCGGCTCTTGGCCAGGGTCATGGTCTGCTCGGCCTTCTGCAGCAGCTTCTCGGTGCTGTCGCCATCCTCCGGGAATAGGGTGATGCCGATGGTGGCGCGCAGGCGCACCTCGTGCTGCTCCAGGGCGAAAGGCGCCTCCAGGTCGTCCAGCACGCTCTGGGCCAGTTCCGCCGCCTCGTAGGGCTGCTCGATGTCCGCCTGCACCAGGGCGAACTGGTCGCCACCCAGGCGCGCCAGGGCGCCGAGGCGACCGCTGTGGGCGCGCAGGCGGTCGGAGAGGGCGATCAGCAACTGGTCGCCGGTCTGGTAGCTGAACTGTTCGTTGATGCCCTTGAAGTCGTCGAGGCCGACGCACAGCACCGCCACCCGCCGTTGCAGGCGTCCGGCGCTCTCGATGATCTGGTCCAGCTGCTGCTGCAGCTGCTGACGGTTGGGCAGGCCGGTGAGGAAGTCGTACTGGGACATGCGTAGCAGGCTGTTCTCGGCCTCGCGTCGCAGGTGGGTGTTGCGCTCGATGGAGGCCAGCAGCTCGTTGGCGGTGTTGATCCACAGGCCCAGCTCGTTCTTCTCGTGGCCGGCCAGCATCGGCAGCTTGTGCTCGCTGGGGCGGTCCGGGTTGATGCTGGTGAGGTGGTCGATGATCTTCGACAGCGGCTTGGTCAGCAGCCAGTGGTAGACCAGGTACAGCACCAGGCCCATGGCCAGGGCCCGCAGCACGCCGGAGACGAAGATGATCACCGAACTGGTGACGAAGTCCTCGCCGTAGGGCGCGGTGTCCAGGGTGATGCTGAGGTCGCCGTAGTACTCGCTATAGGGGCCCTTGCCCACCAGGCGGGTACTGAACATCTGTTCCTGGCCGAGGATCGGGTCGGTGAGCCAGCGGGTGGGCAGGTTGGACAGCGGTCGTTCCTTCTCCGCCAGCATCGGCTCGTTGGGGTGGCCGATGGAGGCGACGCGCACCGACTCGTGCTGGAACAGCCCCTCGATGACCTGCATCCCCATCTCTCGGTCCAGGCTGTAAACCGCCTGGGTGGAGGGGTCGCGGAACATGCCGAGGATGCGGTGGGCATCGCTGGCCACGGCCTGGCGGGTCTTGTACACGTCGAGGACGATCTGCGCGCAGCTCAGCACCACCCCCACCGCGAAGGCGGACAGCAGCACGACGCGCAGCAGCTTGAGCGACAGGCTGTGTTTGAGTTCCAGCTTCAAGTGGAAATCCTTGTTCGATGCCGCAGGGCGCCAGACCGAGTGAGTATTGGCAAACACGCGGTGGCCGTCAAAGGGCCATTATGGCGATGGCCCTCCCGGCCGGTCCGTGACTGTGCTGAGCATACCGCGCTTCGGCGCGCTGTCATCTGTCGCTGAAAAATACGAGCCGCGTCCGGGGCAGGGAACCGGGACGGGCGCGACGGCCGTTCCTGACGGGTAGTCGGGCAGGGCGGTGCGGAGAATCGCTGCCGGAGAAACGAAAAACCCGGCGCCAGGGCCGGGTTTTTCGAGGAAGCGGGTACCAGGATCAGCCAGCGAAATTCTTCGCCACGAAGTCCCAGTTGACCAGGTTCCAGAACGCCTCGACGTACTTCGGACGCAGGTTGCGGTAGTCGATGTAGTAGGCGTGTTCCCAGACGTCGCAGGTCAGCAGCGGGGTGTCGCCGCTGGTCATCGGGTTGCCTGCGCCGATGGTGCTGGCCAGGGCCAGGGTGCCGTCGGCCTTCTTCACCAGCCAGCCCCAGCCGGAACCGAAGGTGCCGATGGAGACCTTGCTGAACTCTTCCTTGAACTTGTCGAAGGAGCCGAAGGCCTGGTTGATGGCATCGGCCAGGGCGCCGCTGGGCTGGCCACCGCCGTTGGGGGACAGGCAGTTCCAGTAGAAGGTGTGGTTCCACACCTGGGCGGCGTTGTTGAAGATGCCGCCGGAAGAGGACTTGATGATCTCTTCCAGGCTCTTGCCTTCGAATTCGGTACCCGGGATCAGGTTGTTCAGGTTCACCACGTAGGTGTTGTGGTGCTTGTCGTGGTGGTATTCCAGGGTTTCGGCGGAGAGGTGCGGCTCGAGGGCGTTCTTTTCGTAAGGCAGCGGCGGCAATTCGAAAGCCATGGTCTATCTCCTTGTCAGGTGGGGAATGTGCGCCGGGCGCACGGCCGTTCACGGGCGGCCAGGGGCGGTCGGCGGGTTTGTACCCTGCCTGACCGCGAACGCCGGATCATAACACCCGACCCAGGGCATAACCACGCGACAACTGTACGGGAAAGGCGGTTCCCAGAGCCCTCGCTGGGTCAGCCGCCGAGGTACAGCTGAACCGCCACGTAGGCCATCATCAGCGCCACCGCCAGGTCGATCAGCCGCCACGTGAAGGGGCGTGCCAGCCACGGGGCGAGGCGCGCGGCACCCACCGCCAGGGCGAAGAACCACAGCAGCGATGCGCTGGAGGCGCCGGCCGCAAAGGCCATGGGTGACGCCTGGCGGGCACCCAGGGAGCCGATCAGCAGCACGGTGTCCAGGTAGACGTGGGGGTTCAGCAGGGTGATCGCCAGGGTCGCCAGGATCACCGCGGGCCTCGAGCGACCCGCCTCGGCGCCAGCCCGCTGCAATGCTCCGGGATGCACCGCGCGCAGCAGGGCGCGGGCGCCGTATAGCAGCAGGAAAGCGATGCCCACGGCCCGCAGCAGCTCCAGCAGCAGCGGGCTGTCGGTGATCAGCCGGGTCAGGCCGAGCACTCCGGCGGTGATCAGCAGGGCGTCGCACAGGACGCAGATGCCGGCCACCAGCAGGGGGTATTCGCGGCGCAGGCTCTGCCCGAGGACGAAGGCGTTCTGGGCGCCGATGGCGATGATCAGGCTGGCGCTGAGCATCAGGCCGTTCAAGTAGCTGGGCCACATGATCAGCAGGTCTCCCGGACGGTAGCCGAAGGGTGGGGCGAACGGAGGCGATTCATGAAGGGTACTCGTGAGGGGGGAGCCATTACCCTCGCAGGTCACGAGTCATCAGAAAAACGAATCCTGTAGATTGGGCATTAGCTGAATTGATGGAGCTGGACGCGCATGTTCGATTACAAGTTACTGGCCGCACTGGCGGCAGTGGTGGAGCAGGGCGGCTTCGAGCGGGCCGCCCTGCGCCTGGGCCTGTCCCAGTCCGCGGTTTCCCAGCGCATCAAGCTGCTGGAAGCGCGGGTCGGCCAGCCGGTGCTGGTGCGCGCCAGCCCACCGGCACCCACCGACATCGGGCGGCGGCTGCTCAACCACGTGCAGCAGGTGCGCCTGCTGGAGCACGACCTGCAGGCCCAGGTCCCGGCCCTGGACGACGGCCTGCCGCCGGAGCGCCTGCGCATCGCCCTCAACGCCGACAGCTTGGCCACTTGGTGGGCCGAGGCGACGGCACCGTTCTGCGCCGAGCAGCGGGTGCTGCTGGACCTGGTGGTGGAAGACCAGGACGTGGGCCTGCGGCGGATGCGTGCCGGCGAGGTGGCCGGTTGCCTGTGCGGCGCGGAGCGCCCGGTAGCCGGCGCCCGAAGCCAGTTGCTCGGTGCCATGCGTTACCGCGGCGTGGCCAGCCCGGCCTTCGTCGCCCGGCACTTCGCCGACGGGGTGACCGCCGCCGCCCTGGCGCGTGCGCCAGGCATTGTCTTCGGCAACGACGACCTGCTGCAGCACCGCTACCTGGCGACCCTGGGCTTCGAGGAGGACTTCCGCCACCACCTGTGCCCTTCCTCGGATGGCTTCGTCCGGCTGACCCTGGCCGGCGTCGGCTGGGGCATGGTGCCGGAGCTGCAGGCCGGCCAGGCCCTGGCGGAAGGACGCCTGGTGGACCTGATGCCGGGGCGCGGGGTGGACGTGCCCCTCTACTGGCATCACTGGCGCAACGGCGGCGAGCTGCTCGCCAGCCTGACCGACCACCTGCGTCGCCGCGCGCCGGACTGGCTGGCCGTGGCGGACTGAGCGACCGCCACGGCCGCTGCATTGGCCGCCGGCGCCACATCGCCGGTCGGGGGCGGGCTGCTACAGTCGCCGCTGGCAGCCTCGGGGAGACGGCGATGACGATTCTGGTAACCGGTGCGAGCGGCTTCATCGGCGGCGAATTCGCCCGTTTCGCCTTGCAGCAGGGCCTCTCGGTGCGCATCAACGGGCGGCGCGCCGAGGCGGTGGCCGGCCTGCGCGTCCTGGGTGCGGAGTACGTGGAAGGCGACCTGGGTGACGCGGCGTTCGTGCGCGAACTCTGCCAGGGGGTGGATGCGGTGGTGCATTGCGCGGGCGCGGTGGGGGTGTGGGGGCCCTACGCCCACTTCCACCACGGCAACGTCACGGTCACCGAGCACGTGGTGGACGCCTGCCTGGCGCAGGGCGTGCGGCGCCTGCTGCACCTGTCGTCGCCCTCGGTGTACTTCGACGGGCGCAGCCATGTCGGGATTCGCGAGGACCAGTTGCCGCAGCGCTTTTCCGATCACTACGGGCGAACCAAGTACCTGGCCGAGCAGCGGGTGTTCGCCGCCCAGGCGGCCGGCCTGGAGGTGCTGGCGTTCCGTCCGCGCTTCGTCACCGGCGCCGGCGACACCAGCATCTTTCCCCGGTTGATCGACATGCAGCGGCGGGGTCGCCTGGCGATCATCGGCGAGGGGCGCAACCAGGTGGATTTCACCAGCGTGGAAAACCTCAACCAGGCGCTGTTCCTCGGCTTGCAGGCCGAGGAACAGGCCCTCGGGCGGGTCTACAACATCAGCGACGGCCAGCCGCAGCCGCTGTGGGACGTGGTGGACTACGTGATGCGCCGGCTCGACCTGCCGCCGGTCACCCGGCGCGTGCCTTATGCCCTGGCCTACGCCGCGGCGAGCCTGGGCGAGACCGTCTGCCGCTGGTTGCCCGGTCAGCCGGAGCCACCGCTGCTGCGCCTGGGGGTGGCGGTGATGGCGCGCTCCTTCAGCCTAGACATCAGCCAGGCGCGGCTCCGTCTCGGCTACCAGCCGCGGGACGCCCTGCGGGATTCCCTGGACGCGTTCTGCGCGGCCTGGCGTGCCCGCGGCGACGCCTGATTAGCCCCGCAGCGGCCCGGCGTACTGGGTGTAGCGGCGGATCAGCTCCTCCTCACTGGGCACCGGGGCCGGCAGGCGCTCCCCGCTGAGTTCCGCGAGCCGTTCGCCCAACTGGCGGATCTCCGGGTGCTCCGCGGCATGGCTGGCCTGCAGCAAGGCCTGCACCGCGTCCGGCTGGCTCAGGCGGATATCCAGCGCCTGTTCGTCCCGCAACAGGCGTCGCAGCCGTTGCATGCAATCCAGTACCGCCTTGTTCAGTTCCATGGGCATGGTTCCTCGGGCTGGAAGGGAAGCCGGCGCATCGCGCGGCCCGGCTCGCTGGAAAAGCAAGCGGCGTACCAGTCCGTTACGCGGCAGACCGGCGCGGCTGGACGAACGAGTCGGATGTGACGGGGCCGGCGGCTGCCGGAACGGCCGACGGCCCCGGCGTGCGCTGCCTCCCGGCTTCTGCCGGGTGCCACCTCCACGGCCTGGCGCGTGAGCGCCTCGGCGCGGCGCAGGCAGCCATGAAGGCCGGCGCGCGGGGCCGAACGGTGCATCGTCGGAGCCGGGCGCACCGCGCTGGCGCGACGTGAGCGCCGCGACGCGACCCGGTATACTCCCGCCCCACCGCGGTTCCGGACCTCCGAAGGTTTCCCCAATGCGCAACGATGCTCTCGACGAAGTGGACGACGTGCCCAGCCTGACCACCGACGTTCACGACCATGACTACGGGCCTGTCCGGGACGGCCGCGAGCCCTACGCGCCGGCGGCGCGCCCGGCCAAGGCTCGCCGCTCCGGCGGCCTCGGCACCGGCCCGCTGTGGGCGCTGGTGGGTGCCCTGGTGATCGCCCTGGGCGGCCTGGGCGCGTGGAGCTTCCAGCAGATCTCGCTGATGGAGCAGCAACTGGTGGCGACCCAGGAGAGCTTCGCCCGTATCAGCGAAGAAGCGGCCGGGCGCATCCAGGCCATCAGCGGCAAGGTGGTGGCCACCGAGTCCAGCGTCACCAGCGGCAGTGAGGCCCTGCGGTTGCGGGTCAAGCAGCTGGAAACCCGCCTGGCCGAGCTGGACAAGCAGCAACAGGGGGCCACTGGCGCCCAGGACGGCCTGGACAAGCGCCTCGCCCAGCTCGGTACGGACCTCAAGGCCCTGCAGGACGCCGGCGTGTCCCTGGCGGAGCGACTGAAGGCGGTGGACGAGCTGCAGGCCAAGGTCCAGGCCGACCAGGCGGCCCAGGCCCAGCTGGACACCCAGCTCAAGGCCCTGGCGAACGACGTCGCGGCGCTGAAGAAGCAGGGCGACCCGACCCCGAACATCGCCCGCCTGGAACAGGACCTGCTGGTCCTGCGCAGCGAACTGGACGCCCGCGCCGCCGCGGCCACCAGCAACGCCGGGAACACTGCGGAATTCGATGCCTTCCGTGGCCAGGTCACGCGCAACATCAGCGCGCTGCAGAGCCAGGTGCAGAACCTGCAGCACCAGTTGAACGCCCGCTGAACGCCCGGCCGCCCATAAAAAAACCCGCCGAAGCGGGTTTTTTTTGGGGCCGGTTACAGCCGGGGGTAGTCGATGTAGCCGACCGGGCCGTGGCTGTAGAAGGTGTCCGGGTGGGCTTCGTTGAGCGCCGCGTCCTGGGCCAGCCGGGCCGGCAGGTCCGGGTTGGCGATGAACGGCACGCCGAAGGCCACCGCATCCGCCTTGCCGTTGGCCAGCCACTGGTTGGCGCTGTCCTTGGTGAAGCCCTCGTTGGCGATGAACACGCCGCCGAAAGCGTCCTTCAGAGCCGGGGTCAGGCTGTCGTCGGCGGCATGCTCGCGGGCGCAGATGAACGCCACGCCGCGCTTGCCCAGTTCCCGGGCCACGTAGCCGAAGGTTTCCGCCCGGTTGGAGTCGCCCATGTCATGGGCATCGGCCCGCGGCGCCAGGTGCACGCCGACCCGGCCGGCGCCCCACACGCCGATTACTGCATCGGTCACTTCCAGCAGCAGACGCGCCCGGTTCTCCAGGGAGCCGCCGTAGCCGTCGGTGCGTGTGTTGGTGGTGTCCTGGAGGAACTGGTCCAGCAGGTAGCCGTTGGCGCCGTGGATCTCCACGCCATCGAAGCCGGCGCGCTTGGCGTTCTCCGCCCCTGCGCGGTAGGCCTCGACGATGGCCGGGATCTCTTCGCTGTCCAGGGCCCGCGGGGTGACGAAGTCACGCTTGGGGCGGACCAGGCTGACGTGGCCCTTGGCGGCGATGGCGCTGGGCGCCACCGGCAGCTCGCCGTCCAGGTACAGCGGGTCGGAGATGCGGCCCACGTGCCAGAGCTGCAGGAAGATGCGCCCGCCGTTGGCGTGTACGGCCTTGGTCACCTGGGTCCAGCCCTGCACCTGATCGTCCGACCAGATGCCGGGGGTGTCCGGGTAGCCGACGCCCATGGGCGTGACCGAGGTGGCCTCGCTGATGATCAGGCCGGCGGACGCGCGCTGGGTGTAGTACTCGCTCATCAGCGCGTTGGGCACGCGGCCCTCGTCGGCGCGGCAGCGGGTCAGGGGCGCCATGATGATGCGGTTGGGCAGTTCCAGGTCGCCGATCGTGATCGGGTCGAAAAGCGTGGGCATGGTGCGGTCTCCGTGGATTAGTCGAGAGCCGGGGCCGGCTCGGGCTTGCGTTGGCTGAAGGTCGCCAGGGTGGCGATGAGGGCGAGCAGGGCCAGGGAAGCGGCGGCCAGCGGGACTCGGGTGAGGCCGAGGCCTTCACTGAGGACCAGCCCGCCGACCCAGGCGCCGAGGGCGTTGCCGACGTTGAAGGCGCCGATGTTCAGGGTCGATACCAGGTTCGGGGCGGCGTGGCCGTAGGCGACCACGTTGACCTGCAGGGCCGGCACTGCGGCGAAGGCGGCGATTGCCCAGAGGAACAGGGTGACCTCGGTGGCCACGAGGCCGTGGCTGGTCCAGCTCAGGACGGCCGATACCAGGGCCATGGCGATGAAGACCCCCACCAGGGTGTGCATCAGGCTGCGATCGGCCAGGCGCCCGCCGATCACGTTGCCCAGGGTCAGGCCCAGGCCGATCAGCAGCAGGGTCCAGGTCACGCCGCGGGGCGATACGCCGGTGACGTCTCCCAGCAGCGGGGCGACGTAGGTGAACAGGCAGAACATCGCCGCCGAGAACAGGACCGTGGTGGTCAGCGCCAGCCACAGGCCGGCGCCCCCCAGGGCCGCCAGTTCGCTGCGCAGGTCGGTGGTTTCCGCCTCGCGGGCCTTGGGCAGGACGCGCCAGAGACCGATCAGGGCCACCACTCCCAGCACGGTCACCGCCCAGAAGGTGGAACGCCAGCCGGCGGCCTGGCCGAGGGCGGTGCCCAGGGGCACGCCGAGCACGTTGGCAAGGGTCAGGCCGGTGAACATCAGGGCCACCGCCGAGGCGCGCCGATTGGGGGCGACCACGCTGGCGGCGACTACCGAGCCGATGCCGAAGAATGCCCCGTGGCAGAGGGCAGTAACCACCCGGGCGGCCATCAGCAGGCCGTAGTCCGCGGCCAGGGCGCAGAACAGGTTGCCGCCGATGAAAATCGTCATCAGCGTCAGCAGCGAGGTCTTGCGGGACAGGCGGGCAGTGGCCATGGCCATGAACGGGGCGCCGATGGCTACCCCCAGGGCATAGCCGGTGACCAGCCAGCCGGCGCCGGGAATCGACACGCCGAGGTCGGTGGCGACGTCGGGCAGCAGGCCCATGATGACGAATTCCGTGGTGCCGATGGCGAACGCGGACAGAGCGAGAACGAGAAGCGAGGAAGGCATGTGCCGGCTCCTGTGACTGCGGGAGGGTTCGGATCGCTGCATGCGGCCGGCGCTAGAGTTCTTCGCCCAGGCGACGGACGAGTTCATCGATCGCCGCCTGATTGCGCTTGAAGAAATTCCATTGCCCGACCCGCCGGCTGGTGACCAGGCAGGCCCGCTGGAGCGTGGCCAGGTGGGCCGAGACCGTGGACTGCGACAACCCGGTGCGCTGGTCGAACTGGCCGGCGCACACACCGATTTCCAGGGGGTGCTCCTGGTCGGGGAAATGGCGCTGCGGGTCTTTCAGCCAACTCAGCATGTCGCGGCGCACGGGGTGGGCGATGGCTTTGAGGGCTTCGTCGAGGTCGATGGGCATGGCGGCTGGGCTCTGCATATCGCGATGGGGCGAACCTTATATCGGACGTTGACGATATGCAGATCGTTCCGCCCGATAGTCGTCATCGACCCTGCTGATGCGACGCGCTAAGCTCCCGCCATGAATTACCTCGCACACCTCCATCTGGGCGGCCCGGCGCCGGCGCAACTGCTCGGCAGCCTGTATGGCGACTTCGTCAAGGGGCCGCTGGACGGCCGCTACCCCGCCGATGTCGAAGCCGCGATCCTGCTGCACCGGCGCATCGACATCTTCACCGACAGCCATCCGGTCACCGCCCGCGCCCGGGCGCGCTTCCCCGCGGAGCGACGGCGAATCGCCGGCATCCTGCTGGACCTGTTCTTCGATCATCGCCTGGCGCTGAACTGGCACGACTACGCCAGCGAACCCCTGGAGCGCTTCACATCCCGGGTCTATGGCGTATTGCAGACCGAGCCGGCGCTGCCGGAGCGGCTGGGCCTCATCGTGCCGCACATGGCGGCCCAAGACTGGCTGGGGGGCTACCGGGCGTTCGAGGCCCTGGACCGGGTGATCGTCGGCATGCGCACGCGGCTGTCACGGCCGAGCCTGATGGACGGTGCCTACGAGGAGGTGGCCGAGCGCTACGACCGGCTCAGCGAGGACTTCGACGCGTTCTACCCGGAGCTGATGGCCTTCGCCCAGCGCGCCCTGGAGGACGCGTTGAGAACGGTGCGGCGCTGAGGGTCACCCACGGCGTGGCGGCAACAGGCGGCTCAGGCGGGCCTCCAGGCGACGCTTGAGCTCGGCCTCGATCTGCGGCACGAAATCGTCGATCACGTCCTGCAGGATCAGCTGCGCGGCGGCGCGCAACTCGCTGTCCAGGCTTGCCGGGTCGGTGTTGCGCAAGGGTGCCTCGGGCGTCGGCGCTTCCGGCGCCGCGTGAGCCTGGGGCGAACGCAGCGGCTCCGGGGCATGCAGCGGGCGGGCGTCCGACGGCGGCGGGGCGACCACTTCCGACAGCAGCGGAATGGCATCCGGGTCGAAGGTATCGGTGAGCAGTGGAGGCTCGAGACCGTCTTCCAAGAGTTCGCGGATCGATTCGAGATCGTTCAGCAGGTGGGCGGGCGGCGGTGGGGTATGGGAATTGTCCATCGTACGGATCGGCAGCGTTAGAGGCGCGGCAGGCGGTGGTCCTGCAGAGGATAGCCGCGCTCGCGGTAGAAACGGAAATTCTCCCGACCGGCCTGGCGGATCGCGGGGTCCTCCACCACCAGCTCGGCGATCCGCGCGAAGCGCTCGTGGAAGGCCGGGACCGCCAGGGCCAGGTTGATCAACAGCTCGCGGTGGCTGCCGGGGTCGTCGCCCAGGCCCAGGGCCACCGGTGCGTCGTCATCCGATTCCGCGTCGCCATGGGGGATGAAGGCTTCGCCCTTGAAACGCCACAGCCGCTCGTCCAGACGCTCGCGCTGGGCGCCGTCCTGGCAGTGCAGGTAGACCCGCAGTCCCTGGCGCCAGGCCTTTTCGGCCAGGCGGCAGGCGACCGTCAGGCGAGCGTCGGGGTCGTCGGTAGGCAGGATGTAGAAATCGATACGGGGCATGGGTCCGGCTCGTGGTTCGGCAGGGTGCCTGGCCGCCTCCGGCAGGTGCGCGGGGGCGGCGTAGCCGTCAGGCCTGTTGCAGGCGGTCCAGCAGGTACTGGGTCAGCAGGGGAACCGGACGCCCGGTGGCGCCTTTCTCCTTGCCGCCGCTGACCCAGGCGGTGCCGGCCACGTCCAGGTGCGCCCACTGGAACTGCTTGGCAAAACGCGAAAGGAAGCAGGCCGCGGTGATGGTGCCGGCCTTCGGCCCGCCGATGTTGGCGATGTCGGCGAAGGGGCTGTCCAGCTGCTCTTGGTACTCGTCGAACAGCGGCAGTTGCCAGGCGCGGTCGTCGGCCGCGACGCCGGCGTCCAGCAACTGGCGGATCAGCGTGTCGTCGTTGCCCAGCAGGCCCGAGGTGTGGCTGCCCAGGGCCACCAGGCAGGCGCCGGTAAGGGTGGCGATGTCGATCACCGCGCGGGGCTTGAAGCGCTCGGCGTAGGTGAGGGTGTCGCACAGCACCAGGCGGCCCTCGGCATCGGTGTTGAGGATCTCCACCGTCTGCCCGCTCATGGTGGTGACGATGTCGCCCGGGCGGGTGGCGTGGCCGCTGGGCATGTTCTCGGCACAAGCCAGCAGGCCCACCAGGTTGATCGGCAGGCGCATCTCCAGCACCGCACGGAAGGTCCCCAGCACACTGGCGGCGCCGCACATGTCGTACTTCATCTCGTCCATGCTCAGGCCGGGCTTGATGCTGATGCCGCCGCTGTCGAAGGTGATGCCCTTGCCCACCAGCACGTAAGGCTGCTCGCCCTTGCCGCCGCCCTGGTAGTTCATTACCACCAGGCGCGGGGGTTCTTCGCTGCCACGGCCCACGGCGAGGAACGAACCCATGCCCAGCTCGCGGAGCTTCTTGTCGTCATGCACTTCGACCGTGAGGTTGTCGTGGGCCTTGGCCATGGCCTGGGCCTGTTCGCCCAGGTAGGTAGGGGTGCAGACGTTGGGCGGCAGGTTGCCCAGGTCGCGGGTCAGGGCCATGCCGGCGGTGATGGCGCGGGCATGGGTCGCGGCGCGCTCCACCTCGGCCTGCTCGGTCTTGGCGGTGACCAGGGTGATCTTCTTCAGGGCATACGGTTCGGCTTTCTTGCTCTTGTACTGATCGAACTGGTAGACGCCATCGGCCAGGCTTTCCAGGAGCAGGCGGGCCACGCCGTAGACGTCGCGGTTCTTCACCGGGACATCGAAGAGGGCCAGGGCCGCGTCGCCGCCGCCGAGGCCCTTGAGGGTGCCGAAGGCACTGGCGGCCATCTTGCGGAACTGCCGGTCGGAGAGGGTTTCCTTGCCGCGGCCCACCAGCAGCACGCGTTCCGCCTTGAGGCCCGACAGGCCGTGGAGCAGCAGGCTCTGGCCGAGCTTGCCAGCCAGGTCGCCACGTTTCAGCGCGGCGCCGATCGCACCGCCGCTGGCGGCGTCCACCGCCTGGGCGAGGCTGCCGAGCTGGCGGTCTTCGCCGACGGCGACCACCAGGGTGGCGGTCTTCAGGGTTTCCGGGCGGGCGCTTTTGACGAGGAATTCCATGGGTGAGGTGTCCTTCAGCGGGCGGGGCCGGGGTGTCGGCTCCCGAAAGTGATCGGTCGTGTGGTTCGTTCGGTCTCCGCGGCGGTGGCCGAGAGTACGCGGTGGGCGCGAGTGGGCGCCTCGTCGCTCCGACCCGAATGCGTCCGGCACGGTCGCCGAAGGGCGGCCGCCGTCTGGGTGGCGCGGTTGCATCGCCAGGCAGACGGTCGGACCGCCTGCGCGTGTCGCGTATCCTACTGCCGGTAGCGGCGGATGCCCAGCGTCCGGCGCACCGCGAACGCCGGCCCTTCCGCGCGGTCTACGAGCTCCACGGCACAGCCAATTCCGTGACACACACTTCGAATCGCTGGATAATGCGGCCTATTTTTCCAGGCGCCGCCCATTGCCGGGCGGGCGCGGATGCGGTCGGACACGACCGGCCAGCGAGCCTGACAACCCCTGGAGTGTTTCTGGTTTGATCGTCTTCCGTTACCTCTGCCGCGAGGTTCTGCTGACCCTCAGCGCGGTCACGGCCGTGCTGCTGGTGATCATCATGAGCGGCCGCTTCATCAAGTACCTGGCCCAGGCCGCCCAGGGCGCCCTCGATCCGGGTGTGCTGCTGCTGATCATGGGCTACCGGATTCCCGGCTTCCTGCAGCTGATCCTGCCCCTCGGGCTGTTCCTCGGTATCCTCCTGGCCTATGGCCGGCTCTACCTGGACAGCGAGATCACCGTCCTCACCGCCACCGGCATGAGCCAGCAGCGGCTGATGGCCTACACCCTGGCGCCGGCGACCCTGATCGCGCTGCTGGTGGCCTGGCTGGCGTTCGGCCTGGCGCCCCAGGGGGTCACCAGCGTGGCGCGCATCCTCAACCAGCAGGATGCCCTGACTGAATTCGATACCCTGGTGCCGGGTCGCTTCCAGACCATGAAGAACGGCGTGCGGGTGACCTACACCGAGACCCTTTCCGAAGACCGCAGTCAGTTGGGCGGGGTGTTCATCTCCGAGAAGCGGGTGTCCGGTGATGGCAAGGACCGCGGCATCGGCGTCTTGCTGGCCGAGCGCGGCCGGCAGGTGATCCAGCCGGACGGCAGCCGCTACCTGATCCTGGAGAACGGCTTCCGTTACGACGGCAACCCCGGCAGCGCCGACTACCGCGCCGTGCAGTACGACACCTACGGCCTGCTGCTGCCCAAGCCCGAGGTCAGCTCGGAGATCGGCGAGCGCGAGGCGGTGCCGACCCACGAACTCATCGGCAGCGATAACCCGCGCTACCAGGCCGAGCTGCAGTGGCGCATGTCGATTCCGCTGCTGGTCTTCATCGTCACCCTGCTGGCGGTTCCCCTGGCCCGGGTCAATCCGCGCCAGGGTCGTTTCCTCAAGCTGCTGCCGGCGGTGCTGCTGTACATGGGCTATCTCGCCCTGTTGATCGCCGCCCGCGGCCAGCTGGACAAGGGCAAGCTGCCCATGGCCCTCGGCCTGTGGTGGGTGCACGTGCTGTTCCTGCTGATCGGCCTGCTGTTGCTCTACTGGGAGCCCTTGCGGCTGAAATGGGCGGCTCGCCGCGCGCGGGAGGTGGCCCATGGCTAAGCTCGACCGATACATCGGCACCAACGTCTTCTTCAGCATCCTCGCCGTGCTGGGGGTGATCCTCGGCCTTGCGCTGCTGTTCGCCTTCATCGACGAACTGGGCGACATCTCCGAATCCTATGGCCTGAAACAGGTGATTTGGTACGTAGTGCTCACTGCGCCGCGCCGCGCCTACGACATGTTGCCGATGGCGGCTCTCATCGGCGCCCTGATCGGCCTCGGCAGCCTGGCCAGCAGCAGCGAACTCACCGTCATGCGCGCTGCCGGCGTGTCTGTCGGGCGGATCGTCTGGGCGGTGATGAAGCCCCTGCTGGTATTGATGCTGGCCGGCGTGATGGTGGGCGAGTACCTGGCGCCTTGGAGCGAGAACATCGCCCAGGCCGACCGCGCCCTGGCCCAAGGTAGCGGCGACGCCCAGAGCTCCAAGCATGGCCTCTGGCACCGCCAGGGCCACGAGTACGTGCACATCAATGCCGTGCAGCCCAGCGGGCTGTTGTTCGGCGTCACCCGCTACACCTTCGACGATCAGCGCCACATGCTGTCCGCCAGTTTCGCCCGCAAGGCCACTTACCAGGCCGATCACTGGCAACTGGACGACGTCACCACGACCTTCTTCCGCGAGCGCCGTACCGAAGTGGTCAACGCGCCCAGCGAGCGCTGGGACATCGAGCTGCAGCCGCAGCTGCTCAGCACCGTGGTAATGGAGCCCGAGGCCCTATCCATCACTGGACTGTGGCGCTATATCCACTACCTCGCCGACCAGGGCCTGCACAACGGCCGCTATTGGCTGGCGTTCTGGGCGAAGCTGCTGCAGCCGCTGGTCACCGGGGCCCTGGTGCTGATGGCGATTTCCTTCATCTTCGGGCCGCTGCGCTCGGTGACCCTGGGGCAGCGGGTCTTCACCGGCGTGGTGATCGGCTTCGTGGTGCGCATCAGCCAGGACCTGCTGGGCCCCTCCAGCCTGGTGTTCGGCTTCTCGCCCCTGCTGGCGGTGCTGATCCCTGCGACGGTCTGCGCGCTGGCCGGCGTCTGGCTGCTACGACGCGCCGGCTGAGATGAAAAAGCCGTCCCGAAGGACGGCTTTTTTCATTTCTTGTGGATGTTCTTCGGCAACTGCACCACGACGCTGTCCGAATAGCGATCGTGCCAGGTGCGTCGATGGCGATCCCATAGCATCCAGAGTAATCCCAGCCCCAGGCAGGCCCAGGACGCCATGGCCACCAGGAAGCGCAGCAGCGCCTGCCAGAGATCGATGGCCGTGCCGTCGGCGTTCTGGAGACGGATGCCCCACACCTGCATGCCCAGGGTCTGGCCGTTCTTGGTCCAGAACAGAGTGAAGAAGCCAAACACGCTGAACAGCAGCAGGCTGGCGAGCAGCGGGTCGTGGTCCAGCGCGCCGGCGTCCGCCAGCGCCTTGAGCTGGTCGCTGCCATAGATCAGGCGCAGCAGGAACTGCTGGTAGAACAGGGTGACCACCATCATCAGGGCGACGCACAACAGGCCGTCGTAGAACATCGCCGCCAGGCGACGGGGGAGAAGGGCGGGGGGAAATTCGCCCTGGGGGTGCAACCGGTACTTCGACATGGCGGGCTCGCAGCCGGGAAAGGCGCATTCTACGAAAACGCGGGCAAAAAAAAGCCCCTGATGTCGCCATCAGGGGCTTTCGTGGCAGAGGCTATTAGCCCAGGATTTGAACCTGGTCAGCCTGCATGCCTTTTTGACCTTGCACTGCAACGAAGCTAACGCGCTGGCCTTCTTTCAGGCTCTTGAAGCCGTTACCTTCGATAGCGCGGAAGTGCACGAACAGATCCGGACCGCTCTCAGGGGTAATGAAACCAAAACCCTTCTCGTCGTTAAACCATTTAACGGTGCCGTTTTGACGATTCGACATGTCTTATTTCCTTGAAACTAGAGTTGATGACAGCCTCTGTGACGCAACGCATAGAGGGCTGGAACTGGTTGCAGAGAGTAAGAGAAGTCGAGCGGGATGTAGCGGATCTGTAGGATCTACTGCACCAGGTCACGATTCAACAGCGACCCATGCAAACACAGTGGGCACACTCTACGCTAACTCTCTGGCAAATGCCAACCCCCGAAAAGCGACGCTTGACAGGGGGTGCGGGGAAGAAAATACACCCGAATGTGTTGCGTTTGTATGGGGTCGACGAGGTTTGTTCGACAGGGTGTGTGCCGAACCCGCGCCTGCTTTGCGCAAAGGTGCGTGCTAGAGCCGTTTCCGGGCTGACCCGAACAGGAGCAACCGCTCGATTCGAAGGCGAAAAATCAGGGGGCGCCGGCCCGGTATTCGGTCATTTGCCGGACACTTCCAGAGGCAAGGCCCGACGAGCGTCCACAATACGATGGAATCTTTCCCTGAAAGCGCGTGGTCCATTGGTCAGGTAACTGACAATGGAGAGCCCCATGGCCCGTAAGCATTTCAAAGAATTCGAGGCGATTTCTTCGGCCTATCCCGACGGAGTCGGTTTCAGGGCCGTGATCGGCGTGAAGCGGCGTGATGCGGATGAAAAGCCGCAATTCCACCGGGTGGCCAACGACCAGTCCTACGCGCTGGCCAGCGAGGCGGACGAAGCGGCCGAGGCGGCGTTGACCAAGGTGGTAGAAATCTCGCCGGAAGGCGGGCTGATCTGGGAAGAGCACGCCGTCTGACCGGGCCGATTCGTCAATAGGCGATTCAGGGTCGAATGCTGCGTCGTAGGCATGAATCGATGTGTCGAGACATTGCCAGCCCGTGGCCAGGATCCAGCCAATAAAAAAACCGGCCTTTCAGCCGGTTTTTTATTGCTCGATGCATGGAGCATCGAGTGTTCGTATCGTGGTGCCCCGGGGGAGACTCGAACTCCCACTCCTTTCGAAAACGGATTTTGAATCCGCCGCGTCTACCGATTCCGCCACCGGGGCACGATGGCGGCGAAGTATAGGGAGGCGCCCGAGGCAGGTCAATCCGCCCTGCGTGGCCAGGGGCAGTGGTTTCCGGTAAGATTCGCGACCCTGCGAAACGACCTGCCCGCCATGCGTGTTGCCGACTTCCATTTCGACCTGCCCGACGACCTGATTGCCCGCCACCCTCTGGCGCAGCGCAGTGCCAGTCGTCTGCTGGTGCTGGACGGGCCGAGCGGCGAACTGGCGCACCGGCAATTTTCCGACCTGTTGGAATACCTCCGGCCTGGTGACCTGATGGTGTTCAACAACACCCGGGTGATCCCGGCCCGGTTGTTTGGCCAGAAGGCTTCTGGCGGAAAGCTGGAAATCTTGGTGGAGCGGGTGCTGGACACCCATCGGGTACTGGCCCATGTGCGCTCCAGCAAGTCACCGAAGCCGGGCACGACCTTGCTGCTGGATGGCGGCGGTGAAGCGGAGATGCTCGCCCGCCACGATGGGTTGTTCGAACTGCGTTTCGCCGAACCGGTGCTGCCGCTGCTGGAGCGCATCGGCCACATGCCGTTGCCTCCTTATATAGACAGGGCGGACGAGGCGGACGACCGCGAGCGCTACCAGACGGTCTATGCCCGGCATGCCGGGGCGGTCGCTGCGCCCACCGCGGGCCTGCATTTCGATGAGTCGCTGCTGGAGGCGATCCGCGCCAAGGGCGTGGAGATGGCGTTCGTCACGCTCCATGTGGGGGCGGGGACCTTCCAGCCGGTGCGCGTGGAGCGGATCGAGGACCACCACATGCACCGTGAATGGCTGGAGGTCGGCGCCGACGTGGTGGACGCCGTGGCGGCCTGTCGCGCGCGGGACGGCCGGGTGATCGCCGTGGGCACTACCAGCGTGCGCTCCCTGGAGAGCGCGGCCCGGGACGGGACCCTTCGCCCGTTCAGCGGCGACACCGACATCTTTCTCTACCCGGGCAAGCCGTTCCACGTGGTGGATGCCCTGGTCACCAACTTCCACCTTCCCGAATCCACCCTGCTGATGCTGGTGTCCGCCTTCGCTGGCTATGCGCAGACCCTGCAGGCCTATGCCGTCGCGGTGGAGCAGCGCTATCGCTTCTTCAGCTACGGTGACGCCATGTTCGTCACCCGCAACCCCGCCGCGCGCGGCCCCGAGGTTTCCCCATGACGCGCACCTGTCGCATGTCCTTCGAATTGCTGGCCACCGACGGCAAGGCCCGTCGGGGTCGGCTGACCTTCCCGCGTGGCGTGGTGGAAACGCCGGCCTTCATGCCGGTGGGCACCTACGGCACGGTGAAGGGCATGCTGCCCCGGGACATCGAGGCCATCGGCGCGCAGATCATCCTGGGCAACACCTTTCACCTGTGGCTGCGTCCGGGTACCGAGGTAATCAAGCGCCACGGCGACCTGCATGACTTCATGCAGTGGCAGGGGCCGATCCTCACCGACTCCGGCGGTTTCCAGGTGTTCAGCCTGGGGGCCATGCGCAAGATCAAGGAGGAGGGCGTCACCTTCGCCTCGCCGGTGGACGGCGCCAAGGTATTCATGGGGCCGGAGGAATCCATGCAGGTCCAGCGCGACCTGGGCTCCGACATCGTGATGATCTTCGACGAATGCACGCCATACCCCGCCGACCACGACGTGGCCCGCCGTTCCATGGAGCTGTCGTTGCGCTGGGCCCAGCGCTCGAAAAATGCCCACGGCGACAGCAGCGCGGCGCTGTTCGGCATCGTCCAGGGAGGCATGCACGAGGACCTGCGCATGCGGTCCCTGGATGCCCTCAGCGAGATCGGCTTCGACGGCCTGGCCATCGGCGGTCTGTCGGTGGGCGAGCCGAAGGACGAGATGATCCGCGTCCTGGACTTCCTGCCGCCCCGCATGCCTGCGGACAAGCCGCGCTACCTGATGGGCGTCGGCAAGCCCGAGGACCTGGTGGAGGGCGTGCGTCGCGGTGTGGACATGTTCGATTGCGTGATGCCCACCCGCAATGCCCGCAACGGTCACCTGTTCATCGACAGCGGGGTGTTGAAGTTGCGCAATGCCACCCACCGGCACGACGACTCGCCCCTCGACCCGAACTGCGACTGCTACACCTGCCAACACTTTTCCCGCTCCTACCTGCACCACTTGGACAAATGCGGCGAAATGCTGGGCAGCATGCTCAATACCATTCACAACTTGCGTCATTACCAGCGCCTGATGGCTGGTTTGCGCGAGGCAATTCAACAGGGTAAATTGGCCGCCTTTGTCGATGCCTTCTATGCCCGGCGCGGTCTGTCAACACCGCCGCTGGACTGAAAAAAACACGTGATTTCGAGAACTTATCAACAGGAGTGATCCATGAGCTTTCTGATTCCCGCCGCCTTCGCTGATGCAGCCGCACCAGCGGCGGCCGGTCCCGCCGGTACCGGCTTCGAGTGGGTCTTCCTGGTCGGCTTCCTGGTCATCTTCTACCTGATGATCTGGCGCCCGCAGGCCAAGCGCTCCAAGGAGCACAAGAACCTGCTCGGCGGGTTGCAGAAGGGTGACGAAGTCGTCACCTCCGGCGGCATCGCCGGCAAGGTGGTGAAGGTGACCGACGACTTCGTGGTCATCGAAGTCTCCTCCACCGTCGAGCTGAAGATTCAGAAAGCGGCGATCGCCGCGACGCTGCCCAAAGGCACGCTGAAAGCCATCTAACGAATCGTTCTTCACCCATGACGGGGCGCCACTAGGCGCCCCGCGTCATAACGGGCGGTGTCATGCTCAACAAATATCCTCTGTGGAAGTACCTGCTGATCCTGGTGGTTCTCGCCGTCGGCTTCATCTATTCCGCGCCCAACCTCTACCCGGACGACCCGGCCATCCAGATCAGTGGCGCCAGCACGGCGCTGAAGGTCGACCAGGGCACCCTGGACCGCGCCAGCCAGGCGTTGTCCCAGGCCGGCATCACCGTGAAGGCCTCGAGCCTGAGCGCCCAGGGCGGGCTGCTGCGGCTGACCTCGCTGGGTGACCAGCTGCCGGCCAAGGATGCCATCGGTCGCGCCCTCGGCGACGACTACGTGGTCGCCCTGAACCTGGCGCCCACCACGCCCGGTTGGCTGCGCAGCCTCGGTGCCTCGCCGATGAAGCTGGGCCTCGACCTGTCCGGTGGCGTGCACTTCCTGCTGGCCGTGGACATGGAAAAGGCCGTCAGCGCCCGGATGAAGGTTTACGAAGGCGACGTGAAGAGCACCCTGCGCAAGGAGCGCGTGCGCTACCGCAGCCTGCCGCCCCAGGATGCCGCGATCCAGCTCGGCTTCGCCGACGAGGAAAGCCTGGAGAAAGCCCAGGCCCTGGTACGCAAGAGCTTCAACGATTTCGAGATCACCACCAGCGAACGCAACGGCCAGCGCATCCTGCGCCTCGCTCTGACTCAGGCGAAGCTGGCGGAAATCCGCGAGTACTCCATCAAGCAGAACCTCACCACCGTCCGCAACCGGGTGAACGAGCTGGGCGTGGCCGAGCCCCTGGTTCAGCGCCAGGGCGCCAACCGCATCGTGGTGGAACTGCCGGGCGTGCAGGACACCGCTGAAGCCAAGCGCGTGCTGGGCAAGACGGCCAACCTCGAGTTCCGCCTGGCCGCCGAGGCCGGTGCCAGCAAGGCCACCAGCGAGACCTTCGAGTTCCGTGAGCCGGGCCGCCCGCCCGTGCAGCTGGAGCGCGGCCTGATCCTCACCGGCGACCAGGTTACCGATGCCAAGGCCAGCTATGACGAGAACGGTCGCCCGCAGGTGAACATCCACTTGGACGGCCATGGCGGCGAACTGATGAGCCGCGCCACCCGCAACAACGTCGGTCGTAGCATGGCGGTGATCTTCATCGAGCAGAAGCCGGTGACCCGCTACGAGAAGCAGGTCGTGGACGGCGTCGAGAAGGACCAGCCGGTCACCACTTTCCAGGAAGAGAAGAAGGTCATCAGCCTGGCGACCATCCAATCGCCCCTGGGCAGCCAGTTCCGCATCACCGGCCTGAACGGCCAGGGCGAGTCCTCCGAGCTGGCGCTGCTGCTGCGCGCCGGCGCCCTGGCGGCCCCGATGTACTTCGCCGAAGAACGCACCATCGGCCCGAGCCTCGGCGCGGACAACATCGCCAAGGGCGTTAATGCCTCCCTGTGGGGCATGCTCTTCGTGTCGCTGTTCATCATCGCCATCTACCGTTTCTTCGGGGTGCTGGCGACCGTGGCCCTGGCCTTCAACATGGTCCTGCTGCTGGCGCTGATGTCGGTGCTGCACGCGACCCTGACCCTGCCGGGCATCGCCGGTATCGTGCTGACCATGGGCATGGCGGTGGACGCCAACGTGCTGATCTTCTCGCGGATCCGCGAGGAGATCGCCAACGGTCTGTCGGTGCAGCGCGCCATCCACGAGGGCTTCGACCGCGCCTTCACCGCGATCCTCGACGCCAACCTCACTAGCCTGCTGGTGGGCGGCATCCTGTTCGCCATGGGGACCGGCCCGGTGAAAGGCTTTGCCGTCACCATGTCGCTGGGTATCTTCACCTCCATGTTCACCGCGATCATCGTGACCCGCAGTATGGTCAACCTGATTTTCGGCGGCCGTGACTTCAAGAAGCTGTGGATCTGAGGGGCGCCCCATGAAACTGAATACCATCAACTTCATGGGCGTGCGCAATGTCGCGTTCGCCCTGACCATGCTGCTGACCCTGCTGGCCCTGTTCAGCTGGTTCTACAAAGGCATCAATTTCGGCCTGGACTTCACCGGGGGCACCCAGATCGAGCTGGCCTACGATCGTCCGGCCCAACTGGACAAGGTCCGCGAGGACCTGGCCGCCGCCGGCTACGGCGAGGCGGTGGTGCAGAGCTTCGGCGAAGCCACCGACGTGATGGTCCGCCTGCAGGGCGACGACCCGCAGCTGGGCAACAAGGTGGCGGCGGCGCTGCGTGAGAAGGGCGGCGACAACCCGGTGCAGGTCAAGCGCGTCGAGTACGTCGGCCCGCAGGTGGGCGAGGAACTGCGTGACCAGGGTGGCCTGGGCATGCTGCTGGCCTTGGGCGGCATCCTGGTGTACGTGGCCTTCCGCTTCCAGTGGAAGTTTGCGGTCGGAGCCATCGTTTCGCTGGTCCACGACGTGGTGGTCACCATGGGTATCCTGTCGTTCTTCCAGATACCGTTCGACCTGACCGTGCTCGCCGCGGTCCTGGCGATCATCGGCTACTCGCTGAACGACACCATCGTGGTCTTCGACCGCGTCCGGGAGAACTTCCGGGTGCTGCGCAAGGCCAGCCTGATCGAGAACATCAACGTGTCCACCACGCAGACCCTGCTGCGTACCCTGGCCACCTCGATCTCCACGCTGCTGGCCATCGTCGCGCTGCTGTTCTTCGCTGGCGACAACCTGTTCGGCTTCTCCATCGCGCTGTTCGTCGGGGTGCTGGCGGGGACCTACTCGTCCATCTACATCGCCAACGTAGTGCTGATCTGGCTGAACCTCACCAGCGAAGACCTGATCCCCACGACGACCACCGAAGCGGTGGACGAGCGTCCCTGAGCTGTGACGCGTCTCTCGGCCTGAATGGCCGAAGGGTGCCACGCTGGAACTTGACCTGACATCCGCTTTCCAAGGCATGGAACAAGGGCGGTTTCGCCCGGTACGTGGAAGTCAGGAGGTTAGCGTGAACAAGTCGTTGCTGGTCGGCGCCGTGCTGGGCGCCGTCGGTGTAACCGCTGGAGGGGCCGTGGCCACCTACAGTCTGGTGGGAGGCGGCCCGGATTACGCTGAAGTACTCGCGGTGCAGCCGGTCAATGAAACCATCAAGACGCCCCGGCAGGAATGCAAGGACGTCGCCGTCACCCGGCAACGGCCGGTGCAGGACCAGCACCGGGTAGTGGGCACCGCCATCGGAGCCATCGCCGGCGGCCTGCTTGGCAACCAAGTGGGCGGCGGTAGCGGCAAGAAGATCGCCACGGTCGCCGGTGCGGTCGGCGGCGGTTACGCCGGCAACCAGGTCCAGGGCAGCATGCAGTCCCGCGACACCTACACCACCACCGAAACCCGCTGCAAGACCGTGCAGGACGCCAGCGAGAAGCTGGTGGGGTACGACGTGAAGTACCAGCTCAATGGCAAGGTGGATCAGGTCCGCATGGATCACGACCCGGGTAGCCGGATCCCCTTGAACAAGCAGGGCCAGCTGATCCTGGTGAAGCAGGATACCGTCGCCCAGTAATCAAAAAAGCGCCCCGCGGGGCGCTTTTTTCATGGGTGTCGATCAGCGCTTCAGCGAAGCCGGCAGGTGCGGCTGGATCGCCGTCAGCACGCCCTTGAAGCACTTGGTATTGCCCGCCACGATGTGACCCTTCTCGAGGAAGTCATGGCCACCGGTAAAGTCACTCACCAGGCCGCCGGCTTCCTGGATCAGCAGCGCGCCCGCGGCCATGTCCCACTCCGACAGGCCGAATTCCCAGAATGCATCGAAGCGCCCGGCCGCCACGTAGGCCAGGTCCAGGCTGGCGGCACCGGCGCGGCGGATGCCGGCAGTCTGGCCCACCAGGCTGCGGAACATGCCCAGGTAGTTATCGAGGTTGTCCAGTTGGCTGTCGCGGAACGGGAAGCCGGTGCCCAGCAGGGCGCCGTCCAGGCTCTTGCGCGCACTGACCCGCAGGCGGCGGCCATTCAGCGCGGCGCCGCGGCCGCGGCTGGCAGTGAATTCTTCCTGGCGGATCGGATCGAGCACCACGGCGTGCTCCAGGCGGCCGCGGTATTTGCACGCGATGCTCACCGCGTAGTGGGGTACGCCACGCACGAAGTTGGTGGTGCCATCCAGCGGGTCGATGATCCACAGGTAGTCGGCGCCTTCGCCGCTGCCCTCGCTCAAGCCGGTCTCCTCGCCGAGGATGCCGTGGTTCGGGTAGGCCTTGCGCAGCGCCTGGATGATGGTCTGTTCGGCGCTGCGGTCCACCTCGGACACATAGTCCTTGGCGTCCTTTTCGTTTACCGAGATGACATCCAGGCGTTCGATCGAGCGGAAAATCAGTTCACCGGCGCTGCGGGCGGCGCGCAGGGCGATATTCAGCATAGGCTGCATGGGGCGGGTACCTGGGCGTGTTAAAGAGAGCCGGGCATTCTACCAGAAAAGCCCTGCGCATCCAGTTCGGCGGTACCTGCCGCGTGGCACTCGTCCCGGGGCTTCGGTAAGATTCCGCTCCCTCTTGGCTAGTGAGAGCGTTCGCCTTGCTGCAGAACATACGCGTGGTCCTGGTGAATACCAGCCATCCCGGCAACATCGGTGGCGCGGCGCGGGCCATGAAGAACATGGGGTTGTCGCGGCTGGTGCTGGTGGATCCCGAAGTCTTCCCCAGCGAGGAAGCGGTGGCCCGAGCGTCGGGGGCCAGCGACGTGCTTGCCGCCGCCCAGGTGGTGGCGACCCTGGAAGAGGCCCTGGCGGGCTGCACCGTGGCCCTGGGCACCAGCGCCCGGGACCGGCAGATTCCCTGGCCGCTGCTGGACCCTCGGGAATCCGCAGCGGTGTGCCTGGAGCAGGCCGAGGCGGGGGGCGAAGTCGCCCTGGTCTTCGGGCGCGAGTACGCCGGGCTCACCAACGACGAGCTGCAACGCTGCCACTACCACGTGCACATCCCGTCCGACCCGGCCTTCGCGTCCCTCAACCTGGCCACCGCGGTCCAGGTGCTGACCTACGAGGTGCGCATGGCCTGGCTCGCGGCCCAGGGCCGGCCGACCAAGATGGAGAAGCAGGAGGCCGCTGCCGAGGAGAACGGCCAACCGGTCACTCTGGACGAACTGGAGTCGTTCTATGCCCACCTGGAACAGACCCTGGTGGAAGTGGGCTTCCTCGATCCGGAGCGGCCGCGCCACCTCATGGCCCGCCTGCGCCGCCTGTATGGGCGCAGCGCCATCAGCAAGCTGGAGATGAACATTCTCCGCGGCATCCTCACCGAAACCCAGAAAGCCGCTCGCGGCGAGCCGCATAAACGGAGGGATCGCTGATGTTCGCGCGCATCCGAGAAGACATTCAGAGCGTGTTCCATCGGGACCCGGCGGCGCGCAGCGCCTTCGAGGTACTGACCTGCTACCCGGGACTGCATGCCATCTGGCTGCACCGGCTGGCCAACGTCTTCTGGCGCAATGGCTGCCCCTGGCTGGCGCGCCTGGTGTCCAACTTCGGGCGGTGGCTGACCGGCATCGAGATTCATCCCGGGGCGAAGATCGGCCGGCGCTTCTTTATCGACCACGGGCTGGGCGTGGTGATCGGCGAGACGGCCGAGATCGGTGACGACGTGACTCTTTACCAGGGCGTGACCCTGGGCGGCACTACCTGGAACAAGGGCAAGCGTCACCCGACCCTGGAAGACGGCGTGGTGGTGGGGGCGGGCGCCAAGGTGCTCGGCCCGTTCGTGGTGGGAGCCGGGGCGAAGATCGGCTCCAATGCGGTGGTCACCAAGGCCGTGCCAGCCGGCGCCACGGCGGTGGGTATTCCGGGGCGGGTGATCGTCAAGCCCAGCGGCGAGGACGAACTGCGCCGGCAGAAGATCGCCGAGCGGTTCGGCTTCGACGCCTATGGCGTCAGCCAGGACATGCCGGACCCGGTGGCGCGGGCCATCGGTCAATTGCTGGATCACGTGCAGGCGATGGACGAGCGCCTGGATGGCATGTGCAAGGCCCTGACGGCCCTGGGCAGCGACTACTGCGCCAACGCATTGCCCGAGTTGCGGGAAGAGGACTTCGCCGGCGTCAAGGAAGAAAGTCCGCCGCCGGTCTGATGCCAGGCGGTGCGCATTCTGCTATCATGCGGCGCCTCGTCTGGGGTAATCCCGAGTAAATCAGTAGGTCTTATAGTTGACTCAAATACTCGGGAATTGCATAATCGCTGCAACCCAGCGATTCCGTGGTAATCCTCCATGCGATTGACTACCAAAGGCCGTTACGCCGTTACCGCCATGCTCGACCTGGCGTTGCACGCGCAGAGCGGGCCCGTCTCCCTGGCCGATATTTCCGAGCGCCAGGGCATCTCCCTGTCGTACCTCGAACAGCTGTTCGCCAAGTTGCGCCGTGGCAACCTGGTGACCAGCGTGCGCGGCCCCGGCGGCGGCTATCAGCTGTCCCGGGACATGCGTGGCATCCACGTGGCCCAGGTCATCGACGCCGTCAACGAATCCGTCGATGCCACCCGCTGCCAGGGGTTGGGCGACTGCCACTCCGGCGATACCTGCCTGACCCACCACCTCTGGTGCGACCTCAGCCTGCAGATCCACGAATTCCTCAGTGGCATCAGCCTGGCCGACCTGGTCACCCGGCGCGAAGTCCAGGAAGTCGCGCAGCGCCAGGACCAGCGTCGGTGCAGCAGTGGCCGTTCGCCGCGCCTGGATACCCCCCGCCTGGATAAGATCGAAGCGTCCGCCGTTGAATGAGCAGGGCGCCTGCCTGATACCTGATTAGGAGAGCACCGATGAAATTGCCGATTTACCTCGATTACTCCGCCACCACGCCGGTGGACCCGCGCGTCGCGCAGAAGATGAGCGAGTGTCTGCTGGTGGATGGCAATTTCGGCAACCCGGCCTCGCGTTCCCACGCCTTCGGCTGGAAGGCCGAGGAAGCGGTCGAGAACGCCCGTCGCCAGGTGGCCGAGCTGGTCAACGCTGATCCCCGCGAGATCGTCTGGACCTCCGGCGCCACCGAGTCCGACAACCTGGCCATCAAGGGCGTCGCGCACTTCTACTCGTCCAAGGGCAAGCACATCGTTACCTCGAAGATCGAGCACAAGGCTGTCCTGGACACCACCCGCCAGCTGGAGCGCGAAGGCTTCGACGTCACCTACATCGAGCCGGGCGAAGACGGCCTGATCACCCCAGCCCTGGTGGAAGCCGCACTGCGCGACGACACCATCCTGGTTTCTGTGATGCACGTGAACAACGAGATCGGTACCGTCAATGACATCGCCGCCATCGGCGAGCTGACCCGCGCCCGCGGCATCCTGTTCCACGTCGACGCGGCCCAGTCCACCGGCAAGGTGGAAATCGACCTGGAGGCCATGAAGGTCGACCTGATGTCGTTTTCCGCCCACAAGACCTATGGCCCCAAGGGGATCGGCGCGCTTTATGTCCGCCGCAAGCCCCGCGTGCGCCTGGAGGCCCAGACCCATGGTGGCGGCCATGAGCGCGGCATGCGCTCCGGCACCCTGGCGACCCACCAGATCGTCGGCATGGGCGAAGCGTTCCGGATCGCCAAGGAAGAGATGGCCAGCGAGCGGGTTCGCATCCAGGCGCTGCGCGATCGTTTCTGGAACACCATCCAGGGGATGGAGGAACTGTACCTGAACGGCAGCGCCATCGCCCGCGTCCCGCACAACCTCAACGTCAGCTTCAACTACGTCGAGGGCGAGTCGCTGATCATGGCGCTCAAGGACCTCGCGGTGTCGTCCGGTTCGGCCTGCACCTCGGCGTCCCTGGAGCCGTCCTACGTCCTGCGTGCCCTCGGCCGCAACGACGAGTTGGCCCACAGCTCCATCCGCTTCACCTTCGGGCGCTTCACCACCGAGGAAGAAGTCGATTACGCCGCGAGCAAGATCCGCGAGTCGGTGGATAAGCTGCGCGAACTGTCTCCCCTGTGGGATATGTATAAAGAGGGCGTCGACCTCTCCAAGGTCGAATGGCAAGCACACTGATGCGGCCCCTGATGAGTGAGGAGTGAAACACCATGGCTTACAGTGAAAAGGTTATCGACCACTACGAGAACCCGCGCAACGTCGGCAAGATGGATGCGGCGGACCCCGATGTCGGCACCGGCATGGTGGGCGCCCCCGCCTGCGGCGACGTGATGCGCCTGCAGATCAAGGTGAACGAGCAGGGCGTCATCGAAGACGCCAAGTTCAAGACCTATGGCTGCGGCTCCGCCATCGCCTCCAGTTCCCTCGCCACCGAGTGGATGAAGGGCAAGACGCTGGACGAGGCGGAAACCATCAAGAACACCACCATCGCCGAAGAGCTGGCCCTGCCGCCGGTGAAGATCCACTGCTCGGTGCTCGCCGAGGACGCCATCAAGGCGGCCGTGCGCGACTACAAGCAGAAGAAGGGCCTGCTCTGATCCACAGGAGGCATCCATGGCTATCAGCATGACCGAAGCGGCAGCCCGTCACGTCCAGCGTTCCCTCGACGGGCGCGGCAAGGGCGAGGGCATCCGCCTGGGCGTCCGTACCACCGGTTGCTCGGGCCTGGCCTACGTCCTCGAGTTTGTGGACGAGGTGACCACCGAGGACGAGGTGTTCGAGAGTCACGGCGTCAAAGTGATCATCGACCCCAAGAGCCTGGCTTACCTTGACGGCACCGAGCTGGACTTCGTCCGCGAGGGGTTGAACGAAGGCTTCAAGTTCAACAACCCCAACGTGCGGGGCGAGTGCGGCTGCGGCGAGAGCTTCAATGTCTGAGGCCCGTCGTGGGTAAACCCTGTCACTTCGCGCTGTTCGACCTGCAGCCTGCGTTTCGCCTGGACCTTGACCAGCTTGCCGCCCGCTATCGCGAGCGGGTGCGGGACGTCCATCCCGATCGCTTCGCCGATGCGCCGCAGGCCGAGCAACGGCGTGCCCTGGAGCAGGCCGCCCAGCTCAACGATGCCTACCAGACGCTCAAGAGCGCGCCGCGCCGGGCGTTGTACCTGCTGGCGCTGCAAGGGGGCGAACTGCCCCTGGAGACCACGGTCCAGGATCCGGATTTCCTGTTGCAGCAGATGCAATGGCGAGAAGAGTTGGAAGAATTACAGGACCAGGCCGACCTGGAGGGCGTGGCGGTATTCAAACGCCGCCTGAAGGATGCGCAGGGCGAAGTGGAAACCCGCTTCGCCGCCTGCTGGGACCTCCCCGGGCAGCGTGATGAGGCCGAGCGCCTGGTGCGCCGCCTGCAGTTCCTCGACAAGTTGTCCCAGGAAGTGCGCCAGTTGGAAGAGCGTCTCGACGATTAATCCGCGCAGGCCGCCTCGCGCCGCGCCCAATTCCATAGACCAGCATGCCTCTATTGCAGATCGCCGAGCCCGGACAGAGCCCCCAGCCGCACCAGCGTCGGCTGGCCGTGGGCATCGATCTGGGCACCACCAATTCCCTCGTGGCCGCCGTTCGCAGCGGTCTCGCCGAGCCCCTTGCGGACAGCGCCGGGCAGGTGATCCTGCCGTCCGCGGTGCGCTATCGCGATGGCCGCGTCGACGTCGGCCAGGCGGCCCGCGACGCCGCCTCCAGCGACCCCTTCAATACCGTCATCTCGGTCAAGCGCCTGATGGGGCGCGGCCTTGCCGATATTAAGCAACTGGGCGAGCAACTGCCGTACCGCTTCGTCGAGGGCGAGTCCCACATGCCGTTCATCGAGACGGTGCAGGGCGCCAAGAGCCCGGTGGAGGTGTCGGCGGATATCCTCAGGTCCCTGCGCCAGCGTGCCGAAGGCGTGCTGGGGGGCGAGCTGGTGGGGGCAGTGATCACCGTGCCCGCCTATTTCGACGACGCCCAGCGCCAGGCCACCAAGGATGCTGCCCGACTCGCCGGGCTCAGTGTCCTGCGCCTGCTCAACGAGCCCACCGCTGCCGCGGTCGCCTACGGCCTCGACCAGCGCGCCGAAGGCGTCGTGGCGATCTACGACCTGGGCGGCGGTACCTTCGACATTTCGATCCTGCGCCTCACCGCAGGGGTCTTCGAGGTGCTGGCCACCGGAGGCGACAGCGCCCTGGGCGGTGATGACTTCGACCATGCCATCGCCGGCTGGATCGTCGAGCAGGCCGGGCTGTCCGCCGACCTCGATCCGGGCACCCAGCGCCGCCTGCTGGAGGCTGCCTGCGCCGCCAAGGAAGCCCTGAGCCAGGCCGACGACGTTCCCCTGAGTCATGGCGACTGGAAAGGCCGCCTCAGCCGCTCCCATTTCGATTCGCTCATCGAGCCCCTGCTGGCCCGTAGCCTGAAGGCCTGCCGGCGGGCGGTGCGGGACGCCGGCGTCGAGTTCGAGGACATCGGTGCGGTGGTCATGGTGGGCGGCTCGACCCGCGTGCCGCGGGTGCGCGAGGCGGTGGGCGAGCTGTTCGGCCGGCCGCCCATGACCGACATCGACCCCGATCAGGTGGTGGCCATCGGCGCCGCGATCCAGGCCGATACCCTGGCGGGCAACCGCCGAGGCGGCGAGGAATTGCTGCTGCTGGACGTCAACCCGCTGTCCCTGGGGCTGGAAACCATGGGCGGGCTGATGGAAAAGGTGATCCCGCGCAACACCACCATCCCGGTGGCCCGCGCCCAGGACTTCACCACCTACAAGGATGGCCAGACGGCCATGATGATCCACGTCCTGCAGGGCGAACGCGAACTGGTGCGGGACTGCCGCTCCCTGGCGCGCTTCGAGCTGCGCGGGATTCCGCCCATGGTGGCCGGCGCGGCGAAGATCCGCGTGACCTTCCAGGTGGATGCCGACGGCCTGCTGGGCGTCTCCGCCCGGGAGCTGGGCTCGGGCGTCGAGGCGAGCATCCAGGTCAAGCCGTCCTACGGCCTGACCGACGGCGAAATCGCCCGCATGCTGCAGGATTCCTTCCGCCACGCCGGCGACGACAAGGCCGCCCGCGCCCTGCGGGAGTTGCAGGTGGATGCGCAGCGCCTGCTGGAATCGGTGGAGGCAGCCTTGGAGGTGGACGGTGCGCGGCTGCTGAGTCGCGAAGAGCGGGCGGCCATCGACGAACACATGCAGGCCTTGCGCGCCCTGCTGGACGGCGACGACGGCTCTGCCATCGAGCGCCAGACCAAGCGCCTGACCCAGGTCACCGATGCCTTTGCGGCGCGGCGGATGGACGCCAGCGTCAAGGCGGCCCTGGCCGGGCGCCGACTGAACGAACTTGAGGAGTGAAGATGCCGCAGATCGTGTTTCTGCCCAACGCCGAGCATTGCCCCGAGGGCATGGTGGTCGAGGCCCAGCCGGGTGAGACGATCATTGCCGCGGCCCTGCGCAATGGCCTGGAGATCGAGCATGCGTGCGAGATGTCCTGTGCTTGCACCACCTGCCACGTGGTGGTGCGCGAGGGCTTCGCTTCCCTGGAGGCCTCCGACGAACTGGAGGACGACATGCTGGACAAGGCTTGGGGGCTGGAGCCGCAGTCGCGGCTGTCGTGCCAGGCACTGGTAGGGGAGACGGACCTGGTGGTCGAGATTCCCCGCTATACCCTCAACCAGGTTTCCGAGAAGCACTAGGAGGCGCTATGGGCCTGAAATGGAGCGATGTGCTGGATATCGCCATCGAACTGGCGGAGACCAAGCCGGACGTCGACCCCCGCTACGTGAACTTCGTGCAACTGCACCGCTGGGTCGTCGGCCTGCCCGGCTTCGAGGACGATCCGAGTCGCGGTGGGGAAAAGGTGCTCGAGGCGATCCAGGCCGCGTGGATCGAAGAACGCGACTGAGCCAAGGTGCCACCCTACGCATTTCACCGGAACCCGCGTATAATTCGCGGGTTTAATTTTTCGCTTTAAATCCCTGTTTCTGGAGTTTTCCATGGCTGTCGAACGTACCCTTTCCATCATCAAGCCCGACGCGGTTGCCAAGAACGTCGTGGGCGAGATCATCACCCGTTTCGAGAAGGCCGGCCTGCGCGTCGTTGCCGCCAAGATGGTCCAGCTGTCCGAGCGCGAAGCCGGCGGTTTCTACGCCGAACACAAAGAGCGTCCCTTCTTCAAGGACCTGGTGTCCTTCATGACCTCCGGCCCGGTCGTCGTACAGGTGCTGGAAGGCGAAGGCGCCATCGCCAAGAACCGCGAGCTGATGGGCGCGACCGATCCGAAGAAAGCCGACGCCGGTACCATCCGCGCCGACTTCGCGGTCTCCATCGACGAGAACGCCGTCCACGGTTCCGACTCCGAGGCCTCCGCTGCCCGCGAGATCGCCTACTTCTTCGCCGCCACCGAGGTGTGCGCGCGCATTCGCTGAGCGAAGCGCGAGGGGTGATGCCATGACCGAGTCCGCCGGAAAAGTGAACCTGCTGGGGCTGACCCAGCCGCAACTGGAGCAGTTCTTCGAGTCCATCGGAGAAAAGCGTTTCCGCGCGGGCCAGGTAATGAAGTGGATCCACCACTTCGGTGTCGATGACTTCGACGCCATGAGCAACATCGGCAAGGCCTTGCGCGACAAGCTCAAGGCCCGCGCCGAGGTACGCGGTCCGGAAATCGTCAGCGAGGACATCTCCAGCGACGGCACCCGCAAGTGGGTGGTGCGCGTGGCGTCCGGCAGCTGCGTCGAGACCGTGTACATTCCCCAGGGCGGACGCGGCACCCTCTGCGTCTCGTCCCAGGCCGGCTGTGCCCTGGACTGCAGTTTCTGCTCCACCGGCAAGCAGGGCTTCAACAGCGACCTGACCGCCGCCGAGGTGATCGGCCAGGTGTGGATCGCCAACAAATCCTTCGGCACCGTCCCGGCCAAGATCGACCGCGCCGTCACCAACGTGGTGATGATGGGCATGGGCGAGCCGTTGCTGAATTTCGACAACGTGGTCGCCGCCATGCACATCATGATGGACGACCTCGGCTACGGCATTTCCAAGCGCAAGGTGACGTTGTCCACCTCTGGCGTGGTGCCGATGATCGACAAGCTGGCCCAGGAGATCGACGTCTCCCTGGCGCTGTCGCTGCACGCACCCAACGACGAGCTGCGCAACCAGTTGGTGCCGATCAACAAGAAGTATCCGCTGGCCGTCCTGTTGCCGGCCTGCCGCCGCTACATCGAAGGACTGGGCGAGAAGCGCTTCCTGACCATCGAGTACACCCTGCTCAAGGACGTCAACGACCAGCCCGAGCATGCCGCGCAAATGATCGAGCTGCTGCGCGACGTGCCCTGCAAGATCAACCTGATCCCGTTCAATCCTTTCCCCTTCTCCGGTTACGAGCGGCCGAGCAACAACGCGATTCGGCGTTTCCAAGACCTGCTGCACAAGGCGGGGCACAATGTCACCGTGCGCACCACCCGGGGCGACGACATCGATGCCGCGTGTGGGCAACTGGTCGGCCAGGTGATGGACCGCACCCGCCGCAGCGAGCGCTACATCGCCGTGCGGCAACTGAACGGCGACAGCGATGTGCCGCGCAGCGCCAACCGAACTTGAAGGGAGGAACCCGATGTTTGCACGCGCTACCCTATCCCTGCTCCTCGCCACCCTGCTCGCCGGTTGCGTGACCACCGGCGCCGTCGACCCGATGAAGTCTTCCAAGGGGCGCGACGAAGCCCGGGATGCCTACATCCAGCTGGGCATCGGCTACCTGCAGCAGGGCGATACCGAACGCGCCAAGGTGCCGTTGAAGCAGGCGCTGGAACTGGACCCTGCCAACGCCGATGCCCATGCCGCGCTGGCCCTGGTGTTCCAGAGCGAACTGGAGCCCGAGCTGGCCGACCAGGAGTATCACAAGGCGATGTCGGCACGTGCCAACGACGCCCGCATCCTCAACAACTACGGTGGTTTCCTCTACGAGCAGAAACGCTACAAGGAAGCCTACGCGCGCTTCGAGGAAGCCGCAGCCGACAACCTTTATCCCGAGCGTTCCCGGGTCTTCGAGAACCTCGGCCTGACGGCCCTGGCGCTGAACCAGCGCGCCCTGGCCAAGCAGCATTTCGAGAAGTCCCTGCGCCTGAATCGCCAGCAGCCCCGTGCCCTGCTGGCCATGGCTCAGTTGTCCTACGACGACAAACAGTACGTGCCGGCCCGCGACTACTACGGCCTCTACAGCGCCATGGCCGAGCAGAGCGCCGCCAGCCTGCTGCTGGGCGCACGCCTGGCCAGGGTGTTCGAAGACCGTAACCAGGCGGCCAGCCTCGGCCTGCAGCTCAAGCGTCTCTATCCCGGCTCGCCGGAATACCAGCAATACCAGGCGGAGCAACGATGAACGCGTCGAATCCCGACGTCCTGGGGACGGCATCCCGCGGCAACCCGGGCGAGACGCTGCGCCTAGCGCGTGAAGAGAGGGGCTTGAACCTGGGGGAGGTGGCGCGCCAGCTCAACCTCACCGAGTACGCCCTGCGCCAGCTGGAAGCTGGCGCCTTCGACCAGTTGCCCGGGCATACCTTCGCCCGGGGCTACATCCGCGCCTATGCCAAGCTGCTGGGCCTCGACCAGGCCGTGCTGGTGGCGGAGTTCGACCGCTATACCGGGACCAACGCCAAGGGCAGCGACGTGCACAGCCTGGGGCGCATTGAGGAGCCGGTGCGGCTGTCCCAGAGCGTGCTGCGCTTCGTCAGCTTCTTCATCCTCCTGGCCCTGATCGGCGCCGGCTTCTTCTGGTGGCAGGAGCAGTCCCAGCATCGCTCCGGCGACTCCGCCAACGCCGGCATCGAGCACGTGGAAGTGGAAAGCGCCGACGGCACCACCCAGATCCATCCCCTGGACGAGCCGGAGGACCAGGCCGTGGCGGACGCCGAGGGCGAAGCCGCCACGCCGTCTACCGACCTTCCCCTGGAAGGCGTGACGACGGAAACCCCGTCGACGCCCACCTCGCCCTCGGCTACGCCGATGCCCCAGCCGAACGCACCGCAGCCCCAGACCCCAGCAGTCCAGGCCCCGGCGGCCCAAGCCCAGACTCCGGTCCCGACGGTTCCCCCCACGCCGACCCCGGCGCCGGCTCCTACGCCGCAGCCGAACGCGGCGCCCGCATCGACGCCCGTCGAAGTGGCGGCCGGCCAGGGCCAGGTCGACATCCGTTTCACCAGCGACTGCTGGACCCAGGTCAGCGATGCCTCCGGCAAGGTGCTGTTCAGCGGCCTCAAGCGTGCCGGCGATTCCGTACAGGTGGCCGGCAAGGCACCGCTGGAACTGCGCCTGGGCTACGCCCGCGGCGCCCAGGTCAGCTACAACGGCCAGGCCGTGGACCTGGGCGCGAATACCCATGGCGAGACCGCTCGCCTGAAGTTGGGGCAATAGCCATGCATTGCGAGTCACCCATCAAGCGCCGCGTCTCGCGCCAGATTCACGTTGGCAACGTGCCGGTGGGGGGCGATGCGCCCATCGCCGTGCAGAGCATGACCAACACCGACACCTGCGACGTGGCGGCCACCGTGGCGCAGATTCGTCGCCTGGAAGACGCCGGTGCCGACATCGTGCGGGTCTCGGTGCCGGACATGGACGCCGCCGAGGCGTTCGGCCGGATCAAGCAGCAGGTTCGCGTGCCGCTGGTAGCGGATATCCACTTCGACTACACCATCGCCCTGCGGGTGGCCGAGCTGGGGGTGGACTGCCTGCGCATCAACCCCGGCAACATCGGTCGCGAGGACCGGGTCAAGGCGGTGGTGGACGCCGCACGTGACCGGGGCATCCCGATCCGCATCGGCGTCAACGCCGGCTCCCTGGAGAAGGACCTGCAGAAGAAGTACGGCGAACCGACCCCCGAGGCCCTGGTGGAGTCGGCGCTGCGCCACGTCGAGCACCTCGACCGGCTGAACTTCCCCGACTTCAAGGTGAGCGTGAAGGCCTCCGATGTGTTCATGGCGGTGGAGGCCTACCGGCTCCTCTCCCGGCAGATCGAGCAACCCCTGCACCTGGGCATCACCGAGGCCGGTGGCCTGCGGTCCGGCACGGTGAAGTCGGCGGTCGGCCTGGGCATGCTGCTGGCCGAGGGCATCGGTGACACCATCCGCATCTCCCTCGCCGCCGACCCGGTGGAAGAGATCAAGGTCGGCTACGACATCCTCAAGTCCCTGCGCCTGCGTTCCCGCGGCATCAACTTCATCGCCTGCCCCAGCTGCTCCCGGCAGAACTTCGACGTGGTGAAGACCATGAACGAGCTGGAAGGGCGCCTGGAGGACCTGCTGGTACCCATGGACGTGGCGGTGATCGGTTGCGTGGTGAACGGCCCTGGCGAAGCCAAGGAGGCCCACGTCGGCCTCACCGGCGGCACGCCCAACAACCTGATCTACATCGACGGCAAGCCGGCGCAGAAGCTGACCAACGACAACCTGGTGGAGGAGCTGGAACGGCTCATCCGCCGCAAAGCGGCCGAGAAGGCCGAGGCCGACGCGGCCCTCATCGCCCGCGGCTGACAACAAGGATTCCGAGTGAGCAAGTCCCTGCAAGCCATCCGTGGCATGAACGACATCCTGCCGGAGCAGACGCCGGTCTGGCGGTATCTGGAGAACACCCTGGCGGCGCTGCTGGAAGGCTACGGCTATCGGGAGATCCGCCTGCCGATCCTCGAGTTCACCGAGCTGTTCGCCCGCGGCATCGGCGAAGGCACCGACGTGGTGGACAAGGAGATGTACACCTTCCTCGACCGTAACGAGGAATCCCTCACCCTGCGCCCGGAAGGCACCGCCGGCTGCGTGCGGGCGATGCTCGAGCACGGCCTGACCGGCGGCGGCCAGGTGCAGAAGCTCTGGTACGCGGGGCCGATGTTCCGCTACGAGAAACCGCAGAAAGGCCGTTATCGCCAGTTCCACCAGATCGGCGTGGAAGCCTTCAACCAGCCGGGCCCGGACATCGACGCCGAACTGATCGTGCTCACCTGGCGCCTGTGGCAACGCCTCGGTCTGGCCGACGCGGTCACCCTGCAGCTCAACAGCCTGGGGTCTAGCGAGGCGCGCGCCGCCTACCGGGACGCCCTGGTGACCTACCTGCAGGCCCGCTTCGAGCAGCTCGACGAGGACAGCCAGCGCCGCCTGACCACAAACCCGCTGCGAGTGCTGGACAGCAAGGTGGCCACCACCCAGGCCCTGCTGGCCGATGCCCCGACCCTGCACGACTACCTGGACGACGAGTCCCGTGCCCACTTCGAAGGCGTCAAGGCGCGCCTGGACGCGGTGGGCATCCGCTACGAGATCAACAACAAGCTGGTCCGTGGCCTCGATTACTACAACCGCACCGTGTTCGAGTGGGTCACCGACAAGCTCGGTTCCCAAGGCACGGTCTGTGGCGGCGGTCGCTACGACGGCCTGGTGACCCAGTTCGGCGGCAAGCCGACCCCGGGTGTGGGCTTCGCCATGGGCGTGGAGCGCCTGGTGCTGCTGCTGGAGACCCTGGACCTTGTGCCGGCCTCCCTCAACGCGCCCGCCGACCTCTACCTGTGCGCCTTCGGCGAGCCGGCCGAGCTGGCTGCACTGGCCCTGGCCGAGCGCCTGCGCGATGCCTTGCCGACGCTGCGCCTGCTGGTGAATGCCGGCGGTGGCAGCTTCAAGAGCCAGTTCAAGAAGGCCGACAAGAGCGGCGCCCGCTTCGCCTTGATCCTCGGTGAGGACGAACTGGCGAGCCGCGTGGTAGGTTGCAAACCCCTGCGGGATGACAGCGAACAACAGAACATTGCCTGGGATGCTCTATCCGAGCACCTGGCGGCCCGCCTCGGCGCGGGTTCGAGCCTTTAGCGGATTAAGGAGTATTGGGGTGACCTCGCGTACCGAAGATGAAGAACTGGCGCTGATCAAGGATTGGTGGCAGCGCAACGGCAAGCCTCTGCTCGCCGGTGGCGTGCTGGCGCTGGTGGTGGTGTTCGGCTGGCAGGCCTGGCAGAAGTACCAGCTCAACCAGAAACAGAATGCCTCGGTGCTCTACCAGGAGTTGCTGCAAAGCAGCCTGACGCCGGAAGGCCAGCCGGATTCGGCGAAGATCGCCGACCTGTCGGGCAAGCTGAAGAGCGAATACCCGGGCAGCGCCTACACCCAGTTCGGCGGCCTGTTCGTCGCCAAGGTGGCGGTGGAAGCCGGTCGCCTGGACGACGCTGCCGCCGAGCTCAAGGCCATCGTCGACAAGCCGGCCAACCCGACCCTGGGCGAAGTGGCCCGTCAGCGCCTGGCGCGCGTCCTGGCCGCCCAGAACAAGACCGAGGACGCCCTCAAGCTGATCGATGGCGACAGCGACAAGGCCTTCCTGGCCAGCCGTGAAGAGCTACGGGGCGACCTGCTGGTGCAGCTGGGTCGCGCCGACGACGCCCGCGGTGCCTACGAGAAGGCCCGCAATGCCATGTCCGAGGACAACGGCATGGGCACCCTGCAGATGAAGATCGACGACCTGGCGAAAGGGGACGCGTGATGGCCTGGAGATATGCCGCAGTGCTGGCCCTGGCCGCCGTGGCGGCGGGTTGCAGCAGCAACAGCACCAAAGAATTGCCTCCAGCCGAACTGCCGAAGATCACCGAGGAAGTGCGCCTGGACACCCAGTGGAGTCACTCGGTGGGCGACGGCCAGGGCGAGACCTACAACCTGCTGGTGCCCGCCGTGGACGGCGACCGCATCTTCGCCTCGGACATCAACGGCGACGTGGTGGCCCTGGATCGCTTCACCGGCAAGACCCTCTGGGAGAAGGACCTGGACCGCCCGGTATCCGGCGCGGTGGGGGTCGGTTCCGGCATGGTCCTGGTGGGCACCCTGAAGGGCGAAGTGATCGCCCTCGACGCCGACAGCGGCGACGAGAAATGGCGCGCCCGGGTGACCAGCGAAGTACTGGCGCCGCCCGCCACCAACGGCGACGTGGTGGTGGTGCAGACCCAGGACGACCGCCTGATCGCCCTGGAAGCCTCCAGCGGCAGCCAGCGCTGGATCTACGAGAACACCCCGGCCGTACTGACCCTGCGGGGCACCGGTGCGCCCATCGTCACCAACAACCTGGCGGTCGCCGGGCTGTCCACCGGCAAGGTCATCGCCCTTGACGTGCAGCGCGGGCTGCCGGTGTGGGAACAGCGGGTCGCGGTGCCCCAGGGCCGTTCCGAACTGGACCGCGTGGTGGACATCGACGGTGGCCTGCTGCTGGCCGGCGACACCCTCTACGTCGCCACCTATCAGGGCCGGGCCGCGGGCCTCGACCTGGAGAGCGGGCGCATCCTCTGGCAGCGCGAGGCGTCCAGCTACGTCGGCGTCGCCCAGGGCTTCGGCAACGTCTACGTGAGCCTGGCCAACGGCACCGTGGAGAGCATCGACGAGCGGTCCGCCACTGCCCTGTGGAGCAACGACAGCCTGGCTCGGCGCCAGCTGTCCGCCCCGGAAGTGTTCTCCAGCTACGTGGCATTCGGCGATTTCGAAGGCTACCTGCACCTGGTCAGCCAGGTGGACGGTCGCTTCGTCGGGCGCGAGCGCATCGACAGCGATGGCCTGCGGGCCCGCCCGCTGGTGGTGGGCGACATGCTTTACGCCTACGGCAACAGCGGCAAGCTGGTGGCGTTGAAAATCCGCTAGACCTGATCGCTTCGCGTCATCGCGGAGCCCCTGGCGGGATGTATCTGCCGGCCGCTGCACATGCAGCGGCCGTTGTGTTTTCTGGATTTAGCGCTGGAGGAGCCCAATGGTTCCGGTAATCGCCCTGGTGGGCCGCCCCAACGTCGGCAAGTCGACCCTGTTCAACCGCCTGACCAAGACCCGCGACGCCATCGTCGCCGAGTACGCCGGCCTGACCCGTGACCGTCAGTACGGCGAGGCCAAGTGGCAGGGCCGCACCTACATCGTGATCGACACCGGCGGCATCTCCGGCGACGAGGAGGGCATCGACGCGAAGATGGCCGAGCAGTCCCTGCAGGCCATCGAGGAAGCCGACGCCGTGCTGTTCATGGTGGACTCCCGTGCCGGCATGACCGCCGCCGACCAGATGATCGCCGAGCACCTGCGCAAGCGGAACAAGCGCAGCTTCCTGATCGCCAACAAGGTGGACACCGTCGACCCGGACATCGCCCGGGCGGAATTCAGCCCCCTGGGCCTGGGCGATGCACTGCCCATCGCCGCCGCCCATGGCCGGGGCATCACCGCCATGCTGGAGCAGGCGCTGGGGACCTTCCCCAAGGACAACGCGGACGAGGGGGAAGGCGAGGGCGACGACGGTGAGGAAGTCGCCGAGGGCCAGGAAGCTACGCGCATCCCCGGCCCAAGCGAGAAGGACGGCATCAAGATCGCCATCATCGGCCGTCCCAACGTCGGCAAGTCGACCCTGGTCAACCGCATGCTCGGCGAGGAGCGGGTGATCGTCTACGACCAGGCCGGAACCACCCGTGACAGCATTTACATCCCCTTCGAGCGGGACGAGGAGAAGTACACCCTCATCGACACCGCCGGGGTGCGCCGCCGCGGCAAGATCTTCGAGGCGGTGGAAAAGTTCTCGGTGGTGAAGACCCTGCAGGCCATCCAGGACGCCAACGTGGTGGTCTTCGTGATGGACGCCCGGGAAGGGGTGGTGGAACACGACCTCAACCTGCTGGGCTTCGTGCTGGAAAGCGGCCGCGCCCTGGTCATCGCCCTGAACAAGTGGGACGGCATGGAGCCTTCGGAACGGGACTACGTGAAGACCGAGCTGGAGCGGCGACTGATGTTCGCCGACTGGGCGGACATTCACTTCATCTCGGCCAAGCACGGCACCGGCGTCGGCCACCTGTACAAGTCCGTGCAGCAGGCGTTCAAGTCGGCGGTCACCCGCTGGCCCACCAACCGCCTCACGCAGATCCTCGAGGACGCGGTGCAGGAACACCAGCCGCCCACCGTTAACGGCCGCCGCATCAAGCTGCGCTACGCCCACCTGGGCGGTGCCAACCCGCCGCTGATCGTGATCCACGGCAACCAGGTGGACCAGGTGCCGAAGTCCTACAGCCGCTACCTGGAGAACACCTACCGGCGCGTGCTGCGGCTGGTGGGTACGCCGATCCGCATCGAGTACAAGGGCGGCGACAACCCCTACGAGGGCAAGCAGAACAAGCTCACCGACCGCCAGGTGAACCGCAAGCGTCGGCTGATGAGCCACCACAAGAAAGCCGAGAAGAAACGCCGCGACAAGAAGCGCTGACGGGGAGGGCACGGGTCGCGCCCGTGTCCGGGGGCCTGGCACTGTTTGACTGATCGGACCGGTCACCCCGTCTCGGATGGCCCGCCCGGATCGATACGGCCAGAGCGGTTCGGATGGATAGATTCCGCCAGGCAGGTTCTGCCGGACAGGTGTAGCCGGGTAGGTCCAGCCAGGCAGGTCCGACCGGACAGGTTCCGCCGGACAGGCTCGACCCGATCTACTCTGTAGGCCCGGCTACCAGGGGTTCCACGACGGATGCATCGGGCCGGGCGGATCGGCTATCCTGCGGTTCCGCGCCTGCCGCGCCCTGCGGCTTCGTTGTGGCGCGCCGCAGCCCCGGGAACGCTCATGATCGCCAGCAAACTGCCCAACGTCGGTACCACCATCTTTTCCCGCATGTCCCAGCTCGCCGCGGAAACCGGCGCGCTGAACCTGTCCCAGGGATTCCCCGATTTCGACGGCCCGGCCGCCCTGCGCGAGGCGGTCGCCCGGCACATCGCCGAGGGCCATAACCAGTACGCGCCCATGACCGGCCTGCCGGCGCTGCGCCAGCAGATCGCGAGCAAGGTGCGTGCCCTCTACGGGCGGGCGGTGGACGCGGACGCCGAGATCACCGTGACGCCCGGGGCCACCGAGGCGATCTTCTGCGCGGTGCAGGCGCTGATCCGGCCCGGTGACGAGGCCATCGTCCTCGACCCCTGCTACGACAGCTACGAGCCCGCGGTGGAGCTGGCCGGCGGGCGTTGCGTCCACGTGCCCCTGGCCCTGCCGGACTTCGCCGTCGACTGGCAGCGCCTGGCTGACGCCATCACCCCGCGCACCCGCCTGCTGTTCCTCAATTCCCCTCACAACCCCAGCGGGGCGCTGCTGGGGCGCGACGACCTGGACCGCCTGGCGCAGCTGCTGCGGGACCGGGACATCCACGTGATCAGCGACGAGGTGTACGAGCACCTGGTGTTCGACGGCGCGCGCCACGCCAGCGTGCTGGCCCACGACGAACTCTACGCCCGGGCCTTCGTGGTCAGCTCGTTCGGCAAGACCTACCACGTGACCGGCTGGAAGACCGGCTACGTGGTGGCGCCGCCGGCGCTGTCGGCCGAGCTGCGCAAGATCCACCAGTACGTGACCTTCTGCGGCGTGACCCCGCTGCAGCACGCCCTGGCCGACTTCATGGCCAGCCATCCCCAGCACCTCGCCGAGCTACCGGCCTTCTACCAGGCCAAGCGCGACCTGTTCTGCGACCTGCTGGCAGATTCCGCCTTCCGCTTCACCCGCGCCGCCGGCACCTACTTCCAGGTGGTGGACTACTCGGCCATCCGCGACGACCTGGACGACGTGCGCATGGCCGAGTGGCTGACCCGCGAGCACGGCGTGGCGAGCATCCCGGTGTCGGTGTTCTACCGGGAGCCGCCGGCGGGCGCGCGGCTGGTGCGCTTCTGTTTCGCCAAGCGCGAGGACACCCTGCGCCAGGCCGCCGAGCGCCTCTGCGCGGTACGCTGACCCGTTCCCGTCACCCCGCGGGCCTTGCCCGCGCAACCGAGGAGACCGCCATGCTTCCGCTGGACGACCTGCGCGTGGCCCTGGTGCAGACTACCCTGGCCTGGCACGACCCCCAGGCCAACCGCGACCGTTTCGAGGGCCTGCTGGAGCAGGCGAGGGGCGCCGACCTGGCGATCCTGCCGGAGATGTTCACCACCGGCTTCTCCATGGACTCCGAGGCCCTGGCGGAGCCGGAGGACGGCCCGACTCTGGCCTGGATGCGCGAGCAGGCCCGGCGCCTCGACCTGGTGCTGACCGGCAGCCTGATCGTCCGCGCCGCCGATGGCAGCCACCGTAACCGACTGCTCTGGGTGCGCCCGGACGGCGAGGTTCTGCACTACGACAAGCGCCACCTGTTCCGCATGGCCGGCGAGCACGCGCATTACAGCCCCGGCGAGTGCCAGGTGCTGCTGGACCTGAAGGGCTGGCGGGTGCGCCCGTTGATCTGCTACGACCTGCGCTTCCCGGTGTGGAGCCGCGACGCCACGGACACCCACTTGCTGCTCTACACCGCCAACTGGCCGGCGGCCCGCCGCGCCCACTGGAACCGCCTGCTGCCGGCTCGGGCCATCGAGAACCTCTGTTACGTGGCGGCGGTCAACCGCACCGGCGAGGACGGCAAGGGCTATCCCTACAGCGGCGACAGTCAGGTGCTGGACTTCCAGGGCGAGACGCTGCTGGACGCCGGTGCGGAGGAGGGCGTACGCCAGGTGACGCTGTCCGCCCAGGCCCTGGCCGCCTACCGCGAGCGCTTCCCCGCCCACCTGGATGCGGACCGCTTCGACCTGCAGCCCTGAGGCTGGCGCGGCGGCTTTGTAGCGCTTCGTATCCGCGTCGTTACCCGATCGCGATCAAGTCCGGCGCGGATGCGCCGATGCTGGGAATGTACGAAAACCGCGCCGCCGGCGATTCAGGGCCGGCGGCGTCTTCGTACCGCACCCGCATCCACGACGCTCGAGGAGCACCGTCATGATCAGCAGCAGTATCGGCAGCCTCGCCGCCAGCTACGTCGCCCGCAACACCGGGACCGGAACCCCTACCAGCGACAGCGCTGCCAGCGAGACCAGCGGTGACACCGACACCCAGGGCGGCACCACCGCGTCCGCCACCGCAGGCGGGGCCGCAAACGGGGCCGCCGCCGGCGGTGCGCCGGTCGGTGGTGCCAAGGCCGGGGGTGGCGCATCGGACTCGGATTCCGACAGCGACGACGACACCTCCGACACCATCAAGGAAATCAAGCAGACCATCGAGCAACTGAAGAAGGAACTGCAAGAGCAGCAGCAACAGCTCAAGCAACTCCAGGCGAGCGACCAGAGCGACGACGTCAAGCGCACCCAGGCCCAGGCGGTGCAGGCGCAGATCGCCACCACCAACGCGTCCCTTCAGCAGGCCTACGCCTCCCTGACCGAGGCCAACGCCGAATCCTCGGACAGCAGCAGCGGGCAACTGGTGAACACCAGCGCCTGATCCGGGCCGGGCGCGTCGTCCCCCGCCGTTGCGGGCTCGTCCGGCGGGGGGAGCGCCCAGGCGCCGCGCCGTGAGCGGCCGCGGCGGCCTCCACGGCGGCCAGCCGTGGGCCAGGGCAGAACCGTACCCCCTCGCGAGGGTCAGGCGAGCCCTTCCGTGCGCAACGCGTCCTGGACCGCCGGTCGCGCCCGCACCCGCTCGTACCAGGCCCGAAGGTGAGGAAGCGCGTCGAAATGAATGTCGGCCTGGTAGTGGCTGGTCAGCCAGGCGGCCTGGCCCCAGCCCGTCAGGGCGAACAGGTAGGCGTCCGCCACGCTGAAGGCCTCGCCCAACAGGTAGGCGCGCTGGGCCATCTGTTGGTCGATCCAGGCGAAGCGCTTTTCCAGCTTCGGCTTGGCCGTCTCCAGGTACCGGCCCGCCTGGGTCGTGTACAGCAGCGGGACGAATCCCTTGTGGATCTCGGACGACAGGAAGTTCAGCCACTCCTGCAGGCGATAGCGGTCGAGGGTGCCGGGTAGGGGCACGAGTGCGCGCTCCGGCTTCAGGTCGCCCAGGTACTGCAGGATGGCCGGCCCCTCGCGTAGGCGCGTGCCGTCGTCCAGCTCCAGGGCGGGCACGTAGCCGAGCGGGTTGATCGTGTAGTAGTCCTCGCCTGCCTCGGTGCGGTGATTCCTGTAATCGACCCTGATCAGCGTGGCGTCGAGGCCGAGTTCATTCAGCACGATGTGGGGCGAGAGGGAACAGGAACCGGGGATGTAGTACAGCTTCATGGAGGGACTCCAGGGTGGGAAGTCGGCCCCATTCTAGAGTGCAGGTATAAAACGGAAAGAAGGCACTATTGTGTGGTATAGGTACAAAAAATATACCTTCCACCCTTGAGGCTCGCCATGAAAGACACGGTGTCCGGTTGCTCGGTCGAAGAAGCCATGCGCGTGCTGGGCGGCCGCTGGCGCCTGCTCATCGCCTCCTACCTGCTCGACGGGCCCAAGCGCTTCAATGCCCTGAGGCGGGACATCCCCGCCATTTCGCAACGCATGCTGACCCTGGACCTGCGCGCGCTGGAAGAGGCGGGCCTGGTGACGCGCACGGTGTTCCCGACGGTGCCGGTCACGGTGGAATACGCGCTGACCGAAGACGGGCGGCGATTGGAACCCGTCGTCGCGGTGATGAAAACGTTCGGCCTGTGGCTCAAGAGCCGCTAACCCTTCGGGCAGCCCACTTCGTATAGCGCCATAGGCGCGGACGGTTGGCCGACTCTTAGCGTTGGCGCGCGTCCTGATTTCCCAACCAATTGGGCGAAACCGCCACGGACTCATGACGATCACGGGCGCCCCTTGCAGAAGCGGACACAGCCCTGACCCGTGGGGGCCTGGCCCGGAGGCGCGCGACGCGTCTCCGGACCGCGGCTTCGGCCTTCCCTGGCGCTAGGCGTCCGCCAGCCGCAGCAGGGCTTCGGCCAGCACCTGGGTGCCGGCCGCCAGGTGCTCCGGCGTGGCGTTTTCCAGCTGGTTGTGGCTGATGCCCTTTTCGCAGGGCACGAAGAGCATGCCGGTGGTGGTCACCCCGTGGAGCAGCTTGGCGTCGTGGGTGGCACCGGATACGAGGGCCATCCGCGGGAACGCCCAGAGGTCGGCGCATTGGTCCAGCAGGTCGCGAATGCCCTCCGGGAAGACGATGGGCGCCGAACCGCTCAGCCGCTCCACCGCCACCGTGCAGGGACCCGCATGGGTCTCGCAGAGCTGGCGGATCGCCTCTTCGCCGTCCGCCAGCGCCGCTTCCCGGGGGTGCCGCAGGTCGATGGTGAAGCGCACCCGGCCGGGCACGGTGTTGGGCGAGCCCGGCTCGACCCGCCAGCGCCCGAGGGTGAAGCGCACGCTGTCGCCGAGGGCGTCGAAATGGGCGAACAGCGCCCGGGCCATCTGCACCGCCTGGCGCAGGGCGTCCCGGCGCACGCTGCCCGGCGTGGTGCCGGCGTGGGCCTCCTGCCCGCGCACGTCCACCTCCAGCCAGCGCAGGCCCTGGATGCCGGTGACGATGCCCAGGGGCAGGCCGGCCGCTTCCAGCACCGGTCCCTGCTCGATATGGGCCTCCAGAAACGCGTGCAGGGGCGGGGCGGTGTCCTGCCGGGGCACCTCGGGGTGGGCCGCGAGGAACGCCGGCAGGGCGTCCTCCAGCCGGCCGCCGTCGGGGGCCTGGGCGGCCAGGGCCTCCGCCAGGGGCAACTGGCCGCTGAACACCGCCGAGCCCATGGTGGTGGGGGCGAAGTGGGAACCTTCCTCGTTGGCCCAGACCACCAGCAGCAGGTCGCGCTCGGTCTGCAGCCCGGCCTCGTGCAGGCTGGCCAGCGCCTCCAGCCCGGCCAGCACGCCATAGGCGCCGTCGAACTTGCCGCCGGTGGGCTGGGTGTCCAGGTGCGAGCCGGTGGCCACTGCCGGCAGTTCGGGGCGCCGTCCCGTCCGGCGCAGGAACAGGTTGCCGATGGCGTCCATGGACGGGACCAGGCCGATCGCCCGGCCCCAGTCGACCAGTTGCCGACGGGCCTGGGCATCGATGGCGGAGAACGCCGGGCGGTCGACACCGCCCGCCGACAACGCGCCGTGGCGGGCGAGCTCCAGGTGGCGGCGCCAGAGGCGCTCGCCGTCGATGCGCGGCGCCCGCGGGCCGCCGTGGGGGGCGCTGGCCATCATCCTTGCCGTCCCTCGGCACCCCGGGCGATCTTGCCCAGGGCCACGCCGGCCATGAAATAGGTCAGGACGTAGACGATCACCCGGTACATCACCGCCGAGCCCGGCGGGATGCACAGGAAGGACAGCCCGGCGCAGCCACGCTTGCCCACCTCGTGGGCGATGCGGATCGCCTCGTAGTCGGTCATGCCGATGGGCTCGGCCAGTTCCCCCAGCAGGTCGCCGTCGCTGGGGCCGGCGCCGCCCAGCACGTCCATGTCGAAGTGCGCGTAGACCCCGTCGGTGCCTTGGTAGGCCTGGTCCAGGTTGCGCACCACGCCGTCGATGCCCAGCTCGGTGCGGATCTTCCACATAGGCATGAAGCAGGCGCCGTTGCGCAGGTAGTGGCGGACCACGTTGGGGTCTTCGAGCATGCCGCGCTCGCCGATCTCCACCAGGTTGCGGATGGCGTAGTTGGGGCAGTCGCGGAACAGCTTGTCCTTCCAGTTGGTGGAGCCGGCGATGTGCTCGTTCATCGTCGCCCAGTCGTAGGGCCAGCAGTCCCAGTGGGTGTCCAGGCTGACCATGCCGACCGGCCCGCCGATGTGCTCGGCCACCGGGCGGCCCACGGCGTAGGAGGCCACCGGCGAGTTCTGCCCGATGACCACCGGGATGGCACCGGCCGCCAGCACCTGCTTCACCTTGCGCTCGACGCTGGCCTGGGCCTCGAGGATGCGCTCGACGGTGCCTTCGTAGCTGGCCTCCAGGGGGATGTCGATGTCGCCGTAGTCCACCACTTTCAGGTGCTCGAAGATGTCCAGGTCGAAGTCCTGGACGTAGCCGCCGCGGTAGCGGATCGACTGCTGGCGCACCCGGGTGGTGGCGGCTAGCCATTCGGCCTTGTCCACGCCGCTGTATTTCTTGCCCCAGCCGGCGGCGAAGGGCGCGCCGATGATGACGATGTCGGCGCCCTGCAGGTCTTCCTCACGGATGGCGTAGGGCACCCCCAGGAAGGTCGGGGTGTCTTCGCGGATGCGCGGGAAGTGCACGTTGCGCCAGTGCTTGCCGGCGAGGGTCTCGGGCCAGGTCGGGTAATGAGGCATGAGCGTTCTCCGTCGAAATCATTCGGCCGCGCGGGGGAAGGCGCGCAGGTTGGGCTGGTTCACGTAGCGGCCGCCGTCGATGTACTTGGCGGCGATGGCGTCCCAGCGGCCGGACACCAGCAGGTTGGAGAGGCCGATGTTGAGCACCGACAGCAGCTCGCTGTTGCCTTTGTTCACGGTCCAGGAGATGGGCAGGAAATTCACCGGCTTGTCGGCGAAGATCACCTTCACCCCCGGCTGCTGCTTGGCGAACTGGGTGGCGGTGAACAGGTCCTCGAAGCTGACGTCGGCGCGCCCGGCCGCCACTTCCATGAAGCCCGCGGTGAGGTTGCCGGTGTTCAGGGCGGTGATTCGCGCCTGGGGCATGTTGGCGCGCACGTAGGTTTCGGCGGCAGTGCCCTGGACCACGGCGACGCGCACCTCTGGCTTGTTCATATCGGCGATGCTGGCGAAGCGCGTGTCGTCGCGGCCCACCACGGCGACACTGCCCAGGTAGAAGATCGGCGTGGTGAAGTCCACCGCCATGGCCCGCTTGACCGTGGCGAAGGTGGCGCCGATGGACATGTCGAACTGCCCGGACTGCAGCCCGGCGACGAAGTTGGCCCAGGTGGTCTCGATGAACACCGGTTTCACCCCCATGTCCTCGGCGATGGCCTTGGCGGCATCGACGTAGAAGCCGGTCAGCTCGCCGCTGCGGGGGTCCTTGGCGGTGCCGGGGGGCGAGGGGATGTAGCCGATCTTCAACTGCCCGGATTCGGCGATCCGGCGCAGTTCGCCCGCGGCGTGGGCCGGGAGGCTGGCGATCAGGGCGAGGGTGGTGCACAGGGACAGCAGCAGGCGCATCAGGGGTTTCATGGGTGGAACCTCTCGTGGAGTACGCGGGACAGGAATTGTTGGGTACGGGGGTTGCTGGGGTGGCTGAAGATCACCGACGGCGGGCCTTCCTCCACCACTTCGCCGCCTTCCATGAAGATCACCCGGTCGGCGACGTCCCGGGCGAAGCTCATCTCGTGGGTGACGATGACCATGGGCATGCCCTCGGCCGCCAGTTGGCCGATGGTGGCCAGCACCTCGCCCACCAGCTCCGGGTCGAGGGCCGAGGTGGGCTCGTCGAACAGCATCAGCTTCGGCCGCATGGCCAGGGCGCGGGCGATGGCCGCGCGTTGCTGCTGGCCGCCGGACAGGGTCGAGGGGCGGGCGTCGCGTTTTTCCAGCAGGCCCACCTTGGTGAGCAGGCCGAGGGCCCGCTCGGTGACCTCGGCGCGGGGCTCGCCCAGCACCTGCACCGGCCCTTCGAGGAGGTTCTCCAGCACGCTCATGTGGGGAAACAGGTTGAAGTTCTGGAACACCATGCCCATCCGCGCCCGTTGCCGGTTGGTCTGGCGCTCCCGGGCCGGGCGGCGCCCACGCGGGCTGTCCTCGTAGCCCACCAGCTCGCCCTCGAAGCGCACTTCGCCGCCGTCGTAGGGTTCGAGGAAGTTCAGGCACTTGAGCAGGGTGCTCTTGCCCGAGCCGCTGGGGCCGATGATCGCCACCACTTCGTTGGCGCTGATCTCGAGGCTGATGTCCTTGAGGACCGTCAGGTCGCCGTAGGCCTTGCTCAGGTGGGTGATGGTCAGCATGGGCCGTCCTCCGTCGTGGGGGTTCATGCGCGCCTCCGCAGGCGAGCCTCGTAGCGCTGGGAGAGCCAGATCCAGGGGTAGGTGATGCAGAAGAAGACCACCGCCAGGAAGGTGTACACCTCCAGGGGCCGGTAGACGGTGGCGATGAGGTTGTTGGATTCCTGCAGCAGCTCGTAGACGGCGATGGTCGAGGCCAGCGTCGAGAGCTTCATGATGTTGGCGAACTCATTGATGAAGGGCGGGATCATCTTCTGCCCGGCCTGGGGCAGGATGATCCGCCGCAGGGTCTTGGCGCCGCTCATGCCGATGGACTTCGCGGCCATGAACTGGCCGGCGTCCACCGCGTTGATCCCGGCGCGGACGATTTCCGCCACGTAGGCCCCGGTGTGGATGCCGAGGGCGATGACGATGGTGGTCTCGGCGCCCATCTGCAGCCCGAAGAGGATCGGGAAGCAGTAGTAGATCCAGACGATCTGCACCAGCGCCGGGGTGGCGCGGATGACCTCCACGTACAGCGAGACCGGCGCCCGCAGCCAGCGGATCTTGGACTGCCGCAGGATGCCGGCGGGCAGGCCGATCACCAACCCCAGCAGGGTGGAGGCGAAGGTCAGCTTGAGGGTGGTCCAGGCGCCACGGACGAAGATGGGCCAGTAGTCCAGGATGATGTGGAATTGCCATTCGTAGCCGCTCACGCGTTCTCTCCTCCAGGCTGGGTACGTCAGTTGCTTGCTTGCCGGGGGCAAGGAAAGCGACTGACCTGTTATTCAAATGCAATCTTAAAATTCAAGTGCTTGAATTATGGTTTAAAGCTAGAATCGTGCCACTCCTGCGCGAGTGGCGCGAAGACCGAGGAAGGGATATGGATGTGAAGGGTCGGCCCGGGGCCGTTGCGGAAGCCGAACTGGGCTCGCGATTGAGGATGCTGCGGTTGAACCGCGGCCTGCGGATGCGCCAGCTGGCGGACCTGGCGGGCTGCTCGGAGAGCATGATCTCCAAGATAGAGAAGGGAAACGCCGCGCCATCGGTGCGCGCCCTGCACGCCATTTCGGCGGCTCTGGGCACCACCATCGGTGCGTTGTTCGAGACCCAGCAGAACGAAGGATTGGTCAAGCGGGTGGGTGAGCGGCCGGTGATCCGCCTGCGCAGCGAGGACGACGAAACCCCCGCCGTTGCACTGGAACGTATCGCTCCGACCCAAATGGGTGCGTTACTTGAGGTGAATATACACATCGTCGAGCCGGGCGCTCAGAGCGACGGTGCCATCAGCCACGAGGGGGAAGAGCTGGGCTACGTCCTCGACGGCTGCCTGGAACTCACCGTGGACGACGAGACCTATTTCCTGCAGACGGGCGACTCGTTCTGGTTCCCGTCGACCCAGCGCCACCACTACCACAACCCGGGGCGGACCCTGGCCCGGGTGCTCTGGGTCAACACCCCGCCCACCTTCTGAGCCGGTTCAAGGCCGCCGGCGAAGGGCGCCGTTTCGATCGCATCGGGACAACAGGCGGAGCGGGTGCCGGGCCATTACCGCCTCGCCCGTCGTTGATCCACCGGTTCCGATGACGCCCTGCCCGATACTTCCCAGGCCGACCGTTCGCGGGCCCCAAACGAAAACGCCCGATGCCAAGGCATCGGGCGTCATGGGCCAGAAGCGGGTCGCGGCTCAGGCGGCCTGGGCCTCGGCCTGCACCAGGGCGCGGTTCAGCGCGCTGAACAGGGCGCGGAAGCTGGCGGTGGTCAGGTTCTCGTCGATGCCGATCCCGTGCAGGGCGCGGCCGCCCTCCATCCGCAGTTCGATGTAGGCCGCGGCCTGGGCGTTGGTGCCGGCGCCGATGGCATGCTCGGAATAGTCCATGATCTCCACCGCGACCGGCAGGCCGGCCACCAGGGCTTCCAGGGGGCCTTTGCCGATGCCGCGCCAGTGCTGCGGCTCGCCGTTGGCCACCACTTCCACGTCCACGGCGCTGGTGCCGTTCTCTTCCTGCAGGCGATGGCTCTTCAGGGCGTAAGGCGTCTTGGCCTGCAGGTATTCCCGGTCCAGCAAGGCGTAGATCTGCTGGGCGGTCATCTCCAGGCCGAGGCGATCGGTCTCCTTCTGCACCACCTGGCTGAACTCGATCTGCATGCGGCGCGGCAGGCTGATGCCGTATTCCTGCTCCAGCAGGAAGGTGATGCCCCCCTTGCCGGACTGGCTGTTCACCCGGATCACCGCCTCGTAGTCGCGGCCGATGTCGGCCGGGTCGATGGGCAGGTACGGCACTTCCCACAACGCGTCCGGTTTCTGCTGGGCGAAGCCCTTGCGGATCGCGTCCTGGTGGGAGCCGGAGAAGGCGGTGTGCACCAGGTCGCCGACATAGGCGTGGCGCGGGTGCACCGGCAACTGGTTGCATTCCTCCACCACCTTGCGCACGGCATCGATGTCGGAGAAATCCAGCTCGGGGTCGACGCCCTGGGTGTAGAGGTTCAGCGCCAGGGTCACCAGGCAGACGTTGCCGGTGCGCTCGCCATTGCCGAACAGGCAGCCTTCCACCCGGTCCGCACCCGCCATCAGCGCCAGCTCGGAGGCGGCCACGCCGGTGCCCCGGTCATTGTGGGTGTGCACGCTGATGATGACGCTGTCGCGGCGGTCGACATGGCGGCCGAACCACTCGATCTGGTCGGCGTAGTTGTTGGGAGTGGCGCACTCGATGGTGGCCGGCAGATTGAGGATCAACCGGTTGGCCGGGGTCGGCTGGAACACCCCGATCACCGCGTTGCACACCTCCACGGCGAAGTCGGTCTCGGTGGAGCTGAACACCTCGGGCGAGTACTCGAAGCCCCACTGGGTCTCCGGGTGGGCATCGGCCAGGCGCTTGATGGTGGTCGCGGCGGCCACGGCAATGGCCTTGACGCCGGCCTTGTCCTGGTTGAAGACGATCTTGCGGAAGCTCGGCGCGCAGGCGTTGTAGACGTGGACGATGGCCTTCTTGGCGCCCTTGAGGGACTCGAAGGTGCGCTCGATGAGGTCGTCGCGGGCCTGGGTCAGCACCTGGATGGTGACGTCGTCCGGGATGTGGCCTTCCTCGATCAGCGCGCGGATGAAGTCGAAGTCGGTCTGGGAGGCAGAGGGGAAGCCCACCTCGATCTCCTTCAGGCCCACGCCCACCAGGCATTTGAAGAAGCGCATCTTCTTCTCGGCATCCATCGGCTCGATCAGCGACTGGTTGCCGTCGCGCAGGTCGGTGGACAGCCAGATGGGCGCCTTGTCGATCACCTGGTCCGGCCAGGTGCGGTCGGGGATGTCGATGCGGGTGAAGGGGCGGTATTTCTTCGACGGGTCTTTGAGCATGCTCATGGCGGTGGTCCCTGGAAAGTGTGCAGACGGAAACGGCGGGGCGAAGGGCGGTTTCAGCCTGGCAGTCGCGGGCTGACCAGACGCTGGCAGGCGTATTGGCGCAGCAGGATGAGGGTCTGTGGCGTATTCATGGGGTCAACGCTAACGATGCAGGGGTTTCATTGCAACAACTTGAGGAAATACGCTGGTAAATCGCGTATCAAGTATTTTTCAGCAATTTTATCTCGTTGTGTTCGTGCAATGCGCTAGACGATGTTAAGGCGCGCCATGCTGGCGCGGCTAGAACGAATGTGACGATGTGGGCATTGCCCCGGAGCGGGGAAGGGGAGCCGGTCCAGTCCATGGGCAAGAGGCGACCGGCAATGGGCCGCGACGATGGGGACGAAGAGGGCGGGCCACGCGCACCCGGATGCGCCGGGCAGCGGCGCCCGCAGGCGCCGCCCCGGGACTCAGAACGCCGCGCGCAGGGTGAGCGAGACGTTGCGCGGGTCGCCGTAGTAGTAGCCGATGCCCGTGGCGCTGATTTTCTTGTAGTAGTACTTATCGAACAGGTTGTTGGCGTTGAGCTGCACCGAGTAGTGGTCGTCGAACTGGTAGTTGACCACTGCGTTGTACACCGCGTAGCCGCCTTGGCGGGCTTCCGCCTTGCCGCTGCGGGCGTAGGTGTCGCTCTGGGCCTGCACGCCGCCGCCTACGGTCCACGCGGCGTACTGGCCCGGCAGCCGGTAGGTGGTGAACAGCTTCAGCAGGCGCTTGGGGTCGGTGGAGCGCAGCACGTTGCCGGTGTTGCTGGCGGTGTCCTTGAGGTACTCGGTGGTGTTGTAGGTGTAGCCGCCGGAGACCTGCCAGCCCGGCAGCACCTCGCCGGAAACCTCCAGCTCGAAGCCGTCGCTGCGGCTCTTGCCGCCAGCCACCTTGCAGTAGCCGCTCTCGTAGAACGGCAGGCAGGGGTTGGCGCTCTCCGGGTCGTCCAGGGCCTTGCCCACCTGGTTGATGCGGAACACTGCGAACGAGGTGTTCAGCCGGCCGTCGTAGAACTCGCCCTTCACCCCCAGCTCGTAGGCCTCGCCGGTCACCGGGTCCAGCAGCGAGCCCGAGGCGTCGGTGTAGTTCTGCGGGCTGAAGATTTCGGTGTAGCTGGCGTAGGCGCTGTAGGTGTCGTTGAGGTCGTAGATGAGCGCCGCGTACGGCGTCACCTCGTGGTCGACGCTGTAGTTATTGTCCGGGGTTGCCGGCTGCTCGTAATCCCACCAGCTCATCCGTGCACCGAGGATCGCCGTCAGCGGTTCGGCCAGGGACAGGCGCCAGGTGGCGTACGCTCCCTCTTGGGTGGTGCGGGTCAGCACCGGCGTGGCGGTGATGGGGATGCTCGGCTCGGCGAGGATCGTGCTGGGGTCCCAGTGGCGGATGTCCACGTTGGTCAGCAAGTTCTGCCGGTTGGCGGTGGCCGAGGCGTAGGAGTCGTTGCGGATGCGTTCGGCGCCCAGGACCATCTCGTGCTCGCGGCCGAACAGCTCGAACGGCCCGTGGAGCAGGCCACTGAGGTTGGTCTGCTCGCTCTCGCCGCCATCCCCCTCGGTGACCTGGACGTTGAACAGGTAGGGGTTGGTGGCGCCGGCCGGGCGACTGATGTAGGTCTGCTTGAAGCCGTTGTCTTCCAGCCGGTAGTGGGTCCGGGTGCCGGACAGCTTCAGCGACCAGTCGTTGTCGAAGCGGTGCTCCAGCTCGCCGAAGGCCTGCAGGTTGTTGCGGTCCCAGCGGTTCCAGTTGGCGCCCAGGTAGGTGTCCCGGGGCAGGTCCAGGGGCGAGCCGTCGAAGTCCGCCGGCAGGTTGCCCCAGGCGCCGGTGGCCTCCAGTTCGGTGTATTCGAGGCCACCGGTGAGGGTGGTGCGGTCGGTGAGGTCCGCCGCCAGCACCGTGTAGAGCACGTTCTTGCGCTCCATGCGGGCGTCCTGGAAGAAGTCTCGGTCGTCGTGGACCGCGACGATGCGGCCGCGGATCGCGCCTTCCGCCGACAGCGGTCCGGAAATGTCCGCCACGTAGCGCTGGGCGTCCCAGGTGCCGGTGGCGTAGCTGCCGGACGCCTGGAAGTCGTAGGTGGGCCGCTTGCGCACCAGGTTCACCGTCCCTGAGGGGTTGCCCGAGCCGCGCAGCATGCCGGTGGCGCCCCGCAACGCCTCCACGTGGTCGAGGATCGCCGAGTCGGTCTGGATGAACGAGCCGCCGCCGCTGCCCTGGGCGAGGGTCGCGCCGTCGTACTGGATGGCGTCGATCTGATAGCCCCGGGCGTAGTAGTTGACCCGTTCGCTGTCGGTGTAATCGACGATGATCCCCGGGGTCTGCTCCAGCACGCTGGTGAGGTTGGTCAGGTGCTGGTCGTCCAGGCGCTGCTGGGTCAGCACCGAGACCGACTGCGGGGTGCGCCGCAGGGTCTGCGGGGTCTTGCCGATGGTCACCGCGCCGGTGGTGTAGGACCCGCTGTGCTCGGTCACCTCGCCCAGGCGGGTGCCGCCGATGGACACCGCGCCCAGTTCCAGGGCGCCGTCCACCGGTTCCGCCGCCGGGAACAGCAGGAAACCGTCGCCGCCTTGCTGCTGCGCCTGCATGCCGCTGCCCTGGAGCAGCACACCCAGCGCCCCGGCCGCGTCGAGGGCGCCGGAGACCCCCTGGGTGCGCTTGCCCTGCATGCTGGCGGCGTCATAGGACAGGTTCAGGCCGCCCTGGCGGGCGAACTGGTCCAGGGCGGCCGCGAGCGGGCCGGCGGGGACGTCCCAGCGGCGCTGCTCGGTGGCCGGGCGTTCGTCGCCGCGGACGGGCTGGGGCAACGCGCCCAGGCCCAGGCTCACGCCGAGCACGGCGGCGCTGATGGCTTGGCCCAGTGGGCTCCGCGGGGAAGGAAGGCGGGTCATTGCGGGTTCCTGTAGATGATGAGGTGGGCGGGTGGCCATGGGCGGCCGTCCGATACAGGCCGGACGGCACGGGCAAACCCCCTCAAGAATGTTTCCGGCTAGGCGACGGCGGCTTCCAGGGACACCCAGTAGGCGGAGCGGTAGCGCACCCGGAGCGGCAGGGCGCGGGCGAGCAGGGCGAGGATCGCGTCGGTGTCCTTGAGCTGGTAGATCCCGGAGACCCGCAGGCCGGCGACCGCTTCCGAACAGCGCAGCAAGCCAACGCGGTAGCGCGAGACCTCGGCGACGAAGGCGTCCAGGCGCATGGCCTGGGCCCGCAGCACGCCGTCGCGCCATGCCCAGGGGTCGAGGCCGTCGTCCGCCGGCACCCTGGCCTGCCGGGTATCGAAGGCCAGGCGCTGGCCCGCGCCCACCGCCGTCGCCGCGGCGGCGCCCTGGCCGCCGGGGAACACCTGCACCGTGCCCTGGTGCACGGCGAGGACGGTGTCCCGATCCTGCTCGCGGACCAGGAAACGCGGGCTTTCCGCCCGCAGCAGGCCGTCACGGCCCTGTACCCAGATCGGCTGCGGCCCGGCCGCCGCCTCCACCAGCAGCTCGCCCTGGCGCAGGCGCAGCACGCGCCGCTCGCCGCTGACGTCCACGTCCAGCGCTGTGTCGGTGTTGAGCAGCAGGCGGGTGCCGTCGGCCAGGTGCACGGGGCGGCGTTCGCCGGTGGCGGTGCGGTAGTCCGCCAGCAGCGCCGCCGCCGGTTCCCGCAGGCCGTAGGCACCGAGGGCGCCGGCTCCGGCCAGCAGGGTCAGCACCTTGAGGCTGTCGCGGCGGCGCAGGCGACGCGGGCCGTCGTCCAGGGCCTGGCGCGCCAGCTCCCGGGGCAGCACGGCGAAGTCCTCGCCGAGGCCCTCGACCCGTCGCCAGGCCAGCGCATGCTCCGGACGCAGCGCCAGCCAGCGCTCGAAGGCCTGGCGGGTCGCCGGATCGGCCGGGTCCTGGTCGAAGCGCAGGCGCACCATCCAGTGGATGGCCTGCTCGACCACCTCCGGCGCCGGGCCGCGGGTGTCAGCCTTCGCCATAGCGCAACCGGTAGCAGCGTTGCAGGGCGTGGGCCAGGTCGCGCTCCACGGTGGCGCGGGACACCCCCAGGCGCTCGGCGATCTTCGGGCAGGACAGGCCGTCCAGCTGGGCCAGCAGGAACACCTGGCGCACCCGTGGCTTAAGGCGGTCCAGGAGGCGGTCGACGCGCTCCAGGGCGTCGAGGATGATCCGCCGGGTTTCTTCCGACGGCACGTCCGCCACCGGCAGCAGCGCGATGCTTTCCAGGTAGGCGCGTTCCAGCTCCCGCCGCCGGTGCTGATCGATCAGCAGGCCACGGGCGATGCTGCTGAGGAACGCCCGTGGCTCCCGCAGCAGCGAGGCCTGGCGGGTCCGCAGCAGGCGGACGAAGGTGTCCTGGGCGAGGTCCGAGGCGTTTTCCCGGCAGTTCACGCGACGGTTGATCCAGCCGCGCAGCCACCCGTGGTGATCGCGGTAGAGCACCGCGATGTGCGCGGGATTCAGCCAGTCGTCGCGATGCATGGACGTACGGTCTTTATTGAAAACGTTTCTCAATTGTATTGCGCGCGCGTAAGCGGCGGCAACTGCTAACCGAGCCAGGCGCTGAACGGAAACCTGGTGTCATGGAGCGAACGGCGGGCGACGGGCAATCCCGCCCGGCGTGGACCGGGGTGGGGCCGGGAACGGGCCGATGAAACGGGTGGACGTTCGAGTCTCCCCCGGAGACTCGAAGTCATCAGCGCGTTGGAACGGCGCGTCGCCCGTCAACGGGCGTAGGCGTATTCGCCGCCCTTTTCCAGGGCGCGGCGGTAGGCGGGGCGGGCGTGGATGCGTTCGAGGAATGCCTGCAACCGTGGCCGGCTGGCGTCCAGCCCGCCACGGGACGCGGCAGCTTCCAGGGGGAAGCTCATCTGGATGTCGGCGATGCTCAGGGCCTCGCCGGCGAACCAGGCGTGCTTGCCCAGTTCGCCCTCCAGGTAATCCAGGTGCTGGCGGATCTGCGGCTCGACGAAGCTCTGCTTGACCTTGCGGGCGATGCCTTTGGCGATGGGCCGGACGAAGAACGGCATGGGGCTGCTTTCCACCTTGTCGAACACCAGCTTGAGCAACAGCGGCGGCATCGCCGAGCCTTCGGCGTAGTGCAGCCAATAGGTGCAGCGCAGGCGTTCCGGGGTCCCGGCGGCCGGCAGCAGCTGCGGCCCGTAGCGCTCGGCCAGGTATTCGACGATGGCGCCGGATTCCGCCAGGGTCAGCTCGCCGTCGGTGATCACCGGCGACTTGCCCAGGGGGTGCACGGCCCGCAGCTCCGGCGGCGCCAGCAGGGTCTTGGGGTCGCGCTCGTAACGCTGGATGCGGTACTCGACGCCCAGTTCTTCCAGCAGCCAGAGGATGCGCTGGGAGCGCGAGTTGTTCAGGTGGTGGACGGTGATCATGGACGCTCCGCGAGTAGGGGTGGTCGGGGTTGGACCGTGCTCAGGGCTGGAAGGCGCCGATGAAGATCGCCGGGTCGACCCGCACGTCGTTGAGGCTGACGTTCCAGTGCATGTGCGGCCCGGTGGCGCGACCGGTGGAACCGACCCGGCCGATCACGCCGCCGCGGGGCAGCGCCTGGCCGAGGGTCACGTCGATCTTCGACATATGGCAGAACATGCTGATGAAGCCCTGGCCGTGGTCGACGAACACCGTCCGGCCATTGAAGAAGTAGTCGCCGATGAGGACCACCTTGCCTGCCGCCGGGCTCTTGATGGGCGTGCCCGCGGGCACCGCGAAGTCCAGCCCCGCGTGGGGGTTGCGCTCCTCGCCGTTGAAGAAGCGGCGCAGGCCGAAGGGGCTGGACAGCGGGCCGTTCACCGGTTTGTCCAGCAGCAGGTTGCTGGGCGTGCCGGGGCTGAAGCGGCGGTAGGCGGTGGTCTGCTCGGCCAGTTCGCGTTCGATGCGCTTGAGATCGTCCGGCAGCGGGTTCACCTGGCGGGTGTTCTTCAGGGTGATGCGTTGCTCGCGGTAATGCTTGGCGCCGACCTGGAAGTCCAGGGGCTGCGCCCGGCCGTCCACCGCGAGGTGCTGTGGGCCGGGCGCGGTCTTCAGCGGGATGCCGACGATGGCGACCCAGCGCTTGCCATCCTCGCGTACCACCAGCACCGGCCGGCCCTGGTAGCGTGCGGCGGGCGCCTGGGCCGCTTCGCCCAGGGTCACCACCGCGACGCCGCCCGGCACCGGCTTGTTCAGCAGGCGGCTGATGAACCCGTCGGCGCGGACGGAGGACGCGCCACACACCAGCAGGGCGACGAGCAGAAAGGACAGACGCGGCATGACGGCACTCGGTGGCGAAGAAGCCGCCCATGCTGGCGCAAATGGGCGGCGGAAGAAAGCACCGCGCCGCGCCGGGCGGCCGTCAGTCCAGCAGCGACAGGGTCACCGGCTCCAGGTGGTTGTCGCTGACCCGTACGTCCAGCTCGCCTTCTCCCAGGCGCGCCCGCAGGGTCTGGCCGATGCGGGTCTGGGCGGCGCTGCGGATGGCCTGGCCGCGCTCGTCCAGCAGAATGCTGTAGCCGCGCCCCAGGGTGGCCAGGGGGCTGACCACGTGGAGCGTCTGGCCCAAGCCCTGGAGCTGCCGGCGGCGATCCCGCAGGGCTTCGCCCATGGCCCGGGGCAGGCGCGCCTGCAGGTGTTCCAGGCGCTGGCGCAGCAGGGCCAGGGCGCGGCCCGGGTGCTGGGCGGCGAGGCGGGTGTCCAGGCGCGCCAGGCGCTCATGGCGTTCGCCCAGGCGGCGGTCCAGGGCGCGGATCAGGCGTTGTTCCAGGTCGTCGATGCGCTGAGACTGCTGCAGCAGGCGTTCGCCGGGGTGGCGCAGGCGGCGGCTGAGGCCTTCCAGGCGCAGGGCATTGCGGTGCAGGCGCTCGCGCATCCGCACCCGCAGGCGGTGATGCAGACCGGCGAGGCGCTGCTGCAGGTCGTTCGCGTGGGGCGCCAGCAGCTCGGCGGCGGCCGACGGCGTCGGCGCACGCACGTCGGCGACGAAGTCGGCGATGGACACGTCGGTCTCGTGGCCCACGGCGCTCACCAGCGGCGTGACGCAGGCGGCGATGGCCCGGGCCACCGCTTCCTCGTTGAAGCACCAGAGGTCCTCCAGGGAGCCGCCGCCGCGGGCCAGGATCAGCGCGTCGAAGCCCTGGGCATCGGCGCGGCCCAGGGCACGGACGATCTGCTCGGTGGCGTCGCGGCCCTGCACGGCGGTGGGGATCAGGGTCAGCGCCACCTGGGGCGCGCGGCGGCGGAACACGCTGATGATGTCGCGGATCACCGCCCCGGTGGGCGAACTGACGATACCGATGCGCCGCGGGTGGGCGGGCAGGGCGGCCTTGCGCTCGGCGGCGAACAGGCCCTCGGCGTCCAGGCGCTGCTTGAGCGCCTCGAAGGCCAGGCGCAGGGCGCCGTCGCCGGCCGGCTCCAGGGTCTCCAGGATCAGCTGGTAGTCGCCGCGGCCTTCGTACAGCGAGACCTTGCCGCGTACCCGCACCGCCAGGCCGTCGCGCAGGGCCTGGCGGACTCGCGTGGCGTGCTGGCGGAACAGCGCGCAGCGGACCTGGGCCTGGTTGTCCTTGAGGGTGAAATAGATGTGGCCGGACGCCGGACGCGACAGATTGGAAATCTCGCCCTCGACCCAGATGCGGGCGAACACGTCTTCCAGCAGTACCCGGGCACGGCTGTTGAGTTGGCTGACACTGAGGACCTCGCGGTCGAGGCCCAGGCGTTCGAAGGGATCGGTGAGCATCGGCGCATGATAAAGGGTTCACATCCTCGCCGGAAAACCGTCGGTCTTTACCCAGCCTTTACCGAACCCTGACGCCGCCCGGGTGGCCGCCGAGGATAATGCCCGGACGCTTCCTCACCGGTCCTTCCCCATGCACGCAGACTCGCGCTTTCCTCGTTACGCCATGAACGCCGCGGCCTACCTGTTGTTCGTGGCCCTGGTCGGCTGCGCCGGCTGGCTCGAAGTGAACCGGGGCGCCGCCGGCAGCCTCTGGCACGACCTGCAGACGGCCTACCTGCCCGGCGCCACCGACCCGCTGACCGAGGTGGGCGGCTGGCCGGGCACGGGCGCCGCGCTTCCCGCCGTGGAAGACCCCGCGGTCCCGTCCGCCCGGACGTCTCGCAATGATCCGCCGTTCGCCGCCCTCGACGGGCCGCTGTTGCCCGCCGAGAGCTGGGCGCCGGTGCCCGGCGATGGTGCCACCGTCGCCCGGGCCGGCTCGCCCCGCGCACCCGCGGCGGCCCGCTACCTGGGGGGCGGCGAGCAGGCCCCGGTGCTGCGCCGCCACGGCCGCAGCGCCCGGCCCTCGTCGCCCACCCACATCGAATTCCGCGCCTCCGGCGAGACCCCGGGCACCTGGAGCCGCGAGGTTCCCCACTACACCTTCTGACGGCCGGCGGGCCAGCACGTCGAGCGCGCCGGCGGAGCGGCCCAAGTCGCCCCGCTTCCATGCCGTTCCGCCGGGCTGCCGCTCGTTGAGCGCGGGGCCGGTGCTGGGTATAATGCCGCGCTTCCTTTTTCCCGACTGGGAGCCCCCGCCATGCTGCGCATCAGCCAAGAAGCCCTGACCTTCGACGACGTCCTCCTGATCCCCGGTTACTCCGAGGTGCTGCCGAAGGACGTCAGCCTGAAGACCCGACTGACCCGTGGCATCGAGCTGAACATCCCCCTGCTGTCCGCCGCCATGGACACCGTCACCGAGGCGCGCCTGGCCATCGCCATGGCCCAGGAAGGCGGCATCGGCATCATCCACAAGAACATGGGCGTCGAGCAGCAGGCCGCCGAAGTGCGCAAGGTCAAGCGTTTCGAGGCCGGCGTGGTGAAGGACCCCATCACTATCGACGCCGACGCCAGCGTCCGCGACCTCTTCGACCTGACCCGCCAGCACAACATCTCCGGTGTCCCGGTGCTCTCCAACGGTGACCTGGTGGGGATCGTCACCTCCCGCGACGTGCGCTTCGAGAGCCGCCTGGACGCCCGGGTGCGCGAGGTGATGACACCGAAGGATCGCCTGGTCACGGTGCGCGAGGGGGCCGACAAGAACACCGTGCGCGACCTGCTGCACAAGCACCGCATCGAGAAGGTGCTGATCGTCGACGACGCCTTCGCCCTCAAGGGCATGATGACCGTCAAAGACATCGAGAAGGCCAAGGCCTACCCCTTCGCCAGCAAGGACGACCAGGGCAGCCTGCGAGTCGGCGCCGCGGTGGGCACCGGGGCCGACACCGGTGAGCGGGTCGCCGCGCTGGTGGGCGCCGGGGTCGACGTGATCATCGTCGACACCGCCCACGGCCACTCCAAGGGCGTGATCGAGCGGGTCCGCTGGGTCAAGCAGAACTTCCCGCAGGTGCAGGTGATCGGCGGCAACATCGCCACCGGCGAAGCCGCCCTGGCGCTGGTGGAAGCCGGCGCCGACGGGGTCAAGGTGGGCATCGGCCCGGGCTCCATCTGCACCACCCGCATCGTCGCCGGCGTCGGCGTGCCGCAGATCTCCGCCGTGGCCAACGTGGCCGCCGCTCTGGAAGGCACCGGCGTCCCGCTGATCGCCGACGGCGGCATCCGCTTCTCGGGCGACCTGTCCAAGGCCATCGTGGCTGGCGCCTCTGCGGTAATGATGGGCTCCATGTTCGCCGGCACCGAAGAGGCGCCGGGCGAGATCGAACTGTTCCAGGGCCGCTCCTACAAGGCCTACCGCGGCATGGGCTCCCTGGGCGCCATGGCCCAGGCCCAGGGCTCCTCGGACCGTTACTTCCAGGACGCCTCGGCCGGCGCCGAGAAACTGGTGCCCGAAGGCATCGAGGGCCGGGTGCCGTACAAGGGCTCCCTGGCGGCGATCATCCACCAACTGATGGGCGGCCTGCGCTCCTCCATGGGCTACACCGGCTGCGCCACTGTCGAGGAAATGCGTACCAAGCCGCAGTTCGTGCGCATCACCGGCGCCGGCATGGCCGAGTCCCACGTGCACGACGTACAGATCACCAAGGAAGCCCCGAACTACCGCGTGGGCTGATCCGGGCGCCCCGGTGGACACCTCGTCGTCCACCGGCAACCCGGCCGCAGGGTGGCCAGGCGCCAGGCGCCGCCACCCGCGCACTTGCAATGGATAGGCGCCGGACCCTGGAGAACCTTCCGGAACGCACCGTTCCCGACCCGTCTCCCGTTTCCGGTTCAACGCTCCCGCATTCTCCGAAGGAAAGCCCCATGTCTCTTCCTGACATCCACGCCCACCGCATCCTGATCCTCGACTTCGGCTCCCAGTACACCCAGCTGATCGCCCGCCGCGTGCGGGAGATCGGCGTGTACTGCGAACTGCACCCCTTCGACATGAGCGACGAGGACATCCGTGCCTTCGCCCCGCGCGGCGTCATCCTCGCCGGCGGCCCCGAGTCGGTGCACGAGGCCGACAGCCCCCGGGCGCCCCAGGCGGTGTTCGACCTGGGCGTGCCGCTGCTGGGCATCTGCTACGGCATGCAGACCATGGCCGAGCAGCTCGGCGGCAAGGTGGAAGGCTCGCAGATCCGCGAATTCGGCTACGCCCGGGTCGACGTGGTCGGCAAGAGCCGCCTGCTGGATGGCATCGAAGACCACGTGGACGAAGACGGCGTGCTGGGCCTCGACGTGTGGATGAGCCACGGCGACAAGGTCGCCCAGCTGCCGGGCGACTTCCACGTCGTCGCCAGCACCGCCAGCTGCGCCATCGCCGCCATGGGCGACGACACACGCCGCTGGTACGGTGTGCAATTCCACCCGGAGGTCACCCACACCAAGCAGGGCGGCCGAATCCTCTCGCGCTTCCTGCTGGACATCTGCGGCTGCGAAGCGCTGTGGACCGCCTCCAACATCGTCGACGACGCCGTGCGCCAAGTCCGCGAGCAGGTGGGCGACGCCAACGTGCTGCTGGGCCTCTCCGGCGGTGTCGATTCTTCCGTGGTCGCGGCCCTGCTGCACAAGGCCATTGGTGAGCAGTTGACCTGCGTGTTCGTCGACAACGGCCTGCTGCGCCTGCACGAAGGTGACCAGGTGATGGCCATGTTCGCCGAGAACATGGGCGTCAAGGTGATCCGCGCCGACGCCGAGCCCCAGTTCCTGACCAACCTCGAAGGCGAGGCGGACCCGGAGAAGAAGCGCAAGATCATCGGCCGCACCTTCATCGACGTGTTCGACGCCGAAGCCAGCAAGCTGCCCAACATCCGGTTCCTCGCCCAGGGCACCATCTACCCGGACGTGATCGAATCCGCCGGCGCCAAGACCGGCAAGGCCCACGTGATCAAGTCCCACCACAACGTCGGCGGCCTGCCCGAGGAAATGAACCTCAAATTGGTGGAACCGCTGCGCGAGCTGTTCAAGGACGAAGTGCGCAAGATCGGTCTGGAACTGGGCCTGCCCTACGACATGGTCTACCGCCACCCCTTCCCGGGCCCGGGCCTGGGCGTGCGCATCCTCGGCGAAGTGAAGAAGGAATACGCCGACCTGCTGCGCCGCGCCGACGACATTTTCATTAGCGAACTGCGCAAGGCCGACTGGTACCACAAGGTCAGCCAGGCCTTCGTCGTCTTCCAGCCGGTGAAATCCGTCGGCGTGGTGGGCGACGGCCGCCGCTACGCCTGGGTCGTCGCCCTGCGCGCGGTGGAAACCATCGACTTCATGACCGCCCGCTGGGCCCACCTGCCCTACGAACTGCTGGAGACCGTCTCCAACCGCATCATCAACGAGATCGAAGGCATCTCCCGGGTCACCTACGACGTCTCGAGCAAACCGCCGGCGACGATTGAGTGGGAATGATTAGGCATCTGGCAACTGCCGGCACCCTCTAGCAAGAAATACCCTGGAGCCCGCGTAATTGCGGGCTTTTTGCATTTTGCGTTAAGCACCTTCTGGCAGCTATAGGCAGTATCAAGCAGCACTTTTTTATGGCATGGAGGATGGTAGTATCGGCGTTGGATACCATGAGTTATCTCAATACCATAAGGCATAGCCAACGTTCATCATGGTATAAAAAATCTATTAATATCTGATTTATAAGGTTTTTTAAATTTTTCCTCGGCCTTCGCAGCCATGGTATTTCTACAGGGAGATTCGGGAGGACGATGCTGACTGATACCAAGCTCCGTAGCCTCAAGCCGCAAGAGAAGCTTTACAAAGCCAATGACCGAGATGGGCTATACGTTGCAGTTACACCAGCCGGCTCGATTTCGTTTCGCTACAACTACTCGATCCACGGCAGGCAGGAAACCATCACCTTCGGTCGCTACGGTGTCGGTGGCATCACGCTGGCAGAAGCGCGGGAGCGCCTGGGCGAAGCGAAGAAAATGATTGCTGCCGGTAAATCACCTGCGAAGGAAAAGGCGCGGGATAAAGCACGGGTTAAAGACGCAGAGACTTTCGACGCCTGGGCTCAAAAATGGCTGCGCGGCTATCAGATGGCGGATTCGACTCGTGACATGCGCCGGTCAGTTTATGAGCGTGAGCTCAAGCCGAAATTCGGTAGCCGAAAGCTGATCGAAATCACCCACGAGGATCTGCGTGCGCTCGCTGATACCATTGTCGAGCGCGGTGCGCCGGCGACAGCAGTGCATGCACGTGAAATTGTCCAGCAGGTTTTCCGCTGGGCCATTGAGCGGGGCCAGAAAGTCGAGAATCCTGCCGATCTGGTTCGCTCCGCAAGCATTGCCAAATTTGAGCCGCGTGATCGGGCGCTTGCGCCTGACGAGATCGCTTTGATGTATCAGTACATGGATCGTATCGGTACTTCATCATCTGTACGCGCTGCGGCCAAGCTGCTTCTGCTGACCATGGTACGGAAAAGTGAGCTGACAAATGCTACATGGCGCGAGGTCAACTTTACCGAAGCGCTCTGGACGATCCCAAAAGAGCGCATGAAGCGGCGCAACCCTCACCTGGTGTTCCTGTCGAGCCAGGCGCTGGACTTCTTCATCGCGCTCAAGACCTTTGCGGGCGGCTCGGATTACGTGTTCCCCTCTCGATACGACTCTGACCAGCCAATGAGTGCAGCAACCATCAATCAAGTGCTGACTTTGACGTATCGGCTTGCGCAGAAAGAAGGTAAGCCGCTGGGCAAGTTTGGGCCGCACGACCTCAGGCGCACGTCAAGCACGTTGCTACATGAGGCGGGTTACAACACCGATTGGATCGAGAAGTGCCTAGCCCATGAGCAAAAGGGGGTGCGAGCGGTGTACAACAAGGCGGAGTATCGTGATCAGCGGCGGAGCATGTTGCAGGACTGGGCCAACATGATTGATGGCTGGACGGCGGGAAATTCCCACTGATTATTTTTCTTTAGCAGCTAAAATTTCTCCAGGGTTAACGCTTCAAGTGAAGCGCTTCGGGAATTGATGCCAGCGCCTTCGATATGGCCTGGCGACCAATGCCCAGCCGGCGCCCAATCGCCGATTGGCTCAGACCGTAATGCTGGAGTACCAGCATCTGCTTTTTCCGATCTGACAGCTTTGAACCCACCATGAAGCGCGCTTGATTGCGTAGTGCCGCCTGGTCTGCGGGTTGGATGGTTTGGCTTAGCATGTAAATGTGAAAGTAATCGTCCACCAACGGGCAACCGGATGCTGCTTGCGGCTTGGCTCGTTTGGCACATTGACGACTAAGCCGAGCTAGCTCCAAGTTGAATTGCTCCTGAGATCTTTTCGCTTGCCGATAAGCAGGGTTCCACTCCCCATCTAAGCGTTTTGGGCGGTGCCCTGTGCAGTATTGGTGGCTGAGTTCAAGCTTCTTGTGCTCTTCCAGCTCGATATCGTTGATACCCCCGTCCGCTACGGTTGCCGTAAAGTCGGCGAACTCGGTCAGTTCACCGCAGAGATCGCAAAATCCATTCTTTCGTTGACCATTAAGGTTGACCCCTTTCGCTGGTGCCGAGTTTTTTGGGCGTTTGCACGCGCAGTCCCATACCAACTCAATCAGAGACTCCAGGGTGGCGACGAATCGCTGGTCTCTAGCGTCCTGCCTATCCTCAGTTTTGATGAACTGGCGCAGTAACTGGCGCTGTACACGAACCATAGCATCAAGCCCAACCAGCTTTGTGATTGCGCTGAAGCTCACTCCTGAGCCGGCACCTGAAACGTAGGCACTGTATCGGGCCGGCAACGTCGCCATGTATTCAGTTACTACGGGGTCGATAAGCTCTTCAATCAGCCGAATGATCGGATAACGCCGAGACGAGATCGAGTACGGATGCCAACGCTGCTCGAATTGTCGAATGGCTTCCGAGACAGAGGGGGAACAATTTTCCCAGACCGCGACGCTTGGTGTATTTTTCATGTCAACCATTATGGACAATTAATGGGCTAAATCAATATGCATTGCTTGGCAACATGAGGCATGTATCGGCAACTGGAGGCCAAGCCATGCAAACAGTGCAAAGCAAGATGTTGATCAACCGTAAACGACTACTGGAGATCATTCCTCTCTCCACGCGAACGATCTATAACCTGGAGCTGCGGGGGGAGTTCCCGCGCCGCATTGCGCTCACTTGCAGGAGTGTCGCGTGGGATTTATCTGAGGTTGAAGCTTGGATCGAAGCGCGCAAAGCATCGAGTATCCAAGCCGACCGTCCTGGCGAGGAGAGGCGCTGATATGGCCCTTGACCTGATGGCGGCATTCACCGAGCCGCCGCCCCCGATAGATTATGTTTTGCCTAATATGGTTGCCGGCACTGTGGGGGCGCTTGTTTCACCTGGTGGTGCCGGGAAGTCCATGTTGATCCTGCAATTGGCTGCGCAGATTGCTGGTGGGCCAGACCTGTTGGAAGTGGGAGAGCTGCGTGGCGGTACAGTCGTGTATCTGCCAGCGGAAGACCCACCTACGGCTATTCATCATCGTCTGCATGCACTAGGCGCGCATCTAACCGCTAATGAGCGGGAATCGGTGGCCGATGGACTGCTGATAGAGCCGTTGGTGGGCAGATGCCCCAACATCATGGCCGCTGATTGGTTTGATGGCCTTCGGCGGGCCTCTGAGGGGAGGCGTTTGATGGTTTTGGACACACTGCGCCGCTTTCACGTTGAAGAGGAGAACGCCAGCGGGCCTATGGCGCAGGTCATTGGTCGAATGGAGGCTATAGCTACTGAGACGGGTTGTTCAATCGTCTTCCTGCATCATGCCAACAAAGGGGCAGCAGTGAGCGGTGCCGGTGACCAACAGCAGGCCAGCCGGGGATCGTCCGTGATTGTCGATAACATCCGCTGGCAGTCGTACCTGGCTGGTATGACGCAGGGCGAGGCCAATGAGTGGGGTGTAGCCGATAGTCAGCGTGGTTACTTTGTCCGCTTTGGCGTCTGCAAAGCCAACTACGGTGCGCCTTTTCAGGAATGTTGGTTCAGAAGGCACGAGGGTGGCGTTCTCAAAGCTGCGGTGCTGGAACGGCACAAGCCCAAGTTGCCCTCCAAGCTGAAGTCCGTGACGAGGGGCGGTAATGACGATTGGTAACCAGGTCGCTCCCACCAGCACGGCATTGCAGGCTCGAGTAATGATCTATCAGCCAAGTCAGCGGCCACGAGAGCGTGTGGGGGATTGGATGGACACCAGCTTTGGTCGATGCCGCGTAACTGGCAGGCTGGGACAGCGGCATGCCGATATTGTGGAGTCCATCCTGTATATAGCAGAGCGCCGGCGCGAAATTTCAGACGGAGGCATCGAGTTGCTGATTGATCCGGCAAAGCTGCGTCGAATTTTATCTAATCACCAATACAGCCACGACCGTATCAAAAAGTTACTGATCGACCTGCGCGCAGCCACTGTGGAAATTGTAACGCCGGAACTGGAGCTCAGCGGCGAAAGTATCATCGGCGGCCTGATCGACCATGTAATTCCGTCACCTATGACTCGCCGCGATCCACTGACTAGTGGTGTGCGCCATTTGTGGCGTGTCCGTCTGGGTGTTGCTTTGGTAATGCTGTTGGAAAGAGATTTGTCTCTGTATTACCCGCCTGCCCCTATTGCTCGATTGCAGCACGGGATAAGCCAAGCGCTTGCGCGGCACGTTTTGACTCACAAGCAAAACCCGTCCGGAGGCTGGCACTTAGACACGCTGATTCGCGCCGTAGGCGGTAGGGGGGTCCACAGCATGATGCTCCGCAACTACAGGCGGCGGTTGCGGGAGGATGCTGCCGGGTTGGCCGAAATTGGCATCGAATTAGACGCATCGGATAGAGTAAAGCGTGCCACAGCGGCCCGATAGCGTGCTGCTCCGGCCCGATGGCGTGTCACAACGGCCCGAGCGTGTGCCACAGCGGCCCGGCTTGTAGCGGTTTTGGCAGAATACTTAGGATATTCATCATATCCAAGCGGTGTAACCGTCCGCTTTAGGCGGACACTTACACCTTAGTGAGTAAGACCTGATGTTTCGCTTAATCGGCCTGTGGTCGATGGTTGGACGCCATGGAGAGGCGGCGGGGCAACACATCTTCCGGCTTCGCTAAACGGCATATCCGGAGATTATCGATTCCAGGGGCGTCGCCGGCTGTTGGTAGCCTTCAGCTGTAGGCGCAGGCTGAGCATTTTAGCTGCTAAATTTTCCATCAGGGCGGCCTCGATTAACGAATGCCGCGGTTACGCTGACAGATACCCTCCGCTGTTGCTGCCAGAACCAGGCCTGTTTCCAGCTCTCCACCGCTGTCCGCCGTTTGACTGCGTTTTTGCCCCTTCTCCTGATCCCTGTTCCTGTGCTCAGCCAGGTTTCTCCTCTTGGCGTTCAACCTGTTTTTTGGTCGCAGCGTGAGTGCGCGAACTGGCAGCGGTGTGCTGAGGCGGACGTAATTCTTCGGCTACATCGAAACGTCACTCCTCTTGACGATGCTGAGCGTCCTTTGCAATTGCGGTGCAATTGCAGTTGCAGTTGGTCCTATGATGTTGCTCTGACGGCTCTCAATTGATATGCCGATTGATGCTTAGCCGATGTCAGTTGATCTTTGATCGTGCAAAAACGCGGCGAAGCTGCGGGCAAGACAGGTGAGGTAGGCCCACCGGCAAGCCGGCGGGCCTACCTCACTTTCCTAATTCGCGCTACGCACTCAAACGGGAGTCTTGCTCTCCGAGGGGCCAGCTACCGCCGACAGAGACGAGAAACCCACTCCAAAAGCAAAGGCCGAAGTCATCAAATCGGGTCACTGATCAGTATGTGCAGCGCTGCATGCTTGGAGCGGTGCGCAGTCGTAAGCATTTGCCGAAGGATGCCCTCCGCATCTTGCGGAGGGTCGCCTATCGCTGTTGGTAGGGCACATTGAGCATAGAATTGGGCGAGCCTAAACCTGCATAGGAGTAGCATCTAATGGGTGAGTCATCACGCACGGCTGTGAAATGCGAAGACCCTGGCGATGGCAGCGGAGACATGATCGTCGATCTGCCGCCTGAGATTCTGGAAGCCATGAATCTTCGGATTGGCGACTCATTGAGTATTGAGGTGGAGCAAGGGATCATAGTGCTCAAACCAATCCGGAATACAGGCAGTCGTAAGGCAGTTTTCAGCTCAGACTGAGGGTTGGCTAACCTCGTAAATGCGCGACTCCTGCACCGACGCTTGCGACCCATGCGTGATCTTTCGGTACAGAAGAACGCTACAAACCAGAGGGCTGGCTTCGCAGTAGAGGTGGGGCGGCACGATCCGAACCTCAGCCGGAATCTCTCCCTCTTTCGAATGGTTGCTGTTACCGGTGCAGGCTTTACGATTTGGCTGCGTAAGGCACATCTGGCGCAGTCAGTGACTTCTCATTGAGCGTGAGGATAGGTGCAAGGTGCCGGTGCCGCCGGGGAGTTCGGCCACTGATGGTCACCCATTTGCTTGCATTGCAGCGCCGGTATCGTGATTTTCTACGCCCCGTCATATGTATTCCTAAACGCTTTTCAAAAGTTCGGAACACTACAGCCGGAATCTTTCCCCAATAGAGCCGGCGCCGTAGCGGAGTGGGCTTCGGCTTTAAACCTTCATCCTATGCCTTCGCAGCAGCTCAGCCTTCATCCACGCTGATGAGTCCGCCATGTTCTTGCGAAGCTCTGCGACTTCAAGCTCTGTCAAAGCCCGCACGTTTTGCTTGATGTCGTCAGCATGTACTGGCGAGGCTTGATTTTCGGCATAGCCAAACTCTGTGGTCCTGCTTTTCTTCATGCGCACCTCGTGATCTAGACCTCAAACCCGCGCTGCACACCCATAGAACGGTTCGGCTACCGAGGCGATAGCATTTCTCAATACATTACGCCGGCTTGCTAGCTTCACTCCAGGCCTCGAAGCCAGGGCAGTACGGCCGAGAGGCGTTGCAGAGAGCGCAGAAGTCAGATGGGTAATACGGAACAGAAGGCTACCAGCCCACCGGTAGTTGGGAAATCGCTTGCATCTTGCTATAGTGCAAGAGCCTACAGCAAAAACAGGTTTTGAAAGATGCCATCCGTTACCGTTCGAAATGTACCCGATGAGGTGCATCGCGCCATCCGCGTCCGGGCCGCTCAACACGGACGTAGTATCGAAGCGGAGATGCGTGAAATTCTGGAGTCCGCAGTGAAACCGCAGGGCCGGGTCAAGCTGGGTTCGCTGCTGGCCGAGGTTGGTCGTAAAGCCAAGCTGACGGATGAGGAGTTAGGCACCTTTGAGAGCGTGCGCGACAAGACTCCTGCACGGGCAGCGAGCTTTGAATGATTCTGCTCGATACAAACGTTATTTCGGAGCCCCTGCGGCACTCACCTCAGGCCAGTGTCATTGAATGGATTAACGCACAACCGCTGGAGACGCTTTTCCTGTCAGCGATGACTGTCGCTGAGCTGCGCGCCGGTGTGGCACTTATGCCGACAGGCAAGCGGCGGACGATACTGCAAGAAAGCCTCGAAAGGCAGGTGCTACCCATGTTTGTAGGGCGTGTTCTCGCGTTTGATCTGGCATGCACGCACGCCTATGCAGAGGTGCTGGTAACCGCTCGTAAGGCGGGTAGCGGTATCGAGACTGCCGATGCGTGCATCGCAGCAATCGCCCGTGCCAATGGATTTGTCGTTGCTACTCGAGACACTAGCCCTTTTCAGGCTGCCGGCTTGATGGCCATCAACCCTTGGGAGGTATAGACACCTTACTTGTTCCAGACGCCGTGAAATAACACAAAAAGGCCGGGCTTCGGTGTCGCTCTGGTCAATTACCGATTAGCTACGTGGCGCAGCTACTCGATGACCCTGAAAGCCATTTCAGTGAGGTTATCGACCATGAAGCACATCCGCATTTTAGCGGCTAAACCCGCGCTCGCTGCCATCTTGGTCAGCGGCATTTTCAATACCTCGGCTCATGCCGGCATTCCTGTCATAGACGGCACCAACCTATCTCAGAATGTCATGACCGCCTTTGAGTCGGTGGCGCAAACGCTCAAGCAAATTGAGCAATACAGCATCCAACTCCAGCAATATCAGAATCAGCTTCAGAACACGATGGCCCCGAGTGCGTACATTTGGGACCAGGCCCAATCGACCATCAACGGGTTGATGAACGCGACCAATACGCTGAACTACTACAAGAATCAGCTCGGCAGCCTAGACGGTTACATTAGCAAATTCCAAGACGTGAACTATTACAGGGGTTCGCCGTGCTTTTCCGCCACCGGTTGCTCAGCCGCTGAGTGGGAGGCTATGAACAACGGGCAGCGGCTAGCAAGCGGATCTCGGAAGAAGGCCAACGATGCCCTGTTCAAGGGGCTCGACCAGCAGCAAAACAAGCTGACCTCTGATGCGGCAACTTTGCAGCGTCTTCAGGTGGCTGCGCAAGGTGCTCAAGGCCAAATGCAAGCCATCGGCTACGCCAATCAGCTTGCCAGTCAGCAGGCAAATCAACTTTTGCAGATTCGTGGCCTGTTGATCGCGCAGCAGAACGCTGTTGCTACCAAAATGCAGGCAGATGCTGACAAGGAGGCCCGGCAGGAGGCGGCCGGTATGGTTGCTAGAGAGTCCAGGATTGAGCGCACGGCTAGCCCAAAAAACTGGCTTGAACTGACCCGCTAACGGAGGCCTAGCACCATGAACAAAATGATGCTGCTCGCCGGCTTTGCGGCGACGACGCTGGTCGGTTGCGATAGCAAGCCGCCTGTCTTGCCTATGCCTGAAGTCAATGACACCAATTGCCAAATCGAGGTGATCAAGAATATCGACGACAAGCCTACACGTGAAACGTTTGCCGGGTTGTGCTCACGCCGGTCGCCGGAAGCCGGCGGTATTGCGCCGACCGAGAAGCCATTGAATTGGTTGGAGCTGGCTGACCCGGCAAGCTTGAAAGAGCAGGAGGCGAAACCATGAAAGCACTGCATAAGACTGCGCTGATTGGCGTCACTTTCGCGCTGTATTCCACAGCCGCGTCGGCGCAACTCACCAATCAAGGGATGCTTGATCAAGTAATAACGGAGTTCTCCACAAGGGCCTCAGCCTGGCAGACAGTAATCATGAACGCCGCGACGTTCTTGTTTTGGACGCTGGCCACGATCTCGCTGGTCATTACTTTCGGCTTCATGGCACTACGCAAAGCTGACATCGGTGAGTTCTTTGCCGAATTCATCCGCTTCAGCCTATTTCTAGGTTTCTTCCTATGGTTGCTGCGCCACGGACCTGAGTACGCAAACTCGATCGTCAAGTCACTGGCCAGGCTGGGCGAGCATGCGTCCGGTCTGTCATCGGTGACACCATCAGGCATCGTGGACGTCGGGTTTCTGATCTTGAGGCAGGCATTCAATAACTCGTCGAGCTTGTCCCCCGTGGATAGCGTCATTGGTGTGCTATTGAGCGTAGGCATCTTAGTCCTGCTTACGGTTGTCGCGGTAAATATGCTTTTGCTGTTCGTCTCTAGTTGGCTGCTGATGTACGCCGGGATTTTCTTTCTAGGGTTCGGCGGTTCGCGCTGGACATCCGACATAGCGATCAACTACTTCAAAACGGTCCTTGGAGTGGCCGTGCAGATTATGACGATGGTGCTCTTGGTCGGCATTGGGAACGACCTGCTCTCGAGCTTCTACGCCAGGATGAACACCGGCACGCTTAACTTTGAAGAGCTGGGCGTGATGCTGGTTTTCTGCGTTGCGTTGCTCCTGTTAACTAGTCGTGTACCACCTCTGGTTGCAGGCGTCATTTCCGGTGCAGGCATCGGGAACGCGGGTGGTATCGGCAGCTTCGGCGCGGGCGCGGCTCTAGGTGCCACGATGGGAGCGGCTAGCGTAGCAGCGGGGGCTGCGAGCATGGCCGGTGCCGCGGTGATGGGGAGCGCAACCAACCTTGGGGGCGGCGCTTCGGCACTCAAAGCCGCATTTATAAAGGCCCAAGGCAGCATGGCGGGCGAAGCCGGCGCTGGGCTAGGCGCCATGGCGCGTATGTGCGGTGCAGATACTTCCGGCAGCCAAGGTGCATCTGGCTCAGGATCATCAGCATTCGCGCGAGCGGCAGGCTTGATGGATTCGCTATTGGGTGCAGGAAGCTCCTCGACTGGCAGCATTTCTAGTAAGCCGAAGGGCGGCGATAACACCGGCAACATTGGCGATAGATCCCGCAACGAAGCCGGGGAAGCTAATGGCAGTGAGGGGATGGGGCGAATGGGCGCTCCAGCTAGTAGCCAGGGCGGTTTTGCGCGAGCTACAGCGCTTGCAGCAGGCACCGCTGGCGAACTGGTAAAAGGCGCAGGGACTGTACTCAAAGGTAAGGCCTTACAGCTTGCGGATGGGTTTCAGGAACGCATGGATAAAACAATTGGCGGCCAAGCGGCAACTGCAATCCGGGCTAGCACGCCAGCAGAGACTCTGGCTTTCGAGGGCGACAGCTTAGGTAGTGAGCAGGTCGGCAATCAGGCGGCTGATGCAGATGAAGAAGTCGCTGCTTTCGTTAAGGGCTCGACGGAACACTGAAAGGCGCATCGGTCGGCGTGGGGCCGGCCGACACTTCCATTAATCCACCTGAAGAAGAGGTGAATCGTGGCAACTTCGAATCCTACCAACGTAACTCAGGCAATTCACCATGCCGCTGTTCAGCTTGCGGCTATGGACTGGATCGACCAAGAGGAGGCACGTGAGCTTGGGCCTCTGGCCGAAGCAGTCGCCAATGCTTTTATCGTTGTGTTCTATCAGGCCGAGACGGGGCAAGCTACAGCAGCGGACTTCCGTGAGGTTGTAGATACGGTACGGCGAACGCTTGGCGTGTAGTTCGCGCAGTTGAGCAGCAAGGGCGGCTACCGGCCGCCCTTGTCGTTCTATGGCTCATCTTCGAAATCCTGGTTAACCGGCGGCACCAGCGTTTCGGCTAATCGGTTAATGACAGAGGCATTCTGTCCATCAAACGGTGGTTTTCTGGACAGATCAAAGTGGCGCGCTTTACCGTCGTGAAAGCCGCCGTCTGGTGTTAATATCGGCGTCAAGTTTTCAATGTCCTGGATGCGTCCATGAATCAACGCATAGGATACGCCCGCGTATCGACCGATGATCAGCACCTTGACCTGCAGCGCGACGCGCTCCAGCAGGCCGGGTGCGGCGTGATCTACGAAGAAGCGGTCAGTGGCAAGAATACAGCGCGGCCGGAGCTTGAACAGTGCCGCAAGGCGCTGCGGGCAGGGGACACTCTGGTGGTGTGGCGGTTGGATCGGCTCGGGCGCAGCCTGCCCGACCTGGTGCAGGTCGTGACCGATCTTGAGCAGCGTGGCGTCGGCTTTGAAAGTTTGACGGAAAAGATCGAAACCGGCAGCGCGGCGGGTAAGTTGATCTTCCATGTGTTCGCAGCGTTGGCCGAATTTGAGCGTGGCTTGATCCGTGAGCGGACGCAAGCTGGTTTGGCCGCAGCGCGTGCCCGAGGTCGCGCCGGTGGTCGTAAGCCGAAGCTGGACGAACAACAGGTGAGAGAGATCAAAGCCCTGCTGCGTGACCCCGATATTCAGGTGGCGGACGTGGCCCGCCGCTATGGCGTATCTCGAACCACGATTTACAAGCATTGCGGTGTCGTGCAGCCACGTCATCAATAGCGAAGAAACAAAAGAGAGAAAAAATTTCCGTGTCTAGACTGACTGATTTGATTGCCAAGGCCAAAGCCAAGGATTCGGCCCTGGGGGCTGAGTTGGATCGAGAGTTCAAGATGCTCTCTTCGCGCCTCCCTTTTGGTTTGAACTTCGAGCGGCATAGCCCCGAAGCGGTGGAGCTGCCGCTGCGCCCATTGCGCAAGGGCGACAAGGTGCGCGTGCTGCCGGAGCGCGGCGAAACCCGAAAGGGCGATCATCGGCTGTGGCAGGTGAAGGCCATCCACAAGGCGAAGAAAACGGCTGACCTGGAGTTGCTGGGTGCGGCAGAGATCGAAACGCAGACCGTGGCGCTGGATGATCTGGTGCTGGTGGCCGAGTTCCGCGACAACATCTATCCGGGCCTGGTCAGTACCGGCAAGGTGCAGCGTGGTGGTGATAAGCCCTGCCACACCGTTATCAATGGTGAAAACTACCACGTCCTCAAGGCGTTGACCTATACGCACCGGGGCGGCGTGGATGCTATCTACATCGACCCGCCGTACAACAGTGGGGCGAAGGACTGGAAGTACAACAACGATTACGTTGGAGACGATGACCTTTATCGACACAGCAAGTGGTTGGCAATGATGGAGCGTCGTCTGCTAGTGGCCAAGGAGTTGCTAAATCCTAACGACTCGGTGTTGATTGTCACTATTGATGAAAAGGAGTACCTGCGCCTCGGATTACTGCTGGAACAAGTGTTTCCAGAAGGAAAAATTCAGATGATTTCTTCGATTATCAATCGAAAAGGAATTGTCCGGGCAAATGAATTTAGGCGGACTAATGAGTTCATTTATTTCGTCATGTTCGGTGCCGCTCGATTGAGTCCAAGTAGGTCCGATACTGGTGCGGCTGTGAGATGGGCTAGTTTGAGAAGAACGGATATAGAATCGCGACGCGGGACAAAAAAAGGTGGGACCTCACAATTTTTCCCGATTTATGTAAATAGAGCGACTGCGCAGATCGAAGCGATTGGTGAGCCAATTCCACCAGATGTAGATCGTAACTCTGTTCCTGATCGCCAAGGATGCTTCACCATATGGCCTGTTCGCCCGAATGGGACAGAGATGAACTGGGGATTGACGCCAAAGACAGTGATGGCCCTACTGAAGGATGGCTATGTTAAGGCTGTCGATGGGCGAGCGAATAAGGAACCGACGCTCTACTATTTAACTAGTGGTCAAGTGAAAGATATTGCGAGTGGGAACTTGAAAGTTACAGGAAGAGAAGCTAGCGGTGCCGCAATCGTTGAATTTGAAACAGGTAGGGCAACTATGCCTGCTACGCAATGGGATCATGAAGCGCACAGTGCACAGGAACACGGTAAATCTGTAATAAAAGCGCTGATCCCAGGGCGTGCTTTCGATTTTCCAAAGTCTCTTTATGCGGTTGAAGATGGGCTGCGGTTTTTTGTAGCCAACAAGCCTGATGCAGTAATTCTTGATTTCTTTTCTGGCTCAGGCACGACAGTCCACGCTGTGATGCGGCTCAACAAACAGGATGGTGGCAGTCGCCAATGCATCAGCGTCACTAATAACGAAGTGGCCGCAGAGGAACAAAAGGCGCTTCGTGAGCAAGGTTTGCGCCCAGGTGATCTTGAATGGGACAAATGGGGCATCTGTGACTACATCACCAAACCCCGCGTTGCGGCTGCCATCACGGGTAATACGCCCGACGGCGAGCCGATTAAGGGCGATTACAAATTCACCGATGAATTTCCGATGTCCGATGGCTTCGAGGAAAACGCCGAGTTCTTCACGCTGACCTATGAGACGCCGGTATCGGTCAATTACAACCTCGCGTTCAACCGGATTGCGCCGTTGCTGTGGCTGCGAGCCGGGGCGCGAGGCAGCCGCATAGACAAGCTGCCCGGCGATGGCTGGGCGGTGGCTGACGCCTATGGCTTGCTCAACCAGGTCGATGCGGCCACACCTTTTATCAAGGCGCTGGACAAGGTCGATGGAATCCGCATTGCCTATATCGTCACCGATGACGACCGGCGCTTTCAGTCCATTGCCAAGCGACTGCCTGATGGCGTTGAGCCGGTGCGCCTGTACGAATCGTATTTAACTAATTTCAGTTTCACCAACGGAGAGTAACGGATGAAGTTCACGCTAAAAGACTACCAGCGCGACGCCGTCCGCGAATCCTTGAGCAACCTGGGCAAGGCCCGCCGCCTGTGGCAGAGCGAAGCCGACAGGACGGCGTTTTCACTGACGGCGGTCACCGGCGCGGGCAAGACCGTGATGGCTGCTGCCACGTTCGAGGCGCTGTTTCATGGTGACGATGAGTTCAATTTTGATGCTGACCCCGGCGCAGTGGTGATTTGGTTCAGCGACGATCCTTCGTTGAATGAACAGACCCGTTTTCGCTTTATCGAGGCCAGTGACCGCATCAATTACACCGACCTGGTGGTGGTGGAAAACACCTTCAACAGGCCGAAGTTCCAGGCGGGGAAAATCTACTTTCTCAACACCCAGAAGCTCAGCAAGAACAGCTTGCTGGTGCGCGGCCATGACCCTGAAGAGATGGCCGCCAAGTGGGACGGTACCTTTCCGGACATGCGGCCAGACCTTCGGGCCTACACGATTTGGGACACCATCCAGAACACCATTGAAGACCCGGATTTGACGCTCTATCTGGTGCTGGATGAGGCGCACCGGGGCATGGGCGCTCAAACAGCAGCCAGTCAGAACGCCAAGAGCACCATCGTCCAGCGGCTGATCAATGGCGTGGGCAGCGTGCCCGGTATCCCGGCGGTTTGGGGTATTTCGGCGACTGTGGAGCGGTTCAACAAGGCGATTGAGTCGGCAGGCAAGCACATCAAGCTGCCGAATGTGGAGGTGGATGCCTCCAAGGTGCAGGAATCCGGCCTGATCAAGGACACCATCCTGCTGGATATTCCAGACGATGCAGGCAATTTCGACACAGTGCTGGTGCGGCGTGCGACCGATAAATTGAAGGAATCCAGCCTTGCCTGGAGCGCCTATTCCAATCAGCAACAGGAAGCCCATGTTGTTGTGCCGTTGATGGTCTTGCAGGTGCCCAACACGCCTGACCCTGATGAAATCGGGCGGGCGCTGGATACCATTTTCAAACAGTATCCGGAGCTGCCCTCTGCCTGCGTGGCGCACGTTTTCGGGGATCACACCACGCAGCGCTTCGGTAACCGTGACGTGCCCTACATTGAGCCGCAGCGGGTTCAGGAATCGACCTGGGTGCGGGTGTTGATCGCCAAGGATGCCATTAGCACCGGCTGGGATTGCCCGCGTGCCGAGGTCATGGTGTCGTTCCGTGCGGCCAGCGATAAAACGCACATCACACAGTTGCTGGGCCGTCTGGTGCGCTCGCCGCTGGCCCGCCGTATACCCGGCAACGACCGCCTGAATGCGGTGGAGTGCTTGCTGCCGAAATTCAACCGCAAGGCCGTGGAGGAGGTAGTTGACGCGTTGACGACGGGCAACGAGGCAGCCACACCGGGGCGGGTGTTGATCGACTACATCGAGGTGCGGCCGAACCCTGCGGCCGCACCTGCGGTGTGGGAGGCATTCGAGGCGCTGTCGTCACAAACGCGGCCACAACGGGGTGCTAGGCCGGCAGTCAGGTTAACCGCATTGGCGCACGAATTGGTATCCGACGATATTCTGTCAGGCGCAGGCCGACGAGCACACGCCGAGATGCACACGGTTTTAGATGCGTTTCAGGCTGACAACGAGGCCAAGGTCAAGGCCAAGCGGCAGTCGGTGCTGGTGGTAGATGGCAGGACCGTGAAAGCAGACCTGCTGGGCCAGGGTCGGAGTCTGGAGAAATTCTGGGAAGACGCCGATGTGGCAGTCATCGACGATGCCTACCGCCGTGCGGCGCGCATCTTCAGCCCGCCGATTGCCCATTCCTATGTTGACCATCTGGCCAGCCAGGAAGCCGACCGCGACGAAGACCCAGAGGGCTTTCTTGAGGCCATCATGGAGGCCCGCGTAACCGTTGCCGGTTTGGGTCTAGTGATGGAAGCACAGGCTTATTTTGATGCCGAGGCCGATAAGCTGACGAAGGACTGGCTGGTCAAGTATGGGGCGCAGATCAAGGCGCTCAGCGATGATCGACGGGAGTCCTACAGGCAGATCATCGAAATGAGCACGGAGCCGCAGGACGTGGGCTTGCTCAAGCCCGAGGCCCGCTATGAGGCGACCAAGGCGAACGAAAACGGCAAGGTGAGAGTGCTCCCAGTCTGGGATGGTCACTTGCTGTGCAACGAGGCCGGCAAGTACCCCGCTGAACTGAATGACTGGGAGCGGACGGTGGTCGAGACGGAATCGGCAAAGCCGGGGTTCTCGTTCTGGTATCGCAACCCGCAGCAGCCAGGGCAGGCTTCGCTAGGTATCGCCTATGAGAAAGCCGGGCAGTACGGGATTGTTCGCCCGGACTTTCTGTTCTTTGCCACGCAGGGGGATGGCTCCCTTGTCGTCGATCTGGTTGATCCGCACGGGCTGCATTTGAGCGACGCGCTGGTCAAGCTGCAAGGCTTGGCCCTGTACGCTGCCAACCATGCCGATGCCTATCGCCGGATCGAGTCCATTGCCCAGGTGAGTGGCAGCGACAAGCTGCGGGTGCTCGACTTGAAACGCCAGGACGTACAGGATGCGATTGCCGCCGCCGACGATGCTGAAGGGCTGTTCAGCAGTGGGCTGGCAGATGACTATCAGTGACCGCGCAAGCGCAGTGACGAATCAGATCAGCAACTATCGGAGGCACAACGCATGAAGCGGGACAACACAAGCGAGCCGTTTTTCATCACCGAGGAAGTCGCCGCTGAAATGATCGCCAGCGGCTACGAGTTCGAGCCGCCGCCCATTGCCTGCACGGTGCGCCTGCGTGACGTGCTGGAAGGCATGAGCGATGCCGAGCTGACACTGCAGCCGGGCGAGATCGCCGACCAGGAGCGTAAGCGTCGCCAATGCAGGCCATGTTCAAGCTCATGATCTGCACATGGCATTTTCCGTGGCACTGAGCTTTGTCGTCATTGCAAAGCGTTGTCAATAAAGGATTTTATGTGCTTGTTTATAATCGAGTGGGAATGACGGAGCGTCTTTCGGGGACTATCGGTACCTATCGATAAGATGCTGTAACGTTTTGATTTAGAAGGAAATACGTCTCGGCATCTATCGGTGGCTATCGCCGAACAGCGAAAATGGTTTGGCGGTCGCGGTGACGGTAGCTCTCGGAGGTCGGATTAAGACTCTCCCGTTTACTATCGAGACCAAACCGGTCTTTGACGGTAAATCTCTACTTGGGAAAGCTTCTATTACGCGGCTTTCCCGGCATCAGCAGGTCTCCTGGCCATTGACGGTAAAAGCCGTCATCAACAGGAGGAAAAACCGCGATGCTGACCGACACCGCACTGCGCAATCTCAAGCCCAAAACCAAGCCCTACAAGGCTTCCCACCGCGATGGCATGTACGTGACGGTATCGCCCGGCGGTACTGTCACCTTTCGCTATGATTACCGTCTCAATGGACGCTGGGAAACGCTGACCATCGGTCGGTATGGCCCAGCAGGTATTTCGCTGGCCATGGCTCACGAAAAGCTGCTGGAGGCCAAGCGCATGGTTACCCAAGGCATATCCCCCTCCCTGGAGAAACAGCGCGCCAAATGCCGTCTGACAGCCGCCAAGTCGTTCGGTGACATGCTGAAGAGCTGGCTGGCCGATACACGTATGGCTGACAGCACGCGGTCCATGCGCAAGAGCATCATTGACCGCGACATCTTGCCGGTCTTCGAGAATCGGCTCCTGACCGAAATCCCCCTGACGATCTGTGGGCGCTCTGTGCCAAGGTGAAGGGGCGTGGCGCGCTTGCCACTGCCGTTCACATTCGCGACATTGTGAAGCAGGTCTTTGCGTTCGCAATCCTGCATGGCGAAAAGGTCGAAAATCCTTCTTAATGCTTGTGTCGTTTATCTGAAAGATATCAATCATCCATGCTAGATAGGAGAAATTGATTTGTCGGCGAGCTGGATAAGTTTGAAGTCTACGTTATATGTGGCTTCCAAGTAGGTGGCTTCGCTGTCATCAAACGATGCGGCAACGATACTTTGTAGATTTGCTTCAGCGGATAACTGTTGGAATAAGGCTTGTTGGCTCTTCGTGGCCATTGAGTGCTGTCCGGGCTCATCCAGTAACAGGAAGCCTGGATGGTTGCCTTGGACGGTGGGGTGTGACGAGGTCTGGTAGATAGAGATTAAGTAACTCCAGATCAGACGGACGAAGTCACTCGCACTCGATTCGCGTGCAATATTGCCTTTTGGCTTGCTGCCTTCGGTCTTTGTTGGAGCTTGATCATCACTTCGCTCATTGATTTCGCGCAGCTCCATTTTTGCTAGATAGGGCAGCAAATTATCGCGGTTGAATTCGATGTCAGCAATTGCCGCGCTGTGATAATCAAAAGTTCCTATGTTAAGTCGGAACATTTTCTCAAAAAGATCATATTTTGCGCTATCTGCAGCGGAGTAGGTGCTGGTCGGCAAGCTAGATCGGTTTTTTACATTTGCTGCGTGCTGTTCAGATAGTCGAGTAATTTGGTTGAGAATAGAACTTGAGCTTTCCGAGAATTTCTCAAGCTCTTCAAGGTGCATTTCAATCTGTAGTTGGCGCCGAACCCCGGCTTGAGAAACTGCAGAGTTAGAGTTTAAGTCAGATCGAAGTGCATTGAGTGACGATTTGGTAACTGCAACCATCCTAGAAATTTGATCTCTGAGAGCTTCTGTTTCTGTGATCTGTTGTTCAATTCCTACTCCATCTCTCTCTAGCATCCGCAGCTGAGCCCTCAGGTACTCGATGTTCGTCCCGATATCCATGTGCGGGGTGCTTTCATGCAAATCTACAAGGGAGTGACCAATTTTCTGGTGGCAAGCGGGGCACGAGTCATTTGCGGTCGAAAGGCTTAATGAGGCGCCATAATTTATTAGCTTTTGCGCCGCTTGGTTTTTTTTCAGTTCGTCATGTGCCTGTTTAGTATTTATTGTGTTGGAATTTCGGCTTGCTCTGAGCAGGGTTAAGTTGCCTAGGCATGCTTCATATGCGACGGTATATCGGGCAAGCTCGTCTGTGAGCTTCTCAATAGACTGTGTCAGCTCCTGAGGTAACGCTTGGGTACGACTCTGTTGCTCTTGGCCGATTCGTTGATGCTCAGCAATTTGGCTTCTTTTGTACTCAATAAGATTTACTGGCTCACGATCAGGTAGAGTCATGCTGAAAGTGACGACTTCTTGATTGAAGTTAGCAATAGGCGCTTTCGGAAAATTTTCGAAGTGAAGTCCGAGCTTCAAGGCTTCAATGTTTAGCGTTCGATAAAGGATTTGCCATTCTTCATATATCCGCTTGGATTCTTTGTCCAGGGTATCTCGACTGGCAGCTGTTTCAAAGACATCGGTGCCTACAAGATAATCGACGATCTTAATTCTGGCATCCTTAATGCCGAAGTATGGAAGATTGGCAATGTAATCTGTCCAGCCACGCTTTTGCTCGATCGCCATGGCTGCGAAGATATATTGAAGATAAAGCTTTACTGGCTTCCCGCTGGTTTGAGGAACCATAGGTAAGTTTAGATTGAGGAATTTTTCAAAGTAGGTAAAAAATCCCTCTTCGATTTGAGCACTGCCGCTGTCGTGGATGAACCTGAAAAACGGAATAGCACTCTCGGATTTTGTTAGGCCAGCGCACTCCTGGATTTCGACTAGTTTGTTGTTCCTTGCTCTGCCCTTGATGCCACGAGTGATTGTAATGGTTTTTCCATGGCTTTCTATTTCGATTGTTACCCCGGAAGAAACTATGAGATGTTTGGCTTCTTCATATTCAACATGATCTTTCAATGCATAAGTCAAGGCGTTTTCATTTTGTGCGCCCAGTAGCTCTTCCATGCCAATGGCATAGAGTATTGCATGAACAATAGTGCTTTTTCCTGCAGAGTTACGGCCTCTGATAATGTTCAGGTGTCGGCTGAATTCTGTATAGAAGCCGAACGGGCCGCTGCTTGTTTGAACATCAATATTGAGAGCTTTGATATACATTTCTAATCCCATTCCTTGGATACAGAAGTTACCATCTTTTCTGTAATCCTTTTACCGATCGAGTGCAGGGCAGATTTTTCTTCGCTGAGAATACTGTCATCTGCAAGTATAAGCTTTACATAGGCCAAGCCCGCTTTGGATAAAGCAAAACCACCGGTGGTTGTATGTGTAATCAGCTCGTCTTGAAATGCTAGGTTTAATGCGATAGCCATAGCGGGGTCAAACCCCCAGATCGGTAAGTGAAGCTGACCGCTCTCTGCTCCACTTCTCAATGCCATAGCACGTTCAGGTCGTTTAAGAGCCCAGTTCATTAAATGAATTTTAACTAGGCTACTTTTACCGCCATGCCCTGTAATGTGAAGTATTAGAAGTGCCTGGGCTATCTTGTAGACTGGACGAAGCTCAGACAGAACGGGGATGGGGCGTCGAGTGAATTTTAATTGAGCCATGTTTTACTCGATGAAGTCCAGTTCACAAATGGCAAGCCAGCGAGCAACGGTTCTGGTTGCTACCTCTCTGGCTGTCGAGCTATCAATGTTGACGTTTCGGTCTGTAACCAAACATTCTATAAGCCTTGATTTAACTAGCTCCGTAAGCGCCTCTGGAGTTTCCGCAGACGTATAAGTCCACTCGTTAACTTGGCTTTCAAAGCTGTTCACAACGCGTGCGATATTTACGTAGGTTTGGGGTGAGCGGTCATACAGAGATTGAAAGTAGGTGTCGTGATCGAGGAAAGACTTTCGGGTAATGGTTATCAGCCCCTGAATCCTTTGCTCAGACATTCCGAAAAGACGCAGACGGCATTTGCGCTCTAGATGTATATCAAAGGTTTCGCCCCTGGAGTTGACTTCTGGTAGTCGTTGAATAGGAGAGCCGACATACGGGGGCATGCCTGCTGAAGTTCTTAATGAGTTGAATTCTTTCAGGTAGAATTCATGATCGTGAAGCAGGATGCTGAAGTTTTCATGGATGTGAGGGAGTTTCCAGTCTCTAACTTCTGCTTCTTTTGTTCTAGAGTAAGACACCAGTTTATGTCGGTTGATTTCGGGAGTAACGAAGCACCAGTTTATGATTCTGGTCCCCCCCAACAAACCTTGAAGTTCTTTCGCGTAATCTTTGAGTTTTTTTAGGTCGGTGTTGATTTTGTCTCGTTGCTTTTCATAAAGCTCGTCTTGCTCATATAAGCGTTCAGGGCAATAGCACTGGAAGGCGTAGCCGGTATGCTTGGTAAAGCCTTCGATACCGTAGTCTCCAGGAGAGGCCGGGATCTGCTGATAGCCATCTGCACCGTGTTTTGATTTAAATGCTAGTTGACATGCTGCTTCCCAGGTTGTCCCTGTGAACTGACCGATTGGTGTCTCTATCACTTCCTGTTTGCCTCGTTGAAGCTGATCGCCCACAGCTGATCACATCCATTTTTCCGAGATCACCAGCAGGGTTAGGCCTCGGTTTTCTGTGAAATTAGCAAAAGGCCACTACAAGGTCTAGCGGACATAACTGGATGGTGTTAGCTAGAGATACCTTGAGCTCGTTGGACTTCCCGGCGTTCGCCCGTCGGGCTCGCGGGCTACGCCCCGTGCTTCGTGCTGAATCACGGCCATCCGGCTTTGATCCCTGACGTCTCCGGCCCTTGAGGGCCTGCGCGCTCCGCTTGCCCCGATCCGTGGCATGGGTGGAGTGGGGCGGTCTGGCTGTTCCCTTCACTGTATCTCGGCGTTAAGGGCTGCGCGTGCGTGCACGCTGGCGTCCTGGCAGCCGTCGTTGACCCCTGACAGCTGCGCCGTGCTGGTGCCGGTTCCGGGCAATTCCGCCTGAGCAACCGGAGCACGATCATGTCGCAACTCTCTCTGACCCTCGACAACGCGCTGTTGGTACGTGAGGGGCACTACCTGCCGGCGACTGCCGACCAGATTCTTGAAGCCGCACGCTTGGTCATCGATCAGAAGAACCCCGCGCGGGGCGCTGTTCACCTCGCCAGCGCTGGTCAGGGACTACCTGTGTACCAAGCTGGCTGGCTTCGAGCACGAAGTTTTCGCGGCGCTGTTCCTCGACACACAGCCTCGCTGATCGAATACGTCGAACTGTTCCGGGGCACCATCGACGGTGCTTCGGTGTATCCGCGCGAAGTGGTCAAGGAAGCACTGCGAGTCAACGCGGCGGCAGTGACCTTCTCGCACAACTATCCGAGCGGGAACCCTGAGCCGAACTAGGCCGACAGGGTGCTGACCCTGCGGCTCAAGGACGCGCTGGCACTGGTGGATGCGCACGCTGGATCACATCATCGTTGGTGTCGAGGCGACAGCATCATTCGCAGAGCAGAGGCTGCTCTGACTGCAGGGGGCTTCGGCCCCCTTTTTTGCTGCGCCAAAACCTGCCGACACTACATCACTTGTCGCTATCGCGTTCACGCTGGCGCAGTCGCTTCACGTACGCGCTGTCTTTCAGTTCATCAGGGCTCAGATCCAACGCACAGTTCACCAGCGAGGCCAGCGTGGCATCGCTTAGCTTGAGGCCTTCGGGTAGCGGGCCACCGCTCTGCTCGCTGTTCTCCTCGATGGCAGCGAAAAGTGCCTTGAAGAAGTCCGCAGACGAGTGGCGGGTGGCTGCGCTTGCGGCTCGAGTCAGCGGATCTGTGGCCTCCACTTCAGCGCCGTTTGCATCGCTGGCCACCGCTCGAACGAACTGTTACAAGGTGGGCCAGTACTTCCATTCGAACTGGTTGCGAACGGTGTTCAGGCGCTTCTTCACATAAGCGTTAAAGAGGTAGTGATCCTTCGCTGCATCCTCAATTACGTTACAGACATGGTAGTGAGTGTTACTTCTGAAACTCGATATATTGTGCAGGTTGGAGCGGTGCTCCAGCAGTTGGGCCAGTTCCTCGGCTTTCTGTGCAATCTGCTGGTTGGTGTCAACAAGTTCGTCCCGTAGAGCGCGAGCCCTGGCGATTTTATCTGGGGCCCAGAATGCAGCAGTACTGAGCAAGAGGCTCATGAATGCCGGGAGTGCCCGAGGATGCAGGTGCAGTTTGTCGTACAGCTCACCGTAGGCTTCATTCAGTTCGAGGCGTCGAGCGAGCAGGCGATCAATGATGGCGTTTTCGCTGGGCAGGATGTTGTGCTCGACGTTGTAAGTTTTATCGTCGATCAGGATGTTCTCGCAGGTTTGCTGCGGGGATGGGGTCGATCCGGTACACATGGGTCTTCTCTGAGTAGTGAGGATGCTTTGCAGCGTAATGAGCCAAATTGCGCTTGTCGGTACCCCCAAGCCCATTGTTCGACCTGCTCTCAGGTACCTCTGTATTTTGGGCATGCACTTGGCCCACATTCCTACCGTGAGGATAGTGCCATCATTGGAGGCAGCCTAGACACCACGGGTTACCAATTGTCGTCAGATACAGCAACACGCCCCCGCATGGAGGAACAGATGACGAACGTAGTAATCCATGAAATGGACTTGAAGCGTTTCTCCGCGCTTATAGGCCAATCCCGGAGCCCGATGACCGAGTTCTTTACCAGCGAAATTGGATGGTTTGCCGTCCAGGATGAAACTGTCCTAGGCGTCGTGCTCATTGATATCCATGACAAAGACTTCTCAGCAATTCTGCTGGGAAGAGATGCTATAGGCCGTTATCGGGGCATCAATCAGAAAATATCTATGGAGACGCCGCAGGCGGCGCATGCGTGGCTGATTGAAACGATCACCGCAGTGACACTGAGTGGGAAAAGGTTTTCGAGCAAGACGATGAAGAAGGTGAAGCTATGGACATCTTCTCTCCGGTTAAAGCCGAGGAAAAACTCCACCACTACTTCCGAATCCTCTCGAAGGAACCGTCGCACGTGGCTGCTAGGGGAATCATCCGTGAGATGATGCCTCACTGCGTCGATATTGATGGAAACTTTATCGAGCAGTTTCAGACTACTGGCTTCGACGCCAGGGTGTGGGAGCTCTATCTGAATGCCTACTTGGTTGAGGAGGGACTCTTCTTCGACCGAGCGCATCACGCTCCTGACTTCATCGTGCAAAAATACGGGCATACCGTAGCGATCGAGGCGACCATCGTAGGCCGCAAGGGTGGGCTAGCGGAGGTTGATTTCGAAAGATTCCCCGAAATGACTCATGAGCAGATATTAGAGAAGACTCGGAATGAAATGCCCATAAAGTTCGGCAGCCCGCTTTTCTCGAAACTTCAAAAGAAGTACTGGGAGCTGGAGCACGTCGCCGGCAAACCTCTGGTCATTGCTATCGCAGATTTCCATGACAACCAGTCTATGTTGTGGACATCTACCTCGCTCACGAATTATCTCTACGGCGTTCGCCACGACCATCACTACGATGAGTCGGGGAAACTGATCATCACCCCTCAAAAAATTGATAAACACATCGTGGGTAACAAGGAAATTCCTTCAGGTTTTTTCTTCCAGCCCGGTGCAGAAAACATTAGTGCCGTCATGTTCTCCGCGAGCGGAACGATCTCCAAATTCAACAGGATGGGCAAGCAGGCTGGCTTTGGAGATAGCAACGTCAGATTGATCCGCAGCGGCACCATGCATGATCACGATCCTAACGCTTCACTACCTAAAACCTTTTCTTACGAGTTCGACAAGAACTGCGAGGAAACTTGGGCCGAAGGTATGAATATGTTCCACAACCCTAATGCATTGCATCCCGTGCCAGAGGAGTTGTTTCCCTCAATTGCTCACCATCGTTTCGAGGGTGACATGATCGTGAGCAACCTGCCTGAGGGTCATGTTTACTCGTCGATGACCATGATTTTGAACGTGTTAAGCGATGAGGAATGGGGGATCGCTTGAGGTCGCCTTTGCCGCGTGCCATTCGCTGTTTATCTCGTCGATCCGCGCTCACTCACGCCCCAGCCGCTCCCGCAGGAATTCGATGAAGCGCTGAGTTTTTGCGGGGAGCAGGCGGGTTTCGGTCACGGCGTAGACGGGTTGGGGTGCGCCGTGCCAGTGGGGCAGGAGGCGGCGCAGGGTGCCTTGGGCCAGTTCGTCCGCGACCAGTTCGTCCGGCATCAGCACGATGCCCATGTCCAGGGTCGCCAGCCGGCGGATCATGCCCATGCTGTTGAGCAGGAAGCGGCCACTCACCGGGACGGTGACCGTTCGGGTGCCTGCGTGCAGGGTCCAGGCGGTGGCCTTCAGCATGCCCAGGCAGCGGTGCTGCTGCAGGGCCTCCGGGGTGTCCGGCTCGCCCGCCTGGTCGAGGTAGCGGGGCGAGGCATAGAGGTGGGGCGTGAACGTGGTCAGGGGGCGGGCGATCAGGTGCGAGGGCTCGGATTCGCCTATGCGGATCGCCACGTCGAAGGGCTCGCTGACCAGGTCGACCCGTCGCGAGGTCAGGTCGAGGTCGAAGGTGATGCCGGGGTACAGGTGGGCGAATTCGGCGATCAGCGGGGCCAGGTAGGTGGTGGCGAAATCCACCGGCAGCGAGGCGCGCAGGACGCCGCTGGGCTGGGCGAGCATGTCCCCCAGGTGCTCGTGGGCCAGGCGCGCCTCGTCGACGATGCGCCGGCAGCGTTCGAAATAGCGCTGCCCGGCCTCGGTCAGCTCGATCTTGCGCGTGGTGCGGTGCAGCAGGCGCAGGCCGATGGCCTTTTCCAGGGCGCTGATGCGCCGGGACAGGGTGGAGTTGGGAATCCCGGTCGCCTCTGCCGCGCGGCGAAATCCCTTGGCGTTGACCACCTCGACGAACAGGGCCATGTCGTTCAGCAATTCCATCGTTCATTGCTCTACCAGTGGATCAATGTTCTCCACATTAGCGTATTCAGGCTGCTGGTGAAGCAGGGGATGATGGCATCGGTGACATGGCGCCTCGGGATCGCCGCTTGGCTTCCGAAAGGACGGAGGCGTTGGCCGCCCCTCGGGCGTGCTTCGCGCGACCGTTCGGCCCGGTTCATGTCCTTCGTCCCTTCACCCAAGGATCGTCCCCATGACCCCCACACGTTTCACGCCCGATACCTCCGCGCTGCTGCTGATCGACCATCAGGTGGGTACGATGCAGCTCATCAAGAACATCGACCGCGAGCTGGCCGCCCGGCAGTCCATCGCGCTGGCGAAGATGGCGCAGCGCCTCGGGCTGCCGGTCGTCATCACCTCCAGCCAGGAGGACCGCGACCAAGGGCCGATCCTGCCGGAAATCGCCGCCCTCCTGCCCGAGGCGCACGACGCCCGGATCAAGCGACCCGGGGTGGTCAATGCCTGGGCGTATTCGCCGTTTCGCGAGGCGGTGGTGGCCACCGGGCGCCGGAATCTCATCATGGCCGGGGTGACCACCGACGTCTGCCTGATCTTTCCCGCCATCGACGCGGCGCGGGAGGGCTTCGCGGTGCAGGCGGTGATGGATGCGTCGGGGTCGCCCAGCGACCTCTCCGAAGCACTGGCCCGCCAGCGCATGCAGGACGCCGGCGTGGTGCTCACGGCCACCAACACGCTCATGGCCGAGATCGCCGATGACTGGTCGACGCCGACCGGGCAGCAACTGATCGAGCTGCTGTTCAGCGACGTCTTCCCGGCGCTCGGCGCGGGCATCACGCCGCCCGCCCGATAAGCGTCGATGGCCGCGGGCTCCGGCGAGGGTTTCGTCGCCGGGCCTGCGGTGTGCACGCTCGCCGTTCACCGGACGACGTCTTGCCTATGAGCGGACAGACCGTTCCGGAGGCGAGTGGGGCCGAGGGGCTCGGCCTTGGCTCGCGCAGCGTCTCCCGCCCGCTGGTGATTCCTCGGGGGAACGGGCTCGCGGGCACTCGCGGAAGCGAATGCCCGTCCCCGGCGCTCAGCCCCGGGGGACGATTCGCTGGATGTTGTGCACCAGGTTGACGTAACCGTTGGGATCGAGGGTAGGAATGACATCGGTGCCGATCACCGCCAGGGAGAAGCTGATCTTCACCTCGTCGCTGCCTTCCAGGCACTCGTAGATGTGGGCGAACGGCAGGATCATCAACGCGCGATCCGGGGAGACCACTGCGCGGCCTTCCCAGTCGTCGAATTCATGGAAGGTCAGGTCGACCCATTGCCAGCCGTGGGTCCGGACCACCGCGTTGCCCCAGGTGATGCCGAAGGCATAGACCAGGTCGTCCTGGTCCACGGACTCCACCGTCGGCGGCGTGCCGCTGTGCTGCCACTCATGCACCGCCTGGTCGATGGCGTCCAGGGAAGCGACGCCGCCGGGCAGGCGCGGGGCGATGGCGTCCAGGACCTGGGCGGCCATGGCGTCGAGCGGGGAGAGGGCCTCGGCGTCGAGGACGGTTTCGCTGATGTTCATCGGGAACCTGCTGCTGCGAGAGAGGAGGGGAACCGGCGACCGGGGCCGGCCTGTCCTGTCTGCGGACAGGGGCGCGGCACCCGGTGGGCCGGAGGGGTGAAAGCAGGTCCGACCCTATCCGATCTCGGCGATGAAATCGAACCGGGTTGCCCGCCTGCCCGGGATCGGCCCGCCCCGTAGCCGGCGACCACCACGTCCTCGCCCAGGCCCGCCCCAGACGCGTCGCCTGGGGGTCGGGAAGCGCCCGGGCATCGCCTGGCGCCAGGGCGAGCGGAGCCCTGGGCCGGGCCCGGCACGGCGCCAGGTCGCGGTTTTCGGCATTGCCGCTTGCGCGCCGCTTCGTTTCGTCTACAGTCGTGCCCAGCGCGCCACCCGGAGACGGGTAAGCCCTTGAGTCTCCCGGCATTTTCCTGTCCCCAGGACGCCCGCCAGGGCGCATGGGCAGCGGACTGGGCCGCCTTTCGGGGTGGCCATCGGCAGGGGGTTCGGGAACGCATCGTCCCCGGGGCAGTCGGACGGGCTTGGCTTTTCGCGCGCGGTCGGCCTGCCGAGCGGGCGCAGGCAGCAGTGAAACGGGCGGTAGAAGGGACGGATATGCTGGGTGTGATACTTGCTGCAGGGGTCGGTTCGCGCCTGCGCCCCATGACCAATGCCAAGCCGAAGTGCCTGGTGACCACCGCCGGGAAGCCGATCCTGCAGTACCAGATCGAGGCCTACCGCAAGGCCGGGGTGCAGCAGCTGATCATCGTGGTCGGCTACGAAGGCCACGCCATCCGCGACTACTGCAAGCACATCAAGGGCATCGGCATCACCATCGTCGAGAACCCCGACTACGAAACCACCAACAACATGTATTCCCTGCACCTCTGCCGCGAGCGGGTGGCGGGCCGGCCGTTCATCCTCAACAACGCCGACCTGAGCATCGACCCGGCCATCGTCGCCCGGCTGGTGGCGTTCGAGGCGGAGGACGCGGTGGCGGTGGACACCTCGTCCTACGACGAGGAATCCATGAAGGTCACGGTCAACGACGCCGGGTTCATCGACGACATCTCCAAGGGCATCGCCGAGGCCGACTGCTTCGCCAGCTCCATCGATTTCTACAAGTTCTCCAGCGCGTCGTCCCGGGTGTTCTTCGAGGAGATCGACCGCATCATCCACCAGGAGCGCAACCTCAAGGACTGGACCGAGGTGGCGATGCAGCGGCTGTTCCGTGCTGGCCGGCTGAGCTTCCCGCCCTGCGACATCGCCGGGCTGGACTGGGTGGAAGTGGACAACTACCAGGACCTGGCTCTGTCCGACCGGATCTTCTCCGGCCTGGACCGGCGCCTGCAGCAGGTGGACACCGTGCTGCTGGACCTGGACGGCACCCTGTTCGTAGGCCGCGACGTGATCCCCGGCGCGCCCGCCGCCATCGAGCGGCTGCAGGCCCTGGGCAAGCGCATCCACTTCCTCAGCAACAATTCCTCCAAGGACAAGCCGGACCACGCCGCGGCCCTCCAGGCCCTGGGTATTCCCTGCTCGCCGGAGCAGATCGTGCTGTCCACCGATGCTCTGGTGGACTACCTGCTGGCGGAGGGGGTGGAGAAGGTGCACGTGCTCGGTACCCGCAGCCTCCAGGCGCGGCTGCTGGCCGCCGGCTTCCAGGTGGGCAATGGGGAGCCGGAGTACGTGGTGGTGGGCTACGACACGGAACTGGACTACCCCAAGCTGGTGGCCGCCTGCCGGCACATCAACGCCGGCACCGATATCCTCGCCACCCACGGCGACGCCTTCTGCCCCTCCGAGCACGGGCCGATCCCCGACATCGGCGCGTTGCTGGCGATGATCAAGGTGGCCACCGGCAAGGGGCCGAAGAAGGTCTTCGGCAAGCCGAGCGGCGAGATGGTCCGGCCGCTGATCCGCCAGCATGGCCTGGACCCGGCCCGGACCCTGCTGGTGGGGGATCGCCTGCACACCGACATCCTCATGGCCCGGACCCTGGGCTGCCTGGGCATGCTGGTGCTGTCCGGCGCCACTACCCGGGACCAGCTGGAAGACGCGGAGATCGTGCCCGACTTCGTGCTCGATTCCCTCGGCCACCTGTGAGGCGGTCGCCGGTGCGGACGGGGCGCGATGCCTAGGCGGCCGGCGGAGGGCGGCGGACGGCTCGCCGCGCTGCTGGGCCACCGGGTCACCCGCAACGCGGCCGCCCTGGGCGTCGTCCAGGTGGCCAACTACCTGGTGCCGCTCCTGCTGTTGCCGTTCCTCACTCGCCAGCTGGGCATGGCCGCGTTCGGCACGGTGGCCGTGGTGCTGGCGGCGATCCAGCTGGCCTTCGTGATCACCGACTACGGGTTTTCCCTGTCCGCTACCCTGGACGTTTCCCTGCACCGGGACGACCGCGGCTACCTCAACCGCAAGATCGGCGCGGTGTTCGCCGCCAAGGGGATGCTGCTGGCGGCGCTGCTGGCGCTGTTCGGCCTGGCGCTGCTGCTCCATGAGCCGCTGCGTACCTACCGGCCGTTCTTCGTCGCCGCCTTCCTCGGGGTGATCGGCCAGGCGTTCCAGCCCCTCTGGCTGTTCCAGGGGCTGGAGCGGATGCGCCAGCTGGCCGTCTACCTGGTGGCCAGCAAGCTGCTCTACGCCGGGCTGGTGCTGGCCCTGGTGCGTGGCCCGGAGGATGCCTTGGCGGTGGTCTATTGCTGGGGCGTGGCCCAGGTCGCGGGTGCGCTGTTGGGGCTGGGCTTCATGGGCGCCCAGGGCTTCGGCGCCGGGGCGCCGACCTGGGCCGGTGTGCTCGAGGAACTGCGCGGCGGGGCCGGGTTCTTCCTCTCGCGGCTGGCGGTGGCGGTGTACACCTCGGTCAACAGCCTGTTCCTCGGCACCCAGGGTACCGTCGGGGTGGCCGCCTATGCGGTGTGCGAGCAGGTCTACAAGGCCGGGCAGAACGTCACGGCGCCGCTGACCACGGCGCTGTACCCGTACATGGCCCGGCAACGCCACTGGACGGTCTTCTTCCGTGCCCTGGGTCTCGGCGGGCTGTGCCTGGCCCTGGGCTGCCTGCTGCTGGGCGTGCTCGCCGAGCCCGTGCTGGGGCTGCTGTTCGGTGCGGAGTACCGGGCCGCGGCGCCGGTGCTGCGGGTGTTCCTGGTCACCGTGCTGGTGAACTACCTGGGGGTGGCGTTCGGCTACTCGGCCTATGCCGCCCTGGGCCGGGTGCAGGTGGCCAACGTCACGGTGATGCTGGGCGGCGCGCTGCACCTGGGCCTGCTGGGGCTGCTGCTGGTGCTGGGCGAGGCCACGCCGCTCGGCGTGGCGCTGGCGACCCTGGCCACCGAGTCCCTGGTGATGGCGATGCGGGTCGCCGGGGTGTACTGGCTGCGCCGAAGTGCCCGGGAGGGCGTGGCCCCATGACCCACCGCCTGGCCAAGTTCGTCGCCTGCCTGCTGCAATGGCCGCTCTGGCTGCTCGCCGCGTGCGTCCCGCGGCGGCGCGACCTGTGGCTGTTCGGCGCCTGGCGCGGCCAGGCCTACAGCGACAACCCCAAGTACCTCTACGAGTACCTGCGATGCCACCGCCCGCCGCTGCGAGCGGTGTGGATCACCCGCTCCCGGCCGCTCTGTGCCCGCCTGCGGGCGGCCTCGCTGGAGGCTCATCATTATTTGAGCCCGCAGGGGCTCTACCTGCAGCTGCGGGCCGGGGCGATCTTCTTCACCCACACCCCGGAAGGCGAGTTCCTCGGCGCCGCGGTGGGACGCGCCTACGCCTGCCAGTTGTGGCACGGCACGCCGTTGAAGAAGATCCTCTGGGACGACCCCGAGCACGTGGCCAGCGAGAGCAGCCGCTCCCGGCGCATCGCAGTGCGCCTGTTCCCCTGGATGCGCAACCGCTGGGACCTGGTGGTGGCGCCCTCGCAGCCGGTGGCGGCGATCTTCGCCGAGACCTTCAGGGGTACGCCGGTGGCGGTCACCGGCTACCCGCGCAACGACAGCGTGGTGCAGCGCGAGGTCTCGGCCGCGCCGCGGCCCATCCGGCGCGCCATCTACATGCCCACCTTCCGCGGCTCGGCCGGCTCGGCCGACAGCGATGCGGCGATAAACACCTTGTTCGAGGCCTCCGGCTTCGATGTGGAGCGCCTGGACGCCCGCTGCGCGCGCCTCGGCCTGGAGCTGACCCTGCGCCTGCATCCGTCCAACCGGCTGAACGAGGCCCTGCGCCAGCGGATCGAGGGCTCGGCCCACATCCGTTTCGACGACGGCGACGACTTCTACCAGCGGATCAACGACTACGACGCCCTGATCACCGACTACTCCAGCGTCTTCTACGACTTCCTGCTCAGCGGCAAGCCGGTGATCCACGCCGGCTTCGACGTGCAGGACTACATGCGCGAGACCCGCGGCTTCTACCGCCCCTACGAGGCGATCTGCCTGACCCCGGGCCTGAAGGACTGGGCCGGGGTCATGGCCACCCTGGAAGGCTTCGCCCGCCAGGGGCTGGACGCGGACTACCTGCAGCGCTACCGCCAGCTGGACGCCTGGGCCAACCAGCGCGCCGACGAGCCCTTCGCCGAGCGGGTGGCCCGCTGCGTCGAGGCGCGGCTGGCCGGCGACTGACGCCTGTCGTCATCGGCGTGCGTCCGGCAGGCAGCGGCCGTCGGCGGGCGCGACGAACCGTCGCAGGGCGCCCGGTTCTTGCGAATGATGTGCAGTTCCCCCGGCCAGGCCCGTATAATTTTGCGCTTACATCCTGGATCGAGAGGAATTGCGAATGACGGCACGTCTTGTAGCGGGGATGGCACGCCTGTGTGGCGCCGGTCTTCTGGGCCTGGGTCTGCTGGCCTCGGGGGTTCGCGCCGAGACCGTCACCCTGACCCTGTACAACGGCCAGCACGAAGCGACCGGCCGCGCCGTGGCCGAGGCCTTCCAGGCCAAGACCGGCATCAAGGTGCTGATCCGCAAGGGCGGCGGTGGCCAGTTGGCCAACCAGATCGCCGAGGAAGGCGCGCGCTCTCCGGCCGACGTGATCTACACCGAGGAGGCGCCGCCCCTGATCAAGCTGGCCAGCGAGGGCCTGCTGGCGAAGGTGGACGCCGGCACCCTGTCCCAGGTCGACCCGAACCTCTCCGATTCCCAGGGCAACTGGCTCGGCATCACCTCCCGGGTCCGCGTGCTGGCCTACAACCCCAAGCTGGTGAGCGAGGCCGAGCTGCCCCAGAGCGTGTTGGACGTGGCCGGGCCGGAGTGGGCGGGCAAGATCGCCTTCGTGCCCAGCAGCGGCGAATTCCTCGGCCAGACCGCGGCGGTGATCCGCCTCAACGGCCGCGAGGCCGCCGAGGAGTGGCTGACCGGCCTGAAGGCCTTCGGCGCCACCTACACCAACAATGTCATCGCCATGAAGGCGGTGGAGAACGGCGAGATCGGCGCGGCGCTGATCAACAGCTACTACTGGATGGCCCTGAAGAAAGAGAAGGGTCAGCTCAACTCCAAGCTGCACTACTTCGCCGACGGTGACGCCGGCGGGCTGGCCAGCGTGTCCGGCGCGGCCGTGGTGAAGGCCAGCAAGCATCCCAAGGAGGCCCAGCAGTTCCTCGCCTTCATGATCAGCGAGGAGGGCCAGCGGGCGATCCTCAGCCAGTCCGCCGAATACCCGGTGAACAAGGCGGTGCCCGCCGACCCGCTGCTCAAGCCCTATGACCAGTTGAAGCCGCCGGCCCTGAGCGCCGCCGAGATCGGCCTGGCCGAGGACGCCCTGGACCTGCAGCGCGAAGTCGGGCTGAACTGATGAACGCCGAGGGGGTGGAACAGGCGCTGCCGGTCATGGCCCCGGCGCGGGCGTCGCGTCGGCGGCGGGCGCCACCCATCTGGCTGCAGTTGCCGGTGCTGGCGTTGCTGCTGGTGGCCGCGTTGCCGCTGTTCTACGTGGTGGTGCGGGCCTCCCAGAGCGGTTGGCACGAGGCCTGGGCATTGCTCTGGCGCCCCTTCGTCTTCGGCCTGCTAGCCAACACCCTCAAGCTGATGGTGCTGGTGACCGTCGGTTGCGCGCTGATCGGCCTGGCCCTGGCCTGGCTGGTGGAGCGCAGCGACCTGCGCGGCCGCCGGCGCTGGAACGTGCTGCTGTGCCTGCCGTTCGCCATCCCCGCGTTCGTCAGCGGTTTCACCTGGATTTCCATCAGCCCGCTGTTCGAGGGCCTGGGCGGGACGGTGCTGGTGATGGTGCTGTCGAAGTACCCGCTGATCTACCTGCCGGTGGCCGCCACCCTGCGCAGCCTCGACCCGGCCCTGGAAGAGTCGGCGCGGATGCTCGGCTACAGCCGCCGCCAGGTGTTCTGGCGGGTGACCCTGCCGCTGCTGCGGCCGGTGCTGATGGCCACCAGCCTGCTGGTGGCGGTGCACATGCTGGTGGAGTTCGGCGCGCCGTCGATCATGCGCTATCAGACCTTCACCACCGCCATCTACCAGCAGTTCGAGCTGGCCTTCAGCAACACCAACGCGGCCATGCTCTCGGCCCTGCTACTGGCGCTGTGCATGCTGCTGCTGTGGGGTGAATTCCGCCTGCGCGGGCGCGGCTATGCGCGTACCGGCCAGGGCGTGGCGCGCCGCGCCGCGCCGGTGCGCCTGGGCGGCTGGGCGCTGCCGGTACAGCTGCTGCTGGTGGCTCTGGTGGCGGTGGGCTGCGGCACGCCGCTGACCATGCTGGGCTTCTGGATCTACCAGGGCAGCTCCGCCAGCTTCCCCCTGGCGGCGTTGCTGGAGGCGCTCTGGTCGTCCCTGTCCCTGGGCTTCGGCGGGGCGCTGCTGAGCTGCCTGCTGGCGCTGCCGGTGTGCCTGGTGGTGGTGCGCTACCACGGGCGCCTGGCCGGGCTGGCGGATCGCCTGCCGTACCTGCTGCACGCGCTGCCGGGGCTGGTGATCGCCCTGTCCCTGGTGTTCTTCGCCCTGGGCTACGTGCCGGCGCTGTACCAGACCACCGCGCTGCTGCTGGTGGCCTATGCGTTGCTGTTCATGCCCATGGCCCAGGGGCCGATCCGGGTCGCCCTGGAGAAGGCGTCGCCGAGCCTGGAGGAGGCCGCGCGGACCCTGGGTCATCCGCCGCTCTCGGCGTTCCTGCGGGTGACCCTGCCGATCATCTTCCCGGGGATCGGCGCCGGCTTCGTGCTGGTGTTCCTCGACACCATGAAGGAGCTGACCGCCACCCTGGTGCTGGGCCCCACGGGCCTGGAGACCCTGGCCACCGCCGTCTGGACCCACACCGCCAACCTGGAATACGCCGCCGCCGCCCCGTTCGCGGCGCTGCTGGTGCTGGTTTCCGGGCTGCCGGTGTACCTGCTGACCACCCGGGCCTACCTGCGCCAGAGCGGTGCATGAGCCCGGCGCCGGCGGCATCCTGCCGCAGCCATGCGGTGTCGCCGGGGCGGGGCTCTGTGCCAGAATGCCCGCCTCCGGGTCGCCCCGTGGTCGGGTCGGCACCGCGAGCAACGTCTCCGCCAGAGAGGCGTCCGGCCGGGCGCACCGCCGTGCGCCGGCCTCCATTGCCTGATGGGTCCGCGACGTTTTCCCCACGAGGAACCTGAACCCATGTCCTTTACCCGCAGACAAGTCCTGGCCGGCCTCGCCGGGCTGGGTGTCGTCGGCCTTGGCGTCGGCGGCGTGCGCTACTGGCTCGGCCGGCCCCTGGACGGCGCCAGCCACGACTACGAACTGATCGCCGCCCCGCTGGACGTCGAACTGGTGCCCGGCCACCCGAGTCCTGCCTGGGCCTACGGCGGCCAGGTGCCGGGGGTCGAGCTGCGCTGCCGCCAGGGCGACTGGCTGCGCGTGCGCTTCATCAACCACCTGGAACAGCCCACCACCATCCATTGGCACGGCATCCGCCTGCCCCTGGAAATGGACGGCGTGCCCTACGTGTCCCAACTGCCGGTGCTGCCCGGCGAGTATTTCGACTACCGCTTCCGCACCGTGGATGCCGGCAGCTTCTGGTACCACCCCCACACCAGCAGCTCCGAGCAGCTCGGCCGTGGCCTCGTCGGCCCGTTGATCGTCGAGGAGCGCGAGCCCAGCGGCTTCCTCCATGAGCGGGTGTTGAGCCTGAAGACCTGGCATGTAGACGAGGAGGGCCGCTTCACCGCCTTCAGCGTGCCCCGGGAAGCGGCCCGCGAGGGCACCCGCGGGCGCCTCACCACCATCAACGGCACACCGGTGCCGACCCTGGAACTGCCGGCCGGGCAGGTGGTGCGCCTGCGCCTGCTGAACCTGGACAACACCGTCACCTACCGCCTCAACCTGCCCGGCGCCGAGGTGCGCATCTACGCCCTGGACGGCCACCCGGTGGCGCCGCGCCCCCTGGGCAAGGAGTACTGGCTGGGGCCGGGCATGCGCATCGAGCTGGGGGTGAAGGTGCCGGACGGCGGCACCGAGCTGTCCCTGCGCAACGGGCCGCTGCGCCTGGCCACCCTGAAGAGCGTTGCCAGCGAGGCGCCGCCCGGCGACTGGCCGCCGGCGCTGCCGGCCAACCCGGTCCCCGAGCCGGACCTGGAGAAAGCCGAGACCCTGCGCTTCAACTTCGAGTGGACCGCGGCACTGTCCAGCAACGTCGACCGGGGCGGCGCCTACAGCTTCTGGCAGATCAACGGGATCGCCTGGGACATCAAGGACAAGACCTGCGCCGACCGGCCCATCGCCACCCTCAAGCGCGACGGCCACTATGTCTTCGTGCTGCGCAACATGGCCCAGTACCAGCACCCGATCCACCTCCACGGCATGGCCTTCAAGGTGCTCAGCTCGGATCGCAAGCGGATCGTCCCGTATTTCACCGACACCTACCTGCTGGGCCGCAACGAGACCGCGCGCATCGCCCTGGTGGCGGATAACCCCGGCGTGTGGATGTTCCACTGCCACGTGATCGACCACATGGAAACCGGCCTGATGGCCGCCATCGAGGTGAAATGACCCGGCCGCGCCAGACACGCCCGCCGCGCATCGTCGACCGTAGCCAGGACCTGCGCTTCATGGACGAGGCCCTGGCGCTGGCGCGGGCCGGCATGGCCCTGGGCGAAGTGCCGGTGGGTGCGGTGCTGGTGCGCGACGGCGCGGTGATCGGCCGTGGCTACAATTGCCCCATCACCACCCACGACCCCAGCGCCCACGCGGAAATGGTCGCCCTGCGCGCCGCCGCCGCCGCCCTGGCCAACTACCGCCTGCCCGACACCACCCTGTACGTTACCCTGGAGCCCTGCAGCATGTGCGCGGGGCTGATCGTGCATGCCCGGGTGGCCCGGGTGGTGTTCGCCGCCCCCGAGCCCCGGGCCGGGGTGGCGGTCAGCCAGGGCCAGTTCTTCGCCCAGGACTTTCTCAACCACCAGGTGCTGGTGGAGGGCGGCGTCCGGGCGGAGGAAAGCGGCGAGCTGCTGCGGCAGTTCTTCCGCCGCCGACGCCAGGCTGCCGACTGAAGGCCGGCGGCTCGAAAAGATCGCTTCTTCGATACCGCTCAACGGATGCCGCTCGGGTTGCGGCTACCCAGGCGCACCACGCGGAGTGGCAGGTCCCCGCCGGAGAATGATCGGCCAGCCTCTCGCGGATCAGCGCCACCCAGGCTCAGGACAACCTGGGCCTATGGGCCCCGCGCCGAGCCCCTCCGGATCACGGTTGCCCGTCGATCTGCTGCCGGTAGCGCTGGCTGCGGGTGATGTAGTGGATTTCCAGGTTGTCCAGCTTCAGCCGCGTGCCCACCGGGCAGCGGAACCGCAGCCGCAGGTCGCCGCCCTGGGGGATCAGGGCATCCAGTTGCAGCGTGCCGGTACTGATGAGCTGGGGCGGCGCCATGTGGTTCAGGCGCAGCCGGCTGCCGCGCACCTGGCCGTCCGGCCGCAGGTAGTCGAACTGGATGTAGTCGCAGTCGGGATCGAAGTCCTTGGCCTCGACGCGCACCACCGGGAAGCCGCCCAGGAGCGGGAATTCCAGGGTATTCCAGCGGATGCTGGCGTCCTGGGCCAGGGTACGGGCGCCGTCGCCGAGGAACGGGTTGCCGTCCAGGCCTTCCAGCTGCAACTGGCCGGGGTTGGCCACCGCGACCCGCTGGTGCGGCACGTGGCTCAGGTCCGGCATCAGCGGCCGGCTGTAGCGCTGGTGCAGGGCGCCCGCGACCGCCCCCAGCAGCAACACCCCCGCGACCCCCGCCAGGACTCGCCACTGCCGCAGCATCTGCCACAGCCCGGCGATGCCGAAACCCGCCAGCAGGGTCAGCGGCAGCTCCAGGGCGCCGACCGCGTAGCGGGCGCTGTGCATCACCAGGCTCATGATCGCCAGCTGGTAGGCAGCGACACAGCCCAGCAGCCAGAGGACCGGCTCGCGGCGGTAGCGCCACAGGCCGACGCCGGCCAGGGTGATCAGCAGGACGTGCCAGGTGCGCGCGTTGAACGGCTTGCGGCTCAGGGTGGCCTGGCTGAAGAACAGCGTCGCGCCGGCCTTCTGCAGCAGCAGGTCGGCCAGCACCGGTGCCGGCAGGTCGGCCAGGGCCGCTTTCGCCGCCCGGTTCAGCCGGCGATCGCCCTCCAGGGACAGGTGGTAGGTCTTGTCGAGGATCAGGAAATGATCGTGCAGCAGGTTGTAGTAGGGCGGCTCGTAGCCGGCCACCGCCGGGTTGCTGCCGAAATACAGCGCCGCGCCGCTGCCGGTGGCCACCATGGGCAAATCGAAGGTGACCTTGTTGTAGCCGATGTAGGCCAGGGTGCCGGTCCCGGCGATCAGGTGCAGCACCAGCCAGCGGGTCGCTACCTGGCGCAACGGCGGCGTTCCGCGCCAGGCCAGCAGCAGGCAGGCGCCCAGGGCCGCGACGATCCAGTAGACGTAGGTGGCGCGGGTGAGGATCGACAGCAATAGGGCGAGGCCACCCAGCAGCACCGGCCAGCGGCGATGTGGCCGCTCGAACAGCAGGGCCGAGCACCACAGCCAGACGCCGATGCAGAACAGCTGCAACGGCTCGCTCAGGGCCGGTACCAGCACTTCCGGCAGCAGCGGGCCGAGGGCCAGCAGCCAGGCTACCGCGGCCCCGGCGGCGAAGCCGGCGACGCGCCGCAGGGTATCGAAGGCCAGCAGCAGGAGCAGCCCGCTGAGGACCAGGTTGCCCTGTACGGCGAGGGCGTTGTCGGCGCCGAACAGTGCCAGGTAGAGGTACGAACCGGGGGCCACCACCAGGTGCGCCGGGTCGGCGAACAGCCCGCCGGCGTCATCCAGCACCCGGCGCGCCAGGGGCAGGTAGGTGATCTGGGTATCGAAGGCCAGCAGGTGGGCGAAGGACGACAGCCGGTAGTGGAGCTGCTGCACCAGCAGGGGCAGCCACAGGCCGAGCAGCAGGGCGACCGGTCTGCTGCGCAGCGTCGCGAGGAAGCGAGCGTTCATTCGAGGTGGGTCGAGTGGGGCGTCAGTTGGGGGTGCAGCGGTTCCTGGGGCGTGCTGCTGATGTCGTAGTGCAGGAAGGCGATCAGCAGCTGCGTGCCGATCAGGATCGGCAGGCCGGCGAGCATCACCGTGCCGCTGGTGGCCGGCACCCCCTGGAGGTCGCTGTTCAGCCATTCGGCGAGGCCGAACAGGCTGCCGCCCAGCACGAACAGGGCGCCCAGCAGGCTGTACAGCGAGCCGATGTTGAAGTCCCGCAGCCAGTAGTTGTAGCCATAGCGGCGCAGCAGCCGCGACAGGTGCTTGCGGGCGAACTCCGGCAGCACCTTGCGCACGTCCAGCCCCGAGGTCTCGTCGGCGTACAGGGCGTCCATCGGCACGTCCTTCACCACCGCCCGCACGGTGTTCAGGCGGAACAGCATGTCGGTCTCGAAGAAGTAGCGGGTTTCCAGCTTGTCCAGGGGCAGCTCCCGCAGCACCTGGGTGTGGATTGCCGTGTAGCCGTTGGTGGGGTCCATGACGTTCCAGTAGCCGCAACTGAGCTTGGTCAGGAACGACAGCATGGCGTTTCCGATCAGCCGCACCCGCGGCATGCTGCGCAGGGACTCGTGGCGGTAGAAGCGGTTGCCCTTGGTGTAGTCGGCGCGGCCCTGGAGGATCGGCCGGACGAAGTAGGGGATCAGCCGCGGGTCCATCTGGCCGTCGCCGTCCACCTTGACCACGATGTCCATGCCGTCGGCCAGGGCCTGGCGGTAGCCGGTGGCCACCGCGCCGCCCACGCCGCGGTTGACCGGGTTGCGCAACACCTTGACCCGCGGGTCCTGGCAGTGGGCCTCGATGAAGTCACCGCTGGCGTCGGGGCAGCAGTCGTCCACCGCGTAAATGGCGGTCACCGACGGCGGCATCGCCGCCAGCACCTGGAGGATGTGCGAGCGGACCTTGTAGCAGGGAATGGCGACGGCGACCTTCATGGCGAACCTCGATCAGGTGGAAGCGGCGATCACGACGCCGAGCAGGATCAGCCCGCCGCCGAGGAACGTGCGCAGGTGCAGGGCGGAGCCGAACACCAGGTGCTCCAGCACCGGCACGATGAGGAATGCCAGGCCCATGAACGGGTAGGCCAGGTACAGCGGGACGTGGCGGAGGATCCAGATCCAGAACAGGGTGGTGACCCCGTACAGCGCCAGGGCGGCGATCAGCGCGCCGTTGAACACCCAGGCCTGCCAGTCGGCGGCGTTCTGGATGTTCAGGGCGGCCTGCTTGAACAGGATCTGGCCGGCCGCGATGCCGGTGACGCACAGCAGGGTGGCGAAGACGTAAAGGGGCGACAAGGCGAATCCTCTGCACGGGCGGCGCGAGGCGGAGAGGCCCGCGCGAGCCGCGCATGGTAGCGGTTTCGCCCCGGCGGATTCCAGCGTGGCGCGCGGCTCAGTCGGGCAGGCTCTGCGCCGGCTTTTCCTTGAGGACGGTGGGCAGGTGCAGGGCGCTCTCGGCGATGGCATTGCCTTCCATCTGCGGCTGGGTCACCCAGGTGAGGATGTCGTAGTAGCGGCGGATGTTCTGCACGAAGTGCACGGTCTCGCCGCCGCGGGCGTAGCCGTAGCGGGTCTTGCTGTACCACTGCTTCTGGGCCAGGCGCGGCAGCATGCTCTTCACGTCCAGCCACTTGTTGGGGTCCAGGCCTTCCTGGCGGGCCAGGCGACGGGCGTCGCCCAGGTGGGCGATGCCGATGTTGTACGCGGCCAGGGCGAACCAGGTGCGGTCCGGCTCCTTGAGGTCCTCGGACAGCGCTTCCTTGATCAGGGCGAAGTACTTGCTGCCGCCGAGGATGCTCTGGCGGGGGTCCAGGCGGTTGGCCACGCCCATGGCCTGGGCGGTGCCCTGGGTGAGCATCATCAGCCCGCGCACCCCGGTCTTGGAGGTGGCGCCCGGTTGCCAGAGGGACTCCTGGTAACCGATGGCGGCCAGCAGCCGCCAGTCGATCTCGTGTTCCTGGGAGGCGTTGCGAAAATGCGCCTCGTAACGCGGCAGGCGCTTCTGCAGGTGCTTGGCGAAGGTGTAGGCACCCACGTAGCCGAGGACGTCCACGTGGCCATAGTAGCGGTCCTTGAGGCGCTGCAGGGTGCCGTTGTCGCGCACCCCGTCGAGGAACCGGTCGATCGCCTGGAGCAGGCTGCGGTCCTCGCCGGCGGCCACCGCCCAGCCCAGGCTGCGGGCGTCGCCCAGGTCGAAGGCGACCCGCACGTTGGGGAAGTAGACCTGGTTCATCGCCAGTTCGTTGGAGTCCACCAGGGTCAGGTCGATCTGGCCCTCGTCCACCATGCGCAGCAGGTCCACCACCTCCACCGCCGAGGACGCCTCGTAGTTCAGCTCGGGGATGCGCTGCTTCAGCTCGGCCAACTGCTCGGCGTGGGTGCTGCCCTGCAGCACCATGATGCGCTTGCCCGGCAGGTCCTCGGGGCGGGTGGGGCG